>NZ_BAOG01000039.1 GCF_000400365.1 Vibrio jasicida CAIM 1864 = LMG 25398 | reverse complement strand
CTTTCTATCTGGACGGCGACGAGCCATATTTTCCAACCAGCTAGGAAGGTAGCGGCGGTTATGGACTTTAGTTAGCGGGTCTGTTGTGTTCTGTTGCGCCAACTCTTCGTTGATCTTATTCATCTGGCGGATGTAACGGAACAACCAAAAACCGATAGCCGCAACGACACAAAAATAGAAGATTTCACGATAGCGTTGAGATTCAAGCTCAGACGCTTGCAACGCATTTTTTGCTTCTAGTAAGGTCAGCTCTTTTTGCGCTAACTTTGCCTCAAGATCGAGCTTGATGTTAATCATTTCTTCACCATGGACATGGCTAGAAAAGTTGCGCTCCAAACTGCGTAACTGACCTAAGTAATCAAATGCAGCTTCAAACTTCTTCAACTCTTGATTCGCTCGAACCATGACTAGAAGAAGGTCCATTTTTTGTTTAGTTTCAGCGCTAGCCGATTCATTTAAGCTATCGAGTGCCAACTTCGCATTTAAGATTGCTTGATCAAACTGATTGTCTGCGAGGTACGCTTCGGCATACGCCTCATAACAAGCGGCTTTGATACTTTTATGATTCTGAGGGTTAGGTAAGGCTAAGCAGGCTTCTGCTAGCTCTAATGATTCATCTATCTTACCAAGCGTACTCAAAAGCTGAGATAGGTTGGAAACAGAATTATGTTTGATTCTTACTGAGCCGGTTTCCATCGACAGTTTCGCTGCTTGTTCGAAATAGTGTTCAGACTCAAGGTACTCTTCCATTCCAAAATAAACCACGCTCATGTTAGCGTACATGATCGCCAGGAAAAGGCTGTTGTCGTAATGATTATCGCTGTTTAAATACCCATCAATCGCTTGATCTAAGTAGGTTTTCGCTCGCTTCCAATCGGACAGTTCCATGTAAAGAGAAGCGATATTATTGAGCGTCATCGCGATTTGGATTTCAAACTCAGAGTGTTCAAGCAGATCGTAAGCAGTACGGTAGTGTCTTAGGCCTGTTTGCACTTGAGCGCGTTGGACTTCGGCATTACCTAACCAGCGATAGGCGCGGCCCTGCAAAGAGTCATAACCGATCTCACGCGCGGTGTTGATGACTTCGTGTAATAGAAGTTCGCCTTGCCACACTTCGTCTGCTTCTACCAATTCTACGGCTTGGTTGAGTTTGGCTTCTGCAATAACCCACGGCAGCTTGTGCTTTTTACCAAACTCCACAAGGTTGGGAAGTTTCGGTAAAGGAACCCCTTCATAGCGTTCTAGATAGATACGGGCAAAGTAATACAGTGCTTGAGATTCTGGCGAAGCATTAGGTGGCAGCGACAGATCGCTAGATTTAATTGAACGAGGTTTACCAATGGAGTCGAAGTAGAACTCCAGCATTGGATAATCTGCGCGAGCAAGATGTTGCTTTAGGTAGCTTTCCTTTTTGGGCGCGTCAGCGGCTAGGCTGGGTAGTGAGCAAAGCACTCCAAATATAATAGGAAAAAGGAATCGCAGCGTTTTTAACGGTAAAGGCATCAGACTGTTGCTAGAAAAGCTGACTCTTATAATGAAACACGTAACAAGTTTATCATCTCTTAATCGCGATTAGCCATAGATTTAGCGGTTTTATTCTGCTTATTATTCTCTTCACCAAGCCAATGAAACTAGGCATATGGTCAAGGTTAACGTTTAAAAAGTTCAGCTTTGTCGTAGAGGAGGAAGGTAGAGTCTGTCTGCGGTTATTTATATAAGAAGGGTCGGAGGGCTGGTGGGGATATTTTCGCTGACCGATTCAAAAATAAAGACGCCGTTTGATGATAGTTCAATCTTAAAAAATCGTTCGATCTCTAAAAGTTCACATGACTGTAATAAAAATTTAATCTTTGTATGAGTTGTGGAAAAATGCTTTTTTCGACATAGTGTTAGTAAGCCAAGAGAAAAAGGCTTGTTTTCACTAAAAAGGAGATTGCCTATGCACAATGAAATGATTCAACCTTCCCACTTTGGTATCATCGGTCGTACTTGCATCGCGTCTGTACTAATGATCGTAGGTGTTTTCACATTCATGTAATGAGAAAGTCTCTTTCTATTACCGAATAAGAAAACCATAGCAAAATTCAGGGAATTACCTTAATAAAAAATAAGGTATTCCCCTGAAAATAAAAGCCACGTCTCTTTTCTTAACTCAACAAGCTAAAAACCAACGCACTTACTGCAATAATCCCCGTCAATAGGACAAAGTACGTCGATACTTTTCCACGATACTGCTTTAACGCTTTCACTTTGTACACCGACAACATCGGCATAATGAACAAGATCATCGCGATAACCGGTCCAGAGAGCGCCTCCATCATACCCAAAATGCTTGGGTTCATGATTGCCGCAATCCAAATAGACACGAATAGCACCACAACGCTGATGTGATCAACACGGCGTTTCGGCATATCTGAATGCTTAGTGATCAAACCATTCAAGCTTTCACGCGCACCAAGGAAGTGACCAAGGAAAGAGGAGGTAATCGCGACAAATGCTACAAGTGGGCCAAGCGTTGCAATGAATGGATTGTCTGTTGCATTTGCTAAGTAAGACAGTACTGATACGTTTTGCGATTTCGCCTCTGCCAGTTGCTCTGGAGAAAGCGCCAAGACACAAGAAAACACAAACAAAAGAACAAACGCAATCAGCATGACGCTTGTACGACGCAGAATCAGCTCTGATTTACTATCGGCCGCATCACCATAATGACGACGTTGAACATTTGCAAAAGTGGAAATTGCTGCCGCGTGGCTGAAAGAGAAGATCACAACCGGAATCGCTAACCACATTGTGCTTGCGAAGGACGACATTCCCGGCGCATCCATCACTGGCATGCTCCAGTTCGGCATCAGATAAAATGAAAGAAACGCCAGAATCGCAACCAATGGGTAAACCATGATAGCAAACGCACGTAGCATCACTTTTTCACCCGCCATCATGATAGCAATTAAGCTGAACACCAATACGCCGGACAGTAGGGCACGCGGTAATGGCTCCATACCCGCTTGGTTGACCATGAAGCTGTCAACGGTGTTGGTAATACCTACGCCATAGATAAGTAGAATCGGGAAGATCGAAAGGAAATACAAGAGAGAGATAGAGCGTCCCGCTTTTGTGCCAAAGTGCTCTTCAACCACATCGGTAAAATCTGCGTTTTTCACTTTTGATGACAGCACAAATCGTGCTAGGCCACGGTGTGCCAAATAAGTCATTGGGTAGGCGAGTACCGCCATGACGACAAGTGGCCAAAAACCGCCAATACCTAAGTTAATCGGTAAGAATAAAATACCCGCACCCACGGCAGTACCAAACAGACTTAGTACCCAATGGGTATCATGTTTAGTCCAAGCGTTTGTTGTGTTTAATTCACTAAAATTTAATGTATCTCGAGATTCTTTCACTTAAAACTCGCCTTTATAAAAATAATAATCGCGCGGATGTTAACTGTTTTAGTGATTGTTATCACATGGAGGTGATGGTGAATCATGCTAGTGAAGAGGCAAAGGTGTAAACTATCGAACCATGTAAAATTGGAAAAAGCGATATATAGTTTCAGTTCGGTGTTTATAAATTGAAATTATATCGCGAAATATTACGATTTTATGGTTTTAGATGTTGCGGTTAAGCTTTGTTCGATAACATTGTAAGGTGTTCCGAAAGCGGCAGTGGTCTTGCGACCCCAAACCCTTGAGCAAACTGGATATTTAGCGCTTTCAGTGTGTCGATATGATCTTCTGATTCGACAAACTCGGCAACCGTGACTAACTGCATGCTGCTGGCGACTTGGCTGATGGCTTGGACGATTATTCTGTCATTTTCACTGTCGACAATGTTTTTCACGAATGAGCCGTCCACCTTCAGCACGTCAAGGGGAAGGCGACGCAAATAATCGAAGCTCGCATAACCGGTGCCAAAATCATCCAGTGCGATGGTGGAACCTGCTTCCCGAAGTCTGTTTAAGTTTTGAATTGCAATTGGTTCGTTACGAAGTGCATCCGACTCAGTGATTTCAAAACACAGTTTATTCATCGGGATCTGGTGTAGCTCCGCTTCGGTTTGAATGTCTTCCGCTAAACCCTGTGAATTCAGCGCTTTGGCGGTCAGATTGATGGCACATCGTCCGATCGAGTCCCAATCTTTAATATGGTTTTTTAGCGCTTTGAAAGTGTGTTCGATTACCCATTTGTCTAGCTCTCTTTCTAAACCGAACTCATTGATTAAAGGGAAAAACTCAGCCGGAGACATAAGCTCTCCCTGTTTAGGTTTAAGGCGCAGCAAAATCTCAAAGTGGGCATTTTGAGCGTTATCCGATAGCGCTCGATAAGGCTGACAATAGAGCTCAAATTCGTTTTCGCGAAAGCACTGTTGAATGAAGCTCAACTGGTTAAGTGTCTTATTTTCTTCTTGATTGTGTGTTACCCAGTTCACGCATGCGGTGTCGCGACCTTGTTGCTCGCACAGTTTGGAGATCAAAGGATCAAGATTGTGGTTTCCGTCGATGGAAGCACACTGGATGGTACGTTTTACAAGGCTTACCGCGCTGTCGTCGAAGTAAAAATAAAAACGGTCTAACAGCCCAATGAGTTTGTTTAACTCTGCTTCCATGTTTGGCAAGCGTGGTGCAAAACAAAGTAAACCGCTAGCGAATGGCGGCAGATAAGCTCGAGTTAGGTGGTCAGTCTTATACGCGAGGTATTGGCTAAGTTGTTTCATTAACTGTGCTCGACCTTGGTGTCCTAATCCATGAAGTTTAGATAAGGTTGGTTCAAGATCGATGTAGATCAATGTCGCGTGAGTTTGCGTTGCGACATCTTCTTTTAATTGCGCGAGATTGTATAAGCCCGTGAAGCTATCGATGCGTTCTTTTCGAATCGCATTACGTGTTGTGACATAGTTCTTTATTGTATGAGCACCAAGCATAAAAGTGAGCATGGTCAGTACAAACAAAACCAGCAGCATCGCATAAACTTGTTCACGAGATATAAAGCCAAGATTGTATCGACTGATGATGTTTTCCACGCATACCAGCAATGTTGTTGCACCAATCAACATGGGGCGCAGTAAACCTAATTTGCCTAACCCCATGCCTACTAGGCACAGTAACATCAAACTGAGCGTATTAAGTGTCAGCGGGTTTTGTGTGGATATGCTAGCGACCAAAAATAGCGCACATACCATCAACCATAAGCGATAGTGGAATGGATCAGAGTAGGCCGCCATCATTGCACGATCGAGCTTAATATACGGTGCATTTTCTCCATCAAGGACATAGCTTAAACCAAGGCTCAACAGAGGAGTTAGTACCATTTGTGTCAAAATGGCGCTCAAAACAGAGTAAGCGATAAACTCAAAAGAGAGATTTGTCACGTCACTTAAAAAGGCACTAATCAGCATGAGTAGAGCAGTGTTTGCAATAGGATAGAGAATGCCGATTACTACCGCATAATAACTGAGCTTTAAGGTGAAGTTATACGCCGCAACGCGTTTTAATGCGGATCGGTAGAGGTGACAAAACAACAGCGGCAATGCGGGTAGCAACACAGAAAATAGCAAAGCCATTTCCCACGGACGTTTGGAAAAGCACCCATAGTAGAAAAGTAACCCAGCAATGATTGTTGGCAATACGCGCCAACTGTATCGGAGTATGACTGTTACAACGAAAGCGGCCGTAAAAGAGAGTACGTGGACACGATCTTGCGCTATCACGTAAAAGTTGGAGAGGCTATAGCTTACTTGTATTGCGCAAAATATTAGGATTTGAATGCCTAAAAACTGCCACCACTTTTTATTTTTATAATCGAGCAACAGGGGTGATTGCTCGAATCCAGACATCGACATTATTTAACTCTAATTTTGACAGCGTAATGGAAGTCTCCGTTTAAGCGCGGATGCTTCATTTTTTATAATGATTCGCCTAGCAAGGTGAGTGCAGTTGCTCATGGTGGGCGGGTTAGCCCT
This sequence comes from Vibrio jasicida CAIM 1864 = LMG 25398, assembly GCF_000400365.1. Lineage (GTDB taxonomy): Bacteria > Pseudomonadota > Gammaproteobacteria > Enterobacterales > Vibrionaceae > Vibrio > Vibrio jasicida. The sequence goes on along the minus strand of NZ_BAOG01000039.1, from coordinate 186,687 downwards.
TATCGTTTTTATTATTTTTGTATATAAGAGCGGCGATTATTCTACAAAAAACAACCAACAATCAAATAAAAACTGGTACGACGTTCCGTTAATATGAAAGAGTGCTCATGAACACGATTCTTTGTTTGAAAAATCAACCTTTGCCTAAAGTTGGTAAAGCACTAGAATCTGACTGAAATAATTGGAGTTTATCGAAATGGGGCTTTAGATATTGCTTAATGTGTCCCGAAGGAGTGAGTTGTTGTGAAGATCACCTCAGCAGAAAAACAAGATTTAGTTACGCTATACGAGCTTGAGCATAAGCTGTTTGGGCATCATGCATACCCAAGATTCTTCTTCAGACAAGCATTTGATTGCTGGCAACAGGGGTTGGTAGTTTCCAAGCAAAGCGAGCAAGTCACAGGCTATGTATTGATGGCACAAAGTGATGAACAAAACACCCATTGGATCTTGTCACTTGCGGTAGATAGTCAGCACCGAGGAAAGGGGATTGCACGTTCGCTTGTGGAGAATGTAATCGCAAAAGCAAGTTCCGATTCTGTTATTAAGTTAACTGTCGATCCAAACAATGCGCCGGCTTACAAGTTGTACACTTCGTTAGGCTTTAAGGTTCTGGAAAAAGAAGAAGATTATTTCGGTGATGGAGAGCCGAGACTGGTCATGGCACTAGCCCGTTAATCTTGCACTTCTGTGATTCAAAATCGCACCTAATCAGTGCATTGCCAATTATAAAGTGAAAATGGATTTTGTTAAGTTATTGAAATGTAATGCAATATAAAATTGGCATCGGGTTTGCTATTTAGATTATGTTCATCGTTAACTCGATGCGCCGCTTTCCCTTAGCAGGCGGTTAAGCGGATAGGGTATTACTTTTTGAGCTTTTATAGGCAATGCAGCCTCTCTCGTTTCGGGAGAGGTTTTTTTTCGCTTGTAGCTCGTCATTCTAAGGAAAGAATCAGGGGGCGGAATGTCGCAAGGATGCAAAAAAACCACTTGTCCCTATTGTGGTGTTGGATGTGGTGTCGAGGTCAATGCGAAAGGAATCGTTGGGGATGCGTGTCATCCTGCAAATGCGGGATCACTGTGCGTAAAGGGCGTCGCGCTGGCAGAGAGCTTGAATATGCCTTCGCGTTTGCTGTATCCAAAGCTTGTCACCAAGCAGCGACCTCAAGGGCAAGAAGTGCAATGGCAACAAGCCACAGATCTGATTGCAGAAAAGATTCATCAAGCGAAAGCAGAGTTTGGACCGGATTCCGTCGCGATGTACGTGTCAGGCCAGTTGTTGACGGAAGACTATTACGTCGCCAACAAACTCATGAAAGGCTATGTTGGCAGCGCTAACATCGATACTAACTCGCGTTTGTGTATGTCTTCGGCGGTTGCGGCTCATGTACGAGCATTTGGCGAAGATGTCGTTCCCGTCAATTACGATGACATTGATAATACCGAGCTGTTGGTCATCTGCGGTGCGAATACTGCTTGGACGCATCCTGTTTTATTTCGACGTATTCAACAAGCGAGAGAGGACAATCCTAATCTCAAACTGGTGGTTATTGACCCGCGTGAAACGGTCACAGCACAGCAAGCCGATTTGCATCTACCGATTAAAAATGATGGGGATGTATCACTTTTTAATGGGCTGCTTAAGTTTCTTACTGAGCAGCAATGCGTTGATTCTAAATACATTAATTCTTATACCGACGGGTTTGATGCGCTTGCAGAAGAAGTTTCTGATTCGCGTTACGATGTCACTAATCTAACGTCTTCCATTGGCATTTCAGAAGAAAAACTCACGACATTCTTCCAATGGTTTGCGCAAAGCCCAACCGCAATCACGTTGTTTTGCCAAGGGGTTAACCAAGCCGAAAATGGTGTCGACAAAGGCAATGCTATTATTAATGCACATTTGGCATCAGGCAAAATTGCCAAGTCAGGTTGCGGGCCGTTTTCTATTACAGGTCAGCCGAATGCGATGGGCGGACGAGAAGTCGGTGGTTTGGCAAATCAATTAGCGGTTCATCGTGCTTTTGACGCAGAGTCTATCAAGCAAGTGCAAGCGTTCTGGGATTCACCAGAAATTGCCACTCAGCCCGGTTTAAAAGCCGTTGAACTGTTTGAGGCGGTAGAACGTGGTGAGATTAAAGTTCTGTGGATCATGGCAACCAACCCCGTTGTCTCTTTACCAGATAACCAATTGGTAAAACGTGCACTAGAGATTTGTCCGTTTGTGATTGTTTCCGATATCACAGCGGATTCGGATGTCGCGCATTACGCGGACCTGTTGCTGCCCGCCGCTGGCTGGGGGGAGAAGCAAGGCATGGTAACCAACTCTGAGCGTCGACTTTCAAGGCAGCGCCAGTTTCAAACGCCTCCGGGTGAAGCAAAATCAGATTGGTGGGCGATAAGCCAAGTCGGACAAGCTCTGTGTGCATTGGAAAAGACACGAAATGGTTTTGCGTTTACTTCAGAGCGGGCGGTATTCAGGGAATATGCGGCGATGACAGGCATGAATGCAGATTCACCATTGAAGCTAGATCTTTCTCAATACGCGAACTTAACCGAGCATGAATACGAAGAGTGGGTGCCAACACAATGGGGAGGAGAGCGTCCTTTTGCTGATGGCGTCTATTCGCACCCAGATGGTAAAGCGCGTTTTGTCGTGACCAGTGAATCTCCAACGCGTTTAGAGAGAACAAAAAGCTGGTGGCTCAATACGGGCAGGCAACGCGACCAATGGCATACCATGACGCGCACAGGGCATATCGCACACCTTGCCGCCTCTGAGTTAGAACCAACCGTGTACATGAACACACTCTCTGCTACTCAAAACCGCTTAAAAGCAGGACAACTCACTAAGCTGTTTCAGCCTACTTCAAACACCAGTATTTATGCCAAAGTTGCCATTGATGAAGGTTTGGGTTTTCAAGAGCTATTTATGTCAATGCACTGGGCGGGTCGATATGGCGGTGAAAGCAGTGTTAACGCGATAGTAAACAGCGCAAAAGACCCTATTTCCGGGCAGCCTGCGTTTAAGTCATCTTATGTTGAAGTGCAAGATGCGGCGGTAAAAACCTACGGTATGTTCATCGGTACACAGTTTGATTCCGGCAAGTTTCTCTACAGCGCATTTCAAGCAGAAAGCAATTTGGGCATTTGGCGCTTTGTACACGATAAGCGACCAAAGAAGCAGAGTTTTTGTCGAACGGAAAAGAGCCGCAGAATTACGATAGATATTGCCCAAGGTTGGCTAGCGGTGGATTACGACCTTGTTGGAGACGTTCGTATCATTCGTTCTGTTTTAGTGGTGTCTAATGAACCGATTCAAACCGACTACACCAACTTTACCGGCTTGATTGGCAAGCCAATGGAGCTATCGCAACTGCTTACCATCACTCAATCGCAAAGCAGTGCCAAACTGGTTTGTAGTTGTTTCCGTGTTACTGATAAACAAATCCATGACGCGATGGAGAAGCAAGACTGCACTTCACTGACTCAACTTCAAAACAAACTCAAATGCGGCACTAACTGTGGCTCGTGCGTTTCTCAAATCAAACAAATGGTCGACAGCCATCAGCATCAAAAGGGCAAACAGCAAGCGAACCAGCAAAGTCTGGCTATTCAAATAAAGTAAGTCATAAAGAGGATAAGCACATGGAAGCGCCTTATCAAAAGTCTTGGTTTAAGAAAGGACAAGCGAGTCAGAAACAAGAACGCTCGTCTCGTTTTTCTAAGCATGACCAAGCAAGCAAACTGAACCAACTTTTAGAAGACCATTCAGTAGACCTAGACGCGAACCACAAAGGTTTTGTCTCGATTGTCGGAGCAGGGCCGCACGATCCTGACTTGTTAACCGTAAAGGCTGTGAAAGCGATTATGTCGGCAGAGATTCTGCTGTACGACCGTTTGGTTAACAAAGATATTTTGGAGTTGGCTCCGCCACAAGCCGATTGGATTTACGTGGGCAAACGATGCGGACAACCTAGTATTGGTCAGGAAGAAATTTGTGACTTGATGGTGTCGCTCGCTCAACAAGGAAAGCGAGTTGTGCGCTTAAAAGGGGGAGATCCTTTCGTATTTGGCCGTGGAGGCGAAGAAGCATTAGCGCTCGTCAAACACTCAATCGCGTACGAAGTCATTCCCGGCATTACCGCTGCGATTGGATGTTCAGCAAACAGCTTGATTCCGCTGACTCATCGTGGCGTTGCTCGTAGCGTTACCTTTGTGACGGGGCAAGTGGTAACAGGCGCATTTGAAGCGTGGAGCCAACTGATGCAAAGCGGACAAACGTTAGTCTTCTATATGGGGTTAGAAAAGTCATCGCAAATACAAACGGGTTTAATAGGCTCTGGTTTGAGAGAAGATTTTCCAGTCGCGATCATCACTCATGGTTGCAGCCCTCAACAACAAGTGCATGTTACACAACTCAATCAGCTCAATGATTTATCGATTACACTTAAAGGCGTGAGCCCAGCATTGATTGTGATGGGAGAAGTTGTCAAACTGCGCGAACAACTAATAGAAACCGTACAGTCAGTGACGGAATACGAGGGAATATGAGCAGCATTTTGGAATGTATTAGAACAGTCGGTCGTGGCGAACGTGGTAGAAAACCACTGAACTTTGACCAAGCGTTTCGAGTTATGGATGAATACCTAAACGGTGAGTGCGACGACGATCAGATGGCAATGCTATTGATGCTGATCCGTGTACAGAACGAAACTCAACAAGAAATCGCTGGCTTTGTGAAAGCATTCCAATCCCGCATGCCAGCTATTGGTGCAGACATTGACTGGCCATGTTATGCAGGCAAACGTGAAGCGGCAGGGCAGCCTTGGCACCTGTTGGCAGCGAAGATCCTCGCCGATAATGGTCATAAAGTGCTGATGCACGGCTATCACGACCGTCAATCTGGTCGTTTGCATGCCGAAGATTACCTCGATAAGTTTTCTATCAACAAAGCGGAATCAGCAGAAGAAGCAAAGCGTGTGTTAGAAACACAAAACATTGTGTATCTGCCGCTGAGTTCGTTTGCACCCCAAGCAGAAACCATGATCGGTTGGAAGAATTGTTATGGGCTTAGAACGCCGATTAATACCGTGGTTCGAGCATTGAATCCGGGGCAGGCGACGGTTGGTATTCGTGGTAGCTTCCATCCTGGGTTCCAACAACTTCATGCTGAAGTCGAATTCGAGATTGGTCAAACCGCTCATGCCGTTGTGTCATTCAAAGGACAATCGGGTGAGTCAGAATACAACCCGAAAGTAAGCCAAACCGTATGGTTAAGCCAAACAAGTGGTGTGACATCGCATTACTGGACGGAGCAAATGCTATCTGAGGTGCCAATGCCTGCGAACTGCCCATTTGGGACGTCAGAAGATGACATGAACCAAATGGCAAATACGGTTCTTGCCACCATGACAGTGGTCTTGTTTGCACAAATGCACGACAGAGAAATAGCATTCGAACGTGCCTTCTCTTACTGGCAAGCCTATTGCGCCCAGCAATAACGCACTACTGTCAATTAATGTAAAACCAACGACGCAAAGTTGTTGAATCTGAATCCATTATCTATTGTTTGAAGAAGGTAAAAGATCCTAGCTCGCCAATGATGTGTTTCACCACCTTGCTCCGTATCAGAATGGTGAAACCAAAGTTTTAGCCTCAATCGCGTTCGTTTCTCCCTGCGCTTTTGAGAATGAGAAAATCCCATATGGTAAGACACAGAGGACATGGATAATGGTTCTAAAGCATACCACTCCTAGTGAAAAGGCTTCCCATCCGATCCCGCAAGAAGCCTTCGATTGGTACGACGAATACGCCCACGGAAAAATCACGCGCCGTGAGTTTCTAAATAGGCTGGGTGGCCTTGCTGTGCTTGGCTTTAGCATGACAGCACTGGTCGACGCGTTAACCCCGAATTACGCACTCGCAGAACAAGTTTCATTTAACGATCCTGACATCAAAGCAACTTACGAAACCTTTCCATCTCCAAATGGGCATGGAGAAGGGCGTGGTTATTTGGTGATGCCACAGAAGAAGACCTTAAAATCGCCGACCGTGTTGGTTATTCATGAAAATCGAGGTCTGAACCCTTATATCAAAGACGTCGCAAGACGACTTGCAAAAGATGGTTTTATTGCTTTCGCTCCAGACGCACTTTATCCACTCGGCGGCTATCCGGGGAACGACGATGAGGGGCGCGCCATGCAGAAAGAGATGGACAGAGCCAAGATCGAACAAGACTTTATTGCAGCGGCTAACTTCCTCAAACAATACGAGGGTGGTAACGGTAAATTGGGCGCGGTTGGATTCTGCTTCGGTGGATACATTGTCAATATGCTTGCAGCGGTAATGCCTGAAGAGCTCGATGCAGGTGTGCCTTTTTATGGAACACCAGCTGCACAAGAGATCCAAAAGCAAGTCAAAGGACCGTTGATGCTTCACTTTGCAGGGCTCGATAAGCGTGTTAACGACACATGGCCTGCTTATGAGCAGCAATTGATCGCAACCGACGCACAGTATCAAGCGTTAATGTATGAGAACGTCAACCACGGCTTCCATAACGACTCAACAGCACGCTACGCACCGGAAGAAGCAGCACTCGCTTGGGAGCGCACACTCGGCTTCTTCAAAGAACATCTTGCCTCTAGTTAAAACGCGTCTACTTTAGTTGGCACATTCCTTGTTATGTCTCTCTTAGTGAGTGAGATATAAACAAGGAATGTGCATGACTCAATCAACGTCAAAAACACCCATCATAGTATGCTGTGATAGCCTCCAAGAGCAGGCTCGATTATCGAGCTTATTGAGCAAAGATTACGACAACATCATCGGTTGCCAATTGGCACAACTAGAAACGTTAATGCAACGAGAACCGTCGGCAAGCGTTGTGGTTGGATGGCAGCAACCAACCGCGGAACTGCGTTTGATCGTCGATTTCTGCCGCAGAAAATCGGCACCACTTCTTATCGTCTTAAAGCAATTATCATCCAATGATATCAATCGGTTATCAGAAAAAATGGACTATGTTCTTATGCCGCACGATAGTGAGTTTGCACTTCAACCTTGGATTGAACATGCGACATTAGTGAGAGCGAAATTCGAAAGTATGCAATCGGAAATTGAATTACTGACCAATAAGATTGAAGAGCGCAAGCTGGTGGAAAAAGCGAAAGGTCTGCTGATGAAGATGCACAGCGTTGATGAAGAACAGGCGTATAAAGCGCTAAGAAATTCAGCCATGCAATCGAGCCAAACGCTCGCACAAGTTGCCAAGAATTTGATAACAACTTTGGAAGTGTTGGATTAGTTGCTCTACCACTTTGGGGTTAGAGTGCGATTTCTAACGTGGTGCGTGTTGCACTATCAGCAAGCAATAGCAGGGAATAAGAAACGGTATAATAAACTAATTCATTGTATTTACTGTGAAAAATAAGTTGGCACAGTAATTGGATTACTAGGTATGGGTTTATTGTTGAATCGCTTATCTCAATTATCAACGGCGGTAATTGTAGACTTAGCAACGGCGCTACTGCTCTTCGGAGTAGTGGCGCTTTTTTTATGGGAGCAAACCAATGAAATGGAGTTCGATGCTGAAAGTGTCAGCAATTTCGTTATCGGTATTCACCACGGTCAGCGTAAAGGCAGAGTTGGGTGAGCCAGAAATTGAAGACCTGAAGTTTGGTTTTATTAAGTTAACCGATATGGCACCGCTGGCGGTTGCTTATGAGAAAGGCTTTTTTGAAGACGAAGGCTTGTACGTCACTTTAGAAGCGCAAGCAAACTGGAAGGTGCTATTAGACCGAGTCATCGATGGTGAGCTTGCTGGCGCGCACATGCTTGCTGGTCAGCCATTGGGCGCGACGATTGGTGTCGGTACAAAAGCAGAAGTGATTACCGCGTTCAGTATGGATTTGAACGGCAACGCAATCACGGTTTCCAATGATACTTGGGAGCAGATGAAGCAATACATTCCAAAACAACCAGATGGCAAACCTGTTCACCCAATCAAAGCGGATGCACTGAAGCCTGTGGTCGACAGCTATCTGGATAAAGGCAAACCTTTCAATATGGGCATGGTGTTCCCTGTATCGACGCACAACTATGAGTTGCGATACTGGTTAGCAGCGGGTGGGATCCATCCAGGTTTTTATGCGCCAGAATCAGGCGATAACAGTGGCCAGTTGGATGCTGACGTTCTATTGAGTGTTACACCGCCACCACAAATGCCAGCCACAATGGAAGCGGGCACGATCAAAGGGTACTGCGTAGGCGAACCATGGAACCAACAAGCCGTCTTCAAAGGCATTGGTACGCCAGTCGTGACCGATTACGAGATCTGGAAGAACAACCCAGAGAAAGTGTTTGGTGTTTCTAAAGCTTGGGCTGAGAAGTATCCAAACACACACATTCGCGTAGTGAAAGCCTTGATTCGAGCGGCACATTGGTTGGATGAAAATGACAACGCCAACCGCCAAGAAGCAGTGAAGATGTTATCAAAAAGCGAGTACGTTGGAGCCGATGCCGAAGTTATCGCCAACTCAATGACCGGCACATTTGAATACGAGAAAGGCGACAAACGAGACGTGCCAGATTTCAACGTGTTCTTCCGTCATAACGCCACTTATCCGTATTACAGCGATGCGATTTGGTATCTGACCCAAATGCGCCGCTGGGGGCAAATCTCAAGCGAGAAATCCGATGATTGGTACATGGATGTGGCGAAAGAGGTTTACCGTCCAGATATCTACCAACAAGCGGCTCAAGCACTGATTGAAGATGGTGTGTTGAGCAAAAAAGACTTCCCAGATTTCAGTGCTGAAGATGGTTTTCGTGCGCCACAAACACACTTTATCGACAACATCGTTTATGACGGTCGCGAGCCAAATAAATATCTAGAGAAGTTCTCTATCGGGCTTAAAGGAACAGACAAAGTTTAGGGTTAGCAGTCCTACAAAAAATACAGCGGGCAGGTGAGTCTGCCCGCAATAACAAGGATGTAAATTTCTTAGGAGTGAGTATGTCTAGTAATGTCATTTCCCTTTTTCCTGCTAAGCAGGTAGTGAACCGAAGTCGGTTGGTGCTTTTGCCCGTGATTGGCTTGCTGATCTTTTTGGCAATGTGGCACTTAGCAGCGAGAGAAGTGCAAACCTCATTAGGTACGCTACCGGGACCGGTGCAAACTTTTCAGCAGTTCAGCAACCTTGTCGATGACCATTGGCAAGAGCGAGAAAAAGAACAAGCGTTTATCGAGCGTCAGGAAAAACGCAATGCCGCGAAGTTAGCCAAGAATCCAGACGCCGAAGTAAAGATTCGTCCTTACACTGGTAAACCGACGTTCTTCGACCAAATCATAACCAGCTTAGTAACTGTGACTGCAGGCTTTTTGCTGGCGACGGTTATTGCGATTCCACTTGGCATCGTGCTTGGTCTTAATCAAGGGCTGTATCAAGCGTTCAACCCAATCATTCAATTGCTCAAGCCCGTATCACCTTTGGCTTGGCTGCCTATCGTCACTATGGTGGTGAGTGCCACTTATGTGAGTGATGACCCGATGTTTGCTAAGTCGTTCATTAACTCTTTGATCACTGTGGCGCTGTGTAGCTTATGGCCGACGCTGATTAATACCGCTGTGGGTGTAACGAGCGTTGATAAAGACTTAATCAACGTGAGTAAAGTGCTTCAACTTTCGTGGTGGCAGCACATTCGCACTATCGTTTTACCTTCTGCCATTCCAATGATCTTCACCGGTTTACGTCTCTCTTTAGGTATCGCTTGGATGGTGTTGATTGCGGCAGAAATGCTCGCTCAGAACCCGGGGTTAGGCAAGTTCGTTTGGGATGAATTCCAGAACGGCAGCTCGGCATCATTGGGGCGCATCATGGTGGCAGTCATCACCATTGGTTTTATCGGCTTGATGCTCGATAGAGGCATGCTGCAACTTCAAAAGTGGCTGTCTTGGAATAAACAACAAGCGTTGAGATAAGGGAAACGATCATGGAAAAAGCATTATTAGATCTAACGCGTTTAGGGATGCGATTCCCAACGCCAGATGGCGAGTTCATCGCGCTTAAGAACGTTGATTTACAAATCAATAAAGGTGAGTTTGTATCGCTGATTGGCCACTCTGGCTGCGGTAAATCAACGGTATTGAACTTAGTCGCAGGGCTGCACATGCCAACAGACGGCGGCGTGATCGTCGATGGACGAGAAGTAGCTGGACCGGGACCAGACCGCGCAGTGGTGTTCCAAAACCATTCATTATTGCCTTGGTTAACCGTGTATCAAAACGTTGAGCTAGCTGTAAAACAAATTGCCGGCAAAAAGGGCAAAGCGTGGATTCAGGAACAAGTGAATCACTACTTGGAGTTGATTCAAATGCAGCATGCCGCGCACAAAAAGCCGGATGAAATCTCTGGTGGTATGAAGCAGCGAGTCGGCATTGCGAGAGCACTGGCACTTCAACCAAAGGTTTTGCTGATGGATGAACCATTTGGCGCGTTGGATGCGTTAACTCGTGCGCATTTGCAGGATGCACTGATGAAGATTCAAGCCGAGCTAAACAATACCGTCATCATGATTACCCATGACGTGGATGAAGCGGTGCTGCTATCTGACAAAATCGTGATGATGACCAACGGACCGGCAGCAACCATTGGTGAAGTGTTAGAAGTGAACCTACCTCGCCCTCGTGAGCGTGTCGCACTGGCGGATGATGCGCAGTATCAGAAGTGTCGACAAGCGGTGTTGAAGTTCCTTTATGAGAAGCAATCCAAAGTCGAGATTCCTGCTTCGAAAGAAGAGAAACCCAAAACCGCAGCGCAAACGGCATAAGGAGGCAGCGATGAACAGTCCTTTAACGATCCCAGTAAAGAACGCATTGAGCCACATCGTTGTGGTAGGCAACGGTATGGTCGGGCAGCATCTCGTCGAGCAATTAGTGCAGAAAAGCGCGCATATGGAGCACCGAATTACCGTGATTGGTGCAGAGCGTTTTATTGCGTATGACCGTGTACAGTTGTCCTCTTTGTTTGCGGGTAAGTCTCATGATGATTTGATGCTGAGTAACCAAGAATGGTACGACATGCATGGCATCCAACTCGTACTTGGCAGCCAAGTAACAGGCATCGACAGAGAACAAAAGCGCCTTCTGCTTGATGGTGAAGATGTGCTGGGTTACGACCAACTTGTGCTCGCGACTGGTTCGTACCCATTTGTGCCGCCAATTGAAGGTAAAGACCGCAACAACGTGTTTGTCTACCGCACGCTTGATGATCTTTCACAAATCAAAAAGGCATGTGAAGGCGCAAGAACAGGCGCAGTGATTGGCGGCGGCTTATTGGGTTTAGAAGCGGCAAATGCACTCAAACTATTGGGGTTAGAAACTCACGTCATTGAATTTGCTCCTCGCCTGATGCCCGTGCAGTTAGACGATGGTGCTGGCTTAGTGCTAAAAGAGAAGATTGAAGCGCTAGGGCTAACCGTTCACACCTCAACGGGTACGGAACGAATCTGCGATGGTGAAACGGCTAAGCATCGTATGGTGTTTAAAGACAAAGATCCTCTCGAAGTGGATGTGATTGTCTTTTCCGCAGGCATTCGTCCTCAAGATGAGCTGGCAAAAATGGCTGAGCTAGAAGTCGGCGAGCGAGGCGGTATTGTGATTAACAACCAATGCCAAACCAGCGATGAGAATATTTACGCGATTGGCGAATGTGCTCTTTGGGAGCAGAAGATCTTTGGTTTAGTCGCACCCGGTTACACCATGGCGAGAACCACTGCCGATGTCTTGACTGGTATGCCAAGCGAAGGTTTTAAAGGCGCAGACATGAGTACCAAGCTCAAGCTGCTTGGGGTGGATGTGGCGTCTATCGGCGATGCACAAATGCAGACCGAAGGCGCACAAGAAATGGTATTGCAAGATGCGGTTGCAGGCATCTACAAAAAGCTGGTGGTTGATGCGAGCGGCACCCAATTACTTGGTGCGATTCTCGTCGGTGATAACAGCGATTACGATGCGCTCTTACAGTGTTATTTGAACAAAACAGTCTTGCCAGACCACGCGGCGAACCTGCTATTTGATACTGGAATGCTGGATGGAGAGATGCCAGACAACGCCATTATCTGTTCTTGTCACAACGTCACAAAAGGCGACTTAGTTGCCGAGATTCAAGCTGGCACTACCAACCTGACGGACCTTAAAGCCAATACCAAAGCCGGTACTGGATGTGGTGGCTGTAGCAATATGGTGAAGTCGGTATTGGATACTCAATTGGCAGCTATGGGGGTAGAGGTTAACAACCACCTTTGTGAGCACTTTGAGCTCAGTCGACAAGAGATGTTCCATATTTGCCAAGTGGAACAAATCAAAGACTTCGACACCTTAATTGCACTGCATGGCAAAGGGCATGGGTGTGATATCTGTAAGCCGACAGCGGCATCTGTATTTGCTTCTTTGTGGAATGAACACATTATGGAGCGACAGCATCAATCTCTGCAAGATTCCAACGATGCCTTTATGGCGAACCTGCAAAAAGATGGCTCTTACTCGATTGTACCTCGTGTTCCGGGCGGCGAAATCACACCAGACAAACTCATCGTGCTAGGCGAAGTTGCTCAGCAATACGATCTGTACACCAAGATCACTGGCGGTCAGCGGGTGGATTTATTTGGCGCGCAGTTAGAACAGCTTCCTGAAATCTGGCAAACCTTAATTGATGCCGGTTTTGAAACAGGGCACGCCTACGGTAAATCGGTGCGCACCGTGAAATCGTGCGTGGGTTCTACTTGGTGTCGTTATGGTGTTGATGATTCAGTTGGATTAGCCATTGAGTTAGAGAACCGCTACAAAGGATTGCGAGCGCCCCATAAGCTTAAGTTTGCCGTATCGGGCTGTACTCGCGAGTGTGCAGAAGCGCAAAGTAAAGACATTGGGGTGATCGCCACCGAAAACGGCTGGAATCTATACGTTTGCGGTAATGGCGGCATGAGACCACGACACGCTGATTTGTTTGCATCTGACTTATCTAAGTCAGAGTTGATCACCATGATTGACCGAGTTTTGATGTTCTACGTCAGCAGCGCTGATCGCTTGCAGCGCACGTCGGTGTGGATGGAGAACATGGAAGGGGGCCTAGATTACCTTAAACAAGTGATTTTGGATGACTCTCTGAATTTATGTGATTCTTTGGATGAACAAATGGCGCGAGTCGTAGATACCTATCAATGTGAGTGGAAGAGTACGCTGGATAATCCTCAAAAACTGCAACGCTTCCGTCCTTTCTTGAACAGCACGTCGGGCAGTAAAGTCTTGCCGTACCAACGTGTGCGCGGTCAGCGTATTCCCTTGAAACAGGAGGTGTAAATGGCAGCTTTAACCAAAGTTAAATTGTGTCAGCTTGATGACTTAATGCCGTTTATCGGTGCTACTGTATTGATTGAAGGCGAGCACGTTGCGTTATTCTACATTCCAGATAGCGGTGTTTACGCCGTTCAAGATTGGGACCCAATAGGTAAGGCTTATGTGATGAGTCGAGGGATTGTCGGTGATATTGATGGTGAGATGTGTGTTGCATCACCACTGTATAAACAGCACTTCAGTTTAAAGAGTGGGCAATGTCTGGAAGACGAAGCGCTCTGTCTAAAAACGTGGCAAGTAACGATCGACGATAATCAGGTTTGTTATTTAGCCGAAGAATGATCCTCGAAATTAGCTTGCTCGATATGAGTAAATTCTTAGCGTAAGAGACAAGCGAATAAAGCTCCAGAGACAGCACAGTATGGCTCTGGAGCTTTTTACTATTTGGAAGGATTCACTTTCAGCTCGGTATAGCCAGTCGAGTCGTCCATCGTTCTGGTAAACTCAAGTTCTGAGTAAGAATGGATGATCAATTCTGCGGTGGTATCAATAACCGTGCCTTCCATTAAATGCCCGCCCCAGACTCGTCCTTCACGATCAGACACCGAGATATGAACGTGTTGATGTTCAGGCGTTAGGGTTCCCATCACAGAGACGATTTCAAATGGCTCTTGCTTGGTTAACGTACTCTCTGCACTTGCCAAACGAAGGTTGAGGTCAGAGACACAGCCAACGCATGAGGCAATCGAGCCAGCTTTGATACCATGCTGCTCGACCAATTTCGCAAGGCTGAGCTTTAAGTCCATGCCTTTGGTAAGACGTACCGCTATCACTTCAATCGACATGTCACTTCCTAATCAAAACCAGCAAGCAGGAAAGCGCCGTATCCAAGTCGGCATAACGTTTGGCTTTGCCAAGTACGCGCATGCCTTGCATGTTGTTGAGAACAAAACGAGCAAGCTCTTCTGGTTTCAGCGTTTTCGGCACTAAGGTTTCTTTTTGTGCATTGGTCAGCGCATCCGCAATGATGTCGATAAGATGGTCAAACAAAAAATGCCCTTTGCGCAGTACATCATCGTCTTCCCCAGCGTGCTCAATCAACGCATTTTGGATAAAACACCCACAGTTGCGTTTGCGCTGCAGCTCAGCAAAAGATTTAAGGAACGATTCCAACTCAGGTAAAGACGCGTCGTCTTTTTCCAAATCATTCAGTGATGGTAGCGAGACCTTTTTCAAGTAGGTATCGAGCGCTTCGTAGTAGAGCTGTTGCTTGTCACCATAGGTGTTGTAAAGACTGAAGCGGTTGATGTTCAACTCGTCTGTGAGATCCGAGATAGACGTGTTCGCAAAGCCCTTGCGCCAAAACACATCCATAGCCACGAGAAGCTTTTCATCTCGGTCGAAGTTGGCTTTTCTTGCCATAAATTACCTGCCTGGGTCTGCTTATCGGGTAATTAAATTGCTTTGGAGGGATGGTACAGAGAACCTCTAGCGTTCGAACTGAACCAATATGATGAATACCCATCTATTCTTGGGTATCAGCCCCCAAATTCATGTGAACTCACAAACGGCATCAAAAATCTCGCTCAGCAAACAGACCCACAGCTGTTTGAAAATTTTTGATAGTGAAGTTCTTGACTGATCGTTTATAAACTGGCTACAGTATATCCTAACCAATCGGTTAGAAAAAGATAAAAGGATGTGAAATGAAGCTCTATGAAACCGCAATGACTCCAAGTTGTAAGCGAGTTAGCATTTTTCTAAAGGAAATCGGTGGCGAGGTTGAGCGAATTGCGCTGAACGTTCGTGAGGGTGATAACCTATCTGAACCGTTTAAATCGAAAAGCGTGAACGGCAAAGTGCCTCTGCTGGAACTGGATGATGGCACGACGATCTGTGAAAGCGTGGCAATTTGTCGCTACCTAGATGAAGCGTTTGAAAATGATCTGGCGCTGTTTGGTGCTAACCAGCTCGAACGTGCTCAGGTGGAAATGTGGCATCGCGTTGTCGAATTCCAAGGTTTGTACACGGCTTTTCAGGCGTTTCGCAATATCACAGCAATTTACCAAGATCGTGAAAACTGTGTGGCTGCGTGGGGTGACGAGTCGAAATCTCGCGTATTAGAATTCCTACCAATTCTCGACAAGCGCCTATCAGAAAGCGAGCATATCGCCACGGACAACTTCACCATCGTAGACATTACCGGCTACATTTTTGTTGGTTTTGCCGTAAATGGTTTGAGTATTGAAGTGTTCGAAACCTACCCAAATATTGCTCGTTGGTTTGAACAAGTGTCGGTGCGTGAAGCGTTTCAAGGTTAACTTCTAGCGTGATTTTTCTGAGCAGCAAGGCTTTTGTAGACTTGCTGCTTTTTGTCGTTTTAAGCGCAAAGATCTTCAATTTTATCGGGTTTTCTCTTCTTTTTCTGCCTTTCTCCTATAATTAACTCAATTAATGAAACAACATCAATTGGCTCTCACGGCGTTTTGGAACCTTGAGTTCTTAGTTTGTAGACGTCCCAATCATTATTGGACTTCACCAAGTAATGAAGGACACCAAGCGACAAGGAGAGGTTATGCGTGTTCGAAGTAAAACCATCAATGGCGTGTTGTGTACGCTGCTCGTAGCGTCTGTGTGTGGATTAGTTGCGATGTATCAAAACCACACTCAACAACATCAACAAATTGAATTGCTGCGCGGGCAACTGGTGGAAAAAGAAAACCAAATCGTTGTCTCGAATGAGGCGTTGTCTTATACCCGTTACCAACACCAACTATTATCAGAAGATTACACTCGATTTAGAGACGAACAGTCCACTAACGCCATCCTTCGTTAGGCACTGCGTCATAAGCAGGGAGCATTATGAAATCA
This sequence comes from Vibrio jasicida CAIM 1864 = LMG 25398, assembly GCF_000400365.1. Taxonomy (GTDB): domain Bacteria; phylum Pseudomonadota; class Gammaproteobacteria; order Enterobacterales; family Vibrionaceae; genus Vibrio; species Vibrio jasicida. The sequence goes on along the minus strand of NZ_BAOG01000039.1, from coordinate 170,459 downwards.
ATTTTGTTGGTCGATGACAGTAAAACGGTGTTGCTCTATATGACCAGCGCATTGCAAAAGCAAGGGTACGAGGTCATTGCCGTTGAAGATGGTGAGTCTGCGTTAGAAGTGCTGACTCACCGAACTGACATTCAGTTTGTCCTCAGTGATTTGATGATGCCGGGCATCAGTGGTATTGAGCTTTGCCGTGAGCTTAAATCGTCGGCGTTTTCTCGTTATATCTTCTTTGTGCTTCTCTCTTCCCGTAACGATCAAGAATCCATCATCAAAGGCATGGATGCAGGCGCCGATGACTTTGTCGACAAGAAGACATCTGTAGAGGAACTACAAGCGCGCATCCGAGCGGGTTTTCGTACCTTAGAACTGCACAATACGCTCACGACAAAAAACCAAGAGCTCGATTTAGCCTATCAAACTATTCAACAAGATCTCGACGCTGCGAGTGATTTGATGACTCAGTTATTACCAGTGGAAGAACAAATTCACACGGCAAAATTCAGCTTTACTTATGTGCCTTGTTCCAAGATCGGTGGCGACATGTTTGGTTATGTCGAGCTTGATGAGCAACATGTTGCTTTCTACGTATTTGATGTATCGGGCCATGGTATTTCTTCAGCACTGATGGCATTTTCAGTCCAGCAAACTTTGTCACAACGTCACCAATCGGAGTCCATAACGTTAGACTGGAGCGACAATGAATACCGCATCAGTGAGCCTGCCGCTGTGATTGAAAGGCTTAATCGGCGCTACCAACAAGCGCAAAACAGCAAGCTTTACTTCACTATCGAATACGCCGTGTTGAACACCGAAACCGGTGAGCTGAATTATTGCACTGCAGGACACCCTAAATTCGTTTGGCAACAGACGGAACAAAACCGCTTGGAACTTGTTGGCGACAACAACTTCATTGTTGGGGCATTAGAGCCGATGATGTACCAAGGTGGAAGTATCCAACTTAAGCCTAATGACGCCCTTTGGTTTTTCTCCGATGGCCTAACAGAGGCCAAGCAAGGTGAGGAGCTTTACGGCATTGACCGACTGCTATCCAACATTGAAGGGAGTCAAGCGATGCCAGAAAAGGCACAAACCAATGCCGTTTTGGAGCAAGTGCAAAACTGGCAAGGAAAACCGGAACTCGACGATGATGTGAGCGTGTTGAAAGTGCAATGGTTGGGTTCTAGGCAGTCGCAAGCCGTCAATTCGCCGAGTGCGGTATTCCAGAAATCCTATCAAGCGTCTTTAGAAGTTTCACGCCAAGCGAGTCTCGAATTGGTTGAGTTCCTTCAACAACATTCGGTTTCTTCTCATGCCATGCAAACCCTAGAGTTGTGTGTGGTTGAGTTGATGAACAATGCTTTCATCCATGCCTATCAAGAACAAACCGGAAAAACGGTCGAGTTAGAATGCGAACTAATACAAGGCAAGCAGCACAACATAGAAGTGCGTGTATTTGATTATGGTAATCGCATTACTGATGAAACCTTCCAAAGCTACACCTCAAAGCAAATAGAGGCGCCAAATCTATTTGATGAACAGAGTTGGATGCCTTCAGGACGAGGCTTGATGCTCATTGCCCAAATGACGGATGCGTTTTCTGTATCACATCAAGTGGAGCGTAATTGTTTTACGGTGGCAATAGTGTCTAAATCGTAACTTTTGCTTTGTGATGTTGCTAAGATCTTCCTCTTACACGCATTAACACGCATCAGTTTTGTCCGCGCTAATCGATTGCCTAAACTTTATTTTTTCTGCCCGTTTTGAGTTAACCCTGCGTTAACTTTCCCCGTCGTATATTCTCCGTCAGCCGATGGAGAGTCAGGGCTTCTGCCTCTTGTCATCGTGATTTTTCTCTCGTTTGTAGTTGGGAAATAAAAAATGAAGGCGAAAGGTTTTACCTTAATTGAATTGGTCGTGGTCATTGTCATCTTAGGTATTTTATCTGTGACAGCAGCGCCTCGATTCTTGAATTTGCAAGATGATGCAAGAAACGCGGCAATTGCTGGGTTTAGAGGGGCGATGAACGGTGCGATGGGCATTGTTTACGGCAAAGCGGCGTTGATGGGTGTCGAACGCGCAGAAGAGGCTAACTTGGATACTGATGGTACAGGTACGCTTGATTTGGCTATCGCTTACGGGTACCCAAAAGCAACCTTGAATGACCTATCTATTGTGGTGCAAGGCTTGAGAGAAGACTGGGCACACAAAGAAATCCCTGGTGGCGATTCAATCTACTTCGGCATTGCGGGTTATGACAAAACTTGTATCAAATACACACAAGCCGGTGCGACTAGTGCAGCCGCAACCGTGGTCGTCAAAGACCCTGTAGAGTGTAGTGGGCTAACAAAATGATTCTTAGAGCCACTTTTTAAAGTGGCTTTTTTTGTGCTCAAAAGCTGTGCGTATTCCCTTAAAAAGTTCCCTTAAAAGTCGCTTAAAACATACCGTTATGGTGACGATAAAAACAAATCATCAAAACAAGTTCGGGCGTTAACTTAGCGTTAACCATGAGAAATTTAAGATATGACTCATATCACACACTATGCCTCTTAAAGCGTTGGCTTTGAGATGGAATTTAACCTTGTTAATGATTAACAGGAAGTAGAGGCGAGTGTCATTAAACGTGTTGGTCAGCGAACTACGTGAATACCAACTCAATAAAAACACTTATAAAGGTCTCTTAATGTCAGATTTCAACTTGTTGTACCAACCAAAACTAAAAGATGGCGTGATCGTTGGTCTTGAAGCTTTGCTACGACCAGTCGACGTTGAAAAAACACTGCCTGAATTTTTCGCCGAAGTGAAAGACAACATGGCGCTTGATCTATCAGTGATGAAGCGTTGTTTGGAAGACATCGCGAAGTTTGACATTCAAATTCCGGTATCCATCAACATCTACCCAACCAGTGTTTTGAATGATTACTTTGTCTTCAGTGCGATCAAGCAGCTAAAAGGAAAGAACGTTTCTTTAGAGTTGGTTGAGCATCAAGGTGTTGAGCTCAACGACGAATTTCTTAATCATGTTGCGCTGCTAAAAGACAACGGCATCAAGCTGTCTATTGATGATTTCGGTAAAGATTTCGCGAGAGCGGATTTGGCGCTCACTATCGGCGCGGATGAAGTCAAATTTGACCGTTCGTTGGTTCATGACATTGAGAAAAACTACAGCAAATTTAAGCATCTGTCGTTTTTGTACTCAAAGATCAAAACGCTATGTACACACAAAGTTGTTTTTGAAGGTGTTGAGAACAAGCGTCAAAAAGAACTGATCGAATTGTTTGCCGAAAAGCCAACGATTCAAGGTTTCTATTTCTATCCAGCAATGCCGTTAGAGGAGATTGTTGAGCTAGATTGCTTTTCCAACCTTGAGCAAGATGCACCTGTAGAAGCACTGCTACGAATGAGCTTGGATTTAGATTACAAGCTTTATAACTTTCTGATTGAAAACAATATTGAAGATGTACAGAGCGAAGAAGTGAATCGCTTTATTGAAGACCATGACATCTTGGGCGTTGTGCACAACGAAGACGTAAATACGACTCTGAGCAACCTAAGAGACATCTATTTCAATAATACATCGATTATTGCGAATGGCGTTGTGTCGATGCTCGATTCAGCTGAAAAGCTGGTCATCATGAGAAACGAGCAAGGTGTGGTGATTTTTGATAACGCGGCACACCGAGAGTTGGTCGGAACCAGTATTGTTGGTGTGAAACCGCAAGAGATCATTCACGAAAACGAAAGCTACCGTTTGTGCTTAGAGAAAGATAGGAACTTGCTGCAAGACGAACATCTTATGTTCCACAAAGACAAAGAGTTTTTCGAGGGTATTGAGTACGACACGATTCGCGAAAAAATGGTCTACAACGGCAAGAAATTCATCATTGCGACCGTTTGCCCCTCAAACGTTGGTTTGGTGGATGTGAGTAAAGATGAGCTAACCAAGTGTTATACCCGCTCGTTTTTGAAGTACCACTTAGGAGCGTATGAAAACCGGATCGTTGCCTTTTTGGATATGAATGGCTTTAAAGCCATTAACGACGCGTTTGGTCATAGAGTCGGAGACAGCTGCCTTGTCGATTTTGCGTGTTTATTGAAATCATCACTTCGAGATAAAGACGTGGTGATTCGTTATGGCGGTGATGAGTTTGTAATCATTTTTGATACCTCTACTTACGACGATATCGAAAACAGACTCAATTCGTTAAACGTGAAAATGACGCGTTACTTTTCAGAAAAAGGGTACGACTTGTCCTTTGCGTACGGCCTATCAAAAGTGAACAACCACGATGTCAATACTGCCATCGAAATTGCCGACAGAAACATGTACACAGCCAAACGTCATATTAAACGTCAGCGCAGCGTTGACTACGTTATTTAAATCTATAGACAAGGATGTCTCAACGGTTTGGAGATTTTATGAAGAATAAAGGTTTTACTCTGATCGAACTGGTCGTTGTCATCGTTATTTTAGGTATCTTGGCCGTTATTGCTGCGCCTAAATTCTTGGGAATACAATCAGAGGCGAGAGTTGCCACTCTAAAGGCTACTCAAGGGGCGATCGAGTCTGCATTTGCGTTGGCATCTGCCAAATCACAACTTCCTTCGGCTAATATCCAACCTTGTGATTACCACAAGCAAATGCGTTGTTTGGTGCTAAATGGGCAACAAATTCGTTTAACCAATGAAGACAACTATCCTTGGTTTGATGTCTTCCAGCGCCAAGCATACGAACAATTTAATGAGTTGGTTGATGCCGATGTCTCACCTCTTAATCAAGATTATCATGGTGAAGATACGCTGAATTTTGAAACTGATTACGATGGCGGATTTTGGATTTTTCCCCAGTTTTATGGTGATTGGGACGACTTAACCTCGTTTCGTTGCCGCATTCATTACGTGCCAGCGACGGCAAGCCGCACTGGGAAAAGCATGACAACGTTAGAGACCGAAGATTGTTAGTGATGGAATGTAGGTAAATGGATGTAATGCACAAGCACCTTTTGTTGGTCGACGACAATATTGAATTAGCAAAGACCATCATGGAATACTTAGAGATGAATGGGATTCATTGTGACCATGCATCCAATGGTATGATGGCGTTAAAGTTAGCTCGTTCAGATGACTATGATCTGGTCATTCTGGACGTTAACTTACCCCAATTGTCAGGTTTAAAAGTCTGTGAAGAGTTGCGTTTAGATGGTATTGACTTACCTATTTTGATTCTGAGCGCGAGAAGCGATCTGAGCGATAAATTAGCAGGCTTTCAGGTTGGTGCTGATGACTACATGGTCAAGCCTTTTGCCCTTGAAGAACTGCTCGCTCGTGTACAGGTGTTGTTAAAACGTAGAAGTGGCGCGCCAGAGCGGCTCGTTGTGGGTGACTTGGTACTCGATATCAGCAGTAGGGAGGTCTTTCGAGGGGAAGATTCTCTCAATTTATCACCGACTTGCTACAATATTTTGAAAGTGATGATGAGCGCTAGTCCTTCACCAGTAAGTCGAAGTAAGATAATGCGATTGGTCTGGGGCGATGCGTCACCAGAAAGTAACAGCTTGAAAGTTCACATGTTTAAGCTGCGTCAGGCGGTGGATAAGGGACAAAACATCAAGCTTATTCATACGCTTCCTAACTTTGGCTATGTGCTCAAGTCCAAGTCACGGCATCAATAGGAAACTCATCAGTGAAGATCAAAGACAGCCTTAGAGTGTACGTAATCACCGTATCTGCGGTGTTAGGGTTAATCCTTGCCGTTGTTGCGGGCTCTTATAGCACCTATAACCTCTATACTGGTATCGATCTTATGACCAAAGGTGTCATGCTGGTGAAAGCGGAAACGGAAGAGCCGCAAGTAGGCAAACCCATCATTAACCCGCCATTTATCATTACCGCCAATTGGGATGACTTACCTTTGGCATTTCAACTCAAGTTTGTTGAAAAGGATCTCGCGGTAGGGAAGTTATTTAAAGCGACAGAGACTGAGTATCGCGCAGGGAGAAACGCCAACCGCTTCATCTATTTGTTGATAAAAAGCGAAGTGGATGCTCAAACCAAATTTGTCGCAGTCAAAATCAACAAAAACGCATTCGATGATTTCACCGATACACTTAACATAAATTTGTTACCGCAACTCAATTATATCGTGTTGTTTGTCGCGGTATTGTTAACCCTGTTTTTAATCGGTGTGTTCTTTATTCTTCGCAAAATCACAAAACCAGTCGAAGAACTAAAAACATGGGCGATGAATATTCGTGAAAAAGATGATCGTTCCAACATACCTGACTTTAAGTTTTCTGAATTGAACATGATGGCCCGAGTGATCAATTCGTCTTTATCTGCAGTTCAAAGAAGTGTGAAGAAAGAGCAAGAGTTCATACGTTATGCGAGCCACGAGTTACGGACGCCAATTGCAGTAATTCGTTCCAATTCTGAGTTAATGAAAAAAATGATCGCCAGCGATATGCCAAAAGAGCGATTACTTAAAAATATTCAGAGAATCGAAAATAACAGCCTGGCGATGTCTGACCTATGTGAAAGCTTGTTATGGCTCAATCATGAAAACTCAACCGAGCTTAAAGAAACGATGACAAGCCTAGGCGTATTGGCGGAGCTGGTGGTGAATGAACAACGCTACTTATTAGATGGGAAGGCCGTTGAAGTTGAGGTCAACGTCGACAGTTTCGAATGCTTGCACTTATCAGGCATGTGCAAAATCGTCATTACTAACCTAATTCGTAATGCGTTTCAGCACACCATAGAAGGTAAAGTGATAATTAAGCAAACTGGTTTAGAGGTCGAAGTCATCAACACTGATGCAAAAACAAACCTGACCCACGAAACAACCGGTTTTGGTTTGGGTCTATTACTGATTAAAAAGATTTGTGACAAGTACTACTGGCAATATGATGAACAAGTATTAGCCAACGGTAGAGTCGTGAAAGTGACATTTGCATAAGAGAATTAAGACGATAGCAAAGGGTTTACCTTAAACGAGTTTGTTGTCGCGATTGTGATTCTTCATATTTTTCGGTGGCTGTTACCCTCGATTTTTGAATTCACAGAAAGACGCCATAGAGTTGAATAATGGAAACCGATGTGGTTTCTGTGACGACGTTTCAGAAAGATCGACACGCAGCCGATCTGTTTACTGACAAAGCACGCCAAACAACCAAATCTATATTTTCTTCACTTCTGATTTGGATAAGAAAAGCATCAACTTCCAATGCCAAGTGATGTACCAAAACATCAGTACTCCGGAAGTAAGATTACTGACTGATGCTTGCTAAGTGTCTGAGAGGTTACTTTAAGACGAACCCAAAGTTTTTGATGGTTTGGAGTAGCTTCTCTTCGTAATTATCATCGAGTGCATGCCTTAATTTGAACATGTGCACTTTTAAGCTGTTGGTGTCCGGTTGTTCATCTCCCCATACCTTCTGGATTAAGTCTTCACGACTGATTGGATTGGGTGTCGCTCTAAGGAGTACTTCCAAAATACGATAACCCGTAGGTGAGAGTTTAATTTCATCATTGGCACGCTTTACGTTGCGCTCTTTGACGTTCATTTGTAGATCTTTTAGCTGGAGCAGATTTACCTCGCCACTGCGTCGACGAGACAGTACCTTGACGCGCATAAACAATTCTTCGAATGCGAACGGTTTAGTTAAATAATCGTCTGCGCCAGTCTCAAAACCGATGATTTTATCGTTCAGCGTATCTCTTGCTGTCAGCATAATAACGGGGACATCGTTACCTTGTTCCCGTAACTTTTGACATACCTCCAAACCAGAGAGTCGAGGCAAGTTGAGGTCAAGAATCACCACGTGGTAATGTGTTTTAGCAATCAAATCGAGAGCAGCAATACCGTTAGGTACGTGATCACATTCAACACCTTCTAGTTCAAAGTGTTCAACGGTTGTTTCTGCTAGCTCTAGATTGTCTTCGACTAATAGCAGTTGAAGCGTATTTGGTGGCGTCACGATTCTTTCCAATCCAATTCTGTAAGGCATAATTGATTATTGAGCCTGAGTGGATGAAAAACAAATACTTAATTTCAAATCTTTATTGACGACTTGAACCACTTCCTATCATTAAAAGTTCACTCCGTGCGGCATAAGAAAGATAACGTTTCGACGAGCTATACTTCATTCAGCCACGTTGATTGGAGCTGGGGACATGCCCAAGATTTGAGATAAAAAAGAGCCTCCACGTGTTGAATTACTGTTAAGCACTGACCTCTTTTTGCATGATCTGCTGATTAAAGGCGAGGGGATCTTTCAATATGGCACGACCGACGGCAGCCAAATCGAGCCAACCGTTGTTGACCGCTTGGTCGAGGTATTCGGCACTCTCGATACCACCCACACCAATGATTGGGATACCCAAGTCAGCTTGTTTTAGAAAAGCGGATTCTGAGACTAAAAAGCCTTCGCCGCGGCGGTCTTTAGGACGGTTCCAACCACCAATACCCGATGAGACGTTAATCAAATCCAAGCCAGCGTTAATGAATAACTTACACACTTTCGCCATGTCTTCTTGCGTTAATCCTTCTGGGTAAAGGTCCTGACCTGGAATGCGCACCATCATGCCAATATTGCTCTTGGCTTTGATTGCTTCGATGATCTCGACCACTAAACGAGAGCGGTTCTCTAATGAACCACCGTATAGGTCATCACGTTGGTTCGTGACTGGGGAGAGAACTTGGTTTAATCCATAGCCGTGTGCGCAGTGCAGTTCAACAAAATCAAAACCGGCTTTGTCGGCACGAAGCGCTGCATCGATGAACTGCTTACGCCAAAAAAGCATGTCTTCCAACGTCATCGCTTTCGGCTGCGGTAACACACGGTCGTAAGCGGGTACGGTTATTCCGGAAGGCCCCATTAAATTTGGACAGATTTCTAACGTTGCTTTGCCACCGCAATGCGTGATTTTAAAGCCTGCTTTTGCGCCGTGATCGTGGATAACTTGGGCGATCGCTTTCATTCCTTCCACGCAGTCATCACTGTGCGCGCCCAATTGGTTCGGTTCACTTCGTCCAGAAAAATCGACAAAACTGTATTCAACCATAACAAGACCTGCACCGGATTGTGCCAGTTTGCCGTAGTGTTTTATGGTGCTTGAAGTTGCGAGACCTTCGGTAGTGGAGGTTTGAGATGCCATTGGTGGCACAACAACGCGGTTTTTCAAGTGGTGGTGCGCAACTGTCAATGAAGAGAAGCGGGTCATACGGTCCCTCGTAATATCTGTAATTCCGTCGTCATTTTAAGCCAGAGAGTGTTATTCATTAAGTGAAACTTAAGAACTAAAGGCTTAGCGTTATTACCCAAGAATTTTGAGGTTACTTGAGTATAATCAAAAAGCAGCCAATATTGACTGCTTTTCAGAGGCTTGTTTACGTAATCAGCGTTTCATGAGATCACCAGTTAGTCGTTGAGCTATCAAAGATTGAAAGGGTGTTGTTAAAACGCCGCTAGATCAGCGGCGTGTCTATTATGGTCGTTATTTGTAGCTGAGCTCTGTCGCTTTGCCCTTGAAAATTCGGTACACCATGAAGGTGTAAAGCAATATCATCGGCATAACAATCATCACACCGTAACCCACAATGATTAGTGTCGCAGGCGATGACGCAGCTTCTTGTGCAGTCATCAACCCCGGCACAACTTCTGGGAAGAAGCTGTACGCAAGACCGAGAAAGCTCAAGGCGAAAATGACGGTGACACCAAAGAAAGGCCAGCGCACACCCAGATCATTCACCATTGGAACCTGACGCAAATAGCGATCAACGAGGAAGATGGTCGCCAGCACAATCAACGGAATGGGTGCAAGCAACAAGACTTCTGGGAAGCTGAACCAACGCAGGGCGACTTGTTGATTTACTATCGGGTTTACAACGCTCACGACTAAGATTCCCAAAGCTGCCAACCAACCAGCACGACGAGACCAACGTGCCGAGCGTATTTGCAAATCACCTTCCGTTTTTAGTACCAACCATGCGCCGCCAATGTAAACATACGCCGCCGTTACACAAAGTGCGCTTAACCATGCAAAGCCAAATGCTTCGGTTGATTGCTCAAATCCCATGATGTAACGGCCCACCATGTAACCTTGGGTTAGCGCGGTGACTAACGAGCCAATTCTGAAGCACCAATCCCAATGAGGTTTATGATCCGAGTTCGCTTTGGCGCGAAAGTCGAACGCTACGCCTCGCATGATCAGTGCGATAAGCATGATGGCGGTCGGCATATAAAGCTCCGTCAAAATCAAGCTATGAGCGGTAGGAAAGGCAATCAGCAGAATACCGACGGCTAACACCAACCACGTTTCATTTGCGTCCCAGAACGGGCCAATAGACGCTATCATTCGGTCACGCTGAGCTTCATTATCACTTGGCAATAGGATGCCGACGCCAAGGTCGTAGCCGTCGAGCACGGCATACATAAAGACCGAGAAGCCAAGCAGCAGAAGGTAAATTTCTGGTAGATAGTCGAGCATGATTAGGCCTCTTGTTGTGTCAGTGGGACTTCATGGGCTGCAACGTCTTTGCGCGCCAAATAGAACAGGGTATGGATGTACGCAACCAGCAATGCAGCGTAAATGGCTAAGTACATAATGAGCGAAGTCATCACACTGCTGCTCGCAACCGTGGTTACGGCTTCTGATGTACGCAATACACCGCTGACCAACCAAGGTTGTCGACCAATCTCAGTAACATACCAACCCGCCAGTGTGGCTATCCAACCAGAGAACGTCATGACTAATACTGTGTACAGGTAAGGTTTAGGTAGCGATTTTTTGCGTGCTAGCTTCACCGCGCCATACCAGCTAACCAGCAGCATAAGAACACCCACACCAACCATCACACGGAAACCAAAGAACAAGGGCTTCACTGGCGGGTGGTCAGGCGCAAACTCGTTAAGTCCTTGGATTTCTCCGTCTAAGTCATGAGTAAGAATCAAACTCGCTAACTTCGGGATGCCAACTTCAAAATCATTGCTGCGAGTTTCTTCATTTGGCATCGCAAACAGAAGAAGGGGCGCGCCTTGCTCGGTCTCCCACACGCCTTCCATTGCTGCTATTTTTGCAGGTTGATGTTCAAGCGTGTTTAACCCGTGCAGGTCACCGACAAAGATTTGTATCGGGATAAATCCAGCCGCCGCGAACAACGCGACTTTTAGGCCAAGTCTGGCTGAGCGGTGATCTGGCTTTTTCATTATTTGATAAGCCGAGATACCCGCAATCAAGAAGCTGGCAGTCAGCGCCGATGCTAATAGCGTGTGCAGAAGACGGTAAGGTAAAGAAGGATTGAAAATGACTTCCTTCCAACTGGTTACATGCACAATACCGTCAATCATTTCATATCCGCTTGGTGTGTGCATCCAGCTGTTAAGCACCAGAATCCAAAATGCGGACATACTTGTCCCAACAGCAACCAGAACAGTAGCGAGAGTATGAACCCATTCCGGTACTCGTCCTCGCCCAAAAAGCATCACGCCAAGGAAGGTGGCTTCCATAAAGAAGGCGGTCATCACTTCGTATCCGAGCAATGGTCCTGCTACGTTTCCGACTCGTTCCATAAAGCCTGGCCAGTTGGTACCAAACTGGAAACTCATCGTAATGCCGGATACCACACCCAAGGCGAAAGTGAGAGCGAATATCTTGACCCAAAAGTAATAAACATCGAGCCATACGGGGGCTTGTGTGCGGTTATATCGCCACTTGAAAAACACCAACATCCACGCCAACGCGATGGTGATGGTCGGGAAGAGAATATGAAAGCTGATATTGGTCGCGAACTGGATCCGCGACAGCATGAGGGTATCTAACATCTTGGTTCCTCAAAAACGTGCCGTGCTAAAAATCGTGTCTATCTGTAATTTAGTTACGAAAAATCGGGCAGTTTGGATTCATGTATCGAGAAATACAGGTGATTCTGTTTTCTTCTAACCATGATTTATATCAACTAAGACAAAGAAAGGAGTGTGGGAAATTGTCTCAAAATGCCGCTAATAGTCGCGAGAAGTGAGTAAAAGAAAGTAAATGTAACTGAAGTTGCATGAATTAAGATTAGTTCGAATTATCCTTATGATGGTTTCGATAATTCTGAAATAAAATTACAGAAACAGTGTTTTTAGTAAGGATATTTGCGCTTGTTGCTTTGGATGTCCGATTTTGGTTTATCAGAAAAAAACGGCGCGGACTTGGAGTCATCCGCGCGAGTCAATGACTGCTAGATACATAAGAGTGCTTGGCTAATCACTCGGAGATCTTGAAAAACACAACAATCGAGTAGAACGTTGGCGTTTTCGCCAACCATTCCATTCTTTTTTGACTGCGTTTAATTCTCCATTAATTAATGGCTAAATAATGCACATAAGTGCATATTTTAGTTCCAACGTGAAAGTGCTTAGTGATTGACCCCATTATTTGTCTTGCCCTAAAAAACAAGGGACAAGAAACAAGAGAGGACAAACAACAAAAAAGGACAAGCGTTAACTTGTCCTTAAAAACTATTAATCGAAATTGTCTAGAGCGTTTTCACTACAGCTTTTCGAGTTTTGGTAACTGGTAGTGTTTCATCTTCTCCACATCTGGCACGTAAGCTCGAAGCTGAGCACGCCATCCATCTAATGGTGTTTTCGCGTAGTTCACGCCTTTTTCGTCAGCGATGGCATGACATTGTTCCCCACCAAAAATGATCGTAAAGCTGCCGTCTTCGTTAATCTTAAAGTCTTTACGGTTTGTGCTCACAATATTGTGGTCGTTTGTCATCAAGTAGTTATCTGAGTTGTACATGGTTAGCGAGCTGAAGGCTTTCGCCGGAACATGATCAAACGTTGCGGTGTAACATTCATTCGCCTTGGTGTTTTCAGGCGCCCAAGAAGCATACATTGCCGTCGATTCTGGGCTCAAACCCCAAGAGCCAGCAATGGTGTAGGTCCATTTCTCCCAATTAGAAACATCATGAATATCGAATTGCACAGTGTCGTACATGTCAGGCAACTTACCCCATTCTTTAAGTAGGGCAGAACGCAACTCAGCGATGTCTTCCTCTTTGGTGTCAGTGGCGTATGGAACGGCTGAGTTTGACTCGATCTTCATCTTGGGTTGAATTTCGTTCTTGATGTACGCCAAGTCATCGGCTGTTGCGTCTGTTCCTACACGAACGCCAATAAACACGTAGTTGGTCTCAATATCACCCGCTTTGTATTCATACACACCCGGTGTCCAAGTGTACTGAACAAAAGTATGGTTTTGGTCTTGGATGTGAAGCGAGACAAAACGATCACCCATGTCTGGGATTTCAATCTTGAAGCCTTTACGCGCATCAATAACCGCAAGGGAATAGACGTTGTCGACATTCGGCGTGACTACCCAAGTATCACCCGCTTGAGATAGGCCAGGGAAGTGGATGAACTGGTTCAACTCACCACGACTTAGCATCTTTTGTGCGAACAAATCGGCTTCTTTGCGCTGGTACTCCATTGCTGTCATGCCGTAATCAAGCGGATTTACTGCCCAGTTAGAGGAATCGATGCTGTCGATCACTTGTTGTGTCGTTGGTAAATCAGCAGCAAAAGCAGCCGAAGAGATCAGAGCCATGGTCAGTGCTAATGACGTCTTTTTCATAATAGGACCTTTCAGGGTTAAGGAAGCGTTGACCCCATATTAGGCAGAACAAGATATGTTCAGAAGTGAAGCTGTTGAATGTTAGAAATTAACTGTATTAATATCTAATGCAATGAGTGATGAAAGAGATGGCGTATGTTTGATTACAACCTACTCAAAGTATTACGAGTGCTGCTCGAAACCAGAAATACTAAGCAAGCGGCAGAACGTTTGAACCTTAGTCAATCGGCGGTAAGCCACGCGCTTAGTCGATTAAGGGAAACCTTTGATGACGCATTGTTCGTGCGTGAGCGTTACGGATTAGTGCCGACAGAACGTTGTTACGAACTAGAGCGCCGTCTTCCTGAATTGGTAGAGCAGATTGATGGACTGTTAGCCTTTGAAGCAGCATTTGATCCTTCTAAATATCAAGGAAAAGTCTCCATCAGTTTGACCAATGCACTGACGAATGCAATTGGTGTGGATCTGTTCTCCACCTTGCGAGAGAAGGCTCCAAACGCAAGATTTGAGATTATGGATTGGCGTTCACAAGTAGAATCGGCTTTGTTGTCTCGAAAAATCCACGTCGCTTTGGATTATGGCCCAGAAGGGTATTCCAAACAGATCAAACAAGAGTTGATGCCCAAGAACCACTTTATGTTTTGTGTCAGGCAAGGGCATCCGCTCACTCAACTTGATGTTGTTACCATTCATGATTTAGCTAAGTATCCAATGGTGTTGATTCGTACCCCGGATTGGCAAACAAGACACGAAACAGCAGAGCAGACCATGTTAAAAGCTGGTCATGTTCCGGATATTTTGTTGAAATCGGATTCGCCGGAGGTTAACTTTAATGCCATCCGACATTCTGATGCCTTCTTCCCAGTCGCCAGTGTCATGACGACACTTCCAGACGATATCGTCGCTATTCATCCTAACGTTACTTCCAGCACAGGCTTACCCAAGCAAAATATGGATGTGTACGCCTATTACCTCTATCAAACTCAAGATACCCCATTGATTAACTGGCTTCTTTCAGAGATCAAACTTCTTCTACAACACCGATTCGAGAATAACCAACGACCGACATAAAAGGGCGGAAGGCGATCATTACGCTTCAACAATCGAGGTCTACATGAACAACCTAATCGTATTTACAGGTGGCCCAGGTGCGGGCAAAACCTCTGTAATAGAAAAGCTGATTGAGCTTGGTTACAATTGCGCGCCAGAAGTGGGGCGCAAAGTGATCAAACAGCAAGTTGCTCTGGATGGTGGTGCTTTACCGTGGAAAGACAAAATTTCTTTTCGTGATGAGATGGTACGTGAAGAGAAAAAACACCATCAAGCCTTCGAACAACTCAATGAGCTTGTCTTCTTTGACCGCTGTATTGTGGATTCATACGGTTATAGCCAATTAGAAAACTTACCCATTCCACACGCATTAATGGATGCGTGTCAGCATATACGCTACGCCAACTCTGTCTTTGTCTTTCCACCTTGGGAAGCCATTTTTGCTAATGATGAAGAACGAAAACAAGACTTTGCTGAAGCCGTAAGGACTTATCAAGCCATGGTAGCGGCATATCATCAATATGGTTATGAGTTGATAGAAGTGCCGACGATGAGTGTCGAACAACGTGTGGATTTTATTCTCGAACGCTTAAAAGATCGGCAGTTGCTATAGAATTTATAGAATTTATAGAAGTTGCGAGTAGTAGAGTGAACTAAACTGGGATCACGCAATCATAGAGAGGGTAAAAGGAATTTACCCTTTTTTACAGTAAGGTTTATTTAAGCAAAATAGGCGCTTAGCGAGACTAGAAAAGCTTAGAAACAAAGTTCTCAAATACGCAATGTTTAAATTTTGAGATTCAGATGTTATAACATAACAATTACTGTTTCCGATTATCCCAAGTACTATGAAGTTTGTTCGTTATTCACTCATTGCTGTCGCTGCTACCGCATTCTCTCTTGCAGCCTATCTCACCTATCAAGCAGAAACGAAACCAGAAGAAATCACCATTAAGGTCACGCCTTATTCCGAGCTAGAGAGCGCTCACGTACATGAGGCTCAGACAGACGACACGACACCAAACGCCGAACTGGCAACACAAGATCACGACAACATTGCACGTATTCACTACTTCGTTAAAGTAGGTGACACACTTAGCACGATTTTCTCCTCGTGGGGTGTCCCATACGAAACCACGCAAAAGCTTCTTGAAGCCGATTTAACCTCCTTGAAACTGGATACCATCAAACCAGGTGACCACCTTGAGTTTGTGGTAGATAGAGACACCAAGACGCTGCAACAAGTAATCTTCCACGAAAGCCTTGTCGAACGTTCGATTTACACGCAGAACGACGATGGCACATTCGCTTATGACTTTGTTGAAGAGCCGGGTGAATGGCGCGAGGAAATGTACTCCGGTGAAATCAACGGCAGTTTCTCATCTTCTGCGCACCGACAAGGATTAACTACTACCCAGATTGCCAACATTACGCGTGTACTTCGTGACAAAGTGAATTTTGCCCGCGAGTTGCGTGCTGGCGATAGCTTTCATGTGCTGGTGCGTCGTCAGTACGTTGATGACCACTTAACAGGCAATACAGAAGTGCAGGGCATTGCTATCAAGATGCGTGGTAAAGACGTAGAAGCGTTTTTGGCTGAAGATGGTCGCTTCTATGACCGTGATGGAAACAGCCTAGAGCAAGCCTTTAACCGCTATCCAATCGACAAACAATTCCGACGTATTACGTCTCCGTTTAACCCGAACCGAAGACACCCAGTAACAGGCCGCATTCAACCGCATAATGGTACCGATTTCGCGACGCCAGTGGGTTCGCCAGTTTACTCAACGGGTGATGGCAAAGTGATTGCTGTTCGTAACCACCCTTACGCAGGCAAATACTTGGTGATTGAGCACAACAGTGTGTACAAAACTCGTTATCTGCACTTGAGCCGTTTCTTAGTCAAGAAAGGCGATCATGTTAAGCGTGGACAAAAGATTGCGCTTTCGGGGGCGACAGGCCGTCTAACAGGCCCACACTTGCACTTCGAAGTACTGGTGCGCAACCGTGCAGTGGATTCGATGACCGCCGATTTGCCTTTGGCTAGCTCGATTCCAAACAAAGACAAACCTGCGTTCCTAGCACGAGTTTCTGAGTTTGATGACATGGTTGCTACCGAGCAAAACGCAAGCAACGCAAAAGCGAACGAGGGTAAAAAGACGTCTTAGACTCTTTGCATAGATCAATGAACAAAGGCAGGCTTCGGCTTGCCTTTGTGTTTTGAGAGCCATGTTTTTTATGGACCATGTTGTTTTATGAACTGGCTTATTTTAAGCAGCATGTTGGTTTAGGGAGATTAGACAGACATTCACCACCTCAAACGCTACCTTGGTTGCACGATGTGATACAGTTCGATTCGCATTCCTGCTGAAATTGACCAAAATACAAGTAGTAACGAGTGGAGGGTGAATGCAAATACCAACCGTAGGCTTTGACCATAAAAAATCGAATCAAGCAGAGATTGAAATCTTCGATCTAGAAAGCTTGTATGGCCAAGAGTACGAAAGCCATTCACCTCAAAAACCGCATCGCATTACCTTCTTCATGATGGTTTACATCGAAAAAGGCAGTGGCGTACACATGGTGGATTTTAAGCAGTATCCGTTTGAATCTGGCAGCATCCTCTTTGTTCGTCGCGAGCAGGTGCAAGCTTTCGATTTGTCCAACAAACCCTCCGGCAAAGTGATCATTTTCACCCAAGCGTTTTTAGACCAAGTGCATGCCAACATGCGTTTACCTAACTACACTCCAACGCATTTAAACCAAGCTCGTTCGCCACTATTGAGCTTAGACGAAGCCACCTGCCAGAGTGCCAAACTGCTTATTGGCGAGGTTATCAAGGAAATTGAAAGTCAGCATTCCGACCCATTGATCGTCATGTATCTTTTCTCTTCTTTCGCTCTAATGCTGCATCGTCTTCGACCTGAAGAAAGGCACGATAAGTTAACCAAAGAGCAGAGCTACAAACTTGCACGTTTCTTTGATTTGCTCCAGGCGAATTATGAACATATCCGTGATGCGAACTGGTATGCGGGGCAGATGGGGTCAACGTATAAAACGTTAAATGTTATCTGCAAGCTGGCAACGAACTTAACCGCGAAACAAATGATCGACGCGTTTGTCACAATAGAGATTAAGCGCCGCTTGGTGGTGAGTAACGTTACGACGCAACAGTTAGCTTTTGACTTTGGTTTTGAAGATGCGAGTAATTTTGTTCGATACTTTAAAAATCAAACCGATATGACACCAAGCCAATTCCAGAAGCAGTACGCCGAACCACAGTTATGATGTTGAGTATGAACGCCTTTTTGTGTTCATGTTCGATATTGACCATTTTCCGACGCACATCCACACAGACGAGTCTTTGATTCATTCCTATTATTGTTCTCAAGCCAACAAGAGGAAAATAATATGAACAAATTGACTCGCTTTTTCGCTAGCTCTGTTATCGCATCCACCGTTTTTGCTAGTGCTTCTTTCGCTGTAAATGCCGATGAATTGTCGAATCGTGATAAAGCCGTCGCGGTTATCTCAAGCATTGAAACGGGCGACCAAAACGCGATTTCATACATCAACCCAAACAAGTACATTCAGCATAATCTTGCGGTTGCAGATGGTTTAGCGGGCTTTGGCGAAGTAATGAAGATGCTGCCAGAAGGCAGTGCTAAAGCGAAAGTGATTCGTACCATTCAAGATGGCGAATACGTGGCATTGCACACGGAATACGACTTTTTCGGACCGAAAGCGGGCTTTGATATTTTCCGTTTTGAAGAGGGTTTGATCGTCGAGCACTGGGATAACTTACAAGACGTAGCGAAACCTAATCCAAGTGGTCGCACTCAATTTGACGGTGCAACAGAAATTACAGATGTAAACAAAACGGATGAGAACAAAGCGATCGTTTCTGATTTTGTACAAACCATACTGATGAAAGGGGATATGTCTCAGATCAGTAAGTTTATCGGTGATAAAGACAGTGACTACATCCAACACAACGTTGCGGTGGCCGACGGTTTGAGTGGTTTGGGTGTTGCACTTAAGCAATTAGCGGAAGCGGGCATGCCGATGGTATATAGCAAGAACCATTTGATTATCGGTGAAGGGAACTTCGTGTTATCAGTGAGCGAAGGTCAGTTCATGAACCAACACGTCGCGTTCTATGACTTATTCCGTGTCGACAATGGCAAAATTGTAGAGCATTGGGACACGATTGAAGCGATTCCATCGAAGTCAGAGTGGAAGAACGGCAATGGTAAGTTCGGCTTTAAATAGCATCTAAAGACAATATGCACGAAAAAGAGAGTCACATTGTGGGCTCTCTTTTTTCGTTTAAGCGAGTTACATACCCAATAATAGTTCGAAAATAAATCAATGTAATACAGATGTAAAATAAAAATAGCTTAACTTTGGTTTTTATTTGTACAGAAATTAACGACATTAAGTGATAACTGGATTATTAAGGCCTTTACGAAATATGAATAGAATTAAGGCTCTAATTTTTCTCTTTCGTATTTTTGTTTGTGGCGCATGAAAAATGTGTGACTTTAATTCCAAATAATATTCTTAAAATCGATTTATTTGATTTTCTTCACTTTTACACCCCTGTCATTTGTGCTGATTATTAAATTGATTTAATCATATTCCCTACTTATTTATTGTGCGAAAAATACTACAACAAAAACAGTTAAGTTAATGTTTTTACGGTTTTATTTAACTCGGCGTGAGTTCTTTGTGTTGAATGTGAAACGAGGCTTTTGTTGCTAACTTGCTGTTAGAACTATAAAAGTTGCTGTCTATTTTCTCAAAATAACGCCTTTCTTTTGATTGTGACAAAGCTACTATGAATTAAATTAAAATAAGCTAATTAAGTTTATTCTTTAACATGAATTTAAACCTGATTGATATAATAATTAGCTTTATAAAATGGGATGGTTATTCGCGATCAAAGATAAAGTTTGATATTTATCCCAGAAGTAAGAACGAATTTTTGCCTTGGTTATTTTTATTTATAAATTAAGTGTGCTTGCAAAAAATAATTGAACCGTTAATTGCAGGTCTTTTGTGCAGTACCTAAATAATTAATATAAGACTAAGGACTTAATTATGTATCTAAGAAAGAGCAGTGCTACGCAGACAAACTCCATTGGTTATCGCACGTTAGGGTTAACAATGCTTTGTTCTGGTTTATTGTTGAATCCGATCTCCCAAGCCATGGCGGCGGAATTCAGCACCGATGCGGTTGCACAATCAGAAAGCGAATACTGGAGCACCTATAAGTTAGACATCAAAAACACTGGCTCAGACAGCGCAGACATGCGTGAGGCGGTGATTGAGTTCGTACTGCCTGTCGCAATTAACGACATTGGTTGGGCATCAAATCACCTTTCATACCCATCATGGGAGATCGCTCATACAACACAAGCTGACGGCGTGTTTAACGCTGTAACACTCAAATTCCCAGCTGGCTCTTGGGTAGACAGTGAGTTGGCATCTGGTGAGTCGGCGGCGTTAACCATCTCTTTTGGCGGCGAACTGAAGGATCTCAATGCGTTTGAAGACTCCGTGGTGGTGAAAGTCGATGGTGAAGTCGTTCCTCCACCAGAGTTCTCATTGGATATCTTAGCACCGGCACAAAACTCTGTAGTTTACATTGGCTCGAATGTAGACATCATCACGAGCGTAGAGGGTGTAGGTGCAAGCAAGCTAGAGTTCTGGGTCAACAATACCAAGCTGGCAGAGCAACCTGTAGTAGACGGTACGACTGAGTATCAACAAGCTTGGCTACCAGCGGAAATTGGCGCCGCTTCAATTGCTGTCATGGCGTTCAACGAGAGTGGCGAAAAGCTGACTGAACAATCGGTACAAGTCACGGTTGAATCAGAATCTACCGCGCCGAATCCTCCTGTGATTGAGTTTATCTCGCCAGATGCAGGCTCTTCTCACCAAAAAGGTGACACGATTTCGATCTCAGCCAATGTCACCGATGTGGATGATGACTTAGCGACGGTAAAATTCTTTGCTAACGATGCTGAAGTATGTCAGTTAGACGCGAAAACGACACAAGGTTTCTCTTGTGATTGGACTGCACAAACAGCGGGTTCAGCAACGCTTCGCGCAGAAGCCCAAGATGACGAACAACATGTTACTCGCAAGAGCCTAACCATTACTGTGACAGACACGGGCACCAGCTGTGGCGATGTTCCTCAATACGAAGATGGCGTGCCATACAAGGTGGGTGATGAAGTTACCAATATCGGCAACATCTATTCATGTACCGTAGCAGGTTGGTGTGGAAACCCAGTTTGGACACCGGGGACAGGCCACCCAGATTATCCAGATGCGTGGAAAGACGCGTGGGACGAAGTAGGGCAATGTGATCCTAACCCAGTTCCAGTGGTGGATGTTCAATCTCCTCAAGATGGACAAAAAATTGCACCAAACCAAGCGTTCGATGTGATTGTCGATGCGACTGACGATACTGAAGTTGCTCGCGTTGACGTTCAGTTGAATGGTCAAGTGGTGGCAACATCAAGCACTCCATCACAAGGCGATACCTACACCATTACAGTTCCTGCACAAGACGAAGGTCAATACACGCTAACCGTCGTCGCTTACGATGACCAAGGGGCAAGTGCAGAAGCCGCACCAATTTCTCTAGCGATCACCGATAAAGACTTGGTGGTTTCGCTATCCTCTCCTGTTGATGGTTCGAGCTACTTTGAAGGCCGTGCAATTTCAATCAAAGCAGACGCGAAGAGCTACGAAGGTGATATTACTTCAGTAAGCTTTATTGCAAATGGTAATGAGCTATTCAAAGACACTGAAGCGCCATACGAATACGAATGGCTAGGTGCACAGAAGGGCGCTTACGCGATCACAGCCAAAGCAGTAAACACAGCAAGCCAAGAACAAACTTCGGCAACGTCTAACATTACGGTGAAAGAAAGCACTGGCGGCGGTGGTTTAGTCGATAACCCAGATCGCTCTATCAGTTACCTAACATCTTGGGGCTTGAATGACTACGAGCAGTTGTTCAATTCAGAGGGTGACGGTTACCTATTGTCATTTGGTAAGTGGGACGCGAGCGGTAACATTACGATCTCCGATGGCATGCTAACGCCACCAGATTACAATCCGGATTGGATGCCAACGCAGTACCTAGCTTGGTCAACACTTAAGCATGACAATGAAAACGTAACTATGATGGTGGCGTTTGGTGGTCAAACGTACGAAAGCATTTGGTCAGCGATCAGCACGCCACAAAGCCGTGAAGCGGTCGCAACTGGATTGGTTGATTTGGTACATACTCCATTCCCTGTGTACAAAAAGAATCTGACACCAGAAGAGATGGAAGGTGAATGTCTTGCATCAAAACCTGATGGCAGCTGTGATTACAGTAAATACCAGCTAGCAGGCTATGTGCACATTGACGGTCTAGATTTCGACTTCGAGAAAGCCGCTCGAATCACGGACAAAGAGAACCAAGATCTGACTGCTCTGATCAAACTGATCCGTGAGAAAGTAGGCAATACGAAAGTGCTGTCTCTGACGACTTACCACGTAGGTGCAGACCCAGTTGAGTGTATGGATGCGAGTGTGTTCGAAAATTGTTCTTACATTGAACCATCAGGCCGTTCATCTCACCACGGTGAAGTTATCGATTTGCTGAAAGCAACCAAGAACGACTTCGATTTCTTCAACGTAATGACGTATGACGCAGGTCGAAACTTCCTCTACGATGTCGCGATGGCGAACTATGCTGAATATA
Source organism: Vibrio jasicida CAIM 1864 = LMG 25398 (assembly GCF_000400365.1). Classification (GTDB taxonomy): domain Bacteria; phylum Pseudomonadota; class Gammaproteobacteria; order Enterobacterales; family Vibrionaceae; genus Vibrio; species Vibrio jasicida. The sequence goes on along the minus strand of NZ_BAOG01000039.1, from coordinate 148,021 downwards.
TTGGAGACAAGTCGAAGATTGTTTTAGGTAACACGATCAACAGCCAATGGGCGCCAGGTGGCAACTTTGTTGAAACGCGTCAAAACAACCTAGACCGTGCTAAATGGCAGAAAGATAACGGTTATGGTGGTTTCTTCATGTGGACGCTAGGTTCAAACAACCAAGGTTTGAGCATGGCAGAGCAAGTTGACTACTTTAACGACATGATCAGTGTAAGCAAGTAGTACTCACCTCATCTTGTAATCTACTTGAACGACGGAAGGCTCTCATGCCTTCCGTTATTTCTTCAATCTTCATCATGGGAACGCCTCTCGCTCGCCGTATTCCCATGCAAATTCCAATTGAAATTCAGTGGTGACAATATGTCAAAACTAGATTCTGGTCAGCACCAGAAAGCGATTCCGCACGCCCAAAATAAGGCATTCAAACCTAAAAAAGACTCACCCCAACACCAAAGCAATACGTCACAACACTATGACGCGTTCAGTAAATGGTTACATTGGATAATGGCGGTGATCATCATCTACGCCACCATTGCGGGTTATGGCATGTTGTTTGTGATGGATATGCCGCAACTGTTTCATGTGTTGTCGACGCTCAACATGTCATTCGCGACCATTGCATCTGTGTTGTTAATTGTACGTTGGGGTTGGTCATTCTTTCGAAAGACACCGGAGTTGCCAAGCACGATACCTAGCACGCAGAAAAGCATCGCTAAATTGGCTCATGGCACCATCTATCTTGTGATGTTTGTTGTCTTTGTCAGTGGCTTTTTGATGCTTAAGCACGAGTACCCATTCTTTTGGCTGTTTACCATTCCAAACCCAATTTCTAATGCCGAAGTGAATGAGTTTTTCTTTATGGTTCATCGAGTTGGTTGTGCCACATTAGCGATGCTGGTGGCGTTGCACGTTGCGGCGGCATTGAAACACCACTTCGTGAGTAAGAATGATGTGTTAAGAAGCATGGCGTTGAGTACATCCAAGCAAAATTGATAGCAGGGAAACGGGCGCTTTAAAGCACATGGAACAAAGCGCGTAAACCAAAAGAAAAAAGGCTTGGTGAGCCTCCAAGCCTTTGTTTCGCGTTATCAAGCCGCTTTGGGCTAAATAACTACTTTTTAAAGGTGAGATTCAGAGTGAGCGGAACTCGGTCTGAAATCTTAATACCACCAACCGTTGCTGCTAGGTTTGTTAAGTTTTCAGTTGGGATACCAAAATCTGACGCGCCAATAATGACAGGCGCACTTGAGCTAACCATCACAGTATCGCCAGCATTGAGTACCACAACAGGGAATTCTACCGACTTGGTCTTACCAAACAGCGTCACTTCAGCAGGTACTTTAAGCTTGTGAGAGCCTTCGCCTAGTGCCGACCAATCTACTTTTCCGACAACTTTCACAGGGGCATGTTTTGCCGATTCGAAGAAGATTTCGTTGAGTCGCGTATTACGGATTGGAATGCCTGTCTCGATGTTGTTTAGGTCGACAGACACATCAAATTGTCCTTCGCTGTTAAGCGTGCCTTTGAGGGCATCGATGGTCGCGGGTTCAACAACAAACTGATTTTTGATGGTAGCAAAGCTGACTGAGGAGAATTTTGAATCTAGCGTGTAGTTATCAGCAGCGAACGATGCACCTGAAAATAGCGCAAGCGCGATGCTTAGGGTGGATAAAGTCTTTCTCATTATTATTAACCTTATATACGTTGAACAACGGTTCTACTTGATAGTAGTTCGGATTTATAAAAGTTAATAAGGAATTAAATCGATTGATTTCGATGATTTTTTCGATGTGATTGTGCGCTCAATAATGAGGATTTGATATCAATGTAACTGATGCCATTTACGCTTTTTATGTCAAAAATGTGCTAATTAGCAATGACTTAATAAGCAGGTGCGAATGTGCGAATTTATTTCAAATTGATGATTCGCGACTTGCTTAGGTTGCCGTTACACTGTTCGCACATTTTATCATTCGTTAGGTTGGTTGGCTTATGTATACCGTTGGGATTGTGTTGTTTGATGATTTCACAGACGTAGACTTTTTCTTGATGTATGACCTGTTAGGAAGGACGCAAGACAGTTGGACAGTCAAAGTGCTAGGGACCAAGCCAGAGCATGTTTCTCATCTCGGTATGACGGTAAAGACGGACGGTCATATCTCTGAAGTTGCAACGCAAGACGTTGTGCTTATCGCGAGTGGCAAGAAAGGCATACCAGCAGCGCTTCAAAATAATGAGTTCATGTCCGCGATGAAGCTCAACCCAGACAGGCAGCTAATTGGCTCTATCTGCGCGGGTTCTTTTATCTTGCATGAATTGGGCTTGCTTGACGGTAAAAAGCTCACAACCAACCCAGATGCTAAAGCGATGTTAAAGGGCATGGGAGGAGACGTTCGAGATGTTCCTTTGGTTATTGAGGGTAATATTGCAACGGCGGGAGGTTGTTTATCATTGATGTACCTCATTGGTTGGTTAGCAGAGCGCCTGTTTGATTCTGATAAGCGACGCGAAATCCAAAACCAGTTGATACCAGCAGGGCAGTTGGAGATATTCGAGTCTCTTATCGCGAACACAATCATGGAAGCAGAAATGCTTAACCAAGTGCCTTGCGCAGCGGAATAAGCAATAACTCTGATTTTCCCTTTGTGACTGAACACAAACTTGTTCACTAAACCGTTGAATGTACGGGGAAGTGTACTAGGTTTTATATAAGCGCTTGTTTTAAGACCGCGGCTATCTAAGCCATCGGTCTTTCATTAGGTGCGGATAAATACTGTGTTGGGTCCATTCACGCGTCATCGATTATCGGATTACCGATAAATAAGAATATGGCGCGAAACCAAAGGGAAAAACAGTTGAGCAATCCAAATGAAAATTTAGAGAAAGTACTTGCCAAAGCGTTTACCACGTCTTTGATTCGATTCTCAGTCACGACGCTGATCGTTATTGTCTGTTGGTGGGCGTTTTTACCATTTCTTCCTATCTTACTTTGGGCGCTGGTGCTTGCCATTGCGCTCTATCCAGTCAAACTCGTCATTGAAAGAAAGCTTGGATTAAGCTCGGCTCGTGCTGCAACACTAATTGCCATCATTGGTGTCTTGATTCTTGGCACGCCAACGGCCATGGTGGGTAATTCTTTTGCATCGAAAACACTCGGTGCATTTGAATCTTATCGAGATGGCACTTTGGTCATCGCTAAGCCTGCAGACAGCGTCAAAACTTGGCCTTTAGTTGGTGAAAAAGTTCATGCCGTTTGGTTTGAGGCCGCAGACGATCTGCCAACGTTTGTCGAAAAGCGTCAGCCTCAAATAAAAGGCTTCTTTAGTTGGTTTGTCGATAGTGCAACGGGGGCCGCTAAAAGTGTATTCATGCTCATCGGTGCTATTATCATTGCGGGTGTCATGCTCGCTTGGGCACAACCTGCTGCAACGTCGATACGTAAGATCTTCATTAGTTTTACGGATGAGGTGAGAGGGCCAGATTTACATCAACTCACCACCGCCACCATCCGGCAAGTTGCCGTGGGCATCATCGGTATCGCTTTCTTAACGGCAATGGCATTCGGTGGTGTCGTGGCGTTATCCGGCGTACCTGCCGCAGCATTGTTTACGCTTATTGCGTTGATCTTTGCGATTGTGCAACTGCCAGTCACCATTATCGCGTTAGTTGCCGTCGGTATTTTGTGGGCAGGAGATAGCGGCACGGTTCATAATGTTGTCTTCACGGTTTTGCTCCTTGCTGCAAGTTTAATAGATAACTTCTTAAAGCCGTTAATTCTTGGCCGCGGCCTCGAAGTTCCTATGCCTATTGTTCTTATTGGTGCAGTGGGCGGCATGATGTCGGGTGGTATTCTTGGCATGTTCATTGGTGCTGCGTTCTTAGCGGCGGGTTACCAAGTATTTATGAAGTGGGTAGACACAGAAACCCAAGACGTTGCTGATGTGATTAAGGATGCAGGAACACAAGGACAAGAATCTAGGAAGTAGAAAGACGAACGAGATACTCAATTGAGCAAAAGACGGTACTGATGGCCGTCTTTTTTGTTGTCTGTGAATTGAACCGTTCCACACAAAAATTTACCGTTTGGATCAATCTTTTTAATCAACACAATCGATCGTGTCGATCAATGACATCGATCGATAGAAAATTAATCAATTTTGATAAAAAAGTTTTGTCTTAACGATACTCATTGGGCATCGACGGTTATTCTATTATGCGTATAATCCCTGTTTCTTGATTATCGTAATCATAATAATTGTGATAAGAAAAGAAATAACTGAAATATAGATGGAATTTTGAGAATCAAATAAAGGATATGGAGAACGACACGAACTGGGAAGGTTACAGTGAACAAAAGCATCAAAGTAGTATTAGTCATGTCGATACTAATATTAACCGAATTCCTTGCGACTGAGTTGAGTCGAATTAATAACCAAAAAGAATCTGCAAATGTAATCAGTACGATAAACAAAGAGATGAAGAAGGTTTTTAATGACGCGTTAATCACGGCTGAAGTCTTGAAAGAAGTCGTGGTGCTTTCTGAAGACAGCAGCATCTCACTTGAAGCGTTTAACAAACTGAGCCGAACTCTGTTGTTTTCCTATAGCAACGTTGATTCTTTGCTCTATTTGCCACAAGGCGTCGTGACGCTTGTCTACCCATACGAAGAAAACAAACGAGCGATTGGTCACAATGTGCTTCAAGATCAAAGCAGAAGGCTAGGAGCAGAGCAGTCGATTAATTGTCGTAAAAATACGGTAATTGGTCCGGTTAAGCTTGTTCAGAATGGTAAGCAAGCCTTTATCCTTCGTAAAGCAATTACTAATGAATCTGGATTTATTGGTTTTTCGTCTTCCATTATTTATTTAGAAACCATTCTAAATTCATTAGAAAGTATTCTGGAAGATAAAAATATATCTAATTATTCGATTGTTGGGTTCGATCCGGATAATCGTAATTTTCATGAAAAAGTGATCAGTAGTAAAGGTCATATTGATTGTGATGTTGATATCAGCATAGTGACAATATTTAATACCAACTGGCAGGTCTCAATTTCACAAAGCGACTCGGGATTACTGGCTAGAGCCGCTATATTCTCGACGTTGTTTATTACATTGCTTTTAATTATGTCTCCCGTGAAGTTTTTCAATCAGTATCGACGGTCTGAAAAACAGCGTTTCGATCTACAAAACGAAGCATACACAGACTTCCTTACTGGCTTGTTGAATCGCCGTGGCTTAGAAAATCGATTTTATGCGTTAAAAGAGCAAGAGGTTTCCGGTTCTATTGCCGTTTTTGATATCGACTTCTTTAAAGCCATCAATGATACCTACGGCCACGAAATTGGCGATGTGGTTCTGGTTCAGTTTGCTTTACTGTGTGGGGCGAAGACCGATTTGAATTTTACTTTGTCACGTACTGGTGGCGAGGAATTTGTTCTTCTTATGCCTGGTGTTAAGAGCTCAGAAGCAATGTTGTTCTGTGAGGAGCTTCGACAGGAGGTCGCTGCTACTCCAATTCTTATTAATGATTTGAAGATAGAAATTACCGTGAGTATTGGTGTTGCTCATTTTGATTCTGCTGATGGTATAAGAATCGCTTTAGCTGAAGCGGATGAAGCGCTATACAAAGCTAAGCAATCTGGCAGAAATCGGGTTTACGTGAAAGCTTGATAAAGCCCCCCGGATATTGGTAGTAAAGCTGGTCTGATGAGTTCTTGTGTCCTAGATGTGCGGTAGCCATTTCTACTACAATGCTCGGCCTTTTAAGCAAGACCTCTCGGGCAAAGTAAAGTGAGTAAGCAGTACACTTGTGACGATTTGGTATTCGACATCGAAAAGATGAGCGTCAGAACAGATCGTTTAGAACGTTCATTAAATTACAGCGAATGTCTTTTATTTAAAGCGTTTCTGGACAATGCAAGTCAAGTTCTTGATAAAGAAACGCTCAAACAAGCAGGGTGGCCGGATACCATTGTAACGGACTCTTCCCTGCAAAAGTCGGTGCAAAAGCTGAGGCTTGCCATTGCCATCTCTGATTGCGTAGAGCTACGAACCATTGCGGGTGTCGGATACATGCTCTATTGCAGCTGTGCGGGAGCCAATGAATCAACGTCAACTCGTCGTGCTTTCAATTCACTTACGTTAGCGAAAGCCTTGCTGGCGTCTGTTTCTCTAGTTCTCATAGTGTTGTCTTTCTTCAATTTCTCTAGGGTCACCAACACGCATTTGGTTTCTTATCGCCATGATGGTTATGAGATCATGGAACTCAACCACCATAGGGTACTTAAGCCAAAAGGGATGGTATTACCATTGAAGATAGAATCTTTAATTGAACATTCCAAATGTGATTGTTTCTATTCTGTGGCACAAACAGAAGGACTTTACACCCTATCGGTTTACGACAACGTGCACCGACGTAGCGAGAACTATCTGTTTGAAGTGGAGACACTCCCTAAGGTAATTAAGGAGCTCGGATGATACGCAGTTTGAGACCTTGGATTGGTTTGTTTTTACTCGCTTCTATGCTTTACAGTGTTTCGTTGTACGTGAGTGGTAAGAAGCTTCTACTTAGTGGAAGATACACCACCACCGTACAACAATACTCAGCGGACAACGGTGTTTGGAAAGAACGCATAGAAGTTGATTTAAATAACGAAAACCTAGAGTCAACGATATCCATAGAGGGAGATGGTCTAGAGGGCGTTGCGCTCTTTGCGGTCACAGGTAAAATCACCAAGTCATTTAATGGCGAATTTGAGTTTTTCTATAAGACTGAGCCGATTCAAACGACTAAGGTATTGGATGGTTACCAAGCGGCGAGCTACAGCTCCCTGTTTCTTTCTGGTACGTCTAAGAACCAACTCATCTATCACGATGAAAATCTTGATGTGATAGCGCGAGAACGAAATCACTTAATGCTGAGCCGAGTTTGGTAATTATTTACTTTTTAAAACGAAAAAACTCCCGGTTTCCCGGGAGAAGAAGCCAACTAAGGTTGTTGTTATTAGAAGTGGTATTTCACATTTGCTGTTAGCAGTACTTCGTCACCAATCTTATATGATGAAGTATGTTTTTGGCCGTTGTAGGTCTCTGAATATTCGACCTCATTTGTGTGGTGCAGGTAGCTTACTTCAGTACCCACGCTCCAAGCTTTAAAGCGGTAGTTTAGTCCTGTTTGCGCGCCCAGAACGACGCCATTTAGCTCGTCCGCACCATCAGAATCTGAGTTATACATCTCGTAGCCAAGCTTGCCACCAATGGTCCATGCCAGTTTTTGCGTGATAGGTACAAGGTAATCGTATTGTGCGTATAGCGTGCCAACTTCAAGGTCATCGTCGCTGTAGTCAAGACTTACTCCGCGGTAGTCGTAACCGATGCTGAACTGATGCGCTTGGTTAAGGATTACACCACCTTCCACGCCAAATACCATTGATGATTTTAGGTCTAGGTGCTCTTCTTTTCCGTCATATTTCGATTCAGCTTGACCACTTAAGCGTGCGCCAGCATCAATACCAACAAACGGTTCGTATTTTACTGCTGCGTTAACGTTGAACGTTGTTGCTGCTGTTAATGCTGCTAGAGCGAAAAGTGCTGCTGTCTTATTTTGCATCATGTATTTCCTAGTGTAATAGCTGCTAATTGATAACTCGTTGTTACCTTTGTGCTCTTTCACATCGTGGTGAAAGTGGTGGCTAAGCTAGATACTGATGAACAAAAAGAGAAACGAATTGCGCAGAATGTTGCGGAAAAAAGGTCAAAGTTCGTTTTTATAATAATTTATGGTTTTTTGCGCTTTGGTAAGCGGCTGAAAATTCGTACTTTTAATGCTTCCTACGCAAACCTATCGTTGTAATACGGGAAATTCCGTTGCCTGTTTTTAACTTGGCATTTAATGCCAGATTCACAGATATGCGCTTAGAACCTTGTAAATGGCGTGTGCATGCGGTTTAAATTCAAGCACATAACAAAAACAATGTGAGTGATTATGAAGTTAAAAGTGTATTTGTCGGGTGAGATCCACACCGACTGGCGTGAGCAAATCATCAAAGGCTGCGAAGCAAAAGATCTGAATGTGTCGTTTATCTCTGCCAACACGCATCATGAATCCAGCGATGCAGCGGGCGATGGTTTGGGCTCGGAAGACAATCCTTTTTGGCGCGATCATAAATCAGCGAAAGTAAATGCGATTCGAATTCAGACCGCCATTAAGTCTTGCGACCTTGCCGTGATTCGATTTGGTGACAAATACAAGCAGTGGAATGCGGCTTTTGATGCAGGTTTCTGTGCCGCTTTAGGTAAGCCTTACATCACTTTGCATGATGAAAACATTGTCCATGCACTTAAAGAAGTTGATGCTTCAGCGCAAGCATGGGCAACAACGCCAGAACAGATCGTCGAGTTAATTGCGTACACCGTGACTCCATAACTGAAAAAAAGACCTCCATCACGGAGGTCTTTTTGAATTGTGCTGTTAATGTCACTAAGACAAAACTTAGATATTCACGACGACTTTACCAATCGCTTGACCACTGGCTAGACGATCATGCGCAGCGCCAGCTTGCTCAAGGGTAAACTCGTGTTCATCGAGAACCGGTTTTAGTGCGCCTGATTCTGCAATCTTGGCTAATTCTTTTAGGATGATGGCATGTTCGCGTCGACCAACATTGTGGATCATCGGAATTAGCATAAATACAACGTGCAATGACAAGCCTTTCATGTGAACGGTACTTAAATCTTGCTCATGCAAAGACACGGTTGTTGCAACTTGACCGTTGAGTTTTGCTGCATCAAATGAGTTAGTTAGGTTTGCACCGCCAACTGAATCGAAGACTACATCAAAACCAGCACCAGAGGTGTGTTTAGCAACGTAATCGGCTACTGACTCAGTACGGTAATCAATCGCGGTTGCACCAAGCTCAGTAATCAGGTCATTCTTCACACCCGTAGAGCCAGTTGCGAAGACTTGAGCACCCATGTGACGAGCAAGCTGCAGTGCGATGTGGCCAACACCACCTGCGCCGCCATGAACCAGTACTTTTTGGCCTTGGCGAACACCAGCACGAATCAAACCTTCATAAGCCGTAATACCAACCAATGGGATTGCCGCCGCTTCACGCATAGAAAGGTTTCTTGGTTTGTGAGCGATAAGGTCCGCGTCTGCCACCATGTATTCCGCTAGAGAACCTTGAAGGTCTCCAAGGCCACCCGCACAACCATAAACCTCATCGCCAATCGCGTACTCGGTAACACCTTCACCTACGGCTTCAACCGTACCTGCGAAGTCCATCCCTAAAATGCCCGGAAGTTGTGGATGGAAGGGTAAACCTTCGCCCATTTCACGCAGCATCATGTCAACAGTATTAACACTTGATGCAGCGACTTTAACTAAGACGTGGCCCGCTTTAACTTCCGGTTTTTGTACGTCTGCTGTTTCAAATACTTCTGAACTACCAAACTGACGAATTACGGCTGCTTTCATTATGATTTCCTCGGTTGTGCGTTTGTATGGATTCAGTATAGGCGCGATTTCAAAATTGATAATTGGGCTGAAAAAGAAATCAGTTTTAAGTTTTTGTTGATAATAATACGAGTAGTAAACCGCAGAGTTACTTACTCACCAGTTGAGAGCAAAGATCAGATTTGCGTGATTTGTTGCTAGCCGTTATTGAGGAAATCACCTTTTAGTTTTCGTAGATACTGTTTCTTTTTATGCGTCATTGTTTGATGTTTTTTAGAGGCGTAACGTTAATTGCGTTGCTTTGAAAAATAGCAACCTAATGATTTTATTGGAAAAAGGAAATGGATATGGCTTACGAAGGCTACAAAACGTTTACTGCAAAGCAAGAAGACGCAATTCTTTATGTCACGTTTGATTTTGGTACGGTAAACGTGCAAGGGCAGGAAATGTTGGCGGATTTGAATGGGTTAGCACTGCGATTAGAACGTGATCGTAGTGTCAAAGTGGTTGTATTCCAATCAGCCAACCCGGAGATTTGGGTTTGTCATTACGATACCGAATTGCTTAAAGAGATGTCCACAGAGGCTGTTTCTCGCGAAGAAGCGAAGTTACTCGATCTTCAAGCGGTTCTTGAAAGAATCAGCAAGCTACCACAAGCCACAATTGCAAAACTAGAAGGCTTTGCCCGTGGTGGCGGTCATGAATTTGCATTGGCCTGTGATATGCGTTTTGCCGCTCGCGGTAAATACAAATTCATGCAGATGGAAGTGGGTATGGGCATCTTGCCTTGTGGTGGTGGTGCATCTCGTATGGCGCGTCAGGTGGGTTTAGGTCGTGCCCTAGAGATCATCTTGAGCGCTCGTGACTTCGATGCGGATGAAGCAGAAGCGTACGGCACCATCAACAAAGCGTTAGAACCCGATGAAATTGGCCCTTATGTTGATGCATTGGCGCAGCGAATTTCTAAGTTCCCGGCTGAATCTATCAATGCATGTAAACAGATGGTGTACGAGTCAATCGACAAGCCAATTGATGAAGCATTGAAAGCCGAAGCCTACTGGCTTTACCAAGCAACGAGCAAGACGCCTGCAGTTAAGCGTTTCCAAATTGCCGATGATCAAGGCTTAGAGCATGACATCGAGAACCAACGCAATTGGGAAGACTTGGTGATGAAGGTACAAGACATCAACTAAGCTGCTGCGTTAGTTTCTTATTAAGCACTAGAAAGGCGAGCCAAGTGGTTCGCCTTTTTGTGTTCAACTGCTGACGTGTTTATCGTTCTTAAGTTCGCAAGCCAATTGAGCTTGTTTATGGGAATGAACTTTCGAATTAAATCACAGACTCGATAAACGTTTTTGATAGACTGCAAAGCGATAGTTTTAGTGAGGAACACGTTTAATGCCGACCATACTTTGTTTTGGCGATTCAAATACCTGGGGCGCAGTACCGAATGAAGACCGCCGTTACGGACCAAACGAGCGATGGCCATCCTTGTTACGAATGTCTCTACCGGATGGTTATGAGGTCATAGAGGAAGGGCAACCAGGGCGAACAACTGTGCACGATGATCCTTTTGAAGGTGAGAAAAATGGCCTTCGCTATTTACGCCCTTGCTTGGAATCTCATCTGCCTGACTTGGTCATCATTATGCTCGGCACGAACGACATGAAAAACTGCTTGGGTTTATCCGCTTTCGATATCTCTCGTGGGGCAGCTCGCTTAGCGCAAGAGGTTCTTAACTTTGATAACTGGGCAAAGCGGGAAGCGCCGCAAGTTCTTTTAGTCGCGCCGCCACCCGTGTATGAGATTGGTTTCTTCGGCAGTATGTTTATTGGCGGAGCGGAGAAGTCCAAAGAGTTTGGCTTTCATTATCGAAACCGAGCGGAAGAGCTGGGATGTGCATTTTTTGATGCCGGAACCGTGGTGGAATCTTGTCCGAACGAAGGAATTCATTGGCAACAAGACCAGCATGAAAAATTGGCTAAAGCACTGCAACCCATGGTGTTAGCGGCTTTTCAAAAATCATAGATGTTAAGAGATTACAGAGTAAACAGGCTTTTCGTCTAAGGAAAAGCCTGTATTGAAAGGGTTGAGAAGCAGGGCGAGTATGCCTGCGCCCTAAAGGCGGTGACGTAAGCAGCTTGGTGCTTTATCCATGCGAAGAGTGTTTACGCCAAGGCTAAACCGCTGTCTGGGCTCTCGTGTGCGGGAATTCTATGTATCCTTGCGGGACTGCCTTTTACGTGCGCCCACATCCGCAACATCGGACGCTTTGCAACAACCTCCGCCTTTGATCGGCCTACGTGAAAACATCACACCAATTGCGAGCATCGCAATACAACTTAGGAAAATAAGAACGGTAAGAACTAAAGTCATAACACCACCTCCTATAAATCGTTGTATTGTCATCTTTCTCCAATTTTATAAACAAAGCAATGGTCGCTTTGTAACCACTTATTATTTTTATCAATAGTTAGACCTTTGCTGGTGATGAAACGTGATGAGAAACGAAGGCGAGTTCTGAGAAATCAGCCCCTGTGATCTTTACCGATTCTTAAGTTTTGCGTCTAAGACAGCAATTGGATTCCTTCTATAACTCACTAAGTTGTTATGTTATAACATGCGCTCATCCAGAGTTTGTAGGTCAAAGGTATGCCATCAATTCCAGTCACCATTTTGCATGGGTTTCTCGGGTCCGGGAAAACCACGTTTTTACGCAACATTCTTCAACAAGCCGATTCTTCTGGTATTGATCTTTCCGTTATTGTGAATGACATGAGTGAGTTAGACGTCGATGGCGTGCTTATCTTAAATACCGATGCGGTGAGTGAAGAGCAGGGCAATTTTGTCACGATCAGTGGAGACAGCATCAGCAGCCCGAGTGGTGTAAAGCAGCTCGATAAAGCCCTTAAAAAGCTCTGCGCAGAAAAATTGCCAGAATGGATTGTGATTGAAACGTCGGGCAGTAGTCATCCTTTGCCTTTGGTTGAGTATTTTAAAAACAACGCACCATTCGCACTCAAAGACGTGATTACGTTGGTGGATGCGACTTGGTTGCGAGATGACTATCGACAAGGCTCTGCTTTAATTCCGAAGTGGCAAGAGAACGTACAGCAGGGTGTTCGCGGCGTTGAAAACTTGTTGGTAGAGCAAATCATGTTCTCAAACCGTGTCATGCTCACCAAGACGGACAAAGTGGATGACAATACCGTTCGCAACATCGCGCAGGCGATTCATCCGCTTAATGTTTACACCGAGATAATCAAAACGTCATGGGGAAACTTGGATATCCGCATGTTGAAAGGTGAGCAAGACTACAATTTCTTCCTCGTTGAGCAGTTAATCGCAGAACTTCGTGAGACGGTGAATGAGCCGTTGAATCTCTCTGATAAAGACGAACAAAGCCTTGTCGCCAAAGTGATCAAAGATGATCGACCTTTTCATCCTGCGCGTTTGTGGAATACCTGCCACCAGTATTTAACTAAAGGCGTGTTCCGCAGTAAAGGGTTCTTTTGGTTCCCAACTCGAGACGATGTTTCACTGCTTTGGAGCCAAGCAAACGGAAATGTGGGGCTTGAAATCACAGGCTTTTGGCGCGCTTCGGTAATCCATGACGAATCGCAAAACTTCACTGAGGAACATCGTCAAATCCTCCAAGAGAAGATAGACAGTGTTGAAAGCCGCTTTGGTGATCGTCGTTGTCGCTTAACGGTGATTGGTCAAGAAAACGAAGTCGATGTGTTTATTGATGCGCTGGAAAACTGCTTTTTAACGGATGCGGAATTGGAGCAATGGCAACAAGGGGCAACATTTGAAGATCCTTGGCCAAAGAAAATAGCTAAGTTGAGTCAGAAGAAAACGTTTTGATTGCGCTGGTGAAGATTCCCTCGCTGCATGTTTGCTCGGGTTGTTTCGAGAACGGACTTACTGAATTGGCTCGGTATACCAAAATTGGCTCTGTGTAACGAGAAAGCCTCCCGAATGGTGGGAGGCTTTTTGTCTCTCAGTCGTTTACTGTTCCCATTCAGGGAAAGGGTCTTCCAGAGATAACCAATAGTCGAGCCCTTGCTCCATCTCACCTTCTGCTAACAAGCATTCGTTGAGACGAGCAATCAATTTTTCTTGCTCTAATCCCTGACCAATAAACACCAATTCTTGTCGCATATCGCCGTATGGTTCTTGCCAAATGTCGTTTATAGCGTCGAGGTAATCTTGATCCGTCGGCCATTCCTCCTTCGGAATCGCTTTCCAAAACATACCCGCAACACCATAACGTGCGATGCCTCCCGCTTGGCTCCATTGACCGACAAATTCTGGTCTTGTTGCTAACCAAAAGTAACCCTTGGAACGAATCAGTTTGCCGTAATCTTTCGCATTGTGGAGGAAGTCGTAAAACTTCTCTGGATGGAAAGGGCGTCTCGCATGATAGGCAAAGCTAGAAATGCCGTATTCTTCGGTTTCCGGTATGTGCTCGCCTCGCATTTCCTTCAACCAACCTGGGGCTTGTTGTGCCTTTTCAAAACTGAAGCTTTGGGTGTCGAGTACCGCATCAAGTTCTACTTCACCATTCGAGATAGGAAGAATAGTGGCGGATGTATTAAGAGTTTTAAGAATCGCAAGAAGCCTTTCGATTTCTGATTTCTCAGCAAGGTCGGTTTTACTTATCAAGATAACGTCAGCGAACTCTACTTGATCAACGAGTAAGTCGGCGACGCTGCGTTCATCGTCTTCACCTAGGGATTCAGCGGTCTCTGTTAAGAACTTAGCTTCATCGTAATCACGCAGAAAGTTAATCGCATCAACCACCGTAACCATGGTGTCTAAACGTGCAACGTCTGAAAGTGAAAGCCCGTTTTCATCGGCAAACGTAAAAGTCTCTGCAACGGGGAGTGGCTCGGCGATGCCAGTGGACTCGATAACTAAGTAATCGAATCTGCCTTCTTGCGCGAGCTTAGTGACTTCTTCAAGCAGATCCTCACGCAAGGTACAACAGATGCAGCCGTTACTCATTTCAACCAATTTTTCTTCACTGTGATTGAGAGAAACTTCATTCTGAACGGTCGCCGCATCGATGTTGACTTCGCTCATGTCGTTGACGATGACCGCGACTTTTCTGCCTTGTCTATTGTTAAGAATATGACTTAAAACGGTTGTTTTTCCTGCGCCTAGAAAGCCGGATAAAACCGTAACAGGGAGTTTCTGGGTGTTCATGCTCATGCTCTTTATAGTGTAATGTTATAATATAACAATTAATATAGTCGGTGATCTTAACTCTGGCATCAAGCAGTTTGTGACTGTGTCGAGTACTGCACCTTATTGGCGCATTCATTCGTCGTTAAGTTATACAGATTCAGATGTACGGAATTTAGAGAGCGAACTCTTATCTCGGTGTGGAGGTTCTATGAACGAAGAGAAAAAGCATGTCATGACAGAAGAAGAAATTCTTGCAGCGCCCGAGGCGGATTATATGAATGAAGCTCAGCTCGCGTTTTTTGAAAACCGATTATTTGAGCTTTATGAATCGACGTTAGCGCATATTGAACGAGCGAAAGAAGAGATGATTGCGCCAATGGAATTCAGTGACGAAAGCGATAGGGCATCCAGTGAGGAGCAATCTGCAATCGCATTAAGAATCATAGACAGAGAGCAAAAGCTGTTACCTAAGATTCAACAGTCGTTGGCTCGCTTGCGCGCAGGGGAGTATGGCTACTGTTTAGAGTCCGGAGAACCTATCGGCATTCCAAGGTTATTGGCGCGACCTACCGCTGAATATAGTGCAGAAGTAAAAGCGCAAATGGAGTCAAAAGAGCACTGGTACAGAGAGTAAAATGTTACCCAAGTAAATAGGGGGAAAGTGGGTTTTAAATCTCCCTGCGTCGCATAATAACTTGCAAGGTATTGCTTGTTTTCACTCAACATGAATCTTCTTCATGTTGAGTGTGAGGAAATGTAACTTTTACTTACGTCATATTGTGATTGAATAGCCAAATAGATTTTAGCGGTATGGATGTCTAAATGGTAAATCTTACAATATTGGATGGTGGTATGGGGCGCGAGCTAAAACGCATCGGTGCTCCTTTTTCTCAACCTCTCTGGAGTGCCCAGGCACTTATCGAATCCCCACAGCATGTTACGCAAGCGCACCAAGGTTTTATTGATGCAGGTGCACAAATCATTACCGTCAACAGTTATGCCTGTGTTCCGTTTCATCTAGGTGAAGATTTGTATGTACAGCAGGGACGCGAGCTGGCAGAGAAGGCAGCGAAAATTGCTCGTGATGTCGTGACCGTGTCACAAAAAGAAGTGCTTGTTGCCGGCGCGATACCTCCTGCCTTTGGCTCTTATCGACCTGATTTATTTGAAGAAAAGCGTGCTTACGACATCAGTGTAACTCTATTTGAAGCGCAAGAGCCACATGTAGATATTTGGTTGGCGGAAACCGTTGCAAGCCTTGGTGAAGCGCGAGTGATCACCAAAGTTCTGTCTAAAACCGACAAGCCAGTTTATATCTCGTTCACGTTAGAAGATGAAGTCAGCGAAGTCTCGCGTCTGCGTTCTGGTGAACTTGTCATAGACGCAGTTGAAGCGCTTCTTGATACTAATGCGACCGGTATTTTCTTCAACTGCTCAATTCCTGAAGTGATTGAACAAGCGATCAAAGATGTGAATCAGGTATTGGAACGAACAGGTAAGACGTTAACTATTGGTGTCTACGCAAACAGCTTTGCGCCCATTAAAGCGAATCACCAAGCGAATGAGTCATACCAAGGGCTTAGAAACTTCTCTCCAACAGAATATTTGGAATACGCGAAAACGTGGCATCGCTTAGGGGCGAGTATCATTGGCGGCTGTTGTGGTATTGAGCCTAGCCATATTGCTGAACTAACGGCATGGAGAGACAGCCTTGAAGAATCTTAATCTCGGACTCACCATTCCTGCGATTGGCACTGTCCTGCTCATTTTACTTGTCTCTTCGATGTTCCCTGAGCAGTCTCAAGCTATGGCGAACAATGCAATGACGTTTGTAACCGATTGGTTTGGCTGGTTGGTGCAAATCTGCAGTCTTGCTCTTGTTGGCTTTCTACTTTGGTTGGCGTTTTCCAAGTACGGCGACATTCGATTAGGTGAAGGAAAACCTGAATATTCGAACTTCTCTTTTGGCGGCATGATCTTTACGGCTGGTGTTGGTGCATCACTTATTTATTGGGGGATTGGGGAGCCAATGTACTACCTGCAATCTCCACCACTATTTGCCGAAGCGAACAGCTACACTGCAGCGGCGTGGTCAGTCACTTATTCAATGTTCCACTGGGGAATAACAGGGTGGGCGATTTACTGTTTTCCTGCAATTCCTTTTGCTTACGCTTTCTATGTACAAAAACGCCGTACATTGAAGCTCTCCACGCTATGTGAACCCGTGCTGGGTAAGAATCCAATCGTGGGTAAATGCGTCGACCTCTTGGCTATCTTCGGAACACTCGCGGCTTTTGCGAGTTCATTGGCGTTAACCGTTACCCTGCTGAGTACAGGAGCGGCAGAGTTATTTGGTATAGAGAACAACTTGTTGCTTCAAGGCGGGATCATCTTCTTGTTCGTATTGGTTTTATTCGCAGTGACGCTGGTGGGTTTCAACAAAGGCATCAGTAAGGTATCCGATTACACCGTCATCGCTGCAATTATCTTCGCCTTGTTTGTGTTGTTTTCATCAAATGCCCAATTTGTACTGAACAACGTAACGGATTCACTCGGAGTCATGTTAGATAACTTCTTCCGCATGTCTCTTTGGACAGATCCAGTGCAGAAGAGTGGCTTCCCTCAAGCATGGACTCAATATTATTGGTTTTGGTACTACGCGTACTTAATCATGATGGGGCTGTTCATTACTCGTATATCGAGAGGCCGCACTATCCGTGAAGTCATCTTGTATACCATCTCGATGGGGGCTCTGGGATGCGCATTCTTTATCTCAATCTTTGGAGGCTATGCGGTTTGGGCGCAGCTATTAGGTGGTTATCCCGTTCAAGAATGGATGAGCAATGGTGGATTGACGTTTGCTGTTGTTTCGTTGATCAAAACTTTGCCAGCAAACAATGTGGTTCTTGCGGTCTTTTTGGTGATTCAGTTCTTTTTGATGTTGACTACGATGTCGAGTGCTAGTGTGGCCACCTCGATGTTGACCACGAATCAACTGTCCCTAAACGGAGACCCAGACAACAAGGTCAAACTGATGTGGGCAGGCGCGATTGCACTTATCAGCTTTAGCGTCTTCCTTACGGGTGGTGGCATCAATACCATTAAGTCTTTGTGCGTGGTGGCAGGACTACCGATGATGTTTATCTACGGAATTTTGGTTAAGCAACTCATGATGGAACTGAAAGGCAAGACAGCTTCGCAACCAGAATCGGAAGCATCTGTAGAAGCACGAGAACTGATTGCTTAGCCTCAAAACACAAACCCTCTTCACTTTAAACTTGAAGAGGGTTTTTATCGCTTCATCCACCAACTTTGGCTTTTATCTCTTCCCTGATCGCTAACTTGATGCGCTGTTCTTCATCAGTAAGAAAAACACAAACACACCCTCTCATTTCCAAACTAAGCCACGGTTATTGCTTTGAAGTGCAAGTAAAAAGTCGGCATGATGTTTAGCAATTCAAAACGAGCTGCATAAAAAAACACTCGCACACCTAATCTGACAGGAATAAACATGTACCAAGTTTTAAACGTGAATGAATATCCACAGGGTGTGGAAGTGTGCATTAAGTACATCCATACAAAGTGGGGTTCGGAAGACAATTACGCGTACTTTGAAAATGCGATTCTGCATTCAAGTAAGGAAGAAGACGCCATCCCTCAGTTTTATGTGTTGGTCACTGAAGGTGAGATTGTTGGCTGCTTTGGCCTGATCATTAATGATTTCGTCAGCCGACATGATTTATATCCTTGGTTGAGCTCTTTGTTTATCGAACCACAACATCGTGGCAAACGATTGAGCGAATTGCTGTTTAATCATGCATTGAATGCTGCTAAAAGTATGGGCTTCCAAAGCCTTTATCTAACGACTGACCACGATGGTCTTTATGAAAAATTTGGTTGGGATAGAATAGAGGACGCTTACGATCCGTCTGGTTATGTGACAAAGGTGTACCGTAAGTCTTTAGAAAACATCTAGAATCAACTGGAGTAGGTTTCTAGAATGTCGATTAATTAGTGTCCGAAGTAAGCAAGGAAGCGAAAATGCTATGGATTGTGACAAAGTACTTAACCACCGCCGCGATTGTGGTTCTCATTTCTGAAGTTGCGAAGCGAAGTGATAGGTTAGGGGCGCTCGTGGCTGCATTGCCAACCGTGACCATATTGGCGTTGGTATGGATGTATATCGAAGGGCAAGGCACAGAGAAGCTGTCTAACCACGCGTTTTATACCTTTTGGTTTGTTGTACCAACATTGCCAATGTTTCTTCTTTTCCCTTATCTACTGAGCAAGTATTCCTTTTGGATTACCTTGCTGATTAGTTGTGTTGTATCCGTAATTTGTTTTGCGATAACGAATTTGATCGCAAAACAATTTGGTATCAACTTGCTTTAAGCTCGTCTTCCTTTTGGCTTTGTATCCATTGGCGAGGTGACATACCAGATACACTTTGGAAAGCACGAGAAAAGCCCGAGTAGCTGTTGTATCCCACCTCGTCAGACACCCAGTTGAGCGGTTTATTTTGCAGTAATAAAGACTGGGCGACGGATACACGCCATTTTTGTACATAATCTCCAGGAGTCTCCCCAACGGCTTGTTTGAACGTCTCAATAAACTGAGTACGAGACATGGCCGCCAATGATGCCAATTCATTAAGATGAAAATGACGGGCAGGGAGCTGATGAATGGCGGTCATAACGGGAGCTAGACGTGGGTGGGCGAGCGCAGCAAACAAGCCGTGTTCAATTTGCTTTTCCTCGATAAGATAACGAAAGATCAATGCCATTAAGGTATCGCTCAGCTTATCCAATAAAAACTCTTGTCCGATGCCATTTCCCCTTGCTTCCGAAGACAGCATATCCAAGACCGGAGTTAGGCTCGGCACCGCATTAAAAGGGATAACGACGACATCCGGCAAGACAGACAATAGAGGGTTGATCTGCCCACCTCGATAATCCACATTGGCGCAAACCAATTCTGTTTCTTCGTTTCCTTCAATTCTATGCGGCGTATTGTTTGGCAAATAAATGATGCAAGGCTCTGTTAGCTTTTTAGCCTTCTCATTTGCGCTTGTCAGTATCAATTCGCCAGCATTCAAAACATGCAAATGGCCTCGGTTACTGTGCTCTGCTTGGAACGAGGAGATGCCACACAAGTGTCCAGAATAGAAAACACCTGTGCGTATTGAGAAATGCTTCATCAGCTGTGACAACAGATCCATGTTACCTCCGAACGATTCGCGTACTTTTTTGGTCTTTTGTCCGTTTATAGACCGGAAGAGTTAGCTAATTTATTCACACACGGCAAACAAACACAGACAAGGA
The DNA here is from genome assembly GCF_000400365.1 of Vibrio jasicida CAIM 1864 = LMG 25398. Taxonomy (GTDB): domain Bacteria; phylum Pseudomonadota; class Gammaproteobacteria; order Enterobacterales; family Vibrionaceae; genus Vibrio; species Vibrio jasicida. The sequence goes on along the minus strand of NZ_BAOG01000039.1, from coordinate 128,046 downwards.
GCTTACTATGTCACGCATTAAATCAACTGGTCGAAAACTCACTTTAATGACCGCTTTACTCGGAACCAGTTTTTCACTGATGGCTGCGGATGTAGGCATGAGCGTTGATGTAAATGATCTCGCTATCAAGGGCTACGATCCGGTGGCTTACTTCACGGATAATGGCCCGACTCAAGGAAAGGCCGAGTATTCAGCTACGTACAACAATGCGATTTATCACTTTGTGAATGCTGCAAACCGAGACCAGTTTAAAGCTGATCCTCGAGCGTATGCGCCGCAATACGGTGGTTACTGTGCATTTGGTGTTGCGATGGGCAAAAAGTTTGAAACTGACCCAGAGGCATGGAAGATTGAAGGTGGCAAACTGTACTTAAACTTGGATAAATCGGTACAGAAGCGCTGGCTAGAAGATACGCAAAGCTTTATTCAAGATGCCAACACCAACTGGACAACGATTAAAGTTGTTGATGCAGATAAGCTGTAACGGGCGTAGTTTTTATCCTTTCCTCACATATTCAAGGCGAGCCAATTGGTTCGCCTTTGTGTATTGGCTCGAGGGAATGGACGTTTATAAGTTGTTATTTACCCAAGGTAGAAGCGATACATTTGTCACGAAAATTGATTTATTCTCAATCAAATTAGTTAGATGGCTTGTTTTATAAATGCAGGTAGGATTACTGTTGTCGAATAATAATTTATATCAATAACAATCAGTTGGAATCTATCGGACATGAAAAACAATCTTCTCAAAAAACTTCAAGTACTCACCGTTATTGCAATGGCTTCTTTGACGGTAGGATGTTCATCTATGGATGCACATGCTAGGGGTGGTTACGGTAAACCATTTTCCGGTACGGCGTTGTCGGTTGCGCGCCAGCCGTGCTTCTTGGATGGTTCAGCCGTGTCTTACGCTCTATATCCTATTTCTTTTGTGGATATGCCTTTGTCATTGGTTACTGATGTTGTATTCCTGCCTGCTGATTTAATCATGTTATTTACTCCAACGACCAGCTACGGCAGTGTTTTGTCACAAGGTTGCCCAAGTGGCAGTATGATTTAGTTGCTTTGCTTCATTCCATTATTAACTTTTAGGAATAATCGTTATAACTTCCAGCACTAAAGGGCTGCGGATAATATTGGATTCAGTTGTTAAGAATATTCCTACAAACCTTTAATTCTGGAGGGAAAGCAAATGAAGAAAGCTCTAATTTGCGTAGCGCTAACTTTGCCTGCATTTCACGTGTTCTCTGCACCAACAGACATCAATTCGCTTGAACGTATCGACTACGGAAACTATCAGTTTTACCAACCATACATTGAAACGGTACACACGGTAGATTTGATTGCACCGCCACCAGCAGAAGGCAACAAACAAGATCTCGAAGACAAGCGTGTGGGTGCTATCGACTTTTCAGTTGATGACCCAACGAGAATGGCTCAAGCGACACAAGACGCGCGTATTACTCCAGAATACTTTGCCAAGATTTATGGTGATGTATTGGGCGTGAAGATTACTAAGGAAGACACCCCAGCGATGTATACCGCTTTAGGACGTAGCATTGCTTCTTTTGGTCTTGCGACATCTGACTCTAAAAAGCACTACAACAAAGCGCGTCCATTTGCGGTAAACGGCTTACCTTCTTGTACACCTTATGCCGAAGACTACCTATCTAAAGACGGATCGTACCCTTCTGGTCATACAGCATCAGGCTACGGGGTTTCACTCGTTGCGGCAGCAATTGCGCCGAACAGTGCAAAAGCACTGACAGAGAGAGGTGCGGATTACGGCTACAGTCGAGTCGTTTGTAACGCTCACTGGATGAGTGATGTAGAAGCAGGGCAAAAAGTAGCGCACATCGTGTTTGATAAGCTAAAGGCAGATAAACAATTTGCTGAGGACTTACAAGCTGCGCAACAAGAGTACATTGCGCTAACCCAATAACGATAAATCGATACAGGTACAGGCGGCCACAGTGCCGCCTTTTTCATTTTGAGCGCTTTACTTATCTACATCACCGAGAACGCCTTCATGGGATAGGTCGCCAGATAACTCTACTTTGCCAATTTGCAGGTTTTTATAAAACAGACCTTTTGTTGCAGGGTGAATTCGTTATGATGAATCCTAGTTCAGTAGTCGAAACGCGAGGGTTGTGTGTTAGTAGAACAGTGGATAGACATCGAAGGCGACAAGTTGTATTGCTTGTCCACGCCAATCATAGAATCTCAAGAAACATTAGTGCTTATCCATGGTTTGGGGGAATCACATTTGTGCTTCGCCGATGCACTGGATTGGCTACCCAACTACAACCTAGTCATGTTTGATTTATGTGGTTATGGTTATTCTCCAGCTTCCGACATATCACATGCAACGGATGTTCAAGCCAAACGAATTTTAAAAGCTTTAGAGCAGTTAGATATAAAACAATGCTTCCTTCTGGGGCATTCTTGGGGTGGTGATACATCAACTCTAGTGTGTCACTTCGACAGCAAAGGCGTCATACGCGGTTTCATTAATGCTGAAGGTGGATTGCATGAGGAGAGTATTATCCTATCCCAAATCATCGCTGAGCATTACGTGAAACTGAATAAGCCTGAATTCCAAGCGTGGGTCAAAGGGGAAGGTTTTGCCAAGCGCTTTGCGATGTCTTGGAAGCATGGAGCAGGTATAAAATACCTTTCGTCATTGAGACGATGTGAACCAATAGTATTAGGTGAAACGGCCAGTGAGATTTACGCACAACACAGTACAAAGGATGAAAGAGGTGTTGTGGAGTGGGGGCAAATCTATGAGAACTTATCGATTCCAAAAGTTTATTTTTGGGGAACACAGAGTTTAGCGGGATGCCATCGCGCTATCGATTTTATCTCTTCGATTAACAATGTTGCATTTGAAGGTGCCAACCATTGGGTTCAAAACGATCCTAAGACTTTTTATGTCGAGGTCGATAAGTTTATTACTGCGACAGTGCGCTAGTATTATTTACTGGGTCGTGAAGCCTTGAAAGAGGCTTCTCTTCATCCGTTTTGTTCGAATTTAATACGCCATACTTGTGATCGACGTTCACATTTATCTATCTTGTAGCACGAAGATGGTGGTGTCAGTTTTAAGTCGATCATACGCTGCGTCAGTTGTAAGAATTTGTAACGGTGGATGTAAGTATGGATGCGTTTTTCTTGTCACAGGTACTCGTAGCAATTGCCATTTGCTTCGATTTGTTGTCGTTTCAATTTAAAGAGAGAAAGAAGATTGTTGCCAGCTTATTCTGTGCGGGCGTTTTAATATCAAGTCACTTTGCATTATTAGAACAATGGACAGGGGCTTCTTTAATGGGTATCGCTACTTTGCGTTATCTGACCAGCATCTTCTCTACATCTTCAAAGTTAAAATACTTCTTCTGCGGAGCGTCTGTCATTGCAACGGCGATGACGTTTACCGGTGTGACGAGCATCGTGAGTTGTTTTGGTTCTGTCTTTCAAACAGTGGCGGCATTTCAAGAGGATGATCGTCGCTTGCGTCAGCTGATGATTGTCGGCACATCCTTCTGGTTGCTTCACAACTACCTTATTGGCTCACCAACAGCCGTACTAATGGAAGTCTTGTTTATCTCCAGTAATCTTGTCGGTTATTACCGCTACTATGTTAAGAAACCTGAACTGGCATGATGATGTGATTTAATGTATCTATGTCATAAACACACGATATATAAACGCCGAGGGAGAAGGTGATGGAATCGATCATCAAGCAGGCAATCGAGTTGCGTAAAGCATCAAAGTTTCAGGAATCTAGAGCGTTACTCACTCCGTTATTAAGTGATGAAAACTACGCTGCAAAAGCACACCTGCATATTGCTTGGTCATACGACAATGAAGGCAAAGAGCAAGAGGCTATTGAGCACTATACGGCGTCTGTTGCGGGGATACTTACTGTAGATGAAAGGTTTGATGCCTTATTTGGTTTAGCGAGTACCTACCGTAGCCTTGGAAAATACCAAGAAGCACGGAGTTACTTTGAGCAAACCATAAACGAATACCCAAATTCGCTCGAAGTTCAGCCGTTTTACGCGATGTGCTTATATAACCTCGGTCGCCATAAAGAAGCCACGTCGTTGCTACTAGAGTTGCTGCTTTCAACCACGAACAGTGAGGCAATTAAAGAGTATCAGCGTGCGATATCTCTGTATGCAAAAGACTTAGACAGAACGTGGTAGAAGTAGATAGTTAGTGGAACAGTAAACAGACAATGGAACAGGCGATCTAGAAGATCGCCTGTTTTTTATCTTTGATATAGAAATAGACGCTGATAGCGATGAACAAGAATGTGAAATAGTAGAAGAACGAAGACAGCGATGCGATAAAGTCGATGTGTTGTTCTATTTGTGCCTCGGTGTAGTTTTGCGAGAGCAGTTTGTAGTAGTAGGCATAGAGCATACCTATCAAGCCGTAGCCCAAGTTGAACATCAAACCTTTGAAGCTTAATACCGTCGCTCGGTTGTGAGATTCTGTTTTCTTGTTTAAGTGATAGCTGATGAAAATGTTCATCGTCATGATAATAAAGATCAGAATCAGCGCAGGAATTACTCCGTATATTGACCAGCCTAAGCTTATCCAATAGTAGGTTGCCATCGTTGCGATGCCCATGACTAAAATGAACGTCTTCGGTGCCATACTCTCTGCCAAACGACGGCTTTGGCCAGCGAAGATAATCTGCAAGAGACTAATACCAGCGCCGATTAAACCAAAGTAGATAATTGGAATATCAATCGCACGGTAGTACTGACTGTTCATGGTCAAAAACATTCGTGAAGTGTGCTCGAACAAACTGTAGTAGAGCAGAATGAATAGTACGTAAGGCGTAGATAATACCCACTTGGCGGTGTTGAGTGTGAGCTTCATGCTGGCCATGGTAGAAGCCAACTTGCTTTCGCTGCTTGGTATTACCTTTTTCTCTTCTCTCATGCTGAATGCGGCGTAGATGGCGATCAACGCAACAAACAAAGTCGCGTAAACAGGGATGCGCATGATGTCTTGCGTGGTTTCTGGCTTGTCGAATCCAAGGAACTGATACACGTTGGCCATAAAGTTCACGTCGTACATGGCAGCGCCTACAAGTGTGACCACAATCCCCACGCTAGAGGCAATACGAAGTTGAATCTGCAACACTCTCGGCCACAATTCCTCTTTGCCTTGCTCCTTTAATGTGTCGTAAGCCAATGCCTCATCTGCGCCACTTGCTAACGCCATTGCTAAGCCGCTCAGCACTCGGTTAATCAAAAACACAACGAAAACAAAAGTGGGATTCCCAGTAGGGACAAAGGCGATCATTGCGATTTCGATGAACATGACGATGGACGACAGCACCACCAGTCGTTTTCGCCCTAAGGTATCGGCAAAAGCGCCAGAAGGGACTTCCGCAAGTACAATCGTCGCAGCCCAAACAACATTGAGCATGGCGAATTGAGACAGCGTTAATCCGTAATCCAAATAGAGCAGCGTGAATACGGGGTAATAGAAGCGCGCAAAGTAACTACTTCGGAACATGAGGAAGCAGCGAACGTTACGGATTTTGAGGATTTCTTTCAGCGTCATGAAACATTCAGCAATATGAATAACATAACGTTATGTATAAACCTTTTTTAGATTGATGGGAAAGGTTTGTGCTTTGAAATCGCGAGATTTTCTGAATAGTCGCTATTCCTTAGCTAACGACTCAACGCATCACCCAGTGGACGAAAGTACGCTTGAAGCGCTTCATATATAGCGTTTCTGTGTGCGATATCTGGGTAAAGAGGCAGGGTGTCAGGCTTCGTTGTGCCAGAAACTAGGTATGCGTTTTCAATGCCAGAACAAGACTCCACAACGGCTTCAAATGCTCGTGCCATCATCTCGGTGGGTTGTGAAAAGTAGCTTGAACCCATCGCTTGGTCTGCTTTTACACTTCGGGATACATAGTCATGTCGATCTTGGCCATCTGGCGTGAGCAATGTGGCGTCAAATATCTTCAGTAATCGCTCGTTGAGTGGGTGCGGGAAATGATCGGCATTTTTCAGCCAGCAATCACTCGCAAATAAGATTTGGCGTTGTGGCCCTGAACGATCCCCAATGTCGAAAGCTTTCTCGGCAATGTAATGGTCGAACGCGTGCCAAAACTCATGAGCAAGCGCTCCTGCACCTGCGTTCTTTGCCAAGGCTAATTCACGTTGATTCGGAGCGTAATGCGCTTGAACGCCTTTGCGGCCGCCAGTACCAAAAGCAAGGCTCAAATTACCACGAAGTCCAATCGCCGAAGGCGGTAGCGCAAGGATGTACGCTAAGTCTGCGAGAGAATCGAATATTAAGTTTGCTGCGAGGTCTTTTTCTTCTTTGTTCACCCACTTACCAATACGAATTCCGCCGATGCCAAATGTTTCTTTGATGTCGACAAACGACACTTGGTCGCCATGGCGATAATCAGGGCCTTTACGCGTTTTGTATTTAAAACTGGTTAACTGCAAGACATGCCTCGAAGTGGTGCTGAAGGAGTGGAAACTTATACTCAAAACATAAGACGACAGATTATACCGCAATAGAAGGCAGAGTCAGAGATTTCGTCATATCTCGTTTTACGCAGGCTCGCGAACTTGTCCAATCCATCTACACTAAAACTAACACTCGTTTTATTCGCTTTGATTTTCAATAGCTTTGATGTGATTCCACCCAATGGGTTTGAGTCATCGAAATACGGATATTTTATGTGGCAAACATTTCTGGTTTTCAAGCATGATTGGGAGATTTCGCCGTGGACCCGTTAACGCAAGGGTTGGTTGGGGCGTCATTGTCTCTATCAGTAAGCAAAAAACAGCACTTGGTGGCGGCAGGTGTCCTTGGAATGCTTGCTGGTATGGCTCCAGATTTGGACATATTGATTCGCTCTTCCAATGATCCGCTGTTGTTTTTGCAATATCACCGACAGTTCACCCACTCGTTGCTGTTTATTCCTATTGGCAGCTTACTCTGCGCTTTTGTTTTCTATCCGCTTTTTGCTAAAAGGCTTGGTTTATCGTTCACACAAAGCTGGTGGTATTGTGCGCTCGGCTGTGCCACACACGGTTTATTGGATGCGTGTACCAGTTACGGCACTCAGCTTTTGTGGCCGTTTACCAACGAGCGGTATGCGTGGAATACCGTTTCTGTTATTGATCCTGCCTTCACGCTTCCTGTTTTAGTAGGCGTCGTGTTTGTTCTGTTGAAACGTAACCCTTGGTATGCACGAATCTCGATAGTTTGGGCGTTTGCTTACCTTACGTTAGGTATGATTCAAAGAGAAAGAGCGGAAGAAGCAGGATGGGAGCTTGCACAAGCAAGGCAACATGCTCCAGTGCGCTTAGAGGCCAAACCTACGTTCGCGAATAGTTTGGTTTGGAAAGTCATCTACGAAGCCGAGGGCCAGTATTACGTAGACGCCATAAGAGTAGGGACTGCGACCAAAATCTATACTGGAGAATCGGTTGCCAAACTGGACATCGGGAAAGACTTCCCTTGGTTAAGCTCAACATCGCAGCAGGCCTTAGATATTGAGCGATTTCGTTGGTTCTCTGATGGCTTTGTCGCGCGTGATCCGGACGATGAAAAGCGCATTATAGACGTGCGTTACTCAATGGTTCCAAACCAAATAAAAGCCTTGTGGGGCATTGAGCTTTCGCAATCTGCTGATGAAAACACCCATGCCGCCTACACAACACATCGAGACACTTCCCAAGAATCAAGACAAGCATTTATCGATATGCTGAAAGGCAATGACTGAGGGTGACTCTGCGTCATTAAGCGCACTGAAAGTCTTTAATCAATGTTGGCTTTTTGGAGAAGAAAAGTTTGCTAAACAAGGATTTGTATTCCCATCCAAGAGACAGCAGTCTTTTCGCTAGGTTCTTGTTTTCAATGATGGCAACTTCAACACCTTGATAGTGATACGGGTTGTTTCTTACGTAGTTGATAAACGCGGTTAAAACCCCTTGGCCACGTACCGAAGGATCAAAGTTGATCGACACAATGGAAAAGCGCTGACTCCCGATAGGACAACGGACAAAGCAGTAACCCAACGGGTGAGTAATGGTTTCTGAAAACTCAGGGAAAGGGCGAGATTCAAAGTCCTTAGATAACTCATCGTATTGGTTACAGAGGTAATGAAAAAGTTGTTTCGCTTCGTTGTTCATAATGGTGTTGCTTTGTATTGCTGGATTTCACGGTAATTTTAACCACAGCCCGCATCACAAAATGCGGTGAACTTTTTTCAAATTGATTTCCTCTTTTTGAAAGTAATGTTATTTCAAATGAAGATTCATGGTTTCTATATGGAATAGAAAAAGCAGAACTTGCTACTCTGAAATTGAAATGGTTAGAAAGTAAAATAGTTAGAAGAGACAGTAATAGATAGAAGCAAAGGCCACGGCTTGATGGAACTAAATATGACGAACGGTACGGCACCCATTCTTTATTCTTTGCACAATTGCCCCTACGCGATTCGTGCAAGATTTGCGTTGCTCAAAGCCCAGCAATGCGTGCTTATTCGTTCTATCAAGCTCGATAACAAGCCATCAGAAATGCTAGAGGTATCGCCGAAGGGCAGTGTGCCTGTACTAGTCATTCCCAAGCGTTCTCAAATGGACACTACACCTCAAAAACAGATACTTGAAGAAAGCTTAGACATTATGGTTTGGGCGCTTTCTGAATGTGACCCGAATGATCTTTTGGATAGCGATCATCCAGAAGCATTGCCTAAAATGCTCGAAGTGATTGGAGAGTTTGAATCGCACTTTGTACCCGCGATGAACGCTTTTGGCTGTGCGAAGCGTTACCATGAAGATAATGCAGATGAACTGCGTAAAAAGTGTGAAAGGGAACTCATCACGCTTGAGTCTCTTTTAACGCAGCACTCCTTTTTGTTTACGGAACGAGAAAGCTTGGTCGATATCGCAATTCTGCCTTTCATCCGTAAGTACGCACGTATCGATAAACAATGGTTTAGACAAAGCCCTTACCCAAAACTAAAAGCATGGCTGAATGGTTATATTCAAAGTCCTCAGTTCTCCAAAGTGATGAAAAACTATGACTTGTGGTTGGACACTCGGGAGGATCAATACTTAGGCAATTAAGCGCTGTTCTTAAGGCTATTTGGGCGGAATCGTCGAGCGCATCTTCACTTTTGCAATATTAGCTTACTGCCTCATCCATTGACGATCACACCTACGACGCGCATCCTTTTACGTTCACTCAGGGCCAAGGCTCTTATTTCGCAAACAACTCGATAGCTGCGTTTAGTACGCAGTGCTTGAATTTAAAAGGTAGCGCGTATGAACAAGATTGTTATGTTGGTGATGGGGCTGCTTTTTACCAGTCGGTTGTTTGCAAGTATTGTCCCTCACGCAACCCAACTTGAACACGATGCGCCTATTCTCCTTCGTTCTGTGCTGCTCGTCGGTGTCGCAGGCTTCCTGATCTGGAAAGTGGTTCAGTACTTCCAGAAAAGCAAATCCTCAGAGTAACGCGCTGCTACTAGACTTTATCTGCACATCCAAACAAATAAAAAGTGGTAATTGAAATCACAGCCCTTAGAATGCGCAAACTAAAAGTTAATAACAGATGTAGAGTGATTTTATGCTTCGTGATTACACATTCGATTGTCTTGTGACTATGCCGCGCCATGAATTGGAAGAGTTTAGCGCTCGCATGATCAGTAAAATGGTGCCAGAAGATGTGATGAACGAACTGTTTACCTTCGACCAAGAAGAAGTAGACAGTGAAGACCGCATGTTGTCAGCGCGCCTAGATGCGATGTTACGCATGACCGCAATCGCACTAAGTGAAATTCAGCAAGCGTTTGATGATTCTGACAACGCGAAGCAAAACAGCGAACGTATGACGCGTCTTGTGCTTTGGCACTTCTACGCAATTTCATTCCGTCTAGAAGAAGCAATCACACTTGAAACGCACTGTGAGCAAGTAGAAAAGCTTCTACAAAACACGCCGACAGACGTGTTCGCATGGGTGAAGACGCTAACAGAGCTTCTACACACGTACGCGGAAATCAACGCGAAGGAAAACCCAGAAGGTTAAGTCTTACTGGGGATAAAAGATATAGCATGAAAGGCGAGCCAACTGGTTCGCCTTTTTCGTTTGTATTTTTAAGTGGCTTAAAGCTGCATGTTGGATTTGTTTCCTTGGAGTTATAAATAACGTCATTACTCTTTCTCCCGCGTCCCACCCAAATAACCACATATACTAGGGGGTAGTATTATATACTGGAGGGGAGTATAGTTTTTAAAAACATAACTCACTGGGAAGTGTCACTGTATGAAAGACGTAAAGGGTGTTTTTCGTAACCTAGAAAAAATGCTGCAAAATGCGAATTGGTTTGAAGATGGTTGGGAAATTTATAATCGAGGAGAGTACCTGCAGCTGTATAAGCAAAACTGGTTCAACGAAAACCAAGGTGGTGTGCATTTCGAAACGTATATCGAAGGGCCTCAAGTTAAGCAAAAAGCCTTTCCGATTTGTATGCATGCGGAAGAAGACTGTCCATCCCAAGCTGAATTTGTACGTCAATTCAAAGAGCTAGAAGGGAGCCGTATTGCTGGTTGGAAAGGGTATAAAACACTGGATAACAGCTATGGTATTTGCCAGCGAACGCTGCCGCTCAACTTTAAAAACCTAGAACAACGTTTGTTTGAAGAGTTCAACCGACTGCGTGCGCTAGAAGCAAGCATCGACAAGGTGCTGGATAGGTTATAAATGAAAAAGCAGAAAAGCCCTTGTATTGATGTATGTGATTTCTCCCATAACAAAGGGTGGTGCGCTGGGTGTGGAAGAACGCGAGAAGAATGTAAGGCTTGGAAGTCGATGAAGCCTTACGCCATCAATGCTCTCAAAAAAGATCTGCAAAAGAGAATGTCTCAAATGAAAGCTCAGTAAAACTGGGCTTTATTTAATGTATGAGTCGATAACTTTAATCACCACGTCCATATCCGCTTCTCGTTGTTCTTTGTCTTCCTCTAGAACAAGGTGCTCATGTAGATGGCCTTTGATGACCTCTTTCATCAAACCGTTTACCGCGCCTCGAATCGCGGCGATCTGCTGCAACACGTCCTGGCACTCTTGCTCTTCATCTAACATCTTTTTAAGACCGTTGACCTGACCTTGTATCTTGCTGACTCGGGCCGTTAGCTTTTTCTTATCTTTGGCTGTATGTGACATAGCATCTGTACTCAATGTAATTGGCAGGAGAGAGGAGTTAGTCGGTAATGTAGCACCGAATTTATACTGGGGGGTAGTGTTTATACTAACGGGGGTATATTTGCGATGAATTGTTTAAAAATAAAACCCGCTAAATTCAGCGGGCTTTATGGAAGGTTACTCTAGGTGCTTAAACTGCAACGCGACAAGGCGCTGATAGAGTTCGCAGCTTTGCATTAACGACTGATGGTTGCCAAGGTCAATCAACTCGCCGCCGTCTAACACCGCAATTTTATCGGCGTGTTGGATTTTCGACAGACAACACTATTCCAAAGATCTATGTAGTCCAAAAATTAAGAATTATTCAAATGAAGATGCCTCTAAAGTACATCTGCATTGATAGTACAGAATGTAGTATATAGTATCATCTCAAGTGCAACTGATTGGTTATGTGGTGTGATGCGTATAATTGAGAGTCCCTCATCGCAAGTGCTTGTTATTTTCCTCTTATCTTTTGCATTTGAAGCCTATGGATTGGAGAGAGAAATGTTTAAAAAGGAAACCGTCGAGCTATTTCCAGCAGTAAGTGGACGGATCACTGACAATGGCAAACCGTTGGTTGGTATTAAGCTGAAACGAAGTTATGAGTTTATCGATATAACGGATGGTGAGATTCACGACTATACAACAACCGATAGTGAGGGGCACTTTAGCTTTCCAGAGCTAACTATACAATCACTTCATGCTAACAACCCATTGAGAACCAATGTTATTTGGCAAGGTATTCGTATTGACGCTAATCGAAACAATACGAATAAGGATGAAACTTACCTTTGGGATGCAAACTCTCGTGGTGTAACACATAACTCTTATTTTTCTGAAATGCTCTCGGAATTAAACTGTGACTTAGCTAACGAGGAAGAAATTGTTGATATTTACAACTCTGATTTTCCAAGTGGGGTAGTTAATTACACGATCGTAAGCATCTGCAGGTGGCCTGTTCGCTCAGAAATAGAGAAAAAGAAAGCTGCTGATATTGAAGCGTTTGGTGAACTTCAAGATCTAGAAAAATACGGCAACATTAATGGACTAATTTAAGGGATTAAAATGGGAACCCTTTCTCCAAAGCTAGCCTCGGAACTTGCTTTTTTCGCATATTCTATACGAGAGCAACAGCTTAGTGTCACCCCTCCACCTTCTGTTCGTAGGTATTTTAAAAGTAAAGATAATCTGACTAGTAAAACGGGAGGCTATCTTTTCAATAAAGAGACGGGGTTTGCAGCGTTAGGTTACGGTGATGGTCCATATAGTGGAGACGCTATTATCGCTATTCGCGGAACTAAAATGACATCAGGTCATGATTGGGGAACTAACTTACAAATTGGTTTGAAAGGGAGTGCCAATGGACAAGCAGTTCATGCTGGCTTTCAGCGTACATTTTCATTGTTACGCCCACAATTACAAAAGTTTTTAGATGAATGGCGAAAAAATTCAAAGATAGGAACTGTGCATTGCATTGGACATAGTTTAGGCGGGGCTTTGGCTACGTTGACTGCCGACTGGGTCGCAACTAGCTCTTATAGCAATAACGTGAAACTGTACACGTTTGGTGCACCTAGGGTGGGCTTGTCAGGTTTTGCTAGTGCAAATACAAACAGAATCAATGATATTTATCGCTGTACGCATGGCGCGGATGTGGTGCCCAAAGTACCACTCTGGCCCTTTTTTCATTCGCCGTATAAAGGCTTTGAGTTTCGTCTCGACAGTGGGCAAGGCATTTGCACTAGCGCTCATGGCATGGATCCTGATCAAGGAGCTGTTCCAGGATATCTAGCGACAGCAAAGGGCGAAGATTGGCAGGAGTTACAAAGGGCGGCTAGTGATTTTTTTCTCCCAGTACGGCTGGATTATAATAAACGTAATCAGGCTAACTATAGTAATTTTTGGACTGACCGTTTAAGCGCTGCTTTAATCACCTTACTTAAGGATACTGGGTACTATTCGCTAGTTGCTGCTCAAGGAGCGATTAGCTCAGGTGCGACGCTGTACGACTTTATTGCACAAACGTTGGTAAAAATAGCTGAAGCAGGAAAAACAGCAGCATCCCAAGTAAAAGGATTACTTGGTCATATGTTGGTATTTTCAGGTGCGGCTAGCTCAATTGTTATAGATTTGACTTATAAAACAATTAGGCAGATTTTCAATAAGATGCTTAGACGTCTATATGGAGGTGTAAATGAGGCGATTAAGCGTTTTAATGGTTGAGCGGATTAATTTGAGATAGGGCAAACGCCTTAACAGTAACTTTTAGGACGTGCTCTTGCGATAGCGTACTTACTTTGTTTTCTAAATTAGAAGGTGCATAGATCGAGGAAGTTACGGGAGGCGATCCTCACAATAATGTTCGAAGTACTTAATTCCTTCAGCTTCCTGATTGCCGCAGGACTATACGTATTAACTTCGCACATTTGGTATTGTGAGGATTCGCTCTGTTGTTGTGGAGTGGCTTAGCAGTATTGTTTTACTTCTTAACTAATAAAAAGCCGCTGTTACTCCAAATGCTTAAACTGCAACGCGACAAGGCGCTGATAGAGTTCGCAGCTTTGCATTAACGACTGGTGGTTGCCAAGGTCAATCAACTCGCCGCCGTCTAACACCGCAATTTTATCGGCGTGTTGGATGGTTGAAAGTCGGTGAGCAATGATCAGAGTCGTGCGGTCTTTCATCAATGCTTCAAGTGCTTGTTGAACATGGTGCTCACTCTCACTGTCCAGTGCGCTGGTGGCCTCATCAAGCAAAAGGATTTTTGGATCTTTCAGAATTGCACGAGCAATCGCGATACGTTGTTTTTGACCGCCAGATAATCTCACGCCGCGCTCACCCAAAAAGCTATGGTAACCGTCCGGTAGCTTCTCAATAAACTCATGCGCGTGTGCTTTCTTCGCCGCTTCAATCACTTGCTCGTCAGTAGCGTCTGGATTGCCGTAACGAATGTTGTGGAATACATCGTGACTAAACAAAGCGGGTTGCTGTGGAACCAATGCCATTTGACGGCGAAGATCATTCGGTTCGAACTGTCGAATGTCTTCTCCACCAAACAATACTTGGCCTTGTTGCGTGTCGTAGAAGCGTTGCAGCAATTCGAATAAGGTCGTTTTACCAGCGCCAGAAGGGCCAACTAAAGCCAACACCTTACCTTTCTCTGCAGTCAGGTTTAACCCTTTGATAGCGGGTTGGTCGGGGCGAGAAGGGTAGTTGAAGTTCACTGAATCAAACGTCACTTCCGCTGGCATATCATCGGTAATAGGAAGGTGATTGTTTGGTGCGCTGATGTCGCTTTCCACTTGAAGGATCTCAATCAGCCTTTCTGTTGCACCAGCGGCTCTTTGCAGTTCCCCCATGACTTCGGAAATCGTTGCCATGGAAGACGCAACCATGATGGCGTAGAACACAAATGCCGCTAGATCGCCGGCAGACATCTTGCCGTGAATCACATCACTTCCGCCGACCCAAAGCATGCCAGCAATGGCGCTAAATACAATTACGATAACGCCAGAAATCAGAATCGCGCGCTGTTTTACTCGCTGTCTACCCACCTCGTAAGCTTTTTCTACTTCGACTGCAAACGCCGCACGTTCATGTTGCTCTGAGCTAAAGCTTTGAACCGTTTTGATGTGCTCAATCGCTTCGCCTGCGTAGCTGCCGACATCGGCCATGGTGTCTTGGCTTTGGCGTGATAGGGCACGTACTCGTCTTCCATAAACCAAAATCGGAACCAATACGAATGGAACAGAAGCCAGCACAATCAAAGTGAGTTTAAAGTTTGTTGCGAACAACATGATGATCGCACCAATACACATAAGCGCGCTGCGCATCGCCATAGAAAACGACGATCCAATAATGCTTTGCAGCAGCGTCGTATCTGTGGTGAGACGAGACATAATATCGCCGCTACTATTGGTCTCAAAATAACTAGGATGCAGCGTAATCACATGGTTAAACACCGCAAGACGAATGTCCGCGCTGACGCGTTCGCCCACAGAAGAAACCAGATAGAAACGGAAGAACGTTCCCACCGCGATACACAGCGTCACACCGACGATAAATTGAATCGCATTGGTGAGCTCTTGCAACGACTGTTGAGCAAAGCCTTGGTCTATAAGAATGCGCACGCCGTAGCCGACAGATAATGTCAGGCTGGCTGTTGCGATGAGGGCAACTAAGGCAGCAGCAACGCGCCATTTATAAGGTGAAACGAAGGTGTTGAGTTTAAGAAGAATGCCGAGATTTTTATTATTTTTACTGCTCATGAGTGGCTCACAAAGCGTTATAGGTACTTGGCATAGTAAGCGACTTTGGTACGTGAAACCAGTGGTGAGTCAGATTCGATAAGAGAGAAATTCTTTGACGGAGGCATTCAACCGATGAAACCTAATTTCTCACTTTTTATTATTGGCATATGCTAATTACAGGGCATAAAGTGACAGCCTAAGTAGATAAAGGAATTCACCAAGTCAGTCGCTCGTCAAGCCTAACGCTTCTTTTCTTTGTTCTCTTTACTCATTCTGTTTTGTTCCACAGACAATCTCAAACTCAGAGGTACTTATGTCTATTTACGCTCCTAAAAACCACCAACATTGCGCAGTCTGCTGCCAGCCATTTTTCAACGCGCACGATACGATTCAATTTACGGTAATGCCGAGTGGTGGCGTGCAGGGGCAAATCGTGCCGACAGAAAAGGTTCAAGGCTATCAAGGCGTAATGCAAGGCGGTGCCATCAGTGCGCTGCACGATACTGCTATGACAAACTGCCTTTTCGCCCAAGATATCTGCGCAATGACGGCTAAGCTGGAGGTGCGCTTTATCAAACCGATCCCTCTCAATAGTCCTATCCGAGTGGAGGCGCATTGCATCAAGAGTAAGCGAGGCATGTATTTGCTAGAAAGCGGAATCTACGTTGGTGAGCAGTGTTACTCAAAGGCAGAAGCCAAGTTTATGCAGCAGAGTGTTGGCGTCTAATATTGATAACTTTTTGAGTAGAACAGTCAACGACGAGATGAGTTTAAAAGGTGCAGCGGTAAAGAAGGGATAGGGAAGTGAGTCAACCTATTTGGTCAACTCACATTCTTTACTTGTGTGGCAGTGAGTGAAGAACCTAAACAGCGATGAAGTTAATCCACGTAAGCCACAGAGCTTGGTTCTTTATAAATGCAGTCTACTTTTGTCACACTGCCACTCGAGTCTTGATATTGAGCATAGACGACCCATAGGCCGTTGGTTCGCGCGCCCATAACCGTAACCCGAGTATTTTCACCATAAGTTGAATTGTCCGTGCCAGACCCTCTGCCAAAAGAGACTTGAAACTCCTTCTGGACAGCACGTTGTACTTCCATGCCGTTAAAGTCCCCCTTTGGTTGAACATGCAAAAACTCAAGCCCGCCTCCTTTTGCTTTACGGATTGCAAAGGTACAGCCGGTCAATTGAGTGGTTACCAAATAGTCAGCAGCATCATAGTGGGTGACTTTAGAAATGGAGTCGGGTTTAAGTTGTTCAAACGGAGAAACGGGGATATGAATACATTGAAGTGCTTTCGCGTTTTTAACTAACGATTTTGGGCCAAGGCGAAAACGCATCTCCTTCATCTTAACCCCCTGATTTATCCCGAAAGCGGTATCGCCATGGCTATACAAGTAAAACTTCATAGCACCTTTCGATTGGCCCGCGCTAGTAATGGATAGTGGGAAGCGAAGTAAAAACTCCTCTAAATCTCGGTCTAAAACCTGAACAGCCTGATCTAACGTTTGTGGCATAACACAGTCCTTTGTTGTTATTTATAGATTGCGTGAAATCTTATTGATTATAGTTCACAGGCATAAGCATATATGAACATATCGAATCCAATGAAATTTCTTCTTCTTTCATCGGTAGAACATGATATTGCTCGTAAGCTGGCACTGGTTATGTTGATGAAGTCGTCCGCTAGCAAAAAGATAATGTCGTTTCGCCATTTAAAAACAGAAAGGTGAACCAAACCGTTCACCTTCATACTTTTATTGGTTGCTGATCCAACCTTAATCGATCATCGAGCTTAGCGTAGGACTCAACTCTGGGGCTTGTGAGCGGTTTTTATTTGCTCGAAAAGCTCTTCGGCCTCCGCCGTCAACAATGAGTAGGTACGTATGTCGCCTCGTCTTTGCGCTTGCATCGCTTGTTCAAGCAGCATTGAGTGGCGCTTTTTGAGTTTCTTGACGGAATTGTTTTTGAAGAAAGAAAACATAAATAAATCCTTTACTTAGAACCTTCCTTTATTACGCGTTTTGTCTGCGTTTGGTTCAAACCATCAAAGCGCATTGTTGTTCTGTTGAGCCTTTTTTTGAATTAAACCTCCTAGTTATTGAGAAAAATACGGCACAGCACAAACCATGCTACATACTCATTATCACTCAGAGAGAATAGTTAAAGGCCTACGCAGAAAATACATCGCGAAAATGCAGTTTACGCCTCCGTATTAACAAGTTACATTGTTGAAGCTTTTATTCAAAGGACAGAACAATGAGTGCCCACCTAAAACAGCTTTGTCATACCCATCTCCCTGGTAATAAAGAAGACTCTCCAGCTGAACACTTTGCGAAAATGGCAAAGTGGTGCGAGGAAAACAACGTCAATCACGATGTCTACGGCGAGGGAGAGACGATTCAAGCGTTCGAGCAAAAGGTTGCCGATCTGCTGGGTTACGAGGCAGGGCTTTTTGTTGTAACAGGGACGATGACACAGCCAACAGTGCTCGAAATTGTCACAAGACAAAAGCGTAATCCTATTGTCGCCATGCACGCATCTAGCCATATTCCAGTGCATGAAAAACAAGGTTATCAGCTTCAACATCGCTTTAATATTCTGCCAGTAGGGAACCCTTACCAAACATGGAAGCTTGAAGATCTCACTGCGTGGCCGGATGAAATCGCAGCCGTTCTTTATGAACTCCCGATGCGTGAAATTGGTGGTCAGCTACCTTCATGGCAAGAACTGGAAGAAATCAAAGCGTACTGCGCCGAAAATGACATTCATCTCCACATGGATGGAGCAAGACTATGGGAAACCGCAGCGTACTATCAGAAAGAATACCGTGAGATCGCCGCTGGTTTTGATACGACCTATGTTTCACTCTACAAAGGCATCAACGGCATGGGCGGATCTATGCTGCTTGGCTCAAAGGCGTTTATTGAACTGGCTTCAATGTGGATGAAGCGGCAAGGTGGCAACCTGTATCACAGAACACCTTATGTGGTGTCTGCGGCAATGCAATTTGATGAAAGGTTGTCACAAATGCCGGCTCTGTTTGAGCGAACAAAACAGCTCTACAAAATCATTGAAGAGTTCCCGTCTTTAGCGGTAAGACCAACTCAGCCTCAAGCAAACATGTTGCACCTTATCCTGCCATTTAGCTGCGAAGAGCTGAAAGAACTCCAACACACGTTTGCCACGGAAAAGGGCATTTGGTTTGGTAACCCGCAAGTCACGGCACATCCAAATCAATCCATTGTTGAATGGTATGTTGGCGACTACCTGCTCAACCTTGATGATGACGAATTAAGGTCATTTTTCAATCAGTTACTCGGTAATAAGGCATAAACTTATCAATATGCGAGCTTATTAACACGTCACTGGCGTTACTTCATGTATTCTGAGGTCAAGCGAACAAGAGGATTTTATCAATGTCAAAAAGCTCCAAGCTTCACAATGAAGATAAACTGGTTAAAAAGGCACTAGAGATTGCCGGAAAGATGGCAAAGATGCAGGGCTTTGACCTTCCTCAGTCACCACAACCAGTAAGAGTAAAAGCGATTTACCTGTTCTTGGTTGATGCTAAACAGATCACGCCACTACCGGATAGCAAATTAGATGGCGCAAACATTAAACACAGACTGGCACTTTGGATTCACAGTGCGTTGCCAGACAACGACCCTCTAAAATAGAAAACCTGAAGAAATAACAACGATTATTCATTAACAAGGCGAGCCAAATGGTTCGCCTTGTTTGATCTAGGCGTCAATAGCCGTTGGGATTGTCAATCACATAGACCCAACCACCATCCACATAGTGCATCACCTCTAATGCTGTTCCTTGAATGTTGTTACCTTGCGAAGCGTTCAATATTTCCCAATCAGATCGCACCATGGCAATGTCGTCATTAATGTGGATAGAAACGTTTTTGGTGAACATGTCTACATCGCCATTCATGTAGCCTTTCAATACCTGCTTAATTTCTTCTCTACCTATGGCTTGATTACCTTTTTTATCTAAAACAAATACGGCGTCTGGGTGAAAAAGCGTACCTAATCCATCCAAATCTTTCTTTGCAAAATACTGCCCAAATAACGCATGTAACTCTGAGGGTGTTTGTGGTTTTGAATAAAGAGCCTCAGCGTGTAAGCCAAGGGAGAGAAAAGAGATAAACAGTAAAACGTAACGCATAACTTCATCCTTTTGATATTGGCTTAGGCCGCAGTTGTGCCTCCGCCTTGTAGTGTTTTCACAATAGATAAGTCGGTTACAATTTAAAATTAGCTTCCTAAAGGTAACTAGTTACGCCTAGGTAACTATTGGTCTGCTAGGTCGCGTTTGATTACACTTACTTAGCAAAGAATGAATTGGGAAATGACGATGCCGACGAAAGTAAACCATCGAGTACAGCCAGATGGCTATTGCAGTGTCGATAAATATTTAACTTTGATATCGACAAAGTGGACAGCGCACATCGTATGGTTGCTAGGACAACAAGAAGAGATGCGATTCGGTCAAATTCGCAAACAATTAGCGCTGGTCTCAAGCAAAGTGCTTACAGAGCGTTTGAAGCTGTTGTCTGAGCATGGATTTGTGTGGCGGAAACAACAAGACACCATTCCTGTTACTGTGAATTATGGGCTAACCCAAAAAGGTAAAGAGCTTGCTGGCGTCGTTGAACTCATTGTCCAAAAAGCCGATGACTGGGACGCCTAGTAGGCGGTTTATCGTACCGTCGTCGTCTTTCGGTATCATTGATTTACAAAACAGAATCAAAAGGACTAAAGATAAGTCCCGAGAAGCGCTACAATGCACGCGTTGCGAGAGTGCAACCAAGATTACTCATTTACAGAAGCATTGAAGTAACCATACATGTCTAAAGATTTCGAATTCACTACAGAATACACACTCGACAAACCTTTCTTTGCCGAGTGTTATGATCAAACTAGCCAGCCAACGAAGTTCCCACAGGCGTACCTAAAAGGGATACTGTTTCTTATCTTTGGTGTGGTCTTATTGGAGTTTGAACTGCTACCTAACGGTTATGTGGGTTGGTTCTTTATCGTATTGAGTGTGATTGAAGCGTTCAGCGTGTACTGCAAGCGAACGTGGTGGCTATGGCGCCAAACCATCAGCTCAAGCCGTGGCAGCAAAGTGGTGTTTGAAGTGAATGCAGACGGAGTGCGCTACAAAAGCGGTAAAATCGATCGCAGCCTTGCTTGGAATGAAATCGACCAGCTCGAACAAACTGATTTGGGCTTTATCCTTCATCTTGGTAAACAACGCCAATACATCAGCAAATCTTGCTTAAACGAAGAAGTCATTGCGTTTATGCTAGAACAGCACGCCGCATCAAAAGCGAGCTAACTAATCCTTAATGACAAGAGAGGCGAGCCAATGGGTTCGCCTTTTTTGATCTTGGAGTCTGATGTTTATGGGTTAACTCTAATTCAGAGTCAAGGGCTGAATTACTACACTCGGCGTTTCCAATGGGGTCACTCCAGCGGTCCTGGTTGAGACTAGGAACCCCCCTAAGCGTGCTGTGGGAATCAAACCCGCATCGTCAGCTTGGAAGGAGGCGTAGTACGGTGTTTGTAAGAGCAATTGGTCATTCAATCTATTTAATATCAACTATTACGTGTCCTTGTTTAGTAGTACTCTTTCAGAAAATCCTTTCAAATCGCACCTACTAATAACTTCAAGATCGAGACCATTCTCAACAAATCTATTTTTAAAAAAGTAATGATATTCGTCCGAATTAATCTCACAACTTAAATCAAGAAGGTTATCTGAAATAAATTCATAGGGTTTCACATCAGAAAATCGAGCTTCTAGTAAGTAGTGTTTTTTGCCATCTATAAAAATGTAAATGCCAATGTAGTTAGAGGACTCATGAAGGGCAGGTTCTTTAAACGTCTGATAGTGGTATGTGGGTTCGAAATGAAAATAACCCTTTTTTGACGTCATTGTCTCGGTGATATAACGGTTGTTAGAAAAAGCCGTGTGTAGATAAACTACCTCGCTAGTAAACGCTTTTCCGTCTATGTATAAGCTACCAGTGATCTCTGAGCTAAGTGTGTATTGAAACTTTTTTGAATTGAAGAAATTAAACATATCTGCGTTACAATCTGTTGAGAGCAATAATATTATGGCACTCATAAGGACAACCAATATTTTAGTCATTCACGTGCCAATATCGTACATAGGTCAACCCATCCCCATGCGCGAGGCGATACTATGTCCTAATGATCTCAAGTGCTAGCCTATAACCGTCCCAGCTTTTAAATCAAGTCATGCTAAATCTTATATCGAGGCACACTTTAAAAAATAATGTAAATAATATTTCCATTACTTTCATGGTTGGCTTTGTTGTGCAATTCGTTTTCGAAGCGAGCAGCCTTATTTAGGTTGATACTAACCCAATACGGCAAGTTTTAGGCATACCAAGCCCATTTTCGCTTAAAAACTCACATCAACGTCCTTGGCTCGATGGCTGATACAACTGCAATGTGAGCAGCGAAGTTCGTCTTCAAACTAAAGCATCCTTTAAAATGAACTTATGGAATGACACCATTGGATACATGACTTATTGTTGTCTGACGACCACGATATCGAGAGTATTGAGGTCTCTTACCTTGGCGAAGGTAAGTATGCCGCTGAGTTTGATGTCCGTTGGCGTGGCGACTTTAAGGATGGATCGCTTACTGATCTCACCGTAGCCCAACGTTGGGTGATGTACGAATCAGAACAGTTTGATCACCCAGTGATTGAAAACTACGTTGCGGTGGTTAAGAGCAATAACCTGACTGGTAACTAAGGAAGATAGGAACAACCTATTCGTGATTAGCTTTGGTTTGACACCCTAAATGTCTCCGTCCCAAGTCAGTTAACTTATTCAATAATGAAAAGGCGAACCAAGCGGTTCGCCTTTTTCGATCTTGAAGCTCGGTGTTTAGTGGGATACTCAAATTCAGATGCAAAAGCTGAATCACCACACTCGGCGTTTTCAGTCGGGTCATTCCAGCGAGCCTAGGCGAGACTAGGAATCTCAAGCTGCATGTCGTGAGCTATAAAAGTGGTAAATTCATTCACTGCTTACGCATTCAATCTTAAACGATAGACGCAACGTATAGTGAAAATACCATACGTTGCAGGTCCTTAAACCGTTTGTTTAGTGTATTTAACCTTTAGGTGGAAAAGGATCATTGCCATGACTATCCTTAGCAGCAATCCGCCCGTCCTTGTTATGAATGACTAATTCTGTTTGTTGATTCTGGTTAATCGTCCTAGCTCGTTCAATTGCCTCTTGCTTAGTATTAAAGTGACCTGAAGATCTTTGACCACCACTTTGCTTTATGTCCCAACCACCATTTGAATTTGGAACTACATGCGTACTCTTTACCATATTGGTTAACCTTTACGATATTCAGTATGGGAGCATCTAGGGCAAGGAGGTAACGTATCTGTGTAGTCATCTAGAACAACTCGTTGACCACATTTCTTGCAAGTGTATGGACCTTTTCCCGGTTTCTCACCTGTTGTTGGCATAATTGTATCTCCGTTAGCAATTTATAAAACAGACAAACATAACTAAATACAATCAATTAGTTACGAACTAATTATGCAACCATACTGATATTGAATGTGTGAAGTTACTCTGAGATTTCGCTAACACTTAAAAAGTTGTTATCAAGAGGAAGGTGAGCTTGTGTACTCATTTTTTTGCTCTTGAGGTGTGGTGTTTGTTTAAGTTTCAACTCAGACTCTAGTATTATTGAACGACTACACGCGACGTTTCCGAACCGTCATTCCAACGAGCCTAAGCGAGATTAGGAATCTCAGAAAGCGTACACCGAAAGTTAATGAGCAAGTTAAACGATGCGAAATATTGTTAGCTGATTATGAATCATTGTCGTTCATTGTGTTTTAGGTGATAACGTAAATGGAATTTCTCATTCATTTCCCCAAAAAACTCTGGATCGAAAGCTTTTTACCATATAAAAATAGTGGATATATCACTGAGTGCGTATGCTCCCGATGTTTTCGATATTGCATTCTGTTAGATTCCAAAAATTTAGGTAGGGCAATGATTTATGAGAGAAGATACTGTCGTTACAACTATCGAGGCTGACGTGCCTCAAGAGAATCCAATCGAAACATTGCGTATATACGATTTGGAACATGGGGTTGGTTATAAGAAAAGCAATATTGATTTGTCTGAGAACAGTGAATTGCTATCGTTTCTTATAAAACTGTCACAGGAGACAATGAATAGTAACTCTTCTAGAGCTTATATTTTTGATGAAGGGGCTTATGTAGAGTCTGAGCTCAAGTCACTTTTAGGTGATCCTGACTTGCATTCGACAAACATTGCAGATCACTTGTATGAAGCTGAAGATAAGTCGCGTTTCAAAACTTCTGAAGGGTCGTTCATTATAGCAAAGCTAAAAACAGAACAACGACATTGTTATCTACTTACAAAGCTTGATTTCAAGAAATATTTCGAAGAAAAAACGTACAGATTAAAATCAGGCTTACCTGAAGACAAAGCAATTTTAAAGTCTTGTCTCGTAAATATTAATCAGGACGAAACTTTCCAAGACTCTATCTATTTAACGGATAAAAATGGCTCTATTTCATACTTCTGGCATACTGATTTTTTGGGTGCGACACCTCAGCGAAACAATGAAACCAACACTAAAGAAGTTTTCGATCTAGTTGGGCGCCTACTAAGAAGCAAAGTGAAAAAGGTATCTGAAGCAGACTTTTTTGGTTTGAAAGATTGTGTGAACTCGTACTTTAACACGAAAGAGGTCTTCAATTTTGATGAGTTCATTGAAGAAACGTTAAATTCATACAGCCCATTAAACGAAGATTTTACAGTCGACGATTTTGTTTCTAACCTACGAGAAGCTAAAAGAACTCGTGAGTTTGACGGTTCTTTCGAAATTGATAAAACGTACATCAAGAAAAAGATTAAAGAAACTATTACCGTCAACGATGGAGTGACGTTGGTCATTCAAGGGAGTACTAACGATATTATTTATGAGGTTACTCATGATGATAAAGACTACATAATGATCGAAAATAACTCCCCACGTGGGCGATTCAACAGAAAAGAACTCGATTAAAATATGTCTGTTCAGTTTTTTGAAGATGAAAACACCTATGCATGTACGCTGACTTTAGATACTGAGGGATGGGAAGTTCATTTTGATAACTTTATTAATGTCACATTGAGTGCTAACAGTCACTCAGCTACATACACTGTCTCAATCTTTCATGCAGGGGATGAGGAAGAGTCTTTCGAGCTTAATGAACACTCATTATGTGAGACAAAGAAATGCACCAATGACATTTTGATGTACGAGACTGATCCTTCGAATGTATCCATAAAGCTCTTGGCAACTAAAGAGAATGTAGAACGTGTCTTGCAAATTTACTCAAGCGAGCACTTCATAACATATCTAGAGTCAAAGAAGGTCTCACTTCAATTAAAGTTCATGCTGTCTACTTTGAAAGACAGATATGACAGGATTTTGCATACTAACTTTGATGCTGACATTTCGGATATTCCGTTTACATGTGGTGATAGCCATATTCTTTCAAAAAAAACTCGAGCGCTGCAAGATGTAATTGATATTGAAAATTGCTATGTCGAGTACTTGAGTGATCTAAACGCTCGGCTATTCAATGACACATTATTATTTGATTACATCCTTAAGCTTCGAACTTTAGCATCGTTAGCTGTGCTATGTCGAAAATGCTCTTTAGATCGACTTAATTTCCTATTTGATGGAGATAAATCTTTAGAGTTAGCCAATGAAGAAATTGAGTTCTATCATGGCTTTGGACAAGTCATATATGAGATGTATTTGTGGGGGTATTGCGATGAAAGACACCCTACGCGAGTTAGTATCATTAATCACGTTATTGCCCAACACCAGCATGTACGTGACTCTTTTAAGCGCTATGTTTTTGATATCTTGGAATCTAACTACAAGGTCTACATAACCGATAATTTTGAACAATATGTAGAAGTAACCTCAAAGCTATCAGACTTTCTTTACGAAACTACTTCAAAAATTGGTGATAAAGTTTCTGACAGCATTTCTTCAGCAAGAAATGTTTTGATACTCACATTGTCTTACTTTTTTACGATCATCGTCTTCACTGGAATAGACAAAGGAAAAGTTGAAAATGTCTTCAGCTTTGAAATCGCCGTATTATCAACAGTTTTCATCTTTGGAGGACTGCTAAACCTCTTTTGGATACGAAAAGAAATAGTATCTAATACAGAACTCGCTAGAACTCAATTGAATGAGATGGTTGATAGGTATACCTATTACATAGGCGATGGCGAACTGGATGAAATAAGACAATGCAATTCTCTCTCTTTGGTCGAGACCAAAGCGAAGCAGTTACGAGTCTATATATCTACGGCGCTAGTCTTATTTGTACTATTAGTGACCGTATGGTGGATGTATAGTTTAAAGAGTCCACTATCATTCTGGAGCTCTATCGTTGCCGATACACAGAAGACAAAAGAAGCAATCACAACTAAGAATTCAGAAAAGAAGGATAGAGCTTTTGATGTCATAGAGGTAAAGCGAGATGAGTGAAGCTAACAAGTTAGCTTGCAACGGTGGTTTACCATCATGGCCAAAACAAAAAGGCGAACCAATCGGTTCGCCTTTGTCTATTTAGATTCTACAAAAATTAATCTTCGTAGTTATCGATGCTTGGGCACGAGCAGATTAGGTTACGGTCGCCGTATACGTTATCTACGCGGTTTACTGTTGGCCAGTACTTCCAAGATTTGGTTGCTTTAGAAGGGAAGCAGCCAAGCTCGCGAGAGTAAGGGCGATCCCATTCTTCTTTCGCTAGGTCAACTTGAGTGTGTGGCGCGTTAACAAGTGGGTTGTTATCTAGCGGCCATTCACCGTTCTTAACCTTCGTCATCTCTTCACGGATTGCGATCATCGCATCACAGAAGCGGTCTAGCTCTTCTAGGTCTTCCGATTCTGTTGGCTCAACCATTAGCGTGCCAGCTACAGGGAACGACATGGTTGGTGCGTGGAAACCGTAGTCCATTAGACGCTTCGCGATATCTTCTTCGCTGATGCCTGTTTCTTCTTTTAGTGGACGAATGTCGATAATACATTCGTGCGCTACACGGCCGTTAGAGCCACGGTAAAGAACAGGGTAGTGAGGGCGCAATTGCTCCATCACGTAGTTTGCGTTCAGAATCGCTACTTTCGTTGCGTCTGTTAGGCCAGCTTCGCCCATCATTGCGATGTAAGCCCAAGAGATAGGCAGGATAGACGCGCTACCCATATCTGCTGCGGATACTGCGAAGTTTTCGCCGTCTGCACCGTTTTCAATGTGACCCGGTAAGAAAGGCGCTAGGTGAGATTTCACACCGATAGGACCCATGCCCGGACCGCCACCACCGTGTGGGATACAGAAGGTTTTGTGTAGGTTTAGGTGAGAAACGTCAGAGCCGATGAAGCCCGGCGTTGTTAGACCAACCTGTGCGTTCATGTTTGCGCCGTCTAGGTAAACCTGACCGCCCGCTGCATGAACCATTTCACACACTTCTTTCACTTGCTCTTCGTATACGCCGTGCGTAGAAGGGTAAGTGATCATGATGCTTGATAGGTTGTCTTTGTGTTTCTCGATTTTCGCTGCTAGGTCAGTGACGTCGATGTTGCCTTCTTCATCACACTTAACCACAACCACTTTCATTGACACCATAGACGCTGTCGCAGGGTTAGTACCGTGCGCAGAGCTTGGGATCAAACATACGTTACGGTGACCTTCGCCACGGCTTTCGTGGTAGCGTTGAATCGCGATAAGACCTGCGTACTCACCAGATGCACCAGAGTTTGGTTGCAGTGAGAATGCGTCGTAGCCTGTGATTTCACATAGCTTCTCTTTCAAATCTTTTGCTAGTGCTGCGTAACCGGCTGCTTGTTCTGCTGGTGCGAACGGGTGGATCGAACCAAACTCAGGCCAAGTTACTGGAATCATCTCTGCTGCTGCGTTCAGCTTCATCGTACAGCTGCCCAATGGGATCATGCCGTGCGTTAACGAGAAGTCTTTGTTCTCTAGCTGTTTTAGGTAGCGCATCATCTGTGTTTCGCTGTGGTGCGTGTTAAACACAGGGTGCGTTAGGTATTCTGTTGTGCGGCGCAGTGCTTCTGGAATCGCAGCAAACTCGTTGCCTGCAATTTCCGTTGATAGTGCTGCCACTTCTTCTTTCACACCGAATACTGCGAATAGGGCTTCTACGTCTGCCACGGTTGTGGTTTCGTCGAAGCTTACACCTAGCTGAGTACCCAACTTACGTAGGTTGATGTCTGCCGCTAGTGCTTTCGCGTATAGATCTTCGGTTTGTGCACCAGTGTTGATGGTGATGGTGTCGAAGAAGCTGTTGTGAGCAAGCTCGAAGCCGCCTTTCGTTAGGCCAGCAGCTAGGATAGCGGTCATGTGGTGCGTACGACGAGCAATTGTGCGTAGACCTTCTGCGCCGTGGTAAACCGCGTAGAAAGACGCCATGTTCGCTAGTAGAGCTTGAGCGGTACAGATGTTTGATGTCGCTTTTTCACGACGGATGTGCTGCTCACGGGTTTGCATTGCCATGCGCAGTGCTTGGTTACCGTTAGTATCGATAGAAACACCGATAACACGACCTGGCATTGTACGCTTGTGCTTGTCACGTGTTGCCATGAAGGCTGCGTGTGGACCGCCGTAACCCATAGGAACGCCGAAACGTTGCGCCGAGCCGATTGCTACGTCTGCGCCCATTTCACCCGCAGGTTTCAGTAGGGCAGAAGCCAATAGGTCAGTCGCTACGGTTACTAGCGTTTTGTTTGCTTGTGCTTTTGCGATGATGTCCGTTAAGTCACGAACTTCACCCGTTGTACTTGGATATTGAACTAGCGCGCCGAATACGTCTTGCTCTGGTAGTGATTCTAGAGAACCGACTAGGACTTCAAAGCCGATGAATTTCGCACGAGTTTTTACCACTTCGATGGTTTGTGGGTGAACGTCGTCGGCAACGAAGAATACGTTGCTCTTGCTCTTACCCGCACGCTTACAAAGTGTCATCGCTTCACCGGCCGCCGTTGCTTCATCAAGCAATGACGCGTTCGCGATTTCCATACCAGTAAGATCCATCACCATTTGTTGGTAGTTTAGAAGCGCTTCTAGACGACCTTGTGAGATCTCTGGTTGGTAAGGGGTGTAAGCGGTGTACCAGCCCGGGTTTTCCATCACGTTACGTAGGATTACGTTTGGCGTGAAGGTGTTGTAGTAACCCTGACCAATGAATGTACGTTTAACTTGGTTCTGATCGGCGAACTCACGCATTGCTGCCAGCATGCCTGCTTCGCTTTTCGCTTCTGCCAAGCTCATTGGCTGCTCTAGGCGAATTTGCGCTGGTACGGTTTCGTCGATGAGCGAATCTAGGCTAACTGCGTTGATCGCTTCCAACATTTTCTGTTGGTCAGATTTGTTTGGTCCGTTGTGGCGAGCAACGAACTCGTTTTGTGTGCTGAGGCTTTGAAGTAATTCAGTCATTGTCCTTTACCTACTCCTTGGTTCGGGTAACGGATGAACGCTACTGATAATCTAAATTATACGTCCGAACCTAGAAAAAAAGCTGCCCACTTGGTGTTAAGGGGACAGCTTTCGTCTCATCCTAATTACTCTTCTTCGATAGAGCTTAGGTATTCTTCCGCATCTTTTAAGTCTTCCAACTCAGATGGGTTTGAAAGCTTCACTTTCACAATCCAACCACCTTCGTATGGTTCTTCGTTGATTAGCTCTGGGCTGTCTTCTAGCTCTTCGTTGATTTCAACTACTTCGCCCGTGATTGGTGAGTAGATGTCTGAAGCCGCTTTTACAGATTCCACCAAAGAAAAGCTTTCGCCTGCTTCGACTTCATCTTCCACGTCTGGTAGGTCAACGAATACCACGTCACCCAGCATCTCTTGAGCGTGCTCTGAAATACCGATAGTTACTGTGCCGTCACCGTTGTCACGTACCCACTCGTGGCTATCTGTAAACTTCAGTGTTTTGTCCATTGCTTAATCTCCAAATAACTTGTCAGGATAGTTTCTGATTTAATAAATCTTTTATTGGTAAAGAGGGTAGCGACTGCAAAGCTCTTTTACTTGCTTGCATACGCGTTTTTCTACTTCTGCGTCACCTTCAGGGTTGTTCACCAAACCGTCCAGTACGTCACCAATCCAATTACCGATGAGTTTGAATTCTTCAGCGCCAAAGCCGCGGCTTGTACCCGCAGGCGTTCCTAAACGGATGCCCGATGTAATCATAGGCTTCTCTGTGTCGAATGGGATGCCATTTTTGTTACATGTGATGCCTGCACGCTCTAGTGCTTCTTCTGCTTTGTTACCTTTCAAGCCTTTAGGGCGAAGGTCAACCAGCATCAAGTGCGTGTCTGTACCACCAGTTACGATATCGCAACCGCGAGTTTGCAATACTTCTGCCATGACTTTTGCGTTGTTGATCACTGAATCAATATAAGTTTTGAATTCAGGACCGAGCGCCTCACCGAACGCCACTGCTTTAGACGCTATCACGTGCATCAGTGGGCCGCCTTGTAGGCCTGGGAATACCGCTGAGTTGATTTTCTTAATGATGTCTTCGTGGTTGGTCAGAATCATACCGCCACGTGGGCCACGCAATGTTTTGTGCGTTGTAGTCGTAACAACGTGTGCGTAAGGAAGCGGGCTAGGGTGCGCGCCTGTTGCGATAAGACCGGCGATGTGAGCCATGTCGACCATAAGAATCGCGTTTACTTCGTCTGCGATTTCACGGAATTTTGCAAAGTCGATAGTACGTGGAATAGCACTACCACCTGCGATGATCATTTTAGGTTGGTGCTCAAGTGCAAGTTGGCGAACTACTTCGTAGTTGATTTCTAGTGTTTCGCGGTCAACGCCATATTGAACTGCATTAAACCACTTACCAGAAAGTGCAGGGCGCGCACCGTGCGTTAGGTGGCCGCCTGCGTCTAGAGACATACCAAGAATGGTGTCGCCAGGTTGAAGTAGTGCCAATTTTACTGCGCCGTTTGCTTGGGCGCCTGAGTGTGGTTGAACGTTTGCGTATTCACAATTGAAAAGTTTTTTCGCGCGTTCGATAGCAATGGCTTCCACTGTATCTACGTGCTCACAACCACCATAGTAACGGCGACCTGGGTAACCTTCAGCGTATTTGTTTGTTAGGCATGTGCCTTGAGCTTGCATTACCGCTTTAGACACGATGTTCTCAGAAGCGATAAGTTCGATTTGTTCGTTTTGGCGAGCGAATTCTGCCTGAATTCCAGCAAAGACAGCGTCATCTGTCGCAGAGAGGTTGGTAGAGAAAAAGTTTTCCAAGCTGTGGTTAGGGTAACTCTTGTTCATGGTAGTTGACCTTCCAAATCTGAAAATGAACCCGCAGTAGAAATAGTTGTTTGATTGCGATGGTGGCTCATTTGTCCTCAAAACAGCTGAACTGCATAGCAGAACAGAGTGAACTTTCGGCCCGAATAAGTGGGCAAAACTCCGTCGGATTGTGGTTTCTCTTGTCCAATCTCTTACGGAAATGTGCATCTCTACATCTAACAAGTTGGTAACATAGCGCTTGCGGCACGAACAATCAACCAAAAATTTCCTATAGGAAACGAGATTTCTGGTTTTGTTAACAAGAGCACGCTTTAATTAACTCGGTGGACTTTTATCCACTATAGGCTTCATGCACAATGCTAATAGGAAGGAATAAAGGATATTTACAGAGGGATTTATGGCAGAAAGTATTTACGATGAATACCCGTCAATGACGTTGGCGAAAGAGCAGCAAGACCAGAATATTGAACCGCTTAAGCTCGGTCAGCGCATTAAAGATATCCGCTCTAAACTTGGTATTACGTTAGAAGAGGCGAGCCAACGAACTGGCCTTGCGCGTTCTACGCTAAGTAAGATCGAGAATGAACAGATTTCTCCAACGTTCCAAGCGATGCAAAAATTAGCGCATGGGTTACAAATTGACATGCCACAACTATTTGAACCGCCTAGAAAAAAGGTCGCGACAGGGCGCAGGGATGTAACCAAGAAAAAAGAGGGTAAACCACACCCAACCCAAACCTACGAACACGAGCTGTTGGCGACTCAACTTTCCAATAAGAAAATGATGCCTTTTAAGAGCCAAATTCGTGCCCGTAGTTTTGACGAATACAAAGACTGGGTTCGTCATGATGGGGAAGAGTTTTTACTCATCTTATCAGGTGAGGTGATGTTTTATTCTGAGTTCTATGAGCCTGTTGTATTAAGCGAAGGCGACAGTGTGTATTACGATGCGAACATGGGTCATATGTTGACCAGTGTGAGTGAGGAAGACGCGCACATTTTGTGGGTGACTGCCAAATAGTGATAAATAGTTGTAAATTTCCTATAGTGAAGGCAAACGTTTGCTATCGGTTTTGAATGCGTTATGATGGCGCTCTGTTGATGATATCTCACTCAACAGAGCGCCTTTTTTGTGCGTTCTGTTGTGATTAAAATGTTAAAAGTCACACTTTTGAAAGTCGAGTGATGTCTTGTTCGTGCAAAATTGAATCAAGCGTGTTTATTATTGGAAACACAACGAATGCCGACAGCATCATCGGGTCTATCTAAATGGAGACGAAAATGACTCAAGAACTTCTGAAAACACCACTGCATGCACTTCACGTAGAAGTAGGCGCAAAGATGGTCCCGTTCGCGGGTTACGACATGCCAGTTCAATACCCACTAGGCGTAAAGAAAGAACACTTACACACTCGTGATGCAGCAGGTCTGTTCGATGTTTCTCACATGGGTCAACTTCGTTTGATTGGTGATGGTGCAGCAGCGTTCTTAGAGACACTGGTTCCGGTTGATATTGTTGACCTAGGTGCGGGCAAGCAGCGTTATGCTTTCTTTACTAATGAGCAGGGCGGCATCATGGACGACTTGATGGTGGCTAACCTTGGCGATCATCTGTTTGTTGTCGTGAACGCAGCATGTAAAGAACAAGACATTGCACACCTTCAGGCGCATCTTCCTTCTGGCATTGAGCTTGAGATCATTGATGATCGCGCACTGCTTGCGATTCAAGGTCCTAAAGCTGCAGAAGTACTAGCGCGTTTCGCACCAGAAGTAGCAGAGATGCTGTTTATGGATGTTCGCAAAGTTGAACTACTAGGCGTTGAGTGCATTGTTTCTCGTAGTGGTTACACAGGTGAAGACGGTTACGAAATCTCTGTTCCTGCGGACAAAGCAGAAGAGCTTGCTCGTAAACTCACAGGTGAAGAAGAAGTTGAGTGGATTGGCCTTGGTGCTCGTGACTCACTTCGTCTTGAATGTGGTCTGTGTCTGTACGGTCATGACTTAGACACAACAACAACGCCTGTTGAAGCAAGCCTATTATGGGGCATCCAAAAAGTACGTCGCGCTGATGGCGAACGTGCAGGTGGCTTCCCTGGTGCTGACATCATTCTTAAGCAGATCGAAACGAAAGACGTTGCACGTAAGCGTATTGGCTTGGTTGGTCAAACCAAGGCGCCAGTTCGTGAAGGCGCTGAGCTGTACGATGCAGATGGCAACAAGATTGGCGTAGTAACCAGTGGTACAGCAGGCCCTAATGCAGGTAAGCCAGTATCAATGGGTTACGTACGTGCCGATCTAGCGGCTATCGGTACAGAGCTGTTTGCAGAAGTACGTGGCAAGATGCTACCAATGACGGTAGAAAAAATGCCGTTCGTACCACAACGCTACTACCGTGGTTAATTAAGCTAATTCATTGATTTAGAGAGTTAAATAAGGCTCGTTATTCCAGCGAGCCTAAGCGAAACTAGGAATCTATCTCCCACGCGCTGTATAGCTACAGTGTCGCGGTTAGGAATAAGCAACTATGAAGTAGGTTCCATTCCGTTTCCTCTCTGAAATGATAAGCACAAACAAAAATGCCGAGCTCAGTGCTCGGCATTTTTTATGTTCTTTTGAAAGCTCAACTTATGCGGTGAGTTCTTCGATAGGGCAACACATCTCAATCACAACTTCACTCAGTTTGCTTGGGTGAATCATGTCTTCTTTGTTCACGCTAAACTGACTTGCCATGATGGTGTTGAACAATTCCCAGTGGTTAATCAGCATTTTCTCGCGATTGTCTGCATCTTCTGGCCACGTCTCTTGCATCATAGGTGCTAGGCTAATCGCACCATGTGCAAACACCAGCATTTGCCACTTTGATTCCCATTGATCAATACGATGCTCTGGGTATTCCACGTTGTAGTCAGCAAATAGGTCGGTAAAGATTGCCGCGAACTCATCTTTTGATCGTAAGAAGTATTGCAGCAATGCATCGTCGCCTTGGCGAATCGCATCGGCAATCATTTGAACTGGGTGAGGGTTAACGAGTGCAAACGCTAGCATTCTTACCATGAACAGGTAGATTTTTTGATTCGATGGCGTATTCGCTGGCATTTCGCTTACCAACTGCGCCATGTAGCTTTGCATGAATTCGTCCATGCCATCACTAACGGCTTGCCAGATTTTCTCTTTGCTGCCGAAGTGGTGGCGAATCAAACTATGGGACACACCAGCTTTCTCACTGATGTTTCGAAGCGAGACACGTTCGTACCCTAACTCACAGAACATATCTGCCGCGACTCTTAGAATCAGGCACTTAGTTTGCTCAGCGGCTTCAGCACTTCTACGGCCTTGCTTTCTTTCTGTCATAGTTCGAATTTTCCCGAATATTAATCAACGCGCCTATTTTTACCAGAAACCGGACAGTTTGCCTAATTATTTTATTATCCACGTGGAAAATATGTTGATCATTTTTTCGTTACACATATACTGCACACCTGTGTAGTAAATATAAAGTCGATGGAGAAAGCCAGTGCGAAAACAATACTTAAAGCGCACATTTGTCGGAGCAGCGGTGGCATTGAGCCTCGCCACGATGCTGACAGGGTGTAACAAAGCCGTATCAGAACCGTCTGAGCCATTAGTCAAACCTGTAAAATTACTTGCTGTTAATGATCTGACTGTTGCCGATTCCGATGCATTCCTTGCACGAATAGATGCAACGTACAGAGCCCAACTTTCATTTCAGGTAGGTGGCGAAATTGAGAAGTTGATCGTGAGAATGGGTGAAGAGGTGAAGCAGGGCGATGTACTTGCAACGCTAGACCCAAAAGACTTGCAGTTAGCTCTTGATGCATCACAAGCGCAGTACGCATTAGCGAAAACCCAATGGGAACGCTCGAAAAGTTTGTACAACAAGAAGCTGATCAGTACAGACAGTTACGACCAACAAGAAACGCAATACAAAGCGGCACTGGCAAACTTAGAGCAAGCGAAAACCGATTTGAGCTACACAGAGATTCACGCGCCGTTTGATGGTGTGGTGTCTTATACCTACGTGAAGCCATACCAAGTGGTTGCTGCTAAGCAAGAAATCCTAAACCTAATCGACAACACCACTTTGGATGTGTCGTTTACTTTGCCTGTGACTTACGCCGAAGCGGTGTCATTGAACTCACTTAAAGACGCAGAGATGTGGGTGACGATGGACAGCGAACCAAACAACCGCATCCAGGGCCAATTCAAAGAAATATCTACCCAACCCAATGCTGACACCAACAGCTACGAAGCGATCGTGACGATTACTCGTCCTTCTGATCGCAACTTGCTAACGGGCATGACAGGCCAAGTACACATTGCGAAGCAAAACGTATCGAACGCGATGATGCTGCCAAATGCGGCTTGGGTGTCGAAAGACGCCGCTCATGGTGAAGTTTGGGTAATGGACAGCGATACACAGCAAGTCAATAAAGTGACCTTGTCACTAAGTGCGAATGGTGCTGTGGAGTCGGGTCTGGACAAGAATGATTACGTTGTTATTGCAGGTGTTGAACGCCTAGTAGAAGGCCAAGTGGTGAAAGCTTGGGTTCGTGAGGAAGGTATCTAATGAAACGTTCATTATTCACAGTATCGGCTATCGCATTGGCCGTACTAACCGGTTGTAACAGCACAGACGAAGTCACCGCAGAGCAGCCTTTGTATGTTTCTACGGTTGCTGTCGACGTTCCAGTAAAAAGCCAATACCGCACATTCAAAGGCCAAGTCGTGCCAGCGGAACAGACGCCAATTGCATTCCGTCGCGCAGGTGAAGTTCAGCATGTGCTCGTTAAAGCGGGTGACACGGTTAAAGAAGGCCAGATGATCGCTAAGTTAGACGACAGCAAAGAAAAGCAAGCGGTAAACGATGCAGAAGCACAATACACACTCGCGATTCGTCAGCTGAAACGTGGTGAAGAACTGCATCACCGCCAAATGATTTCTAAAGCGGAGTTGGATGAGCTAACGGCAAATAAAGAGCTGGCGGAAGCAAACTTCTACAACGCGACAAACCAACTGAACTACACACGTTTATTTGCCCCGTTTGCGGGCAAGGTTTCGGATGTATTCAAAGAGCGTTTTGAGCGTGTTGCGATTGGTGAGCCGGTTCTAAACCTTTATCAAAGCGAAAAAGTGTACGTTCGCATCGAGCTGTCAGACAACGTGCTTGCGATGGTAAACCCAAATACACAAAGCATGAGCTACCAACCTCAAGCAACGTTCTCGGGTGACGCGAAATCTTATGCGTTGGATTACTTGGAGCACACCAGTGAGCCAAACGCGCAGACACAAACATACCAAATGTATTTAACCATGCCACAACCTGATGAAGAGATTTTGCCGGGTACTAGTGTAAGCGTTGCAGTAGACATGGTGGCAGCGGGTATAACGTCGATTGATGGCTACAACATTCCAATGACTGCGCTTCAAGCGGGTAACAAGGATGGTGAGTTCTTTGTGTGGAAATTAAACAGTGACGCGGTCACAAAAGTGGCGGTGACGATTGATCAAATTAACGGTGAAGGCGCGATTGTGTCATCAGGCGTTGCACAAGGCGATGTATTAGTGAATTCCAGCTTACGTAAGTTACGCGAAGGTAAGTCAGTGGATGTGGTGGAGAAACAACAATAATGAGCATTGCTGAATACTCAATTAAGAACAAAGTCATCAGCTGGCTGTTCATCGTTATTCTCGCGGTTGGCGGGGTAATGTCATTCCTAGAGTTGGGCCGATTGGAAGATCCGGCATTTACTATCAAAGATGCGATGGTGGTGGCGACTTATCCTGGCGCGACTTCTAAAGAAGTAGAAGAAGAGCTGACGTATCCGCTTGAGAAAGAGATTCGTAAGCTGCCTTATATCGATAAGATCACGTCGACGTCCTCAAGTGGTATGTCACAGATTATGGTGAGCATGAAGATGGACTACGGTCCGGATGAATTGCCGCAAATCTGGGATGAAATGCGCCGTAAAATCAACGATCTGCAACCAACTTTGCCGCAAGGCGTTCAATCTCTGCAAATCATTGATGACTTTGGTGACGTGTACGGCGTAATGCTGATGTTAACGGGTGACGACTACGATTACGTAGAACTGAAACGTTACGCAGACCAGCTCACGCGTGAACTCGAACTGATCGATGGCGTGGGTAAAGTCGACATTGCAGGCGACCAACAAGAAATGCTGTTTGTTGAGATTTCATTGGATCGCTTAGCGGCTCTGAACCTCGACATGAACGTGATTTCTGGCTTGCTGAACCAACAGAACAATGTGGTTTCTGCGGGCGAGGTGATGGTAAACGGCGAGAGCCTTATTATTCGCCCAAGCGGTACATTAAACACCGTAGAAGCACTAGAAAACCTGATCATTCACGGTCGTGACACCGGTAATCTGATTCGCTTGAAAGACGTTGCAACCATCAGCCGTGGCATTCAAGAAAAGCCGGGCAATGTGCTGCTATATAACGGTAAGAAAGCAATCAACATTGGTATTTCGTTTGCGTCTGGCGTAAACGTAGTAGAAGTCGGTCAACGTATTGAAGCTGAACTGGCGAATCTTGAGACCATCAAGCCGGCTGGTTTGGATATGAACTACTTCTACAACCAATCGCAAGAAGTAGACGATTCAGTAAAAGCGTTTGTTATTAGTTTGGCAGAAGCGGTTGCTATCGTAATCATCGTACTGCTGTTCACTATGGGCTTACGCAGTGGCGTGATAATCGGTTTGGTGCTGTTGTTGACGGTATTCGGTACCTTCATTTTGATGAACTACAACAATATCGAACTGCACCGTATCTCGCTTGGTGCGTTGATCATTGCGCTCGGTATGCTGGTGGATAACGCCATCGTGGTGGTCGAGGGGATATTGGTTGGCCTTAAGAAAGGGCGAACCAAAGTTCAAGCGGCAACAGATATCGTAAAACAAACTCAGTGGCCGCTGCTTGGTGCGACAGTCATTGCTATTACCGCGTTTGCGCCTATCGGTCTGTCTCAAGATGCGACTGGTGAGTTCATGGGCTCTCTGTTCTGGGTATTGTGTTTCTCACTATTTCTAAGCTGGGTAACTGCGATTACTTTGACGCCATTCCTTGCAGACCTTCTGCTAAAAGAAGAAGACAAAAATACACAAGCAGAAGACGAAGATCCGTACAAAGGTTGGTTGTTTGTCGCGTTTGGTGCGTCTCTTAAATTTGCGTTGCGTTTCCGTTGGTTAACGGTAGCAGGCATGGTGGCATTGCTCGTTGGTGCTGTGGTTGCGTTTGGTAGTGTGAAGCAACAGTTCTTCCCGCCATCAAACACGCCGATGTTCTACGTTGATATGTGGATGCCAGAAGGCACAGACATTCGCGAGACCATCAAGAAAGCGGAAGAAGTAGAAAGCTACATTCGTACACAAGATGATGTCGATTTTGTTTCAGCTTCGATTGGTCAAGGCTTGCAGCGTTTCGCTCTGACTTACCAACCAGAGAAAAGTTACGAAGCTTACGCGCAGTTCCAAGTTCGTACGACAGATCGTGAGAACATGTTTGAACTGCTGCATAAGTTGGATGACAACCTAGCGAAGACGTTTGATAAACCCACGTTCCAGTTCAAGTTGATGGAATTCGGCCCGTCGCCGGCGTCTAAGATTGAAGCGCGTATTACTGGCCCAGATCCACAAGTGCTTCGTGATCTCGCGGTGCAAGTAGAAGACATTCTTCATACTGACCCAGGTGCTCGTAACATTCGTCACGACTGGCGTGAGCGCACTAAAGAGCTCGTACCGGTATTCAACGAATCAAAAGCGCGTCGCTTGGGCATCTCGAAAGAAGATCTTTCAAGCACGTTACAAATGGCGTTTGGGGGTAGCACGCTTGGTTTCCTTCGTGATGGTACAGATACACTACCTATCATGACGCGTTTACCAGAAGAAGAGCGTGTAGATTTCGAATCACTGCAAAACGTGAATATTTGGAGTCCATCGTTACAATCTTATATCCCAGTTGATCAAGTGATCGATGGTGTGAAGCTGGCTTGGGATGAGCCGTTAATTCAGCGTCGTGACCGTAAGCGTACTCTAACGGTATTGGCTGACCATGATGTGCTTAGTGACGATACACCCGCAAGTTTATTCTCTCGCATTGAGCCTAAAGTGATGGCTTTGCACCTTCCTGAAGGCTATGAAATCACGTGGGGCGGCGAATACGAATCATCGAAAGATGCACAAGAAGGTCTGTTTGGCTCATTGCCAATGGGTTATTTGTTGATGTTCATCATTACGATGCTTCTGTTTAACTCACTGAAGAAGCCATTGGTTATTTGGTTCACTGTACCGCTGTCTATCATTGGTGTGGCATTTGGTCTTCTGACGACAAACATGCCTTTTAGCTTTACTGCGTTCCTAGGCTTATTGAGCTTGAGCGGTATGATTCTGAAAAACGGTATCGTACTTCTTGACCAGATTAACCTAGAGCTAGCATCAGGTAAGGATCCTTACTTAGCGATTGTCGACAGTGCGATCAGCCGTGTTCGTCCAGTGAGTATGGCGGCATTGACGACGATTCTGGGAATGATTCCTCTGGTATCAGATGCGTTCTTCGGCTCAATGGCGATTACGATTATGGCAGGCCTTGGTTTTGCTACAGTTTTGACTCTGATTGTTGTACCAGTCATGTTTGCAATTCTGTTTAAGATCAAACCAACCACTGCATAAGGGACTTCCTGGCTTTTATTATTGTCAGATTCCTGCCTAGCCCTGGGGACTTTCCTCAGGGCTTTTTTGATCGGGGAGAGTCAAGATACGAGAGGGAAAAGAGAATAGAAGTGAGAAGCAAAAGAGAGAAGAAGAGAGGCTGGAGAAAAAGATAAGGGCGAAAAGGAAGGCTGGTGGTTTGGTGTACACCTTACTGATTTTTATGATTTTCTTACAAGCGATTGATAAATCTTGCGTATACTAAAGAAACATCATCAATAAAAGAGCGAACGCAAATGAACAATCGCGGATTACATGGACTCTTCCTTTTAGGTTCACTAACGCTAATTGGCTGTTCTTCCACAGACGGCATTTCTACTGATAATACAGATTCTCAAGTTCCTGTAGAGCTAAAAAGTGCAGATGCAGCGACCATCGCAACGTGGATTGACCAAAGTATTCTGATGCCACAGGGTCTTTCTTTAGAAACGGACAAAATTCGTTATGTTACGGGATCTGCTGATTTGAACAGTGATGGTACAGCAGAACATTTGGTGTTGTTCCAAGACCGTTTCTTCTGCGGCAGTGGTGGCTGCACGGCATATATGTTCGATAACAACGGTAAAGTGCTGAACCGCATGTCGGTAACAAGAACACCGATTGCACTAATAGACAGCTACAGCAACGGTTGGCAAGACTTTGTTGTGTGGAGTAATGGTGCTTATCGTCAGATGAGTTACAACGGTGAATCTTACCCAAGTAACCCGTCAGTAGAACCTAAAATCGACCACAACACTCAAGTTCAGACAGCGACAGCGTATGTGATGGCGACAGAGTTATACCAGCAAGATGGTTACGATATTATGCCCGTCGATGACAAAGAGATTTGGACGCCGGCCAACGTCTATCACTTCACCTTTAAACACCATGGTGATCCGCAAAATGTTTACAACGCGATGGTGAACTTGAACAGCGGTGACGTGGATATCGAATCTGAACCGATGCAATAAATCGGCACGTTATACAAGAAAGGGCGAACGCTTATCGTAAGCGTTCGCCCTTTGTACTTTCTATGTGTCCGCGTTTGTTTTTTTATTAAAACTTATAAGTTGCACCCGCATAGAAAGAGCCGACCTGAATGTTGGTGTCCCAGTTCGAGCCTTTCGAGCCGACATTGAAGTGGTCCATCTCATACGCTGCTCGGAAAGTGATGTTGTTAAACTGATGCGGCGTGTATTCAAGACCGGCCCCTACGCGAAGTAGCAGCTCGTTTTCGTCTTCACCGAGAAATTCAGGCACATCCACCGAAATGTAGCCCAAACCTAGCGTCGCGAATGGTCGTAACCCATTGTCGAATGTGTAGCCAATGTTTGCAGCAACAGACGCACTATTTACGTTGAGATCAAAAGGCGTGTTCTTTACTTTGATATCACCGTAGTCAGTGTATTGAGCTTCTATACCGACGATACGATTGAATTGATAACCGCCAATAATTTTAAAAGTTGTGCCATCAGCATCCAAATGTGTAAACGGACTATAATCACTGTATGTGGTGTTACCCATACCCCCGCCCAGATAAAACCCTGATACATCCTGTGAGCTATTTGCATGAGCCTGAATGCTAACAAGTACGGCGATAAGGGTGGCTGCTTTTTTCATTGTTATTTACCTCTGTATTACTGTCTGTATTGTTGTGTTTAAAACAGTGTTCATTATCTAAATGAGGCGCTGAAAAACTAAACAAAAAGTAAACAAAAACCAAATAATTCCTATTGATTTAGTGACTTAGGCAATTGTGTGTTTTTTGTGTGCTCGGAAGGTATGCAGAGTTAAAAATTGATGTTTGAATCCTTCATTACTAAAAACTGAGTGCTGCATTGTGGTGTGATGAAGATGACTTGGTTTTTAGAATGGTTCAGCAAACCTGACCTATAATTCAAGGAGTTGAGAAAGCAGTGAGCCTGTATGCATAGAATCTATTTCGCCAATTTGGTCCTCGATCCGACGACAAGGACATTGTCCAATTCACGCGGTAATGATGTTCCTCTAAGGCCACTTCCATACCAAGTGCTGAACTTGATGCTTGAAAAGCAGGGCGTACATGTAACTCGCGAAGAGTTATTCGAAACCTGTTGGGATGGTTCAGTTGTTACCGATCAAGCATTGACCAATGTCATTTCCGGTTTAAGAAAGAAACTTGTTCAGTTGAAGGCGCAAGGTGTACAGATAAAAACGGTAAGTAAAATTGGCTATTTACTGGAAGTTGATGCGGATGTGAAACCCATCAAACAAAAAGTTGAGATACCGGAACTCCAAACGCTCGAAATTGATGATGTTGAGCATCAAGTCAAAGCAGCGCCCAAGCAAGAAGCTGAATCGCGAGACAAGGCATTTAGCTTAACCCCAATACTGATGACGGCTTTCTTGCTTTTTGCGATTGTCTTTGTGCTTTATTTTCGTCCGTTTGTGCCACATCCTGATTTTCTTGATGATTCGGATTACCAACACTTTTCTGTGTCAGAAACGGACTTCTACTTTTACGATCAAAATCATGACGAGTTAGATCTTTCGGCTTTGGCAAAGAGCCTCAACGATGAGGTATTTCCGGTGTGTCCGGCCATCGTATATTTGCGTGTGTCTGAATCGGCTTATCAAGAAGGGGCGCATACTTTACGTGCGTTTGCTTTCGCCAAAAACAGTAATAAGAACGTCAACTACATTAAGTTTTCTCTCGATATCGACACCTTGAAAGAAACGGTCTTAGAGAGCATGAGCAGGGCGGATGCAATATGCAGATAAACAAACTACTCGTACTCAATATTGCATTGGCAACGGGACTCGTGGGTGTGGTTGTTCACCAAAAGTATTTCCAATCCGATGAAATCACTGGTTCGCGTTGGGCGTGTGCAACGTTTGAAGAAGACTTTATTACTAGAGGTTACCGACGTTATGAAAACATCAGTGACCGTTCTGTCGTGGTGTTTAGCTCGGATAGGGACATGTACATTTTCCAGAAAGGAACGTTGCTGACGAAAAAGGGCGAAAGAAAAGAATATGAACTGGTTTACAACGGTAAGTATCAAGTGGAGGGACATGCGCTGACGGTGGATTATCAGAAAGTCAGTTGGAATGAACAGCCAACGGAGAGTGAGGTTTTCGTCAGAGACATGAACTCTTACGTAGGCACCAAAACGGACTTCATTTACAAAGTGGAAGACGAACGCTTGTTCTTTTTCAATCAGAGCGAAACAGAAGAGAGTAACTTTATCTGCTATCGGATTTAGCGCCCGTTAGACTCCGATTATCGCTCAATAAAAAACACCTCCCAATGCCGAGGCTAGAGGGAGGTGTCGAATGCCAAATCGAGGGAGGCATTGTTAATCGTTGCTTAGAACCGTCTAAGCGAGTTAGTCACGATTAAGCAGCTGCTTCTTGTTTCGCTTCTGCTTTGTTCTTTAGGAACGCGTAAGTGAAACCTGTTACCGCTGTACCTGCTGCGATTGCTACCAAGTACATTAGCACTGGTGAGATTGCGTTAGGGATAAGCAGTACGAACAAACCACCGTGTGGTGCCATCAGTTTTGCACCGAACAGCATCGATAGAGCACCAGTTAGTGCGCCACCCGCCATACATGATGGGATAACACGCATTGGATCTTTCGCTGCGAATGGGATTGCACCTTCAGAGATAAAGCACAGACCAAGCACGAATGAGGCTTTACCTGCTTCACGCTCGCTTTGCTCGAACTTGTTCTTAGCAATGAACGTCGCAAGACCCATACCTAGTGCAGGAACCATACCCGCGGCCATGATTGCAGCCATTGGTGCGTAAGTTTGCGAAGCCAATAGACCTACACCGAATGCGTAAGCAGCTTTGTTTACTGGACCACCTAAGTCGAAACACATCATCGCGCCAAGGATAATACCCAGTAGAACTGCACTGTCTGAACCCATGTTGTTTAGGAAATCAGTTAGGCCGTTCATGATGCCAGATACTGGGCCACCCACGATGTAAATCATCACAAGACCCGTGAACAATGTCGCCACGAACGGGATGATAAGGATAGGTTTAAGTGCTTCCATTGATTGTGGAAGTTTTACTTTGTCGGCAAGGAACTTAGCAGCGTAACCGGCAATGAAACCTGCTGCGATACCACCAAGGAAACCTGCACCTGTTGAACTAGCAAGCATACCGCCAACTAGACCTGGAGCCAGACCCGGACGGTCAGCAATAGAGAAGGCGATGTAACCAGCAAGAACTGGGATCATCAAGGCGAATGCAGAGCCACCACCAATGTTCATTAGCGCTGCTGCTAGCGTACCTTCTTCTTTAAATGCTTCGATACCAAATACGAAGGATAGGGCGATGATCAAACCACCGGCTACCACAACTGGAAGCATGTGAGATACGCCGGTCATTAGGTGCTTGTATGCGCCTTTCTTCTCTTCTGTCGCTGATGATGCGCTAGAAGAACCAGAGTGTTGGTATACGCTTGCTTGTTCAAACGCTTTGTCCATTTCTTCCGCTGTTTTCTTCAGCGCTGGACCTGTTTTAGTGCGGTACATCTTCTTGCCGTTAAAGCGGTCAAGAGGTACTTCGATATCTGCTGCGATGATGACCAAATCTGCGTCTGCGATTTCTTGGTCAGTCAGTTGGTTTTTCGCACCTACTGAGCCACGCGTTTCCACTTTGATTTGGTGACCGCGACGTTTGCCTTCTTCTTCTAGTGCTTCTGCTGCCATGAAGGTGTGTGCAACGCCGGTTGGACATGCAGTGATTGCAACAATTTTCTTAGTTGCAGAGGCACTTTCTGCTGGTGCTGCTACTTGTGCCGTAACTGTGGTTACTTGCTCTAGTGTCACTGCACCTTCAACAGCCGTT
This sequence comes from Vibrio jasicida CAIM 1864 = LMG 25398, assembly GCF_000400365.1. Taxonomy (GTDB): domain Bacteria; phylum Pseudomonadota; class Gammaproteobacteria; order Enterobacterales; family Vibrionaceae; genus Vibrio; species Vibrio jasicida. The sequence continues at coordinate 83,572 of NZ_BAOG01000039.1, read as the reverse complement.
TGTAGGAAAGCGGATGCGTCTTTCGCTACAGTGCTGATATCTGCTTGGTAGACTTTTTTACCTACGAAACGAGAAGTATCAACTGGAGTGTTAGCCGCAATTACGATCGCTTCTGCTTGTTCAATGTCAGCGTCTGTCAGCAGTGTTGGTTCAACCACGCTTGATTGGCATTCAATCTTTGCGTTCCAACCCAGCTTCGCCGCTGCTTGTTCTAGTAGACCTGCCGCAATGATGCTGTTCGCAACACCACTTGGACAAGCTGTAATAATGGCAATATTCATACTGATAACCTTCTGTTCCTTAGTTTTTGTCTAAGTTCGTATTAGGGTAAAGCTCGGTTACTTGCGTTTGGAGCTTGATGTTCTCCAGTTCTTCCTGACTGGTTAGGCCAACGCCAACTTGGCTTACTGCTAGGGCAGAAAGCGCGGTAGCGAAGCGCAGTAAATCGTTTTTCGGCATCGCTTGCATGTGACCCCAGCACAAGCCAGCAACAAGCGTATCGCCAGCGCCAACAGTGCTTACTACATTCATTCTTGGTGGTTGAGCACGTAACCATTCGCCTTGGTTAAGCCACATCACGCCGTCTGCTCCCATAGAAACTACGATGTTCTCAATGCCTTTATCGCTTAGCGTTTGCGCTGCTTCTTGGCATTGTTCTGGCGTTGAAAGGTGCTCGCCGACAAAGTCACTTAGCTCTTCATCGTTTGGTTTGATCAACCAAGGGTGAGCGTCGATGCCTGCACGTAGTGCCACTTTGCTGCTATCGAACAAGACTTTCTTGCCTTGCTGATGCAGCTTCTCAATCCATGCCGCGCATTGCTCTGCAGTAACACCGCCCGGTAGGCTGCCTGCCAATACAAAGTAATCGTGTGTTTCTGCAAGGCGGAATAGGTTTTCTTCAAAGCGCGCGATTTCTTCTGCTGTGACTTGAACGCCAGGGAAGTTGATGTCGCTCACTTGGCCATCTGCTTCAACCAATTTCACGTTGATGCGAGTTGCGCCTTCTACTTCAACGAATTCGTTTTCAACCTTGATATCGCTGAATAGCTGGTGGAAGAGCTCTGGGTTGTCTTTGCCAAGAAAGCCCGTCACTGTTACGTCTGCACCTAGGTCACTAAGCACTTTCGCTACGTTTACGCCTTTACCAGCCGCGTGTAGGTTGCTCTTTTCAACTAGGGTGACAGAACCCACTTTAATTGAGTCCAGCGAACCTGTTAGGTCAAGGGCAGGGTTAAGCGTGATGGTAACGACTTTGTTTGTTTTCAATGCTGTCATTCTCTCGCCCCTTAACCTTCGCCAAGACCAGATGCGATTGCTTTGCCGATTGACTCAAGTGCTTGTGCAGCATCTGGACCTTCAGCAGAGAATTGAAGCTGGTGACCGTGTTTCACACCCAGCGCGATAACTTTCATTAGGCTCTTCGCGTTCACTGCTTTGCCGTCGCCATCTAGGTTTGCCACACGAATGGTAGATTCGAACTTCTTCGCTTCAGCAACTAGCATTGCGCCAGGACGAGCGTGTAGGCCGTGGGCGTTTTTGATCTTAAAGATTGCCGTGTTGCCATCTTCAGCCGCTTCTGTTGCCATTTCTTCGCCTTTGAACAGTGCAAGGATCTGTTCAGCAGAAGCATCAAGTAATTTGCTGTGTTCGTTGTTAAACACAAGCTTTGAAATCGTGCTTAGGATAGATTGGTGAGCGTTGTTGCAAGCTGCAAATGCAACTAGAGCACGCACTTTCTCACCTTCGAATTCACAATCATTTGCTGTTGATACAAAAGAAACACCAGTGCGAGTTACTTGCTTATCACTACCTACTAGCCATAGACCTTGACCAAGGTGCGTTGGTGTTTTTGTTACTAGGTCTGCAACGAACTCTGTACCTGCACAACCTGTGTTTTTAAGTAGGCCGCCAGCAACCGCGCTCATTTGAATCATGTCGCTTGCTGGGAATAGCAGTTGAATGAGAGAAGCATCGAAATCCGCCTCTAGCTGAACGTCGCCATGAAGCAGGGCAATAATGTCGTCTTCGTTTTTCGCATCACGCAGACGCTCTTCAACGCCATCCGCACCCAGTACCTTTGTTAGCTGCTTAAGAATGCCTAAGTGCTCGTCTGATTTCGCAGCAATACCAATAGCAACGTAAACTGTGTTGCCATCACCCCATTCAACGCCTTCTGGGAAGTGGTGAACAGCAACGCCGGTGGTTTTCACCATTGAGCGCGTGTCAGTCGTGCCGTGTGGAATCGCGATACCGTTACCTAGAAACGTAGAGTTCTGGTTTTCACGGTTTAGCATGCCTTCTACATAGCCTTGTTCAACCAGACCTTTGTCTGTCAGGCTTTTCGCGATGCTTTTGATCGCTTCAAACTTATCTGTAGCGGATTGAGATAGGGTAATGTCGTTCTTACTTAGCTTAAGCATGGTGCTTCTCCAGCCTTAAGGTATCTATTTCTAATTCATCTTGGCTACGCAGTACTTTGTTTGCGTAACGCCGTTTATCTATGGTTGCTGAACGTGTCTTTGTTCGTCATTTCTCTATGTGAGACGGTTTTGCTTAACAACAATTTACTGAACAAAAGAAACTGAATCGATTCAGCTTTTGGTCAAATTTTTTAAAACACTCAGCGAAACTGTTTCTAAAATCGAAACTTAACCACTCATGGCTTTATGCTTTTAAAGCCTAGCAAAGGGAGCCTGTATTGCGTGATTTTGGTGACTCTCGTCAATTTTTGAGTTTTGCTGAATCCTTTCAGCTTTTATACTGAATCGGTTCAGCATATAATTCAACTTATCGAAGGATCGTTGATGTATTAATATGATCCCGCGCACAGAACAGGGCTTAGAATATGACACTGGATGAAATAGCAAAATTAGCTGGGGTTTCGAAGACCACGGCAAGCTATGTGATTAACGGAAAAGCGCAGAAATACCGCATCAGCGAAAAGACTCAAAAGAAAGTCATGGCGGTGGTTGAGCAGTACAATTACAAACCGGATCACGCCGCATCTTCTTTAAGAGCGGGCAACTCCCGTTCGTTCGGTTTGATCATTCCAGATTTAGAGAACACCAGTTACGCGCGTTTAGCAAAACTGATTGAACAGAACTCGCGTAAAGCGGGCTACCAAATTTTGATCGGCTGTTCTGATGATGATCCGCAAACGGAGCAAAAGGTTGCGGAGGCGCTCGTGAGTCGTCGTATTGATGCGCTATTCGTCGCGAGCAGTATGCCAGCAGCGAGCGAGTATTATCTCAAACTACAAAACTCCGGTACGCCCGTTATCGCACTTGACCGTCCTATGGATGATGAACACTTTTGTTGTGTGATCAGTGAAGATTTTGATGCGGCGTTTGAGCTTACAGAATCAGTATTGTCGCCTGAGATTGAGTCCATCGGCCTGATTGGCGCATTAGAAGAACTGCAAGTCTCTAAAGAGCGTGAACTGGGTTTCCGTTCTGCATGCCAGCAAAAAGGTAACGAGGCATTAGTAGGTTATGGTCAGCACTTCTCTCGTGAAGAAGGCAAGAAGGTGTTAGAAGGGTGGATCGAAAAGGGCAAGCTGCCAGATGCTATGGTGACCATGTCTTACACCTTATTAGAAGGCGTGTTGGATGTGATGTTGGAAAAGCCAGAGTTGATGGGCAAAGTACGTTTGGCCACCTTTGGTGATAACCGTTTGCTCGATTTTCTTCCAATCAAAATCAACTCGCTCCCACAGCAGTTTGAGCTGATCGCCGACAGCGCAATGGAGTTGGCGCTTAATGCTTCAGCTAAGCGCTATAAAGCAGGAGTGGAGTTGATTCCGCGTAAGATTGTAAAGCGCCACACCGACGCTAAAGCTTAATTTCTACCGTCAGCGCCACAAATGCGTGGTCGCTGGCGTTTTTATCTCTCTCAAAAGACGGATTGATTAGGTGCGCATCGTGCACTTGGTAGCTCGTGACTTCCGCGATTGATACATCTTCATGAGAATCGAACTCTTGCGACAACAGTATGTAATCCAACACGTTTCCTTTCGCAAAGTGATAATGCGTTGCTGGTCGTGACTCCAATGAGGGCGTTACTTGCAATTCCCATCCGTCATTGAGTCGCAAATCAGTGACGCTGTCACCATATTGTTCAACCAACGCCTTGTTCACACTGGCATCAGTGATGGGTTGGTTCATGTCGCCCATTAATACCGTTGGCATCGGGCTACTCGCATAGTGCTTTTGCATGGCATCACGCAACATTGCCGCTTCCCAGCCACGTTGTTGAGTTGAGAGCCAACGGGCTATTGGTCTGCTTGCCTGTTCGGGGGCTTCTGTGTCCGCAGGGCGTTGAGATTTTAAATGCGTCACATAAACCGTAATGTGGCCGATAACGGGATGCACAATGCTCGCTCTAACCGGTTTTCGACTGAAAGGGGGCGCGGTGAGGTCGCCAAAGGCAGCGAGTGTTTCTTTGTCGAACGTAACTGCTTCATAATGTTCAATCGGAAAACGCGAAGCGACGGCGACAACAGGACGCGAGTAGATATAATCGCCTTCGACATGTGGCGTATCGACACAGGCAAAGTGTTCGTAACCGATCTCAGCAAAGAAGTTTTTGGTTTCTTCAATGCTGAACACTTCTTGCAAGCCGATGATGTCAGGATTGAGCTGTTCGATTTGTGATTTTGTCCAAGCGAGCTTGTCTTGCCATTGTTCTGTCGAGTAGATGTTCTCGAAATCATAATAGGCATTGGGTGGGGCGATAAAGTTAAATAGATTCGCGGTTGCGAAGGTGATTTGGCTCGTTTTAGACAAAATGACGCTCGTTCAAGGAGTTATTGGGTGAGTATATACCCAAATAGCAGAGATGAGTGAAGATCACGTTTCTATTTGTACGCATTCCGTTTAAACTCCGTTCATCAAGATTAATGAGTACCGAACATGACCCAAGATTACGAAAACGAAGAGTATTTAGAAGGCGAAGAAATTGAAATCGAAGCGATTGGCATCGACGTCGACGCGCACCCAATTGAACTGTATAAGCTTTTTAAAATCGCAAACTTGGTGAGTGGCGGTGGTGAAGCAAAACACATCATCGAAGAAGGTTACGTTGCGGTAAATGGTGAATTAGAAACGCGCAAGCGTCGCAAAATGTACGATGGTGATTTTTTCGAGTTCAACCAAGAATATTATGTTGTTGTCTGTGACGCGCCAGTAACTGAACCTGAATCTGCTGAAGAAAAAGCAGAGAAAAAGGCGAAGAAAGAAGCACAAGCGGCTCGCAAAGAAAAGTCTCGTTCGAAAAAGAACGACAAAGCGAACGTTAAAGGGCCTAAATCAACAGGCCGTAAAGCCGCGCACAAAGAGCGTAAAGCACAGAAAGAAGCCTTATCTCAATCGGCTAAGAAAGGCAAAAAAGAAGATAAGCCTAAAGCGACTCGCGATCCGAACAGCGGCCGTAACTCAATCGACTTCTTTTAATTGATGTTGGTTTGATTCGATAGATTCGAATAACTAAAAAGCGCCGACTTAGTGTGACTAAGTCGGCGCTTTTTATTTGTAGAGTGGGCGAGGATGCTCGTATGAGCTCAATGCAGAAGCTTATTACTATTAACCTGATTCGTCCAATGGTGGATTGCGTTAGGCTTGCCGAGGTAAAAACCTTGGTAATAATCTAAGTCTAATCGTTGCATGGCGGAAAGCTGAATGTTTTCCTCTACACCTTCTATCACGACTTTCGCATTCATCTCTTCAGCCAGTTCTACTGCGTTTGCAATCGCCAGCGTATCACCTGAACAATAATCGAGAAGGTAAGAACGGTCTATCTTGATGATGTCGGGGCAAAGATGTTTAACGCGAGACATGTTTGAATGGTGAGAGCCAAAGTCGTCAATAGCGAACAAGAAGCCATTCGTCCTCATCAATTGGACGGCTTCTATCAAAAGCTCAGTGTCACCACAAGATTCTTCAACTACTTCAAATACGACGTCAGAGGGGTGCATTCCAAGCTCCTCTAAGCGTTTGTAGAGAAGGCCGTTATCTTTGAAACCCATATCTTTAGTTAGGGTAAGCAGCGTTTGAGGCATGACATTAAGAAATAACTTAATTGTTGAACCTGCGAAGTGCTTGGCAAAGTTACGAATATGAATAGCACGAGATAAAAACTCGATACATAGACGAAAGTAGGTATTAATACTTGCATCAGCAAAGAACAGGTCTGGCCGAATGTTAGTGCCGTCTACACCACGAATGCGGAGTAGGGCTTCCATACCGATTATGTTTCTATGCTTATCGAAGATAGGTTGATAAACACTGTAAAACGTATATTGGTTGAGCACGACATAGTATTCACCAAGACTGTCCTGTCTTATGTACTGCTCGTAGTCGGACTGCTGCTTTAACTCCATGAAAAACGCCAAAAAACTAGCATGGCAATGACTGTAACAGGATGGAGTTCCGATTTGAAGGCTTACAAAGTCTTAAATATGAGGGCTTTTAAGTTAATTTGAAATAGATTCCGATTTTTTCTCTATGTATCTAAAAATCATTGATAGACCGAAACAAATCAGAAAGTAAACGAAGCCGACGATTAACCAAATTTCGAAAATGTAGCCTGATGAATTGGCCATCTCTGTGCCGACAAAGGTCATTTCTTGAATCGAGATCAGCGAAACGATAGAAGTGTCTTTAACCAGTGAAATGGTTTGTCCGGCGAGGGCAGGTGTAATTGCTTTGAGTACTTGTGGGGCAATTACAAAACGGTATTTGACCCAGCGAGATAAGCCGAGTGAATCTGCAGCTTCCCACTGGCCTTTATCCACGCTTTGCAAACCAGCGCGAACCACTTCAGCAATATAAGCCGAAGACAGTAAGCCGACACAAAGCACACCAGAGGCCAAGTTTTCCCATAGGTTTGGTGGACCAAATAAGAAGTTCTGCAGTGCATTTGTATCTCCGCGATAGTTGCGCAGAAGATCTTCTAACCCAAGTAATGGGATTAACTGGTTCGAGATGAAAAAATAGAAGATGAATACGAATACCAAAGGTGGAATGTTTCGTACCAATTGAATAAAAGCGTTGGCAGGTGTGCGTAGCCAAGCTGAGGCTGAGAATCGAGCTAAACCAAGTAGAGTGCCCAATACGAGAGCAAAGGTTATGCCCCAAAGGCTTAAGCGCAGCGTTGAGATTAGGCCTTGGAAGAAATACGGCAAGCCGCCGTCAGCTCTTGGGGTGAATATGAGGTCAATGGCTTCTTTCCAATGCCAGATGTAGTTTACGCCAACGGTAGAACGATGATAGAGCCAAACCCCAGCCAACGCGCAGATGGCAAGCAGTACCCAATCGAGTAGGTTAAAACGACTTAAGAAAAAGCCTGATTTTGCTTTGGTTGGTGCAACGCGAGTGGTGGTTTGTCCGCTCAAAGTTTGACTCCGATAGTAGAGAAGAAAACTGACCCGAAGTACGAGTCGGTGTTGTTAATTCGTGCGATGATTAAGGTTATTGACCTTGTGCCACCTGGTCTTGCCAATCTAGCGTTGAGAACCAGTATTCGTAGCGCTCATCTAACCAACCATCCTGTGTGCGAGCTTCAATCCACTTGTTAAAGAAGGCTTTTTTGTCTTCTTCTCCTAGGCGAACCGCAAAGGCTTCGTTACCTTTTGATAAGCGCTCAGTAAATGGAATAAACAGCTTATCTGCGTGTTTGATCGCTTCATGCTCCGGTTTCGGGCTTGATGCAATGACTGCGTGTGCGTTGCCGTTTAGTACTTCTTGGAATGCTTGAGCATCGTCATCAAACTGAAGGATCTTCGCTTTAGGGAACGTCTCACGCGCTACTTGCACTGTGAACGCGCCACGACGAGCGGCAATTTTTATACGGCGAGAGTCAAAGTCTGAAAACTCACTAAAGCCAGCAGCTAGCTCTTTGCTTGCTGCTACTTGAACGCCTGAGTGAGAATACGGTTCTGTGAACAATACGCTCTTTGAACGTTCTGGCGTAATCGACATGCCACCAATGATTACATCAAACTTCTTAGCAAGAAGAGCTGGGATGATGCCGTCCCACGCTGTCGGTACGAATTCAACTTGTAAGCCTGAATCTGCGGCTAGGCGTTTCGCTACATCGATTTCAAAACCAATTAACTCACCTTGTTTGTTACGCATTGCCCAAGGCACAAATGTCGACATACCAACGCGAAGCGTGCCGCGGTCTTTGATTTGATCAACATTTGGGGTCGCGGCTTCTTCTTTTGCAAGCGAAGGCAAAGCAATCGCAAGCCCCAATAATGCAGTAATGGTCGCTTTGAATAACTTCATGTTATCTCCTTATAATTTGCGCCAACTGGCTCCTAGTTTGTGTTCTAGCCAAGCGGATAGGCCAGAAAGTGATAGTGTAAGAGCAAGGTAGATTGCTGCTACGCTAAACCAGATTTCAAACGGCATGGCCGTTTCCGATACGATGTTTCTCGCTTCGGTCGTTAAGTCAAAGATTGCCATGACGCTGACAATTGAAGAGTTTTTAATAAGAGAAACCACTTCATTCGTCAAAGGTGGCAAGGTGCGTTGCAACACTTGCGGAAGTATGACGTCTTTGTAGGCGAAGAAAGGCGATAAACCTAATGTCTTCGCAGCTTCAAACTGACCTTTTGGAATGCTGTTTAAGCCAGCACGGAAGATCTCGGCGGTATAGGCTCCTTGGAATAAAGACAATGCGAGGACTGCGGTGCTGAATCTATCCAAACCAATGACAGGACCAAAGACGAAGTAGAGTAGATAAATCTGTACCAGTAGCGGCGTATTACGAATAAGTTCGACATACGTCGTTCCAATCGCATTACCAACTTTGGAATCGCTAAGCCTTAAAAGCGCAGTCACCAATCCAATCACTAAAGTGAAGAATAGACTAATCGCAGAAATCTTTAGCGTGACGATAAGTCCTTCGATTAATTCTGCCGGCCACCACTCACCATCTTCGTAGAAGGCGATATAGTCAGGTACACGTTCCCACTGCCATTGATACCCCATTGCTTGAGCACCAGAATCTAATACCCATGCGATAGCGATGAGAAGGACAGTGATTTGTAGTAACGCTTGAAGGACAGGTTTGAAGATTCTATAGACCATGTGTTTAGTAACTCAGAATCTGATTTAAGAATGCCTGCGTCCGAGGGTGCTGCGGTGTCTCAAAAAGTGCCACAGGGGAGTTCATCTCGATGATTTCACCTTCATCCATAAAGACCACTCGATTGGCGACCTTTTTGGCGAATCCCATTTCGTGCGTTACACAAATCATGGTCATGCCACTTTGTGCTAACTCCACCATCACGTCCAACACTTCGTTGATCATTTCAGGATCGAGCGCCGAAGTCGGCTCGTCAAACAGCAGTAAATCTGGTTCCATACAGAGCGAGCGTGCGATAGCCACACGCTGCTGTTGACCACCGGACAGTTGGATTGGGTATTTGTTGGCTTGTTCTTCGATGTTAACGCGCTTGAGATAATGAATTGCACGTTTTTCCGCTTCTTGCTTAGAAAGCTTTAGCGTGCGGATAGGGGCAAGAGTGAGGTTTTCTAACACCGTGAGATGTGGAAACAGGTGAAAGTGCTGAAATACCATGCCGACTTTACCCGGTTTTTGTGCTTTAGAATTGGCAGGGTGTTCGAAGACGCTGAGCTCACCTTCTTGGATGGATTCTAAGTGGTTGATGCAACGGATTAGCGTGGATTTTCCTGAGCCAGAAGGGCCGCAAACAACAACGATTTCACCGGTATGTACTGAAAAATTAATGTCTTTGAGGGCGTGATATTCACCATACCACTTGTTTACGCCGCTGAACTCAACAACGATATTTTTCTCTTTCAAGGCTGCCAACTTTTAGAATAAATTTCTTTCTACAATAACAAGTTATTAACCGTATTGCACCTGTTAATCAAGCATAAACTGTCCAACTGGTGAGCAAATAACTCGTGATAAAACTAATCAACAATATAGTCAGTTTTAGAGAAAACGGATCACAATTGCGAAGACAGACATCGTGATAAGAAACTGTGCAGAGTAGTAGGTTGTCATCACCACTTGGCGCGAAAATACCGATGTACTGCCAAATCGTTCGAAGGCAAGGACAACTCCGGACATAGTGAAGATGAAACTGCCGAGAACCGCGAAGGCCGATGATTGGGTCTTTCCACTGGCGTAGTACTCCATCGCCATCCATAGCATTGTCATCAAAACAAAGATATAGCTAGCTACCGACCACTTTTCTTTCCCCAAATCGGGTTTAAAGAAGAAATAGGCACAGACGCCTACGCCAAATACGGCAAATGGCAACCAAGGTGTGAAGTGCCATGCTGCCATATTGATGAAGCCCAAAGCGTAACTAATTTGGGCAAGACAAAACAGTTTAATGCCCGCAACAAATTTGTCTTTTGGGTGCATTAAGATTAGGTCACCCATGAGTGACAATGAGAGACCGCCAATGATCCACTGGGTGTAGGGGAGGTGGCTTGCCGGAGACAGCATTAGCATCCCAATCATTGCTGTGATGGGTAGCGGTTTGGTCAAAAAGAATAACCACTTAGGGCCAGTCTTGATACTGATGATATGTATGAGCGCGCAAGCTACGACAATCAGCCACATACGAATAACTCTTGAATAGACGACTAAACGCTCATCTTTTTATGAGCAAGCTAAAAAATGACACTTCGAATAGTAAGCACTTGGTTTGTTTTGGTCATCGGCTTACATAACAACATCGAACCATCGCTTATTTGTTAGTTTTCTAGCAGAAAAGTTCAATATTTATCGAGTTGTCAATGTTGCGCTAAATTAACATAAAAAAACGGCATTGTGTCCGTGTAGACACAATGCCGTCAAAAAAGGCAGTAATTTAATAGATCGAGTCGTTATGCAACGGCAAGTTCTAGAATTTTACGGCTGTTTTCTAGGTCGATTGCTTGGTTTTCGCCAAGAACCGTCATGCCGTGTTTGTTCAGTTGATCAATCACAGCATCGATAGCTGCTTGACGGTCATCACCGTAACCTTCAAGTTGAGTCGCGACTTCTAGCTGGTGGTAGAAAGCTTCAATCGATTGGATTGTGCGTTCTGCCAAATCTTCACCTTCTGCTAAGCCAAATACGTTACGACCCATTTGCTCAAGCTTAGGACGTTTGAATTCCATTTGGTTACGAAGTAGAGATGGTTGAATGATCGCTAGTGAACGAGCGTGGTCTACGTGCCATAGTGCAGTCAGCTCGTGGCCAATCATATGCGTTGCCCAATCTTGAGGAACGCCGCTACCGATTAGACCGTTCAATGCTTGGTTTGCTGTCCACATTAGGTTCGCACGCCATTGGTCGTTATCACGTTCTGCGAATTGATCACCCAATACTTTTAGGTTTTTAAGTAGCGCTTCTGCGTAACCGTCTTGAACCATTGCGCCAGTTGGCAGCGTTAGGTATTGCTCACATACGTGTACCCATGCATCAACTAGGCCGTTGATAAGCTGACGCTCTGGTAGAGTTTTCATTACGTCTGGGTCAAGCACAGCAAATTTTGGCTGAACAGCAGGCGCTAGAAATGCCAATTTGTCTTGGGTTTCTTTCTTAGTGATTACTGCGCCCATGTTTGACTCAGAACCTGTTGCAGGCAAAGTAAGAATCGCAGCAAGCGGCGTTGCTTCTGTTACTTGATGTTTGCCTACCATGATGTCCCAACCGTCACCGTCGTACTTAGCCGCTGCTGCAACATATTTAGAACCATCAATTACGGAGCCACCACCAACAGCAAGAATAAAATCAACATTCTGCTCTTTAACGGTCGCTACCGCTTTATCCAAGGTTTCTTTCGTTGGGTTTGGCTCTACGCCAGAGAATTCAAGCCACTCGCGACCTTCAAGTGCTTGTGCAACTTGGTCGTACACGCCGTTCTTTTTAATAGAACCGCCACCGTAGATAACCAGTACTTTTTGGTCTGCAGGGATTGCATCTTTGATTGCGGCAATTTGGCCTTGGCCAAAGAAGATTTTAGTAGGGTTGACGTATGAAAAGTTCATTATTAGACCTCTTGCTTCCAATGTGAGGATGGTTAATACATGCATATTAGTATGCGTTAATGGCGCTGAGTAGACCGATTTCTGCAAATTTATTGCCTATTTCTACAAATATACCGTTCTTGTGCTGGAACTGTAATCGGAACTCCAAGTATAGTGCGTGCATAACTATTGGAGTGACAAGATGAAGACACTTGCTGAGATCATGCAGCAGTACGCCACTAAATATGGTTTAGATGATTTAGAAGGCATTAAAGAAACCGCCATTGATGGTGTGTGGTTTTATCGCAGTAGCAAAGGCAATAATCGTCAACCTTTTGTTTATCAATCAGGGATTATTGTTTTAGGGCAAGGTTACAAGAATATTCATATTGGCCAAACGCCAGTACGTTATGGCCCTGACGATTATTTGGTTGTAGGGGTGCCTATGCCACTTGAGTGCGAAGCAATTTCTGTTAACGACGAGCCTTTGTTGGGTATTTCCATTGATATTTCTCCCGCCATGCTTCAAAAGTTGGTCAAAAAACTGGAGTCGCAACACTTTAGTAATACTTGTGAGGACGCTGCTCGTTGTGGGTTGAAATCGGTTCGTATGAACGATCTAATGCTGGATGCGTGCAAACGTCTAATGACGGCATTGTGCAACGATCTTGAAGTCGCAATGCTTGGCGACATGCTTCTAGAAGAGATCGTCTACCGTACTTTGGTGAGTGAATCCGGCCATGTTCTTTTTGAGCTCGCACATCAAGAGGGGTCGTATGCGAGGGTTGCAAAAGCATTAAACCGCGTTCATCAGGAATACCATGAACAACTCAATGTACAAACGTTGGCTGAAGAGGCGAACATGAGTGTATCCGCGTTTCACCAAGCGTTCAGGAGTGTGACTTTGGAGTCACCGTTGCAATACATCAAAAAGGTGCGTTTGAATAAAGCTCGTGAATTGATTCAGCTTGAAGGAAGAAGAGTGAATGACGCCGCGAGACAAGTGGGCTATAGCAGTCCTTCTCAGTTTAGTCGTGAGTACAAGCGGCACTTTAACGAAACGCCAAGATCAACAAAGGCTTAGTGATCTATATTTCAAAATTAGGACTTTTTTTGTGTTTTTTAATTATTTGCGATCGATATATTTATTTGAGTAATAAAATTAGTTATCGGTGCAAAATAAGATGTCATTCGTTGCAAGGTTTTAGTGGATTCTTGAGAGGTGTTGCTGAAAATCTATAAATTCTTAGTGTGAAACTCTGTACTTGTACTTAAGTTATTTTACGTCGAAACAAAAGTAATGATGCGCAGTATTTAAAGCGTATTTTGTATTGTACTAACAATAACTTAAGGAAGAGCAATATGCACCTTAGAAACGGGAAAGCAGTAAAGAGTGTATTTACACTCAGTACGTTAACTGCATCTTGTCTAATGGCCTTCAACAGCTATGCAGCCGTTGATTGTACGCCGTTAGCGGCTTGGGATTCGTCAAAGGTTTACAACGGCGGTGACCAAGTTCAACACGAAAACAGCGCATACAAAGCGCGCTACTGGACGCAAAACAACAACCCTGCACAGTCCGGTCAATGGGGGGAGTGGGAAAACCTTGGCGCTTGTGATGGTGGCCCAATTGACCCACCAGTGAATGAAGTTCCGACAGTTTCATTAACTTCACCTTCTGCGTCGGCTTCAATTACAGCAGGTGATGTTGTTACTCTTGCTGCGGATGCGGCAGATACGGATGGAACCATCAGTAAAGTTGAATTCTTTGTTGATGGCGCTCTAGTGGGTACGTCAACTGCAGCACCTTTCACAGCATCATGGACGGCGACTGAAGGCGCGCATGAATTCTCAACGAAAGCTTACGATGATAAAAACGCAGTGAGTGCTGCAAGTGCTGTAACCCTCACTGTTAATGCCGGTCAGCCTGGTAATGAAGCACCAACCGTTGACGTAGCGCTCTCTGCAACGACTGTGGATCTTGGTGGTACGGTAACGGTGACTGCAAATGCAGCTGATGCTGACGGTGCGGTTGCGAAAGTGGAATTCTTCGCAGCAGGTACGCTGATTGGTACAGCAACTGCTGCTCCTTATTCGGTTGACTTTACTGCAGCAACGGCAGGCAACATCTCAATTTACGCGAAAGCGACAGACGATGCTGGTGCGACTACAGACTCTTCTCTTGTATCGTTAGTGGTTAATGGCGGTGCGGTTACTTCAAACTGTCGTCCAGATGGTCTGTATCAAACGGCAGGTGTCGACGTTCCTTACTGTACTATTTACGATGAAGATGGTCGTGAATTAATGGGTACAGATCACCCGCGTCGTGTTATCGGTTACTTCACAAGCTGGCGTAGTGGGGATGACCCGCAAGCTGCATACTTAGTGAAAGACATTCCTTGGGATCAGCTAACACACATTAATTACGCGTTCGTGAGCATTGGCTCAGACGGTAAAGTGAATGTGGGCGATGTAACAGATCCAACTAACCCAGCAACAGGTAAAACATGGCCAGGTGTTGAAGTTGACCCAGAACTGGGCTTTAAAGGTCACTTCGGTGCACTTGCAACTTATAAGCAAAAACACGATGTTAAGACGCTAATTTCAATTGGTGGTTGGGCTGAAACCGGCGGTCACTTCGGTGCTGATGGTAATCGTGTTGCTGACGGTGGTTTCTACACCATGACGACCAATGCTGATGGCTCTATCAACCATGCTGGTATCGAGAAGTTTGCAACGTCTGCCGTTGAAATGATGCGTACCTACAAGTTTGACGGTCTAGATATCGACTACGAGTACCCAACGTCAATGGCGGGTGCTGGTAACCCTTACGATAAAGACTTCATGGAACCACGTCGTGCTTACTTATGGGCATCTTACCAAGAGCTGATGAAAGTTCTACGTGAGAAACTAGATGCGGCTTCTTCGCAAGACGGCATCCACTACATGCTAACAATCGCGGCGCCTTCTTCTGGTTACTTACTGCGCGGTATGGAAACGTTCGACGTTACTAAGTACCTCGATTACGTAAACATCATGACCTACGACTTGCACGGTGCTTGGAATGATCACGTTGGTCACAACGCTGCCTTGTACGACACTGGTAAAGATTCTGAGTTGGCACAGTGGAACGTATACGGCACGGCGGCATACGGTGGTATCGGTTACTTGAATACTGACTGGGCGTATCACTACTTCCGTGGTTCTATGCCAGCAGGTCGAATTAACATCGGTGTTCCTTACTACACTCGTGGTTGGCAAGGTGTAACAGGTGGTGATAATGGCCTATGGGGCCGAGCAGCACTTCCTAACCAATCTGAATGTGCTCCTGGCACTGGTGAAGGTGAGAAGAACAATTGTGGTCACGGCGCTATCGGTATCGATAACATGTGGCATGACACTGACCCTAAAGGCAACGAAATGGGTGCAGGTTCTAACCCAATGTGGCATGCGAAGAACCTAGAGAAAGGTATTTGGGGTTCTTACGCTCAAGCTTACGGCCTAGACCCTGTGAACGATCCAACGGACAAGTTTGTTGGTTCTTACACTCGTCACTATGATGATGTTGCGGTTGCACCATGGCTATGGAATGCTGAGAAGAGCGTTTTCCTATCGACAGAAGATAAAGCGTCTGTACAAGTGAAAGCGGACTACGTTATCGACAAAGAAATCGGTGGCATTATGTTCTGGGAACTGGCAGGTGACTACAACTGTTATGTACTAGACGCAAATGGCAACCGTACTGCAATCGACGCTACAGAACAGGCTTGTGCGGCGGGCAATGGTGAGTACCACATGGGTAACACTATGACTAAAGCGATTTACGACAAGTTTAAGTCTGCAACGCCTTACGGTAACAAGATCGCAACTGGTGCAATCCCAACCGAAGCAGTAGACATTGCAGTGAGTGTTGGTGGTTTCAAAGTTGGTGACCAAAACTACCCAATCAACCCTAAGATCACGTTCACCAACAACACGGGTCAAGCTATCCCTGGTGGTACGGAATTCCAATTCGATATTCCTGTATCTGCTCCGGATAACGCGAAAGATCAGTCTGGCGGCGGTCTAAGTGTGATTGCTTCTGGCCATACTCGTGCGAACAACATTGGTGGTTTGGATGGTGTAATGCACCGCGTATCTTTCTCGCTACCAGCATGGAAAGACCTACCTGCGGGCGGCACTTACGAGCTTGATATGGTTTACTACTTACCAATCTCTGGCCCAGCTAACTATACGGTGATTTCTGGCGGTAAAGAGTTTGCGTTTAAGTTTGAGCAACCAGACCTACCAATTGGTGACCTAAACTCTGGTACTGGCGGCGGCGGTGGTACTGAGCCGGGTACTTGTGACACTGCGGGTCTAGTTACTTACCCTGATCTTCCACAAACAGATTGGCAAGGTAACCCAAGCCACGCTAACCAAGGTGATAAAGTGATTCACAATGGTGTGGTGTACCAAGCAAATTGGTGGACAGCATCTGAGCCGGGTAGCGATGGTAGCTGGGCGACAGTATGTAACATCTAATCCGTTTTAATCGGTTATGGAAAAGCGCGCGATGTAAATCGCGCGCTTTTTATTATGGGAGATAAATAGTGTTACCAATGGCGAGTCAGTTAGAATTCATACCCCTCAGGGATAACCACGATGCCTTTTTCCGATACGTGGAATCGCTTTGCATCCTCGATCTTGTTCATACCGATTTGAGTGTGTGGTGGGATGCAAACATGTTTATCGATGATACAACTTACCAGCTGACAACCTTCACCAACTTCGACATCGTCAAAGATAATACTGTCGACTACGGTCGCGCTATCATGGATACGCACATTCGATGCAATAACCGAGTGCTGAACTGAACCGCCTGAGTTGATTACGCCGTTTGCAATGATGGAGTTAATGAAAATACCTTCATTGCCAGTAGCAGAAGAAACGGTTCGTGCTGGTGGAAATTGAGCTTCATAGGTTCGAATGGCCCAATTGGGTTGGTACAAGTTCATCGGTGGAACGGGTTCTAACAAATCCATATTTGCTTCATAGAAAGAGTCAATCGTACCCACGTCGCGCCAATAGCAGTCTTTGTCAACCCGGCCTTTGCTGCCACAAAATTTGTACGCGTAAACCGACTCGGTATCAATGAGCTTAGGAATGATATCTTTACCAAAATCGTGGTTCGACTCTTCGAGTTGCGAGTCTTGTTCGAGAGCGTCTTGCAATGCATCCATATTGAAGATGTAAATTCCCATCGATGCGAGACTCTGTGTCGGATCATCAGGCAGAGTAGGTGGGCTCTCTGGTTTCTCGATGAAAGACTGCACCAAACCACTTTCATTTGTTCCCATCACACCAAAAGCGGTTGCTTCTTCTACAGGAACATCCATACAAGCTACAGTTAGTTTTGCTCCGTTCGATTTATGCTCTTCGAGCATTGCCGCGTAGTCCATTCGATAGATATGGTCACCGGATAGAACGACAACGTACTTGGCATCATTACGGTCGAGAAGCCACATGTTGTGGTAAATAGCGTCCGCAGTGCCTTCGTACCATGCACCACCTTTGCGCATTTGGGGTGGGACAGCGGTAATGTACTCACCAAGTTCGGGATTAAAAACGGACCATCCATCTCTTAAGTGTTTTTGTAATGAATGGGATTTGTATTGAGTGAGAACTAATATCTTTCTTAAACCTGAATGAAGACAATTAGTTAGCGTAAAGTCGATGATTCGGTATTTTCCTCCAAAGGGGACCGCAGGTTTTGCCCTATCATCGGTCAATGGACTGAGTCGAGAACCCATTCCTCCAGCTAAAATTACGGCGAGTGCATCTTGCATAATATTCCCTTTCCCTTGTTCTTCGTGTCCTGAAGCAGCGATAAGCCTGAGGAGTTAGCCAACTGCTTGCGTGCTTATATTTGACGTTATGTAATGCTACATAACGCATTACAAGATTCGAGCCACAGAATTTTTCTAATAGAATCAATGCGCTTTGAACAAAATGGAAGATTGGTTGCACTACATTAGGGAGTTAAGGAATATACCGTGCACTATATTGGTGAAAGGGAGGTGTGGAAGTAGGACCTTGGTGTTGGTTTACACTGTAAAGCTATTTAAAAACAGAGGGTTAAGAGGAATAAATGGAAAAATAGGAGTGTTGAACACTCCCATTCTATTTTTAAATTCGCATACCTTAAGACAGGCCGATAATATTGCCTTGATCATCAAGGTCCAAATTCATAAATGCTGGTTTATCTGGTAAGCCTGGCATGGTCATAACATTACCTGAAAGCGCATAAACAAAGCCAGCGCCTGCGCACAAACGCAGTTCTCGAATTGGTACGCTAAAGCCATTTGGTGCCCCTTTAATGGCAGAGTCGGTTGTGATCGACAATGGTGTCTTAGCAATACAGACCGCTAGGTTATCAAAGCCGAGCGCTTCAAAGTGTGCTAATTGTTTTTTCGCTTGCTCGCTCATGTCGATAGTTGACGCCCCATAACCCGCTTCACACACTGCCATCAATTTTTCTTTTAGAGGCTGCTCTGGCGTGTAAAGGGGACGGAATGATGAGGGCTGCTCACAGGCTTCGACAACATGTTGTGCCAACTCAATCGTGCCTTCACCCCCTTGGCCAAATGCCGTGCTCACGGCCACTTTTACATCCGGATTGAAACGTTTAACCAATGATTTCAACTCATTAAGTTCTTCTAACGAATCTTGAGGGAATTGGTTAATAGCGACGACCGCAGGAATACCATATTTATGGACATTGTTAATATGCCATTTTAGGTTTTCAAATCCTGCTTCTAATGCGGCTTGGTCAGGGTTAAAGATTGAATCCGGAATCGCCATACCTGGGCGAAGATCATAATGACCCGAATTGGCTTTTAGGCCCCGGAGTGTTGCTACGATTACCACACAGTCCGGGGCTCGATTCGCTGCCGAAGCTTTAATATTGCACGCTTTCTCGAAACCCATATCAGAACCAAAACCCGCCTCAGTGACAACGTAACTAGAAAGTTTTAATGCAATTTGATCGGCAATGATAGAGGAGTTGCCATGGGCTATGTTGGCAAAAGGGCCTGCGTGAATCAACGTAGGTACACCTTCCAACGTTTGCATGAGTGTTGGGGCAATGGTGTCTTTTAGTGTGACAGCCATAGCTCCTGCGACTTGTAGATCTTCCGTCGTAATCGGTTTGCCTTCTAAGTTGTAAGCGACAACAATCCGACCTATACGCTGGCGTAAGTCGTTTAAATCTTTTGCAAGCGCGAGTATCGCCATCAGCTCTGAAGCGGCAGAGATATCAAACCCTTCATCACGCTCAAAGCCGTTAATGGTTTTACCTTCTTCGTTCAGACCAATTTTCACCATACGCAGTGCGCGATCGTTATGGTCCATAACACGTTTCCACGTGATACGCTCAACGTCGATTTTAAGCGCAGTTAAACCCGTTCGTGCTTCAAATGCCTCATAGCCTTCTCGTTGTTCATGGTAAAGACGTGCATCCAATGCTGCAGAAGCAAGGTTGTGTGCTGCGGTAACAGCATGAATATCGCCTGTGAGATGAAGATTTAGTTCGTCCATAGGGGCGACTTGAGAGTAACCACCGCCAGCTGCACCACCTTTGACTCCAAAGACTGGCCCCATTGAAGGTTGGCGAATGCATGCCATGACCGATTGGTTAATCTTGGAAAGGCCTTGTGATAAACCAATAGTGGTAACGGTTTTACCTTCACCAAGAGGGGTGGGCGTGATTGCAGTAACCAATACCAATTTACCGTCTTGATTTGTATGAAGGCGTTGAAGGCACTGAGGGTAAACTTTGGCTTTATATTTTCCGTGTGTATCAAATTCGTGCGGTAAAAGGCCTGCGTTTGCGGCAACGGTAGCGATGGAAGATAACGGTGTGTTTCGGCAAATTTCAATATCAGACTGCATGGATACTCCAAAAAAATGGCTAACACGTAGCGAGCAACATTAGCCATCTGAGCTGCGGCCTTGTTGTTGCGCAAACGTTTGCGCGAGAATAATACTGGTAAAAAATAAGGTGTAAAGCAGTTCGTGCGCCTTAGCGTGCTACATCATAACAAAAACCACTAATTACTGCGCTAGATCAAAACAAAAAGGCCACCAAATGGTGACCTTCGCATATTTATTGCTCTAAGTACTTGGTTCTTATCGATCCCAGTAGGTCTCTTCTAGACTATCTTCGCGTTCTGGTAGCGCACGTGATAGACGAGGTGAGTGTTGTGTCAGTACTTCGTAGCTTACGCGGTTTGCGTATTTACAAATTTGCGACAGAGAAGAGTAGGTTAGGCAACGTACTTCGTGTTTCTCTGAGTTTGGCACTTCTTTATTGTGGAATGAGTTAGCTGCCATGTCGTGCAACAGTGCAGAGAGCGCAGCGTCGCCAGCTCCATTCGTGTTTTTAATCTCAAGCGGGCCGCCAAGGTATGGACCAATGTGAGAGTACACTTTCATTGGATTCTGGCAGTCGTCTTTACGCATTGCACGGCTAAACTCAAACCTGTTGAAGTCTTCAATTGAGCCTTCGAGAATATCGTGAGTGGTTTCACGCTTCACTTTTTCATCCGTGTAGCCAGCCATGTAAAGGCCATCTGGACCAGCAGTGCAAAGAACAAGGTCCACCCATTCCAGAGCTTTGTTTGCAGCAGCAAGCGGATCATTCTCACCTGTTAACGCTGCTCCTTCTTCTTCATTCATTGCGACAACTGATACGTTCTCGCGAATGTACTCTTGCCACCATTTAGCATTACCTTCGATAACGTATTTAGTGCCTAAAGTCAGTACCACAGGGACTTCGTGTTTCTTTGCAAACTCGATAGCGCGTTGAACGGCTTGCGGCATCTGGTCTTCTTCTTTACCACGCATTAGGTAAGAAGAAACCACAAGAGCAGAAGCTTTGGTAAATACTTCTTCCGGGATGCTCTCTGGAGAGAGCTTGTTCATATGACCTTCATTGATTGCGAACGTACGTTCACCATCTTGAGTGATCAGTGTGTAACAGCGACCAATCGGACCATCTACGGTTTGTAGGTGGTTCAAGTTCATACGAGAAGAGGTACGGCATAAGTAGCGGTATGCGAATGAACCTACTTGGATGTTTTTAGACATCACACCAAGAAGTACGGATTTACTGTCTGCAAGTACCGAGTAGTTGTGAAGCGTGTTGCCGATTGTGTCACCAGGGTATTGGTGCGTAATCAGGCCTTGTTCAACGAGCTCTTCGTACAGTGCATCAGCTTTACTCTCTTCAAGAACGAGAGAGTGACCTTTACTTAGGTTATATTTTTCTAAAAACGCATCATCTACACGCGCTTCGATATCTACGATGGTTTGACCAACACCGACAACCGTTGGACGGTACAATTTAGGTGCTTGTCGAATTTGGTTTACTAATGGATCTCGAGCGTGAGTTGGGAAGTAGTGTTTAGATTTTCGCTGACCAGGAAACTTCATGCTTGTTCTTGAGTGAGAAAAAAAGAGGCGGGATTGTATCACAAAATTTTGAAAATCGTTCCGTTTTATTGCAAAGAAATTTGCCCGCTGAAAAATTCAACGGGCTGCTGTTTTTACAAACAATTTAGACTTAATTTGTCGGATTTACCGTCGGTTCTACATACGCTTTTGTTCCATAAAGAGGGACAGTAGACAGGCTGTGTTTGAAGCTGCCTTCTGTTTCTTTGGTCGTGTAAGACAAGTAAAGCAATGTTTGGTTTTCTGGATCGTAGATACGACGTACTTTCATGGTTTTGAAGAAGATACTCTTTGACTTTTTAAAGACCACCTCACCCGATTTGCTCTTGTCAATTTTTGCAATCATCTCTGGTGTGATATCGCCTGTTTGACGACATGAGATGGAGCTGTCACTTGGATCAGACAAGCTTAGGTTTGCTTCAATAGAGGCAATATGACAAGTCACACCGGTAACGACCTCATCTTGAAGATGACCGATCTTGATATCTTTCATTGTGAACATGCCCAGTGAAACATCCCCAACTTCGTTATCGCTACATCCAGCTAATACCGTCACCAAACCCAAAGCAAGCAAGCTCTTTTTCATTTTTTCATCCCTTAAATAGGCAAATTTATCGAATCAATTTATCAGACGTACGCAGTTAAAACAAAATTTGGCGTTACCTCAGGAGTTTAGCTAGGTTTGTAAGAGGCTTCATGCTAATGTACCGTTCCATAACGGGTGACGCCTATATTTCTAATCAAAGTCCCGTCTTTACTCGCTGCCAATGTATAGCGTGTAGCTCTGAAGGTAATAAAATGAACGAACAACAGTTAGAAAGTATTCAACGTAAAAATGCATGGCTACATGACTTGGTCGAGGTCGAGTTTCCAACTAAGGAAAGCTTAGAAGGACGAGCGACTTACTTTCGTGCTCTTGAGACGCAAGAATACCAAGTTATGGGTAAATCAGAGTTACTCGATAGTGATAACGCGTTAGGCAAAGACGATATTTTCCTTGTTGATTTTCATCGACTTACTGTGATGTTTTCTATTCTTCAGTCACAACGTTGGGCGGATAAGCACGACCAAGAAATGATCATTGAGTACCTGACTCAAATCATTCTGACCCCGGATTTTGAACTGTATGTTGGCTTCAAAGAGGGTGAAGCTGTGGGAGCGGCGATTGTTAGCCAACATGAGGAAAATACCCTCATCTCTGATATCGCTGTTTCTCAAAAGTTAGATAAATCAGACTTTATCGCGGATTTAGCAAAAAAATTGAACGACGATCAAAAGTTGTATGAAACAATAATAGTAGAAAATTGATCAATGTCGTGCTCAGTTAAGAGTTCGACATTTAGTATGTGCAACATCATTTCTTCTCGGCTGGGTATCACATGGTTAAGCGTTTGACGCGTTTATTGGCTCTTTTATTGTGCCTAGGGACGGCTGCAGTCAATGCTGACGAAACTGATTGGGAAATCAAACGAGTACTGGTTTTACATTCTTATGAACCGTCCTATCAATGGACGAGTGATATTCAAAATGGCATCGAAGAAGGTTTCGAACAGACCAACAGCGAAGTTAAACTGTCTATTGAATATCTTGATGCTAAACGTATTCACTCCGATGGCTATTTTCAAAGGATGGCCAACTACCTACAGCTGAAATATCAAGACTACGAATTTGATGGTGTCATCATCTCTGATGACGCTGCCTTGCAATTCGCCAAGAAATATTTACCTAACGCTGAACGTTCAACGCCTTTAGTGGCGGTCGGTATCAACGATACTTCGGCAAACTTAGATACCTTGAGTTCTGCCGGAAGTGTGCTCTATGAGCAAGACCGTGTTGTCGAGAACATTAAGTTAATCAATCAAGTACGCCCACAAATCAAAAACTTGTATTACTTAGCTGATCGAAGCATGACCTCTGAATTAATTCACCAACGTGTTGTTGAAGAAATGCAGAAGTACCCACAGATAAATCTGATTGAGCTGCGTGATGAAACACTCGCTGAAGCTTCAAGCATGTTGGCAAAGGTAAGCCCAAATGATGCAGTTTTATTGACGCACTATAATACCGAAGCTGAGCACGGACATTACCACTCATATCAAGAAGTCGCGCATGTTATTGGCTCAAAAAGTGGAGCGCCAGTATTTGTGTTGTGGGAAATGTACTTGGAAGAACCCGGAATATTAGGTGGCTTTGTCAATCGCTCTAAGCAATATGGATATGAAGCCGCAGAATTGATGTCAGGTAAACTTGGTTTGTCGATAACAAAGGTGGATGATGAGCTTATCTCTGAAGCAGTGCTCGATTTCGTTGCTATTCAAAAATACGGCATCAGCCGCTTCGATATACCGAAAACGGCCCACATCATTAACGCGCCACCACCAGCAATTCAAGTCAACGTAAAGCTATTGCTGTTCGCCTGCGCCCTCATTATTTTGTTGTTTATGGTGATTGTCAGTCAGTTTATGACGATACGCCAACGTAAAGAAATTGATCGCAAAAATCGTAAGATAGTGACGTTGCAAAAACGTACCTTAAGCGTTCAAAAAGAAATGATTCACGTGCTTGGTGAAGCGATTGAATCCCGCTCGGGTGAGACCGGGCAGCATGTTAAACGTGTCGCGAGGTTATCCGCGACATTGGCTGAGTTCTGCGGTTTGAGTCATCGTGAAGTCGAGATGATTGAAATTATAAGCCCAATGCACGATGTGGGTAAGATTGCGGTGCCTGAATCTATTTTAGATAAACAGGGCAAATTATCCCCCCAAGAATGGGAGGTGATGAAGCGACATACTGTGAAAGGTTATGAGCTGCTAAATAACCGCGAAGGTGAACTGACTAAACTTGCCGCTATCATCGCCTATGAGCACCATGAACGGTGGGATGGTACTGGCTACCCAAATGGATTGAAAGGTGAGGACATCCATCTATTTGCACGTATCGTTGCTATCGCAGATGTGTTTGATGCATTGCTGAGTGAACGTTGTTACAAGCGCGCTTGGACAATCGATGAGGTGGTAGAGTTATTTAAACGTGAGCAAGGTAAGCATTTTGACCCCGCGTTGTGTCAGTTAGTTCTCGATAATCTTGACGACTTTATAGAGGTTCGTTACTTATTCCCAGATAACGAGGTGTAAGCAAGCCATACCTACCGAGTGAAGTTTCATATTTCTTCAATTTGGATCTTCATTCGGTGATCTTGCTTAGAAAATCGTTAATTCCTCTTTCTCATTTCCACGAAATGCCAACTCAGTCGTTTAAACATTTTTAAACTTATCTATCATGAAGAAACATATTTAGTACCAATAAATAAGTCAATAAGATCAAATAAATTGGTTATTAGTGTTTTTTATTATTTAGCGTCGGGGGAAGTCATGGCTATTAACAATATTAAGTGTGTCATTTTTGATTGCGATGGCACGCTCGTGGATAGTGAGCGTCTGTGTTGCCAAGCCTTGGTTAATGTTTTTAGCCAGTATGGGGCAGAGATGACTTTTGATGAGTGTGTTGAACATTTTAAGGGCGGTAAACTGGCCGATATTCTACGCGATGCTAAGGTTCTGATGAATATTAACGTATCGATTGATGTGCTAGAGCCACAATATCGTACTGAGTTGCAAAAACTGTTTGTTCGTCACCTACAACCAATGGATGGCGCTAAAAAACTGATTCAGTTTCTCGATGAGCACAATATTGAGTATTGCGTTGCTTCAAATGGCCCGAAAGATAAGATTGAGTACGCCTTAGAGCTCACAGGGTTGTTGGGGGCATTTAAGGGGAAAGTCTTTTCCGCTTTTGATGCAAACAGTTGGAAGCCAGAACCTGATTTGATCATGTACAGCGCAATGAGCATGGGATTTTTACCAAGTGATTGCCTGTACATCGACGACACACCAAAAGGCGTTGAAGCCGGATTGAATGCGGGTATCAAGACCGTTCAGCTGTATAACGGTGCTGCTGTAAATCTCGTCGACGATGAGCGAGTCATTCGTATTCAGCACCTTGATGAACTAAAAGAGCAGCTCTTAGGCTGCTCCGTTTAGTGACATACGTTACTCAAACTGTGGATATGCTTGAATTTAGTTTGTAATAGTGGTGTTTGATGTAAGCATTGGATGGAAGAGAAGTTTTTAGTGTGAAACCCGCAAGAAGCACATGTGAATTTCTCACCATCTGATGAAATCATATATTCATCGCATTGGCAGAGCGGACACTGAAGATCTTCAGCGTTGTGAGCTTTGTTGTAATTATTCATATTATTCACCAGCAGCAAAATTGATTGGCAAGATCTAGAATAGCTGAACGCCTATCCTTTGAACATTCTTTCATCAAATACAGAAGATTATTTCGATTCACTTCAAACTAAATTATATCGGTGCTTTCTTTAAACTCAATTTAATTAAGTTCTCCCACTTTTGATACGAAAAAGAAATGACGAAAC
The DNA here is from genome assembly GCF_000400365.1 of Vibrio jasicida CAIM 1864 = LMG 25398. GTDB lineage: Bacteria > Pseudomonadota > Gammaproteobacteria > Enterobacterales > Vibrionaceae > Vibrio > Vibrio jasicida. The sequence continues at coordinate 57,643 of NZ_BAOG01000039.1, read as the reverse complement.
TTAGTGGTAATAATGAATAGATAACGTAATAAACAAGAAAAAGGGCTTCCAATTGGAAGCCCTTGTCGTAGGAAGCGGTTTGCTCTAAGCGGTACGATAACGCTTTAGTATTTCACCTAAAGAGTTTGATGCTTTGGTCAGATTGGTGACTCCCGATGTTGATTGCTCGGCGACTTCTCTGATGGTGTTTGATTGGGAGCGGATATCGGCCAGCTCGGAGGCAATGTCATTTGCGACAGCACTTTGCTCTTCCGCTGAAGTCGATATTTGAATACTCATGTCCATTAATGAGCGGGCCGAACTCGCAATTGAAGCTACATCGCCACCTATCTCATCAATCAAATGACTGCTTGTTTGTGCTTGTTGAACGGTACGGTTGGTGATCGAGGCAATGTTTTGGCTTTCCGTTTGTAGTTTTTCAATCATCGATTGAATCTCAACGGTGGCTTGTTGTGTTCGACTTGCAAGCGTACGTACTTCATCGGCTACCACTGCAAAACCACGGCCTTGTTCACCAGCACGGGCAGCTTCAATTGCTGCGTTTAAAGCGAGTAGGTTGGTTTGTTCAGAAATGGCATTGATTGTGGTAATCACTTCGTTAATTTGAGTGGTGTTTTCATTGAGGCTTCCAACTGAAGCAGACGCCTGCTCAATATAGTTTGATAATGTCTCAATTTCAGATATGACACTCTGAACACGGATACGACTCGTCTCAATTTGTTGTGTATCTTGATCGGACTGCATCATCGCTTGTTGAGAGATATTCGATACTTCTTTTGCGGATGCTGTCATTTCTTCCATTGCCGTCGCAACAGAATCAAGCGTTTGATATTGGTGCGTAATCTGTGTCTCACTCCGACGCATGTCTTTTTCGAAGGCCGTTGAAGTCTCGCTCAATGTGTGTGCGTTGTTTTTTACGTTGTTGACTAGGTCAGTCAACGTATCCATCGATTTATCGAGTGCGCAGCCGATTGTGCCAAACTCGTCTCGGCCAGGATGAAAACCAAGACGTGAAGTTAGATCGCCATCGCCGATTTTCTCAGTCGTCGTATACAGTACCCACAGTGCGCCGCCGATAAAGGTTGCGACCCAATACGAAAACAAACCAAATGGGACAATCCATAACATGCTAAGAAGGAAAGTTGTTAAAGCGTCTGTTTTAGCTTGTTTATATTGGTTAGATAAGTTTTGCGTTAACTGAATCGCTTGTCCGGATTCGAGTTGAGAGTATACCGTTACCGTACCATTATTGAATTTTGGGTTGTTTTGAGCGCTGACGTTTACCAACCCGCCTATATTACGCAAATTTTCGGGTTGGGCTTGCACCACACCAGAAATTGTCGCTTGTGCAGAAGCAATCGAGCGTTGCTCAAATGCCTGTATGTCATTGAAATATCGGCTTCCTGCCACTGAAGTTAGAGCTCCCAGAAACAGGAGGAAAATGGCCCACATTTTGTCGTTGATAGACATTTTAATGAATAGCTTATCTATCGTTCTAAACTCTACTTCTCTCATTTGTTACTCCATTTGAGATGAAAAGGATGGTGTACAAGTTATGCGACTATCGAAACAAAATATGCGATAGGAATCAGCAAAATATGTAACAGTCAGTTGATGTATTTCAAAATATGAGATCTAAATTCACAATAAACGGTTTGTCGTATCTTTTAATGACAGAAATATTGATTAACCATGACAATGAGCCTTTGTGTTTATGGAGTCAGTTGGGCGGAGGGGGTTATAGAAGAGAACAATCGATGCAAACGTTTACTTATGATTCCTGTCATAGCTTTCTAAATCTTTACTTCTCGCTGTCATGAATGTGTCATATAAAGTGTATAAAAAGGAGTTGCTGTCATCGATGAAGAAAAGAAATGACAGTGAAGATTGAAGCGGGTTGCTTCAGGAGATGTAAAACAAAGGAGGTCACAATGAGCGACCAATACCAAAACGACGAATGCCTAGAGTTGCTAGATGCACTTGAAATCGGTATTAACTTGTCGGAATACGTAGGCTCAGAAGACGAAGCCGAATAAGTACAATTAGTACTCTCACCGCGTCACAACAGACGTTATAATAAGTTCATGTAAGACGAGCCAAAAGGCCACTCACAGCGTCTAATGAACTTTCTAGCCCACCTGCATATTGCACAACATTGTAATAGCCATTTAATGGGAAACTTGCTTGGAGATTTCGTAAAGGGAGATCCAAGCAAGCAGTATCAAACTGACATTTCCAATGGCATTAAACTCCATCGCTTTGTTGACCGCATCACAGATCATCACCCCATAGTAGAAGAATGTAAGCCGCACTTTACTGGTGTCGCCCGTCGTTTTGCGCCTATTGCGCTTGATATGTTTTGGGATCATTGTTTGGCCAAACATTGGGACAGTTTTTCTTCTGAATCGTTAGATTCGTTTGTCCACAAAGCTTTCAAACAAGTCGATAACCAAATCACAGATTCATTGCCATCAAGGTTTTTACTGATACATAACCGAATGTGGAGTGGTGGGTGGTTACAATCTTATCGCCAATTGGAAAACATAGAGTTTGCGTTATATCGAATGTCTCAACGTACGCCTCGTATGGCGGATCTCACCACAACGTTTGAAGTATTGGATAAAGAGTATTCAACGTTAGAAGCAAAGTTTCCTGCGCTTTATCAAGATGTTCTGAGTGAATCGCGAGAATTCTACCAACAACTGATCAATTCATAGATTGGCAGAGTCTAAAGGTAGTCGGACTATCAAGGCTCTGGTAAACTCTGCGCTCCAAAAATTATGAGGTTTATCATGTCCGTTAATTTCGCTGATCTTGGCATTGAACAACATTTGGTGGAGACGTTAACTGGTTTAAATATCGTTACTCCAACACCTGTGCAGGAAAAATCTATCCCGCATGTCTTGGCCGGAAAAGATCTACTTGCTGCAGCTCAAACAGGCACAGGTAAAACCGCCGCATTTGGTTTGCCAATTATCCAAGCCGTGCAGCAAAAGAAACTGAACGGAACACCTCAAGCTCTGATTTTGGTGCCGACGCGTGAACTTGCTCAACAGGTTTTCGATAATCTAACGCAATACGCTACCAACACTGAGCTCCGCATCGTTTGTGTCTATGGTGGCACAAGCATTGGCGTACAAAAGAATAAGCTTGAAGAAGGAGCTGATATTCTTATCGCGACTCCTGGACGCTTACTTGATCACTTGTTTAACGGCAATGTAAACATTTCAAAAACGGGAATACTTGTCCTTGATGAAGCCGACCGTATGCTAGACATGGGCTTCTGGCCAGATCTGCAACGTATTCTTCGTCGCTTACCTGAGAGCAAACAGTTCATGCTATTCTCTGCGACATTTGAAAAACGCATTAAAACCATTGCTTATAAATTGATGGATGAACCCGTTGAAGTCGAAGTGTCTCCACCAAATACGACTGCCGAAACGGTAAAGCAAATGGTGTACCCAGTTGATAAGAAGCGCAAGCGTGAACTATTGGCGTATTTGATTGGATCTCGTAACTGGCAACAAGTGTTGGTATTCACTAAAACCAAACAAGGTAGTGACGAACTGGCGAAAGAGCTTAAGTTGGATGGTATCAAAGCTGTGTCGATTAATGGTGACAAGTCGCAAGGTGCTCGTCAGCGTGCACTTGATGAGTTTAAATCAGGCAAAGTTCGCGCTTTGATTGCAACTGACGTCGCCGCCCGTGGCTTGGATATCCAGCAACTAGAACAAGTAGTGAACTTTGATATGCCTTTCAAAGCTGAAGATTATGTTCACCGAATTGGTCGTACTGGCCGAGCTGGTAAATCTGGTTTAGCTGTGTCTTTGATGAGCCGAGATGAAGAGTATTTGTTGCACGCTATTGAGAATTTGCTCGATCAACGTTTACCACAAGAATGGTTAGAAGGTTTCGAGCCGAGTCTAGTTGAAGAAGTGGAACCTGAAAACAATAATGGTGGTGGCCGACGTAAGAGCCGTTCATCAGAAAAACGTAAACTAAAAGCGAAATTAGCGATTCATAAAAATCGTGGTAAAAACCGCCGATAGAAAAGGTGATGGCGTCTATCAGTAACTCTGATTACGCCGTCTTAGCTTCTTGGTAGGCTTCAAGGGGTTGAGGCATCGCCAATAAGTAACCTTGATACATATCGAAACCGAGTTTTTTCATTAAGTTAAGTTGATGCTCGGTTTCAATTCCTTCAATAACGGTTTTTGAACGAATATCTTTTGCGAGATTGAGTGCTTCCATCAAGCAAGAAAAGTCCCCATTTTCATATCTGAGTAAAAGTGACCGGTCAATTTTAATAATATTCGGTTTTACGCATCGAACTCGCTCAATGGTAGAAGCGTCAATTCCGTAATCATCAATCGCCAGAAGATAACCATTGTTGATCAACTCCTTCGTGGCTTTATATAAGAAAGCTTCATCACTGGCGTCTAATTCCACCAATTCCATGACGATCTGCTCCCGCCTTAAATCAGCTTCAATAATCGCTTGTTTGAGTAGATTGCTGTATGAAACATCTTTTGCCAACATTTCCGCGGCTTTAGGCAGAACATTCAAAAACAGCTTCTTATTACAAAACTTTGATTGACCAAAGTTACTGATGTGAATGAGACGGCTGAGACGTTCAACATTGATTTGGTCTTGGGCGGGGATAGTGTTTGAATGGAAGAACTGATCAGGTCTGATCATTAATCCTTCTTGGTTACTAATTCTAACCAATGCTTCGAGACCGATGATGGAAAGATCTTGTTTATAGATAGGCTGAAACACACTACGCAACGTGAGTTGATTGTATTGTGCTATGTACTGCCCATCGGGTTGCTTCGATATGCAGCCAAGCAGCTGCGAAATACTCATCATTATTGTTGTAACCTAGACCAATGCTCTTTACTGATGCTTAACTGATTGTTGTGCATCTAGTTTTACTTCAGTAGTTTGAATCTAAGCGGGGGCTTGCTCCAAGGCAAGAGAGTTAGCACTCGATAAACAGAAATATCGACCAGCATCAAACAAATGGATGAACAGGCTGATAATCTACCCGTTGCAATTTGATACTACCACTGTAATACCGCATAAAGTTGGAGGTATTTTCTGACCAATTGTTGTTTGTTTGAACGACGCAAAGGGTGGCCAAATTTAATGTAGCAAGGGCTAATCCCAAACCTACCATCCAAAGAATTGCTCAACTGCGATTCGCTCGTAAAGAGCGTGATTCCTTGCTCGGTATATTCATTAATTGGCTCAGGAAGTTCACCCATCCACCAGTGTAAAAGTTCTCGACTGGTTTTACTGCGGCTAATCCAATGGTCACTGACCAAAAACAACAAATCATTGGGTTGTAGCGCATACCCATATTCACTTTGCCATTCGGTAATAGAGGAGAGCAGGTTTTCTCGGCAAGAATTTCCTGCGCTCACCATATGGTGGCTTAGTACCCAAACCGTACCCATTTCAGAAGAAATACGATAATGATGAGGTAAATCTGGTGCATCGAGCACTTCGATTGGTTTAATGACACTGCTATAGCCAAAATGGCGGAAGGTGTGTTCCATACGTCTTGCAAACGCGAGTCCAAGGTGATGTTCACTCATGCCTTGGTTATGCACCGCAGGATAATGCTTCTCACAGAGTTTGAGACAATCGTCCTGAAAATCATTGACACTTTGGATGACTAAGTCGAGTAGCAAAGAATATCCCTTAACGGTTAACAAAATGAACGGCGAAAGGTTAGCATAGTCCTTTTAGGATAGACTAATTTGGAGAGGCAACTTCTTGATCTAAACATCAATTTTGAGAATGGAACAGTATAGGTAGAACATGATCAAACTAGAAAGAGCACAAAAAGAAGCGTTAGCTTGCGCAATTCAAGATTATATGCAGGATGAATTGAGTGTGGAAATCGGCCAATTCGACAGTGAGTTTTTAATCGACTTCGTAACAGAAAAGCTTGCTCCGATTTATTACAACAAAGGAATTGAGGATGCGAAGTCAGTGATTGAAAGACGCATGCTAGAAATGACCGATGAGTTGTATGAAATTGAGCAAGAAGTTGATATCTAAGTGTCAGTTTTTTAAATGATCTGAAGTTCCTTCTAATTTTTCGAACAACTTGTTTAAAAAGGTGTTATTGGTTAGATGTAAAGGATGGTAAATAATCTGTTGCATACAAGGTAAATAAGTTAATGTCGTGTTTCTTGCTCAACATCAACTTAGGAATATATCTAGGACGTGAGATGGATACACTGGTAAAGAATTACAACCTAACTGCACGACTTATGCATTGGCTATCTGCTCTTTGCATCATCGGTTTATTTGCTGTGGGTTTGTGGATGGTCGACCTTAGCTACTACAGCGAATGGTATCGCACTGCACCACATTATCACCGCTCTGTGGGCATTTTATTAGCAACCCTCACTTTGGTACGCATCGTATGGAAGCATGTGACGGCGTCACCAAAAGTGGAAGGGAAACCTTATGAAGTAGTAGCAGCGAAAGCCGCACATGGTGTGATGTATCTATTGCTCATCACCATCTTTATTTCAGGTTACCTCATCTCAACATCTGATGGTCGCGGTATCGAAGTATTTAATTGGTTTACGGTGCCAGGGGCGGGGGAATTGTTTCCCGGTCAGTCGGATATTGCAGGTGAAATTCACTTCTATGCAGCTTGGGCAGTAATCCTAATGGCAGGTTTACACGCAGCTGCTGCACTCAAACATCACTTTATCGATAAAGACAACACATTAAGAAAAATGTTAGGAGCTTCAAAATGAAAAAGTCACTTTTCGCTACAGGATTAGCAATCGCTATGGCACTACCTTTTGGTGCTAACGCTGCAGATTACGTTATCGATACGAAAGGTGCTCACGCATCAGTTAACTTTAAAGTTAGCCACTTAGGTTACAGTTTCATCAAAGGTCGTTTTAATACATTTTCTGGTGACTTTTCTTTTGATGAAAACAACATCGCAGATTCGAAAGTAAATGTAGTGGTTGATACGACAAGCCTTGATTCAAACCATGCAGAGCGCGACAAACACATCCGTAGCGGTGATTTTATTGATGCCGGTAAGTTTGGCGAAGCCACATTTAAGAGCACCAAAGTTGTCGACAAAGGCGACGGTAAGTTAGATGTAATAGGTGACCTAACGCTACATGGTGTTACAAAACCAATTACGATTACTGCTGAATTTGTTGGTGCAGGGAGCGACCCATGGGGTGGTGAGCGTGCGGGCTTTATTGGTCAAACTCGTCTAGAACTTGCTGACTTCGAAATCCCAGTAATGGGGTCTTCTAGCTACGTGGATATGGAACTGCACGTGGAAGGTATCAAAAAGTAACCTTCTTGCAGTACAACAGAGTTTCCAAATGATGAAAGCGCTCTTAATTAGAGCGCTTTTTTATTGGTGCCAACCGTATATTGTCAGTATTTATATTGTTTATGCGGTTTCTAGAACGTTATCTTCAACAAGGTTTAAGCGTTCGCCGTAAACTGGGCGCAGAGCTTTAAGCACTTCATTACGTGTTACAACGCCAACCATCAACCCATTTTCTAGAACAGGGAGTACCTGAGGTTTGCTTACTTTAATGCTTTTTGCTCGCTCTTCTAGAGAAAGAGACGTTAAGCGTGTAGCCATCCCCATACTTGTTGTCGGGTATAGTTGTTCTTTGTCAATGCAAAGGAATTCAACGACATCAACTAGACGGTCATTGGCATCAATTGCCACGACATTACGACTCATCAAATCTACGACTTTCTGTTCGTTAGCAGGAATGTAGTCTTGGCACCACAATTCAACCATCACATCATGAGCAGAAAGGAAGCCAACTAGACGGTTTTGAACATCAACAACAGGTGCACTGATTAGATTGTTATCCAATAGGGTATCAAGTGCAGTTGCTACTGGCATTTCTACGCTTAGCGTAACTGGCGTTGGGTTCATGATTTCTTTAACGATAGATGCATTTTTCATAGTGCTTTCCTTAACTGACGTGAGTGTTGTAGTGTTTGTAATTGATGCAACTTTTGCTGCTTTTAATTCTGGGCGACGGTAAATACACCAGTTAGCCAAGCCAACTAAGACGGCACCACCGACGATGTTGCCAAGTGTCACTGGAATTAAGTTTGCAGTAATAAAGTGACCGACATTTAAATCTGCGTATTGAGAAGCTGGTACACCGACTGCAGTCCAGAACGACTCCGGTGCGAAGTTTGCGATAACGATCCCCAGCGGTACCATGAACATGTTTGCAACACAGTGCTCGAAACCACTGCTGACGAACATGGCAACTGGCATGATGGTCATTGCGGCTTTAGTCATTGCATTTGCAGAGCTGAATGTCAGCCAAATAGCTAAACAAACAAGTAAGTTACAAAGAATGCCTAGTGCGAATGCTTGTACTAAGGTGTGGTGCAATTTATGTTGTGCGATGTTCAGTGCATTTAAGCCCCACTGACCCGCGTCCATTGTGTACAAGCCTGCCGCACTAACGAGAGCCAGCAAGAACATGGCACCAATAAAGTTACCAACGTAAACTTTGCCCCAAATCGAAAGCATTTTGCCGAATGAAATTTGTCTGTTTGCCCAAGAGATGCTCGAAAGCACAGAACTGGTAAACAACTCACCGCCGCAAATCACGATGAGAATTAAGCCCATACTGAACGCTAAACCACCAGCAAGACGACTAAGACCCCAACCAGCGTCAGCACTGCCTGTTGTTACTGTGATGTAGAACAGGAAAGCCAATCCGATAAATGCGCCTGCCATGATGGCCAAACCCAGTGTCATGCCGCTGGTTTTATTTGCCTTACTTAGCGCAAACTTCTCAGCTTCAGCCATCATTTCTTTTGGAGAAAAGTATTGATGATTTTCAGAGCTGCTCACCGCCATGTTGACTCCTTAGTTTGTGGTTCCATAGAAACTCCTTAGTTAATGAAATCGAGGTATTTAATGCGCTCGAAAATGAAGGTGTTAATTGTGTTTTGTTGCGGTGTTCCCGAACCGCATATCCAGATTAAGCACTCAGGACGTACAGGTAAAATTGATAATATTTAGAATCCTCATCAAATTATTTGATAAGTTCTGTAGGGTAGGTAAAATGAACCTCATTGCGTATTTACGCATGGATTTTGGGGTCGCGAGGGTATGAGGAATACTCGCCAATTAGGGAGACAACTTTGCGCTACTCACTTAAGCAATTAGCGGTTTTTGACGCAGTTGCAGACACCGGCAGTGTAAGCCAGGCCGCAGATAAACTGGCTTTAACACAATCAGCGACAAGTATGTCGCTTGCGCAATTAGAAAAAATGCTTGGCAGACCTTTGTTTGAAAGGCAAGGCAAGCAAATGGCCCTAACGCATTGGGGGATGTGGTTAAGGCCAAAAGCTAAGCGTTTATTACAAGACGCGCTGCAAATAGAAATGGGATTTTATGAGCAGCATTTGCTGAGTGGGCACATTCGATTAGGTGCCAGTCAAACTCCGGCAGAACACTTGGTTCCTGACCTTATCAGTATCATTGATAACGACTTTCCAGAGATGCGAATCTCACTTGGAGTACAAAGTACGCAAGCCGTTATTGATGGAGTGTTGGATTACAAATACGATTTGGGCGTGATTGAAGGGCGTTGTGACGATAACCGTTTGCACCAAGAAATTTGGTGTCGTGATCATCTTACTGTAGTCGCAGCGTCTCACCATCCGTTTGCTCGTAACGATTCGGTTAGTCTTGCTCAGTTAGAACATGCAAAATGGGTTTTACGTGAGCATGGTTCTGGTACTCGCAAGATTTTTGATAGCTCTATTCACCATCTCATTGAAGATCTCGATGTTTGGCGTGAATATGAACACGTCCCAGTGCTACGCAGCTTAGTAGCGAACGGTCAATATCTTACTTGTTTACCTTACCTTGATGTAGAGCGATACATCGAAGCGGGTGAACTGGTGGCACTAAACGTACCTGAACTAAAAATGGATCGAACGTTGTCGTTTATCTGGCGTGCGGATATGGCGGAAAACCCATTGGTTGATTGCATCAAGCGTGAAGGTCTACGAATGATGAAAGGTAAACCTTCGGTGCTTTAAACGATATCTGATATAAATTGACCGAATTTTTCAAAAGGCTCTGCATTAGGCAGGGCCTTTTTTGTGATTTTTGATCAATTCATTATGATTTTGTTATTTTCGAAATCTGTTGATTTATCGGTTGCGTCAAATTTAACGTGTAAAAAATGAAACGATATGAAGTTTAATGTGATCTTAATCACCGAAGTGATAGGACTATATGCCTAGTATTGACTGCCTGATTTCAATGTATGAAGGCAGTTCTCAAACCAATTCGGTACGAACTAGCAAGCGGGTAAGAATACCATGACAACACTTTTAGCAATCTCTATTACTACTGGCATTCTCTCTGGCGTGTGGGGCTGGATCGCGATCTCCCTAGGCCTGTTATCTTGGGCTGGCTTTCTTGGCTGTACAAGTTACTTTGCATCCCCGACAAGTGGCTTAAAAGGCTTAGGAATTAGCTTAATTACCAACTTGAGTGGTGTTTTTTGGGCAATGGTGATCATCTATGGTTCTACTTACGCAGGGCTAGAGATTCTTGGCTACGTAATTACTGCTGTTGTTGCGTTTTTCATGTGTATTCAAGCCAAGCAAGCTTGGTTAGCGTACATCCCTGGTACTTTCATTGGATCATGCGCGACTTTCGCTGCTGATGGTAACTGGCAACTTGTCGTTCCATCACTGATCTTAGGTGGTGTGTTTGGTTACCTGATGAAAGCGACGGGACTTTGGTTACATGCGAAATCAGCCGCTACTTCTTCGCTTGCTGAGCAAGTACAGTAGTGAACCCCCGATCTTATTTGTATCCGCTGTGTATTGAGACTTATCCCGCTCAATACAGTTAATCAAAATTATTGATTCTTGATACGAGCACACCAAATTGGTGTGCTTTTTTTATGTTTGTATTTCCGTTTCGCTTATCAGCAACATAAGTCACCGGCACGATCAGGTGTTGCCGTTCGCCATCGTTACTACTCGTTTTAGGGTCCAACGAAGCAAGACAGGGATGCATTCGACACCTCGTTCTTCGCAATGGGCAACGATAGCAAGGGCTAAATCTGGCTTTGCTTGTTTCTTCAAAACACGATTAACTACTTTTTTCGCAGGGATCGGGTGGTCATGAGGGATCTTAACAATGTCTTTAAAGAACAATTCGAACCCGTTGTTATACAAGAAGTGTTCAATGTCTCGATCTGGCAATTCGGTTAAGCGATGGCGTTCCTGATCATTATCTAAGTGCGCTCGAACCGTATGTGCGTATTTTTTCCCCGCGGGGTCTCCATCGGTAACAACGTGCCAATCAATCCCAAACTCTTTGGCCACTTTGATGAGTGACTTCAAACCAGACTGTGCAAACTCAACAATTTGAACGCCCTCCGCCGCTAAATCATATCCGCATTGGCGGGCGAGTTCGTTAAATAGCCATACTTCAGTTTCTCCCTCAACCAATAACCAACAGCGCGCAAAGAGTGCACCAGCACGGTGGAAGCGAATGTGGAAGCCAATCCGTCTCAATTGATCGACACTAAATCGGTTAGTATTGAGTGACTTTGCAACGGTCTTGTCTGATAAACGAACTAAACGTCGGATAGAGGCCAATGGAACAGAACCGAGCAAACGGGCACTGTTGGTTGTAAGAATTTTCTGCATTGGTAATAGCTGCAACAAACTCCAAGCACGCGATAAGTGGGTAGGGTGTAAACGACCTTCTGGATCTTCAATGATTAAAACAGGGCGAGCGCAGCGCCTCAAGTCGGTTGGACCTTTTGCTTGCAAATACGCGTTTAGTAAGCCCATTAAAAGCAATCGACTTTGTTTGTTGTTGGTTTCTTTAAGAAACTGCGCAAGGCCTTTTTCAGAGGAGGGGCTCGCATAGAACAATCCGTCGCGTGGCTTTCTTGGGTTGCCTTTTTTAACACTTCGGAAAGCAAAGTAGTGTTCAACCAAAGTTTGCATGGAGCCTAGACTACTTCGTACCTCACCTTTGTTGACATGGCCGGGCATGGCAACTAAACGACGACAAGTGTTGTTAATCCGTTTTTCAATACGTGCATTTTTGCTGTCTCCATTGGTGGGAGGAGCAGGGAAACGACGTGAGTCGCGTAAACGAATCACTGGATGCAGCGTCATGAGTTCAACCGCGAGCTTTTCTGAATGGTGCAGTTGTTTTGGTTCACCGTCGCAATCTAGAAAGGCGTACTTTGTCGTCGTGTTATGGCCGTCTCGCGTGGCACTTATACGGTAATAAATGACGTGCTCATTGTCTGCATTGATACACCATGTCGGCTTTATACGACGGTAACGACCAGCATTCACTTCTTGTTTATCTTGCGCCTTAAAACACAGGATAATTTGTAAATGCTGCGATTGCGGATGGGCGATGGCGTAGTCAACGTGGAAATCAGTCATCTCAAACTGATAAAGAGAACCGTCAGCAGGAAGGGCAAGCGAAAGCGCATCAAGTAATGATGATTTGCCCCAAGTATTTTCACCAATCAAGGTGGTGAGTTCGTCAAAAGAGAGTGACAGGCGTTTGATGCCTCTAAACCCAGAGATTTCGATGCGTTCTAGTCTCATCTCACTCCTCCTTGCAATTATTTGAATTATAGAGAGTTCTTTTGCTTCTCCTAAGCATATATGAAATTGGTCTAATCGAGTTAAGCTCAGTTCACAAAATTAAGAGCATTCACCCTAGGAATGCAGACCGTTTAGGCGTAAAGTCGCTTTCATAATTGTACGCAAGATGAATCTTGATCACGTTAAAATGAAATGACAATTTCTCTGTTTCATAAAATTCATGATTCTGTCATGATTCAATTCTAATAATTAAAAGGAATGAAAAGAGAGAAGATGACAATGAATAAAAATCATAAGCCAGTCAGAATCAAACTGGCGCACATCAATGACACACATTCCTACTTTGAACCAACGTCATTACAACTAAAACTCAATATCGATAACGAACGTACACTGGAGCCTTACGTGAGCGCTGGTGGTTTTTCGCGTATTGCAACGCGCGTAGAACAGCTTCGCGATGATGCTCAACGCCAAGGTCAGGGCATGTTGTTCCTTCATGCTGGTGACTGTTTTCAAGGCACGTTGTATTTTTCCCTATTTAAAGGCAAAGCAAACGCTGATCTGTTAAATGCTCTAAACATCGATGCCATGGCTTTAGGCAATCATGAATTAGATATGGGGAATGAGCCAGTCGCGTTGTTTTGTCAACGTACTCACTTTCCACTGCTTGCGGGCAATTGGGATTTGTCGAATGAGTTATCGAGCAAAGATCACCGTATGAGTGATTGTGACAATGTACTGAGCTTCGATACTGCAACTCAAAGTGCGCAATATTTGATCAAGGAATTTGATGGCGAGAGAGTGGCCATTTTCGGTTTGTCTATTGATAAGATGAGCGACATTGCAAACCCAGATGCGGATACACCATTCATATCTGCAATTGAAACCGCAAAGCATACGGTTGAACAGATTAACCAAGCGGGTATCAAAAATATCATTCTTTTAAGCCACTTAGGTTACGAAGGCGATCTTGAATTAGCATCCAAAGTAGAAGGTATTGGCATTATTGTCGGCGGTCACAGTCATAGGTTACAGGGTGACTTTGCCGCTATTGGTCTAGGTCAAGACGACCCTTATGGCATTAAAGTTAATGACACTTACGTTGTGCAAGCTGGTTATCATGCGCTGACGATGGGGCATTGTGTGCTTGAGTTTGATGAAAGCGGCAAACCGACCATGCTAAATGGCCAAAATGAGTTGTTGCTTGGACGTCGAATCTTTTGGGACTCAACGTTAAACGAGCAGCTCGATCAAGGTGTGTTTGAGGAAGCGTGTGACTTTATTCATGGTCAGCCAAATGTGGTGGTGTGTAAGAAGCACCCTGAAACACAGGCAATTTTGAGTGATAAATACATTCCGCGAGTGCGCAAGTTGCAAGCACAAGTCATTGCAAACGTAGTGCAGAAAAAGCGTCATGTTCGAGTGCCCGATGAATTCGGTGGTAGCGAGCTTGCGCCATCCGTTGCACACTCCTTTCTTTATAGTTTGAACAAACGTGGTCATCAGGTTCAATTTGCAATTCATAATGCGGGTGGGGTGCGCACTTCTCTCAATCCGGGAAAGATCACCGTGGCAGATGTTGCCGGACGATTGTTGCCATTTGCCGTGCCAATTGGCTGTTATGATGTGCAAGGTAAAGCGATTCGTCTAGCATTGGAAGGCGCAATCAATAATGCACTCAACAATGGCGTTGAAGGCACTGGTTCTGGTAGCTACCCATATACGCATAACTTGAGCTTTGAATACGATGCGGGTGCGGCCAAAGGACAACGCATTAAAAAGTTAGAAATTTTTGATGGGGATCGTTGGTCACTGATTCAAGAAGAAGAGTGGTATCGCGGGGCATCCTCGGCCTACACAATGAAAGGTAAAGAAGGCTATGAAGCCTTGTTAAACATGAAAGGTGAAGGGTTTGTGAGTAACCTTTCTATGGCCGATTGTTTCATTGAATTACTGACCGATGAACCAAACTGTTTGAACGAAAATCACAAAGTTTATTCCCAAAAGAACCAGTAAAGCTTATTGGTATCCTTTTTGCTCTCTTTCTGTTGCACATGCGATTAAGAGGGAAGAGAGTATGTGGAAAAAAGATTGGGCTGATGCAGCGGTCGTCGTTGCGTGGGTCGCGGTTTGGTCAACACTGGTTTATTTTGTACCATTAACTGGTTTGTAAACCCGATAAGTCATCAAAAAGGAGCACAACCGTGCTCCTTTTTTGTATTTATCATCCAGTTGATAGGTGCTGCTGATAACTGTTCTTCACAAAATACTTTGTTTTTATCGATAAGTAATTTTTGTTGGAGATCGCTGCAGGCAGGGGTATGATGGCGGTGTTTGGGGAGTAGTTAGCGCAAGTTTATTTATCGTCATCTCGTTAAGCATCAGCTTATCCGGTAAATAAAGGTGATACTTGATTCATCAAGTCGTCACTTCAACGAGACCAACGCATTCATTGATTAGCAGACACATGGGTAATGTGACTGCTGGTTTGTATTGTTTGCGGAAGGTCAGCCCGAATAATGTCCTTCCGCTCGGGAGGAAGCATGTCTCTTATCGAAAATACCACCCAATTATCCCAGTCTGTTCCACTGCAAGAATCACTGACAATGTACGGTGTATTCGGCCTATTTACCTTGGTTTTAGTCGCTCTCGATATCTATCAGACTCGTGGCGGCGTGATTACCATGAAAAAAGCGATTGGTTGGAGCGTATTCTGGTTCTTATTAGCGTTTGTCTTTGCAGGTTCTATCTATTTCTTTTGGGATTATTACGCGCCTCATAGCGTTTATACTCACGAAAAGGCGACCATATCATTCTTAACGGGTTATTTGCTTGAGAAATCGTTAAGTGTCGACAACTTGTTTGTTTTTGCGATTATCTTTGCGCAATACAAGGTGCCAGAACATTTACGTCCTCGTGCTTTGCTGTGGGGGGTCATTGGTGCGTTAGTGCTACGTGCAATCATGATTGCTGTTGGTGCGCAGTTGTTGGCTCAATACCACTGGGTGCTTTACCTATTCGCGGCATTCCTAATTTGGACTGGTATCAAGTTAGCGCGAGATAAAGGCGAAGAAGAAGAGGTGAACCCTTATCCTGAGCAATTCATTCGCAAGTTCTTACCAGTGACAGACAAGTATCAAGGCAACCACTTGATCTTAAAACAAGCAGGTAAGTGGGTTGCAACGCCAATGTTGATCGTTGTTGGTGTGATTGCGGTGATGGACGTTATGTTCGCTTTGGATTCTATCCCTGCGATCTTCGCTGTTACACGCGAACCGTTCCTAGTTTTAGCGGCAAACGTATTTGCTTTACTTGGCTTACGTTCATTGTACTTTGTACTTCAAGCGATGTTGGATAAGTTTGTTTACCTAAAACCAGCGTTGTCAGTCATCATGATCTTTATCGGTATCAAGATGCTGCTAGTCGGAACTCAATATGAAATCCCGACGGTTTGGTCATTAACGTTCTTGGTTACGGTCATGACGGCGGCGGTTATTGCGTCTATTTATAAGAACAAATCTAACGATAATTCTAGCGTTAATATTACTAATCAGAACTCTTGATGATTTTGTAAATTCAAAAACACTGGAAAACGATTTCAGTTAAAAAAATGTTGCATTTAAACTTGGATTTACCTACGTAAATCCAAGTTATTCAACTAAAGATTTCAATTTGTGAATAACTATTCATTTTGGTGGCTTTTGTATTCTGGGTGTTTGTAAATACCTTGTTTCATTAGAAAAACTAATTTGAATGAGCAAATTTTGTCATTTTTTGCTCAATGAAAAAATGACTAATATACAACCAACGAAACAAATTACTGCTTTTAAAGAGAGGCAATCATGGCACAAGCAATGCAAATGACAAATGTAGCTTTACCAACCTCTATGGATAAGAAAACCTACTCGGTTAACTTCAAAGGATTGATTGCTCACCTACTAGACATTCTTTTTGTAGACAATTCTGCACCTCGCAGCTACTACGCAGAAGATTTGTCAGCACATATTCAGAAAGATATCGGTATGTATCGTTAATCTGAATATAAAGCGAATTCGAAATGCCGGCTTAATCGCCGGCATTTTTGTATCTGAAATCTACACTTCTAAAACAGTATTGAAAGCTATCTTTAGGTAGCACGGTCATAGTCAGTAGTTACAAGAAGGAACTGTCTATGATTGCTATATCAACTTTGTCTATTCTAGCGAGCCTTTCTGCTTCTCAAATATGGTCTCATGAGGGGCGGCCTGCCCAAGTCATCGAACTGTTTACTTCAGAAGGTTGCTCTAGTTGTCCACCTGCAGACAAATACCTTTCCACGTTCGAATCCAACCCTGATTTGTGGGGAAAGTACATTCCCGTTGCCTACCACGTTGACTATTGGGACTATCTTGGCTGGAAAGACAAATTTGCAAAGCCTGAATTCTCTCAGCTGCAACGTTTGTATCGTGCTTATGGTGCGGTAGGGAGTGTTTATACTCCGGCATTTGTCGTTGATGGTAAAGAATGGCGCGGCTTCTTCAACTGGCGTGAGCGTGTGTTACCAAGCAACCACAACGATAAAGCTCAATCTTTGGTTCTAGAGCGATCTGGCAACCAATTCACCCTGCGATTTGAAGAGGTGGGTATGTATGATGCGACGATTGTGTTTCTCTCAAATAATGAAACCACACCAGTGAAAAGGGGTGAGAATCGAGGTAAAGTCCTTGAGCATAATTTTGTGGTATTAGAGAAACAACAAAGTCGTTCAGAGAATGGACATTGGACGTTTAAGCTCAGTCAACCGTTAGATAATATTGATGCCGTTGCGGCTTGGGTGACTGAGCCTGGTACCTTTAACCGTGTACAGACGGTTGCAGGAGAAATTGATTAGAATGTTTACACTGCGTTTTTCCAATCCACCAACGCTTTGATGTGTTCTGGGCCGATACCGCAGCATCCACCAATGACGGTTGCTCCTTTTACATACCATTCTTTCGCAAATTCGACGTATTCTTTAGGAGTAAGTTCGCGCATGGACTGAAGTGCGCTATTTGCTTCATGATCAGATTTAATTGCAGTAAAGTTATTTGCATAAACGCCAATATCAATATTGCTCTTGTGTTTGTTTAAGATAGCGTTGGTGTCGCTGACCGCTTTTGCCATTACCTCTGGTACCGAACAGTTGAAGTATATACCACGTGTATTAACCGAAGCATTGGCCACCACTTGTTCAATGGCTTGCGTTACGGTTTCCCCGGAACGAAGGAGTGCGGTGCTTGACACGTCGTCGTTGAGAGAAAAGGCATAAACGACCGGTTTATTGCAGCTATTAAAGACGTTTTGCAAACAAGTGAGCTCCTCTAGGCTGCAGATCGTTTCCGCAATCCAGATCGCGACATAGTCATCTTGTGCTTTCAGTAACGTTTCGAAGATCTGTTCGCCTTGCTCTTTTTCAAATAGGTCAGGGCGATAGCTACCAAATGCGGGGGGAATACAGCCTGCGACGACAATGTCGTTTGGTGATTGATTTGCGCATTCTTGTGCAATCTGAGCCGCTTGACGAGCAAGCTCACTACCACGTTGTTCGTAGAGTGTTTCACCAAGATGAAACGGTACACAAGCATAACTGTTGGTGATAATGATCTCCGCCCCAGCATTGATAAAGCTTTGGTGCGCCTGATAGACGTACTCGGGAGATTCAATCAGAGCTTGAGCGCTCCATTGTGGCTGCGAGAAAGGTGCCCCAATGCGTTTGAGTTCACGGCCCATACCACCATCAAGAATGGTTAACTTCTTCATACAACAATCCATCTTAATTTGTTCCTTCTCGAACCATAATCGAAAATGCTTGAGAGCGAAAGCGAGGAATGACAGCGATAAAATAGATAAGTAGAAGAAAGCGGAAGTTAGAAACGAAAACGGGGTCCCAATTGGAACCCCGTTAAACTTCGAAAGTAATATCGAGATTACTTCTTACGGCAGTACTCAGCGATCACGTACATTGACTGACCGCCGTTTGCCTTACCTGAAACAAGTTTAGGATCATCACCAAGGCTGATACCACGAATAACAGTACCTTGTTTGATTACTTGGTTTGTACCTTTAACTGGTAGGTCTTTGATTACGGTTACGTCGTCACCTTTTTTAAGTTCAGTGCCGTTGCAGTCAACCGTTTTGTCGTCAGCAGACATACCTTTCATTGCCCAGTTCATTTGCTCTTCTTCCATGTACATCATGTCAAGAGCATCTTGAGCCCAGCTTTCAGAGTTTAGGCGAGTAAGTTGGCGCCATGCAGTGACTTGTACCGCAGGTACTTGGCTCCACATGCTGTCGTTTAGGCAGCGCCAGTGGTTAATGTCTTTAGGGTCTTCGATCTCACCATGACACTTATCACAAACCATGATAGCAGTATCAACAGTCACGTTACCGTGTGGTGGAACAGCAAATGCTGTTAGTTGAGATTCAGAAGAACACAGTTCACATTTTGACTCGCAGCGAGCAAGCAAAGTAGCTTCGATAGACATAAGGACTCACCTTAGTAATGTTTTTTTGGTGGCGGTATTATCCACTTTATCCTGAGAAATAAAAGGGTGTTAGAGAATTAAAGGCGAGATTTTACAATATTCCAACCTGAAAGGAGTGAAGATGTAAAATATTCGCTAACCAAATAATAGTGAGAATATAAATAAGGGTGTTGATTGTTTTGAATGATGAATTAGTTGCATTGATAAAGGCTATTAGTTTCAAGTTGAGTTATTCAGAGTGAATGAGAAGTGCCCTCTGTTTTCCAGAGGGCACGGTGTTTTATCGTTCAATGATCTGTACAACTTGGTCTTTAGAAATGCTCATTTCTTTTCCATCTACGTCCTCATATTCGTACATACCAGTATCTTCATTGAGATCTGGCTTGCCGTAAGAGGTAATGATTTTCCCTTCATTCGTTGACATAAGATATTGGCTGCTACCGCAAGCGGCAAGAAGTAGTGCAGTGGCAATCACGGTCAATACGCGCATAGAGTTTTCCTTTTTAAACAAGTGAGTTAGACAAAGACATCGACTTAACTATAGCAGAGGAAATATGAGTGGGTTTGAATAGCACTGAAACGAAAAAGCCCAGTTGAAACTGGGCTTTGGTATTGCTAAAGATACTTACTTAAGTACAGAGGTATTGGTGACACCAGTTAACATATCATCCATTAGGAAGTCAGCATTTTCCATCTGCATTTCTACATGATGGTCTAAGTCAGCAAGTGTTCCGCCTGGGGATGCAAACGTACTGTGTGTTGCTGTCGCATTAAATTGAACAAAGCTAGCAGAAGGAGATACCGCAGTATTTGCACTGTTCACAGTTGTTAGCCCAAGTTTAGCCGCAAGAGGTTCAGTACCCGCGAATGGTGCGTTTGCAACATTGTTTGGTACGGTATCGTCACCATCTACCTCTGTCATGAAGAATGGTGTTGATAGTGAGCCACTTGAGACAAGATCACTTGCATTGGTAAATGGATCAACTGTATCCAGCGTAGTTTGTGCAGCATAGATAAAGCTAGAGAAACCAGCATTAAGTGCCGCTAGTTGTGCGTCGCTTGCTACTTGTTCAAATGCCTCGTAACACGCTTTGTCAGACAAGTCTGCACATGATGCATCTGCATAGCTCGCGTAATCTGTTGAAGCTGCGTACGCTAGGTTATGCTTGATCTGTGGACCAAAGTTAGACGAACCAAGCAGTAGGTTACCAATTTGGCCACCTGCGTTTTGAATTGATGCGCCGCTGAATGTGTACAACGCGTCTGCCGTTGGGCTACCCAATGTGTTGTTCGCCGCTGCTACTGCAGAAGTACCGACGATACCACCCAATGAGTGACCAAGCATCTTCACTTTTGAACCCGTCATCGGGTTAAAGCCTTGAAGCGGGCTGCTTGTCAGAAGGCCAGCTTGCGCTGAAACAACTAAGCTTGCACGTAAACCCAGCACATCGAGCACGCTTTGGCGAAGGTTATCACGCGCCACTGCTAGGTTAGAAAGGTTCAGGTAAGCCAGTACATCTGCGTTGGCAGAGCGTTGGTCATCTAAACTACGAGTACCATGGATTGGTAGATCGATTGCAATAACAGCAACACCTGCTTTAACCATATTAAAAGCAAAAGAGTACGCATTTTCTTTAGCTGATGTAATACCGTGTTGGTAAATCACGACATCTGTAGGTGTGCCAGTTTGCGGTGTAAACAACAAGAACTCTACGTCTTCGAGTGATTTAACCACTGGTACAGGTGAATAACGAGTGATAATACGGTCGCTATCCAATTGTGTTCCTTCCGTTAGATACAGAGTCGAACCAACAAGCTTTAACTGTTCTGTCGGGTCCGTAGCTAACTTAGTGACATCTACAGGATCATCGGCAAATACACCTGTAGAAAGCTGTTGAACCATGTTCGCTTGTTCGCCTTCATCCGCTAGTGCAGCACTGACTTTAGCAAGGCTAGGCATTGCAGAAACCATTGGTTGCATGTTCCAGTCAGCGCCTTTCTCTAGATAATGAGGCAGTTTTGCAACACCTTGTGTCACATTGACCGCCACGTTAGCGCCAGCATATAAACCTTTGATTGCTGTTTTAGCTGCATCCAGGTCACTAACGTACTTGTTAAAGTCTTCATCAGCGTCAAGTGCTGTAATAAAGTCTTGTGTCGTCCCCATTGTCAGCGTGTATGCGGTAGAAAGGTCAATGGCACCTTCGTTTGCGTCGTTTTTGTACACAGTATTTAACGTATTAGCACCAGTAGCAAAACCGGTTGCCGTGACGCCTTTCACAGCAGCAAGCGTATCGCCTACAGATTGTGTGCTAAACCATGATGAGTAAACAATATCAGCAGGGTTGACACTTGCGAGTCCGAAAATACCCTCTACTGCTGTCGTGGCTGCCTGTACTGAAGCTAAGTCACCAGTTTCATAAACGATCTCTTTCGTTTTACCTGTCGCATAGCTCCCTGATGTACCAATTGGATTTCCGTTTACGTCTTGAATCGCTTGAGTTACCGCGAAGATGTATTCGCCAGATTCGTCCAAAGAGTTCATAAACTGAATGTAAAGAGAATTGCCGCTCGCTTGTACAACGTAGTCAGTACCCAGCGTAAGTACTTTTTCGATTGGGTTTGAAGCGCCATCCCAATCGGTAAGACGTTGGTTTATCTTAATAACGCTGATACCAGAAGTAACAAGGCCGTCAGCAAAACCATCGCCATTGAAGTTAAGAACGATTGGCATAGACGTTGACCAACCATCCATTGTGTTCATGGCAGCTAGGGGATTGGTTAATGCATCGTCCCCGCCTGTTGGAAGGCCAAGCGTTCCGTCTGTGCTATCCATCAATAAGTAAGATGGCGCAGGAACGTCTGCATCTGCACCTTGCAATGTAAAGCTAATCGATGTGTTGCGGTCAAGTAGCGCTTGTACTTCGGGCTCAAACGTCGGTTTATCTGATGTACCAGAGCTCGATGTATTGTCACCACAACCTGCAAGTAGGATTGCAGAACAAAGCAGTGATAGTTTAAACGTATGTTTCATTGGTTTACTCCGTTAATCCTAATTACTTGAACGTGTAGTTCATTTGTACAGCACTGATGTAGGCCGTACCTTCTGAATCAAATGTGATCTCTTGATCCGCGGCGTTGGTTTCAGTAAACGAGCCAGACTTACTCTTGACGAAAGCAAAACCTGCATCGAAGGTTAGGTTTTCTTTCATTGCATAAGTCACGCCTGCGCTGTACCAAAAACGGTCGCTATCAGGGATACTCAATGTGGCTTCACCGGCTTGCTCGTCATAGGCGATACCCGCGCGAAGTGTCCATTGGTTGTTCAGAGTGTATGTACCACCGAAGGAGTAACGGTTGTTGTCTTCGTATTTTTCAGGTTTGAAGAAGCAGACACCACCAGCACAATCTTTACTGGTTGCTTTTAATTCTTTAAATGTGCTCCAGTCCGTTTGTTGCCATCCGTAGTGGATCGCCCACGTTTCGTTTAACTGATGGAATGCAGAAAGTTCGATAATAGACGGAAGAGAAATTTGCAGACGGCCATCTACTTTTGCAGCGTTGGCGACACCAGAGTCATAGCTGCTGAATTCACCTTCATCAAAGTCAAGGTCTACTTTAGAGCGGTAACCAAAGCCAAAGCGGTTGTTTTCATCCAGCTCGTATAAAGCGCCAATGTTCCAACCCCAAGCAAACGTGTCGCCTTCCATACCAATGAGGTTGTCGGATTTCTTGCTGTCAGGACCAAATAGCGGAGCAAGTGCACCTTTGTGGCGAGTTAACTCTGCGTGTGCGTATACCAAGTTAATACCACCACCAACGCTGAATTGCTCGTTAATGCGATAAGCGATATTAGGGTTTAGGTTGACGGAAAGTAGGGAGGTATCACCCGCCATATCACCGGCAGAGATATCATCTGGGTAATCAGTCGCAACACCATAGGTAGTGAACATACCAATACCCCAAGCCCATTGATCATTGATTGGGCTGATGTAGTAACCCGCTGGAACGATTTGTAGCGGTGCCACGTCGTCAGCGTGCTCTTTATGGTAAGTGTC
Source organism: Vibrio jasicida CAIM 1864 = LMG 25398 (assembly GCF_000400365.1). Lineage (GTDB taxonomy): Bacteria > Pseudomonadota > Gammaproteobacteria > Enterobacterales > Vibrionaceae > Vibrio > Vibrio jasicida. Next base: position 34,431 of record NZ_BAOG01000039.1, on the reverse strand, counting down.
GTAGACGTTAACTTCAGGGTCGACAATAGACAGTGCACCTGAAAATTGAGCTTCTTTAAAAAGTGTCATCGCAGCTGGGTTACGTGCTAATACGCTTGCATTATCAGCAACCGCGCCTTCACCTGAAAATGCTCTACCAAGACCAGATGCCGAGTGCTCAGCAACCTGAAAGCCCGCCGATTGGGCATTACACGCAAACAATATTGAAATTGTAAGCAGAGAGCAGTGCTTCTTGTTCATCCTTGACCCTCCTAGGGTGTCATTATGTTAGACCGAAGTCTTTGTAATTGTTGTGTAGCGATTACACCAGCTGTTGTCGGTTCGAATTACAACTGCGATGTAACGATAATGTTAATTGTATGTTTATTAACTTGTCAAAGATCATACCTATATTACGTTTTAAATTTGATGCATAGGTCAAATGGCATTTAGTAAGGCCATGTATTATGGTGATATTTTTATAACAAATGGTACGACCAGAGTTTTTTTGTAAATCTGATGGTTAAATGATAGTCAAACACTAGTTGTTAACATGCTTTTCGTTCGATTCCTTTACAGGCATAATCCGCACTTCGTGTTTATCGCATTGGGAATAGCGTGGAATTACTACACATTGAATTTCTTGGGAGACCATTGAGATTAGAAGGGTCAATGGCTGGATGGCAGCAGTTGTTTTGGGATAACACTTTGGTATCGCAAATTGATGCCAGTGAGGATGATTCAGGCAAAACCTCACATCAATTTAAGCTTTCTTCAGCGGAAGAGATCTTATCTTGCCAACTCGACTGTGAGCTAAATTGGCAACCGTTTGATTTCAAATATCAAGCGTTTATCGACGATGTTTTGGTTACCGAAGGGACAAGAAACGAAAAAGACATTGAGCGTCAGATACCGGTTGAAGCGCCGCCAACCGAAAAGCGTTTTAGTTTAATTGGTATGGTGTCACTGGGGATGAAAGCACTGAAGAGTGCGAAAGTCATCAAGGTTGCGCTTGCGTCGGCAAGTTTAGCAGCGTACTCCTGGTTATTTTCCATTGAGTTTGCTTTGGCATTGTTGGCGTGTCTTGTTTTTCACGAATACGGGCACATTAAGGCGATGAAGTACTTCGGCATGAAGACCAAAGGAATTTATCTCATCCCGTTTCTTGGTGGTTTAGCGCTGAGTGATGAAAAGATAAATACTCGATGGCAAGACGTGGTTATTTCCATAATGGGGCCGTTCTTTGGCTTGGTGCTTAGTATCATTTTCACCGTTCTTTACTGGATGACTGGAGAAATGATCTTCGCAGGGTTGGCAGTGTTTAATGCACTGTTAAACCTTTTCAACCTATTGCCGATTCTACCTTTAGATGGTGGTCACGTCTTAAAAAGCATTACCTTTTCAATGAATACTTGGGTCGGGCTTGTCGGTAGTATTCTCGCAGCATTGTTTGGAATCTATATCAGTTACACGTTTGGTTTAACGTTATTAGGATTTCTATTAATGATGGGCATGTTGGAAGTGGTAATGGAATGGCGAACGCGACATCATAGCCACTTATTGCCGTTAACTCGTTATGGCCAACTGTTCTCGTTTGCATGGTACTTAGTATCCGTCGGTGGTTTTGTGGCGATCATTTGGTACTTTGCTGGGTTAGGAGATAGCTTACTCAGTTTGCCATTGCAAATTCTGGGCACCTAATTTTCGCTCTCGAGCTGACCAATCTCATCTGAAGCAGGGACCATAAAGGCAAGAACTAAAAAGAAAGCTCCGGTAGGTTTTAGCCTAACGGAGCTTTCGTGTTTCTGGTGTTAGATTAATTATGTATTTTTACGTAATACAACCTAAAACATTAAATTACCCGCACTTCGGAGCTTTCACGGTAGAAGCTGGCAAGGTTTTAATGGTGGCCTGCAAATCTCTGATACGAGTGTTATGCGATGGGTGGGTTGAGAAGAACTCAGGTGGTTGCGCACCACCGGCTTTGCCCATATTTTGCCAAAGATCGACGCTCTGATTCGGGTCGAATCCCGCCTTTGCCATAAAGCCAAGGCCAACAATATCCGCTTCCGACTCTTGAGTTCTACCATAAGGAAGAATCACACCATACTGAACACCAACACCTAATGCCGCCATGGTCATTTGCTGGTATTGCTTGTATTCAGAGGCGCCGATTGCAACATTAGCAAGGGACAACCCTGCGTTGGTGAGTTGGCTTTGAGAGAGGCGTTCGTTACTGTGATCCGCTAGGACGTGAGCAACCTCGTGGCCAATAACGGTTGCTAGTTGGTCTTGGTTTTTAGCGACTTTCAACAGTCCTGTGTATACGCCAATTTTGCCACCGGGTAACGCAAAGGCGTTCACTTGGTCACTATCAAAGACAACCACTTCCCAATCTTTAAACCCAGCTTGTGGTGGAATGGTATCAGTGATTTGTTTTGCAACACATTGAACGTATGCATTGGTTTTCTTGTCTTTGCTGATCGGGATCTCTTTCTTCATTTGATCAAACGATTTTGCGCCAAGTGAAGACATTTCTTGATCAGAAAACATTAAAATCTGATTGCGGCCAGTAGGGGAAGAACTGCACGCTGTTAAGCCAGCTATAGTGAAAAGCACTGATGCTTTAATCCATGTTCTCATAGTGGGGTCCATATAAATATTTTCTGTTTTGTACCAATAGTATAACGCTTAGTAAAGAAACTTTAAGCCATTATGTTGATCACGTTGAACGATGTGTTTCGTCTTGAAGTGATGTTACGATCGGGACTATCCTAGAGGCACTTCAAATCGAGATTACCAGTGGTTGTAACTGGTTAGAATAAGAGCGAAAACATGAGTATTTGGAAAAAGCCAATGAGCTTGGAGGTTCTTAACGCTACGTCTAAGAACACCATGATGGAACATCTGCAAATCGTCTATACCGACTTCACTGACGACTCGCTTACCGCGACCATGCCTGTGTGCAGCTTTACTCATCAGCCATTAGGGATGCTTCATGGTGGTGCATCGGTTGTGTTAGCAGAAACGTTAGGCTCACTTGCCGCTAATTTCTGTGTGGGCGAAGGCAGTTACTGCGTTGGCTTAGACATTAATGCCAACCATGTGCGTGCGATGAGAAGCGGTTACGTTATTGGGACGGCTACACCAGTGCATTTAGGCGTATCTACACAAGTTTGGCAGATCAATATTACCGACGAACGAGAACGTTTGGTTTGCACCAGTCGTTTGACCATTGCAGTCAAACATCAAAAAGAAAAGACAGCATAATTCAACGAAGGTAAGGCATGGTTATCGAATTTTCTCTGGGTAAGATCATCGCAACCCAACGTGAAATTGTCATCAAGTTAACCGGTTCGGGTATGGTTACGATGCAAGCCCAAACTGATGCAATTCAATTGCTTGGTCGTGGTGCGAATGTGGTGTTAGCACATGGCGCAGAAACAAAATGGTCGATCAAACTCGACGATGAAGATCAATTACGCCAAGTAGCGCAAGAAATTGGTATCGACATTCAATAATTTCACTTCCGAGGTTTGCACTTTTTGCAAAAAATGAGGAAACTTAGTTTATCGCAATGAAAACTAAAATTTCCTCTTTATGAGCAGTCCTCGTTTACGTGTTCAATTCGAAACACTGTTTGAAAAATTTTCTGGTAATGACACGGAAGTTCAACTCGAAGACATTACCGAAGCGCTCTTTTGTACTCGACGTAATGCCCGAATCGTTCTCAATAAATTAGAGGAAGAAGGGTGGATTGAGTGGCATCCTGCCGCTGGTCGAGGAAAACTCTCTAAACTTGTCTTTAAACGTAATCGCAGTGACGTGAGTGAAAACTTGGCTCGTCGTTATCTTGATGAAGGAAAAATTGGGCAAGCTTTAGAAGCGTTAGACAATGATGCCGCCAAACTGACTCAGGTAATCCAAGGCTACCTTGGTTTGCAGCACCGTCAGGGTGAGCAAGTCGTCCGTTTGCCTTACTATCGGCCATTAGCCATGTTGAATCCTCAGAAACCGATGCGTCGGTCTGAGCAACATATTGCCCGACAAGTATTCAGCGGTTTGACTAAGCTCGACGACAACGAACAACTGCAGCCGGATTTGGCGCACTATTGGGAAGCGCTATCCGATACCCATTGGCGTTTTTATTTGCGCCGAGGTGTTCGTTTCCATAATGGAGAGTTGCTCACGACGGACTGTGTTATTGAAAGCATTTCTGCATTGAGTGGCTTGAATCTGTTTTCTCATATAGAAAAAGTGATTTCACCAGAACCGTGGACGGTGGACATCCATCTTGTACGTCCTGATAAGTATTTGCCCCTCGCGTTGAGTGAGTCTCAGGCGAAAGTCCTGCTTCCCAAGACGCTTCGCTCAGAAGAGTTTGATCGAAAACCCGTCGGTACAGGGCCATTTCAAGTCAAAGTAAACGATGACAAACGACTGATATTAACAGCGTTTGACGGTTATTTTGGACTACGTCCGCTACTTGACCAAGTCGAAGTCTGGGTGATTGATGAAGCGTACTCTTCGATGGTTTACCCAAGCTTATCAAAACCACAAATGGACAAACAAGCCTCCACCGACGAAGTCGAACTGGACCCAGGCTGTACCTTTTTACTACTCAATAAAAACAAAGGGATAGCGAAAGATCCACGTTGGGCAGAGTTCCTAAGTCAGGTATTGAACAGCTATCAAATTTACTCTCTTGTGCCACAAGATAAGGTCATCGAACTCGGAGTGCTTCAAGCATTTGGATTGAAACCTGGTTGGATAGATCTTAAGCCGACAATGGGAGGTGATGCGCCTCAAAAAGAGAAAACGATTTGTGTTGCTTATCAGAAAAAACACCCAATGTTTCCGGTCATCGGGAAGGCTATTAAAACACTGTTAAAGCCGCATGGTATCGATGTAGATTTCATTCGCTATGATACTCAGCCGCCTTCCCCAGAAGAAGTGGATATTTGGATTAAAGCCATGGGCATTGCAACAAATCGCAATGACGCACTAGCAGGTTGGCTACTAGACTACAGTGATATCGATAAATTTAGCGCAGGGTACGACTTTTCTAGATGGGCAACGCTGGTGGATCAGTGGCGAGCAGGGCAACACAATGATTTTCCTGCACGAGAGCTTGGTCGACAATTAGTGAAAAGTTGCCAAGTCATCCCGATGTTCCACTGCTGGCTTGGCGTAAACAAAGACCACAGTGGCGCATTACAAAACGCCAAATGCAACGCACTAGGCTGGTTCGACTTTAGCAATGTATGGGTAAAACCAGAAATAGAGAAAAATGGCGAAACCGAATAAAAAACAACCGACAAAAACCGTCGAAATATACTGCGCAAAATGCAAAGCTCAGCTGTTTAAATACCGTAAAGGAGGAAAGGGTGCTTTGGTCAAATGTTTTAAAGAACGTATTGTCGAAGACTTCACTAAAGTGCCTTGTGTTTGTCCGGGTTGCGAGCAAGAGTTTGCACGAGATACGTTGGTAAGAGGAACGCCCGCCTTCAAGATGATTGGCGGTAAGGTCACGATGAAATAAGAGTCAGTTATGAGCGAACAACACGATTACTGCATGGTACTGAGTACAGCGGGTACACAACAAAACCGAGATGAAATTATCAAAGGTCTACTAGAGGCTAAACTCGCTGCGTGCATTCAAACTATGCCAATAGAAAGTCATTATGTGTGGAAAGGGGAAATTTGCAGCGATAACGAATGGCTCATGGTGATTAAGACGCGGCGTGATTTGTATGCATTAGTGGAAGACAAAATAAAAGACCTGCACGAATATGAAGTTGCTCAAATCGTACAGGTCCCAATTGTCGAAGGGTTTAATCCGTATTTAGAATGGCTTCGCCAATCGACGTTGAGTTGTCAGTAATAACAAAGAAACTATCGCACCCATGGTGTCGCACAACATGTCTTTCTGGGCATCCCAAATATCGCCCTGTGATCCCAGAAAGGCAATGCCTTCATCTCCACCCGCAATCGCGGCGTACCACCATTCAATGATCTCGTAGCCAGCCGCTAACGACATGATTGCAAACAAAGCAAACCAAGAAGCGAAGCTTGCGCTGATTTTCTTTTTATTAATCAGATATTCAGCGATTGGGTATGCGTATAAGCCAATAGAAAAGTGCGCGACTCGGTCGAAGTTGTTGCGCTCAGATCCAATCAAATTGTTAAACCAGTCAAAGGGGACTTCTGCGAACGTGTATTTTGCGCCAATGGTATGTAAGCAAAGCCAAATGAACATCAATACGTAAGCGGTGTTACTGAATTGGTAACGAATAGACAGTGCCCAAATCGCGATGAGAATACCAATGGCTGGTACGATTTCGGCAAACCACACCGCTCGAGAGCTCGGCTCTAACGCTGAAAACAGAAATACGACGGCATAGAAAATGGTTAAACCCAATAAGGTAGAAGTATTCTTCATAGAGAAATTGATCCTTCAATTAAATACTGACGTTATGATTACACTTAATTGAACGCTGTGCAATTGTTTGTTTTATCAAAATAATGATTACTGTTTTTGTTGATATATTGGCAAACTGCTCAACAATAAAACGTTTGCGCGGAAACATTTCATTAAAGTTTGATTTACAACATGCCCATCCATAGAATTCACGACTCAGTCTAATAAAAAAGAAGTAGAGTCATGAAACTGGAAACTGTCGATTATCTTGCTGACGATGCTGCTCAACAGTTCGTCACCTCACTACGTGAAACTGGGTTCGGTGTATTAAAAAACCACCCAATCCCACAAGAGCTGGTCGAGTCAATTTACAAAAACTGGTACGAGTTTTTCAGCTCAGCGCAAAAAAACGATTTCCAATTTAATGTTGAAACACAAGACGGTTATTTTCCACCTTCCGTTTCTGAAGTTGCGAAAGGCCACAGCGTAAAAGACATCAAAGAGTACTTCCATGTATACCCATGGGGTCAGATCCCTGTGCAGCTAGAAAAAGAAATCTTAGAGTATTACGAACGTGCGAACGCATTTGCTCAAGAATTACTTGGCTGGGTAGAAGAGTACGCACCGAAAGAGGTTCAAGAGAAGTTTTCTATTGCGCTGTCTGAAATGATCAACAATAGCGACAAAACATTGCTACGCGTTTTGCATTACCCTCCAATGACGGGTGAAGAAGAACCGGGAGCAATTCGCGCTGCGGCTCATGAAGACATCAACTTACTCACGGTGCTGCCTGCGGCAAATGAGCCGGGCTTGCAAGTTAAGAGCAAAGAAGGTGATTGGTTAGATGTGCCTTGTGACTTTGGTAATATGATCATCAACATTGGTGACATGCTACAAGAAGCGTCAGGGGGTTACTTCCCATCAACGACACACCGAGTCATCAACCCAACGGGTGGTCGTCAAGAGAACTCCCGCATTTCTTTGCCGTTATTCCTCCATCCAAAGCCTGATACAGTGCTTTCGGAACGTTACACAGCACATAGTTACCTGATGGAACGACTACGAGAACTCGGCGTTATTTAAATCAATGAGATCTTCGTTCAAAAGGCCGACCGTTTCTTACTGTCGGCCTTTTTGTGTTTATGGTACAAATTGACTAGCTTTAGAGAATAAACCGAGAAAACAAAGAGGATACATGGACGAACAACATGACGTTTGCCAACGTGGTCATCATGATATGGAAAATCCATTGTTATGGCCGATCCTCGAAATCCTCAAAAAGAAACCTTCAGGCTGGAAAGTGCATACTCTAGCTCATGAATTGAGTGAGCATGGTTACATTGCCCAATTAGACTCATCTCCAGATAAAGATCTCTTCAAACGTAACTTCTTGTTGATGAATGCGCTCTATCAATTACAAGAAACGTTATATCCAGAAGGTTGGCTGCAAGTTGAAGCCATGGACATCGTGTTAATGTCCTCATTAGAAGCTACGCGCCATACTGTCGACACGACGAATCCGTTACGAGAATACTACCTCGACTGGAGTAATTATGAAGCCAACGAAGGAGAGGTACGCCGATTGCTGAATGACTTTTGGAATCGCTATCAACACTTCATTGGTGGCTCATCCAGTTCTTGTATTGATAGGTCCAAAGCGTTGAGTCTGTTTGAGTTAGGGCGCGACGCGACAAGAGTGGAGATCCGTAAGCAATGGCGAAAATTAGCGTTGCGTTGGCATCCAGATAGAGAAAACGGCAGCGCAGAACGCTTTCGTGTGCTGTGTGATGCGTGGAACGTATTAAGAAACGGATAGTTAACTAGAAAACAGTTGAACATAAAAAGGCAGCGGTGAAACGCTGCCTTATTTAATTCTTCTTTAGGTTCTTGAACGATAGAATCAGTTGGTTGGCTTAAACTGAGATTTACGCATGCGGTTTAACGCTGCCATTACGTCAAGTGTACGTGGCTTAGCCAGATCGCCTTGCTTAGGTAAGTTTGCGTGCCATTCGCCAACTAGCATGTCATCAATCTCTTTCGCAGGGTTGTTACACCAACCTGGAAGTTGCGCTAACTGGAACCACAGCCAGCCAATGGTGTTCACTTCATCCGCGGATTCTAGTTGCTCCAAAGCACTTAAATCAGCGAACTCTTTACCGAAGCGAAGTGAATCTTTGCCTTTTGCATTTACGCGGAATTTGCCATCCATCAAAATGTTCATTAACGCGACACGATTAAGTGCACGCGGACGGAACGTTTGCAGAGGCTCTTCAGATTCGTTATGACGCTGAGTAGGGTGCTGAGCTATCACTTGTTTGGCTTTTTCTGTCACGTTAACCGCTTGGTAATCGTGCATTTGAATGACGGTGTCTGCAACGTCTAAGTAATCACCAGATCCCCCCATAACAATAATGGTTGATATCTGCAGCTCATTACGTAATTGGCCAATACGATCCACAAGGGGAGTAATTGGCTCATCACCTTTTGCAACCAATGCCTGCATACGCTCATCACGGATCATAAAGTTAGTCGCTGACGTATCTTCATCAATAAGCAGTGAGCTTGCACCGGCTTCAATTGACTCTTGCAACCAAGCGGCTTGAGAGGTTGAGCCAGATGCATCTTGAGTAGAAAAGTCGGCGGTATCTTTGCTCATTGGTAAGTGGTTGATGTAGTTCGACAAGTTCAAGTGATGAACACAACGGCCGTCTTCTGCACGAATCTTCATCGCGTTTGCATCGGTAACAATGTACTCACGGCCATCACCTGGAATGTGGTCGTAAATAGAACGCTCAATTGCATTCAATAACGTTGATTTACCATGGAAGCCACCACCAACGATCAATGTAATGCCTTTTGGAATACCTAGGCCTGTTACGTAGCCTTTGTTAGGGGCGTGGAGTGTAACTTGAAGGTTTTCAGGGGCTTTGAATTCGACCGCTTCTTTCATTGGTAGATCGCAGTTACCTGCGATACGAGGAAGAATGCTTCCATTCGCAACGAAAGCTACGAGATTGTTCACTTCCAATTGTTCACGCAGCGCCGCTTGATCTTCCACCACTTGGCAGTGTTCTAACAAGGCTTCTTTGTCTAGCTCACGTTCCAGCGTTGCACGGCGGATGAATTTTGGTAGATGGAAAGTCAGAATGTTATTGGCTTTTTTACCAAGCACTTGACGTCCTTCCGCAGGAAGGTTTACGCGGAAACGTAATTCAATACCTTCTTCAGTAAAAAGGACTGCCGTGTTGTCTAGCACGGTCTGGCCGCTTAGCGAGATAGTTACCGTATTCTCTTGTTTCGCAAATTGCTCAAAGCTGCGTGCAATGAAATCACGCGCTGCGCGTTGGAAAGCTGGAGATTCATCTTTTAGCCATTCAAGGCCAGTGAGTGACCAAGCACGAGTTGCACGCAAGCGAGAAGCAGAAGCGTATGGGTCGCCTTGTACATGATCAATGTACAGATTGAAATCATCGAAGTCGTATTGACCCTTGATTTGCTGGTAAGCGCGGTAGTTCTGCTTTTCGATTTTTTTTAGCGTGGCAGTCAACTGATCCATGAAGATATTGGCCTTTTTATTGGAAGCGGGCGGCGATTATAGAAACCACCGCAAGCAGAGTAAAGCAAATGCTTAGGAAGAATAGGTGTATTGACCACCCAAGAGGTTTTGATTAAACAAACTTTGCTCAAATTCGTTACAAGGCATAGGCTTGCCATAAAGAAACCCTTGCCCAATGTCGCAGCCTTCACCAATTAAAAATTGTTCTTGCTGGGCGGACTCAATGCCTTCTATGACGACTTGTAACTCCAACTTTTTAGCGATGTGTATGATAGAACAAATAATGGCACGGTCATCATCGGACTTATCCATTTGCTGAACAAAGCTTTTATCGATTTTAATCGCATCAAACGGGTATTTCTTTAGGTAACTGAACGACGCGTAACCTGTTCCAAAATCATCTAGTGACAGTGTCACACCTAGATTGTGAAGTTTATTCAATGTATTACGAGCAACAACCTCATCAGCAATGAGAGCGCTTTCGGTGACTTCAAGTTCTAGAAAGTGAGCGGGCAGATGGAAGGTTTCAAGTAGGTGTTCAATTTGTTCCGCAAAGTTGACGTTCTGCAATTGGATGGGTGATACGTTAACGGCAATCTTAAAGTTATCCACTAACTCAGACCATTGCTTAGCTTTATCGATGGCGGTGCGTAGTACAAACGAACCGACTTCAAATATCAAACCATTTTGTTCTGCCATATGAATGAGAGCCTCATTCGAAACATCGCCTAATACTGGATGACGCCAGCGCAGTAGGGCTTCTGCACCGATCCACTTGTGAGTATGGGGCAGTACTTTGGGTTGAAAATAAAGCATTAAGTCGTCGTTTCTAACTGCTTGGAGTAGGTAGCTTTCTAGTTGGTTATGGTTATTGAGTTCTTGTGTATGGCTTTCGCAGAAGTAACTGTAGGGTTCACCTGACTCTTTACAGAGCAGCATCGCGTAGCAAGCGTTTTGTAGCAGTTGTTTGGAATGGCTGTTTCTGTGCGCTTGAACAACCCCAATGTAAGAGTGTAAATGGACCTCGGTATCTTCGATGTAGAAATTACCAACACTTACATGTGTGATATCTTCTAGCAGTTTCTGGACTTTGTTTTCGACATCTTCTCCCGATACGACAATCACAAGGTCATTGGAGCTTGGTCGACCCGTGACAAAATAACTGGTTTCGTTATGGCCCAAGCGAAAGCGAAATTCTTTGAGTACCTCATCAAAACCTTCAAAGCCAAATTTTGTCTGTATGCTTCGTGCGTTGCTGAATCCTACGTTAATCACTGCAAGCGCTTCGTGTTCATGATTCAATGTTTCTAACGTGCTATCGAGGACTTTCTCTAAGGCGGAACGGTTTAAAAAGCCTGTACCTTGGTCGTGTGTTTTTTGGTAACTCACTTGCTTTTCTGCGGCTTTACGGCGGTCGATTTCTTTGGTTAAGGAATAGCTGAGTTGTGCTAGGTCAGTGGTCCGAGTTTCGACTCGGTTTTTAAGTTCACTGTTTAGTCTCATCAGCTTGTGTTGTTGAAAAACCACCGCAAGCTGCGCTTCGATGGACTCTTTGAAAGTATTTAAAAGCTGCCGATAAGTTGCGTTGTATTGATTTTCTTTGGAGTCGAGCATGCAGATCGTTCCAAATGTTTCCCCATTTGGCCAGTAAAGGGGCAAGCCGCAGTAAGAAATCATACCAAGCTTAATATCAGGATTATTTTTCCATTCGTCATCGAGCAAAGCGTTGGGTACCATGAGCTCCCTTTTGTGTTCAATGACATGTTCGCAATAGAGGCCGTGTCCAAGTCCTTCTTTATCACCGACTTTGTAAGGGTTATTTTGTGTCTCGCTGGTGGTGTTGACTTCGATATGGTTAGGGTGGATGCGCATGATGAGCGTGGTCGGAACATTAGCAATTTGTGCGAGAAGGTTGACGATGTTTTGCCAACTTTTCTGCATGGAATCCGGGATCTTATAATCTAAAGTTTGCAATGTTCCCATAAGGTATCCTTCCCGAACGTTCACTTCCTGTGAATGGAGGTTTGTTTTTATTCTTGTGTTGAGGCTGCTATTTAACCACTCGTTAAGATTAAGTATAGGGGTGGGAGATTTCGAAACAAAAAAAAGTCCTGAAAACCGTTCAGGACTTTGAATTACTTGGCACTATCTCACCTATGAGACAAGCTGTTGGCTACGGCTTGAGTGCTTTTAATGTTTTTAAAGAGATGTCTTGTGAGTAATCCACGCCTTCAAAGTTAAACCCGTTCAGCTTCATGAACTCATCTTTGAAGCCTTCATAATCGCCAAGCTCTTTAAAATTGTCTGCGTTCATTTGTTCAAGGATGGCAGAGACCTCTTGTTGAACTTGTGGATCTAACTCAAGATCATCAATACGGATCAAGCGTTCACCATCGACGGGTACTTTTTCTTGGTCATACAGCTTAGTTGTGAATAAACGTTGCATTTGCTCAATACATCGTTCGTGTGTACCTTTCTCTTTCATCACGCGATAAAGCGCTAGTAGATAAGGGCTCAACGCCGGTATGAATACACTCGCTTTGGTCACCAAAGCTTTACACACCGTCGCGTGAGCGCTACCGCCGAAGTTAGCCATTTTCAAATTCAACGAATGGCTGGTTTGGTGTAAGTCTACCTTTGCTCGGCCCAACGTACCGTCAAGGTAGATAGGGTGAGTTACTTCTGGGCCCATGTAAGAGAAAGCAATGGTTTTACAGCCGTCAGCGACCGATTCTGAGTTGATTAAAGCATCAATCCAACTTTCCCAGTCATCACCGCCCATGACTTTGATGGTCGCTGCCGCTTCTTCTTCGGTTGCTGGTTCAAGCGACGATTCAACCCATTGATCGTTCTCTAGCATAATTGAAGCGCCAGTGACTGACTCGCCGATAGGTTTGATGACACTGCGCCAAAACTCTTCTGAATTCGGCATAGGGCGAACACCCGTAGCCAAGCTGTAAATAACTAAGTCAACTTCACCTTCAAAGTAGGTTTCAATCGCTTCAATCACTTGATTACGGACTGTATCCGAAAAGGCATCACCAACGATGTTGATGGCTGTACGGCCATGATGTATTGCTTCTTCTTTAAAAAAGATATTGTTGTACCAACCTGCGCTACCAACCCCTTTGTCTGACGGGCCGCGTTCAAAAGATACGCCAATTGTGTCAGCTTCTGCGCCACCAAAGGTTAGGGCGATACGAGCGGCCAATCCAAAGCCGGAGGAAGCACCAATGATCAAAACCCGCTTTGGGCCTTTTTTGATTTGTGGCGCTTGTTTTACGAAATCAATTTGCTCTTTGATGGAAGCACGGCAACCATATGGATGCGACGAACGAGCTACAACACCTTGAATTAACGGTTCTATTTGCATTTTTATTATGTGACCTTGGTGAATAAGATTCAGATAAGAGTAACGTAAAGTTAGGTAAAACTTATTGAGCTAGACCAGTAAAATTAGAGATGTTTAACCAATTCTTCCGCGACAAAGTCGGCAATAAAAGGCTGTGCCTCTGGTTTAGGGTGTAGGCCGTCGGACATCATCCATTCTGGTTTGATGATTACGTGCTCTAGGAAGAAAGGCATCAACTCAACTTGTTGATGTTCTGCGAGCTTAGGGTAGATATCGTAGAACATGTCACTGTAGCGTTTACCGTAATTAGGCGGTACACGGATTTGCATCATGATCACATTCGCACCAGAATCTTTGATCATGGTAATCATTTTCGATAGGTTCGACGTAATAAGCTTAGGTGGGAAGCCTCGAAGTCCGTCATTAGCGCCTAGCTCGATGAGTACAACGTCAGGAGAGTGTTGCTTCAATAACTGGGGTAAGCGGGCCAAGCCGTTTCCCGTGGTGTCACCAGAGATACTGCCGTTAACAACTTTTACATCTTGGCCATGTTCTAATAACGCGTCTGGGAGTAAGCTAGGCCAACTCTCCTCGATCGGCATTTGATAGCCAGCGCTCAGACTGTCGCCCAATACAAGAAGCTTTTCGCTCGCCATAGCGGTTGCGGAAAGACTAAGAAAGAGAACTAAGGAAAGTATACGAATCATGCAAACACCTGTACTTAAAGCACCTATTGTTCAAGCGAATTTGGTTTCTAAACAAGTTTCTACTAATCAAGAACAATTAACAATCCTTAAAAATGTAAACGTCGACATTAGAAAGGGAGAAAAAATCGCCATCGTAGGTACGTCGGGAGCGGGTAAATCGACGCTGATGACACTGCTTGCTGGCCTAGATACTCCAACATCGGGTGAAATTACATTATTAGGGCATGAGCTTTCCAAATTGGACGATGAAGCTCGCGCTAAAATCCGAGCAGATTCGTTGGGGTTCGTATTTCAAAGCTTTCTTCTTATCCCAAGTCTCAGCGCGTTGCGTAATGTCACTCTTCCTTGTCTCCTACGTGGTGAGGCTGAGAATGATGCAAGAGCGACTGAATTGTTAACCGCTGTTGGTTTGGAAAAGCGACTTGACCACTTACCGAGCCAACTATCAGGGGGTGAGCAACAACGCGTCGCACTTGCAAGAGCGTTTATGACCCAGCCGGAGTTGTTATTTGCTGACGAACCAACTGGTAACCTAGACCATCAAACCGCAGAGAAAGTCATCGAGCTGTTATTCGACCTCAACGAGCAACATGGAACGACCTTGATTCTTGTCACCCACGACAGTCATTTAGCAAGCCGTTGTGACCGCGTTTATCGAATGGAAGCGGGTGAAATGATAGAGGAGGTGGCATGTCCGTAATTTCTTCAAGCGAACAAGGTTCCGACCAAGGGCACGTTAACCCTAAACAATCACCAAATAAGAGTCTTATCCGCTGGAGTTTAGGTGAAATACGCCAAGGTAACTTATGGCCCATCAGTGTGGCATTGGTATTGGTGATCGCTAGCATTTTCGCATTATCGGCGCTGGCGGAGCGAATGGAGCAGGTGATCATTAAACAAGGTAAGGATGCGTTAACTGCTGACGCTGTTTTTGTCTCTGCCAATCCGATCCCAGAACCGCTTCTAGCGAGCACACAAGCGCTTGAACGTTCAACTATGACGCGGTTTGCGACCATGGCTTTTAGTGAGAATGGGATGCAGTTGATTACCGTAAGGGCGGTTGATGAAAACTACCCACTTATGGGTGACCTAGTACTGGATAGTAATGAGTCAGGTCATGTAACGCAGAACCAACTGTGGCTTGATGAACGTATTATGGCCCAGCTAGAAGTGAGTAAAGGTGACATTGTCACGATAGGCGATGCTGATTTTACGGTTTCAGGCGCTGTATTAATGGAACCGGGGCTGAGTTTTAATCCTTTCCAACAAATGCCTTCCGCCTACATAAGTTCGTCAGACGTGGTCAAAACGGGCGCAATACAAGTTGGTAGTCGAGTACAATACCGATTGTTTCTGAAAGGTGACGACGCGACTCTTACTAAATTGCAAGACAGCACCCAGCTTTCACCCAGTGACCGTTGGCGAACACAAGACACCGCAAGTCGCAGTAATGAAGTATTCGACCGCACGACTCAATACTTATCTCTTACCGTTGCTATTGTCATCATAATGGCGGCAACTACATTAGTATTAACGTGTCAAAGTTACGTGAACAGCCGTACGCAAACTATTGCGATGTTAAAGAGCTTAGGGGCAAGTCGTCGCTGGATCGAAAAATGGCTTTTAATACAGGTTACGATTCTGTTGGTGAGTGCAAGTGTCGTCGGCATCTTGCTTGGCAGTGGGTTAGAGTACCTATTGCGAATCCCACTGAAAGACTTGCTGCCAAATCCATTACCTAGTTACGGCGTCACACCAATACTTGTGTCTGTCGCCTCTGCCATATTGATCACGGTGCCTGCACTTGGGATTCCACTACTTGGCCTTATCAAAACTCCCGCCTTAGAAGTGCTCCAGCAAGGGACTGCAAAACGTTCATGGAAGCGTATGTTGTTAGTTTTGGTCCCAGTGGTTCCTCTATTGGTTATTTATGCCAATAACACGTTGGTGTGGATAGTCTTAGCTGGTATTGCGAAATTATTTATTGTGTTGGCGGCGGTGAGCGTTGGACTCACCAAATTATTTGCACGTCTATCAACACGCCCTGCAATGAAACTGGCTTTAAGTCGTATCAACAGAACGCCGCTTACGAGTGGACTTCAGTTTGGTGCATTATCTTTATCTCTAATGTTGCTTTCTATTATCTGGTTGGTGCGTAGCGATATTCTGGCTGACTGGGCGAGGACTCTTCCAGCTGATGCCCCGAATGTATTTGCTTTAAATATTGCGGACTATGAGTTAGATAGCTATCTGGAAACGTTAGATAAAAACCAAGTGACACGGTCACAAGCGTTCCCAATTATTCGTGGTAGATTGACCGAAATTAATGGCGAGAACGTTAAGGAAATCGAGTATCAAGGCGAAGGGTCTGATGCGATTCGTCGTGAACTCAACCTGACATGGGGCGATGTGTTACCTGAATACAACGAAGTGCTTTCTGGTGAGTGGACGAATAAGGACAGCGTCTCAGTCGAAGCTAAAGTTGCAGAGGACTTAGGGATAGGGCTGGGTGATACACTTCGCTTTGTGATTAACAGCCAGAATTTCGATGCAACGGTTGATAGTATCCGACATGTAGAATGGCGAGATATGAAGCCCAATTTCTACTTCATTTTTTCTTCGGATGTCATGGCTAGCTTACCTGGCTCCTATTTGATCAGTTATCGTATTAGTGAAGATGATGATTCGTTACTAACTTCAATGTCTCGCGCTCATCCAACGGTTTCGGTTCTTGATATTCGTACGATGGGAGACAAGATACAAGAACTCGTACAACAAATCGTCTCTGCTATTACTATTCTTGCTCTATTGGGTGTTGTTGCTGGTTTATTACTGATCTTTACGCTGTTAAGGCTGAGCCTCTCTCAACGACAGCAAGAAATTCGCTTGTATCGTACCTTAGGAACAAGTAAAAAACGGATCAACACTACGTTGTGGGCGGAGTATGGGATCATGGCCGTTGTTGCGAGTGGTGTAGCCGTCATAGCTGCAGAGCTTTGTGTCGCTGCTGTGATGAAATATGGCTTTGATCTGAACCCACAGATCCACCCAGAATTGTGGATAGCTTTGCCTCTGGGTACGTTTGCTGTTCTAGCCTTAGTGGTGATGAGTTTATTGAAAAGATTGTTAACCCCTGTAAACACTTAATGCAACGTGAGTTAGTCACAGCGGAAGCGCTCTATGACAGTTTTATTTTAGTTATCCACAAAAACAGTGGATAACTTTTTGGATAACTGAAGTGGTCGAAAAGTAGGGTGTTTCCGCAGGCTTTACACCATGGGTGTTGGAGCAAAATTATTATGCACATGCCCCTAAAAATTCGCTTTCTCAACAACCTCGTCAAGCATTTTTTTTCGAAATTTTTTGCTCTTAAAAGTAACTTTTGACGTATACCGTTAACAAATGCAAACCCATGAACTTTTTGTGATTTTAATCATGCTCAAAGGCGAGTAGAATCAACATTAAGTAAAGATTTCTCCTTATAAAAATTTCAGTGAAGCAATGAAGTCTGAGTTTCCAAATCGTAAAGATAAACATATCGCAGTAATCGGTGGTGGCGTTGCAGGGGCAACCGCTGCTATCCATTTTGCAGAGCTAGGTTTTCAGGTATCAGTGATCGAGAAGGGTGTTTCGCTCGTTAATGGCCCACCCATCTGTCATTTACATGCTGGTGGTAACCTATATCGGGAAATTTCTGAGCAACAGTGCCTAGATCTTTTAACGCAGTCTATTGATACAATTCGTTTGTATCCTCACTCATTGAATATTCGACCAACCGTCATTGCAGTACCTCACTCCGATGGTGGAGACCCTACTACGCTCATCCCTCGTTTAGAGACCATCAAAAGCGCCTATCAGTCTCTTGTTAAGCAAGACCCCCGAAATCAAGTTTTGGGAGATCCAGAAGCGTATTACAAGCTCTATTCAAAAGAAGCGTTATTAGCTTTAGCTGACGGTATTCAACCAGAGAACCCTAAAACGATCGATGAGTGGTGTATTCCATTTGCACAACATGCTGATCTAGACACGTTGAAGTACCCAGTGGTCGCAGTACAAGAGTATGGTTGGAGTGTTTTCCGATTAGCTGCTGTTGCCAACATGACGCTGGCACAGCTTCCGAATGTTCAGGTATATACTCAAGCTGAGCTGAAAGATGCGGCATGGAATGGTGATACATGGTCGTTATGCTTCCAACAAGACGGAATAGATAAGCAATTGTATTGCGACTATCTCATCAATGCTTGCGGCTTCGAAACCGGTGAAGTTGATGATTCCATCGGCGTAAAACGAGATCGACTTGTTGAATTTAAAGCGGCTTATGTGACTCGTTGGGAAGCGAGTCATCAGCAGTGGCCAGAAGTTATCTTCCATGGCCCTCGGGGAACAGACAAAGGTATGGCGCAACTGACGCCTTACGGTAACGGCTACTTTCAATTGCATGGTATGACGAAAGGCATCACATTGTTTGATGATGGTTTGGTCGAGAGTAGTGCTGAGTCTGCGCAACCGGTGTTACCAACACGCTTACTTTCTAAGATACGCAACGGTTGGCGGCAAGAGGTTCTTGAAGAGCGCACTGACAATGCGATTCAGCATATGGCGCAATTTATTCCAGATTACAATACCGCGATAAAAGGTGGTAAAGCTTTATTTGGTGCTCAGCAGATACCGGGCACTGATCCTGTGCTTCGTGCTGCTGATGTTACGTTTGAAGATAACCATTATGCACGTGTTGAGGTGGTTAAAGCCTCATCGACCTTACTAGCAGCGCAAAAAATGGCGCAATACTGGTTTGATATCGAGCCAAGTAGCCATGTTGAGAGTCAACATCCTGATGCGGTCAAGTGGACCGCAGAAGAAGTCGAACAGTTTGCTATCAAGCTCACTCAACAACGTGGTTACCCACAAGCATTAGCTGAGCGCTACGGCATGTAAATTTGACTTTACTGCAAATATCCTCATGGATAATGTTTAACGAAGTTAGGGCTCAGTACCCGAAAAACTGAGCCCACTGACACCAAACATCCTGCAAGCCTTTTCTATCTCCCTTAACAAAACTCACTGCTTGACCTGGCTTTGCTTGTGCTAAGCGAGGTAAATCAATTCTCGCAACGCAGCCAAATTTTGGATACCCCCCAATTGTTTGGTGATCATTCAGCAACACGATGGGATTACCATCATTTGGGATTTGAATTGAGCCTAGTGCAATGCCCTCAGATAAAATACCGTCATATGGCGGCATGATCGTTTTGCCTTCCAATCTATAGCCCATACGGTTTGAATTCGTTGAAATCGAAAAACGACTGGAATAGAAATCGTTGACAGATTGTTGGGAGAAATCTTCGTGTTGATAGCCTTCGATCACTCTTAGCTTAATCGGTAGGTTGTAATCAGGTTTGAATCGGAACGTCATCTGCTTAGGTTTAGTATTCGGCAGTGAATGAGGGTGACATTCAACGATATCACCAACTTGAAGCGCTTCACCGTTTCCTTGCAAACCTCCGAGCCCCTCACGAACGACCGTTGAACTGCTACCAAGATGCGTACTGACGCTAAAACCACCTTTGACTGCTAGATAAGCGCGCAGTCCATTTTTTGCCATACCAAATCGAAGTGTTTGACCTTTTTTTAATGTGAAATCAGACCAATTGGCGATAGGTGAACCTTCAACAGAAGCATTTAAATCCCCACCACAAATTGCTAGGTGACAATCCGATAATGCTATAAAGCTCGCGTTACCGAGAGTAACTTCGATGACTGAGCAATTGACAGGGTTATTGAGTAGATGATTAGACCAACTGTATGCGTAATCATCCACCGGCCCACCTTGAGTGATTCCGATATGAGCTAAGCCAAAGCGTCCAAAATCTTGAATCAGAGAGAGCGCCCCTGGTTTTTCTACATATAATCCTATTCGACTCATAGAATACCTCCTAAGTTGAGGAATTCTTGTTTTGATATTGCACCAAATGTGACCTTGTCTCCTACTTCGAAAGGGATAAAGGGAGGGGTATCCACAAAGAGGGAAATAGGGGTTCTGCCGATGACGTTCCAACCTCCAGGGCTATCAGAAGGATACACCGCTGTTTTAGAGTCAGCGATTGCGACACTTCCAGCAGGAACGTGCGTTCTTGGGGTTTGATGCCTTGGTATTTGAATGCGTTCTGCTACGTCAGAAAGGAATGCAAAGCCAGGGGCAAACCCAATTGCAGAGACAGTATAAACCACTTGCGTGTGCTGTTCGATAAGCTCTGTCAGCGTTAACCCTTTGAGTTCAAACCGCTTAAGATCAAGAGCTGTTTCTTCCGAATAGTAGACTGGGATAGAAATGTAATTTGGCTGTTTGTTGTCCATGGACTGAACGTCGAAACGAGAGATGAGATGTTGAAGCTCATTTAAAATCGACGCTTCTTGAATTCGAAAGGGCAAATAATCTATCAAGATGGTGCGGTAAGATGGGACCACGTTCATGACGATCATATTTAACTTGTCAACAATCTGATGTGCGAGTTCGCCAATGTGCTCAACGGTAATAGGTTCTTCGAAGCGAATAAGAATACTGCACTCTGATATCGGTGAGATAGAAAACTGCCCTTGATTCATTAATTTCCTCCAGTGTAGAGACTCTGACGTATTTTTTGTATCAACGTGATCGATTCTTCATTGTCTCCATGTACGCAAATGGTATCGGCCTCTAAGAGAATGTATTGGCCTGAAGCCGTTTTTACTCTGCCTGATTCTGCCAGCATTTTAACTTGCTCAAGAATGGCGTGTTCTGTGTTTAATACCGCCTTAGGGTGGGTTCTAGGAGTGAGTAAACCGTCGTCTTGATAACGTCGATCTGCAAACGCTTCAAAGAGCAAAGGAACATCGAAATCATCAGCAATCTCAAGGTATTTTTCATTCTCTTGTGAAGCAAGGATCATTAAAGGGACTTTGAACAATGCGGCCGCTTTGACTAAGGCCAAGAAAACACCGTCATTTGCCATCATATCGTTGTATAACGCACCATGAGGTTTGATGTAACCAATGTCGGTGTATTGCGCTTTGCACAGTGCCTGCAGCGCGCCAACTTGATAAATCACCATGTTGGTAATGTCATCGTTGTTCATAGCCAAACTACGACGGCCAAAGCCCTGAATGTCGGGATAGCCAGGGTGAGCTCCAATTTCTACGTCGTGCTGGTTGGCTAGGGTAATCGTATCATGCATGACATTTGGGTCGGAGGCGTGGAATCCGCACGCGATGTTCGCCATATCAATATGTGGCATAACCGTTTCATCGGCGCCCATTTTCCACGATCCAAAGCTTTCGCCCATATCGCAGTTAAGTGTCAGTTGCTGTTTATTCAATGTCATACGTTTCTATAAATCCGAACTATGCATGTAAAATGCAGGAAAATACGTTTAAGTTCAGTGACTAACTTCATTTTTCAGGTAGAAGACTAGCAGATGATAATCGATAAAGATCGTTTAGTAATTTGAAATGATCCGAAGTTTCAAGAAAATCATGTTTTATCAGTCTAATATCTGAGAATTACAGGTTCATTTCATCGATTGTCGTGTTAGTCTTGACTCTTCTTTTTGTGTGATAGCTTGCATAGCAACCATTGTGTCTTTTGGGTTGTCTTTTGCGACAGGAATATATATGTCAATACGAGCAAAGCTAATATGGCCGATACTCGCTTTCATCACGGTCATCTTTGTTACATCTCAGAGTTACACGTCATACATCACGTACCAGTCCGCCAAACATGAGCTCGTTGAGCAGACGAAAGTTCTTATTAATGATGTCGCTCATTCCATTAAAGATGCGCTCGCCACAAAGAACAAGCAAAAAGCACAAACCATTTTGGCTGATTTTTTGATGGAGCCAAACGTATCACTCGTCAAGTTGTATGACAAAAACAATCAGCCGTTTGCCGTTTTTGCGCTTGATGGCTTTTCTGCACCGAGCCCCTCAGTTAAAGAGCGCAGCCGTTTGCATTCCTTAGGGTATGCGTTATCGGCTCATTTCCTTTATGTATTAGAGCCAATTATTCATGAAGGGCAAGTTATCGGTAGTATTCGTGTAACGTTATCTCAATTGCCGATGATGCAAGTAAGAGATGCGCTGTTACAAGATGGCTTATTGTTCTTGGTTATTCTCTTCGCTGGTGGTGTGACTTTTTACTTTGGTGTCGAACGACGAGTTCTTCGTCCACTGATTGAAGTGAACAGAGCATTACAGGATTTTGCTAACGGTCACCATTTGAGCGGACGTATCAATCATCGAGCAAAAGATGAAGTGGGGGATCTCGTTGCTTCATTTAACCTCATGGTCGATAAGCTACAAAAACGTGAGAAACAGCGTAAACATACATTAGATATACTTGAGCGCCGTAAGTCGTTTTCAGAAGAAGTGATTGACTCGATTCAATACGCGCTCATTGTGACGGATAACTTAGGAAGGGTCATCCATTGCAATAAGATGACTCACCATATATTTAAAGAAACGTTCCATAATTTGGAAACGGCGAACATCTGCGACTTGATTAAAACCAAAACACCCAACGAACTTAGTCAGATTCTGAGCCGCGGATTAGAGTGTGATGATATACATCTACAAAGTGATTTGAACGAGCAACAATTGAGCCTTACGAGTCGACGTCTATCCAAACACGGATATTTGTTGTTTGCGATTCAAGATATAACCGCCATCGAAGAGGCGATGAATCGTCAAAAAGTTGCAGGACGTGTGTTTGAGAGCAGTCAGGATGGTTTGGTGGTTCTTAATCACTTAGGCATTATTACGATGGTAAACCCCGCCGTCACGAAACTGACCGGCCTTGAGATGGAACAGTTGATTGGAAAGCCGTTTATCAAATCGATTCGTTGGCGCAAGTTACAAGCGATGATGCCAAGCATTTTAGAGTCGATCGAAAACTATGGCATGTGGCAGGGGGAAGTCATTGAGAAAAACCACAACGGGCAACTCATTCCTCTGTTTGCAAAAGTAAATCGCATTGTGAAAAGTGAAGATAATAATGCGTATGATATGGTGATCATCTTGACTGATCTTTCGAGCGCAAAGGAAATGGAAAGGCTTGAATACCTTGCTCATCATGACGCACTTACCGGCCTTGCTAATCGTTCCAAATTTCACTTGGAGCTGGAAGAATTGGTACAAAGATCAGGCTACTTACGAGATGAATTTGCGGTACTTTATCTCGACTTGGACGGTTTTAAAGCCATCAACGATACTTACGGGCATGATGCCGGGGATGAAGTGCTTAAGCAAGTTGCTGAGCGTATGACGTCCACCACGCGACACAGCGATCTCATTGCGCGATTGTCTGGTGATGAATTTGTGATGTTAGTGAATCCTGCAAATCAAAAAGCAGTGACACGCATCGCTGAACACTTACTCGAGAGTATTTGTGCGCCGATTGAATACAGAGGCTCCTTACTGAAAGTCGGTGTCAGTATCGGTGTTAAGTTGGTCGGTGTGAATGAACGCGATGCCACAAGAATATTGAAAAGCGCCGATACGGCCATGTACCAAGCAAAGAAAGCGGGTAAAGGCCAAGCGATTTTAATGGGTTGCGAATCCCCAGAGACTGTTTAAAAACGGGCTAGAAACCTTTAAACTAGCCCGATTCGCGTCAGAAGGAATGATAAAATGAAAGTACTTGTTACGGGTGGTATGGGCTACATTGGCAGCCACACTTGTATTCAAATGATCGAAGCTGGTATGACGCCAGTTATTCTCGATAACCTTTACAACAGCAAACCGACAGTACTAGAACGTATAAAGAAAGTTTGCGGTGTGACACCTGTATTTATTGAAGCGGATATTCGCGACAAAGCCTCATTAGTCGATGCGATGAAGACGCATAACATTGAAGCAGTGATTCACTTTGCCGGTCTCAAAGCGGTGGGTGAATCTGTAGAGAAACCATTAGAATACTACGACAACAATGTTAACGGTACGCTCGTATTGGTCGATGCCATGCGTGACGCTGGTGTGAAATCTATCGTGTTTAGTTCATCTGCAACGGTATATGGCGATCCTGCAACAGTGCCAATTACAGAAGATTTCCCAACAAGTGCAACTAACCCTTATGGTCGCAGTAAGCTGATGGTCGAGGAATGTTTAACTGACTTCCAAAAAGCGAACCCTGACTGGAGTATCACGTTGCTGCGTTACTTCAACCCAGTAGGTTCGCACCCAACAGGTGAGCTTGGTGAAGACCCACAAGGTATTCCAAATAACTTGATGCCTTTCGTCTCTCAAGTTGCTGTAGGTCGTCGTGAATTTTTGTCGGTATTTGGTAGCGATTACCCAACAAAAGATGGTACGGGTGTTCGTGACTACATCCATGTTATGGACTTGTCTGACGGTCACGTTGCGGCATTAGACAAAGTAGGTAACAAAGCAGGCCTTCA
Organism: Vibrio jasicida CAIM 1864 = LMG 25398; assembly: GCF_000400365.1. GTDB lineage: Bacteria > Pseudomonadota > Gammaproteobacteria > Enterobacterales > Vibrionaceae > Vibrio > Vibrio jasicida. The sequence continues at coordinate 9,989 of NZ_BAOG01000039.1, read as the reverse complement.
TATCTACAACCTAGGTACAGGTAATGGTTATAGCGTACTGGAAATGGTGAAAGCGTTTGAAGCTGCTTCTGGTAAACCGGTTCCATTTAAGCTGGTGGATCGTCGTCCTGGTGATATTGCTGAGTGTTGGGCTGACCCTTCAAAAGCAGCGAATGAGCTGGGTTGGAAGGCAGGGCGAACACTTGAAGAAATGACAGGTGATACGTGGCGTTGGCAGTCAAATAACCCACAAGGTTACCCAGACGCCTAAAAGTGACAATTTTACAAAATAGTAACAAAAAGGTGCGTTATCGCACCTTTTTTGATCTAAATCGGAAAAAATCGTAAATTTGTGGTTAAAAGGTAGCACGTAATTATAGAAGTGCTAAACTATGCCCGACTCTTAATTTAGGTCGTAAATTTTCTTTAAACTATTCGGGGTAGTTCATGGAACTTGGTTTAATCATCGCATTCATCGTTGCTGCAGCAGTTATGGTGAAGAAAGAGATGGCAAAACAATAATCTTTCATTTTTCATTCTTTTCTTAACATTTTAGAAATGAAAGTACTGGTAAAAAGTCAGCATAATGCTGGCTTTTTTGTTTTTGTAGTGCGGAAGAAATGTTTTACTTAGAAAAGTCTGTAAAGCATCAAAAATGCGTTAAACCTGCAGCCTTTAAGGGTTTACATAGAATAAAAAAGCGCCTGACATTGTCAGGCGCTTTTCATTATATCGCTAAAAAGTAAATTAGAATTGGTAGTCTACAGATACACCCCAGTTACGGCCAGGTTGGCTGTAAAAATCGGTGTTGTCGGTGTTATCAAGGCCGCGAACGTCTTGGTATGTCCAATATTTCTTGTCGAACGCATTGAACAAACCAGCCGATACTGTCAGGTCTTTCACTGGCATGTAGTAAGCGGTAATGTCCATTACACCGTAACCTGATGAATCAATTTGGTCTTCATCAGACCAGTCATCTTTCTTCGCCGCAAGTTTTAGTGAGGCTAGTGCACCAAAGTTGTGCTCAACATTGTCGTAGCCTAAGCCAATGACTGATGAAAGCGGTGCTACAGAATCAAGAGGTTTACCTGTCGACTTGTCTTCGCTGTCTAGGTAAGTCACAGACAGTTTAGTGTACATACCTTTAGGCGCTGAGAAGCTTTCATCTAGCAGTAGAGTTGAACTAAATTCCACACCAGAAATATCCACCTCGTCACGGTTTACGATGGTGATACGATCTTTGTTTGGGTCGATGCTTGGCAGGTCTTCAGCGTCAATAAAGTCTTTGTATTGCGTGATAAAACCGGTCAATTCAAACTGAGCAAAGTCGTTTTGACCTCGGAAACCGATCTCGTATGAAAGGCTCTTTTCCGCTTCTAGATCTGGGTTTGGAACGAATTCAGCACCCGTGTCGTATTCGTAGTAAAGCTGCTCGACCGTTGGCGCTTTAAAGCCTTGGCTGATTTGAGCAAATGTACTTAGCTTATCGTTAATGTGATATACCGCACCCAGTTTACCCGTCCAAGCATCGTTGCTGTTTTTCTTACGTTCAGTTGTGAAGCCTTCATCTGAAGAAGGGTCAGCTTCAAATGAGTCATAACGAATACCAGCGTTAAGAACAAGCGTATCTTCTAGTAAGAATGCGTTGTTTTGAAGGAAAACGCCCCATTCAGTTACTGTTGCGTCTGGGATAGTGGTTGAACCAGGTTTTGTTGTGCCATTGTCATGGAAGATATCAACGTTAGTCAGCTGAAAATCAGTGTGTACAGAGTTCAAACCGTAGGTTAGCTCATGAATAGCATTGTCCATGGTAATCACTTTATCGAACTGTGCATCAAACTGGAGCGATTTATCTTCAGCTTGGCGCAGGCGAGTTCGGTCACCTTCGTAACCAATGTAGCCTAAATGATCAGTCACGTTAGAGAAGTTAGAGTTTTCGCTTTCTGTAACCTGATAGTTCAAGTCTAGCTTCATTCCGTCGAAGGCTGGGTTAGCTTTCGTTAACTCGTAGTTAATGCCGTAGCGCGTACGTGTCGTCTCATCACTGCTTTTTGCATCAGCATAAGTGACACCAGGCATAGGGCCAAAGTTTAGTGTGTAGTTACCACTGCGATTGTTTTCATCGTACTGGTAATTGTAACGCTCAAAGACGAGACCAATTTTGTTCGTATCATTTAGTGTGTAGTAGGCTTTAGCAAGAATGTTGTTTAGGTCTTTGTCTGCAGGGTTTTCTAATCCGCGATCACTACCATCAATATCAGAACCGTCACCGTACGTTTGTCGCTCGCTACCTGTAGCGTATGTACCCATTAATAGCGTTTCAAGGTTACCTTGGCGCATTGCCCAAGTTAATGTGTTCTTGAATTGCTCATCAACAGAGTAGTAGCTTGATTTAATACCAAAACGGTTTTCATCACCGTCTGTTTTCAAAACGTCTGATGGATCTTTCGTCTTTAGAACAACCACGCCACCCATTGCATCTGAACCGTAAAGGGTTGAAGATGGGCCTTTGTTGATCTCGATACTTGTGAGTGTATCAAGCTCAATCGCGTTTGGATAAATAGCTTGTACAGCGCCACCACCTGGGTTGAATGGAGTGGCTTGCTGAACACCATCAACAACGATTTTAACTCGATCGCCTTCCATGCCTCGAATGTTAAAGCCAGAGATGCCAAAGCGACCTGAAGTGGTAGCTTCAACGCCCGGAGTGTATTGAACTGCATCATACAGATCTTTAGAAAGAGAACGCTCGATATCTTGAGAAGATACCGATTCAACAGAAGCTGAAACATCATTGATGTTTTGCTCTGTACGGGTAGCGGATACAACCACTTCATTAAATGTTGAAGTATCATCTGCGTAAGCACCTTGAGAAAGGGCAACTAGAATAGAGGCTGACAAAATTGATTTTTTATACATTGGCTTCAATACCTTAAATCCATAATAGGCAATAACAACGTGCGGTATCTTAGTTTATCTAAATGGTAATTACTATCATTACCATTGTTATTTAATATTGTTTTTGTCAAAAGTAATTTGTGCTACGCCAAAGGTAGTCTTTAATTATCAATCTGTTATATTGTTTAAAGTCATTTTTTAACATGGTATTTCAAATGCCACTACCGTGATTAAAATCACATAAAAGGAAGTTCATGTGCAAAGCCCAATCACTTTAGAAGCACTTCATATCCTCGATGCGATTGATAGAAGGGGGAGTTTTGCTGCCGCTGCGAACGAGCTGGAACGAGCTCCTTCTTCTCTCAGTTACCAGATCCAAAAGCTTGAACAAGACCTTGATATCATCATCTTCGATCGTTCAGGGCACAAAGCACATTTTACAGAAGCCGGGAAACTGATCCTTGAAAGTGGTAGAGCAATTCTTCAAGCAAGTGAAAAGTTAGTAAATGATGCGACCTTGCTGGCTAACGGGTGGGAGTTGGACATTACTGTCGCTTTTGATGGCATCATTCCCATTTCCAATTTTTTCCCGATGGTGGATGCTTTGGCCAATGTGAGTAGTACGAGAGTGCGCTTGCAAGAAGAGATACTTGCGGGTAGTTGGGAATCATTAAATACAGGCAGAGCTGATCTATTAGTGTGCCCAGCACTTGATACACTTCCTCATGATGTGAAAGCGGAAAAGATCGGCAAAATGAGCATGGTTTGGGTTGCCGCGGCTGATCATTACGTACATAAGCGCAATGGCGATTTCGATGATGCGGCGAGAGAAAAGTACCGAGTGATAGCAATCGCCGATACGGCAAGAGAGCAACCAGCGCTGTCTATCAATGTTATGCAAAAGCAGCCCAGGCTGACAGTGACCAACTTTCCTGCAAAAGTAGAAGCATTGGCTTCTGGACTGGGTATAGGGACGCTTCCTAGTCAAGTCGCACAGAGTATGATTGAGAGTGGGCTACTAAAACGTATCGAAGGTACTGAAGAGCAACCCATCGAGATAATCCTTGCTTGGCGCAGAAACGCCATGGGAGAAGCGAAGTCATGGTGCGTTCAGTATTTGAAGAAAAACTGGAAATTAAAGTGACATTGTCACGCTTATGGCTAATAACGCAGACGCATAGAAATTAATAGGGACGCGCACAACGTCCCTTGTTTTTTCTGTCAGATTCGAGGTTTGCTGTGCACATACTCTATCCGCTGTGACAACTTTGAGCTCTTAAACCATATCGGCATAGCAAGGCTAATTTAATGGCAAAACCATGTCTGCAGTGCCATCAGCAAACTGAACATCAAGTTCGAAGCCTAAACTTTGTGCTAGAGAAAGCATGCCTCGGTTAGTCGGCATTGTCATTCCTGACATCTGTTTGGTCCCTTTGACTTGACAATAACTAATGATTTTCTGCATCAGAACTTTACCGAGCCCTTTACCTTTCAAGTCAGACCGAACCAATATTGCAAACTCAGCATCGCTATTGTCAGGTGTAATCAACGCTCTTGCTACACCGATGATAGAAGGTCCATTCTCATCAAAAGCAACAGCAACAAACGCCATTTCACGGTTGTAATCAATCTGAGTTAGATTCGCAAGCGCTTCATGATTAAACTCGCCAACGTCCGAGAAGAAGCGATTGTACAAGTCTTCCTTTGACACACTATTAATAAACTGTGCATGGATGGGTTCATCTTCTGGCAAGATTGGGCGAAGTAAGATTGGTTGCCCATCTCTTAACGTGACGGTTTCCACAAACTCAGCAGGGAAAGGGCGGATAGCCAAACGTTCTTGAGCATCCCCTTGGTACTTCCTGAGCGTTAAGTCGGCATCAATGATGGTAAAATCACTACCTGATGCAAGTACTGGGTGAATATCCAGTCTTTCTATTTCAGGTAGCTCAACCGCCATTTGTGAGATTCGAACTAGGAATTTAGACAACTCGGTAATGTCGATGGCATCTTTGTGTTTTTGTAATCGTATTTTGCCAGATTTGAGTGCTATCACGATTAAGTAGCGTGCCAAATTCATATTTAGAGGAGGCAAAGCGGCAACAGCATCTTGGGTGATGTTCCAATCTGAACCGCCTTGACCAAGCAGAATTACGGGCCCAAATACGCTGTCTACTACAATACTTACCCGCAGTTCTTCCGCACTACCAAGCTTAGCCATGCCTTGTACGAGAAGACCCTGAAGGTTTGCAGATGGATAACTCAGTTTCGCTGTATCAAGGATTGCTTGTGCTGCACTTGATACTTCTTGGCTGTTCCTTAGGTTCAACGCAACGCCATGAACATCAGATTTATGAGGAATGTCGGGAGAACGCAGTTTTACTGCTACTGGATACCCAATATTTTCTGCCATATGAAGCGCTTCTGTTACATCAGAGGCAATCCAAGTCGGTAGCATCTTAAAGCCAAACTGTTCGAATAATGGACTTGTCTGGTGCGTATCGAGAACTACTGATTTTTTATCCAGTAGTTGGTCATTAACCCAATCACGGGCAAGATTGACGCTGCCTGAGTGCAGTGGTTCTGCCGTCGTTGGTGTTTCCATCAGCTGTTTTTGGTTGCGTCTGTACTCGACTAAGTGCATGTATGCGACGACCGCACTCTCAGGTGTACGGTAGGTGGGAATACCGGCCTGAGTAAACGCCAAACGTGCTTCTCTAGAGGTTTGTTCGCCAGACCAATTTGTCAGGATATTGAAATGCTTGTGCCTTGGGTGTGCTTGAATCGCTTCAATAACGGCATTCGCGGTATCCAATGAATCTGATACCGCTGAAGGGCTGTGCATGATCAAGATTGCATCAGTACAATCATTATTCATGATGGCATTGATCGTATCGACATAACGCTTTTTCGTCGCGTCTCCAGCTAAGTCGATAGGGTTGATTCCTCGCCAATTACTGGGCAAAGCGGCTTGTAATTGGTTGATTGACTCTTCATCAAGAGAGGCGAGTTTTCCCCCAAGTTCTAGTAACGTGTCAACGGCCATCACTGCGGGCCCGCCACCATTCGTCACAATGGCGAGGCGCTCTCCGCGAAGTGGCACCGAATGAGTGAGCGTCTCTACAGCTGCAAACAATTCATGTGTATTGCCAACGCGCAACATACCAGTTCTACGTATCGCAGAATCATAAATGATATCTAACGCATCGATGCTTTCTTCATCTAAAGAGCGAGCTTGTTTAGAGCGGCCAGCTTTTAAGACCAAAATTCTTCGGTTACGTGAGGCAGCTCGAGCAGCGGACATGAAACGTCGAGCATCTTTAATTGAATCAACGTAGAGCAAGATTGCCTCGGTTTTTCCATCCATACTTAAATAGTCGAGAAGTTCCGCAAAATCGATGTCTTGACCTTGTCCAATAGAAATGAAGGAAGAAAAACCGATGTTCTTGTCGTTGGCCCAATCAAGAACGGTTGTACATACTGCTGCCGACTGTGAAATAAAAGCTATCTTTCCTGGTCGTGCAGCAACGGGAGAAAAAGAGCAATTGAAGTTATGCCAAGGCAGAATAATGCCAAGACTATTTGGACCTAAAACACGAATATTCAGCTCTGAAATATCGATGCTTTCAGCGTCGTCAGAAATAACAATAGCGAATGCAGTACCACGAGCATCAAGGTCTTTTAAAAGCTGTTTATTACGAGAAACGTTTGTACAGAGGATCGCGATATCAGGTGTATAGGGTAGGGAAGCTACGTTCGGATAAGCAATGACACCAGATACCGACTTGTATTTTGGTGTGACTGGCATTATGGCACCGCCAAAACCACTTTGGAGTAAATTACGCATCACAATTTGCCCAGCTCGCAGCTCTTTTTGTGATGCGCCGACCACTGCAACAGAATTCGGTTTGAAGAGTTTTTGTAGTTTGTTCATTGTTACTCCTTGGCCATAGACGTCGAAAGCGAGTGGTTAGTCCTTATACAATCATAAACGAATAACTTTCTGTTTAAATATGAATAAGCCAGACATTGGTGCAAATCTAAACCATGCTTGTAGAGTTTGTGTCACTCATCACATCAAATTCAAAGATTATTGTGTTTGGTGCTTGATAAAATAGCCTGCTATCGGCATGATTTATCGTAATATTTGTTCAGAGCGTTTGTTACTTCATGAAAAAAATCGCAATCATCGGCTTGTCAGTACTACTTTCTGCTTGTGCCTCGGAAACTTACATCACTGACGTGACATCAGAAAGTTACCAAGAAGACTACCAATCTCAGGCTGTCTCTAAGCCAATTATGTCTTCTGAAAACGCAGTGGTAGAAAAAGACGTAGAGCCTACCGTTGTCAAAATGACTGCGAAGCCAGAAGAGAAGAAGGTGGTTAAATTAACCCCTAAAGATCAAGCGAAGCCAGTTAAGATCATTCCACCAAGTAAAAAGCAAGCGAGCATTCAACGCTTTGGTTACACCATCCAAGTTGTTGCCGTCGGCAGCCAAGCGAAAGTAGACCAATTCGCGAGCAAGCTTCCACAGAACAGCCAACCTATTTGGGAAAACTACAAAGTAGTCAATGGCACTAAGTGGTTCTCAGTGCTTTACGGCGATTACGCAACTAGCGCTGAAGCACAACAAGCAATATCGACGCTTCCTGGGCATTTTCAGCAGTTGAAGCCATTTGTTAAGAGTATCGATGCCATTAAAAACTCGGCATACCCAACACTTAATAAACTCAACTAATAACACAAAAAGAAGGGAGCAAATTGCTCCCTTCTTTCTTTGGTTAAATCCTATTCAAACAGCATTCTTCACAGTAAAATTACTGTACGTAGCTAACCAAAAGTTTATCATACTGAATAGTATCTTTTTAAAATCACGGAAAGATTGATTCATGATTAAAAATATTCTTCTTTTATGCGGTGGTTGTTCATCGGAACACGAGATCTCATTATTGTCTGCAAACTTCGTCGAGCAGCAATTAAATTTGATTGAAAACGTTAAAGTAACGCGCGTAGAAATCAAAAATGAAGGTTGGGTAACAAACCAAAATGAGTTGGTTTACCTAGACTTGAACACAAAACAACTTTGTTCAGATACTTCGAGTTTAGCCGTCGATTTTATCGTTCCTTGTATTCATGGTTTCCCTGGTGAAACTGGCGATATTCAGTCCATGTTTGAAATCGCAGGCATTCCATACCTTGGTTGCGGTCCTGAGGCGAGCAGCAACAGCTTCAATAAGATCACATCTAAGCTTTGGTACGATGCAATTGGTATCCCAAACACTCCATACTTATTTCTGACTCGTAATGATGAATACGCCCACGAGAAAGCGCAACAAGCATTTGATAAATGGGGAAAAGTGTTTGTCAAAGCTGCTCGTCAAGGTTCTTCTGTTGGGTGTTACAGTGTCACTGAAAAGTCAAAATTACGACAAGCAGTCAACGATGCCTTCGGTTTTTCTGAGCAGGTGTTGATTGAAAAGTCAGTGAAACCACGTGAGCTTGAAGTCGCAGCTTATGAGATGGGTGGCCAACTGCACATTACCAAACCAGGTGAGGTAATCGCGCCTGATGGTGCCTTCTATTCTTACGATGAGAAGTACAGCAGTGCGAGTCATTCGCTGACAGAAGTTGAAGCAAAGAACTTAACAGAAGAGCAGGTGGATGCGATTCTTGAAGCTTCACAGACAGTCTTTAAGCAAATGAATCTTCGCCATTTATCGCGTATCGATTTCTTCTTAACGGAAGACAATGAAATCTATTTGAATGAGGTAAATACTTTCCCAGGTATGACGCCGATCTCGATGTTCCCTAAAATGCTGCAAAATAATGGTCATCAGTTCCACGAATTTTTAGCTGATTGTATTAATACTGCAAGCTAACTAACGTTACCGTCATTCGTTTTGTGGTAGAAATAAGAATAACCGAACTTTTGTAAGGCATTAGTGTTTGAATATTGTTCGGTTATAATTATGATTGTATCAAAGCATTAGATAGATGGCTCAGTGGTATGGCAATTTCAAATTATAGAGGTTTTAACCTGCAATCAGGCGGATCCGATGGTAGCGTTTGGAAGGTTAAAATCAAAAACCACGTTTTACAAGGCAGTTTAACGGCGGTAAAAAAGAGCATTGATTGGTGGTGTGATACCGCGTCTATTATCGACCCCAAAGAGTTTTCTTCTTTAGGTCAACGAACGCAAAGCACCGGCAACCCTCAATCTGAAGTATTTAATGGCTACACGATAAAGAACGATACAGGAGAGCCAAATGCTTGGTACTGTATGTTCAATGGCAAGTTGATTAAAGGTGCGAAAGCCGCAATTCAACGTCATATCGAAGCGTATTTAGTTGCAAAGCAAAAAGCGATGCAAGCACAACAGCAAAAGAAATAAGAGTATGTCTCTCGTATATTCAACAGAAACTGGTCGAATCAAACCTGAAGAAGAAAAAGTCGAACGTCCTAAAGGCGACGGTGTTGTTCGTATTCAACGACAAACTAAAGGTCGCAAAGGAAAAGGCGTTTGTATCGTCACAGGTTTGGATTTAGATGACGCTCCGCTAAAGTTGTTAGCCGCAGAACTGAAAAAAGTGTGTGGCTGCGGTGGTTCAGTAAAAGATGGAACCATTGAAATTCAAGGTGATGCTCGTGATAAAATCAAAGCTCATCTTGAAAAGAAAGGCATGACAGTTAAGTTGGCCGGCGGTTAATTTAAACTAAGCAAAAAATTTTAAAGAGCGTCTCAAACAGACGCTCTTTTTGTATCTGTGGTTTGTGTCCGCAAAAGTTGTAATGCGTATGAAACATACCAAAGAACAAGCAACGATTAGTAAGCTAAAAGACAAACGAGCTAATAGCAGAGCGAGCAATCGTAGATTGATAGATCCATATTAGCTATTTTATGGTAAATCACCATTATGTTTAATGAACCTAACAAACGATGTCTGAATTTGAAATCTGAGAGGGATAGGAGACCCATGTAAACAAGATTTGGCGTACGTCTATATTGCATTTAACATAACACATATAATGCGCACTAAGGTGCGGTAGGTTTAAGGTTGTGAGCAATATAGATAACGACAGCTAAAACCCAACAGCCAACAAACAATAAAA
>NZ_BAOG01000040.1 GCF_000400365.1 Vibrio jasicida CAIM 1864 = LMG 25398 | reverse complement strand
GCAATGTAGTTCACTTAAGCGGAGCTGCTTTGCGATTAACTGGGTAGCGAGTCTTTGACATTTTTACCGCCCTAGGCCGATTAGGCTTAGGGCGTTTGTCTATAAAGAGGATTGATAAGTCTCCCCTGAGACTCTTTAAACGCTTAGGTGTATTGCCTAGCGATAACGCTTTACTCATCACTTTCAGTTGACTCGCTATAAACTGACAAGCGTATTTAAAGCTAATTTCATTCGGCATTCTTCCATGCTCAACTGCTGCCTGACTCGCTTCACGTCTTACTAAGTTATAACCAAGCAACAGCCCCCAGAGTTCTTGATAAACAAGGTCTACTGTTCTACTGCGTAATACTAAGGCATTGTGTTGCATTGAGCTTTTGATATCACGATAACCTAATTCGATTTCCCAACGTTCGTGATAAAGTTCAGCTACTGCTTTCGCGTCGTAGTTTGTCCTAGGAAGGGAGGTAAAAACAGTTTTCTTCTTACCTTGTACTTCATAGGTCACCGCTCTGACTTGCCATTTTTCAGGTAAACTAGGATTCTTTTTGCGAGCTTGCGGTGAGACGTTCATTTCGATGACCATGTCATTACTTTCTTCTTCATCTAAAAGAGTGTATTTCAACCCCTTCCTTGCTGGTATCAACCAATGTCTATTAATACCGCTATTTTGAAGAGAGAGAAGTAAGTCCGCACCGTAAAACCCTTTATCTAGTAGCGTCACAGAGTTATCTGGCAAAGAGTCGATGAAGGGCATAGCAAGTGGGATTTCACCACGCCGATAGGGGCTTATGGCGGCATCAGCGATGACATGAGAGCGGACATTCATTATGGTCACAACTCTTAGCACTGGATGCGGTGTTTGTCTGTTGCTAGAGGTATTACCCGAGCCAAAGTGCTCTCTAAGTTCGGGTGTATCCGCGGTTCGAAAAAGAGCACCGTCTACAGCAAAAACTTGTAATCCTTGCCACGTGTCATCACGGTATCGTTCAAGACCCCACGTCCGTCCACATTGTTTAAACAACCACTCTGGTGCAGCTCTACCTAAACGTTGCCTTGCCTGAGTTAAAGCACTTTTTGCTAATAACTCTTCATCAGCTAAGCCATCCGCACAAACATTCATTCTTCGTGCAACTTCGGCAATAGGTTCATTACGAAAGAAGGCCATGCCGACAATTAACCACAAGACCATATCACTTGGTAATCGACGTCGGCGAATAGTCGCTTTATCAGAAAGACTGGCCGCCTTAACAATCCACTCATCTGGAATATGTTCAGAGAAAGTAGTGAGTTGAGCTACATCAACAGGATTTTCTTCGAGGAAATCGGCAAAACAGTTTTGGATAGACATAAAAAATCGGAAGCCTAGAAACAGGCTTCCGATTATCTCTCAGCAGAAGGATCGGTCAACCGATCCTTATCTGATCTACATTGC
>NZ_BAOG01000041.1 GCF_000400365.1 Vibrio jasicida CAIM 1864 = LMG 25398 | reverse complement strand
TGATGGTCTCAGTCTTCAATTTGCCCACCACATAAATCACATCCCACAACTCTTGTACTGGCGCTCCCTTAGGAAACTTCACATAGATGATTTGGTTCGGTGGCGGTGGCGGCACGTGAATACAAGCACCAAAATAAGGCACTAACAAAAACTCCGTGACGGTATTTGCATCGCCTTCTAATGGGATGACAAAACCAGGAATCTTGACTGTGCTTCCGTTCAATTCAGGACGAACGTTACCGACCTTAGATTGCATTGCTGCACCACCGCTGTGGTCTGTGGCTGGCATTCCCATACTATCGAACATCTTGCGTTCGGCTTCTGGGACGAGATCTATCCAATCAAGCTTTAATGGTTCGTCACTGGCCATCACAGGCGCGGTAAACGAAATCATCAGCAAACAGCTAGCGAGTATTTTTTTCCACATTTTTACTAAATCCTTATTGTCATTCCATCACTTAGCGATTGTCGGTAAGCGCGAAATGCCGGGATGAAGCCAATCACAATGCCTGCACATTGTACAAAGCCAAGCAACATCCATTCATACGGCGACAGTGCCGTTAGTGTTAGGTGTATACCATAACTTTGTTGGATTATTGGTTGCAAGAGGGCAAGCATGGAATAAAGACCCACTAATCCCGTCACAATACCTGCGAAGGTCAATAAGCTGGCTTCACTTATCAGTAATGAGAATACGTGTTTTGGTCTTGCCCCCATGGCTCGCAGGATCGCCATTTCACGACGACGCTCTTGCAGACTGGTCAATAGGCTGCTTAGCATGCCTAATAACCCTGCCACAACCACAAAGCCTGATACAGCCATGAGTGCTTGCTCGGCAACGGACATCATGCCCCATAATTCATGCAAAGCGACGCCTGGCATGATGGCACTGAGAGGTTCTTTCGGATAGGTGTTGATCTGCCTCTGTAGGGCAAAGGTTTGAATTCGTGATTTTAACCCAACCAACATGGCAGTGATTTGTTTAGGTTGGAAGTCGCGTGATTTTAGCTCATTAGCACTTGGGGTCGGACCTAAACGGGCACCGCTTTCCCAACCTACGTGAATCGCTTCGATCGCCTCTAAAGAAACGTGTACGGTTTTATCGACAGGAGTGCCAGTAGGAGCAAGAATGCCAACCACCTTAAATGGTAAGTTGTCATGCCGGCTAAAACCAACGTCACTGATGCCGTGTGCAATGATGATTTCGCTACCGATTTTATATCCAAGCTGTTTTGCGACATCAGAGCCGAGCACAGTTTCAAACAGGCCATTGAACTCCCTGCCTTCGGACAATTTTAAAGGCTGTTTATTTCCGTATTTATAGTGTTCGAAATAGCTCTGGTTGGTGCCCATTACGCGAAACCCTTTGTGGGAATCTCCGAGTGAGATTGGAATTGCCCAATCGACGGCACTGTGGTTAGCAAACTCTTCGTAGCTTTTCCAATCTATGTTGTTGGTGGCATTGCCGATTCTGAATACTGAGTACAGCAGCAAGTTGACTTGTCCAGAACGGCCCCCGACGATTAAATCGGTACCAGAAATGGTGTTAGCGAAGCTGTCCTTAGCTTGGGTACGAATGCGTTCAACACCCAATAAAAGGACAACTGAAATCGCGACTGTCATGATGGTGAGAATAGCCGTCGCTTTGCGGTTCATCAGGCTTTTCCAAGCGAGCTTTACTACGGCACTCATGATGCGGCTCCTAGGGTTTGCGCTTGATTGATTTCAGGCAAGTTTAGTGTTCTGTGGAAGAGAGATTCCAGAGTTGGATCATGGCTAACAAAAACCAATGTGGCGCTGGCAAGATTGGCTTGTTCCATCAATAACTCAATAAACGCTTTGCGGTTGTCATGGTCCAATGCTGAAGTTGGCTCGTCAGCAATCACCAGTTCAGGTTGGCCGATCAGTGCACGGGCGGCTGCAACGCGCTGTTGCTGGCCAATACTCAGCTCAGAGACAGGCTTATTGTGCAGTGCTTTCGGAAGATGCAAACGTTCTAGCAGTGATGTTGCTTGCTCTTCAAGCGTTGCATTCGAAGCGTTTGGTGCAACGCGATCTCGGCGAATTTTGCTGAATTGGCATGGAATTAGGACGTTTTCGATCACATTCAAGTAAGGCAACAAATTGAATTGTTGGAAGATATAACCAATGTGATCGGCACGAAATTTGTCTCTTTGGCTTGCTCTTAAGCTTGCAAGATCGGTATCAAGTACAGACAGAGAACCCGATGTAAGAGTATTGATTCCAGTAAGTAGGGCAAGCAGAGTCGATTTACCACAGCCGCTAGGGCCTTTGATAAAGACATGCTCACCTTGAGCGATGTGTAAGTGTGGAATATTAATGGTCGCGCTTTCTGAGCCGGGCCAGACAAACTGGGCATTATTCAGCTCAACAACGTTTGACGTGGTTTCAGTCATAATAAATTACCAAGGCAATAGCGTGTGAGCACTCACTCACACGCTATGTGATTTATTTAATTGCGATCTTAGTGTTGTTTTTGCTTAGGCTTGTCGCAGACTGAGTTGTGTCAGTAAATAAGTTGACGCTGATGGATTCTGTTGCTGGGAATTGCTTGAACCAAGTCGTATCAATGCTATTTAGATCGGCGACTGAATCACAGTGGAAACGGTACTCAACGGTGAACTCACCGTGACCGCCGTGCTCGTGATCGTGTCCTTCGTGGTCATGACCTTCGTGATCGTGGTGGTCATCATGAGCATGTTCGTTATGGTCGTGACCCTCATGGCTATCGTGGTCGTGCTTATCATGATCATGTCCTTCGTGGTTACCATGATCGTGGCCTTCATGAGAATCTTGGCCAAGCGTATGCGCGACTTGAACTTCTTCAATCACACACTTCGCTTGCTGGTTAATTGCAAACAGTTTGTTTGTGTCTTTTAGTGCGGCAACCGCTCGTTTTAAGGCTTGCTCTTGCTCTGCATTTTCAGGTGCGTGCTCAAAACCAACCACGTCAGCACCTGGAGAAGTGATTTCAATTAGTAAGTCTTTTCCGTCTTGAGCAATGTTGAATTCTACATGACCATGAACGTGCGCTTCATGTTGACGATATTCTTCTGCGTTAGCAGTAGCTGATAGAGAAAGTCCGATAACAAGAGCTAAAGCGTGTTTAGATGGCATTTTCTTATTCCTAATTTTGTTTAATTTTTTATGTGTTACTTGCTCAAATAGCAAAGTGAATAACAAGGTTTGTTCTTAGTATGAGTAGTGGTTTTTAGAACGCAAAATTAGGTGGTGCACGCGCGGTATACGTGACGTCCTCTAAATGAGAGGTGATTTCGGCTACATCTACGTGAGCGAGTCTAGAGAAGGTGGGCGCACTGAGTTCTGGCTGAGCCTTCGCAAGCCCTTGATGCGCTCCGGCAAACATTTGGCAATGATGTTCACTGTGGTGTTCGGGAATGAGGTCGAGTTGATGAGCAATAGTGGCAAAGTTCCAAGCGATCAACAACGCAACACTGAACAATACAACAGTGCGATGCCAATGATGTGTAATTGCTTGCCAACGACAGTGCATCTTAAAGCCCGAAACGATACCTAGTGTTATAATATAACACCCATTTTTATGAAAAGTTCACTCTTTTGTTCGTATAGAGCAAATTATCTATGCAGGAATAAGAACTTACGCAGAAAGAAAGGAATGACGCTCCCCGCTTGAGAGTAACAAGGAGCGAGTGAGTATTAGATGCTTTGTTTAATTAGGCCAAGTACTTGGTTGATTTCATCTGCTGTCAATGCGCCTTCTTTGATAAACAGGATCTTACCTTGCTTATCTTGCACTACGATTGCCGAGCTTTCTTCTTGTAGTGCCCAAGTGCTAGCCACAACACCGTTCTCATCTAAAACCATTGATGACCATGGGAATTCTTTTTTACTGTCTTGTGCTGATGATTTCACAAAAGAGCCAGTTCCCCAGATTGAGTCGTCTTGGTTGATGATGGTTGTAGTTTGGTAGGCATCTTCCGGGAACTTAGCGTCAGTTAGCGCTGTCATCAACGGCGCGTTCATTTCTTTCGAGCTGCTGCGTCCTGCAATGGCATGAATCACTCGTACTTTTCCTAGCATTTGTTGTGTCGCCCAAGGCTGGTACGCCACACCTTCACCTTGCAGTACGATTTCGCCGTACGCGTCTACTTTTGCTGCTGGAACTGCTTCACCCATTGAAAGGTTGTGAGCAAGCGCAAGACCAGGTGCAAGAGCGAAGAAAATAGGAAGGAGAGTCTTAGTTTTCATATTGTTATGATCCGTATGGGTTGTGAGACTTACCAAGTATATACTTACGATGCATAAAAATGTAGAACCGTTTATAACAATTATTTAACGTACAGAGTTAAGTAATGTTGCGTTTAGGTTGGAATTTGGTACAATGAACCTCGTCGCAAATAGCGCATAAAGATTGCCAAGGAAAGAGCAATCATGTTTTTCTCAAAAGGATATTGAGGTGGTTATGCTTCGTGAGTTTGCTGTTTACCGTCCACGTCAGGTGGCGCGTTTCGTTAAGACTTTATTCAAAGGTCAGTTCTCAATTGCTGGAGTTGGTCAGTTCCGTTTTGATAACGGTAAAGTGCTACTACCAGACATCAAAAACCCCCAACAATTGTCGGTATTCAAAGAAGTTAACAGGGCCATTTTATCTCTACCTGTTTAATTGTCAGAATTGTAAAAGAGCGACTTTCGTCGCTCTTTTTAGTTTGGGACTAACCTTGAAGGCTTGGTGGGAAGCAGACCCCCGTGCCGCCTAAACCACAGTAACCGTTTGGATTCTTTGCTAGGTATTGCTGGTGGTACGTTTCAGCGAAGTAATAAGGCCCAGCGGCTTGAATTTCTGTGGTGATGGCTGCGCGTTGATCTTCTTGTAATGCTTGTTGGTATTGTGTTTTCGATTTTTCTGCCACTTCTAACTGTTCTTGTGAGTAGGTATAAATCGCGGAACGGTATTGAGTGCCGAGATCATTACCTTGGCGCATGCCTTGAGTTGGATCGTGTTTCTCCCAAAATGCGGCAAGCAGTTGCTCTAGAGAAATTACTCGTTCATCGAAGATGACTCTTACGACTTCTGTATGTCCTGTTTTTCCGCTACACACTTCATCGTATGTTGGATTCTGCGTATAGCCTCCGGCGTAGCCTACAGACGTCGACATCACACCTTCAAGTTGCCAGAAAAAACGTTCTGCTCCCCAAAAACATCCCATACCGAATAATATTTGTTGTTGGTGAGCTTGCGGTGATGCCGTTAAGCTTGATTGATTAACAAAATGGGTGTCATCAATCTGCATTGATGCCTCTCTACCTGGCAGTGCATCTTCTATACTGATCATTGTCTGTTTGTTGAGCATAGTATTCGTCCTTCAATACGTGTCTTAATTTTGCGAACTTTAATATTCAGTCTGAATCTGATGGTGTAATGACATAGACCGCGGTAAACCTATTAATATTACAGACTTAGCCTTTATTTGGCGTTATTATTGTTTACGTTTATTTAACCTCATCCAGCTAAAAAGCATGATAAAAAAAGCTATCCCAATTATTGCTAGCCTACTTGTTTTTTCTCATAGCGCTTATGCCGATGTATCCCTGACTGTAAAAGGGATCGATGGTGCGCTAGAAGACAATGTGAACGCTTACCTATCATCGATACCAGAAGATGATTATTCGACGTCTTTACGCTTTCAGGCGCGATTAAGTCAAAGTATCACCGAAGCGATGAATGCGCTTGGCTATTATCATGCGAAAATTTCATACTCTATTACGAAAGATAATGATGAATTGATCGTCAACGTTACACCGGGCGAGCCTGTAAGGGTAAAGGTTATGGATGTGGTGATCTCCGGTGAAGCAGAAAAAGATGAAGAGTTTACTAACCTCATCAACAAATCACGATTGAAAGAGGGCCGTATCCTTAATCAAGGGGAATACGATAGCCTCAAATCCAGCATTCGTAACTTAGCTTTGCAGCGTGGCTACTTTAATGGTGATTTTACGCTGAGTAAGTTGGAAGTGGTTCCAGAGTTGAATGAAGCCAATGTTCGCCTGCACTATGACAGTGGTATCCGATATCACTTTGGTACAGTGGAAATCTTGGGGAGTCAGATCTGGGAAGACCGCGTGGACTCTTTGCGCCCATTTAAAACCGGTGAACCCTACTTAGTGTCTGAAGTGGGTGAGTACAACCAAAACCTGTCGAATACCGATTGGTTCTCCTCCGTGTTTGTTGAACCAGACCTCAGTAAACTTGATGATGGTCGAGATCTACCGATTAAAGTCTCGTTAGCTCCCGCAGCAAAAAACCAACTCGAAACTGGTATTGGTTACTCTACCGATACCGGTGTGCGTGGTACGTTAAAGTGGAAAAAACCATGGGTAAGTGCGCGTGGTCACAGCTTTGATACGGCGCTATCTCTTTCTAAGCCTGAGCAGACGATTACCGCAGGCTACAAAATCCCTCTCGATGATGTACTGCATGAGTATTACCAATTGCAGTTTGGTTTGAAGCACCTCGATAACCGCGATACAGAGAGTTTGGAATCGAATCTTGCGGTAGAACGCCACTGGATCACCGATGGTGGTTGGCATAAGACGTTATACGTTCGTCACTTGTACGAAAACTTTTCACAAGGTTTGCAAGAAGACGGAGTGCAATTCGTTCTGCCTGGTGCTTCTTTCTCACGGACTCGAACTCGCGGTGGCAATATGCCAATGTGGGGAGACAAACAAAGTGTCACCGTTGAATACGGTGATCCCGCTTTGTTGTCTGAAACTCGCGTTCTTCGTTTGTTAGGTCGGACGTCGTGGATTCGTGGCATTGGTCAGAATCATCGTGGTTTATTCCGCTTAGAAGGTGGTGCCAACATCACCGAAGAATTTGAAAAACTATCACCATCGCTGCGTTTCTTTGCTGGTGGTGACAACAACATTCGTGGTTATGGATACGAATCTATCTCGCCAACAGATGCCAGTGGAGCATTGACTGGTGCGAAATACATGGTGACCAGTACCCTAGAGTATCAGTATCGCGTTTATGGCAACTGGTGGGGTGCAGCCTTTTATGACATCGGTGATGCGTTCAATGACACTCCAGTGTGGAAATCGGGTGCAGGTGTTGGCATTCGCTGGGCATCCCCTGTTGGACCCGTGAGTTTTGACTTTGCTTGGGGCTTAGACGCTGAGCCTAAACCAGAATTTCGTATCCACTTCTCATTGGGGCCTGAACTATGATGAAAACAACGCTTAAGTGGACGAAGTGGTTCTCGATCAGTCTGCTGAGTTTGGTGCTCTTGCTGGTAATTTTCATCGGTACAATCTTGTTCACCCATCCCGGTTTAAAGCTGGCTTTGTGGGGAGCAGAAAAGGCACTACCACAACTGAAGGTCGAAGAGATCAAAGGATCTTTGTTCCCTCGCTTTGCTTTGCACAACGTCAGCTTTGTCGATGAATCGTTGAATATCGACGCAAAGGTTGAACGCCTTACCCTTGCGATAAATTTCCGTTGTTTCTTCGATCCAAAAGTGTGCGTGGATGAACTTGCACTCCAAGGTGTGAACTTCCAAATGCCGGAGTTGCCGCCGAGTGAGGAACCAGTAGAAGAAACGCCGCCACTGCGCTCAATTAGCACACCAGTACCTATTTTCGTAAATAAAGTTAGCCTGAATAACATCAACTTGAATATTTTGGGTAACAAGATTGATTGGCAAGATTTTTCTACAGCGCTGTCGATGCAAGGCGACCGTTTGGTAATTGCTCCCACGGCATTGAAGGTGATCAATGTGGCATTGGCGTCAACAGACGAAACGCCAAAAGAAGATCAATCATCGACAACGGCACAAGCGACAGCTGTTGATGAATCGAGCAGCGCTGCGAGTAATCAGGACGATGCTGCGAAGACATCAAAGCAGGCTGTGAAACAAAAAGAAAAACTAAAAAATCAAGATGTTGCGGTAAAAAAAGAAGCGGAAAACAAAGCGGCGAAAGCTGAGTCTGAACCTAAGGGCATTGTTCTGCCTGAAGTGTGGATCCCCCTAACGATAGAAGCGCAGCGACTGGATATTCACGATTTCAAATTGGCTGGTGACACTCCGGTTATTGTTCATCACTTAGGGCTCGAAGCCAAAGCTGGTGGCGATAAAGTTGAGGTAAAAACGTTAGAACTCGACATGCCTGAAGTGGAAGGCAAGTTGAGTACGCAAGTGACGTTATCTGGCGACTATCCAATTCAAGCACAAATTGACGCGCTCGTTAAACAAGCTGATGTGAAAGGTCAGAAACTGTCTTTATCAGCTTCAGGGTCTGTCGGTGATTTGTCCTTGCAGGCAACGCTGTCTGATTTGGTTAAAGCGAAGATTGAAGGGCAAATCCAACCACTGAAAACGGAGCTGCCATTTGATATCAAGCTGAACAATGTTGAGGCGCAATGGCCATTGAGTGGTAAGAGTGACTACCAAGTTTCGGTGCCTAGCTTAGCGGCTAAAGGTTCACTAGAGGGCTACACCGTTGCATTAGAAACCAAAGCATCTGGTAAGGATATTCCTGCGTTAGATGTTGCTTTGAATGGTAAAGGCACTTTAGAACAGATTGACCTAGACAGTATTGTGGTGAAAACCTTAGGCGGTGAACTGGCTGGTAAAGTGATGGCGAATTGGGCTACACCTATCAACTGGCAAGCGAACTTGAACCTGAAGCACATTCAACCGGGTTTGCAGTGGCAAGAAGCGGAAGGGGACATCAGCGGTAGTTTATCTACTTCAGGCTCTTTAACGGAGCAAGGCGGTTGGCAAGTGAGCCTTCCTAAGCTTGATATTGACGGTATTTTGCGTGGTTATCCGCTGAATATAGAAGGTCAATTAGAGGCGTCTGACAAGAATGGTAAGGGTGAAGATATCCAGCTAAATACTCAAGGTTTAGCGTTATCGCATGGTCCTAACCAACTGCATGCCAAAGGTAAAATTGACAAGCAAATCTTGATGGATGTTGAGGTGAATTTCCCTGACTTTTCGAAAAGTGTGCCCGATCTTAGCGGCAAGATGAATGGTACGGTTGCGCTACGTGGCAGTTTGAAGCAACCAGACATCAACCTGGATCTTGCGCTGAACCAACTCGATTGGCAACAGCAAGCAAAGGTTGAAACTATTACTTTGAAAGGTGATGTGACTCCTCTACCTGCGCCAAAAGCGGACGTGAGCTTAATTGCCAAAAACATTACCTATGACGACATCAAAATTGATAGTGCAGATCTTGAAGTCACTGGTGACGAAAAGCTGCACCAACTGACATTGGATGTGGTGTCTGACATTGTTTCAAGTAGTTTAGAAATCGAAGGTACTTTTAAGCAAAAGCCCGAGATGATCTGGGATGGAGCGCTGCGCCGTTTAACGTTGAGTACACCACAAGGTCCATGGGCTCTGCAAAAATCGACGGCAGTTAAAATCAACATTGATAAACAGATCGCCGATGTCCAAGCACACTGTTGGTTACAGTCTGATTCAAGCGTATGTCTGAGTGAAGACATTAGTGTCGGCAAGAGCGGCGAGGCGAAGTTAGCCATTACTAACTTTGACTTCGACCAAATCAAACAATTCTTACCTGCAGAAACCAAGCTAAATGGTTCAGTGAACGCGAATGCGTTTGCGAAATGGGCACCAGACATGAAACCGGAAGTCACGGTGAATGTCGATATGCCAAAAGGTCAGGTAGAGCAAACGCTAGAGCAACCAGTGAAAGTCGGTTGGGAAAGTGTGAGTTTTAAAGCCAAATTGGCGCAAGATAAGCTTGATGCTGAGTGGTTACTTGATGTCACGGATAACGGGGATTTGTCTGGTAAGGTCGCTCTGAATGATGTGTCGTCCGAGAAGCCTACGATTAACGGTAAAGTGTCGCTATCGACGTTCCACTTGGACTTCTTGGCGCCACTTATCGGTGAGTACAGCTTGTTCAAGGCGAACATGAACACGGATCTCGCTTTATCTGGTGATGTGATGCATCCGAAGGTGAATGGCCAGTTTTTGATTGACCAAATGAAGCTGCAAGGTGAAGTAACACCAATTGACATCGACTCAGGACAAGTTGCGATTAACTTCAAAGGGCATCAAGCAGACTTAAATGCGGGCATCATCACGCCGGATGGCAAGCTGGAGATCAATGGTGACGCGGATTGGCGTGATTTAGTAAATTGGCACACGAAGGCTCGCGTATTTGCGAAAGAGTTGAAAGTGGATATGCCGCCAATGGTAAGAATCAAAGTCGAGCCAGACATGACCATTGATGTGACCCCTAAGCTCGCTAAGGTTGAAGGTAACATCAATCTCCCATGGGGACGTATTTTGATTGATGAGTTGCCGCCAAGTGCCGTTGGTGTGTCGAGCGATACCGTTATATTAAATAAAGACATGCAGCCGGTAGATGGTGATGAGGCATTACCATTTAACGTAGAGACAGATATCAACATCAAAATTGGAGATGATTTCCAGTTGTCAGCATTTGGTTTGAAGGGCGATTTGCAAGGTAACCTAAACGTTACTCAGAAAGATAAAGGGCCATTCATCGTTGGTGAGGTGAACATCATTGATGGTTCATACCGTTCATTTGGTCAGGATTTGGTGATCGAAGAAGGTAAGATCATGATGAACGGTCCTGCGGATCAGCCTTATGTTTCTATCAAAGCGATTCGTAACCCAGATAACACGCAAGATGACGTGACGGCCGGTGTGCGTGTGACTGGCCCGGCAAGTGACCCTACGGTAGAAATTTTCTCCGACCCTGCGATGCCGCAAGCGAACGCGCTGTCTTACTTATTACGTGGTCAAGATATTGATGCTGAGTCTGGCGGTAATGCGATGACAACAACACTGATTGGTTTGAGTTTAGCGAAGAGCGGTAAAGTCGTCGGTGAGATTGGCGAAGCCTTTGGCGTACAAGATTTGCAGTTGGATACCGCAGGCTCTGGTGATGATTCTCAAGTGACGGTAAGTGGTTACATACTTCCTGGCCTACAAGTTAAATACGGTGTAGGTATCTTTACCTCATTAGGTGAGTTCACCGTGCGATACCGATTGATGAAAGATTTGTACTTAGAAGCGGTTTCTGGCGTGGATAGTGCTGTTGATTTGCTGTACCAATTTGAATTCGACTAAGCTTAGCTTTTTATCGTAACTAAGGAAGGGTTATGCAGCATTTGATTTTTGTGTATGGCACTTTGCGCAAAGGAGAGGGAAACCATCACTTTTTGAATAGCGCCGAGTTTTTAGGTCACCATGAGACCGAGGCTCAATTCGCACTGTATGATTTAGGGCGATACCCTGCTTTATCGGTAGGACAGAAGGCGATACTGGGTGAAGTTTATCTGATTGATAATGAAACGCTGGTGGAGCTCGATAAACTTGAGGATGTACCTGTAGAGTATCGCAGAGAAAGCATCATCACGCCGTTTGGCCAAGCTTGGATCTATTTGTACCAAGATACCGAGCAATTGACTGAAGAGATTGCATCTGGTGATTGGTGTCAACGAGTGTGAACTATAATTAGAGCAGTAACGTATGCATTGACGATATATACAACAAAGACTTGGGAGGTCTGCGATGAAATATCTATCACCAATGATACTGCTGCTTTTAGTGGGGTGCTCAAGCACGACACCACCGAGTAGCAACGACAGTATGGAATGGAAGCAATATGGCATGCAGCAAGCTGAAGCCGGGGACACCAAACTGTCAATGCAAGAGTTCAACAATGGCGACGAACTCTACGTGGCATACAGCAATGGTTATGAAGCGGGGCGCTCAAACTACTGCGCACAAGATGCATTCTCGTTGGGAGAAAGCAGGCGCTACTATCGCGGGATATGTGATGATGTTGATGATCGCTTCCGCCGAGAATATGAATTAGGGCGAACTGCAAAGGGCAGTAAACGCTACTAGATTTTAAGGGGTGAACATGAGGTTATTTGCTATCGGTGCAGCGCTAGTCTTGCTCAGTGCTTGTGCGCAAACATCACTACCAACATCTGCCAACGTCACAGATTGGCAGGCTTTTGGTAAGCAATCTGCCCTTGATGGTCTAATCGAGCTATCGGAAGAGCGAATCGCCAAACTTGATGAAACGAATCGTGCTACACCCGAATTGGTTATGGCTTATCAATCCGGCTATCAGGAAGGTAAAAAAGAGTACTGCGAACAGAGTGCTTACATGCTAGGTGTGAGAGATATGCCGTACTTCGGTATTTGCGATGACATTGACCCATTCTTCCAACAAAACTATGAATCGGGCAGACACTCAACCGCAGGCGAGTACTGATCAAAGTCATAAAACTACAAAGAGCTGCTAACGTGCAGCTCTTTCACTTTTAAGCGTTCGCAGTTATTTGTTTTGCGCGCGTTCGTAAGATTCTAGGATTTCTGCTTTTGCTGCGGCCACATCTGCCCAGCCATCAACTTTCACCCACTTACCAGCTTCCAGCTCTTTATAGCGCTCAAAGAATTGTGTTATTTGTGCCTTCAATAGTTCCGGGATGTCACCGACATCTTGAATGCCCTCGTACTCCTTTGAGATTTTAGAGTGCGGGACAGCGAAGACTTTTGCGTCTTCACCTGACTCATCCGTCATCTTCAATACGCCAACTGGGCGACAACGAATCACAGAACCTGGCATCAGTGGGTAAGGAGTCGGAACCAGTACGTCTACTGGGTCGCCGTCTAGAGAAAGGGTGTCGTTCACGTAACCATAGTTGCAAGGGTAAAACATAGGTGCAGACATGAAACGATCAACGAATACAGCACCAGTGTCTTTATCTACTTCGTATTTGATTGGATCGGCGTTAGCAGGGATTTCGATCACGACATAGATATCGTCAGGCAATGATTTACCCGCTGGTACGTTGTTTAAGCTCATTTGAATAGTCCTTTTCAGTGAGGATGAGTCAGGCTCATCTTACGATTGATTCGTTACTCACTTTAGCGACAAAAACGCGGCAGGTAAACACCCGCCGCGTTGGACAAAGGTCTGAAATTATTCTTCGTCGCGATGCAGTTCAAGGAACGCTTCGACTTTGTTCACCATGTTTTTAGAACCGACAAAGAAAGGCACGCGTTGATGCAATTCTGTTGGTTTCAAATCCATGATGCGATTAACGCCGTCAGACGCTAAACCACCTGCTTGCTCAATCAAGAATGCCATTGGGTTGCACTCGTACAACAAGCGAAGTTTACCTTGAGGGTGGCTTTGCGTGCTTGGATACAAGTAGATGCCGCCTTTCAGCAAGTTGCGGTGGAAATCGGCAACCAGCGAACCGATGTAGCGAGAGGTGTATGGGCGACCATCTTCAGGTTCGTTTTCTTGGCAGTACTTAATGTACTTCTTAACGCCTTGTGGGAAGCGGATGTAGTTGCCTTCGTTGATCGAGTAAATCTTGCCATCTTCAGGGATCATCATGTTTTCATGAGAAAGACAGAAGCTGCCTATCGATGGGTCATAAGTGAAGCCGTTTACGCCATTACCTGTGGTGTAAACCAGCATGGTGGATGAACCGTAAATTACGTATCCAGCTGCCACTTGCTTGTGGCCTGGTTGTAGAAAGTCTTCTTCTGTTGGTGGGGTTCCAATAGGAGAAACTCGACGGTAAATAGAGAAGATGGTCCCGACTGATACGTTCACATCAATGTTTGATGAGCCATCGAGTGGGTCCATAAGTACAACGTACTTTGCGTTTTGATTGAGTTCTTTATTGAACGCAACCGCTTCATCTTCTTCTTCACTTGCAACGCCACATACTTGGTCGCGAGCTTCGAGGGCCGCTTTGAATTTATCATTCGCATACAGATCAAGTTTTTGTTGGTCTTCGCCCTGTACGTTTTCCGTACCTACAGCGCCAGTGATGTCACCAAGACCGGCCGCGTTGATTTCGCGGTTAACAATTTTTGCAGCTAAGCGAATAGAAGCTAAGAGAGATGAAAGATCACCGCTAGCGTGGGGGAAATCCGCTTGTTTCTCAACAATGAATTCGCCTAGGGTGCGCAGTCCTGACATGGTTTATCCTTACATTTTCATTTCGTTGGGGGTGTCGCGCAATAGAGGCATCTCTTTATGGATGTTAAACGATTGCGCTAGATGTAAGTTTATGACGCAGATCTTATTAATGGTAATGAAGTAACCGACTGAGATCGCAAATTATTTGTCTTATTGCATAAGAAGGGAATCTCTTGGTTAATGCTTGGTCAGTCAGTGCTAAGCCCTGTCAGATTTGTGAAAGAGACTGCACGAACAGGGCGAAAGGCACTCGCTTTTCTGGTAGTTATCACGATAATGAAAGGATTAAAGAACGCATTACAAGGTTAAGTTTATGCACATTCATATCTTGGGTATCTGCGGCACGTTTATGGGCGGTGCAGCAGTTTTGGCTCGTCAGTTAGGTCATAAAGTAACGGGTTCAGATGCCAATGTTTATCCACCAATGAGCACCCTGTTAGAGTCGCAAGGTATTGAAATAATTGAAGGCTTTGACCCTTCTCAGCTTGACCCTCAACCCGATCTTGTGGTGATTGGTAACGCGATGAGCCGTGGTAACCCATGTGTTGAGCATGTATTGAACACTAACATGCGTTATACCTCTGGCCCGCAATGGTTACAGGAGTTTTTACTCCACGATCGCTGGGTACTTGCGGTTTCAGGTACTCACGGCAAAACCACCACTTCAAGCATGCTGGCTTGGATTTTAGAAGACTGCGGTTACCAGCCTGGTTTCCTCGTTGGCGGCGTATTAGGTAACTTCGGAGTGTCGGCTCGCTTGGGTGAAAGCATGTTTTTTGTCGTAGAAGCCGACGAATATGACAGTGCTTTTTTCGATAAGCGATCTAAGTTTGTTCACTACCATCCACGTACACTGATCATGAACAACCTTGAGTTTGATCATGCGGACATCTTCGACGATCTAGAGGCGATTAAACGTCAATTCCACCACTTAGTGCGCACTGTTCCGGGCAACGGCTTGATCCTAGCACCTAAGCAAGAACAGTCGCTGCAAGACGTGATCGAGCGCGGTTGTTGGACTGAAAAGCAGTTCTCAGGTGTCGACGGTGATTGGCAAGCGCACAAATTGGTTATCGATGGCTCTAAATTTGAAGTTTCATTGCAAGGTGAGAAAGTTGGCGTCGTGGATTGGGATCTTGTCGGTGACCACAACGTGGATAACGCTTTGATGGCGATTGCTGCTGCTCGCCATGTGGGTGTTACACCAGAACTTGCATGTCAGGCTCTCGGTCGTTTTATTAACACCAAACGTCGCTTAGAACTCAAAGGCGAAGAGCAGGGCATCACAGTTTACGATGATTTTGCTCATCATCCAACGGCGATTGAACTGACATTGGGCGGTTTACGTAACAAGGTTGGCGAAAAACGTATTCTTGCCGTTTTGGAGCCACGCTCTGCGACGATGAAACGCGGTGTTCATAAGAATACTTTGGCGGCTTCTCTGCACAGTGCTGATGAGGTGTTCCTCTTCCAACCAGACAACATTGATTGGTCGGTACAAGAGATTGCAGACCAGTGTAAACAACCTGCTTTTGTGGGTGCAGAGATGGACAGCTTTGTCGCAAAAATCGTAGAGCAAGCGCAGCCAGGTGACCAAATCCTCGTAATGAGTAACGGTGGTTTTGGTGGTATCCACGGCAAGCTTCTAGAACAACTGAAACAAAAAGCTTAATGACATTTATGCAACAAAAAGTAACCCCTAAAAAAGCCATCACATTAGCATTAACGGGCGCCTCTGGTGCCCCTTATGGTCTTCGCCTTCTTGAATGCCTAGTTGCTGCGGATTACCACGTTTACGTGTTGATCTCTTCGGCTGCTCGTGTCGTGATGGCGACCGAGCATGACCTGAAACTACCAAGTGGCCCTGAAGCGGCGCAAAAGGCGTTAGTTGAGCATCTCAACTGCAATCCAGATAATATCACCGTTTGTGGCAAAGACGATTGGTTCTCGCCAGTGGCCTCTGGTTCGGCTGCGCCAAAGCAAATGGTGGTGTGTCCATGTTCCGCGGGCAGTGTCGCGGCCATTGCACACGGCATGTCAGATAACTTAATTGAACGTGCTGCAGACGTGGTGATGAAAGAGCGTGGGCAACTGTTACTTGTGGTGCGTGAAACGCCGTTTTCAACACTGCATCTTGAAAACATGCACAAACTTTCGCAAATGGGCGTCACCATTATGCCGGCAGCGCCGGGGTTTTATCATCAACCAAAGAGTATTGAAGACTTGGTGGATTTTATGGTGGCAAGAATTCTCGATCACCTTGGTATTGATCAAGGCTTGGTGCCACGCTGGGGTTATGACCAACGTTGATTGTGTAATCAATAAAAGATCTTTACAATCCATCCAACTCATCGGGGAGCAAACCCATCAGGTATTGACCTTGTCAATGCCAAGGAGCGCTGAGACCTAATTGTTTAACATTGTTGAGCAGGCAGGGACCCGTATTACCTGAACCAGATAATGCTGGCGTAGGAATTGAGTCTGGATATTGGAAGTCCTAAATACCGCCTCAACCCTGTGCCGCTCAACTCATGTTAATAATGCAAATGGAGAGCGAGCAGTGAAAACCACTCTTAGTCTGATTGCCCTTGCAACCATCACTTCTACTTCAGCGTTTGCCGCTGAAAACACCCTAACTGTCTACACATACGATTCTTTTGCTGCCGATTGGGGACCGGGTCCTAAAGTCGAAAAAGCATTCGAAGCCAAATGCGGTTGCGACGTTAATTTTGTTGCGCTGGACGACGGTGTTTCAATCCTTAACCGCCTTCGTTTGGAAGGAAACAATAGCAAAGCGGATATCGTGTTAGGTTTGGATAATAACCTGATGGCGGAAGCGAAAAAGACCGGGCTTCTGGCTGAGCATAATGTTGATACCTCAAAGACTACGCTACCTAATGGTTGGGACGATAAGACCTTCGTACCGTACGATTACGGCTACTTTGCGTTTGTATACAACAAGGAGAAGTTGGTGAATCCTCCAAAAAGCATGAAAGAGCTGGTGGAAGAGCGTGATGATCTGAAAGTGATTTACCAAGACCCTCGCACTTCGACTCCGGGTCAAGGCTTGATGTTGTGGATGAAGTCCATCTATGGCGATGATGCGACTCAAGCGTGGAAGCAACTGGCAACGAAAACAGTTACGGTTACTAAAGGCTGGTCAGAAGCTTACTCGATGTTTTTGAACGGTGAGTCCGATCTCGTGCTGTCTTACACGACTTCTCCCGCGTACCATTTGATTGCAGAAGATGACGCGAAATACGCAAGCGCAAATTTTTCCGAAGGACACTACATGCAAGTGGAGGTGGCGGCTAAGGTCAAAGGCTCAAAAAATTCGAAGTTAGCAGATGAGTTCATGGACTTTATTTTGAGTGATGATTTCCAATCTGCGATGCCAACAGGTAACTGGATGTACCCAGTAACTAACGTTGAGTTACCAAAAGGCTTTGAAACTCTGAGCGTGCCAAGCAAACCATTGAGCTTTAGTGCAGACGAAGTAGCGAAAATGCGCAAGACTTGGATTCGCGAATGGCAAAGCGCATTGACGTTCTAACATAGGTTCTACTTTTGAATTCTGTTCCGAAAATAGGGTTAGGGGTCGCGATGATTATCGCGACCTTTGTTATTTCTGCCCTGGGTGCTTTGCTTGTCCAAGCGCCTTCACTTGATGTGTCTATGGTATGGGGAGACCCATACTATCAGCACGTCACCAAGTTCAGCTTCTACCAAGCTTTTCTCTCTACACTATTGAGTGTTGGCTTTGCTATTCCCGTTGCGCATGCGCTTTCTCGACGTGAGTTCTTTGGTAAGTCTCTACTATTAAAATTGTTTGCGTCCACTTTAGTTTTGCCTGTACTGGTTGGCGTATTCGGCTTATTGGCGATTTACGGTAATAGCGGTTTGCTAGCTCAATGGCTGAAAAGTATCGATGCGGAGCTGCCGTTTTCCATCTATGGTCTGAACGGCATTTTACTTGCGCATGTGTTCTTCAATATGCCTTATGCAGCGCGCTTACTTTTGCAAGCATTAGAATCGATCCCAGCAGAGCAACATAAACTGTGTGCACACCTTGGAATGAGTCATTGGGATAAATTTCGCTGGGTGGAATGGCCACGCCTAAGGCAGCAATTACCACACGTAAGTGGCTTAGTGTTTATGCTTTGCTTTACCAGTTTTGCCACCGTGATGGCGTTAGGCGGCGGACCGAAATCGACCACTATTGAGCTTGCCATTTATCAGGCAATTAAGTTCGATTTTGATCTGCAAGCCGGGGCGCTTTTGGCACTGTGGCAAATGTTGTTGTGCGGCTTGTTAGCAATTGGCGTACAAAAGTTGACGAAGCCAGTCTCAGTAAGCACTGGCAGCACATCGGTACAGCAATATTTAACGAAGGATCATGGGTGGTCAAAAGCTTGGGATAGCTTTTGGATCATAGGTGCCTTTTTACTAGTCATGCCGCCACTTTTGATGGTGATCTTCAGTGGTATCAACCAGCAAGTTTGGCCAGTATTGAGTGATGAGCGTTTTTGGTCTGCACTGTTCAATTCACTCAAAGTTGCGGTACTGGCGAGTTCTCTTGCCGTGGCCGCTGGCGTATCGATTTTGCTGACTAGCCGACGTTGGCGTTTGCAGTATAAAAATACTCGCGCTGATCAAATTGAGCTTATTGGTACCATCATTTTGGTGACGCCGGGCTTAGTGATCAGTACGGGATTGTTCCTATTGCTGCGCTCATTTACCGATGTATTCAGCTTAGCGTTTTTTGTGGTTATTTTGGTTAATGGTTTGATGGCCTTACCATATGTCATTAAGACTTTATCTCAACCTATGTTGCACATTGAGCAGCAATATCAGTATGTCTGTGCCAGTTTGGGTATGCGTGGTTGGCAACGTTTTAGAGTGGTGGAGTGGCAAGCACTGCGCAAGCCATTTGCACATGCTTTTGCTATCAGCTTTATGTTTGCGATTGGTGACTTGAGTGCGATTGCTTTGTTTGGTGGGCAAGAGTTTAGAACCTTGCCGTTGTACCTATTCCAATTGTTGGGAAGTTACCAGATGGATGCTGCGGCTGTTGTGTCGGTTACCTTGCTGTTACTCAGCGTCGGTTGTTTTGCTGTGATTGAAAAAGTATTGAAAACGAAGGAGAGAGCGTAATGTTAGTGTTGGATGATGTGCAGTACACCTATCAACATGAACTGTTTCGTTTTAACTTAGACATTCAACGTGGGCAAATCGTATCACTGATGGGACCGAGCGGGGCTGGTAAATCAACCTTATTGGCGTTAGTTGCTGGTTTCATCAATCCAGACCAAGGCGATATTCTGGTTGATGGTGAATCTATCGTAAGTAATGAGCCGTATCAGCGTCCGTTCTCAATGTTGTTCCAAGAACATAACCTGTTTGCTCACCTGTCAGTAAGAGACAACATCGGTTTGGGCTTGCATCCGGGGTTAAAGCTTACGGCAGACCAAAAGCTTCTTGTCGAGCAAGCGGCAAGACAAGTGGGTGTAGCTGAGTATCTGGACCGCTTACCTGAACACCTTTCTGGTGGTCAGCGCCAGCGTGTGGCACTCGCACGTTGCTTTGTTCAGCCGCATCCGATGTGGCTACTCGATGAGCCTTTCTCAGCTCTCGATCCCGTGTTGCGTGAAGAGATGCTGATATTGGTTAAACAGCTTGCTGCTGAGCGTGGCATCACCGTTTTGATGGTGACGCACCACTTAAGTGACGCCAGAGCGATTGCTAGTCATTTTGCATTTGTGGCAGGTGGTCAGGTAGAAGCGTCAGGTGAGATTGGTGAATTAACGTTATCGCACTCTAGCGATGTTTTAACCGCGTTTGTGCGAGCGGCAGGGTAGAGCGTTGTTTATATTGATGAATAAGGCGTAAGAAAAACAAAAGGTTGATGCGAGCATCAACCTTTTTCTATTTTGGGAGTTTGAATGAGTACGTTAGCCTTGTGGCTTCACTACCATCACATTGATTGGTGAGTTTTCAACAACTTTGCTTGCGACTGAGCCTAACATCACTTTATTGATCTTCGAACGTTTATGGCTTGGCATAATGATGAGGTCTGCGCCTAAGCGCTCAGCGTAATCAAGGATGGTTGCATACGCTTTGCCTTCTGCAACGTGGACTTTATAAATCACTTCATCATCGATGTGTTGATCGGCAAATGTTTTTAGCTGCTGCTTCACATCTTGCTTCATCTTCGCCGCCGCATCTTTCGGGAAGTAAGTCGCGACCATCGACATGTGGATACCGGGCAGTACAGTCAGTAAGTGAACTTCCGCGTTGGCTTGTTTAGCTTGCCAAACAGCCAACTCAACAGCTCGGTCAGAGAAGCCTTGGTCATTTAGATCAACCGGCACAAGAATTTGTTTATACATTCAGTGTCTCTCATCATGGCCCCTTATCCTCGGGGCCTAATCGGTTATGCGCTCAACTGTTCCTTACGAGCACGACGTTTTTGGTTCATGGCAAGTACCAGCAAGATCATTAAGCAAGGCACAAATACCCATTCTTTCATTGGGCGCTCAGCGTCTTGAACGATCCATTTGATCTCCCAGTCGAAGTCGACGCCAGACGATTCTGCCGGACTACCAAACTCGACCATGTCTACGATCATTTTGCCGTCGTTCTCGGTTAGCATTAGACCCATAGAAGAGATGCGCTCTTCAGCGGTTTTTGCTTTATCTTCGAACGGAAGACGTACCGTTTTCTCTACGTAATCACCTTCTAGGTTTTCACCTGCGACTCGTAGCTCAATGGATTCTCCTACATTTAGCCCTTCCGTGATTTGAGCTATCTCAACCCCAGGGGAAAGAACTTTCGCTGGGTACAACATGTCCCACCAAAATCCAGGGCGGAAGAATGAGAAGGTCAATACCAATAGTAAGACGGTTTCCCACCACTTATTACGTGTGAACCACCAACCTTGTGTTGCCGCTGAGAAGATTAACATCGCAATGATTGAAGAGATCACGGTCAATGCTAAATGCCACCATGAGTCGATACCCATCAACAATAGCTGAGTATTGAAGACAAACATGAAAGGCAGGATTGCGGTTCGAATATCATAGGTAAAGCCTTGAATACCAGTTCGAATTGGATCCGACTTTGCAATCGCTGCCGCCGCAAATGCCGCTAAGCCAACAGGTGGTGTATCATCGGCCAGAATACCGAAGTAGAACACAAACAAGTGGACCGCAATCAGTGGGATGATCAAACCGTGTGCCGCACCAAGCGTTACGATAACCGGTGCCATCAAGGTTGAAACCACAATGTAGTTGGCCGTCGTTGGTAGGCCCATACCCAGAATCAAACTAATGACCGCGGTAAACAGCAACATTAGGATAATGCTACCGCCCGAGATGAACTCGACAAAGTCGGTCATGACAAGGCCAATACCAGTCAGCGTTACCACACCAACAACCGTACCGGCAGCAGCGGTTGCGACACCGATACCGATCATGTTGCGCGCACCAGATACTAAGCTTTCTGCTAGGTCAACAAAGCCGTTTTTGGTTTGTTCGACAAGATCGCCTTCTTTAGATAGCAACGCAATCAAAGGGCGTTGTGTCAGCAAGATGAAGATCATAAACACTGTTGCCCAGAATGCAGATAGACCTGGAGAGAAACGTTCCACCGTCAAACACCAAACCAGTACCACGATAGGCAATAAAAAGTGCAAACCAGATTTAATCGTCGGACCAGGGTCTGGTACCTCAGTCAGTTCAGCATCGATTTCAATCGCTCCATCTTTTGCGTGGTTAGCGGAAATCTTTACAAGACCCACATAAGCAATTAGAAGTACGACGGTCACGATAGGGGTTGCTGCATCACCAAAGACATCTTTCGTCCAACCCACACCGTAGTAAACCAAAGCGCTGATAACACATAGGCCCAAAATCGTACCAGTGAAGGACAGCAAGCTCTGCACAAGCGTAGGGGTATGGCGACGAGGAAGCCCTGTCATGCCTGCTTTACACGCTTCAAGGTGAACGATGTAAATCAGTGCAATATAAGAGATAAGCGCAGGGAGTAGAGCTGCTTTGATAACTTCAACGTAGGAGATACCAACGTATTCCACCATTAAGAATGCGGCAGCACCCATGATAGGCGGTGTCAGCTGACCGTTGGTTGATGCTGCTACTTCTACCGCACCCGCTTTCGTTCCTGGGAAGCCAACACGCTTCATGAGTGGAATCGTAAACGTACCTGTCGTTACTACGTTAGCGATGGAAGAACCTGAAACCAGACCAGATAAGCCAGAAGCGACTACCGCAGCTTTCGCAGGGCCACCTTTCATATGACCAAGTAGCGAGAACGCGACTTTAATGAAGTACGCACCTGCGCCCGCACGCTCTAGCATGGCACCAAACAGTACAAACAAGAATACGAAAGAAGTTGATACACCCAGTGCAACACCAAATACGCCTTCAGTTGTTAGCCAAAGGTGCGACATGGCTTTGTTCAAGCTCGCGCCTTTATGAGCAATCACATCTGGCATGTATGGGCCAGCAAAGGTGTAAGTTAGGAACACCGCAGCAACCACCATAAGTGGTGGACCGAGAGCTCGGCGAGTTGCTTCAAGTAGTAACGCCATACCTGTGACGGATACCACGATATCAACTGTGGTTGGGGCGCCAGAACGGCCGGCGAGTTCGGTATAGAAGATGTAAATGTAAGCCGCTGCAAAACTGCCTGCGAGTGCCAATATCCAATCAATAAGAGGGATATGATCTCGTGGAGAGTTTTTCATGGCTGGATAAGCAGTGAAAGCGAGAAAAGTAGCAAAAGTTAAATGGATTGCTCGCGCTTCAGTGTCGTTGAGTACACCAAAATTAAAAATAAATGGTAGCGGAGACGCGTACCATAATTGAAATAGCGACCAGCACAGTGGAACGAACCATAAGATTCGACCTTGCAAGCCCATTGGGCTACGCGCACCTGTGTCTGCCTGAGCCACCATTTCTTGCACATCTTGTGACGGAGTGTTGTTCGTCGCCATGTACTTTTTCCTTATTATTGATGGTCCTGTCTGTATTGTGTATCGAGAACCACGCTTCGCTTTAACAGTGTAGTGAATAGAGCGAAGTTTGCTTTCGAGTGAATCGCTACAGTCCTTCAACTCATTGATTTATGAGAGGAGGGCATGTGCGTTTTCTTTTTTTAGGTGTGTGAGCGCGACTTCCGAAAAAGAAATCAGCAGATTGCATAAAGCAAATTGAACAAAGCATGCTGGAAGAAGGTGTTCGACCAGCATACTCAATCAGGCAGAAAACCATCCTTCTCTGCCTGAGCTTGGAGTCAGTAGCTGCTTACTTAAGCAGACCTACTTCTTTGTAGTACTTCTCTGCACCTGGGTGAAGAGGGATTGAAAGACCAGCTTTCACCATGTCTTCTTTTTTCAGGTTTGCAAATGCAGGGTGTAGACGTTTGAATGTATCGAAGTTTTCGAACACAGCTTTAGCAACGTTGTAAGCCACGTCATCTGAAACATCAGAAGTCGTTACCATTGTTGCCGCAACACCAAAGCTGTTTACGTCTTTATCTGTACCACGGTACATACCAGCAGGCACTGTGCTGAATGCGTAGTATGGGTTGTTAGCAACGATTTTCTCGATTTCTGGACCAGTTGCAGGAACTAGCTTCGCATCACAAGAGGTTGTTGCTTCTTTGATTGAACCGTTCGGGTGGCCAACCATGTAGATAAACGCGTCGATCTTGTTATCACACAGTGCTTGAGAACGTTCTGAGCCTTTTAGTTCTGATGCAAGTTTAAAGCTGTCGTTAGTCCAGCCCATTGCATCCATCACTACGCCCATTGTCGCGCGGTCACCAGAACCAGGGTTACCGATGTTTACACGTTTACCTTTTAGGTCTTGAACGTTTTCGATACCAGAATCTGCACGTGCGATGATGTTAAAAGGTTCTGTATGAAGAGAGAACATTGCACGCAGTTTTTTGTACGGGCCTTGTTCAGCAAACTTGCTCGTACCGTTGTAGCCATGGTATTGCCAGTCCGATTGCACGATACCAAAATCTAGCTCGCCAGCACGGATAGTGTTGACGTTGTAAATTGAGCCGCCAGTCGATTCTACTGAACAACGAATGTTGTGATCTTTACGACCTTTGTTTACCAATTTACAAATAGCACCACCAGTAGGGTAGTAAACACCTGTTACTGAGCCAGTACCGATAGTAATAAACTCTTGAGCGTTAACTGCGCCTGCGCCCATAACTGCTGCAGCGATTGCGCCTACTTTAAGAAGTTTGTTAAATGCCATGAATTTCCCTTCCTTATATTCATTATTAACCCAGAAATAACTGTAAATTACTTCAGGAGTTTCCTATTTGGAAACGGCATCTTTTCCAATCCAATCGTTTGAAAAAGCGAGCGAATCATAACAAAAAATTGGCAGAAAATTATCCGATTGTTAAAAGTTATAGCGAATAAGTCTAAAGCTTGCGACAGTAGGTGGGGATAAATTCGCAAGCTAATCTGTTTTATAACAGTTACTTATGCCGATTTTGTGTGAGGGTGTTAAAAAAATCAATAGCGTGATATTGATCACAAATGGGGTGAGTAAAAAATAGACGTTGGAATCATTTTGTTTACATAATTTATGGGCTACAAAATTCAACTAATTTCATAGCCCACAAACAGTTACTTAGCCTGTGTATTCGAAAAGCTCACACACTGATTTGAACAATTGTTCTGTTGAAACTGGCATT
Source organism: Vibrio jasicida CAIM 1864 = LMG 25398 (assembly GCF_000400365.1). Taxonomy (GTDB): domain Bacteria; phylum Pseudomonadota; class Gammaproteobacteria; order Enterobacterales; family Vibrionaceae; genus Vibrio; species Vibrio jasicida. The sequence goes on along the minus strand of NZ_BAOG01000041.1, from coordinate 163,326 downwards.
GTTGGGGTAATAAAGATGGTGTCATCACCTGCAACGACACCCAGAATGCCTTCTGATTTGCCTAGTGAATCAAGTAGGCGAGCAATCAATTGTGCAGCACCTGGACCAGTATGGATAACGACTAACGCAGCGTTGTGGTCAATATCCAGTACAAGTTCACGTAAAGAGCTGCTTACCGTAGGAACTCCAAGCTCTGCTGGCAGACAGTAAACCATCTCCATTTTTGCGTTACGTGTACGTACCGCACCAAATTTGGTCAGCATACGGGAGACTTTAGATTGGTTGATGCTTTCGAAACCTTGTTGTTTTAATGCATCAACGATCTCACCCTGTGAGCCAAAGCTTTCTTCTTTTAATAAGGCTTTAAAAGCGCGAACTAAGTTATCTTGTTTTTCTGAATTGCGCATAGTCGTTATGGTTCTCTTATTACAGGTCAGCAATTTTGCATATTCTCGCATAGATATTCATGCAGTGCCAAAAACTCACGGCATTATGTTAATTCCATCACTGTAAACCCTAAACAGGATAGGGTTCTTTAAGTATGAAATCGTTGACCTATTTATTGCATTGAATTTCTTGTCATTTCAACAGAATAAACCAATAATCAGACCTTTGTTTGTAGCACGATAACAGCGAGTTGCGCGAGGTCGCAAAGCTGGCGTTAATTGATTGTAATCAAGTTGTGATTCCGATAGCTTTATTTCAGTTGGTTACAAAATACCCTACGAATACGTTTATAAGAGAAATACTCTCAAGGAGAACTACATGAAAGTAGCCGTTATTGGTGCCGCTGGCGGCATCGGTCAAGCTCTGGCCCTTCTACTTAAGAACCGTCTTCCTGCAGGTTCAGATTTAGCCCTATATGATATTGCTCCAGTAACTCCTGGTGTGGCTGCAGATCTTAGCCATATCCCGACACCAGTATCTATTAAAGGTTACGCTGGTGAAGATCCAACGCCTGCACTAGAAGGTGCTGACGTGGTTCTTATCTCAGCTGGTGTCGCACGCAAGCCTGGTATGGATCGTGCTGATCTATTTAATGTAAATGCTGGTATCGTTAAGTCACTAGCAGAAAAGATTGCAGTAGTATGTCCAACGGCATGCGTGGGTATTATCACTAACCCAGTGAACACCACAGTGCCAATCGCCGCGGAAGTATTAAAGAAAGCCGGTGTGTACGATAAGCGCAAACTGTTTGGTGTTACAACGCTAGACGTTATCCGCTCAGAAACCTTCGTGGCTGAACTAAAAGATAAAGATCCAGGTGACGTTCGCGTTCCTGTTATCGGTGGCCACTCTGGTGTGACTATTCTTCCTCTTCTATCTCAAGTAGAAGGTGTTGAGTTCACCGCTGAAGAAGTAGAAGCGCTAACGAAACGTATCCAAAATGCGGGTACAGAAGTTGTTGAAGCAAAAGCGGGTGGCGGTAGCGCGACTCTGTCTATGGGTCAAGCAGCATGTCGCTTCGGTCTTGCTCTAGTACGAGCACTTCAAGGTGAAGAAGGCGTAGTAGAATGTGCATACGTGGAAGGTGGCAGTGAACATGCGCCTTACTTTGCACAACCAGTTAAACTGGGTAAAGACGGCGTAGAAGAAGTACTAAGCTATGGCGCACTAAGTGACTACGAGAAGTCAGCACTTGATGGTATGTTGGAAACGCTAAATGGCGATATCAACATTGGTGTTGAATTCGCTAAATAATCGTCTCTACAAAGAGAAAGCTATATAAAGAAGAAAGCCGATCTTAGATCGGCTTTTTTGATCCTTTCATTTTATCTCGCGTAACAGAGTCTGAATCAAACAACTTTGTGAGGGAGAAGATGATGGAAGCCAATCGAATCCGTAAAGGTATGGTGGTGGAATGCCAACAAGGTGTCGGAACAATCTTAGTGGTTGATCAAGAGGCGGAGACAGTGCTTCTTGCCAAACAAGGTTCGGAAGAGCAGTTGGCGGTCAGTTTCGACGAAATTGAAGATAACCCACAGCTTCACGATAGCTGCGATAGATACTATTAGATGGTAGCGGTGAGAAGAATTTGAGGTACACAAAAAGGAAGAGCCATGCTCTTCCTTTTTATTGTGGGTCTATTTTATGCCGTTAACTAGTGCGGTTCACTGACATGTGAGCCAGTGTAATAAGCGCTTGCTTGTACTCTGACTCTGGCAAGATTGCGAGTTCTGCAATCGCTTTGTCTGCTTCTTCTAGTGCTTTCTGCGTTGTGTACTCAAGTGAGCCGGCTACTTTCATTACAGCAAGAATGTCATCCAAGTGATCCATACCGTTGGCTTTTTCGATAGCCTCACGGATCATCTGTGCATTCTCTGGGGTGGTATTGCGCATGGCATGAAGTAGAGGAAGCGTTGGTTTGCCTTCAGCTAAATCATCACCAACATTCTTACCCATATCCTCACCGTCAGACGTGTAATCCATCACGTCGTCGATCAGTTGGAATGCTGTACCCAAATATTTACCGTAGTTTTGGAAAGCGACTTCTACTTCTTCAGGAGCATCGTTAAGAATCGCACCAATTTGGGTTGCAGACTCAAACAAACGTGCGGTCTTAGAGTAGATGACCTGCATGTAGCTTTCTTCTGTCGTGTCAGGATCATTGCAGTTCATTAACTGCTGAACCTCACCCTCTGCGATTACATTAACTGCGTCACTCATTAGTTTAAGGATCTTCATTGATCCTAGCTCAGTCATCATTTGGAATGAGCGAGTATAAATAAAGTCCCCAACTAACACGCTAGCGGCATTACCAAACGCAGCGTTTGCTGTCGCTTTACCACGGCGCATGTCTGATTCGTCTACCACATCATCGTGCAACAGTGTTGCTGTGTGGATGAACTCGATAAACGCCGCTGCCATTGTATGGCCGTTACCTTGGTAACCAAGAGCACGTGCTGACAATATCGCCAGAAGTGGTCTTAAGCGTTTGCCTCCACCACTCACGATATAGAAACCGAGCTGGTTGATTAAAGAGACATCAGAATTTAGTTGGGCTTGAATTGTTTCATTCACTTTTGCCATGTCATCGGCAGTAAGCGCTTGGATAGTTTTAAAATCCATCGTATATCCGGCTGAAGTTAGACCCTGCAAGGCTTATTCGATTTATATAATTGTCGAATAATACACTAAAAAACGTTGATTAATACATTACTAAAGGGCATGATTGCCGCACTTTTCTTTGGCGATTAGCTTTTCGCCAATTTTTTCAAAATATGGCTTGTCATAGGGGCATCTCTTCTGTAGAATCTGCGCCCTATTGATGATTAGTTTAGCGCACACCCTCATGAAAAGGCTGTGCGGAAAAAGCGGAGTAAAATATGTACGCTGTTTTCCAATCTGGTGGTAAACAACACCGTGTAAGCGAAGGTCAAACTCTTCGTTTAGAGAAATTAGACGTTGAAACTGGTGCAACTGTTGAATTTGATACAGTTCTTCTTGTTGCTAACGGCGAAGACATCAAAGTTGGCGCTCCTCTTGTAGAGGGCGGCAAAGTTGTTGCTGAAGTTGTACAACACGGTCGTGGCGATAAAGTTAAAATCGTTAAGTTCCGTCGTCGTAAGCACTCTCGTAAGCAACAGGGTCATCGTCAGTGGTTCACTGAAGTGAAGATCACTGGTATCAACGCTTAATCTATTAGGAGAGTTTAACAATGGCACACAAAAAAGCTGGTGGTTCTACTCGTAACGGCCGCGATTCAGAAAGCAAACGCCTTGGTGTTAAGCGTTTCGGTGGTGAGTCTGTTCTTGCAGGTAACATCATCGTACGTCAACGTGGTACTAAGTTCCACGCTGGTAACAACGTAGGTATCGGTAAAGACCACACTCTATTCGCTCTTACTGAAGGTAAAGTGAAGTTCGAGGTTAAAGGTCCTAAAAACCGTAAGTTTGTAAGCATCGAAGCTGAGTAATTTACCTTTTAGGTTAATTATTTAAGCTTTAAAGCTGAATTCAAAAGCCCTGCCGATTCGGCGGGGTTTTTTATTTGTAGCAGTCGACATATTCAAGTTTCTCGTTTTTACCTTGTTGGTAGGTTCAGGGTGCTTAGATCTGTCATCTGCTAAAATTGTTTGATGATAAGTCAGATTAAATCCACGCACGAAGTAGTCGGAGTAAAAGATGAAGTTCGTAGATGAAGCGGTAGTAAAAGTTCAGGCTGGTGACGGCGGTAGCGGCGTTGTAAGTTTCTGGCGTGAAAAATTCATCACTAAAGGCGGCCCTGATGGCGGCGATGGTGGTGATGGCGGTGATGTATACATCCAAGCCGATGAAAACCTAAATACCCTGATCGATTACCGTTTCCAACGCTTTTACGAAGCAGAACGCGGTGAAAATGGTCGTGGTGGTAACTGTACGGGTAAACGTGGTAAAGACATCACAATGCGTGTTCCTGTAGGTACGCGCGCAGTTGATATCCACACTAATGAAATCGTTGCAGAAGTTGCTGAACACGGCAAGAAAGTGATGGTCGCGAAAGGCGGCTGGCACGGTCTTGGTAACACGCGTTTTAAATCTTCAGTAAACCGCGCTCCTCGTCAGAGAACGCTAGGTACTAAAGGTGAAATTCGTGAAATCCGTCTAGAGCTATTGCTATTGGCTGATGTTGGTATGCTTGGTCTACCTAACGCAGGTAAATCAACCTTTATCCGCGCAGTATCAGCAGCAAAACCAAAAGTAGCAGATTACCCATTTACTACGCTAATCCCAAGCTTGGGTGTAGTGAGTGTCGTACCTGAGAAAAGCTTTGTAGTTGCTGATATTCCTGGTCTAATTGAAGGCGCAGCTGACGGTGCTGGTCTAGGTATTCGCTTCCTTAAGCACCTAGAGCGTTGTCGCGTATTACTGCACATGATTGATATCATGCCGATCGATCAGTCGGACCCAATTCAAAATGCCCTAACCATCATTGATGAGCTAGAGCAGTACAGTGAAAAACTTGCTGGTAAACCTCGTTGGTTAGTCTTCAACAAGACTGATCTTATGCCGGAAGAAGAAGCGAATGAAAAGATCCAAGAGATCTTGGATGCGCTTGGTTGGGAAGATGAGTTCTTTAAGATCTCTGCAATCAACCGTAACGGCACTAAAGAGCTTTGCTACAAGCTAGCTGACTTTATGGAAAACCTACCTCGTGAAGAGGAAGAAGTTGCTGAAGAAGATAAAGTGAACTTCATGTGGGATGATTACCATAAAGATGCCATCGCTGGTAAAGACGTGATCACTGAAGAAGATGACGACGACGATTGGGATGACTGGGACGATGAAGAAGACGACGGTCACGTTGTTTACGTCCGTGACTAATTGCTAGTTATTTCATTAAGCCGCAATGTATATTGCGGCTTTTTTTGTATCTAAATCATGTTTAGACGATGTGTTTTACGGCACAATAATAAAATATACCCAAGTGACTTCAAGATGTAGGATTCAGAGCGGGGTCAATGACACCCTCCCAAGGGTGAGGTTACTTGGGTATAAATGGACTTAGGAAGTATTTATGACATCGGAAGCTATGCCGCCTGAAGAAGCTATGGCGGCGTCCAATCAAAGAGCCATTTCTCGGCTCGTGGCTCAAGCCGGGCAAATGTTATTAGCCCACGGTGCAGAAAGTACGCTGGTGAGCGATATTATGCAGCGCATTGGGTTTGCGAGTGGCGTTAGCGATGTTGCTGTTGCACTGTCTGCCAATGCCTTGGTGGTCACAACGGTGATGGACGATCATTGCATTACTACCACAAGAAGCTGTGCCGATCGTGGAATTAACATGCGTGTCATTACGCAAATTCAGCGTATCTGTATCATGATGGAGCGCGGTTTACTCGATGTGAAAATGGCACAGAAGAAACTCAATACCATCAGCCCAGAGCGCTATAACCGCTGGTTAGTCGTGTTTATGATTGGTCTTTCTTGTGCTGCCTTTAGTCATCTAGCTGGAGGAGATTGGGGAGTCTTCGGCATGACGTTCCTCGCCTCTGCTGGTGGTATGATCGTCAGACAAGAGATTGGGCATCGACATTTTAATCCTCTACTTAATTTCGCCGCTACAGCATTCGTCACAACGCTGATTTCCGCTCAAGCCGTGATCTTTGAAATTGGTAATTTACCTACGGTAGCAATGGCATCTTCGGTCCTGATGTTAGTACCGGGCTTCCCTCTGATTAACTCCGTTGCAGACATGCTTAAAGGCCACATCAATATGGGCATCGCGAGATTTACCATGGCAAGTCTACTGACATTAGCAACTTCACTTGGCATCGTAGCAGCGATGGAAGTCACCGGTATTTGGGGGTGGATGAGCTAATGAGTGTATTTGAACTCGCACTTGGCCTGCTGAATGATATGTTTTTTGCGGCGATTCCTGCAGTGGGTTTTGCCATGGTGTTTAACGTGCCACAGCGCGCTTTAGTTTATTGTGCCGTAGGTGGTGCGATTGGTCATGGCAGTCGCTATTTGATGATGCACTTTGGCTTGCCGATTGAGTGGGCGAGCTTTTTTGCTGCGACCCTTGTTGGCTTAATCGGCGTACATTGGTCGCATCGTTTTCTTGCTCATCCCAAAGTTTTCACTGTTGCAGCTTTGATCCCAATGGTGCCCGGTGTATTTGCCTTTAAAGCCATGATTGCCATGGTGGAGATAAACCACTTGGGTTATTCGCCAGAGTTAATTGCGACATGTATGGAGAACTTTCTTAAGGCGATGTTTATTATTGCAGGCTTAGCGGTTGGCTTGGCGGTTCCGGGGCTGTTATTCTATCGCCGCAGACCCATAGTATAAGGACCCAATATGATCATCAGCATGATTGCCGCGATGGCAGACAACCGTATCATCGGTAAAGACAACCAGATGCCTTGGCATCTTCCGGCAGATTTTGCATGGTTTAAGCGTTGTACAATGGGTAAGCCTGTTGTGATGGGACGTAAAACTTATGAATCAATCGGACGCCCTTTACCTGGCCGTTTGAATATTGTCATCAGCCGTGATACTTCACTTTCCATTGAAGGTGTCACGACTGTTACGTCGATTGAGCAGGCGCTTGAGGTTGCTGGTGACAGTGAAGAAGTGATGATCATTGGTGGTGGCGCGATTTACGCTGCATGCTTGGCAATAGCAAATAAGCTATATGTCACTCATATTGAAGCTGAAATCGAGGGTGATACTCAGTTCCCAGATTGGGGGAATGAGTTTAAAGAAACATACTCTGAAGCGTATCAAGCGGATGAAAAAAATGCGTATAACATGCGTTTCACCGTTCTAGAAAAGTAACCAGCTAGAATAAGAGAAGCACCGTCAATACGGTGCTTTTTGTTTTCTAGTCCGCTAATTCGAATTGTTAACTGAGTGCTTCTTGGGTGAAAACTTGCTTATCTTCCCAGCGAATCATAGTTAATGAGCCACCCCAAACACAGCCCGTATCAAGGCCAATAATGCTCTCTTCAATGTAGCCTTGCAGTGCTGCCCAGTGACCAAATAAGACCGCTTTTTCTAAAGGCACACGTTTTGGCAGTTTAAACCAAGGAACAAGCTCATCTTCTGAAACTTCTTGTGGTGGAAGTTTACAGTCCATATCCAAGCGGCCATCGGGAAAGCAAAAGCGCATACGGGTAAATGCATTGATGGTATAGCGATAGCGATCTAAGCCTGATAGAGATTCCTCCCAAAGATCAGGTTGGTTGCTGTACATATTTTCCAGTAACCAATGCAGTTGCTCACTCTGAATTATCGCCTCGACCTCACGTGCACATGCTCGAGCCGTCTGTAGATCCCATAAAGGTGAGATGCCCGCATGACACATAACGAACTCATCGTGTTCCGCCATGAGTGGTTGCTGTGCTAACCAAGTGAGTAGATCATCTTTATCTGGTGCGGAAAAGATAGGTGCGGTTTTATCTTTGTCCTTCACCTTCTTTAAGCCTTTAGAAACCGCCATTAGGTGCAGATCGTGATTGCCGAGGACAACTTTAGCGCTGTCGCCAAGGGATTTAACAAAGCGCAGTGTTTCTAATGACTTAGGCCCTCTTGCCACCAGGTCACCAGCAAGCCAAAGTTGATCGTGTTGAGTTGAGAAATTAACGTGTTCTAGTAGCTGTTGCAGTTCATCGAAACAGCCTTGAATGTCACCAACGATGTAGGTAGCCACTGACTCTCCTGATTAATTTAGGACATTGGGAACAGCAAGTCGGAAAGGGTCTATTTCGGTGAGAAACTCTTGTCCCTTCTCATCCAACATCATGTAGTGTCCTTGCATGACACCTACTGGAGTTTCTAATGCAGTACCGCTACTGTAGGTGTATTCATCATTGCTAGGAATAAAGGGCTGTTGTCCGACAACACCTTCGCCTTCTACCGTCATTTGTTTGCCATTTGAATCCGTAATTAACCAGCGACGACTGAGTAATTGTACGGTTTGTTGGCTGAGGTTTTTGATGGTGATGACGTAGGCGAAGATAAAACGTTGCAGTTCTGGGTTGGACTGTTCTTCAATGTATTTGGTGTGAACTTGAATCTTGATGCAAGGTTGAATGACGTCCATGTGCACTCCTCGAAAAACGGATTATCTCAATAATAATAAGCCAAACCGCGAAGGGTTTGGCTCATCGTTTGAGTTATTGGTGCTGCGGATTATCCGCAAGCCAGTTCGCCATGGCGACAAACTGTTGTAGCGTTAGGTTTTCTGGACGCATACTTGGGTTTACGCCCAACTCTTCCAATACTTCTGTACTCAATAGCGACTTGTAGCAGTTACGAACGGTCTTACGACGCTGGTTAAAGCCTTCGCGACATACGCGCTCCAACAAACGCAAATCTTTCGCAGGGTGCGGAAGGACTTCGTAAGGCACTAAGCGTACGACTGCTGAATCAACTTTCGGTGGCGGTACAAACGCTGTTGGTGGTACTTCTAGAACAGGTACAACTTTACAGTAGTACTGAGCCATTACCGTTAGGCGGCCGTAAGCCTTGCTGCCTGGACCTGCGGCTAAACGGTTTACCACTTCTTTTTGAAGCATAAAGTGCATGTCTTGAATGTCTTTATGGAATTCAAATAGGTGGAACATCAATGGTGTCGAGATGTTGTATGGCAAGTTACCGAAGATACGTAGCTTGTTGTTTGGCTTCACTAACTGCGTGAAGTCAAAGCGCATAGCATCGCCTTCATGAATAGTCAGTTTGTCAGCTAATTCTGGATGGTTGCGTAGACGTTCTGCTAGATCTCGGTCGAGTTCAATAACCGTGAACTTGTCGACTTCGCGACCCACAGGTTCTGTAATTGCACCAAGGCCTGGACCGATCTCAACAAGGTTTTGGCCAGGTCTTGGGTTAATTGATGATACGATACCGTCAATAATGTATGGATCGTTCAGGAAGTTTTGACCAAAACGTTTACGCGCTTTGTGTCCTAAATGGACATCATTTCTCATTGTTTCTTCTCTACCAATTCTATCGCATGCGTGAGCGCTGTTCGGAAGCTCCCTGTATCCGCTTGACCTGTCCCTGCCAGTTCTAATGCAGTACCGTGATCCACCGAGGTTCTTATAAATGGTAGACCAAGTGTAATGTTTACTGAACGACCAAAGCCTTTGTATTTTAATACAGGCAACACTTGATCGTGGTACATACCTAAAACAGCATCAGCATCGTTTAAATACTTTTCATTGAAAATGGTATCTGCCGGCAAAGGGCCAATCAGATTGATTCCTTTTTCTTGTCGAATCTTTTCCAATGTCGGAGTGATGGTTTCGATCTCTTCGCGACCTAAACAGCCATCTTCTCCCGCATGTGGATTTAGCCCGCAAACATAGATGTTTGGTTGCGAGATGGCAAATTTTTCTACAAGATCTTTATGAAGAATATCGATGATTTTTTCTAATCGCTCTTCCGTAACGGCTTTTGATACGTAAGCCAGAGGAATATGCGTGGTGACGAGTGCCACTCGCAGTCCTTCAGTCGCTAACATCATCACGACCAATGGTGTATTGGACTTTTCAGCAAAGAATTCAGTGTGACCACTGAATGCAACACCTGAGCGATTTATCACCCCCTTATGTACAGGGCCGGTGACAATAGCATCAAATTCATCATTCATACAGCCCAAAGCGGCTCTTTCTAACGTTTTTAATACGTAGTGGCCGTTGGCTTCATTAAGTTGACCTGCAACCGCGGTTTCAGCGATTTCAATGTGGTCTACGATTAATGTGCCAGCTTGTTGCGCTTTTGGTGCTTCTTCTGGATTGTAATCAAACAGTTGAACGTCTATGCCGAGCTGTTTAGCTCTTTCTGCTAAGACATTCTTGTCTGCACAAACGACGATTTGGTGCGCCCAGTCTTCCTTTGATAAGGCCAGCACCAAATCAGGGCCGATCCCCGCAGGTTCCCCTGCGGTTACGACGATTCTTCGAATCGAATTAGTTGCCATCATTGTTATCCACGATTTCAACAAACGCGCTTGCTCGTAGTTCTTGCATCCATGCGCCTGCTTCTTCGTTAAACTTACGGTTGAAAAGAATGCGGTAGGCTTTGTTTTTCATTGCTGAGTCAGTGCGGTCAACTTGACGACGGTCTAAAACTTCAACAATGTGCCAGCCGTGTACAGTTTTGAATGGTTCACTGATTGAGCCTACAGGCAATGTTTCAACTTGGTGTTTAAATTCTGGTACGTATAGGTCTGGTGTTTGGTAGCCCAGTTCACCGTCTTGTGCTGCAGAACCTGGATCTTGGCTGTATTGTGTTGCCAATTGAGCAAAGGTTGCTTCACCCGCTTTAATGCGACGAATGAATTCATTTAGCTGCTTCTTCGCACCATCATCGCTTAGGATAACGGTCGGTTTGATCAGAATATGTCGAGCATTGACTTCTGTGACCGCGACTGTTTCTAGGCCTTTTACATCTTCTACTTTTAGGATGTGGAAGCCAATACCGCTGCGGAATGGACCAATGATGCTGCCTTTGTTTTGCATTTTGATTTGGTCTGCGAAGATAGTTGGCATTTCTTCTTTACGCATCCAACCCCAGTCACCACCTTGCAAGGCTTTTGGACCTTTTGAGTAGGTGTAGGCCATTTGCGAGAAATCCGCACCATCTTTCAATTTTTTCACTAATGCATTCGCTTCTGCTTCGACTTCTGACTTGTCTTTATCGTCAGAGAAACGCAATTGGATATGACCGATTTTGTATTGAACGGTTGCGTTGGTTTCTGTTGAAAGTTGTTCTGCTAGGCTATCGACTTCCGCTGGGAGAATGTTGATACGACGACGTACAAGCGCATTACGAGCTTCAGACGCGGCGATCTCTTTACGAATTTGTTCGCGGAATTCAGAGTAGCTTAACCCTTCAGCTTGGACAGAGGCGGCAAGTTGCTCAACGCTTTGGTTGTTGTTACGAGCGATTTCTGCAATCGCTTGATTCAAGCGGTTGTCATCAATTCGTACGCCGATACGTTCAGCCTCTTGACCTTGAAGCGTATCAATGATCAGTTTCTCAACCACTTGGTCTTTCAACACGCTTGCTGAAGGTAAGCTCTTACCGCTCTGACGAGCATTAGCTTGAAGTGTTTTCATTGCAGTGTTGATGTCGCTTTGTAAAATCACACCGTCGTTGACGATAACAGCAACCTGATCAAGCTCTACAGGTGCAGCATTAACACCTAAAGAAAATAGGGTTGTGAAGATGATTGATTTCCAAATTTTCATTTAAAATTCCGTCAGTATTATAGAGTTGAGCGTCTTACTAGTAGTTAAGACGCTCAATTCGATTAATTGTTCAAATAGAATGGACGACCGTATTTGATCGCGTTGTCCGAACCATCAAGTTCTTTTTCTGCGGTAATCGCACGTTGATTGGTAGCAAAGCCTTGAATACCGAAGTTAACGCTGATGTTGTTTTCGTATTCCGGAGAAGCACCGTCGCTTCCGATTGCTTTGTCATCCCAGCCCAATAATTGGTTTGAGTAAGTTAGACCGAAGTACCAACAATCTGATTGGTAGCGGAGGCTGGCAAGCCATTCCATATCGATGTTTTCGTTTAAGTCGTAGTAGTACTGGCCGCTTGCCGACCAACTCGGGTTGAATTCATACGCGGCTACGATACCTGCTTGTGAAATACCTTTACGAGTGATTGTGTCGAGGTTTTCGAGAATGATCGTATCTTCAATGTATTCACGAGTAACGTAACGGTAGTTACCTTGAATGAAGCCACCGTTAAATTGGTATTCCAGAGTGCTGTTCGCTAACTGCATCGAGCTCAGGTCGATGTCATACTGGATACCACCGTGATAGAACAAGTAATCGTTGTAGTTGAAATCAGTTTCAACCGCCCATGATGAGTAGTTTGAGGTCTCATCCGGTAGGCTCGGATTATTGCTGATCTTGGTTTTCTTATCGAAGTAGTAGATCTGACCAAACGAAACGTTAAGACGTTCTTTGTAATCATCATCAAAGAAACGCGTACTTGCACCGTAGCTTAACTGGTTTGCTGACGCGATTTTATCGATACCACTGTATTTACGACTGCGGAATAGACCGTAGTAGTCAGTTTGCAGTAACGTCGTATCGTAGTTGTAGATGTTAGTTTGGTCTTCATCTGGTACATACAAATACTGAAGCTGTGGTTCCAATGTTTGTGTGTAGCCTTCTATCCAGCTGGTATCACGCTCCAAGTACATCTGAGCATGTGTGCGGAATTCTGGAATAACACGCGATACGGTCTCATCGAGTTGATTTCTTAGATCGGTGTCTGTTAAGCCACTCAGATCTTGGGAGTAGTAGGTCGATAATACGCGAGCTTCTGTGGTCCATGTCGCCCAAGAGTTTGATAGAGGAATCGTGAGGCCTGGCTCTACGTGCACACGAGTCGCGTCAGGCTTCGCTGTATCGTCAGTGTCAAAACGGCTGATCTGGCTCTTCACGTCAAAGTTGACGTAGTTACCCAAAAGTGGGGTGTAGTAGTTCAAGTCCAGCTGCGGCAATAGACGGTACGGTTGGTTTTCTTCTTTCAAAAGTATCTGGAAATCTCGGACAGACAAAGAGGCGTCCCAGAAGTCTGAACGGTACTGTACTTCGCCTTCTTGAAGCAATTGGCCGTCTTCTCGGTTACCAATGTCAGAATCCAGGTCACGGAAGTAGTCGATGTCACTCACTTTTGAGTAATCAACACTGACCACCCACTGTTTGTTGATGATGCCATCGTGTTTGAATTGGTAACCCCAACGAGATTCGTCCTCGTAGCGTTTGTCGCTGCTCATGTACTCGCCTTTGATTTCACCTTCACCCCAACCTTCGGTTAGGTAACGGAAATCAGAGTCAAGCTTGGTGCCACGTTTCTGCATGTAGAGCGGAGTAAGTGTCATGTCGTATTGCGGCGCGATATTCCAGTAGAAAGGAAGTTCAACTTCCATACCGTCGCTAGAGCCGTATGACATGGATGGGAATAGGAAGCCCGTTTTACGCGTGTCACCAATTGGCATCGTCATGTACGGCACGTAGAAAACAGGCACGTCCATGATCTCAAAACGTGGGTGATGTAACGTTGCCGTCTCTTCATCTTGATCAACATCGATGCCCGAAGCCACTAAGCGCCAAGAGTTGTCACCTTGAGGACAAGAGGTAATCGAACCATCTTCAAGTTCATACACTGACTGACCAGTACGGGCGATGTACGCAGCGGTACCGCGACCTTGTTGGCACAAGAACTGGTAGTTGGTGTTTTCAAGCGAAAACGTATCTTGATTGATGTCGTTGGTAACACGATCTGAACGTGCTTTAACCTGACCGTCATTGAAGGTTACATTGCCTTCTGCCACGACCACGTTATCTTGTTGATGAAGCGTTACGCTATCGGCGGTGATTTTCTTTGGACCTTGCGTAACTTCTACGTTGCCAGAGTACTGAGCCTTATCGCCATTGATGGCTTGTAGACTATCAGCTTGAACAACCACTGGGGAATTAAGCGCGTCCTCCTCACCACTTGTCTCGACCAAACATTGATCTGTGGTGGGCATTTCCTGCACACTATCATGGATATTCGCTTCAGCTTGAGTGGTGGGTACAAACAAGGCGGTGCTGATAGAGGCCGCTAAACATGTGCGGGAGAAATGTTGCATTGAATTGAACTTTCCTGTGTCACTACTACTCGATGGCTATAGGGCTTGTTGTACCCTCGCTATATAGCCAAATGAATCAACTATAGTTTGCAATTATCCCAGAGCATGGATTCGCTGTGGCATAATGCCAATATAAAATAGCTGCAAAGATAAGCAGGCGAAATAGCCTGACCGTAATAAAACTAATTCCATTATCATAAAGGAAATCGTTGCGTCCGGCACTATAAGACCGCCGTCGTCGATAAAAATTCATTGATAGAGAACACATAATGCATATTTTTGGCAAAATCTTGGGTGCCTTTTTTGGGTTGTTACTCGGTGGCCCATTCGGTTTATTGTTTGGTCTATTTATCGGTCATCAATTCGATAAAGCACGTCGTTTAAGCCAAGCGGGTTTTTCGACGGGGGGCTTTGGTAAAGGTCCTAGCCAGGCACAACGTCAGGAAGAATTTTTTAAAGCTGCATTCGCAGTTATGGGACATGTGGCTAAAGCCAAAGGTCAAGTCACCAAAGAAGAGATTCAACTAGCGTCTGCGATGATGGACCGTATGAGTTTACATGGCGAGCAACGTCGTGCGGCACAAGAAGCGTTCCGTGATGGTAAAGAGAGTGATTTTCCGCTTGAAGATGTATTGGTTCGCGTGAAAATCTCTTCAGCAGGGCGTTTTGATTTATTGCAATTTTTCTTGGAGCTTCAGATCTCTGCTGCGTTTGCTGATGGCTCGATTCATCCGAGTGAACGTAATGTCCTGCATAAAATTGCCCGCGGTTTAGGTTTCTCTTCAGAGCAATTAGAGCGTCGCCTGCACATGCAAGAAGCCGCGTTTCGTTTTCAAAGCCAAGGTGGTTTCCATGGCCAGCAGCAGGGACAATACCAATCAGCTGGTTGGCAACAAGCTTCACAAGCGGATCAGTTGGCTGATGCCTACAAGATTTTGGATGTTAACTCAGATGCGGACAGTAAAACGGTGAAGCGTGCTTACCGCAAGTTGATGAATGAGCATCACCCAGATAAGTTGATGGCGAAGGGCTTACCACCTGAGATGATGAACGTCGCAAAAGAAAAATCGCAAGAAATTCAAAATGCTTACGATCTGATAAAGAAAGTGAAAGGTTTTAAGTAGTCGGACGTTTTCTATCAAGCTTCAAAAACAAAAAGGGCACTCAGTGCCCTTTTCTCGTTCTTATACTCAGCGTTTGGTTTACTGGTGTCCTTTTGCTTTTCGGTTATGGGAAGCCCAAAGCGTATTAGCCTATCAGTAACTTCTTTAGTTAGCTTGATTTAAGGTCCAATCGTATTCGTATTTCACTTTGCCAGAGAAGTTTTTGTATTGCGGTGCGTACTTTGCAATGTGTTTGAAGATTTGTTTTTCTCCACCAAAGTCCGTTGCAAACCAATCATAAATAGAAGACAGCTGTGCCGTGTTACCTTGGATAGATACGCCTTTGCTGCTGTTGATAAATGTTTTAGCGGCACTATCCAGTAGAGCTTGTGTGTTTTCAGCGGTGAATGCATGAGGCTGCAGGTTAGGGCATCCTAAGCTGGCACAGTTAACCGCGTAATGGGTTCTTGGGTCATTCCAAATCGGGCGCAAAATACGATGCTCAATATCGTTTAAAGTCAGATCCTTCCCATTGACCACGACCACATCATCCCCCCAAGGGCCAAAGCTAAATAGCCCACCAAGTTTGGTAATCGACTCGACAGGATAGTTATCTAGGATTAAGTCGACAGTGATGGCGTTGTAAAGGTTTACCCAGTAGGCGTATTGCTCCGCTTGGTTGTACTGTAGAGGGTCGAGTTTTGCGAGCCTTTGGATGTACTGCTTTAACTTCGCTTTGTCGAAGGTCGTGACTTTGCTATAGCGAAACAAAGTATTCTCACCTTGCTTAACTAAATAACTATCAAGCAGTTGTTGCCACTCTTGATGAGAAATCTTGGTTTGGCTAGCTTGATTCGATTGTTTCCAATACGGCCACAAATCCGATTTAGGTGCGGAAAATGTTGAGAAAGAAACGAGAGCACACAAGAGCAATAACAGACGCTTCATAGAGATACCTTTGGGTTAAAACCTTATTGATATTGTAGACCTGCATAAGGCGAAGTTTCTTTCTTGAGGCAATGAAAATAAAAGAAAAAAGGCTGGCATAAGCCAACCTTTTATTTGTTTAAATTGCGATTTTAATTAGCTTAAGAAGCTCGGGATCTTCGCTTCGTACTCGGCAATCTTATCTTCGTGTTGAAGGGTTAAGCCAATGTTGTCCAAACCGTTTAGTAAGCAGTGACGACGGAACGAATCGATTTCAAAACCATATTCTTTGCCGTTGGCACGAACCACATTCGCTTCTAGGTCCACTTCCACTTTTGCACCTTCGTTAGCCTCAACAAACTGGAAGATCTCATCCACTTCTTGCTCAGTCAAACGAACTGGCACCATTTGGTTGTTGATCGAGTTACCGTAAAAAATATCGGCAAAGCTTGGTGCGATCATCGCTTTGATGCCGTAATCCGCTAGTGCCCACGGTGCGTGTTCACGAGATGAACCACAGCCGAAGTTTTCACGAGCTAGCAGGATAGATGCGCCTTGGTAGCGCGGAGCGTTCATCACGAACTCTGGGTTCGGTTGTTCGCCAGCATCATCTAGGAATCGCCAGTCATGGAATAGGTGCTTACCAAACCCTAGGCGAGAGACCTTTTGTAGGAATTGCTTTGGAATGATGGCATCAGTATCTACGTTCGCTGCATCTAGAGGAACAACTAAGCCTGTGTGTTGTTTAAAACCTGACATCTGTTCTCTCCTTAACCTAATCCAACTCACGAATATCAACAAAGTGACCAGCAATTGCCGCTGCCGCTGCCATCGCAGGGCTAACCAAGTGGGTACGGCCATCACGGCCTTGGCGACCTTCAAAGTTACGGTTTGAAGTAGACGCACAGCGCTCATGAGGTCCCAAACGGTCGTTGTTCATTGCTAGACACATCGAACAACCCGGTAGGCGCCACTCAAAGCCCGCTTCTTTAAAGATAACGTCCAAGCCTTCCGCTTCTGCTTGCGCTTTTACTTGCTCAGAGCCAGGAACGATTAGCGCTTGAACGTGAGACGCGACTTTGCGACCTTTCGCCACTTCTGCGGCTGCGCGCATGTCTTCAATGCGAGAGTTGGTGCAAGAGCCAACGAAGACTTTATCGACGTTGTAATCAGAAAGTGCTTTGCCTGCTTCTAGGCCCATGTATGCCAATGCTTTTTCAGCAGAAGCTTTCTCTACTGGGTCGGTAAAGCTTTCTGGTGCTGGGATCGGTTGATCTACCGCGATCACTTGGCCTGGGTTAGTTCCCCAAGTGACTTGTGGCTTAATGTCTGCTGCGTTTAGCGTCACAACTGCATCAAACTGGGCATCATCGTCCGTTTTCAATGTCTTCCAGTATTCTACTGCTGCATCAAAATCGGCACCTTGAGGTGAGAATTTGCGGCCTTTGATGTACTCGAATGTGGTTTCATCTGGCGCAATTAGACCGGCTTTAGCACCTAGCTCAATCGCCATGTTACACACGGTCATACGGCCTTCCATTGAAAGGTCTGTGATCGCTTCACCGCAGAATTCAACCACGTAGCCTGTTCCGCCAGCAGCTGTGGTTTCACCGATGATCGCAAGTACGATGTCTTTAGCGGTGATACCAGGAGTTACTTTGCCTCTCACTTCAATCTTCATCGTTTTAGCGCGGGCTTGTTTTAGCGTTTGAGTTGCTAATACGTGCTCAACTTCAGATGTACCAATACCAAAAGCGAGAGAGCCGAATGCACCGTGTGTAGCAGTGTGCGAGTCGCCACAAACAATGGTCATGCCCGGCAGGGTAATACCAAGCTCTGGGCCCATGACGTGCACAATGCCTTGGTATTTGTGGTTGATGTCGTAAAGCGTAACGCCAAACTCTTCACAGTTTTTCGATAGCGTTTCCATCTGGATACGAGCCATCTCACCGGATGCGTTGATGTCTTTGGTGGTTGTCGAAACGTTGTGGTCCATGGTGGCAAAAGTTTTGCTGACCTGACGCACTTTGCGACCTTTTTCACGCAAGCCGTCAAATGCTTGCGGAGACGTCACTTCATGTACCAAGTGACGGTCGATGTACAAGATTGGGTTTTCCCCTTCTGCTGCGACGGCAACGTGTGCGTCGTAGACTTTTTCGTATAGTGTTTTGCCCATTGTTTGCTTCCTTTCCTCGTTGCCTTTGCCGCAATAACTGCGTTAGCGACACCCATTTATCCAGTTATTTAGCGAACTAAACGCCTTAAGATAAATGGGCTTGCTGCCTTGCTATTGCACCAATGACTTAGAGGAAAGCCATTGGTTGACCGAGGATTTAGTATTTATTATGAATCTGTGTTGTATTAAGAGTTTAAGATGTACTCAGCGATTTTATCGCCCATCTCAGACGTCGAAAGTGCTGGGTTGTCACCAGCAAGGTCACCCGTTAGCTCACCCGCTGATAGTGCTTTTGAAACGGCCGTTTCGATGTCTTGTGCCGCCGTTTCTTCACCTAGGCTGTAACGCAGCATCAGTGCAGCAGATAGGATTTGTGCCACTGGGTTAGCGATGTTCTTACCTGCGATATCTGGCGCACTGCCGCCTGCTGGCTCGTACAGACCGAATTTGCTTTCGTTTAGGCTCGCTGATGGCAACATACCCATAGAGCCAGTGATCATCGCGCACTCATCAGAAATGATGTCGCCGAAGATGTTTGAACATAGCATTACGTCGAACTGTGCTGGGTCTTTGATAAGCTGCATGGTTGCGTTATCAATGTACATGTGTGACAGCTCAACATCTGGGTAGTCTTTTGCGATTTCTTCGACCACTTCACGCCATAGGATTGAGCTTTGTAGAACGTTCGCTTTGTCGATTGAGCACACTTTCTTGCGACGTAGACGAGCAGACTCAAAAGCGATTTTTGCAATACGTTCGATTTCGTAGCGGTGGTACACCTCAGTGTCGAACGCTTTCTCTGTTGGACCTTCACCTTCACGACCTTTTGGTTGGCCGAAGTAGATGCCGCCCGTCAGTTCACGAACAACAACGATATCAAAACCACGACCGGAGATGTCTGCACGCAGTGGTGAGAAAGCTTCAAGACCTGAGTGAATTTGCGCTGGGCGTAGGTTACAGAACAGTTGGAAGTGCTTGCGTAGTGGTAGTAGGGCACCGCGTTCAGGTTGGTCATTTGGTGGCAAGTGTTCCCACTTAGGACCGCCAACTGAGCCGAATAGGACTGCATCAGACTCTTCACACGCTTTTACTGTGCTTTCTGGAAGTGGGCAACCGTGATTATCGATCGCGATACCACCTACATCGTGCTCGTCACGCTCAAACGCAATGCCGTGCTTCTTTTCGATTGCATCCAACACTTTATGTGCTTGCGCCATTACT
This sequence comes from Vibrio jasicida CAIM 1864 = LMG 25398, assembly GCF_000400365.1. GTDB lineage: Bacteria > Pseudomonadota > Gammaproteobacteria > Enterobacterales > Vibrionaceae > Vibrio > Vibrio jasicida. Next base: position 143,808 of record NZ_BAOG01000041.1, on the reverse strand, counting down.
TCTGGGCCGATGCCGTCGCCTGGTAAAACGGCAATTTTGTATGATTTGTCTGTCATGCTAATCCTTTAAATTTTCTAAATTTTTTGAGCTTGTCTAAAACGAATTTGGTTGGAGCCTGCGGTGCGGGACTCAAGCTCCTTGAATTAATGATTAAACCGTCGCAATTCTCTTTTGCTTCATCTCTTCAATCTTATCGGCACGATGAATGCTGTTGATAACGTGTAATAGCGCTTGGCCAGATGCTTCTACGATATCGGTAGAAACGCCAGTACCGTGGTACTTACGGCCTTTGTAGTTAGCGATAATGTCTGCTTGACCAAGACCGTCTTCACCTTCGCCTTTTGCCGTTAGGTCGAACTTGTCTAGGACGATCTCGTAACCTGTCACGCGGTAGATACATTGGTATAGCGCATCAACTGGGCCATTACCGACGGCCGCTTCACACATTTCTTCATCGCCACATTGCATTTTGACGCTGGTGGTTGCCATTACGCTGCCAGATTGCACGCTTAGGTAGTTCAACTTGTAGAAGTCGTCTTCTTCACGCAAGTTCGAGAAGTGCATTAGTGCTTCTAGATCGTAGTCGAACACCTGACCTTTGCGGTCAGCAAGCTTCAAGAAGTCTTCGTACAACGCATCTAGGTTGTACTCTTCTTCTTTGTAGCCCATCGCGTCCATGTGGCTCTTAACCGCAGCACGGCCACTGCGACTGGTTAGGTTCAATGCTTGGTTCTTAAGGCCAATCGACTCAGGCGTCATGATCTCGTAAGTGTTTTTGTTCTTTAGCATGCCATCTTGGTGAATACCGGAAGAGTGGCTGAATGCGTTAGCACCAACGATTGCTTTGTTGCTCTGGATTGGCATGTTACATAGTTGACTCACCAACTTACTGGTTCGGTGGATTTCGTCGTGTTTTAGACCCGTATGCACACCCATGAATTCTTGGCGGGTTTTTAGGATCATCGCGATTTCTTCAAGAGAACAGTTACCCGCACGCTCACCGATACCGTTAATGGTGCCTTCTACTTGGCGAGCACCCGCTTGAACAGCGGCGATAGAGTTAGCAACCGACATGCCCAAGTCATCGTGACAGTGAACAGAGATGATCGCTTTGTCGATGTTTGGTACACGGTTGAATAGAGTTTCAATGATGCCACCAAACTCACTTGGTACAGTGTAGCCAACGGTGTCTGGGATGTTGATGGTGCTTGCGCCAGCATCGATGGCTGCTTCAACCATGCGGCACAGGTTGTCGATTGGCGTACGACCTGCGTCTTCGCAAGAAAACTCAACGTCATCGGTGTAGTTACGCGCATGTTTTACGGCTTTTACGCCCATTTCTACAACATCGTCGTAGCTACGGCGTAGTTTGTCTTGAACGTGAACAGTCGAAGTTGAGATGAAAGTGTGGATTCGAAATGCGTCCGCGACTTTTAGCGCTTCAGCAGCAGCATCGATATCTTTCGCAACGGCACGCGAAAGGGCACAAACTCGGCTGTTTTTGATGTGTTTTGCAATGGTTTGTACGGATTCGAAATCACCCGGAGAAGAAACAGGAAAGCCCGCTTCGATAACATCAACGCCTAGCCTTTCCAGCGCATAGGCAATCTGCAGTTTTTCTTTAACCGTCAAGCTTGCTGACAACGCTTGTTCGCCATCACGCAATGTGGTGTCGAATATAATGACCTGATCGTTCATGTTTGCTTCCTTCATGATTTCTGCACTTTTCGTGCAATTTAATCGTTTACTTCCGGTATTTAGATATAAAAAAACCCGCATTTGCATGCGGGTTTCTTAGAAATTGGTGTGGTTATTTTTCTTCCACAGCCTACCCGCGCGAATTGGTCACGATCAGGAGGAGGCTAAGCAGGATAGAAAAACGTGCTGACATAGTTGTTAAGCATTCCACAAAATTAAGTTAACAAATTAGTACCGCACTCAATGGAACACGTCAACCCTAAAGTCGATTTTTTATTCATATCGGATGAGTGGATTTCTGTTAATGGCTTTTAGGAGGACTCAAGCGTTGGCGGCTATTCGCAGCGTGAATCGTTTTTATTTTGCTCAGAGGGTGCGACTTTTTAGTCTCATAATAGCTTTAAATGCAGGTGTTTATTGCGCTTTGATACTAAATGTAACCGTTTGTTTTACTGAGTTTTAGTTACGTAATATTTCTTAGTTCTTTTCGATCGAGTTCTTGTTATTAGTTAGGTGAATGCATTACGACTGGCGGAGAGATATTTAAAATGGAGGGCAAATTAATCAAGGATGGTGAGTTATGTTTTATAAATCCCGAGTTGCATTGGCGATCAGTAGTGCTTTGGTTCTTTATCCACTATCCTTCCACTCAGTATGGCAGCGACAAATCGATAGTTATGATAGCAAAGGTATTGTCCAAAGAGAGAGAAGCAACAATACTTGGTCTACGGAGGTTTGGAGTCGAACTTCAACCAACCATTAACGAGTCGAAAAGCGGTTACTTTGGTAGCCGCTTTTTTTTTGCACACTTATTAGTGCGTGGAAAATTGTATTCGAGCAAGTCTTAATCATGAGAAGAGTAATAGAGAGAGAAGTTTTATACCGCACGCTTTGCGAGCTATCACACAAAGGGGTTAATTGATTAGCCTAATTCCATTAGAGCGTTTTATAGTAGAGCGGTTGCATGGATGGATTTTACAAGCAAATAGGTTGAGGATTGATGGATTTCGCGAAACAACTCGGACGTTCGACACTGGCGATAGCGGTACTTTCTCTGTCTGGCTGTCAGCTGCTTCAGTTTGGATCGGCTGAAGCAACGGCTTCTTCTGTGATGAGAAATGATCATGCCCAAAGTGTCATGGTGATTAATCATCAAATGGATCAGTATTTAAGTGAAGATGGACGCGAGTCCTTTTTAAATCAAATGCTGGTGGCATTGGAATCAGATAACCGCGATAAGTTTAAAGGTAAAGACCCGGACACTTACACATGGTGGAAGATTCGTGTTCAGCCAAATCAATGGAAAGAGGCTGAAGTCAGCCGTCCCGTCGTTGAGGGTGTGGACACATCAAAAACGTTAGAGTTTATGGATGTCTCTTATCGTTCGAAAACCACACTTAACTTGCGATCTAATCCTAGCTTAGATGGAGAGAAGTTGGGGGAGCTAACAAAAGGTGAAGTGTTTAACGCGATTGCCAAAGTGGAAGGAGAACCTTGGTTGTTGGTTGAACAAAAAGGCCTGATCAGAGGTTATGTCCATAAAGACTATGCTCGCAGCAATGTCGTGAATCGCGATATTCTTTCTATCAAACCTAACCCTCTGTTAAGTGAAGAAACTTCATCGGTAGATAAGCCAAAAGATAACGAGTTGTTCGGTAGTTACACCTGTCGTGATCTCAGTTACGAACTGACCAAAAATGGCAATATCACCACAGGCTCGCTTCGAGCCTGTCGCAAGCAGAGAAAAATCTGGTATATCGATGCGCCAGCTGAGAGCTCGGATCGATCGTAATTCGCAACGCCTACCATTTTGAATCTTCAGTGATACCAATATTGTGTCACTGAAGCCTATGCCTCTTCAGGCTTTTCCCCTCTCTCTCTGAAACATCATTTGTCATCAATTGTCCAAATTCTCGTCATGTAGCTGTCACTTTCAGCACCTACTTTTCATACAAAGGTATTGTCAAAGTAAAGGGAAGTAACATGCGAGCTTTAGAGACAATTTCACAGCCAATCGCCACTATCGCTAAGTTCGATTTGGCGTTTTCTAGTGTGTGCTTACAGCACCGTTTTAATCAACAGGTCGCCAACATCAGTAAAGGGGTCTCACACAGCGGAGATGGGCACCTTTATGTTGTGCTTGGCTTATTAGCCTGGTTTTTAGATCAACAGCAAGGGCAGTGGTTTTTACTCGCTGGTCTGATTGCATTTGCTATCGAACTCCCGATTTATTGGACGTTAAAGAACAGCTTTAAACGACGTCGGCCCGAAGAACTGAGCGCAATGCTTCCTGCTTTTATTACCCCTTCAGATCGCTACAGCTTACCTTCTGGACACACGGCTGCTGGTTTTGTGATGGCGACCATCATCAATCATTTTTACCCAGAGCTTGGAACTTTCGCCTTTGTGTGGGCGAGCTTAATTGGCACGTCGCGCGTTTTGCTCGGGGTGCATTTTTTCACTGACATCATCATTGGCGCTTTGTTAGGCGGCCTTTGTGGTTCTATTGCTTTGGCCATAGTAGGAGGCTAATGAATGAAAATCCTGTACGGTGTTCAAGGAACGGGAAATGGTCACATTGCTCGAGCGAGAGCGATGAGTGAGGCATTTAAAGCGCATGAAGTTCAGGTTGATTTTCTATTTTCAGGTCGTGAGCCTGAGAAATATTTCTCGATGGAAGCGTTCGGTGATTATCAGACGTGTCGAGGTTTTACTTTTATCACAGAGAAAGGCTCGGTAAATTACGCCAAAACGGCATTGAGCAACAATCTGATTCAGTTTTTCAAAGAAGTTCAGCAACTGGATTTGTCTCGCTATGACTTGGTTATCAATGATTTTGAGCCTGTTTCAGCTTGGGCGGCTCGTAAGCAAAACAAACCATGCATTGGCATCAGTCACCAAAATGCGTTTCGTTATCCAGTACCACTGAAAGGCGCGAGTTGGTTCGATAAGTCTGTCATTGAGCATTTCGCTCCTTCGCAGCATCATTTAGGGTTGCATTGGTATCATTTCGACCAACCGATATTACCTCCGATTGTGCATACGTTAGAAAACACCATGGATAACGACGACTTTGTTTTAGTGTATTTGCCATTCGAATCGATAGAAGACATCAGTGATTTGCTGTTTCATTTTAACCAACAGACGTTTGTTTGCTATCACCCTAACGTGATTGAGTGTGAGCGGATTGAGAATATCGAGCTGAGACCGCTGTGCCACACCAACTTCCAGCATCACCTTCAACGTTGCAGTGGTGTGATTGCCAATGGTGGGTTTGAATTGCCATCGGAGGCGTTGTCATTGGGCAAAAAACTTTTGCTCAAGCCACTCGCTGGACAATTTGAACAGCAGAGCAATGTTGCAACGTTAGAAGATCTTGGGCTAGCTACATCGATGGAGAGTCTGGATATTTCAATTGTTCGTCAGTGGTTGAAAGAGCAGCAAGCTGAAAGCGTCAAATACCCAGATGTAGCGAAAGCCATCGCATCATGGGTCTTGCAAGGTGCGTGGGACACACCAGAGAAGCTCTCTGAAGAGCTGTGGGAGCAAGTTGATTTTCCTAGCTACGTCTCCAATATATAACCCATTCATTTGTCTTTTCAATAACAGCAGTTTCTTTGCGAAGCTGCTGAATTTTTATGCCCTCAATATCATTTCTATTCACTGTGATTTTGCTGCCTCTTTAACTGATTTGTGCACTTTGTGAACCAAAGTATTGACGCTGGTTTTTGAAGTGAACTGCAAAGAATAAGCTGGGCAAATGAGTTGTGTGAGCCTTGTAGAATGTCATTAACGTGCTAAATAGGTTGTCAGAAATCTCTGATTTAGTCGTTTTATACTTTTTTATGTTTTTCTTAAGGTTATGATAATTAAAGGTTAAATACCTAATTGGCTAAAATTTAATGATTAAATATCAATCTAGTTGCGAAACCTTGATTGATTAGTTGATAGTACAGTTCAAGCCGGAAATATCCGGACGATAAATATAATACAAATTCGGTGTTCTATTCCTGAAAATGATCTGAATCCAGCCACGGTTGTTTGTGCGCACAGAGATTCTATTCGTTAAGAATTCATTGAACCAAATTGACGATTACAAAGAGGCGCACTCAATGTTAGATAAAAAAGACGCGATGAGCGCAATTGCTAGCTACCGTATGGAAAGCACATTGCGTGGTGTAGATTTAAACCTATTGACCGTATTTGATGCTGTGATGCAAGAGCAAAACATTACTCGTGCAGCGCACAACCTAGGCATGTCACAACCAGCAGTAAGTAATGCGGTTGCACGTCTAAAAGTGATGTTCAACGATGAGCTATTTATGCGTCAGGGTCGCGGTATTCAGCCGACTCAACGTGCCCGTCAACTGTTTGGTCCAATCCGCCAAGCACTGCAACTTATCCGTAATGAACTACCAAGCTCAGTATTCCAGCCAGAGTCTTCAACTCGTCTATTTAAGCTAGCGATTTGTAGCCCATGTGACATGCGTTTTGCACCTCGCATTATGGCGAACGTCAACGAGCAAGCGCCAAGCGTACAGCTTCACCTAGATGCGGAATTTGATCGTCTTCTATCTGAACGCATGCGCTACCAAGAAATCGACTTCGTCATCGACTACGCACGTTTCGATGACCAAGGTTTCTCAAGCACTGAAATCTTCAAAGATGAGTTAGTTGTGATTGCATCTAAGACGCACCCTCGTATTCAAGGTGGCGTATCCGCTGAGCAACTGATCAACGAAAAACACGCGAAACTTTCACGTGTACATGGTCAACGTAGTTTCTCTGAGCAAGCGTACCGTGAGCTTGACTGCCAAGCTGCGTACGAAGGTTCAAGCCTAAGCAACCTGCTATACGTAGTAAGCCAATCTGAACTTGTTACGATTGCACCACGTTGGATGGCTGAAAACGCAGTAAACAGCGATCAACTACAAATCCTAGATTTCCCGTTTGAAAACAAAGAAATCAGCGGTTACCTAAGCTGGCATGAATCAAGCGAGAAAGACAAAGGCCACATCTGGCTACGCGACCAGCTAATGATCACTTGTGGTGAAGTGGTTGCGCTTAAACAAGCTTAATTTATCGTCTGACTAACTGGTCAGACTGGATTTGTAATCATCAATTTTTACAATTCCTTGGCCCCGAGAGTACTCTGTCTCTCGGGGTCTTTTTATTTCTGCTAATTAATAACCGAAACAGCGACTTAAGTTGATTAAACCTTCAACAGTTAAAGACCTGCTATGCTCTCATTAGTGATAGTGCTCTCTTAATAATGATAAGTTTGATAATGGTCAGTTGCGTTTTTAGGCGTCGAGGTTACACTTGTGCGCTCAAATAGCTTACGCCTGTAAGCCAAAAGGTAATGTAGAGAATGGCCAAGTTAGATTTTCATATCGTTAAACGTATTCGTGAACAAATTGCGAAAGGTGGTACTCGTGTTGCACTCAAACATAAAGTGGGTGATGCATGGCAGGGTATTACTTGGGAGCAGTTTGGGCAGCAAGTAGATGCTTTGTCACTTGCACTTTTGGCTCAAGGATTGGGCGTTCAAGATAAGATCGGTATCTTCTCGAACAATATGCCGCAATGGACCATCGCTGATTTTGCAGCGCTGCAATTGCGTGGCGTAACCGTACCTATCTACCCAACCAACACAGCTGCGCAGTCTGCTTACATCATCGACAATGCAGACGTAAAAGTACTGTTTGTCGGTGAGCAGCCTCAATTTGACGCAGCCGTCAGCATCTTTGGCGAATGTCAGCAGCTAGAACTGATTGTTGCGATGTCGAATGACATTGAACTTGGCGAACATACGTTTGCAATGACGTGGGATGATTTCATCGCTAAAGGTGACGATAGTCATCAGAGCGAATTAACTTCTCGTTTAGAGCAGGCGCAAGAAGAAGATCTTCTTACATTGATTTATACCTCTGGTACCACGGGACAGCCAAAAGGCGTAATGTTGGATTACGCTAACATTTCGGCTCAGCTTGAAGGCCACGATGAGCGTTTAAGTTTGACGGAAGATGATGTGTCTTTGTGTTTCCTTCCGCTATCACATGTATTTGAGCGAGCTTGGACGTTCTATGTGCTCTACAAAGGCGCGACTAACTGCTACCTACAAGACACCATGCAAGTGCGTGATGCACTAAGCGAAGTGCGCCCTACCGTTATGAGTGCGGTACCTCGTTTCTATGAGAAAATTTTCTCTGCTATCCATGAGAAAGTATCCCGTGCTCCAATCCACCGTAAAGTGATGTTCACGTGGGCAGTTAACATGGGCGCGAAGATGGCGGCATGTCATCAAGAAAATCGCAAGCCATCGTTGATGCTGCGTAAGTCCTACGCTCTGGCGGATAAACTGGTTCTGAGTAAGCTACGTGCATTGCTGGGTGGCCGCATCAACTTCATGCCATGTGGCGGTGCGAAGTTGGATGAGACGATTGGTCGCTTCTTTCACGCAATCGGTATCAACGTAAAGCTTGGCTACGGCATGACAGAAACAACAGCAACAGTTTCTTGTTGGGATGACCAATGCTTTAGTCCTGACTCTATCGGTATGGCAATGCCTGGCGCACAAGTTAAGATCGGTGAAAACAACGAGATCTTAGTGCGTGGTCCAATGGTGATGCGTGGTTACTACAAAATGCCAGAAGAAACCGAGAAGACTTTCGACGAACATGGTTTCTTGAAAACGGGCGATGCAGGTTACATTGATGAAAATGGCAACTTGTTCATTACTGACCGTATTAAAGAGCTGATGAAGACCTCAAATGGTAAGTACATTGCGCCTCAGGTTGTTGAAGGTGCGATCGGTAAAGACCACTTTATTGAGCAGATTGCTGTGATTGCCGATACACGTAAGTTTGTATCTGCGCTGATCGTACCGTGTTACGACTCGCTAGAAGAGTACGCAAAAGAACTGAACATCAAATATCACGACCGCGTTGAGTTGATCAAACACCACCAAGTGGTAGAAATGTTAGAGAAGCGCGTAAACGACCTACAAAAAGAGCTAGCGAAGTTTGAGCAAGTTAAGAAATTCAAACTGTTACCAAAAGCTTTCTCGATGGATGAAGGTGAATTAACACCGACTCAGAAATTGCGTCGTAAAGTGATTAACGATAAATACCAAGATGAAATTGAAGAAATGTACAACGAAAAGTCAGATAAAAAGTAACTTAAGCTGACTTAGATTTCAGATTGATGAAAAAATCCCCAGCTGGCTTGATTATGCCGTTGGGGATTTTTTTGTGCCCGTATTTCACACTTATTAATCCCCTTCTTGAAGGAGAAATTGTTCTTTTTGGTGATTTTTGGTGAAATTATTCACTTTATTTCCGCCTTGAGCATGGTCTTGATTCCAATTTGTGTTTATTGGTTAGTGCCTAATCCTAGTTTTGTTCTGATTTATAGCATCTTGTTTAAATTTTGACTCAACTCTCATTAGACCCGTTGATAATAAAACGTTACATTTGTTGTGTTACCTTGCGTTTTGTTATGACAAGCGCAGGACATAGCTGAAAAAGTGGAAGTATTTCTATTAGGCTACGAATAAGACCTAGACTATGTAAAACCAGCCCAATCCGTTGGCCTTACGGAGAGGAAAACTGGTAAGGAGAGCAATTATGACAGCAATGTTGTCAGGCGCAGAGATGGTAGTGCAATCTCTGATCGAAGAGAGCGTAGAGCAAATCTTTGGTTACCCTGGTGGATCCGTTCTGGATATCTACGATGCACTGCACGCAAAAACCGACCAAATTAAACACGTATTAGTACGACACGAGCAAGCTGCGACTCACATGGCCGATGGTTATGCTCGCGCAACCGGTAAACCGGGCGTAGTGCTAGTATGTTCGGGTCCTGGTGCAACCAATACCATCACGGGTATTGCTACAGCGTACATGGACTCGATCCCAATGATCGTTATTTCAGGTAACGTGCCGAATAATCTTATCGGTAATGACGCCTTCCAAGAGTGTGACATTGTGGGTGTATCTCGCCCTGTCGTAAAACACAGCTTCTTGGTTAAAAAGGCAGAAGACATTCCTGAGACGATCAAAAAAGCGTTTTATATCTCGACAACTGGCCGACCTGGTCCGGTTGTGATTGATTTGCCGAAGGATATTTTGAATCCGCAAATCAAGCTTCCTTACGAGTATCCTGAAAACATCTCGATGCGTTCATACAAACCAACGACCTCAGGCCATAAGGGCCAGATCAAAAAAGCGCTTAAAGCTCTAGTAGAGGCGAAGAAACCGGTTCTTTATATTGGTGGCGGTGCGGTGATTTCCGGTGCGCATGAGCACATTCAAACCTTATCCGATGAATTGAATCTGCCCGTTGTTAGCACCCTGATGGGTTTAGGTGCCTTCCCTGGGACGCATAAGAACTCGTTGGGAATGTTAGGTATGCACGGTACTTATGAAGCCAATATGGCGATGCATGAAGCCGACTTAATCTTTGGTATTGGTGTGCGCTTCGATGATCGTACGACGAATAACTTAGAAAAGTACTGTCCTAACGCGAAGATCATGCACATCGATATTGACCCGTCTTCGATTTCGAAAAACGTCAAAGTGGATCTGCCTATCGTAGGTTCTGCCGATAAGGTACTAGCGACCATGGTTGGCTTGCTGAATGAGCAAAACAGCAGTAATGATGCGCAAGCCATCGCGAAGTGGTGGGAAGACATCCAAGTATGGCGTGAACGTGATTGCCTAGCATATGAGACCTCTCCGGAACGCATTAAACCGCAACAAGTGATTGAAACGCTCCACAAGCTCACCAATGGTGATGCTTACGTGGCATCGGATGTAGGTCAGCACCAAATGTTTGCCGCGTTGTACTACCCATTTAATAAGCCGCGTCGTTGGATAAATTCTGGCGGCCTTGGCACGATGGGCTTCGGCTTGCCTGCTGGTATGGGTGTGAAATTCGCGATGCCAGAAGAAGAAGTGGTGGTTGTCACTGGTGATGGCAGTATCCAGATGAACATTCAAGAATTGTCGACGGCAATGCAATACGACATTCCAGTGAAGATCATCAACCTAAATAACCGATTCTTAGGCATGGTAAAACAATGGCAAGACATTATTTACCAAGGTCGTCACTCTAACTCGTACATGAGTTCTGTTCCTGATTTTGCTGCAATTGCAGAAGCTTATGGCCATGTCGGTATCCGTATTGAAACGCCAGATCAACTTGAAGCGGGTCTACAAAAAGCGTTGGATATGAAAGATCGTTTGGTGTTTGTCGACATCAACGTAGATGAAACCGAGCACGTATACCCAATGCAGATTAAAGGCGAGGGTATGGACAAAATGTGGCTAAGCAAAACGGAGAGAACGTAATATGAGACACATTATTTCTTTGTTAATGGAAAACCAACCTGGTGCATTGTCTCGCGTTGTCGGTCTGTTTTCTCAGCGTGGTTACAACATTGAATCGTTGAACGTATCTCCAACCGATGATGAAACCTTGTCGCGTTTGAACATCACGACCAACTCTGATGAGATGCAATTAGAGCAGATTCAGAAACAACTGCATAAGCTTATTGATGTGCTTAAAGTTCAAGAGGTGACAGAGTTTGAACACATTGAGCGTGAGCTGATGATGGTGAAAGTGAAAGCGAGCGGCTTTGCGAGAGCAGAAGTGAAACGCACGGCTGACATCTTCCGTGGGCAGATTGTTGATGTGACCGCTTCTCAATACACCGTTCAGTTGGCGGGAACCAGTGAGAAGTTGGATGCGTTCATTCAAGCTATTTCAGAAGTGACTGAAGTGGTAGAGGTAGCACGAAGTGGTGTGGTTGGGGTTGCTCGCGGAGAGCGCTGTCTTAAGCCTTAATAACTGAAACCTTCTATCCAAGTCATTGGGTATTTGTGATAAGCCATCGTGAAATCGATGGCTTTTTGTTTAGAAAATAACAACTGATGATATAATTGATGGTTTCGTAAACAAAATGGGTAGTAGTACGCGTGAAAGTCAGAAGGTTAGTCGGCTCTTTGTTGGCGACAACGCTATTTTTTAGCGCGTTAATCTCTACCTATTATTATCAAAAATATCAAAGCTTGTTGGCTAATAATGTAGAAAATACGGCCAAGGAAGCACTTCATCAATTGGCCTATTCTGAACGTGAATACAATAACGTTCAGGACCAAATATCCTCCATTAGCGACCTGCTCGGTCACAGTCAAAGTCTTTATGACTATTTACGACACCCTAATCCCAAAAATTTAGCGATTCTAGAAGAGGTGTGGAGTTCAGTTGCAGTAAACCAAAAGTGGTACACGCAGATCCGCTTTTTAAACCTTGCTGGTCGAGAGAATGTCCGTATTAATTACGACTTCAAAACTCGTACTGCGGCCCCTGCTCGTAAGCTTCAAGACAAGTCCGAACGAGAATATTTTCTTTATGCGCAAAACCTTAAAGACGATCAAATTGGGTCTTGGGGTATTGAATTAGAAAAAGAAAATGGTGACTTGATTCTCCCATATCGACCATCAGTTCGAATCATGATGCCTGTCGCGATGAATGGGGTACGAGAAGGGTACTTGGTATTAAATATCGACGTTCAATACCTCTCCTCCCGATTGAACTATTCACCGGTTCGAGATTTCAACATCGAACTGATTAACCAGCCCGGTTTTTATGTCGCGAGCTTACACAGTGATAAATTGTATGGCGACATCATTCCAGATCGTGATCGCTTTAATTTTGGCCTAATGCACCCAGACATTTGGCAAAATATGGGCTCAGAAAAAATGGGTTTTGGGTATGACGGTAAACACCTCATTGCGTTCAACACCATTGAGTTTGTCCCTGGTGAGCCATTGCATCTGATCATCGATCTTTCTCAAGAACAATTGCTTGAACGAGCAGAAAGAGATATTGATGACTTAGCCCAAGAAGCCTTATTTGTCCTCAGTTTGATGCTGGTGTTCGCTTTGCCGATTACCACGTTGGCACTCCATTACCGCCGGCATAGTATCGAATCCAAGTTGGCACGTGCCGCGTTGGATGGCATGACCGCTGTGATGATTTCAGACACCTCACATCGCATCATGATGGTGAACCAAGAGTTTGAGAACATGATGGGCTACTCATCAAATCGATTGCGAGGGTGGAACGCTCATAATCTGATTTTCTTGCCGGAAGACATTGAAAACATCCTTTCGATTTGGAGTAAGTTGGGTGTGGAACATGTTTGGGAGGGGGAAGTTCGTTGTCGAACGAAGCTCAACCATGTATTTACTGCCATCATGCGTATCCAAGCTATCATGGCCAAATCAGGAAAAGTCAGTTACTACATTACGTCGTTGGTGGATATTTCTGAACGAAAATTGTTGGAAGAAAAATTACGTAACTTGAGTGAAAAAGACGGTTTAACCAGTCTTTGGAACCGTAGGAAGTTTGAAGAACAATTGACGCAGCATGCCAATATGTTTGAGCGTTATCCTGATACCCCCACAACTTGTTTGGCGTTGTTTGATATCGACCACTTTAAGCGCATCAATGATGAACTCGGTCATGATGAGGGTGACAAAGTGATTCTTAGTGTCGCGGAGACGTTACAAGAAGGCGTTAGAAATACCGATTTTGTCGCCCGTGTTGGTGGTGAAGAGTTTGCGGTGATCATGCCTCATACTTCGACACAAGAGGCGGAAGTGGTATTGAACCGATTGCGAGTTGCGGTAGAACAGAATTCAGAACAGTCGGTGACGGTGAGTGTCGGCTACAGTGATTTAACCGCGGATCGCACTCGCACTTATAAGTGTGCTGATATTGCTTTGTATGAATCGAAAAGTGCAGGGCGTAATCGAGTCTCGATTTGCCACAGCTTTGATGACATAGCGTAACCTACGTCGCTTTGAAGGCGAATACAAAAAAATCGGGTACTTCCCGATTTTTTTATGGCTAGACTTTGTGCGATTTAAGCGGTTTCAATCGCCAATTCAATACGCTCCATTGAGCTTAGCAAGTGCTTATCAAGTAAGTCCATAGCTTCTTCGCTGTTCTTCGCCAGTACCAACTTCATGATCATCTCATGCTCATCAATGTTGAACAGTACATCCTTTTCTGAGCTTAATGTTTGCATTGCGAAGTAACGGTAACGCTTGATCTGATTGATCAGGTCACTGAAGAAGTCAAACATGTTCTTAGAGTCTGCTCCTTCCAATAGAGAAATATGGAATTGATGGTGGCGTTCTTCCCACTCTTTCCAGCAGAAAGTTTCATCGAAGTTCAGGCGAGACAATTTGTGGTATGACGTCAATACATCCAGTTCCCAGCTCTCATCACCCGCTAAAATCGCCTTCTTAAGCAGAACAGAAGAAACAACACGAAGGCTTTCGTAAAGGTCATTCAGCTCCTTTTTACAGACTGGGGCAACCCAACAGCCTTTTTGCGGTTCAAGCTTTACATACTTGCTCCAAGACAGTTGTACAAGTGCTTCGCGAATAGGTGATGCACCTACGTTGTACTTCACTTTCAGATCAGCAACTACAAGCTTTTGACTTGGTTTGAGTTCACCAGTCAGGATGTCCTGACAGATCATTTTTGCAACTTTATCGGTAAGGGTAGGACTGGACACAAGCAACCTCATGAAATTTTTATTATCGTAACGACAACTAAACAGTACGTAGTTCGGTTGTGATTGATAATACAGCGTACTGATTATGAGGGCAAGATTAAATATATAAAAAAAGAGGGCCGAAGCCCTCTTTTTTATTTAACTGATGATTGAATTCTTCAGTCTTATAGAACGTGTACAGAAGCTGTGTTCGTTGTGCCTGAAGCTACTAGAGCACCAGAAACCATAACAACGATGTCGCCTTTGCTGCCGAATTCAGCTTCAAGAGCGTATTCTTTACCCATTTTGTAGAAAGCATCTGTGCTGTCGATAGACTCAACAAGAACTGGACGAACACCTTTAGTAAGAACAAGCTGAGCAGCTGTCTTTTGGTTAGTTGTCAGTGCAATGATGTTTGCAGTTGGGAAGTATTTACGTACTGAACGTGCAGATTTACCGCCTTCAGTTGCAACGATGATTAGAGGAGCTGCTAGTTTTTCTGCTGTGTCTACTGCGCCTTTACATACTGCTTCAGTAATGCGAAGACGTGGGCTGTCTAGACGAGAACCTAGTTCAGCTTTAAGAGCAGAATCAGTACGGTTCGCGATTTGAGCCATGATAGTAACAGCTTCAACTGGGTACTTACCTTTAGCAGTTTCACCAGAAAGCATTACTGCGTCAGTACCGTCCATGATTGCGTTCGCAACGTCACCCGCTTCTGCACGAGTTGGACGTGGGTTGTTGATCATAGAATCAAGCATTTGAGTTGCAGTGATAACCATCTTACGTGCACGGTTACACTTCTCGATCATCATTTTCTGAGCGAAGATTACTTCTTCAGCTGGGATTTCAACACCTAGGTCACCACGAGCAACCATGATACCGTCAGAAAGCTCTAGGATTTCGTCGAAGTTATCTACACCTTCTTGGTTCTCGATCTTAGAGATGATGTGGATATCGTTGCCGCCGTTTGCGTCTAGGATCTCACGGATTTCTTTAACGTCAGATGCTTTACGGATGAAAGAAGCAGCTACGAAATCAACGCCTTGCTCACAACCAAATTTAAGGTCAGCTTTGTCTTTCTCAGAAAGAGCTGGAAGTTGAACAGAAACGCCAGGAAGGTTAACACCTTTGTTTTCGCCTAGTGCGCCGTTGTTAAGAACTTTACACTTAACTTCTGTTTCAGTCGTAGAGATAACTTCCATTTCAATTAGGCCGTCATCTACTAGGATTGTGTTACCAGCGTTTAGGTCTGCTGCGAAACCAGCGTAAGTTACCGCTACAGTCTCTTTGTTACCAACAACTGAAGTATCAGTTGTGAAAGTGAATTCTTGACCAGCTACTAGATCTACGTCGTTACCGCCTTCTAGCTTGATAGTGCGGATTTCTGGGCCTTTAGTATCAAGAAGGATAGCAAGTTGCTTACCTACTTTGTCCATTACTTCGCGGAAGTTCGCAATACGAGTGCCGTGCTCTGCGAAATCACCGTGAGAGAAGTTAAGACGCATAACGTTCATGCCTGCGTTTACTAGTTCAGTTAGCTTCTCTACAGATTCAGTTTTAGGGCCAATCGTACATACGATTTTGGTCTTTTTCATGGAAGATACTCTCCGGTAAGTATAGTTACAATTTGAAAGTCGGTTATTTAGTCTGAAGTTAGGCGCTTTTGATGGCATTTAGTGCCTGCCATTCACCGATTTTCCGCCTCATTATTAGAACTTCAGATTCTGAAAGTCTTTCACCAAGTTTAGTCATTTTATGACTAAAAGATCGGCGATTTTGGTTACCTTTTTGTGACTAATCCCACTTTATATGCAGAAAGTTGCAAAAAAATAACCGTCAATTCTGTAATTTTTTTTCTTTTCGGTGGCGAATTCTACCACCGAATGAATCCAATATCACTGTTTAAGAATTGTCTTAGGACAAGGTTTTAACGAGAAATATTAATTTTTTGGATCGAAATAAATGGACTTAAAAGTTTCGATTTGACTATAATAAGTTTCAAGTCGAAACTTAAAATCAAAATTTAAATGTCGAAACGAAACACTCAATTAAGAAGACACGCCATTTCTAACCTAGTAAATGAGCTTGGGGAAGTCAGCGTTGATGAGCTGGCACAAAAATTTGAAACCTCAGAGGTCACGATTAGAAAGGACTTAGCTTCTTTAGAGAAAAACGGACAACTTTTGCGCCGTTACGGTGGCGCCATTGCGATTCCAACGGAAGTTATCCATGAAGAAATGAGTCCAAATGTTTCGAGTCGAAAGTTAAGTCTGGCAAAAGCAGCGGCATCACTGATCCGAGAACATAACCGAATTGTGATCGACAGTGGCAGTACAACGGCTGCGCTGATTCAGCAATTAAATGATAAACGAGGCTTGGTTGTTATGACCAACTCGTTGCATGTCGCCAATGCACTTAACGAATTAGAGAGCGAACCAACCTTGTTAATGACAGGCGGAACTTGGGATACGCACTCAGAATCCTTCCAAGGCAAAGTAGCCGAATCTGTATTACGTGCTTACGACTTCGACCAGTTATTTATTGGTGCTGATGGTATCGATTTAGAGCGCGGAACTACCACGTTTAATGAGTTAATTGGCTTAAGTAAAGTCATGGCAGAAGTGTCTCGTGAAGTCATTGTCATGATTGAGTCTGAGAAAGTGGGACGTAAGATCCCGAACTTAGAACTCGCTTGGGACCAAATTAATGTGTTGGTTACTGATGCAGAGTTACAACCAGAACACAAAGTACAGATTGAACAACATGGCGTTAAGGTTATTTGCGCCTAATCTTATAATGTAATCAGTTTCATATTTCACTTCCCTCTGGATAAAGGCCTTTGCTTGCTGCCTCTATTTGAAATCATGGTCAGGGAAGAACAAAACTACAAACGGAGATAAACACATGTGTGGAATCGTAGGTGCAGTAGCACAACGAGATGTTGCAGAAATTTTAGTTGAAGGCCTACGTCGCTTGGAATACCGCGGTTACGACTCTGCGGGCGTTGCGATTGTTGATGGTGAGGCAAACCTAACGCGTATTCGTCGTCTGGGTAAGGTTCAAGAGTTGGCAGACGCAGTAGACGAAGCAAAAGTGATCGGTGGTACCGGTATTGCGCACACTCGTTGGGCAACACACGGTGAACCTTCAGAAGTGAACGCACACCCACACATGTCTGGTGACATCGCAGTGGTACACAATGGCATCATCGAAAACCACGAAGAGCTACGTGAGCTACTTCAATCTCGTGGTTACGTATTTGAATCTCAAACGGATACTGAAGTTATCGCTCACATGGTTGAGTGGGAACTTCGCACTTCAGAAACGCTACTAGAAGCGGTACAGAAAACAGCAAAACAACTGGATGGTGCATACGGCACGGTAGCGCTGGATCGTAAAGATCCTTCACGCATCGTTGTAGCACGCTCAGGCAGCCCAATCGTAATTGGTTTTGGTGTGGGTGAAAACTTCCTTGCTTCTGACCAACTTGCGCTTCTTAACGTGACACGTCGTTTCATGTACCTAGAAGAAGGTGACGTAGCAGAAATCACTCGTCGTGATGTGACTGTATTTGATGCAACAGGTGAGCGCGTAGAACGCGAAATCACAGAATCAAACGCGGAACACGACGCAGGCGATAAAGGCCAGTACCGTCACTTCATGCAGAAAGAAATTTACGAGCAACCAACTGCGCTGATCAACACAATGGAAGGTCGTATCACGGCTGATTCTGTTGTTACTGAGGCAATTGGTGTAAACGCGGCAGAAATCCTAAGCAAAGTTGAGCACGTACAAATCGTGGCATGTGGTACGTCTTACAACGCAGGAATGACAGCGCGTTACTGGTTCGAAGACATTGCTGGCGTTAGCTGTGACGTAGAAATCGCTTCTGAATTCCGTTACCGCAAGTTTGTGACGCGTCCAAACAGCCTATTGATCACGCTTTCTCAATCTGGTGAAACCGCTGATACGCTAGCAGCTCTTCGCCTAGCAAAAGAGAAAGGTTACATGGCGGCAATGACCATCTGTAACGTAGCGGGTTCTTCTTTGGTTCGTGAATCTGACTTTGCATTTATGACCCGTGCAGGCGTGGAAATTGGTGTGGCATCAACTAAAGCGTTTACGACTCAGCTTTCAGCGCTCCTGATGCTGGTAACTGCTCTTGGTAAGCAACAAAACCGCATCAGCAAAGAGAAAGAAAAAGAGATCGTAGAAGCACTTCACGCTCTACCGAAGCAAATCAATGCAGCGCTGTCTTTCGAAAAAGAAATCGAAGCACTAGCACCTGATTTCGCAGATAAACACCACACACTGTTCCTAGGTCGTGGTGAGTTCTACCCAATCGCGATGGAAGCGTCTCTAAAACTGAAAGAGATCTCTTACATTCACGCAGAAGCGTACGCAGCAGGTGAACTGAAACACGGCCCTCTAGCGCTAATTGATGCTGACATGCCAGTTGTGGTTGTTGCACCAAGTAACGATCTTCTAGAGAAACTGAAATCAAACGTTGAAGAAGTGCGTGCTCGCGGTGGCTTGCTTTACGTATTTGCAGATGAAGACGCTGGCTTTGAAGGCGATGAGACCATGAAGATCATCAAGATGCCACACGTAAGCGAAATCACAGCAGCAATCTACTACACGATTCCAATGCAGTTGCTTTCTTACTACGTTGCACTGATCAAAGGTACGGACGTAGACCAACCTCGTAACTTAGCGAAGGCGGTAACGGTAGAGTAACTACTACAAGGTGTGATTAAGATTACACTTGCTTATGTTGTGCTATGTAAGTAGCCAGAACCTAAAGCGAAGTCACATGACTTCGCTTTTTTTATGTCTGTAGACACGGTTATGATGCGCAATACGTTGACATTCACTTGTTTACTTTCTGACACGTTGAGCGGTCTGCATCACTATCGTAATCCCACTGATGCGGTTTCAATTGAACTGAAAAGGTCATTATGAAAATCAAACTCTTGGCTTTATGTATCGCGTCCTCGCTTTACCATCCATCAGTGATGGCAGAGGAAGAAACACAAACAGAAGAGCGCAAAAGCCAAACCGTATTCATCGATGAAAGCGATGACTGGTTACAACTCAAATCTGGCGAAGTGATCAAAGGGGAACTGACTGGCACGATCAAGGAAGAAACCAATTCGTTCGATCAAGAGGTTGAATTCGATAGTGATGATCTTGGCGATCAAGAGATCGAACTGGAAGACATTGCGGTGTTAGAAACGGCAAGTTTCTTTACCATCCGGACTTCTAGTGGTGACATCTACGATGGCTATTTGTCGATTCGTGAAGACGAATTATATTTGATTAATGATGGAGAAGAATTGTCGTTCCCTGTTTCCGACGTGGTTTCGATCTATCGAGGAGCTGAGAAAGATTCTGATCATTGGACTACCGAGATCTTTTTAGGGTTGGACATAAGCAAAGGCAACACGGATGAGTTTTCACTGTTAGGTGAAGTCGATGCAGAACGGAACACGGTGGGATCGCGCACTAAGCTAAAAGCCAAACATGAAAACTCCAAGACGAATGATGAGACCACAGCCAATAACAGTTCGTTTGATGGTTCCTACGACATTTACCTAAGCAACCGTCTATTTTTTAGGCCGCTTAAGCTCTCGCTGCTTAGTGATGAGTTCCAAAATATTGATTACCAAGTCAACGCCTCGATGCAGATGGGTTATTTCATCATTGCCAATTCGCAGACAGAATGGGATGTCTCTATCGGTCCGGGTTACCAGTACACCGACTTTAAAACGGTAGAAGAAGGGGAGTCAGGCGATGCGACCAGTAACACTTTAACCTTCGAATCCAATTTTGAGTATGAACTGACAGACGACATCGATTTCAGTCATACCTACAACCTAAATTGGGCGAGCAATGATGCGGGTGGTGCTCGTCATACCAACGAGCTTGGTTTTGATATCGATCTGGTTGATGATCTTGAACTCAGCATTAAAGCCGTTTGGGACCATATCTCCGATACCAAAGCCGATGCAGAAGG
This sequence comes from Vibrio jasicida CAIM 1864 = LMG 25398, assembly GCF_000400365.1. Lineage (GTDB taxonomy): Bacteria > Pseudomonadota > Gammaproteobacteria > Enterobacterales > Vibrionaceae > Vibrio > Vibrio jasicida. The sequence continues at coordinate 123,517 of NZ_BAOG01000041.1, read as the reverse complement.
TGCCGTACCAGAGAAAGACGACTATAAGTTCCATTTCGGTCTGACTTACGAGATCTGAGTAAGCTGATTATCAGTAATCAATCCTATTTTGGTTTATGACAAAAATGTCATCTTCACGATAGATTGATGTCAGGTGCGTTGTTGAATAATGAAGCCATTGAAAACAAACACACTCAAAGGTCATCAACATGAAAGCACTGAAAATCGCTCTCCTTGTAACAACAATGGCAATCACTAGCGCATCAGCATTTGCTCAACCGACTTTCACTGGTGGAAAATACATTAACCGTGAAGAAATGAAGACCATTTCTGTTGAGCCAACAGCAACCTCAGATGCGGCCTATCAACAAGCCTTAGCTGAACTAAACTCTTTAAAAGACATGTCGTCTCATGAGCTCAATAAAGAGTTGAACATCGTGACTTTCGATGTCGCAAGAAACAGCACGCACCTTCAAGACGGTGGTTTTGTTACGGTACAAGAGCGCATGAATGAGCAGGGACAATTGGAATATCAAGGTACTGTGAACGTAAAAGTGAACTACGCGCAGCGCGACAGTAATCGATAAAAATATGGAATGAAAAGAGTATGATGCAATTTGTGTCGTACTCTTTTTGTGATCGCCAATGCCGAGCGCACCCCGTTGAGATAGAGGGCTGAAATTGAAACTACTGATTGTCGAAGATGAAGTAAAAGCAGGGGAATACTTACAAAAAGGGCTGGTGGAATCGGGCTACGTTGTTGATTGGGTTCGCGACGGTGTCGATGGTTTGTATCACGCAACCAGTGAACCTTATGATCTTATTCTTCTCGACATCATGCTGCCCAAGCTCGATGGTTGGCAAGTGCTCAACACGCTGCGCAGTAGCGACATTCATACCCCAGTTATTATGCTTACTGCCAAAGAGCAGATAGAAGATCGCGTGCGTGGCTTTGAGTTAGGAGCAAACGACTACGTGGTAAAACCTTATGCGTTTGCTGAGCTGCTGGCACGTATTCAGAATGTCTTTCGTCATCATACTTCCTCTCGTGTACAGACCTCTTCTCAGACACTGCAAATTGCCGATTTAAAGCTCGATATGATGAAGCGAGTGGCAACGCGAGGCGGGCAAAGTATTACTTTAACGGCAAAGGAGTACGCGCTGCTTGAGCTTTTGATGCGTAAAGAAGGTCAGGTGTTATCACGGACAACCATTGCGTCATTGGTTTGGGACATGAACTTTGATAGTGATACAAACGTTATTGATGTTGCTATCAAACGACTGCGCAATAAAGTCGACAAGCCATTTGAAACGCCTCTGATTCATACCATTAGAGGGATGGGATATAAGCTGGAAGCGCCAGATGTTTAAGCGCCCTGCCAACCTGTCTATGCAAAACAAACTTGTGCTGATGTTTGTCGGCACGACGCTGGTGGTGTACCTCGCTTTAGCCTTTATTCTCTATTACACCATCGAGCGCCATTTCTTTACTCAAGACTATAACGAAATGGTCAGCAAATATAATGCGATAGAGAAGACCATGATGGTTTCTCCTGAGTCGGCTTATCTGCTTATCGACAACAGCTCCGCTTACATGTGGGCGTTTGAGGAGGGAGAGCAGACCTACAAAAACTCGACCCTTTCTATTCCTAACAAACTGTCTCTCACGCTGAGTTCGCCACAGATTTTGAATCAAAACAACGCAATTGAGTGGCATGAAGACTCTTTGGATATTCGAGCCTTCGCCTTTAAAGCCAAAGATGTCACTGTGGTGATAGGCACCAGTATTAACCATCATATACTGTTCCTCAATAAACTGGGGTGGATTCTATTCTGGTCGTTGGGCTTCGCGTTTTTAGCTTCTGCTCTGTATAGCCGAACCATTGTAAATCGAGGTTTGAGGCCGATTCTTACCTTAAACAAACACATCCAACATATTACTCCTGAACAGTTAGATATTCGTATTGACCCTGAGACGTTACCTATCGAGCTAAGAGAGTTAGCGATAAAGCACAATGCGATGTTGGATCGATTACAAACTGGCTTTCATCGTTTGAGTGAGTTCTCCTCTGATATTGCTCATGAGCTTAAAACGCCGCTAACTAACATCACTACTCAAAACCAAGTAATCCTTGGCGCTGCACGCAGTTCTGAGGAATATCAAGAAGCGATTGCTTCTACTTTGGAAGAGCTTGAACGGATAACCAAAACCATCAATGACTTACTGTATATCGCCAAAGCAGAAAACAAACTGATCCATCGACACAACGAGCACTTCGCGGCTCATGAACAAGTGGCTCATTTGATCGAGTATTTCGAAATACTAGCGGAAGATTCAGCGTTGGCCATTACCGCTTCAGGAGAGGCGATGTTGTATATGGACCGAAACATGTTTGAACGCGCTATCAGTAACTTATTATCCAACGCGATTCGTCATGCGTATGACGAGACGACGATTTCGGTTGATATTGAGCAGGTTGATGAACTTGTGAAGATAACCGTCAGCAACGTTGGTGAGGCAATTCCCAAGCAAAACCTACCGTATCTGTTTGACCGTTTTTATCGGGTCGACAAGTCTCGTCAACATTCAGGTAGCGTGGGAGCCGGGCTGGGTTTGTCTATCACTCAATCGATTGTTCACGCCTACGATGGAAGCATCAGCGTCATTTCAGAAGATGGCCAAACCCAGTTTTGCTTGATACTTCCAGCGGCTAAAACTGACTCAGAAGGGGAATTACTTCTTCAAGAGACGCTTTAATGATGACTCTGTCTTTGAGCTCTGGCAGAGGTGGAAGTAAATCCGGAATCATTACAGCTTGGCATTCTGCAGCGAGTGCGGCTTTGATGCCGTTGTTCGAATCTTCCAATACTAAGCACTGCTTGGCGTCCACACCTAAGTGGCGATAAGCCATTTGATAACAATCAGGGTTTGGTTTGCCGCGTTCTACATCTTCGGCGGTAATCACTAAATCAAACTGTGCAAGGTACTTGCTGCCTGCGAAATTGTGTTTTACCTCTGGAAGGTGAGAAGAGGTGACAATCGCGGTTAATAAGCCATGTTGTTTGATGGAATAAAACAGTGCGTCGAATCCGGGTTTGAGTGCAATGCCTTGATTTCTTAGATTATGGAAGTGTTCATCTCGCACGGCTTTATAGCGCGGCATATCGATGGCGTCTTGAAAATGCTCGGCGAGTATTCTTTCACATTCAGGGTCTTGGACACCGATGAATTGTTGGTAGAAATCATCGGTGATGGTTAAGCCTTGTTCGGTAGCGGCGTATTGCCAACTTTGTTTATAGATGGATTCGGTATCGAAAATCAGTCCATCCATATCAAAAAGTACAGCTTTTAACATTGGGTAGGGCTCCTACGTTTTTGGGTGTAGAGCGGCTGACATTGTTATCTTGTTATACCTAAGCAACCTCGAATCCTTTTGAAGGTAGCTTGGGTATAAAGTGTGGCGTTAGAATGGGCTCTCTTTGCCGAGTTCATTGCAGATCTCGACAATCGCAAGCGAGAGCCCTGACTTAATGATTTGTTGTTGACGTTGCAGTTGTAGCTGATAAAACTCAAGGTCGATGTCGTCATCTGGTTCGTTGACTTCCAGTTGCACCATGCCCATCTTCTTCACCAAATGCAGCTTTTTGATTGGATCTAGAATATTAGGGTCCGTGAACTCGTAGTCAGAAGCGTCGCTATTGAGATGGTTTTTGAGCTTAATGATGTCTTCGATGTCGTGGTAAATATCATCGGGAAGCACACCCAAGCCAAACAATAACTTCAAACGAACAGACAGATCGCCCAGCGGTCCCGAGTCTTGTAACAGCGGACCGACAACCGATTGAACAGCGAAGTTATCTTTACGAAAAATTCTTTGCACTAACCCGTCGATCGAATCGTTAAAAACGTCGACTGCTGCAATGAAAAAGCCTCGTACCGATGGTGCGCTGTTTAATCGCTCAATGATCTCGGTTTCGTTGATGTTATCTGCCATATACTGAATACATTTCTAATTATTAGCTATCCCAACTCTTCATGGAGATGGATATAGAAGGGGAGCCAAGCTCCCCTAGGTAAATCAAAGTTGGTTATAAAGTGTCTCGATTTGAGTCACTTCAGCACTGTTTTCTGCAAGACCCGTGTATGTCGCTAGCGTCTTCTTCACGCCCACTTCTTTTAATGAGTTTTGTAGCTCTACGGCTTGTGGATCAGTGTCGTTAGTGTACTTCAACGCAGCGGCAATGCCTTTCAAAAGTGTTTTATTTTCAGTGCTATACTCAATTGTACCGAGTAAAGGCTTCACTAATCTATCGTTTGCACCTAATTTGCGAATTGGTTGGCGACCTACGCGATCAACCTCATCCACTAAGTAAGGGTTGGCAAAGCGTCCTAGAATCTTCTCGATGTAGGCGTTGTGCATGTCACGGTCGAAGCCGTAACGTTTGATCAGCACTTCACCACTCTCTTGCATCGCCTGTTTTACTTCAGCATGAATGCTTGGGTCTTCAATCGCTTCACGAATAGTGCGATGGCCTTTCAAGCAACCTAAGTAAGCGGTAATACAGTGACCTGTATTGAGAGTGAACAGCTTGCGTTCTACGAATGCCATTAGGTTGTTGGTTCTTTCCATGCCCGCGATGTCAGGGATTTCGCCCTTGAATTGCTGCTCATCCACAATCCATTCGCTAAAGCTTTCTACCGTCACTTCTAGTGGGTCATCGTTTGCCGCTTCTGCTGGGGGCACGATACGGTCTACTGCGGAATCGACAAAGCCAACCAACTCGTCTGCTTTTGCGTGCAATGATTCATCCAAGTGTTTGTACACTTCACCTTTTAGATGTGTGGTGCCACGAACCATGTTTTCACATGCGATGATGTTCAATGGTTTATCGTTACCTGCTGTAAAGCGTTTAGCAATGCCGGTAGCGATGGTTTTTGCAATGATGTCCAGTACGTTAGGGCCCACTGCTGTTGTTACCAAATCGGTTTTTACAATGCGGTCGATGACATCTTCACTGGCTGAGTTAACCGCGGTGACGTGAGTTACTGTGTCGATTTGACACTCAGTACCGACCACTTTTACTTTGTATTCTTGCTTGTGACTCAGTTGGTCGACGAGTGGAGCGTCAACGTCTGCGAACGTCACCTCGACTTCTGCGTCTGCTAATAGTTTACCGATGAAGCCACGACCAATGTTACCTGCGCCAAAATGAACTGCGTTTTTCATAATTCTTACCTACCAATGTCTAAAATGTTGACTAAAACGAATCTAGGGTGAGGCCAACCGCATAGGGGGTGACAGCTGACCTCGGTTTGCTCAGGAGCAAATTAAAGGGAGTGATTAAGCCGCTTGCTGGCCGCCAAGGATGTTCAGAATCTCTTCCACATCGTTGGTGCTAGTTAGCTTCTCAATTGCTTCCGGCTCATCGAGCGCGTTCGTAATGGTGGTGATTACTTGGATGTGTTCATCGTTCTTAGCGGCAATACCGATAACCAGTTTCGCTACATCGTCGTCATCTTCAGTAAATTGGATACCCGATGGGTATTGGCAGATTACAATGCCGGTTTTCTTCACGCGGTCTTTCGCTTCAACGGTGCCGTGAGGTACTGCGATAGATTCGCCTAAGTAGGTTGAAACCAGTGCTTCACGTTCAAACATTGCGTCTACGTACTCTGGTTCTGCGTAGCCTAGTTCAACCAGCTTGTTACCTGCAAAGCGAATCGCTTCTTCTTTGTTGGTTGCTTTCAAACCTAGGTGAATGTTTTCGCGCTGAATTTGGAATACCGATGGTTGCTGTTGTTCAAAGCTGTCATCGTTCGCAGCCATGACCGATACTTTTACCATTTGTTCGTCGTTTGCTGCGGATTGTTTTTGAGCGGCTAGCAATTTAGTTACTAGCTGGTTGTACATTTCGCTGTCTAGGAAGTTCGTCAATGAAATGTGGTGTGCGTTTGGAGCATGCTTACGTGCACGATCCGTTAAGTCTTTATGAGTAATCACGATATCTGCACTCTCTGGTAAGCTATTGATAGCAAGGTTGGTTACGTGGACGTTCAGACCCGCGTCTTGAACTTTTTTGCGTAGCATGCTCGCGCCCATTGCACTCGAGCCCATGCCCGCATCACAAGCGACAATGATGCTTTGTACTGTCGCTAGGTCTACGTCACCTTTGCTTTGGCTGTTTACCACCGCATCGTTTTTAGATGCAGATTTCATGTCTTTCATTTGTGATGTTGCTTTCTCTAGTGCTGCTTCATCACCGTCTTCTTCTGTTGACGTTTGTGTCTTCATTAGTAGTGCTGCTACCGCGAATGACACGCCTGTTGCTGCTGCGATGGACGCTAGAACACCAACGATTGAGCCTTTCTGAGTCATCAACAAGATTGCAAAGATTGAACCTGGTGATGCTGGAGAAACAATACCTGCGTTAAAGATAGTGAGAACGAATACGCCCGTCATACCGCCTGCGATAGCCGCAAGGATTAGGCGAGGGTTCATTAGGATGTATGGGAAGTAAATCTCGTGGATACCGCCGAAGAAGTGGATGATTGATGCACCACCTGCAGTTTGACGAGCCGTACCTTTACCAAACACCATGTAAGCTAGCAGGATACCTAGACCAGGACCTGGGTTTGCTTCGATGAGGAAGAAGATCGATTGACCTGTCTCAGACGCTTGTTGGATACCTAGTGGAGAGAAGATACCGTGGTTGATCGCGTTGTTTAGGAACAGGATCTTCGCAGGTTCAACGAAGATTGAAGTCAGTGGTAGTAGGTGAGCAGAAACTAGGAAGTTAACGCCTGCCGCCAAGCCACCAGAAAGAATTTTTACGAATGGACCGATAAAGATGAAAGCAAGGATCGCACATAGCATGCCGATGATGCCCGCAGAGAAGTTGTTAACCAACATCTCGAAGCCACTTTTTACTTTACCATCGATGTAGTTATCGAATTTCTTGATAGCCCAGCCGCCCATTGGGCCGACCATCATTGCGCCCATAAACATTGGGATGTCTGTGCCGACAATCACACCCATTGTTGTGATTGCACCGACTACCGCACCACGATCGCCACCAACTAATTTACCACCGGTGTAACCGATAAGTAGTGGCAGCAAGTAGGTAATCATTGGGCCAACCATAGAGGCTAACGTTTCGTTTGGTAGCCATCCAGTTGGGATAAATAGAGCAGTGATAAAGCCCCACGCGATAAACGCGCCGATGTTTGGCATTACCATGTTTGACAGAAAACGACCAAAATTTTGTATCTTGATCTTGGCATCTGGTGATATCATAACAATTCCCCGTTCGATGTTCTGATGAATCTTGTTGTAGTAAACGGTTCGCCAAAACCGTTTGTTTGATTGCTTAGTACCCAATCAATTTACCACACATTTTCCAATTGGAACTGACAACGGGTTTTTCGTGATCTACGCCCGCATTTCTTAGGCTGAGAAACGGTTTTTAAGTGACCAAGTTCAACTTATTAACTTGTAACTTAATAACAAAAAGCCACTTTCAAATCTGTCAATAAAAATCTTAGTGATCAATTCGATCTTCTGACAAATTTAAAATCAAAATACTTTGTGACTTTGATCACTTTTGATTTCTTTTGAAATTCAAATTAAATACCAGTAACGATCAATATCACATTTTGTGTTGATTTGGTCTGGGTATGAAATGTGATCTGAGTCACTTTTGGTGTTTTGTGAAAGTTTGCGACGGGATTGGTGTGATCAATGTCATTGCGACTCTTCGATAGAGTGTATTTATAAGAGTCTTTTCGGCATACTTCACGAAGTGTTCTTATCTAATTGATAGAAAAATAAAAAAAAAGAGTCGCTACACTGCTTTTTATTGACTCACAACTCTCTTCTTACTCACTGCTCTTACTTATGGTTGCTATTAGCATGGTAGGTGAGGTACTCATGAGTTTGCTCGCGTCCCATATACCGTGCCAACGTCTTTTCTTGAACATCGCGCAAATCCACCGTAATCAACCCATCTAGCGCATTATTGAACGCAGGGTCGACATTGAAGCACACCAGTTTGCCATTGAGGCTTAAGTACTGACGCAGTAACACGGGGACACCTTTTCCTTCATCGATTCTGGCAATAACGCGTGATAGTAACTGTAAATCCCCCAGAGCGGTAAGCATGCTAGTGTTCCAGTCGCGGTGGTGCTCGGGAAGTGGGTTAGAAGGCGTGACGTACTCTGCGCAGTTGTTATCGTAGTGGTGCAGCGTCATTGATTGAGCCAGCAGTTGGCGTGCAGTATCGCTATAATCGTTGCTAATGCTTACCGGACCAAATAGGTGAGTGTAATCAGGGTTTTGATGCACGAAGGTTGCGATGCCTTTCCACAGTAGCAGTAGCGCGCTCATACTCTTTTGATATTGCTGCGCAATCACTGAGCGCCCCATCTCGATGGATTTACCCATTTGGTCGATAAAGCGCTGGTCATAGTTAAACAACGTTCGTGAATACAGGCCTGCTACGCCGTGCTTTTCAATCAGTTGATCAACTAGACCTAAACGATACGCGCCCACCAAGCATTGGTTTTCTCTGTCCCACACAAACAGATGCAGGTAATCATGATCGAAATGGTCAATGTCTATTGCTAGTCCCGTCCCTTCGCCAACCTGTCGAAAATTGAGCTCACGTAGGCGACCAATTTCATGCAGTAGGGAAGGGATATTCTGCGACTTCGTGCAGTAGACATCGAACTCACCACTTGTTAGCAGTTTGGACTCGTTTGGTAAGCTGTTCAGCTCTTCAAGCAATTCGCCTATGGGTAACCCTGCCGCTATTGGAGAGAGTTGTTCTGATGAAGCAGAGGGTTTTACCGATTGGGTTTCACGATTGAGCAAGTAAGTGTTGAGTCGTAAATAACTCACGACTTGATCATCGCTAAGTGTGTTGAGTTCTTTGAATTTGATCGCTTGGCCAAAAGATAAATCGATAGTTTGTGCTTGTTTGTTTAGTAGCTCCCGCCCGAGCATTAGGGTACGCAAAAGTGGATGGATTTTCCCTGCCATATAGAAGCGTTTCGAGTTCTGACCACTGATGAACACTGGAACTGTTGTTGCTTTGTTTTTTCGGATTAGGCTGCTTACGCTTCGACTCCACGCTTTGTCTTCCAAGCGTTGTTGTTTGGCATCGACTAACTGGGAAACCTCACCGGCAGGAAAGACAAGCAATAAGCCGCCACTGGCGAGGTGTTTATTGGCAGCTCTCAGGGCTTTCATATTCGATTTAACGGCGTCTTTGCCTTCAAACACATCAACACCAATAAAGAGCTGATCTAACTCCGGCACGGTTTTAAGGTATTGATTGGCTAGGATTTGGATATCGTCTCTGACCATCAACAGTAATTCAGCCAAGATCACGCCTTCCACACAACCAAGCGGGTGGTTCGCCACAATGACGGTCGCTCCTTGTTTAGGAACTGAATCGAGTGAACCATGAGCAATGCGATAGTCGATACCTAAGATATCCAGCGTGAAGCGAAGAAAAGTTTTGGTATCGGCATTAACGGGCCGTTGAGCGTAGAACTTATCCAGCTGGTTTAAACCGGTTGCCCATTCAGCAACGTTTTCACCAATACCAAAAGGCGTTTTACGGGGGAGACGAAAAGGGGTTGAACTATCCATATTTACCTCAGCGTATAAGTTGCTGATTGGATAGTAGAAATTACAGATGACAGTTCAGAGGCAAAAACATGAGCCTTTGGTGACAAAGTGGTGACGCTTTGTTGACCAAAGGCGAAGCATAATGAAGGTGGTATTGAGAAATTTAAGCTTTATCACCAGCAAACATGAGGATACTAAGAGAGTTGAGTGTTTCACCCAGGCTTTCTAGCGAGCTCAGCACCTGCTTAGTGGGTTCGTTTTCTAGCAGTATGCGTCCATCAAAACCTTTGCCCGTGCACGATTCTTCTGAACAAGCCTGTGCATTTTCTTCAATGGTGTTTTCATTAGTGACTTGCTCTTCAGCTAATGATTCTTCAGCTGCAAACTCGTTGGCACTGACACAAAAGCTGGAGATCAGCAGTCCACAGAGCAATATTAATTTTGTTTTCAACATACTGATAAACTCAAAAATAAAACACTGTTCGATTTTATGTTATCGAGCTCATCATTTCGAGCGATATGACACAAATTTAGCTTTCGGTCGCTATTTTATTGCCATAACTAGACTATCTTATCGACATAACAAATTGATTGATTGAGCGAAGTTAGGAGTATGAATGGAGCGAATTACCAATAAGTCGTCAGTATGGCTGGGGTTAAGCCTGATCATTGGTCTTGGTGTCCTGGGCTTTTTTATCCAACAGACGGCGATTAAGTACAAAGCTTACGAGCGAGTGGTTACCGTGAAAGGGCTATCTGAACGTGAGTACCCCGCGGATACGGTGATTTGGCCGATTCAGTTTACCGTAGCGAGTAATGACTTGCCGACGATGTTTGATGAGATTGATCAACAGACGAAGCTAGTACTCGATTTTCTCGCAGCAAAGGGACTGGATGAATCCAACTTCTCGTTATCCTCTCCAGCCGTAACAGACCGCAAAGCACAGCAATATAGCAACGAACAGGATATTGAGTATCGTTACTTAGCCAATCGAACGGTGACGGTCTACAGCCAGAACATTGATGTCGTTAGAGCGGCTATCAATGAAATCGGTGAGCTAGGCAAACAGGGTGTGTTGCTTAACCAAGATCCTTATGCAAATCGCATTGAATACAGTTTTACTAAGCTTAATGACATCAAGCCAGACATGATTGAAGAAGCGACTAAGAACGCTCGTGAAGTGGCAGAGAAGTTCGCGAAAGATTCACAAAGCTCGCTTGGTAAAATCAAGCGTGCGACGCAAGGTCAGTTTTCCATTTACGATCGTGATAGCAACACACCTTATATTAAAAAAGTACGCGTTGTTTCAACCGTTCAATATTACTTGTCGGATTAACTCTACGTCTTTCTATCCACTGAATAAAAAAGTAAAAGCCAGTCATTTGATTGGCTTTTTTAATGCTCAATCAATTGCATTTTAGTTGCCGCTCTTTTTCTTATTTGCGCAAGTGATCTTTTATAAAACTAAGTTCTTATTTGTTCGGCCGTGAAGTTGATAAAAGTCAATTCAGATAGGGGTTTAGAGGCGTAATTTTGACCGCACTTATTCGCTAGAAGGAATTGCTAGAATGGCTTACAAACATTACCTCAGAGAATTGCTTGGTTTAGCAATTGTGGTTTCTGTGGTGTTCGGTGCATTGAGTGTGTTGTTGGATTTATGTGCCTTGGTGGCGTTTTGTGAACATCAAGAAGATACGGCTCAATTGTTTTTCCATGAATCGTTTTATTTTGTCGCGTTCTTGATCCCCCCTTATTTTCTGTGGAGAGCGATCAATCGCCCAGACTTAGTCTCTGCAACACAAGAGTATCAAGCCTCAAGGTGCGAGCTAGAACGTTCGTAAAACTAATAAGCTTAGTGGCTTAAATGAAGCGCGTTTCCAAAAACAAAAAAAGCTCGTAGATTTCTCTACGAGCTTTTCGAAATTTGGTGGCCCCTCCCAGACTTGAACTGGGGACCAATCGATTATGAGTCGACTGCTCTAACCACTGAGCTAAGGGGCCTTAATAGGTCAACGATTATAGGGGAAGCGTTGCAAGGTGTCTAGCCACTAGGTAGGGCAATTGCGCTTAGTTTTTATTCACTTAGCTTCACCGATAATAAAAAAGGTGACACTCGGTCACCTTTTTTGCTTTTAATCGCTTCGATTACTCGTCTAGGAAGCTGCGCAGAGTTTCTGAGCGGCTTGGGTGACGCAGTTTACGTAGTGCTTTCGCTTCGATCTGACGGATACGTTCGCGAGTAACGTCGAACTGCTTACCAACCTCTTCTAGAGTGTGGTCAGTGTTCATGTCGATACCAAAGCGCATACGAAGAACTTTTGCTTCACGTGGCGTTAGGCCTGCAAGTACGTCTTTTGTTGCCATTTTCAGGCTTGTCGCAGTTGCTGAATCTAACGGCAGTTCTAGCGTTGTATCTTCGATGAAATCACCTAGATGCGAATCTTCGTCGTCACCGATTGGTGTCTCCATAGAGATTGGCTCTTTAGCGATTTTCAGTACTTTACGAATCTTGTCTTCTGGCATTTGCATGCGCTCTGCCAGTTCTTCCGGTAGCGGTTCACGACCCATCTCTTGCAGCATTTGGCGAGAGATACGGTTTAGCTTGTTGATCGTTTCGATCATGTGTACCGGAATACGAATCGTACGTGCTTGGTCCGCGATTGAACGAGTGATTGCCTGACGGATCCACCACGTTGCGTAAGTCGAGAACTTGTAACCACGACGGTATTCAAACTTATCTACCGCTTTCATCAGACCGATGTTACCTTCTTGGATTAGATCCAAGAACTGTAGACCACGGTTGGTGTATTTCTTCGCGATAGAAATTACCAGACGTAAGTTCGCTTCAACCATCTCTTTCTTCGCACGGCGAGCTTTTGCTTCACCGATAGACATACGACGGCTGATGTCTTTAATGTTTTGAACGTTTAGAGAAGTCTCTTCTTCAATCATTTTTAGCTTCATGATTGAACGACGGATTTCTTCTTCGCTACGTTTGATTTTTTCAGCGTAAGGCTTATCAGATGAAAGAATCTCATCTAGCCAAGCTTCGCTTGATTCATTGCCTGTAAATAGCGCGATGAACGATTTCTTCGGCATTTTGCCGTATTCAACCGCTGACTTCATGATCAAACGTTCTTGAGTACGAACGCGATCCATCGCAGTACGAAGCTCGTTCACGAGGTGATCGAACTGTTTTGGTGTTAGACGGAATTCTCTGAATACGTCTAGCATCAATTCGTTTGCAACGGTTGCTTTCGGGCTTTCGTAGCCGTGTTCGTTGATCGCAAGCTGAAGGTTTTGGTACGTGCTGCGTAGCTGGTTGAATTTCTCAAGCGCTAGCTCTGGGTCAATACCTACATCTTCTTCAGAATCATCTGAATCGTCATCACTTTCTTCATCTTCTTCTGCGTCTTCTTCGTCTTCTTCTTCTAGTTGAGATTCAGACAATTCAGAACCGATGTGCGTTGCTGTTGGAGCAGCAGTGTCATCTGCGTCAGGGTCAACAAATCCAGAGATAAGGTCAGTTAGACGAAGTTCTTCTGCTTGAACTTTGTCAAACTGCTCAAGAATGTATGGGATAGTGCCAGGGTATTCAGCAACAGACGATTGAACTTGGTTAATACCTTCTTCAATACGTTTTGCGATGTCGATTTCGCCTTCGCGAGTCAGTAGCTCTACAGTACCCATTTCACGCATGTACATGCGCACTGGGTCTGTTGTACGACCAATTTCACTTTCTACGCTAGAAAGTGCAGCGGCTGCGGCTTCGGCAGCATCTTCATCGGTAATGTTTGTGTCATCGTTCAGTGCTAGATCATCGGCATCAGGAGCAGTTTCAACTACTTTGATACCCATATCGTTGATCATCTGAATGATGTCTTCTACCTGTTCTGAATCTACGATTTCAGCAGGTAGGTGGTCATTTACTTCGGCGTAGGTCAGATAGCCTTGTTCCTTGCCTTTAATAACAAGTAACTTTAGCTGTGACTGCGGATTTTGATCCATAGACGGTATCCAACTTCGTAATCTGGTGAAGGAATCAGTATGCGAAATGCAAACCACTTACTATAGCAAATTTAATTGTTGCTGACTAATTAATCAGGGTTACGCTTTTAAATCTAGCATTAAAGCTAGCAGCTCCCTTTTCTCTTCGGCTGATAAACCGACACTTCTTGCTTTGGCCTGCAGGTTTTCAATTTGCTTTTCTACGCACTGGGCAATTATTTTGTCCAGTGAGTCTAAAAATATTTCTTCAAGGTTGTCTTCTACGAGCGGAATATCCCAGCTCGCCAGACGAGACAGAAGGGTCTCATTTTGGCTATTTCGCCAATGCTCTAATAATTGGCCTGTGTTGATATGGGGATGTGCCTGACATTTATCAAGTACATCAACAAATAAACTTAGGCCTGGTATGGATAAATCTCTCACTGAGGAAAGATCCGGTACCATTTGAGCATAGCTCGGATTTTGAATAAGTAGAGCGATAACCTCGCGCATCGGAGTTCGTTTGATCTCTTTGTGCGGCTGAGGTCGAGTTTCATTGCTCTTCTTACGTGGTTGACGTAAGCGGTTATCAAAACCAGTGCGTTCATCAAGCAGCTTTTCGAGTAACTCCTGAAAGTAGGGATCAGGTATCTTGTCGATAAGTGCACTTGCGTAGGCACGCAGTGCCGACTTACCTTCATTATTGCCCAAGTTGATTTGGTGCAATTCAATCAGGTTATCAAACAGATAGCTCGAAAGCGGTGTCGCTTGTTCGATTTGTTGTTCGAAGGCTTGTTTGCCGTATTTACGAACGTAGCTGTCCGGGTCTTCGCCATCAGGTAAGAACAAGAACTTCAATGTGTTACCTGTTTTCAGGTATTGAAGTGCGTTTTCCAGCGCGCGCCAAGCGGCCTCTTTACCTGCGCGGTCGCCATCGTAACAACACACAACGGTGTTGGTCTGACGGAACAGCATTTGAATGTGGTCGCCAGTCGTTGACGTGCCCAATGAAGCGACAGAGTAATCTACGCCATATTGCGCTAACGCGACAACATCCATATACCCTTCAACCACCAAAATTCGTGGTGGTTCACGATATGCCTGTAAGACTTCATAAAGGCCGTATAGCTCTTTACCTTTATGGAAGATTGGCGTTTCCGGTGAGTTGAGGTATTTCGGGGTGCCGTCGCCCAATACACGACCACCAAAACCAATCACTCGGCCTCGTCGATCTCGAATTGGGAACATAATACGGCCACGGAAGCGGTCGTAACGGTTACCTTTTTCGTTTTCAATCAACATGCCGCCTGTAACTAGCATGTCTTGGTTATCTTTGTTCTGGCCGAAGTTCTTACGGACTAAGTCCCATTCATCGGCCACATAGCCGATGCCAAACTTCTGGACGATTTCGCCAGATAATCCACGATCTTTTAGGTATTCAATGGCAACTTTGCTTGCTGGTAGCTTGAGTTGATTACGATAAAACTGAGAAATACTGCCCATTAAATCGTAAAGGCTACGTTTTTCGCTGCTGCTGGCTTGTGGTCCTGATTGAAACTGACCGCCACCACCGCTGCGTTGTTCGCGAGGAACATCTAACCCGAGGTAAGACGCCAGTTCTTCAATAGCTTCGACAAACTCTAAGCGCTCGAACTCCATAATGAAGTCGATGGCATTGCCATGCACGCCACAACCAAAACAGTGATAGAACTGCTTTTCTTGGCTGACACTGAATGAAGGGGTCTTTTCGTTGTGGAAAGGGCAGCAAGCGCCGTAATTTTTACCTTTTTTCTTAAGTTTCACGCGCGCGTCAATGATGTCGACAATATCAAGTCGAGCTAGGAGGTCATCAATAAAACTGCGTGGGATGTGTCCAGCCATAAAACCTAACAAAAAAGAAAAATCATGATTGGTGTGAATGAGTTATGGAGAAAAGCATGCATACGACCGTGCGTTATTCCATTCATTCAGATACAAACAAGCCGTGCGTTCCAAAGGATAGCACGGCTTGCTGCAATTGGGTGGGGTGTTAAGCCAATTTAGCGCGAACTAAACCGCTCACTTTACCCATATCTGCACGCCCTTGAATTTGCGGCTTCAGAACGCCCATTACTTTGCCCATGTCTTGCATGCCAGCTGCACCAGATTCAGTAATCGCGTTCTCGATAAGAGCTGCTACTTCTTCATCTGTCAGTGGTTGAGGCATAAAATCCTCAAGAACCGTAATTTCTGCTCGTTCAGCATCAGCAAGATCTTGACGATTTGCTGCTTCAAACTGCGTAACAGAGTCGCGACGTTGTTTAACCATTTTGGTCAACACAGCAAGAATGTCGTCGTCGTTCAGAGTGATCTGCTCGTCAACTTCACGTTGCTTGATTGCTGCTAAGGCTAAACGAATAGTACCAAGGCGCAATTTGTCCTTGGCTTTCATCGCTAATTTTTGCTCTTCTTTGAGTTGTTCAATCAGAGCCATAACTAAATTCCTTTCCGGATCTCAGTTATTAGTACAGGCGAACGCGACGAGCGTTTTCGCGAGCTAGCTTCTTAGCGTGACGCTTTTGAGCTGCTGCTTTAGCGCGTTTGCGAACTGTAGTTGGTTTTTCGTAGTGCTCACGACGACGCACTTCAGAAAGGATACCTGCTTTTTCGCAAGAGCGCTTGAAACGACGTAGAGCAACGTCGAACGGTTCGTTTTCACGTACTTTAACTACTGGCATATGCCTTTCACCTCAGGGGTTATTCGTTAACGCTGGATTTCAGTAAACCAAATCACAATTATTTAGTCTATTACCAGCTTGATCAAAAATGGTGCGGAATTTTAATCCGATCACATAAGCTTTGTAAAGCCTTTTATCGCTTATTGTCTGTACAAAATTTGTTTGAAGCACCAAGGCAAGGTAATATGACGCCCAAATTTCCTCTATACAGAAAGCCCACTGAGAAAACCATGCGCATTATCGGTATTGAAACCTCATGTGACGAGACTGGCATCGCGATTTATGACGATGAAAAAGGTCTGCTATCACACCAGCTTTACAGCCAAGTAAAACTTCACGCGGATTACGGTGGCGTGGTGCCTGAGTTGGCTTCACGTGACCATGTTAAGAAAACTATTCCTCTTATTAAAGAGGCGCTAAAGGAAGCAAATCTGACACCTAAAGACATTGATGGCGTTGCGTACACCGCTGGGCCAGGTCTTGTTGGTGCCTTGCTCGTTGGTGCAACGATTGGTCGTAGTATTGCTTACGCTTGGGGTGTTCCTGCGGTGCCTGTTCACCATATGGAAGGCCACCTACTGGCACCTATGCTAGAAGACAATCCACCACCATTCCCGTTTGTTGCGGTATTGGTATCGGGCGGTCACTCAATGATGGTGGAAGTGAAAGGCATCGGCGAGTACAAAATCCTAGGCGAGTCGATTGATGATGCAGCGGGTGAAGCGTTTGATAAAACCGCGAAGTTAATGGGCTTGGATTACCCTGGTGGTCCACTACTGTCTAAACTGGCAGAGAAAGGCACTCCGGGTCGCTTTAAATTCCCACGCCCAATGACCAACGTGCCAGGTTTGGACATGAGCTTTTCTGGTCTCAAGACTTTTACTGCTAATACCATTGCGGCTAACGGTGATGATGAGCAAACACGTGCAGATATCGCTTTAGCATTTGAAGAAGCTGTGTGTGCGACACTGGTAATCAAATGTAAGCGTGCTCTAGAACAAACTGGCATGAAGCGTATTGTGATTGCGGGTGGTGTAAGTGCTAACCGTCGTCTGCGTGCTGAACTTGAGAAGCTGGCGAAGAAAGTCGGTGGTGAAGTTTACTACCCACGTACGGAATTCTGTACCGACAACGGTGCGATGATCGCCTACGCTGGTATGCAGCGCCTGAAGAATGGCGAAGTGTCGGACATGGCTGTGGAAGCGCGCCCACGTTGGCCAATCGACCAACTGACGCCAATCGCGTAAGTAAGCTTCTACTGAAGGTTTGAAATAGATTCACCACGATAAAGGTCTCTGCTTATAAGAGGCCTTTATTTTTACCTATTGGACTGAAAGGCTTTGCGTAATTAATGTTAAAGCCTGACTGATGCGAGCAGTTCTATATCGTTTCAGTGATAGGATGATGTGCAAGAATTATAAATGGATATAACAATGAATAAGTTTGAAATTGAAGGTCAGAAACTTGCTTACTTAGATAAGGGTGAAGGCCCTGTGTTGCTATTTGGACACAGTTATTTGTGGGATTGCCAAATGTGGGCTCCGCAGATTGAGGTGCTAAGCCAGTCATACCGTTGTATTGTGTCAGATCTTTGGGCACACGGTGAGTCAGATGCTGCACCAGCTTCAACCCGTTCTTTGGTGGATTACGCTCAGCACATGCTGGCATTGATGGATCATTTGGAGATCGAACAGTTCTCTATTGTTGGTTTGTCTGTTGGCGGCATGTGGGGTGCAGAGCTGACTGCTCAAGCTCCGCAGCGTGTGAAGTCATTGGTGTTGATGGATACCTTCATTGGGCTTGAACCTGAAGTGACACACAAGAAGTACTTTGCGATGTTAGATACGATTAGCCAAGTGCAAGCCGTACCAGCGCCAATTATTGAGGCTGTCACTCCGCTGTTTTTTGCCAATAATGCCGAGCAAGTAAACCCTGAGCTAGTCGCTTCATTCAAACAAAGTCTGGAAGCTCTACAAGGTGAGCGTGCAGTCGAAGTCGCTCGTGTTGGGCGTATGGTGTTTGGCCGCCGTGATGTGATTGAAGATTCAGAAATGTTCGCTTTGCCAACGTTGATTGCCGTCGGCCGTGAAGATAAGCCTCGCCCGGTGTTTGAATCTTACTTGATGAACGACTGTATTACGGGTAGCCAATTGATTGAGATCCCAGAAGCAGGGCACATTAGCTCATTGGAGCAACCTGAGTTCGTTAACCAGATGCTGTTAGACTTCTTAAATAAAGTGCACGCTTAGATTTTCAAGCCATATTTAGATATAGAAAACTCGGTTTTAGGCCGAGTTTTTTTCTATCAGTTTCTTCTCACCAATCTTTGGTTCTTCGCCAGAGAGTAATCGGCGGATGTTTTGATGGTGTTTAAAGACGATTAAACAGCACAACATTGCTACAGGTAAGGTGTATTGAGGTTTGAACATCCAAGTGTAAAACGGTGTCACTAAAACGGTGACTAAGGCAGCTAAAGAAGAGTAGCGGAACAAGACAGCGATCCCCAGCCATGTCAGCATAACAAGACCGGTTAAATCCAGACCGATAGGGGCGATTGCACCAAGTGCTGTTGCGACGCCTTTCCCCCCTTTAAAGTGGAAGAATATTGGGTACATATGGCCGAGACAGGCTGCAATCGCGATGACACCAAGAATGATCGGATCGATACCGAGGAAGTACCCTCCCCAAACCGGTATGGTGCCTTTGAGCATGTCACAGAGTAAAACGGCTACGGCAGCCCCTTTGCCGCCAATGCGTAACACATTGGTTGCACCAGGGTTATTAGAGCCAACTTTACGAGGGTCTGGCAGCCTTAACAAACGACAAATGAGTACCGCACTGGAGATCGATCCCAGCAAATAGGCGGCCATTGTCATTATCAGTGCCAGTGCGTCCATAGAAGTCCTTGATGGATTGGAATTTAATGCTCAGTTCCTGAGTAATTGCTATCATACCGCGATTCGGCTACGAGCAAAAATACTCTCTGCGATAGAGCTTGCATTATGGGATTTCTTGTATATAAAGAGTCTTCGCAGTTTATACCCAAGTGACTTTTGCCACCAATTGACGTGGTTAAAGGCCGCAGTAGGTTGCTTGGGTATAGAATAGTACGATCAAATTGCCCGTATCGGGTATCCGACCTCTGTAAAAGAAGGACATAAGATGGCTCTGGATAAAGTTTTTATTGAACAACTAGAAGTAATCACCACCATCGGCGTTTACGATTGGGAACAGCAAATTAAGCAAAAGCTGGTTCTGGATATCGAAATGGCGCACGACAATAAACCGGCGGGTAAAAGTGATGATGTTCAAGACGCATTGGACTACTCGCAGGTAAGTGAAGCGGTGCTTAATCACATCGAAAATGGTCGTTTCCTTCTGGTTGAACGAGTGGCAGAAGAAGTGGCTGACATCATCATGCAGCGCTTCTCTGTGCCTTGGGTAAAAATTCGTTTGGCAAAACCTGGTGCCGTTCCTCAAGCACGCGCGGTAGGCGTTGTGATTGAGCGAGGCCAGGCATGATAAAAGCTTATATCGGTGTCGGTACCAACATAGATAGGGAGCGGCATTCGTTGGCGGCTTTTCAAGAGTTGCAGCAACTTGGAACGGATCTCCACGTATCACCGATATATGAATGCGAGCCAATTGGCTTTAGCAGTCAGAACTTCTACAACTTCGTGATTAGTTTTTTTACGGAGTTGTCACTCGAAGAGTTGAGTCAGCATCTACGCGAGATTGAGTTTAAGTGGGGTCGTGAGGAAAATGCGCAAAAGTATCAGGATCGAACCTTAGATCTCGATATAGTCTTGTTCGGTGAGTGCATTTCGCAACAAAAACCTGAGTTACCTCGCAGTGATATCTACAAATATCCTTTTGTAACAAAGCCCCTGTATGATCTCGAACCTCATCTAGTGATCCCCGGCGATGGGCGTACTGTCGCTGATATTTGGCAGGCGATGCAGCCCGTTGATTCACTCAAACCCGTTTCTTTTTCACTTTAATTTTGAGTTGTTTACATGAGTTACTTTGAAGCCTTTATTTTGGCTCTGATTCAGGGTCTGACAGAGTTTTTACCAATTTCCAGCTCTGCTCATTTGATTTTACCTTCCGCTATATTTGGTTGGGAAGACCAAGGTTTAGCATTTGATGTTGCCGTTCACGTTGGTACGTTGATGGCTGTGGTGATTTATTTCCGCCAAGAAGTGATCACGCTATTCCAAGCGTTGTTTGCCTCGATCTTTAAAGGCGACCGCAGCAAAGAAGCCAAATTAGCTTGGATGATTGTATTGGCTACGATCCCGGCGTGTGTCTTCGGTCTATTGATGAAAGACATCATTGAGATTTACCTACGCAGTGCTTATGTGATCGCGACGACGACGATCATCTTTGGTTTGTTGCTGTGGTGGGTGGATAAGAACGCAGAGCAAATCGCGGATGAATACCAAACGGGTTGGAAGAAAGCACTGTTTATTGGTATTGCTCAAGCACTTGCGATGATCCCTGGTACTTCACGCTCTGGTGCAACCATCACCGCGGCGCTTTACTTAGGCTTTACCCGTGAAGCGGCGGCTCGTTTCTCATTCTTAATGTCGATACCAATCATCACTTTGGCTGGTGGCTACTTAGGGATGAAGTTAGTAACCAGCGGCGAACCTGTGCATGTTGGCTTCTTACTTACGGGTATCGTGACTTCATTTATCAGTGCGTATATTTGTATCCACTTCTTCTTGAAGATGATTTCACGCATGGGCATGACACCATTCGTTATCTACCGTCTGATTCTAGGTTTTGGCTTGTTTGCTTTCTTGCTGACGGCTTAAACCCAATCCGAATGAAAACGCCCGCTTTCTATAGCGGGCGTTTTTGTTTGTTCGTTATGTACTTATCGGCTTATTTTTCTAGCGTAACTCTTACTGCTTCAACGCGGCGCTTCTCTTGTTCATCGCGAATAGTTGGGCCTTTGAAGCCATCTTTAATGATCGCTTGTACATCGACAGAGGCCGCAGCTTGGTAAGCTTGCATAAACAGCTCTGCTTGCGGGTAAGGTTGGTCTTCTAAGCCTTTTCGACCAGCATGATCGGCTTGGCAACAGATTAAAATATCTTGCAAACGTTCTGACTTACGCCATACATCAAACTTGTTGAGGATTTTGATGATGGTTTGTGGTTTAAGCTCGACGGCTCGGTGGATGTTAGAGTGTTGCTCACAGACCATTAATGCTAAGTCACGAAATTCATTAGGAACGCGCACGCGAGCACACAGCTTTTTAATCAACTTTAAACCCGTGTGACAATGCATTTTGTGACTCGGCCATTCGCTTTCTGGCGTGACGCCTTTGCCTAAATCATGTACTTGTGCGGCAAATCGAACCGGCAATGAATCACTCAGCTTTGCTGCTTGCTCGGCCACCATAAGAGTGTGAATACCTGTATCGATTTCTGGATGCCACTTTTCTGGCTGAGGTACGCCAAACAGGACATCAATTTCTGGCAGGACGATGGCTAACGCACCGCACTCTCTTAAAACAGATAAGAATACGTCTGGGCGGGAAGTAGAAAGCGACTTATGCCATTCTTGCCAAACACGTTCTGGGGTAAGGGTGCTCAACTCGCCAGATTCTGCGATCTCGCGCATTAGTTGGATGGTTTCTTCTGCCACGCTAAAGCCCAAATGCGCCAACTTCGCCGCGAAACGAGCCACACGCAGAACACGTAGAGGGTCTTCAACAAAAGCTTCCGATACATGACGTAGCACTTTCGCCTGCAAATCTTGTTGACCACCATAAGGATCATATAGATTGCCGTCATTATCCATCGCCATGGCGTTGATGGTGAGATCTCGTCGGATAAGGTCTTCTTCTAGCGTGACGCTTTGATCAAAGAAACATTCAAAGCCAGTGTAACCCGCGCCAGATTTTCTTTCGGTTCGTGCAAGGGCGTGCTCTTCTTTAGTCTTGGGATGAAGAAACACAGGAAAGTCTTTCCCGACAGCCGTGTAGCCTTGGCTTTGCATCATTTCAGGTGTCGAGCCGACAACCACCCAATCTTTGTCATAACTGTCGATTCCGAGCAAATGATCTCGAACTGCACCACCAACTAAATAAACTTGCACGGATTACCTCTTAATTTATGGATATGACGTTGGACATTGTAGCAAGCAATGGTACTTTTCTTCACATCTAAAAGAACTTAGCGCTTTGTTTAAGTCTAATAAGGAATATCCCGATTTGATTGCGGGAGGGTTTTAGCTGGAGATCCTAATGTATAAGGACTTTTTCGGGTTTGTTGAACTGCCATTTTCGATTGTTCCAAACTCGCGTTATCTGTATCTGAGCCAACGTCATAAAGAGGCGATCACGCATCTTCAGGCGGGGTTAGGCGATGGTGGTGGTTTTGCCATGCTGACAGGCGAAGTAGGGACAGGCAAAACCACCGTCGCGAAAGCTATGTTGGCGAATTTGGATGAGAACACCAAAGCAGGCTTGATTCTTAATCCAACCTTTTCTAGCCGAGACTTGCTTGAGGCTATTTGTGATGAGTTCAAAGTAACTTATCCGCAAGATGCGACGCTCAAGCAGCTTAACCAAGCGATTCATGAGTACTTGCTGCGTAACCATAAATTAGGTTGGACGACGTTATTAGTGATTGATGAGGCGCAGCACCTCGCCGCTGATGTTCTTGAGCAGTTGCGTCTACTTACCAACTTAGAAACGGACACCAGAAAGCTGCTTAAAGTGCTCTTGGTTGGCCAGCCAGAGCTACAACGCTTGCTGCAAACGACGCAGCTACGTCAGCTTGCACAGCGTATTACTGGTCGTTATCACTTATTGCCGTTGGATGAAAAGGAAACCGCTGACTACATTGCGTTTCGTTTGCATACCGCAGGTGGTGACCAGCAGTTGTTCGATCGCAGTTCGACTAAGCTGATTGCCAAGTATAGCCACGGCATTCCACGCCTTATCAACCTTGTGTGTGATAAGTCACTGAACATGAGTTACTACAAGGGCAATGTAGTCGTTGATCGACAGACAGTACATCAAGCGTGTGAAGAGGTGATGCAGTTCCAAGCCGAGATTTATCAGCAGGATAAGCCAATTCGCCGTAGCTTTGAATGGCCTGCGTGGGGCTCGGTTGCCATTGGTGTGTTTGCGGCATTAGGTGTTGGTTGGGCAGTGACGCACAATATGCCTATGGAGGTGCCAACAAATACTGCACCTACGGTTGCTGCTCAAACGCCAATACAACCAGCGGTTGTTGCCCCAATTGTTAATGAGCAATTGACCAATGAGCAATTGACCAATGAACAACGTGAACAACTGTTAGCACAAACCCAATCAAATTTAGCCGTTAACGATCTTTACAAACTATGGGGCTACCGCGCTTCAGTTCGCGACAATCTTTGTTTATCTGAGCCACAATCAACAATGCGTTGTGAGCGAAAGATGGCAACATGGCCGCTATTGGTTCAGCAGAATCGTCCAGTGATATTAGAACTGAATTATCAAGGGGAAGTGGGTTACGTCATTTTGTATGCGATTGGTGACGGTAAGGTGGAAGTGCTCAATGGTAAGGAGCGCCTACGCCTACCTATATCGTGGCTAAAACCACTGTGGCAGGGCAATATCATCGAGTTATGGCAAGCGCCTCTAAAAGATACTCTGCGTCTTGATATGGAAGGGCCTGCAATTGAAGTGTTGGACAAGTTGCTGGCAGAAGCGGTAAATGAACAACCACTAAGTACAGACATTTATGATGGTGCAATGAAAGAGCGTGTGGAACTCTTCCAGCGCTGGCAAGGCATTGGTGTGGATGGCATTGCAGGTCAACGTACATTAGAGCGCTTACAACAAAGCGCACAACCTGATGCTCCAGCCTTAGCGCAAATCAATGAGGAGGAAGCATAATGCCGATGATGAAACACATTGGGCTTTTTCTACTGCCTGTAAGCCTAACCGCTGTTGGCGTCGCTTGGTATATGGACCTTTTGACGCCAGAAATGCAAGCCCCCAGAGTTGCCCAAGAGCCGATGACGGTTCAAGTGCCAGCTCCTGAGCCTGTTAAGTTAAGACCAAACTTTGAAACGCTTGACTACCCTGAGGTGACTCAGCTTGCTCAGTTGCAACGTGAGTGGCCAAGTGCAGAGTTATCGAGAAGTATGGGCACCTTTGTCGGGCAAGATTATGTGAGTAATGAATCAGTGCCGGGTGAGCAATCATTACTTTCTGTGCCAGAGAAAACAAAGCAGACTTCGCAAACGAAAGTTGGGCAGGATGATCTCGGACTGTCGTTAGATGATCTCGACTTGTCTTCGTTGTCCCCTGATTTAGCGATGAAAGTTGAAAATGCGATGGCGAACAATGATCAGCCTACGCGCTCAGAAGCTCAGATGAACGATCTTGAGTATGATGCACGCCAATGGCATGGCCGCTTGCCGGCATTGAATTTACAAACGCACATGTATTCAAGCGATACTAAGCGACGTTGGGTGAAGATCAATAACGTTGAATACCACCAAGGTGATGTGGTGGATGGTCAAATCACGTTAAAAGAGATCCAACCACAAGCGGTGATCGTCGAGTTCCAAGGGGAACAGATCCGAATTCCTGCATTATATGAATGGAAAGGGTAACGATCTAACCCGAATCTAATAGAAGCCAGTGAAGTTATTCGCTGGCTTTTTTGTCTCTTCTACAAGCTTCTCCCTATTGGTTTGGTTAATGATTTCCAAACCGTCAAAGAAACAAAATATACCTTACACCAGTGCTTAAAAGGGCTTCGATATTGCTGATGGATTGATCATGCCTATCGGGTCAGGGTTGTGTAAAAAAACACCATATTGACGAACTTGGCAATAAGCATTTGGTCAACGTTAGACCTCTATAAAATTACAGGAGTCTATACGGAACGTATGCGTATTCTTACTTTTTCTTTGAGCTTGGTTGCCGCGGTGAGCTATGCCACAAAGCCTGAACCTTTTCCGATTACGCCAGATAATACTGGTGAGCATTTTATGGTAAGCGCAACCAATCCTTATGTGAGCAGTGCTGGTTACACGATATTGAAGCAAGGCGGTAACGCGGTTGATGCCATGGTGGCGATGCAGATGGTGATGTCGGTCGTTGAACCGGATATGACAGGTATCGGTGGCGGTACATTTGCTTTGTTTTACCAGCACGATAAGCAACAGTTTCTTGCGCTTGATGGTCGAGATGAAGCGCCTTCTAGTGCGAACCCGAATATGTTTGTAGAAAACGGAGAAGTACTCAGCCGCAATGACATTCTTGGCCCTCGTTCTATTGCCGTTCCGGGAACCTTACGATTGCTCTATTCCACACACGAGCAATACGGCAAGCTTGCGTGGTCTGAATTGATGAAGCCTGCAATTGAATTGGCAAGCGAAGGTTATGCTATGAACAGCTACACCTACGATATTGTCGTACGCGAGCAAGCGCGGTTGAAACAAGACCCAGAGATAAAAGCACTGTATTGGCAAGGTAATGAGATTAAGCCGACAGGCACGTTGATGAAGAACCCTAAGATGGCCGAAACGCTAAAACAGATCGCTCGACAAGGTGATGAATACCTCTATGGCGGTGAGTTTGGTAAGCACATCGTTGAGACAGTCAACAGCCGTATTGGAGACCAACATGAGAAGCTGTCTTTGTCGGACTTCAAAAACTACCAAGTTAAGCAACGTGACATCATTGAGACCGAGTATCGAGGCAATAAGGTTGTGTCATTTGGTTATCCGGCTTCTGGTGGAGTGATGGTCGCACAAAGCCTTAAGTTGCTTGAACCTTATGGTCTCTCTCAAATGGCGAAAACAGATGTTGAACCTTGGCGTTTGATGACGGAGGCAATGCGTGTTGCAAAAGCCGATCGCATCGCTTACGCCGGTGACCCTGATTATATAGAGACTCCGATTGAGCAACTGTTGGATAACGATTATCTCGATGAAAGACGAGAATTGATTCCAGATTATGGTGTGGCAAAAGATAGTCCGAAAGCTGGACAGGTAACGCCAATGCAGTATGCGCAATACCAAGGCTTTGAGAGCAAAGATACCGGGCATATTTCCATCATTGATAAAGAGGGCAATGCCATTGCGATGACCAGTACCGTTGGGACTGGAATGGGAGCGGGTGTGATGGTCGATGGCGTGATTTTGAATGCGCAAATGGCAAACTTCTCTCCCATGCCAACAGTCAATGGTAAACCGACGCAAAATGCCATTGAGGCAGGTAAACGTCCGCGATCAGCCATCACGCCTTTAATGGTCATGGACAGCAGCAATGACTTACGTTTGGTTGTGGGCTCTCCTGGCAGTTCGCAAATCCCAGGTTATGTTTTAAAGACCCTTGTAGGGGTTCTCGACTGGAACTTGTCTGCGCAGGAGGCGATTGATCTACCGAATATTCAATACGGCACCAAGATTGACCGAACTAAGCCCTACGATCCGACTGGCTTGTTGGTGGAGAAGAAGACCTTTGCAGAAATGCTCGTTCCGGAGTTCATGGAATTAGGTTACCCAGTGCACGTAATACCTGTGGTGAGTGGGTTGAATGCGATTGAAGTTAAGGATGGCAAGATTTACGGCGCAACGGATAGACGACGAGCATCCAGTTCAATGGGGGAGTAACAAGGTATCTCGTTAAACGAAGCCAACAAAAAAGCCAGTCGAGTACGACTGGCTTTTCTTTATCCGTTTAGCTGAAAGCGATTATGCCCAGCCTGCTGGTGATTTCTTTCTGCGTGGCATGATATGCGGAAGAATCAAACCAAACAGCAAACCAAGACCTGCAACACCACCACCGTAAGTGAAGTACTTAAGTAGCATGTCGTCTTTTTGGGTGTCTAGCTTAGCGCGAAGCTCACGGTTCTCTGTTTCTACAGAAGTCAGTTGGTCACTGATCTCTGAGTATTTCTTCTCAAGGTCAGAGATTTGCTGGTTACGCGTTTCTAGTGACGTCACTAGGCCCGCTTTCTCTGTGTCTGAGTTTTGACGAGCGTTCGCAAGTTGAGACTTCACTTCTTTCAGTTCTTTCTCAATGCGAGGCATACGAATTGCCATGCTCTCTTGGTTTGTGACGAACTTGCTTTGCACCCAACCAGTGCGGCCGCGGTCGTCTCGAATCTGTGTGTAACCTGTGTCTTTATTTGCTTGCAGCAGTTGTACTTTAGAGCCTGCGTTAACACTACCCATAATGCGGTAAGTGTTGTTTGGACCAGAGTGCATAAAAGTGAATAGGTCATCAGAAATATAACGGTCTGCCGCTAGTGCCGCTGGCGCTGCTAGCAAAGTAAACAAAACCGTGATGAATAGTTTTTTCACAATAAATCCCTTAACGATTTTCTTGGATACAGCTTTGGCACCGAATGATTGGAGCCGGAAATAGACGAATATTATGCAGTTTCAAACTTCGGTGCAACAAAGAAGGGAGGCAAAGCCTCCCTTTCTGTGCGTTTGAGTCAATAATGACAAAGCGCTTACAATCTATTGACGGTCTGTCTTACGAGAACATCGCTTGGATGCCGTAGAAGAATACGACTGCCAATAGTGCGCCTGCTGGTAGGGTAACAATCCATGAAGCTACGATGTTACGTACTACGCCTAGGTTTAGTGCTGCGATACCGCGAGCGAAACCAACACCTAGAACCGCACCAACCAGTGTCTGAGTCGTTGAAATAGGTAGACCAGTACCTGACGCTAGAACAACCGTACATGCTGTAGCAAGCTGCGCTGCAAAACCACGGCTTGGTGTTAGTTCAGTGATGCCTGTACCAACGGTTGCCATTACTTTGTGACCAAGTGTCGCAAGACCAACGACGATACCAAAACCACCTAGAGGAAGAATCCACCATGCGATGGTGCTCTTACCTGTGATTTCACCCATGTGCTCAACCGTTGAAACAACCGCAGATAGTGGACCGATCGCGTTCGCTACGTCGTTAGAACCGTGTGCAAATGCCATCGCACACGCAGTGATAACCATCAGTACAGAGAAGATACCTTCAACACCTGCGAAGCCGTGGTCTTCTTCACGGTTAGCGAATTTCTTCTGAATGTAGAAGTAACCGCCAGCCATTACTGCTGCTGAGATTACCGCTGCCCACATCCATGCTTCACCGTTACTTAGGTGAAGGCCAACGTGTTTGAGGCCTTTTTTGATGGTTACAAGTGCAATCACCATTGTCGTGATGAACATGTAAACTGGAACGAAACGTTTTGCGTTGAATAGTGGGTTCTCAGTATCAAAAATCAGGCGTTGGGCACTGACAAAGATAACGTAAGCAAAGAAACCTGAGATAACCGGCGTAATAATCCAGCTGCCAACAATGCCTTGAACACTTGCCCAGTCAACCGCTTCAGTACCTACAGACACACATGCGAAACCGATGATTGCACCGATGATCGAGTGGGTCGTAGAAACAGGCCAACCCATGTATGACGCAAGTAGTAGCCATGTACCAGCCGCTAGAAGCGCAGACATCATGCCAAATACAAGAACATCAGGTTGATGTGCGAATAGAGAGGTTTCGATAACACCTTTACGGATCGTATCGGTAACTTCACCACCTGCAAGGTATGCACCCGCAAATTCAAAGATCATTGCGATAATGATCGCTTGTTTAACGGTTAGTGCTTTCGAGCCGACTGAGGTGCCCATTGCGTTCGCAACGTCATTCGCACCAATACCAATAGCCATCAAGAAACCGAAAGCTGCTGCAACAATAATCAGGACAGTGCCGTAGTTAGCGAGGATATCCATCGTAATACCTAGTTGTTTTATAACAAGCGGAGCAAAATTTAGCGCGCATCAGCCCATAAGACGGTGAATCTCGTCATCGTCCATCTGACTTGCATTCGTAATGCTCTTCGTTATGTCGTTAACTTATGATTTAAGATCGAGATAGCATGACTTCCAAACGAGCACCTACGCGCTGCGCTTGGTCGGCAATACCACCTACCCATTCAAGAATCTTGTACAAGAACATGACGTCGATAGGGTTCATGTCAGGTTCAATCGCCATCAATTGTTGGCGTAATTCAATCTGCATGGCATCGGTGTCATCTTCGATAACATCTAGTTGATTAATCATTTCAGCAACTAGCGTTACTTCACGGCCTTTAAAGCCAGTTTCAAGAAGTTCATCAAGTTCATTGATCACTTTTTGCGCCTGGTCAGCCGCATCAAGACATCGTTGAACGTAAGCGAGGAAATTTGATTGGAGAGCCTCTGGAATGACAAGTTGACGGCCATATACACGGCCAGCAATGTCTTTTGCCAGGTTAGCAAGTTTGTCCTGTTGAGTCAGAAGCTCAAGCATGTCAGTACGATCGACTGGCATGAACAAACCGCGAGGCAGTTTTAGACGGATTTCACGTTTCAGAACGTCTGCTTCTTTCTCTAGGTGAGAAATTTGAGCGCGAATTTCTGCTGCTTTTTCCCAGTCACCCTTTGAAGATACTTCAAAGAACTTAACCAAGTGTGAACAACATTCGTTGACACAGACAACGTGGCGTTGCAAAGGCTTAATTGGGGACTTTGCAAATAACCCCATAATTGTATTTACTGGCATGGTCATTCAACCTAATAGCTATAACCTTAAAAAAACATACACCATTTCTTGGCGAAATGTTGAACGATGGCTATAAAGGCGCGCATGGTAACGCATTAAATCACTCTTTAAAACTGTTTTAGATCATCATTCCGGTGATATTTCTTTCTTGCCGTGTGAGAAATTAGGCAATATCCTGTTTCTATCTGCTTTGAAAGGTATAGCTATGGAAACCGAGATAGAACTGAAGTTTTTTGTTTCTCCTGAATTTTCAGAAACTTTAAGAGCAAAAATTTCTGAAACAAAAGTACTTCAGCACAGTTGTCGTGACTTGGGTAACACCTATTTTGATACCGCTGATAAATGGTTAAGACAGCACGACATTGGTTTAAGAATTCGCCGTTTTGATGACGTTTTTGTCCAAACTGTAAAAACAGCAGGACGCGTTGTAGCGGGCCTTCATCAAAGACCAGAATACAATGCTGAGCACACCAGTAATGAGCCAGAACTCACGCTTCACCCTTCTGACATTTGGCCAGTAGGTAAAGACGTTGCGACGCTGCAATCAGAATTGACCCCTCTATTCTCTACCAACTTCACTCGTGAACAGTGGCTGATTGGTATGCCTGATGGCAGTCAAATCGAAGTGGCTTTTGACCAAGGTGCTGTAATTGCTGTTGATGCCGAAGGGGAAGAGAAACAAGATCCTATTTGCGAAGTTGAACTGGAACTGAAATCAGGTCAAACCGATGCACTGTTTACTCTTGCTCGTAGTCTATGTGAAGCTGGCGGTATGCGCTTGGGTAACCTGAGCAAAGCCGCAAAAGGTTACCGCTTGGCGAGTGGCTATGCAGGGGATGAAGTGAAGCCTTTGTCTTTAGTCGATAGTAGTAAGACAGATACCGTAGAGTACTGCTTTATTAACTCGTTAGAGCATGCGCTTTCTCATTGGCATTACCATGAGCAAATTTTTACTGAAAGAGACAGTGTTGAGGCTCTGCGCGAAATTGGTAATTCAATTCGTTTTATTCGTCAGACTCTGACTATCTTTGGTGGAATGGTGCCGCGTCGCGCCAGTGCGATTTTACGCCAAGAACTAAAATGGTTGGAAGAAGAGCTAGAGTGGCTAGACGAGCACGCGCACTTAGAAGAGCTTTTAGATGATAAAGGTAATGTGTTACGTAAACTGGATGCTCGTAAGTTCTTAGTTTCTGAGTTGACGCAGCAACTAGAAGAGCTACCTGGTCGTGAAGAGACCCTTCAACTCCTCAGTTCGGCACGTTACACCGGTCTGCTATTGGATTTGAGCCGTTGGATTCTCACTCGTGGTTGGCAACCTTTCTTAGACGACAAAGCTAGTGAAAAAATGTCTGCGAATATCCAGCCGTTTTCTGTCACGCAATTGGATCGCACTTGGGCGGAGCTGATGGAAGCATTCCCAGCGGAGCGTCAGCTGTCAGGACAAGAATACGTTGATCAACGTTACCGTCTATTACGAAATCTCTATACGGGTATCGGCTTTGCGAGTTTGTACGATTCGGAAGAACGTAATAGTTTCCGACTGCCATGGGCTGATTTAGTGCATGGTATTGATGACTTGCTGATGTTGAACCATCTATTGCCATTGGTTGGTATGTTAGAAGGGGAAGAGCAAGAGCAACTGGAACGTTGGTTACATCGTCAAGAGCGTTCTATTTTGCACGCGATGGATCAGACGCGAGCCATCAGCGTGGAAGTTGAGCCCTACTGGCAAGAGTAAGATCAAACAATAAAAAATAGGACCTTAGGGTCCTATTTTTTTGTCTGCTGCTTTTGTTCTTGAAGCTCTTCTTCAATCACTTGTAGCCGGTTCAAAATCTGTTCTTGTCTGTCTAGCACCTGTTCTAACAGCTTTTCTTTATTTTTTGAGCGATGATCTTGCTGTCTGGTTGGCGCAGTCAGAATCGATGTAATCAAACCAGAAATCATACCGAAGATACCGACACCACAGATGATGACCAGTACAGCCAGTAGTTTGCCGCCTGTCGTCACCGGATAATGGTCACCATAACCAACTGTTGAGATGGTCACAAATGCCCACCACAATGCATCTGTTCCCGTTTGGATGTTTGCCTCAGGACTTTGTCCTTCAATAAACAACATGGCACTGGAACCAAGAGTTATCAGAACCACCATTAGCAATAAGATAGAGGCTAGAGTGGTTTCTCGACGGTTTTGCTTGAGCTGTAAAAGAATGAACTTTGAAGAGCGTAAGACCAAAATGACACGCAAGATGTGAAACAGTCGAGCGAAGCGTAAAGGCTCAACCATTGGGATACTCGCCACAAAATCGATCCAGTGATGCTTAAGAAATGACCTGCGATCTGTGGCCCGGATCAAATCTATGGTGAGCTGTAATAGAAAAATACTACAGATTATAAAATCCAGACCGATAAGAACTTGACGGGTTTCGTTATCAAGCGGGAAAAACAACAGGCCAGAGATCACAAATAGTGCCATAAAGGACAATATTAGTGATAGCAGCCCCATCGGTTTGGTGCTGTCTTTGATATCATGGTTTTTCATACGAAGCTCGAAATAAATCGCGCAGGCAACGTTAAGTGCGCGCATAAGTATAAGTAAGACTATATAAGACTCGGTGGAGAACTGACAATGGAAAAGCTGGCATTTAAGCCGTGGGAAAGGGTGATATCCGACATCAAGCTCGTTCCGAAAATGGTCATGTTGATGGTATTTAGCACCATCCTAATTGTGGCGAAGCAACTGTGGGATGCGAGCACATTCTACGATTCATTACTAGCGGCAACTCAGAACGAACAAGTTGCCCAGCAGCATTATGAAGCGTATCTCACTCAAGTTGCTTGGCAAACAGCGATCTTAATTGTGGTGTTTGTGGTACTACTGCTGGCCGCTGCGCGCGTGATGTTGCGTCAGACGCAATACCTTAATGAAGCCATCAAATTAATGGCAAGTAAGAACCTTTCTGTTCCTTTTGGAATGGATTGTAAAGACGAATACGGCGATGTGGCTCGTGAACTTGAGACCACTCGTCGCCAACTGCATGATGTCATTCAAATGCAAATCAACTCTTCGGAAGAACTTTCTACCCTCACAGAGGTGATGACATTGAGCATGTCCGAGACGAAAGAGTCAGCACAAGAAGAGTTTAATGAAATCGACCAGCTTGCGACGGCCATGAGCGAGATGTCTTCAACCGTACAAACTGTAGCTGAACATGCGCAAACAGCGTCAACTTTAACCGAGCAAGCTTCAACTCAAGCAGTGACTGGCCAGCAGTTCTTGCAAAAAACCGTGTCTAAAATGAGTGAGCTCTCTTCTGATATCGCGTCTTCGGCAAGTGCCGTTAACCAAGTAGAAGAACGCGTAGAAGCGATTGGTAGTGTAGTAGGGACCATTCAAGGTATCTCAGAGCAAACTAACCTACTTGCGTTGAACGCAGCGATTGAAGCGGCGCGTGCAGGTGAAGCAGGTCGAGGTTTTGCCGTGGTTGCGGATGAGGTTCGTAACCTTGCCCAGCGTACACAACAAGCGACCGTTGAAATTCAAGAAATGATCACACAGCTTCAATCGAGTGCTGAATCTGCCGTCGAATTGATGGAAAAGAGCGTGGTTGAAGCAGCTGAAGGGGTTGAGTTGGTGTCCAATGCAGGCTCTGAACTGGATGGCATCGTTGGTCAAGTGACACAAATCAACGACATGAACTTCCAGATTGCGACGGCTTCAGGCCAACAAAGTAGCGTCGCAGAAGAAATGAGCCAAAACCTCACTAACGTTCGTGAGTTGGTGGAAGCATCTGTTGTTGTTGTGACGGAGTTGCTTGAAACGTCTGAAATGATGCAAAGTAATGCCGAAGAGTTAGATGAGAAGATTAAATCCTTCCAAGTCTAAGTCTAACAAGCTTTGATAAAACGCCCACAAACCTTTTGTGGGCGTTTTTATTTGTGCTAACTCTGGTATAAATAAGTGATAACACCTAATCACAGTGCTTTTCAAACAAGGAAGAAAAATGCAGCTGCCTTCGTCACTGATTTCTGTCGCGGATTCTGCGGTTCAAAACGCCGAGCAAGCGGGATACGTTCAACAATGGCCAACCGAGATTGCTGAGCAATTTCGTTTTGTGTCTGGGTTAAGTAAGTTCATAACCGAAGCGATTCATCGTGATGAGACACTCGCACAAAACTTGCCAAGCATGCTGGCAGAAAGCAGTCGACAACAAGCTTATCGTACACGCCTCGCAGAGCTTCTGGTGGAATGCCAAGATGAAATGGCGGGACACCGTGTGCTGCGCCAATTTCGCAACCGTGAAATGGTCTACATTGCGTGGAAAGACTTCACCCACACTTGGACGCTAGAAGAGTCACTTAGTCACTTATCACAATTGGCAGAAGCGATGATCTTCGAGACCTACCAATGGCAATATAAGATTTGTTGCAATGAGTGGGGAACCCCAACCAATGCCGAAGGCGAAGCGCAACCTATGCTGATCATTGGTATGGGTAAGTTGGGTGGTGGCGAGCTGAACTTTTCTTCCGATATCGACTTGATCTTCACCTATCCAGAAAATGGTGAGACGCAAGGTGCACGTCGTAGTATTGCCAATGCACAGTTCTTTACCCGTTTGGGTCAACGCATCATTAAAGCGCTCGACCAACAAACCTTTGATGGTTTCTGTTACCGCGTTGACATGCGTCTACGTCCGTTTGGTGAAAGTGGCCCCTTGGTCATGAGCTACGCAGCTCTCGAAGATTATTATCAAGAGCAAGGGCGCGACTGGGAACGTTACGCGATGATCAAAGCACGCGTCATGGGCAGCGAAATGTATCCGCAATACCAAGAATTGCGCCAGATGCTGCGCCCATTTGTGTTCCGCCGTTATATCGACTTCAGTGCGATTCAATCTCTGCGTCGAATGAAATCGATGATCAGCAGTGAAGTACGTCGCCGTGGTTTGAGTAACAACATTAAATTAGGCGCTGGTGGCATTCGTGAAATTGAGTTTATTGCTCAAGTATTCCAGTTAATTCGTGGTGGTCGAGAGCCTTCTTTGCGAGGTCGTGGTTTACTAGAAACCTTGAATGCCATTGGTGAATTAGGCCAGTTAACCCCATCAGAAGTCGAGAATTTAGAAACGGCCTATAAATACTTACGTAAGCTGGAAAACTTGCTGCAAGCGATGGCCGATAAACAAACCCAAACCTTGCCTGATTGCGATGATGAACGCCTAAAACTGGCCATTGCGATGCGATTTGATGCTTGGGATGATTTGATTGCTCAAACTCAACAGCATATGGCTAACGTACATAAGGTGTTTGAGAACTTAATTGGTGATGACGAAGAGGACGAGACGGAAACCATCGCACGTCATTTCCATGAACTTTGGGACATGGCGACCAAGCAAGATGTGCTTGAACATGTGTTGCAAGAAGACATCAAAACGGAGAACTCGGAAGCGCTTGCTAAAACCATCATGCAGTTTAAGGCAGACTTAGCGAAAAAAACGCTTGGCCCACGTGGGCGTGAAGTCTTAACTAAGTTAATGCCGAAAGTCTTCGATGCGGTGTTCGCCCATCCTGATGCACAGTTTGGTCTGCCACGAGTTCTGCATTTGCTGCATAACATTTGCACGCGCACTACGTATTTAGAATTGCTGGATGAGCACCCTGCCGCATTGGTGCAATTGGTGCGTCTGTGCACTGCAAGTCCGATGATTTCCGAGCAGCTATCGCGTTACCCAATACTGCTTGATGAGCTGATCGACCCTCAGCACCTTTATAACCCAATCCCACTCGACAACTACCGAACGGAGCTGCGCGACTTCCTTGCTCGTATTCCAGAGGATGATATGGAACAGCAAATGGAGGCGTTGCGTCAGTTCAAGCAAATTTGCATCCTCCGCATTGCTGCCGCAGACATTGCTGGTGTGTTACCAGTGATGAAAGTAAGTGACCACTTAACTTACTTAGCTGAAGCCATCGTAGAAGCCGTAGTGAACCAAGCTTGGCTACAAGTGTCGGAAAAGTATGGTGAACCAACACACGTAAAAGATCGTGAAGGTAAAGGTTTTGCTGTGATTGGTTATGGGAAAGTCGGTGGTTGGGAATTGGGCTACAACTCAGATCTCGACATCGTGTTTATGCACGATTGTCCGGTAAATGTGTATACCGATGGTAAGAAAGAAATCGACGGTCGTCAGTTTTACCTTCGTTTGGCACAGCGCATCATTCATATTTTCTCGACCCGCACTGCATCAGGCATTCTGTACGAAGTGGATACTCGCTTACGTCCTTCTGGTGCATCAGGATTACTGGTAAGCCCGACCGATGCATTTGACGATTATCAACATCAAGATGCGTGGACTTGGGAACATCAGGCGTTAGTACGTGCTCGCATGATTTATGGTGACGAACCATTAGCGATAGCTTTCCATAACACGCGCCATGATGTGCTGTGTAAATCGCGTGACCAAGATACGCTGAAGAAGCAGGTGGTCGATATGCGGGAAAAAATGCGTGATCACCTTGGCGGGAAAAAGTCTGAGCGCTTTATGCTTAAGCAGGATAAGGGCGGTATTACCGACGTTGAATTTCTCGCTCAATACCTTGTGCTCAACTACAGTCACAGTAAGCCTAAACTAATACGTTGGTGCGATAACGTAAGAATTTTTGAAACCTTGATTGCTCAGGGTGTTATGGAAGAAAATCAAGCGATGCAGTTAACTCGCGCATACACATCGATGCGTGATGAGATTCATCGCCGTAACTTACTTAATTTGGATGCTGATGTGGCGGAAGATAAGTTTGTTGCGGAGCGCGAGTGGGTGAAGCAAGCATGGAATCAATGGTTTGCCTAAGCAGAAGTCATGTGCAAGGTTCAGCCTAGAAAAAGGCTGTGTTAAACTCACCACGATTTAATTTTTGGAGACCAATAATGAAACCAATTCTACCTGATTACAACAGCGCTGGTGTGCTTATCATCGGCGATGTCATGCTAGATCGTTACTGGTATGGCCCGACTGGACGTATTTCTCCTGAAGCGCCAGTACCTGTTGTGAAAGTAGAAAACAATGAAGAGCGTCCAGGTGGTGCTGCGAACGTCGCAATGAATATTGCTTCACTTGGCGGTCACGCTCACATTGTTGGTCTAACGGGTATGGATGAGCCAGCGAAAGTGCTGACTGAAACCCTGAACTCGCTAAAAGTAAAATGCGAC
Organism: Vibrio jasicida CAIM 1864 = LMG 25398; assembly: GCF_000400365.1. Taxonomy (GTDB): domain Bacteria; phylum Pseudomonadota; class Gammaproteobacteria; order Enterobacterales; family Vibrionaceae; genus Vibrio; species Vibrio jasicida. Next base: position 86,412 of record NZ_BAOG01000041.1, on the reverse strand, counting down.
TTTGTGGCGCTTCCTGAATACCCAACGATTACTAAACTGCGAGTCATGAGCCGTGGTCAACAGTTGATTCGTTTGGATTTTGAAGACAAGTTCGAGAACACAGATGCAGAGCCTGTATTGTCTCGCATGGAAGCCGCGCTACCAAGCGTGAAAGCGGTCATCATGTCTGACTACGCAAAAGGTTCGCTTGAGCATGTACAGGCGTACATCCAAAAAGCACGCGCAGCAAACATTCCTGTATTTATTGACCCTAAAGGGGCGGATTTCGAACGCTACCGTGGCGCAACCCTTCTGACTCCAAACATGAAAGAGTTTGAAGACGTTGTAGGCAAAGTGAAATCTGACCAAGAGTTAGTAGAAAAAGCGCTAGCTTTAGTTGAAGAGTTCGAATTTGAAGCTCTGTTGGTGACACGCAGCGAAAACGGCATGACATTGATTCGCCGTGGTGCAGAGCCATTCCACCTACCGACACAAGCGAAAGAAGTGTATGACGTAACAGGTGCGGGTGATACGGTTATTTCTGTATTAGCAGCATCGGTAGCCGCTGGTAAATCGTTTGAAGAAGCTTGTGCACTAGCAAACGCAGCCGCAGGTGTTGTGGTTGGTAAATTAGGTACATCAACACTATCTGAGATTGAATTGGCTGAAGCTATTCACGGCAGTCAAGATACAGACTACGGCGTGATTTCAGAGCAAGCGCTGATTGAAGCCGTGAAGAAAGCACGTGCAAAAGGCGAGAAGGTGGTGATGACCAATGGTTGTTTCGATATTCTACACGCAGGTCATGTTTCTTACCTAAATCATGCTGCTGAGTTAGGTGACCGCCTAATCGTTGCAGTGAATACTGATGACTCAGTGAAACGCTTGAAAGGCCCAGGTCGTCCAGTGAACCCAACAGATCGTCGTATGGCAGTCTTGGCGGGTCTTGGCGCGGTTGATTGGGTTGTACCGTTCAGTGAAGACACACCACAGCGTTTGATCTCAGAAGTGCTGCCTAGCTTATTGGTGAAAGGTGGTGATTACAAACCAGAAGAGATCGCGGGTGGTAAAGAAGTGATTGCTGCAGGCGGTGAAGTTCGTGTACTGAACTTTGAAGATGGTTGTTCAACCAGCGAGATCATCAACGCTATCAAAGGTGGTAAGGGTTAATACCTTGCTCGCCAAACTGATTACTACAAATTGATTGTTAAAGGTCGCTTTCGAGCGGCCTTTGTTGTTTTTGGAGGAGTGCATCTAACCACAAACGCATTCCAGACCTCCCTCTTTTCAAGGGGGAGTTAGAGGGGGGAATGCTCGGTCTGATTGAAAACCAGTGTCGTCAATTAGATCGAGAAGCAACCCCTTCCTAATCCCCCCCTTCGAAGGGGAAGGGGCCTAGAGCGCACTTGGCTTGGTTACTTAGCCCAAAAAAAACGCCAGTTGAAATCAACTGGCGTTTTTCGTGTTACTTAGACGTTTATTTTGCTGGCTTAAGGCCCGCGTCTACATCTAGGATGTCTTGCTCACTTAGCGTACCAACGGCTTGGCGTAGCTGAAGACCTGCAAGAATGTAGTTGTAACGTGCATCTGAAAGGTTTTTGTTTGCATCGTAAAGACGACGAGTTGCGTCTAGCACGTCAACGATAGTACGAGTACCAACATCGAAACCAGCTTCTGTTGCTTCAAGTGCAGACTGTGCAGAAACCACAGATTGTTCGTACGCTTTTAGTGCGCCGATAGAGGCGTTAATGTTGTTGTTTTGTGCTCGCACTTCTTTCACAACACTACGGTATTCAGCTTCTAGGTTTTCACTAGCAGCAACGTAGCTGTATTCCGCTTGTTTCACTTCAGATGTTGTACGACCACCTGTGTAAAGTGGCACGGCTAGGTTTACACCAACATTGAAGCCATCGGCTGTATTATCGTTAATGCTTTCCGCAGTATCAGCGTAGTTGTAACCACCGTCCAGAGATAGCGTTGGTAGGTGACCAGAACTCGCTAGCGAAATATTGTCACGCGCAATGTCTTGTGAAATACGTGCTGATAAAAGGCTTAGGTTGGTTGTTTTTGCTTCTTCTACTAGTGTTTCAGCTGGTGTGCTTGGACGACTTGCAGAGAAACGAGCAGTATCAAGAACATTTAGGTTTTTGTGTTCTTGGCCTGTAATTTCACGTAGTGACTCGTAGCTGTTGATCAGATCGTTTTCTGCTAGAACTTCATCAGCCAATACTGCATCAAATTGTGCTTGTGCATCATGTACGTCAGTAATTGCCGATAGGCCTACTTCAAAACGTTGTTTGGTTTGCTCTAATTGGCGACCAACCGCGGCTTTCTCTGCACGAACAAACACTAGGTTGTCTTGTGCACGCAGTACTTCAAAGTAAGCTTGAGAAACGCGAAGGATCAAACCTTGTTGCGTTGCTGCATAAGTTGCATCTGATTGACGTGCCGTTTTTTCTGCAGTGTCTAGGGTAATCCAAGACGCGCGGTTGTACAGCTCTTGTGTAAAGCCAACGCCTGCAGATAAGACGTTTTGGTCCGTCGATACTTTACTACCGAAGTCTTGATCTCTGTCGCCACGTGTAATGTCATAACCCGCGGTTAAGTTGATTTGTGGTAGTAGGGCACTGCGGCTAGAGTTGATTGCTTCAAAAGCTTGATCACGCTGCGCTGCTACGCTGAGCAATTGTGGGTCATTTTGTTTTGCTAAGTCATAAATTTCAGCAAGGGAGTCTGCCCATGCTGCTGTGCTCATACTGCCTAGCGCTGCACTGATAAATAGTGGAAGCAGTTTTTTCATTTTCCATTCCCGCGGTCAATAGATTGGTTAATTCTCAGTAGTTTAACTCAATTTGGACGATATTTACTCTAAACTTTGCACTTTTTTACACGTAATTATCCACCTGTGCAATAAATTTTTGAGAAAGGCTTAAAATAATTTATAACTATTGTACAAAAAGTTGAGCCAAGTCCTTTGAGCAAGCGAATAACAATGAGTAAACTACAAGATTCACTCAGAGAGGTGTTGAATGCAACAGTGTGACAAGCAACAAAATGATTTTACTCCCCAAGATGTGGAAATAATCTCAAAGGAAACCGTGTTTAAAGGTTTCTTTAAAATGGTGAAATACCGTTTTAAGCATAGATTATTTGCTGGTGGTTGGAGTGGGATTGTCGAACGAGAAATGTTCGAACGTGGTCATGCTGCGGCCATGCTCCCGTATGATCCTGTGACTGATCAAGTTGTGATCATTGAACAGATCCGAGTTGGGGCATTGGAACATTCATCTCCTTGGCAATTCGAAATTGTTGCAGGAATGATAGACCGTGATGAGTCCGCTGAAGAAGTGATTCGTCGAGAAGCAGAAGAGGAAGCAGGGATCCAAGTGGGACGCGTCACCTCGGTTACTTCTTATTACCCTTCTTCTGGTGGTTGCTCGGAAAAATTAGATGTGTTCATTGGAGAAGTGGATGCAACTAAAGCGCATGGCATTCATGGTTTAGACTATGAGAATGAAGATATTCGTGTTCATGTACTGAGTCGCGAAACTGCGTATCAATGGGTGAAGGATGGAAAATTCGAAAATGGTGCTTCTATCATTGCATTGCAATGGTTACAACTTAACCATCAAGAATTGAAATCACAATGGGGAGTTTCCCCAATCGGTGGAGAATAAGTAATGGCACAAGTAGCGGTAAAACAGCGATACCATGTTGACTTAGCGGGTCTGATGAGAACTTATGAGACCAACTACGCTAAGCTCAATGCTTTGCTGCCTGCTTCTGCCGAAGTTGGTGATATTCGTTGTTATCAAGCAGCGAACATGGTTTACCAACTGACCGTGAATGAAATCACAAAATACACCACAGTTGTTGAGATATGTCAGAGTGATGAGATGCCGGTGTTTCCTTTACCGACGATGTCTGTCAGGCTTTATCACGATGCAAGAGTTGCTGAAGTATGCTCAAGCGGAGAGTTCTCTCGTATCAAAGCTAAATATGATTATCCCAACGACCAGTTGATGCAGAAAGATGAAAAACATCAACTTAATACGTTCCTTGGTGAATGGCTGACGTTCTGTTTACGAAGTGGCATTAGTCGATCGCCACTTGCCTTCAATTGATTGTCACGTCACTAAGGGAAAATAACAAAAAATTAAATAGTGGACGAATCAGGTTTTCATTTTGCAATCATCTAGTGACAGCATAAAGCTTATACAAATCACGGATACTCATCTGTTTGCCGCAGATGAGGGCAGTTTGCTGAGCGTAAGAACCGCCGACAGCTTTGAAGCCGTGGTGAAAGAAGTTCTTCATCGTCAAGTGCAGTTTGAATACATCTTGGCGACGGGTGATATTTCACAAGATCACAGTGCCGAGTCTTACCAGCGTTTTGCCGAGGGTATTGCGCCGCTGGAGAAAGCGTGTTTTTGGTTGCCTGGCAATCACGACTTCAAACCAAACATGGGGACGGTTCTACCATCACCTCAAATTCAATCTGTTGAGCACCTTTTGCTGGGTGAACATTGGCAGTTGATCTTGCTAGATTCACAAGTTGTGGGCGTGCCTCATGGGCGTTTAAGTGATCAGCAACTTTCCCTATTAGAAGAAAAGTTGTCTGACTACCCAGACCGACACACACTTGTGTTATTGCACCATCACCCGTTGTTAGTTGGTAGTGCTTGGCTTGACCAGCATACACTGAAGGATGCTGAAGCATTTTGGCAAGTTGTAGACCGTTTTGAGAACGTAAAGGGCATTTTGTGTGGTCATGTGCACCAAGACATGAATGTTCTTTATAATGGTATTCGAGTGATGGCAACACCTTCAACCTGTGTGCAGTTTAAGCCGAACTCCGATGACTTTGCGTTAGACACAGAGTGCCCAGGGTGGCGAGAATTAGAACTTCACCCGAGTGGTGACATTTCTACTGAGGTTAATCGCCTGACGGATGGGCAGTTTCAGCCAGACTTTACCTCAAACGGCTACTAACCAAATATCACGCCCGAACTTTATGTTCGGGCTTACTTTTTCTTCTGTGAGGCTTTTATGAGCAAACCGGCGCTACTACTGTATATCCATGGTTTTAACAGTTCGCCACTTTCAATGAAGGCGAATTTGATGAAAGAGTACTGTGAACAGCAGCGCCCAGACATTAAAGTTGTTGTGCCTCAATTGCCATGCTTTCCACAACTTGCCGCTCAATGTCTATTAGAGATTGTTGAGCAATATAAAGGTGACTATAACATTGGTTTAGTGGGCAGCTCTCTGGGGGGCTACATGTCTACGTGGTTGAACGCGCAATTTGGTTTTCGTGCGGTCGTTGTTAACCCTGCGGTTAAGCCTTATGAGCTGTTGATAGACTATTTGGGGGAGCAAACTAACCCATACACGCACGAAACCTATACACTTGAAGCTTGTCATATTGACGAGCTGAAAGCTCTTGATGTAAAAAGCATCGCGTCGCCTCAATCCTTCTGGCTGTTACAGCAAACAGAAGATGAGGTTCTGGATTATCGCCAAGCGGTAGAGAAATTTACCGATGCTAAGAAAAGCGTAGAAGAAGGCGGTGATCACAGTTTTATTGGCTTTGAGCGTTATCCTGCTCAAATCATTAAATTCTTAAATTTGTGATTTCTAGAGCGATTGGAATAGGCTCATAGTTTTTATTGATATATCCAACCGTTTCTTGACATAGCGGGTATGCTTTCCGACTATGTTTTGCCGAAAAGATCTTAGGGGTGTAAAGCCCTGACTACTTTGTTATGCATGACCGATCAATGAGAAGGGTGCTGACGGGGTAGCTTTTTCGTTTCTCGAGTATCGCTCACCCATCGGTGAGGCTCGGGTTACAAGTAAACTTTGAGAACAATTCCGTATTATGACTGAACAATATAATGCTGGTGCCATTGAAGTACTGAATGGCTTAGAGCCAGTACGTCGCCGACCAGGGATGTATACGGATACAGCGCGCCCAAACCACTTGGGCCAAGAAGTTATCGATAACAGTGTCGATGAAGCGCTAGCCGGACATGCCTCAAAAGTACAAGTCATCCTACATGCTGACCAATCACTAGAAGTGATCGATGATGGTCGAGGCATGCCTGTTGATATCCACCCAGAAGAGAAGGTTTCAGGTGTTGAACTGATCCTATGTAAGCTTCACGCGGGTGGTAAATTCTCTAACAAGAACTATCAATTCTCTGGTGGTTTGCACGGTGTAGGTATCTCTGTTGTAAACGCGCTGTCTAAGCGTGTGGAAGTGACCGTACGTCGTGACGGTCAAGTGTATGAGATTGCTTTTGAACACGGTGATAAAGTTTCTGACCTGACGGTTGTCGGCACATGTGGTCGTCGTAACCGTGGCACCAGTGTGCACTTCTGGCCAGATGCTAAGTACTTTGATTCTGCAAACTTCTCAGTAACTCGTCTGGTGAATAACCTGCGTGCGAAAGCAGTACTTTGTCCTGGCCTAGAAATTACTTTCACAGATAAAGTAAACAACAAAGACTACAAATGGTTCTACGAAGATGGTTTGAAAGACTATCTAGCGGAAGGTGTGAAAGGTTATACCGTTCTGCCAGAAGAACCATTTACTGGTGAATTCTCAGCCGAAACAGAAGCAGCAAATTGGGCCGTGATCTGGCAGCCAGAAGGCGGCGAGATGATCACCGAGAGTTACGTGAACCTTATCCCGACTGCGCAAGGTGGTACACACGTAAACGGCCTTCGCCAAGGTTTGCTTGATGCAATGCGTGAGTTCTGTGAATTCCGTAACTTGTTGCCTCGTGGCGTAAAACTAACTGGCGATGATGTCTTCGACCGTTGTTCATACGTCCTGTCGGTTAAGATTCAAGATCCACAGTTTGCCGGTCAGACTAAAGAGCGTTTGTCTTCTCGTCAAACCGCTGCGTTTGTATCTGGTGTAGTGAAAGATTCATTCAGTCTTTGGTTGAACGAAAAACCACAACTTGCAGAGCAACTTGCTGAAGTTTGTATCGCGAACGCGCATCGTCGTATGCGTGCGAGCAAAAAGGTTGTACGTAAGAAGGTAGCATCTGGTCCTGCACTGCCTGGTAAGCTAACGGATTGTTCAGTACAAGACTTAAACCGCACAGAAATCTTCTTTGTAGAGGGTGACTCGGCGGGCGGTTCTGCCAAACAAGCTCGTGATCGTGAGTTCCAAGCGGTGATGCCACTGCGCGGTAAGATCCTAAACACGTGGGAAGTCTCTGCAGACCAAGTTTTGGCTTCTCAAGAAGTTCATGACATCTCGGTAGCTTTGGGGATCGACCCAGACAGCGACAACCTAGACAGCCTTCGCTACGGTAAGATCTGTATCCTTGCCGATGCGGACTCGGATGGTCTGCACATCGCAACGCTATTGTGTGCACTGTTCACACGTCACTTCCGTGCGCTGGTTGAAGCTGGTCATATCTACGTAGCGATGCCGCCTCTGTACCGTATCGACTGTGGTAAAGAAGTATTCTATGCCCTCGATGATGACGAAAAAGATGGCGTATTAGAGCGCTTGTCGAAGAAGAAAGCCAAAATCAACGTGCAACGATTCAAAGGTCTGGGTGAGATGAACCCACTTCAGTTGCGCGAAACTACCATGGATCCAAATACGCGACGTCTGGTTCAGTTAACCATCGATGATTCTGCGGCGACCATGGAAATGATGGACATGTTGCTTGGTAAAAAACGAGCAGATGACCGTCGCACTTGGCTACAAAGCAATGGCGATATGGCAGAGGTTTAACGGATGTCTACAGAAATTACTTATGATGGCGTTGAACAGTTGCCAATGCGCAAGTTCACTGAAGACGCTTATCTGAACTACTCGATGTACGTAATCATGGATCGCGCATTGCCATACATTGGTGATGGTCTAAAACCGGTTCAACGACGCATCATTTACGCAATGTCAGAGCTTGGTCTTTCGGCATCAGCGAAATATAAAAAATCAGCACGTACCGTTGGTGACGTACTGGGTAAATACCATCCGCATGGTGACTCAGCGTGCTACGAAGCGATGGTACTCATGGCTCAGCCATTCTCTTACCGTTACCCATTGGTAGATGGTCAAGGTAACTGGGGTGCGCCAGATGACCCGAAATCATTCGCTGCAATGCGTTATACCGAAGCAAAACTGTCCAAGTTTGCTGAAGTTCTACTAGGCGAGTTAGGTCAAGGCACGGTTGAATGGCAACCAAACTTTGATGGCACGATGAAAGAGCCACAAATGTTGCCTGCGCGTCTGCCTCATATCCTGCTAAACGGTGTAACTGGTATCGCGGTTGGTATGGCGACGGATATTCCGCCTCACAATGTTCGTGAAGTAGCAGATGCAACCATCCACTTAATCGACAACCCGAAAGCTGAACTGCCTGATGTGATGCAGTTTGTGAAAGGTCCAGATTACCCAACGGAAGCAGAAATTACTTCACCACAAGCAGATATCGAGAAGATTTACCGTAACGGCCGCGGTAGTATCAAGATGCGTGCGGTATGGCACAAAGAAGGTTCTGATATCGTCATTACTTCTCTGCCACACCAAGTATCGGGTGCGAAGTTACTAGAACAAATCGCGAACCAAATGCGTGCGAAGAAGCTACCAATGGTAGACGACCTTCGTGACGAATCGGATCACGAGAACCCAACGCGAATCGTCGTTGTGCCTAAGTCAAACCGCGTTGACTGTGATTTGTTGATGAATCACTTATTCGCTTCAACGGATCTTGAGCGCAGCTTCCGCGTTAACTTGAACATGATCGGTCTCGATAACCGTCCTCAAGTGAAAGGTCTGGTACAAATTCTGTCTGAGTGGATTGAGTTCCGTCGTACTACTGTGCGTCGTCGTCTACAATATCGCCTAGACAAAGTGATGGCTCGTTTACACATCTTGGAAGGTTTGTTAGTTGCTTACCTAAATCTAGATGAAGTGATTGAGATCATTCGTACTGAAGACGACCCAAAAGCGGTCTTGATGGAACGCTTTGGTATTACTGATATCCAAGCGGATGCGATTCTAGATACTAAACTTCGTCATCTAGCAAAACTAGAAGAGATGAAGATCCGTGGTGAACAAGACGAGCTAGAAAAAGAGCGTGAGAAGCTAGAACAGCTATTAGGCTCTGAGCGTCGTCTGAACACACTACTGAAGAAAGAGATTAAAGCGGACGCAGAGAAATACGGTGATGACCGTCGCTCTCCATTGGTTGAGCGTGCAGAAGCAAAAGCGTTGACTGAGCGTGACCTAGTACCAAGTGAGCCAATCACAGTGGTTCTTTCAGAGAAAGGCTGGATTCGCCATGCGAAAGGCCACGATGTTGATGCAGAAGGCTTAAGCTATAAATCTGGTGATAACTACCTTGCGCATGCTCGCGGTAAGAGCAGCCAACAAGCGGTGTTCTTCGGTAGCGATGGCCGAAGCTACTCATTAGAGTCACACTCGCTACCATCAGCGCGAAGCCAAGGTGAGCCGATTACTGGCCGCCTGAACATCACGGCTGGTAGCAGTATTCGCCAAGTGATCATGGGTGAAGATGAGCAGCTATGGCTGGTGGGTTCTGATGCGGGCTATGGCTTTGTATGTAAAGGCTCTGAGCTACTGTCTAAGAACCGCAGTGGTAAGGCACTCGTGACGCTACCGGCCAACTCTGAGGTGATGACACCGAAGACGATTGCGGATCTGGATTCGGATGAAATCTTAGCAATCACCAACCAAGGTCGTATGCTGTTGTTCCCTATTAAAGACCTGCCGCAATTGGCGAAAGGTAAAGGCAACAAGATCATCAATATTCCAGCGGCGAAAGCTAAAGAGCGCGAAGAGGTTCTGTCTCACTTGATGGCATTGCCACAAGGTGCTTCTCTGACGTTGTATGCCGGTAAGCGCAAGTTGGGATTGAAACCAGCGGACTTAGAAAACTTCCGTGGTGAACGTGGCCGCCGAGGTAGCTTATTGCCGAGAGGCTTGCAGCGCGTAACGCGTATTGAAGTGGATATGGGGGGAGCCTCAGACACTTCAGAAGAGCCAAGTGATAGCGAGTAACACACAAACAAAAATCCCAGCCAATGGCTGGGATTTTTTTATGCTTCTTGTTTGTCTTCGGCGATGGTGACTTTTACGTTCATCTCTTTACCCTTGCGGATAATCCCAACGTCGACTGACGTTCCTGGTCGTAAGTCAGTGACAATGTCCATCACGCTTTGTCGCCCTTGAACTTTGGTGCCATTGATACTGATGATGATGTCTTGTTTCTCAAAGCCAGCAGCACTTGCAGGGCCATTTGGATCAATGCCAAGTACGACAATGCCACCAATGTGCTCATTGCCCAATAGACGAGCGGTCACGGCGTTAATATCTTGTCCATCAATACCGATATAGCCACGGATTACTCGGCCATCTGCGATGATCTTCTGCATGATCTTGTTGGCGAGCGGTGCCGGAATGGCAAACGAGATACCGTAGGTTTCAAGGTCTGTCGCTTGTTGGAATGACGCGGTATTGATACCGACCAGTTCACCTTGAGTGTTCACCAATGCACCTCCGGAGTTACCCTCGTTGATTGCTGCATCGGTCTGAATAAAGGCTTGTCGACCATCACTGATTGATGAACGACCTGTCGCAGAGATAATGCCGAACGTTGTGGTTTGTCCCAAGTTGTAAGGGTTACCAATAGCCAGTACAACATCGCCCACCTGAGGCTTATATTCAGAGTTCAGAGGGATAACCGGTAGGTTAGAGCCTTCGACACGCAAAATCGCGATATCTGTGCGTTTGTCAGTCCCCACCAACTGTGCGGCTGCCACTCGGCCATCTTGAAGTGCGACAACAATTTGGTCTGCTTGCGCCACTACATGATAGTTCGTGATGATGTAGCCTTTCTCACTTACGATCACGCCGGAACCCAAGCCTTGTGTAGAAAGCTTGCTGCGGTCGTTTTCAACGTATTTTCGGCTGTAGATATTTACTACGGCAGGTGCGGCTTTTCTCACGGCTTGATTAAAAGACACTTCAAGTGAGGCGATATTACTCGGTTGTGTATCAACAAGGGCGTCAGGAATGACATTGCTACGCAAAGAAGGGACAGCGAGCAACACTATGACGGCAGTTGCTAAGCCTAAAAAGACAGAACGTAACAAAAAGCTAAGCATAACCTCTCCATGATTGGGCGCCCGATTGGGATAGAAAAGAGAAGGATAGCACTACATTGAAAAATAACAAAAGGGCAAGACGTGATTGCCTTGCCCTTTTAAAAAACCATGACATACAAGGTAAAGTATAGGAGTGTTCTCGAATAAAACGGAGAAGCACTCATCGCTCTTGTTGATGGATTATCGAATAACTAAGTAAACCGTGCGGTCTCCACGTTGAACATTGATTGCTAACACGCCTTTGTGCTTCTCAACGATGGCGCGCAGCTCCGCTAAGTTCTTCACGCGTTTGCGGTTCACACCAATGATGATATCGTCTTGCTCAAGTTGGTACTGTGCTGCAGGTGAGTTCTCGACCACGCTGGTCACCTTGACCCCTTGAATCTTATCGTTTGGTGTCGTGTTACTTAACTCGGCACCTTTTAAGCCCTCATGCAACGTTTCAGCCTTCGCTTTGATATTGGTAGACTCGCCTAAAGTGACATCAAAACTCTTGCTCTTACCGTCACGAATCACACCAAGTTCAATTTTTTTGCCAGCACCTAGTGTTGCAACTTTGGCGCGAAGTTCAGAGAAGGTATCAATCGATTTACCATTGACGGAAACAATCACGTCTCCGGCTTTCAAGCCTGCTTTATCAGCGGCACTGTCTGGGACCACTTGACTAACAAAAGCGCCTTTGCTTGACTCGTAACCTAGTGCTTCTGCCAATTCTGAAGTGACTTCACCACCCTGAACGCCCAACATACCGCGTTTCACTTCACCAAACTCTAGAATTTGATCCGTTAGGTTTTGCATCATGTTGGATGGAATGGCAAAGCCGATACCAACATTACCGCCATTTGGGCCTAGGATTGCGGTATTAATACCAATCAGTTCACCATTGAGGTTCACTAATGCGCCGCCAGAGTTACCGCTATTGATAGCCGCATCGGTTTGAATGAAGTTCTCAAAGTTCTCCACGTTTAAGCCGCTTCGGCCAAGTGCAGAAACAATACCAGAAGTGACCGTTTGTCCTAGACCAAATGGGTTACCAATTGCCACGGTAAAATCACCCACACGCAATGCGTCTGAATCTGCCACTTTAATTTGAGTTAGGTCTTTCGCCTTTTCTAATTTAAGCAAGGCAATGTCCGACATTTCGTCACCGCCAACCAATTCTGCGTCGTACTCTCTACCATCGTAAAGGCGAACTCTAATATCATCTGCGCCTTTTATTACGTGGTAGTTTGTTACTATCTGACCTTTCTTCGCGTCAATGATCACGCCTGAGCCCAACCCTCGGAATGGACGTTCTCGAGTTTGTTCTGTTGGAAATTCAGGGCCAAAGAAAAACTGAAACTGTTCTGGAATACGGCTGGTTTGCACCTGTTTGCCCTCTACCGCAATGCTGACGACCGCAGGGGTCACTTTTTCTAGCATAGGTGCAAGGCTTGGTAATTGCTCACCATCAACACTTAAAGGAAGTGCTGCCGTAGCTGAGATTGGGGTGATGATTGAACTTAAGCTTAAAGATAGAACGGTTAACGCAAGCAACGGTTTTTTCATCCAATAACTCCTCTTGAAACCAGTCTGCCAAAAAGAAATATCCTAACCATTATGTGTTTAAGTATTGGTCTGGATAATCGAAACGGGGTGGCAGGTCACTGCAAGTTAGAGATGAGTTGCTTAAGAAAAGTTCAAAAAGGGTCAACACAAATTGATAAGAAATGAATATGTATTGACCCAATAGGAAGAAGAGAGAAGATTAAGAGGCTTTTGCTGTGACGGCTTCAGGTGCGTCGATGATCTCTTTTTCTTTATCTTTCAAAAGGCCGGTTGCGCCATTGGCATAGTCTTTTGGTTGTTCATTGACTTCAGATGGTTGCTCTTCAATTTGCTCTGAAGACATCGCCGTTTTCTTGTCGAATGGGTTGTCTTGCTCAGGCAAGTTTGGCAAGAGTTCTGATGAAGTCTTTGCCATATGTTGGTACAGCTTAGTGTAATCTTTACCTAGCGTATCCAACATTTCTGCGGTTTGTGCAAAGTGATCGACCAGCTCTTGACGTTGTTGCTCTAGTTCAAATTTGGCTGCTTCTAGCTCTTTTTGCACAGACTTTTGTTTTTTGTATTCGGGGGTGGTTAGTCTACTAATGACTACGCCTACGATTGTACCGACCAGCAAACCCACAATGGCATAAATCCAAGGCATAACTGCTCCTTATAGTTGTTTTAACAAGTCTTTTACTACTTAGTTACACGCGGTGCTTGTCCATGTTACTATGGCTTGAACAGCCGATAAAGAAAAATAGCGGTATGTCTTCGGGGACTGATATCCACATCTCTCTATTCCTAATGCTGACCCCGAGGTGACAAAATTTCTCTGTACCTCTGATACGACCCAGTGCCATGACACCATTAAAACGATACCAACAAGACATAGCCAAGCATGGATTCCAACGTGATGAAGCGCAATATAGCGCGGTCGTCGCTTTAGATGAACTTTACCATGCCATCGCCGACTTTCAGTCTACACCTATTCCTCAGCTTAGCACTTGGCAAAAGTTACTAGGTAAAAAAGTCGAGATGCCAGAACCTCCTAAAGGACTGTACTTTTGGGGAGGTGTAGGGCGCGGTAAAACTTACCTTATGGATGCTTTTTTTGACGCCTTACCAACAGAAAGGAAAATGAGGGTGCATTTTCATCGCTTTATGTACCGAGTACATGATGAATTAAGGCGTTTAGGTGATGTAGAAAATCCGCTTTCTAAAGTGGCAGACTTGTTTAAGAAAGAATCAGATATTGTTTGTTTTGATGAGTTTTTCGTTTCAGACATTACCGATGCAATGATCTTAGCGACGTTGCTTCAAGAGATGTTTAAACGTCAAATGATTTTGGTCGCGACCTCGAATATTGAACCTCAAAATCTATATCGCAATGGTTTGCAACGCGCACGTTTCATGCCTGCAATTGCCATGATCTTAGAGCGTTGTGATGTGCTCAATGTCGATAGTGGTGTGGACTACCGTTTAAGAACCCTAGAGCAAGCTGAGATTTACCATTACCCACTTGATGAGCAAGCGTCCGTTAACCTTAATCAATACTACCAACAGCTGATTGGGGAAAGAAAAGCCGCAACGAATACGATTGAAGTGAATCATCGCGAGGTTGCAGTGATTGAGGCCAGTGATGGTGTGTTGCATGCTTCTTTTGCTCAGTTGTGCCAAACTCCGCGTAGCCAAAATGATTACATTGAGCTGTCTCGAATCTACCACACCGTATTGCTTGCGGACGTGATGCAGATGGACCGTAAAGTCGATGATGCAGCAAGGCGCTTTATTGCGTTAGTCGATGAGTTTTACGAGAGAAACGTGAAATTAATCATTTCCGCCGAAGTGGCGATGGAGGCGCTTTATAGCGATGGGCTACTGGAATTTGAGTTTAAGCGTTGTTTGTCTCGATTAACTGAGATGCAGAGTCGCGAATACCTAGCGAGAGAGCATCTGGCGTAAAAAACAGCAACTCATCTTAAAAAAGTGAAGAAAAAATTAGTGATTTGGCGCAAAAAAAGGTGATTTTTTCTTCGCTCTTCTCTATAATCCTGCGACCCACCGTTACTGCAGACCTGAATATCGAAGTTATTTCGGCATAGAAGGTCGAGAGAACCAACGACTCGAAGGGGTGATGACTGGGCTCTTAGACAGTGTGGGAACACAATACTGTGTTCCTTTAAAGTTTAAAATTTAATTAACGGGTTATTATTAGCATGAAAACTTTCGTTGCTAAACCAGAAACTGTAAAACGCGACTGGTATGTTGTAGACGCAGAGGGTAAAACTCTTGGCCGTCTAGCAAGTGAAATTGCATCTCGCCTACGTGGCAAACATAAAGCTGAGTACACTCCTCACGTTGACACTGGTGATTACATCATCGTTATCAACGCTGAGAAAGTTGCTGTAACTGGCAACAAAGCTAAAGGCAAAGTGTACTACCGTCACTCTGAATTCCCAGGTGGTCTAAAATCTATCACTTTTGAAAAGTTGATCGATCGTAAACCTGAGATGGTTCTTGAGCTAGCAGTTAAAGGCATGCTTCCACGTGGTCCTCTAGGCCGTGCTATGTACCGTAAGCTTAAAGTTTACGCGGGCGCTGAGCACAACCATGTTGCTCAACAACCACAAGTACTAGACATCTAATTGGGGATTTCGAAAATGGCAGAGAATCAATACTACGGCACTGGCCGTCGCAAAAGCTCAGCTGCGCGTGTTTTCATCAAACCAGGCAGCGGCAACATCGTAATCAACAAGCGTAGCCTTGATGAGTACTTCGGTCGTCCAACTTCTCGCATGGTTGTTAAACAACCTCTTGAGCTAGTTGAACTAACTGAGAAGCTAGACCTATACGTTACTGTTAAAGGTGGCGGTATTTCTGGTCAAGCTGGTGCTATCCGTCACGGTATCACTCGCGCTCTTATGGAGTACGATGAGTCTTTCCGTCCTGCTCTACGTGCAGCTGGTTACGTTACTCGTGACGCTCGTTGCGTTGAACGTAAGAAAGTTGGTCTACGTAAAGCACGTCGTCGTCCACAGTTCTCTAAGCGTTAATTTCCTCTTACTGGAAATTATGCTTTTCCAGAGTTTCTCTGGATACTGTGTACCAAAGCTCGGCTATATGCCGAGCTTTTTGTTTTTATAGCCTTCTGTTTTTATAACCTCAGTTAAACGTCTGTTTTTTGTTTCCCGTCGCTTCAGCATCTCTCCTTAATATCCTGGCAACATTTGTTTGTCTAATGTACCGCTTTATGCAATTTATTCGTGCTACAAATCGCACATGATAAAAGTGGAGAGTACCTTCACATTCTTGAAATATCTTTCTGCTTAATCCGCTGAAAACAACCGAAATAAAAGGCGTTAGCTCTTGTTTTTAGTCGTTATTCGTTTCGCTTTCTTGTTACAAATCACATCTATTTTTTATAATTTTGCCGCTTTTGTGACGGCGTGGGCGATTTGCCTCACAAATGTTACAAAAAGGTAGCTTTATCTTGTCAAAAAGTAGGGTTTTCTTTATCATTTCCCCCCAATAAATAGAACTAAATTCATAATTTGTTAGCCATGCTCTTATAAGCGGAATAATAACGATCCAAAGGGAGCAAATGGGAGAATGTTTGGATGAGCAACGCGCCTTTAAATAACGGTCGCAGGCGTTTTCTAACCGCTACAACGGCAGTTGTTGGTGGCTTAGGGGCAGCTGCCGTCGCCGTTCCTTTTATCAAATCATGGAACCCGAGTGCCAAAGCGAAAGCTGCTGGCGCGCCGGTGGAAGTGGATATCAGTAAAATTGAACCAGGCCAAATGGTCCGTGTTGAGTGGCAGGGTAAACCTGTATGGGTAGTACGCCGAACTCAAGAAGTGGTCGATAATCTTAAGAGTATTGATGGTCAGCTTCGTGACCCGCAATCAGAAATGGAACAACAACCAGTTTATGCTCAGAACGAGTACCGCTCGATCAAACCTGAGTATTTTGTGGCGGTTGGTTTCTGTACTCACTTGGGCTGTTCACCTACTTACCTACCAGATACGTTCTCAGAACAAGTACAAGGCGTTAAGTCGGGCTTCTTCTGTCCTTGTCATGGTTCTAAGTTTGATATGGCTGGTCGAGTGTTCCAGGGTGTTCCAGCGCCACTGAACTTGGTCGTTCCTAAGCACATGTACTTGAGCGACACCAAGCTCATGATCGGTGTTGATGAGGGAGATGCATAATGCAAGCGATATTAGACTGGGTAGAAAAACGTATTCCAGCGATGAATGCTTATAAAAAGCACTTGTCTGAATACCCAATGCCAAAGAACTTCAACTTTTGGTACCTTTTCGGTTCCTTGGCAATGTTGGTACTTGTTAACCAGATTCTTACAGGTATTTGGCTAACGATGAACTACGTTCCGTCTGGCGATGGCGCGTTTGCTTCTATCGAATACATCATGCGTGATGTTGAGTACGGTTGGCTATTGCGTTACATGCACTCAACTGGCGCTTCGGCGTTCTTTGTCGTTGTGTACCTACACATGTTCCGTGGTCTGATCTACGGTTCTTACCAAAAGCCTCGTGAGCTACTGTGGATCTTCGGTATGTTGATCTTCTTGGTTCTAATGGCAGAAGCGTTCATGGGTTATCTACTACCATGGGGTCAGATGTCATATTGGGGTGCCCAGGTAATCATTTCTCTATTTGGTGCGATTCCTGTTATTGGCGACGACTTAACGCTATGGATCCGTGGTGACTACATCATCTCAGGTGCAACACTAAACCGTTTCTTCGCACTGCACGTAATTGCACTGCCTATTGTTCTGCTTCTTCTTGTTGTGCTACACGTACTGGCCCTGCACGAAGTCGGCTCTAACAACCCTGATGGTATCGAAACGAAGCTACCAAAAGGCTCTATGGGTGACGATTACAATACGCAATTTAAGTTCCACGAATACTACACGAAGAAATACGACATCATCGACTCAATTCCTTTCCATCCATACGGTACGGTTAAGGATCTTGTTGGTGTTGCTGGCTTCTTGTTCTTCTTCTGTTATGTATTGTTCTTCAACCCAGAAATGGGTGGCTACTTCCTTGAACCGCCTAACTTTGAGGCAGCAAACCCATTGAAGACACCTGAGCACATCGCTCCGGTATGGTACTTCACGCCGTTTTACGCAATCTTGCGTGCGGTTCCAGACAAACTATTGGGTGTAATCCTAATGGGCGCGTCTATTGTGGTGCTGTTTGTTCTTCCTTGGCTGGATCGCTGTAAAGTACGTTCGTACCGTTACCGTAGTAAGATCCATCTATTTAATATTGTTCAATTCACTATCGCCTTTATTGCTCTGGGTATTTTGGGTGCATTGCCGGCAACGCCGTTGTACACGATTCTGTCTCAGATCTTTAGCTTGTGTTACTTCATGTTCTTTGTATTGCTGTTCTTCTACAGCAAAAATGAAGCAACCAAACCATTACCAGAGAGGGTGACATTCAAATGAAGAAGTGGATTGTAATTCTATTTGCTATGCTGCCGTCTCTTGTTATGGCAGCGGGTGCCAACGTTCCGTTAGATAAGGCGAACGTGGACTTAACGGATAAGGCTTCGCTGCAAAATGGCGCGAAACTATTCATGAACTACTGTTTTGCTTGTCACTCAACGCAATACCAGCGTTACGAGCGTGTTGCGACAGACTTGGATATTCCGATTGATCTAATGAAAGAAAACCTGATCTTCGATCCAGAAGCAAAGGTTGGTGATCTAATGGTAAATGCAATGCCTGCGAAGCAAGCGGCTGACTGGTTTGGTGCTCCGCCACCAGACTTAACTTTGGTTGCTCGAGTTCGTGGTGCAGATTGGCTATACACTTACCTGCGTTCTTTC
This sequence comes from Vibrio jasicida CAIM 1864 = LMG 25398, assembly GCF_000400365.1. GTDB lineage: Bacteria > Pseudomonadota > Gammaproteobacteria > Enterobacterales > Vibrionaceae > Vibrio > Vibrio jasicida. The sequence continues at coordinate 67,887 of NZ_BAOG01000041.1, read as the reverse complement.
TATGTTGACCCATCTCGTCCATTTGGGGTGAACAACATTGTATTCCCAAGTGTTGGTATGCCGCATGTGCTTGAAGAGCTTCAAGGTATTCCTATGCCAGTTTACGGCACTAAAATCGTAGATGGTGAAGAAGTACAAGTCGTTGTTGGCACACAAACCAGTGGTACTGGTGAGCTAAGTTCTGGCGAATACGACAAAGCAGTCGGCGACCTCGTGAACTTCTTGGTGTACTCCGGTGACCCTGTTCAACTAGAACGTCATGCAATTGGCTGGTGGGTAATGGGCTTCCTAGTTCTATTAACTATCGTTGTCGTGTTGCTCAAGAAAGAGTATTGGCGTGATGTGCATTAATTGTGCTATCATACCGTGCTAATTCCCAATTTTAATTGACGAATAATGGAGGCTAGCGCCTCCATTATTTTTATTTGTAAGTGTACTGGAGGGCTCCATGGCTGTAGCTGCCAATAAACGTTCTGTGATGACTCTTTTCTCGAGTGCATCAGATTTGTATAGCCATCAGGTTCGCATCGTACTAGCTGAAAAAGGCGTAAGCGTTGAAGTTGAGCTTGTAGATGAAGCAAACCTTCCTGCTGAGCTTGTAGAGTTAAACCCATACAAATCAGTGCCAACTCTTGTTGACCGTGAGCTAGCTCTTTACGATTCAAAAATCATCATGGAGTACCTGGACGAGCGTTTCCCTCATCCACCTCTAATGCCTGTTTACCCAGTAGCTCGTGGTAACAGCCGTTTGATGATGTACCGTATCGAACGTAACTGGTACTCGCTCGCTGAAAAAGTGGTTAAGGGTAACGCGGAAGAATCAGAAAAAGCGCGTACTAAACTACGTAATGATCTTCTGACTCTAGCGCCTATCTTTGCTGAGTACGAATACTTCATGAGTGAAGAGTTCAGCCTAATCGATTGTTACCTAGCACCACTATTGTGGCGTCTACCTCAACTAGGTATTGATCTTGTTGGCCCTGGCTCAAAAGAAATCAAGGTTTACATGAACCGCGTGTTTGAACGTGATTCATTCCTAGCTTCTCTAACAGAAGCTGAACGTGAAATGCGCCTAGTTCGCTAATTAACGGTTCAGTTTACTTGTTATGGATATTGCTAAAATGACTGCTCGCCGTCCGTATATGCTTCGTGCATTTTACGATTGGCTAGTAGACAACGACTTAACTCCGCACTTGGTTGTAGATGCAACTATGCCAGGTGTGCGTGTACCAGTTGAGTTTATTCAAGATGGTCAAATCATCTTGAATATTGCTCCACGTGCTGTTGGTCATCTAGAGTTGGGTAATGATGCGATTACCTTTCAAGCCCGCTTTAGTGGTCGCCCGCATTCCGTTATCGTGCCAGTGTATGCTGTTCAAGCTATCTATGCTCGCGAGAATGGCGCTGGGACTATGTTTGAGCCTGAAGAAGCTTACACTCACATCGAAGAAGAAGGGATTGTTGAGGAAGATGTATCTCCAACGTTCTCTACCGTAAGCGATGAGCCTTCTGAGGCTGCGGAAACCGAATCGGAAGAGGAAGAAACGCCTCGCCCGAAAGGCAGACCAAGCTTAAGAGTTATCAAATAAAAAAAGCAGCGTTTACGCTGCTTTTTTCTTTTCATTTATCTACGCTGCAACACTAATTCACGTCAGTTTCTTCTATCGGCGTTGCTTTTGTTGTGGTATTCAAGTCACTGACTTCAGCTTCTTGGCTTTTCACCACTTCGGACTCTTCTACTTCGAGTGGTTTTTCATCGCCGTATTGGAACCCTTTAATGACTTGTTTTACTCCAGAAATGTTTCGTGCGATATCAGTTGCTTTCTGACTTTGCTCAGGTGTCACGTAACCAAATAAGAATACGTCGCTGTCTTCGGTAATGACTTTTACTTTCACACCGTTTAGATCGCTGTCAGTCAACAAGGCGGATTTTACTTTTGTGGTAATCCAACTGTCGTTGCTGATTTGAGTTACGCTCAGTGGCTCTTTCTGTTTAATTTGATTATGGATGTTCTCAACGCCATCAACTTCACGTGCTCGATTTTCAAACTCATTGATGAGCTCTTGAGTCGGTGCTTGTCCCATTAGAACAACCGTTCCGTTGTATGCGCTAGCGACGATACGAGCCTTGCCTTTGAAGGGGGCTTTGTTACCGATGGCCGCAACTTCGAATTCGATGTTGTTGTCTTGCCAAATCTCTTTGGTGGTTCGCGTATCAGTGACGATATTGGCAGTTGTCGCTGCCCCGGCAATAAATAAACCTGCACAACCACTCATACTGAGTGCTGCACATAAAATGACAAGACTACGTATCATAATTCTAAACTCTCAATCTGGATTATTCTTCGTGAGCAGGGAAAAGTACTTGGTCGATTAGATCGCACAGGCAGTGAAGTGTCACCATATGAACTTCATGAATGCGCGCTGTACGGTGGGATGGAATACGAATTTCAACGTCGTGCTCACCCAGTAGACCAGCCATCTCACCACCATCTTTACCCGTAAAAGCAATGATCGTCATGTCGCGAGTTACTGCGGCTTCCATTGCTTTAATGACGTTTTTGCTGTTGCCACTGGTTGAGATCGCCAACAAGATATCGCCCGGTTGACCAAATGCGCGTACTTGCTTAGAGAAGATCTCTTGGTAGTGGTAATCGTTCGCTACAGCAGTCAATGTTGTGTTGTCTGCTGTTAAAGCCATTGCTGGAAGGCTAGGGCGTTCAGTTTCGAATCGGTTCAAAAGGCAAGAGACAAACTGTTGCGAGTTCGAAGCACTGCCACCGTTGCCACAGCATAGGATTTTGTTGCCATTGAGCAGGCTCGACACCATTGCTTGAGCAGCGTGAGTGATGGCATCTGGCAGCGCTTCTGCTGCCGCAATTTGAATTTGAATACTTTCTGTAAAACTGTCTTTAATGCTGTCTAGCATCGTTTATCCTTCAGAGATTGCATTTTGTATCCAGTTAATGTCTCTACCACTGTCGTGAATGGCGACCACATCAAACCGATAATCTATATTTTGTGCCATACGTTTTTGCTGGCTTAGCCAAATTTGGGCTGTTTTGACTAGTTTACGCATTTTTGCGCGAGTGACCATCTCTGCTGCTGAGCCAAAGCGATCATTATTACGATATTTGACCTCAACAAAGACGATAGTTTCACCTTGTTGGAAGATTAAATCAATTTCGCCGACTTTGGTCAGAAAGTTTTGAGCTATAAAGCGTAAACCCTGACGCTGCAAATATTGCTTCGCCAGGGTTTCGTATTGATCACCGATTTGTCGCTTGCTAAAGAGCCCCACGCTCGGCCCAGTCTAGCTCGCGTTGCACAACACAGTTGTTGTCAATGCTAAGTACACCTGTTTGGCCGCTTACTGAGTAACCCGACAGAAGCTTCATCTGTGGTAACTCACCAATGAGCTTATAGGCGTCCATACCAAGTGCTTCTAAACGTTTTTCCATGTTGGATTGATCTGACCATAACTCGTTCATTTCTGCCATAACGGTAGGGTCAGGGTTGATCAACATTGGAATGTCACTGTAAGCCACACCAGATAGATCTTCATACGTTGCACCACCACTGTTACTGCGTGAATTTGAGAACAGTTTTGGTGGCTTCGCATCTGGGTTAATCGCTACTTCAATAAAGGGCTTAATCAGTGTTAGCTCAGAGCTTCGTGCGACAATGTAAACCGCATCGACATCACGACGACTGCGTGGTGGGCTCTCTAAAGAAATACGCATCAGTGACTGCATTTGGGCTATACGCTGCTGGCTCTCTTGTAGACCGAATACATTGTTAATGTTCTTCTGTAACTGACGTTTATCGCCAAAGTAGCTCGAAGCCACTTTATTTGAGCTGTACTTGCGCCACTCTTCATTGAAGGCTTCAACCACACGCTGACCGTAGGCGCCATTCGGGGCCAAGATCATTGGGAATTGGTAGCCCTGATTGAAAAGGTACTTCGCCGCTTGTGCGACTTCTTGCTCTGGAGACAGTGCTAGGTAACACATGTCTGTTCCTGGTTGAACGTCCTCTGGGATGTTCAATGCCAGTGCTGGGATCTTCACGCCGGTTTCTGAGCCATCTAGTGTTGCTTGCAGTTTCTCAACGTTTTCTTTCTGTAGTGGTCCCACAACAAAGTCGATATTCTCATTGATTAAGCGCTGTTTGATTTGGTCTGCACTGTACGCGTGAGTATCAATTACGGTTAACGTTGCACTTGGGTCGCGTACATCATCATTCATCATTGCGAAGATGAAACCATCACGGATCAACTGAGCTTGCGGTGCAAATTTACCGGTTAGTGGTAACAACAGCGCTGTATTGTTTGGTTTCACAATATCCAGCGACAAGATATTTTGGATTTCTGCTGGCGTATAAACCGCAGCTGGGTGTGATGGATTTTCGTCTAACCAGCGCTCTAAGGTGTTTTGTAATTGAGGTAAGTTACTTGAAAGTGTTTTGGCGTAGATAGCTAATTGCAGCCACCCGTCCAGCACATCTTCATTTGGCGCTGTTTGCAATGACGTTAATTCGTTTTCAGAATAGCTGCCAAAATTCATCCAAATTCGGCTAGAGATCTCACGTTGTTCTGCGGATGAAGCATATTGACCTTGAGCTACGAGCTGACGGTTTGCTTCGAACGGTTGGTTCAGACTTTGATAAGCGTCAGCACGCAATTGGTAGTAGTCTTTCCACTGCTCACTTGGCAGCTTCCACCATGATTGGAAGTTCAACGTTTGCAGCAATTGAGAGTAATTGCCTTGCTTTTGTTGTATGGTCGCTCGAGCCAGTTGCCATTCAGCTTGTTGAACTTCGGTCAATTGCTGGCGGCCAAGTCGCTTGATAAGCAACTCTGCTTGATCCAATTCGTTGGCTTGAATCGCCGCTTTTGCAGCCATGATCAACCAGTCGTTTTGTAGGCTACCTTCCGTGCTATCAGCTTGAATCATGTAGTTCTGAGCAGACTGTGTAGGCTCTAGTGTAATGTCTACGCTATCTGGTTGGCGCGGGCCTGAAGAACAGGCGGCGAGCGTAATTGCCAGTGCAACAGGAGTGAGTAAGCGTGGTACACTGAGTCTCTTATGGTTCATCATTGCCGTGAGTTCTCTATAATTTTGTACAAAATTGTCTCTATATTAATCGTTGAAGTGATCGTAAACAAATGACAGATAAAAATAAGTTGCCGAATGAGGGGCCAACTCTCTACATCGTACCGACTCCAATCGGAAATTTAGCGGATATCACTCAACGTGCTATCGAAGTTCTGTCGAATGTGGACATCATTGCCGCTGAGGATACTCGACATACGGGCAAATTACTGTCTCACTTCAATATCCAAACCAAAACTTTCGCGCTACACGATCATAACGAGCAGCAAAAAGCGCAAGTTTTGGTTGAAAAGCTACTATCAGGTCAGTCAATCGCTTTGGTGTCTGACGCTGGTACGCCGCTAATAAGCGATCCAGGATACCACTTGGTAACAAAATGTCGTCAAGCGGGCGTTAGAGTTGTGCCTCTTCCTGGTGCGTGTGCGGTCATCACTGCGTTAAGTGCGTCGGGCTTGCCATCGGATCGTTTTAGCTTTGAAGGCTTTCTACCACCGAAAAGCAAAGGCCGTAAAGACAAGTTCTTAGAAATTGCGTCAGTGGAACGCACTTGTATCTTTTATGAATCACCGCATCGCATTTTAGACTCTCTACAAGACATGTTAGACGTTCTTGGCCCAGAACGAGAAGTCGTGTTAGCTCGTGAGTTAACGAAAACCTTTGAAACTATTCAGGGAATGCCACTTGGCGAACTGATTGAATGGGTGAAAAGTGACGGAAACCAACAACGTGGTGAGATGGTACTCCTTATTCACGGTCACCGTGATTCAAGCGAAGAATCGCTACCAGACGAAGCGACCCGCACTTTGGCTATTCTGACGAAAGAACTGCCGTTAAAGAAAGCTGCAGCATTAGCCGCAGAAATCTACAGCCTGAAAAAGAACGCACTTTATAAGTGGGGCTTAGAGAATCTCAACTAGAAGTCCGTAGAGCGTTGGCGCTTCGGTAGTCTCCTTTAAGCGCCGTTAGTTTTCAGAGTTATCTAGATAAGATTAAGAAGGGGAGTCGTTAACGCGACTCTCCTTTTGTTGTTTATGAGTGCAGGAGATTTTTAATCTTACATAGACAGGGGTAAGAAGTGCGTTGTTAATGTAACTGTGCATTTATTTTCCCACTTTAACTTTCAAGACAATCCTTCGGAGCATCATGATCTCGAGTTCCAAACCTTAGTGCTCCATTTTTCTTTCTCTCGGAGCGAAGCGTTTCCATTCGCTGCTGTCTTTTTGAGCACTTAACCCGCCGTTTTCAGCAATTCTGTGATCTCACTAGACTCTGAGTAGATAACTCTATACAATCCGCCCTCGGAGCTGACTGGGTAGTCGCTGCTTTGTTGATGTCCTTCGGGAGACTGACGTTGAGGTCCCTTTGGGAGACTGACGTTGACGTCCTTCGGGAGACTGACAAAGGGGAGGAAAGTCCGGGCTTCATAGAGCAAGGTGCCAGGTAACGCCTGGGGGGCGCAAGCCTACGACAAGTGCAGCAGAGAGAAGACCGCCGATGGCCTTAGGGCACAGGTAAGGGTGAAAGGGTGCGGTAAGAGCGCACCGGACGACTAGTAATAGTTCGTAGCAGGGTAAACTCCACCTGAAGCAAGACCAAATAGGCCTCCACATTGCGTTGCTCGCGTAAGGAGGCGGGTAGGTTGCTCGAGCCAGTGAGTGATTGCTGGCCTAGACGAATGGCTACCGCCGCGCAAGCGGAACAGAACCCGGCTTATGTGTCGGCTCCACCTATTCGAGACCCATCACTACTTCGGTAGTGATGGGTTTTTTGCATTTTATTGACGCAAACTATGTCATTACCAATAAACTTGGCGCTGAATCACGTCTAACTTTAGACTTGAGGTGGCGATGATGTGGGAAATCAGTACACTAAAGAATCGCTTCAAGATCATTCAACGAGAAAGCTATGACCGAAACATTTCAACATATCTCAGTGTTATTAAATGAATCCATTGATGGCTTGGCTATCAAACCCGATGGTATCTATATCGATGGAACATTTGGCCGTGGCGGTCACAGCCGAACTATCTTGTCCAAATTAGGCGAAAACGGCCGCTTGTACAGCATCGATCGCGACCCTCAAGCGATTGCTGAAGCAGGCAAAATTGACGATCCTCGTTTTACTATCATCCATGGCCCATTTTCAGGCATGGCACAGTATGCAGAAGAGTACGATCTTGTGGGTAAAGTCGATGGTGTATTACTAGACCTTGGCGTTTCTTCTCCACAGCTTGATGATGCTGAACGTGGCTTTAGCTTTATGAAAGATGGCCCGTTAGATATGCGTATGGACCCGACTTCTGGCGTTCCAGTTTCACAATGGTTGATGGAAGCTGATCTTGATGATATCACTTGGGTGATTCGTGAGTTTGGTGAAGACAAACATGCACGTCGTATTGCCAAAGCTATCGTGGCATACCGCGAAGACGAAGAAAACGAGCCGATGGTTCGCACTGGTCAGCTAGCGAAGCTGATTTCGGACGCCGCACCAAAGAGCTTCAAAGAGAAAAAACACCCAGCAACCCGTGCTTTTCAGGCTTTTCGCATTTACATCAACAGTGAATTAGAAGAAATTGATACAGCACTAAAAGGCGCGGCAAGCATTTTGGCTCCAGAAGGTCGCCTATCGGTCATCAGCTTCCATTCGTTGGAAGACCGCATGGTGAAACGCTTTATCCGTAAAGAGAGCAAAGGCCCAGAAGTGCCACATGGCATCCCAATGACGGAAGAACAAATCCGAGCATTGGGCAGTGCAAACATGAAAGCGGTGAGCAAGGCGATTAAGCCAACGAAGCAAGAAATCGAACTCAACCCTCGCTCTCGTAGTTCAGTACTAAGAATTGCAGAAAAGCTTTAATTATTATGACGAAAACCACTCCTAATCTTGCTAAGTTGATTGCGACGGATTTAATTTCCGTTGGTCGCTGGTCGTTATTGTTGATGATTTTAATATTCTCATCGGCAATGGGAGTGGTCTTTGCCACCCATCATGCGCGTCAAGCGATCACTGAAAAAGATCATACATTGGTTGAGCGAGAGCGATTGGATAGCGAATGGCGCAACCTAATGTTGGAAGAAACAGCCCTCGCGGAACACAGTCGCGTTCAAGACTTGGCAAAGAAGGATCTTGAAATGAAACGACCAGATGGCGATAAAGAAGTGGTTATCACGCTAAAATGATTGGAAAGAAAGCCAAATCGAAACAAGGAAATTCGCGCAAGCCAGCAGCCAAAGAAAAGAAAGTGGTTGCTGCAAAGTCGCAACCCACCAAAGAAGCAAAAGAACCCCAAGAAACAGACGTTGTTGAACCCGAATCCTTTTTGATTCGCTGGCGCTTTCAGTTACTGCTGTTTTTCGTCTTTTGTGCATTTGCCCTACTCGTTGGGCGCGTTGCCTACATTCAAATCATCGAGCCTGATAACCTTATCAAGCAAGGTGACCTTCGTTCAGTCCGTGTTAAAGCCATTCCTTCTGCGCGCGGTATCATCTCTGATCGTAATGGCGAACCTCTTGCCGTTAGTGTTCCTGTTGAGGCTGTATGGGCCGATCCAAAAACCATCTTCAAAGAGGGCGCGCTACAGCAAACCAAAAGTTGGTATGCATTAGCTGACGTTCTTGGTTTGGACCGACAAGGTCTGATCAATAAGATCAAGAAAAATGAAAAGCGTCGCTTTATCTACCTTCAGCGTCAGGTAAGCCCTGCGATGGCTAACTACATTCGTGAACTCAAACTACCTGGTGTAGGCTTGAAATCTGAATCTCGTCGTTACTATCCTGCAGGTGAGGTTAGTGCTCACTTAGTCGGTGTTACGGGGATTGATGGTCATGGTCTAGAAGGTGTAGAGCGAAGCTATGATGAATGGTTAACTGGTGCAGCAGGCAAGAAAACCATTCGTAAAGACCGCTATGGCCGTGTTGTTGAGAATATTGCTCTTGAAGAGAAACAAGAAGGTAAACCGCTGCAACTGACTATTGATCAGCGAATTCAAGCTGTTGCTTATCGCGCAATTAAACAGGCGGTTGCTGACCATCGCGCAACATCTGGTTCTGTAGTGGTGCTTGATGTAAAAACGGGCGCTGTGTTGGCGATGGTGAACGCGCCATCTTATAACCCAAATAATCGTAGCGATTGGCAAAGTTACAAAATGCGTAACCGAGTAATCACCGACTCTTTAGAGCCGGGCTCTACAATTAAGCCATTCGTTGTTTTAGCCGCCTTAGAAAATGAGGTCGCAGATAAAGACACCATCGTCGATACTGGAAACGGTATTCTTCAATTGGGTGGCAGCCGTGTTCGTGATGCACCAAAGGTAGGAAAAGCGAGCTTAACGACCATCTTGAAGAAATCGAGTAATATCGGTGTGACCAAGTTAGCTATGCGTATGCCAGTAGAAGCATTGCTTGGTTTATACAGTTCTGTTGGTTTGGGAGAACTTTCTGGCTTGAACTTAGTCGGTGAAGTTGTGGGTATTTTTCCGAGTCGCTCGCGTTGGTCGCCAATTGAACGTGCCACCATCGCCTTTGGTTACGGTTTATCGGTGACCCCAATTCAGTTAGCGCATGCTTACGCAACCTTGGGTAACTTAGGTAAATATGAGCCGATTCATATTATCGAAAGTAACGACAACGATATGGCTCGCCAAGTTGTTAGTCAAAAAAATGCACGCCTTGTACTCGATATGCTGGAAACGGTAACGCAAAAAGGCGGTTCAGCCCGTCGTGCTGCGGTTCCGGGCTATCGAGTTGGTGCCAAAACGGGTACGGCTCGAAAAGCAACCGCTGGTGGCTATAGTGATGAGTACATCAACTACACGGCCGGTGTTGCTCCTGTGAGCGATCCAAGACTTGCATTGGTTGTTGTAGTTAATGAACCGCAAGGTGATGACTACTATGGCGGTTCAGTTGCTTCGCCAGTCTTTTCTGAAATCATGAAAGGCGCGCTGCAAATTCTGAATGTTGCCCCTGACGAAAACAAATTCCAACAGTAGGCTTCGATGTTTACTGAGAAACAAAATCTAGAAAGCTGAGCTAAAGCTCGGAGAACAAATATGACCAAAGCCATCAGTATGGACGCGCTGCTTTCCAATTGGGTTGATTGCCCAAGTTTGTCGTCCGTTCTTGTCTCTGAACTGGAACTCGATAGTAGACGAGTTCAGTCCGGCACTACTTTTGTTGCCATCATTGGCCATGCTGTCGATGGACGTGATTTTATCGCGAAGGCCATCCAGCAAGGTGCTAACGCGGCGATCGCTCAAGCCTGTGAGCGAAAAGCACACGGTACGATTGAGATTGTTGATAATGTTCCAGTGATTTACCTCGATGCACTGGATAAGTGCCTTTCTCAAATCGCAGGTCAGTTCTACCATTATCCCAATATGGAGCTGATTGGTGTCACTGGCACCAACGGCAAAACTACCATCACTCAGCTTATTGCCCAATGGATTGATTTAGTCGGTTCCAAAGCGGCGGTAATGGGGACAACAGGGAATGGCTTTCTAGATGATCTGCAAGAAGCCGCAAACACCACAGGCAACGCAGTTGAAATCCAAAAGACCCTATCCTCGCTCGCCGAGCAAAAAGCACATTACACTGCGCTTGAAGTTTCCTCTCATGGTCTGATTCAAGGTCGTGTTAAAGCATTGTCTTTTACCGCTGGTGTGTTCACCAATCTGAGCCGTGATCACTTGGATTATCATGGCACGATGGAAGAGTATGCAAAGGCGAAGCTGATGCTGTTTACCACTCACCAATGCGAGCATGCGATCATCAATGTCGATGATACAGTGGGAGCTGCGTGGGCGAAGCAATTATCGAATGCCATAGCTGTTTCACTCAAGCCGAATTCAGAATTCCTACAATCCGTATTTGCTACTGACATTGTTTACGCAGAGTCAGGCATTACGATTGAGTTTGATGGCAAGTTTGGTGAGGGAATACTTCATGCGCCGCTGATTGGCGAGTTCAATGCAGCAAACCTGATGTTGGCATTCACAACGTTACTTAGTCTCGGTTTTAGCAAGCAAGATTTGCTGGCAACGGCAGGCCAATTGCAACCCGTACTTGGTCGTATGGAACTCTTCCAAGCTGACGACAAGGCAAAAGTCGTGGTGGATTACGCCCACACGCCTGACGCGCTAGAAAAAGCGCTGCAAGCATTGCGTGTGCATTGCCAGGGTGAGCTTTGGGCTATTTTCGGCTGTGGTGGTGACCGTGATGCTGGTAAGCGCCCAATGATGGCGGAAATCGCTGAGCGTTTGGGTGACAAGATAGTGCTTACCGATGATAACCCTCGCAGTGAAGACCCTGTGCTGATCATGAAAGACATGCTGGCCGGCCTAACAAAACCTGCTGAGGCGATTGTGCAGCATGACCGTTTTAAAGCGCTGTCTTACGCACTGGAACATGCTTCTCCGCAAGACATTATCCTTCTGGCAGGTAAAGGTCATGAGGACTACCAAATTCTAAACTCTGGAACCATCCATTACTCTGACCGCGAGTCAGCCATGACGCTATTGGGGCTTTCATCATGATCACAGTAACGCTTTCTCAAGTCGCGGATATGACTGGCGGTGAACTGGTTGGCAATGACCTATCTATTGAATCTGTTTCTACCGACACTCGAGCGATCGAACAGGGTGCTCTTTTTGTTGCTTTGGTTGGAGAGCGTTTTGATGCTCACGATTTCTGCCAACAAGCGGTGGAGTCAGGGGCGGGTGCACTGTTAGTGCAAAAGCAACTTAATGTGAATGTCCCTCAAGTTGTTGTTACCGATACTAAGATAGCGTTAGGTGAAGTCGCATCTTGGGTACACAATTCGTCTCAAACACCGACAGTGGCGATTACAGGCAGTTGTGGCAAAACTACAGTAAAAGAGATGGTTGCAAGTATCCTGCAGTTGAAAGGCAAAGTGCTATTTACCGCGGGCAACTTCAACAATGACATTGGTGTTCCGCTTACGTTATTGAGATCGCAACAAGACGATGATTACGCTGTGATTGAGCTTGGGGCCAACCATATTGGTGAGATCGAATACACGACTCAACTGGTTCATCCTAACATTGCGTTAGTCAACAACGTAGCCGCCGCTCACTTAGAGGGATTTGGTTCGATTGATGGCGTAAAACAGGCTAAAGGCGAGATTTATCAGGGATTGCCTGCTGGCGGTGTTGCGATTGTGAACCTCGATAGCAATGGTGGTGAGAAGTGGAACCATGTTCTTGCCGATAAGCAAGTCATCACATTTTCTCAAACGAACACAGATGCTGACTTTTATGCAACAAATGTTGTAATGAACGCCGCCGGCGAAGCAAGCTTTAACCTACATCTCGCAATAGACTCACAAGAAATTGAACTGTCTCTGGGTATTATAGGTCAACACAACGTTGCGAACGCGATTGCGGCTTCTATCATTGCGTTACAAATGGGCGCGACGTTAGAAGAAGTTCGTGATGGCCTTAAACATTTAAATAAAGTGAAAGGTCGAGTCGAAGTTGAGGAACTCAGCGATAAAATCAAGCTAATTGATGACAGCTATAACGCGAGTGTTCCAGCGATGAAGGCCGCGGTGGACTTGCTTAGTGCATTCCAAGGTGAGCGTTGGTTGATTTTAGGCAATATGGCGGAGTTGGGTGAGGAAAGTCTTGCACTTCATCGTCAAGTCGGGGAACATGCTGCCCCACAAAAATTTGAACACGTTCTCACGTATGGTGCAGACACGAAGGTCATTAGTGAACTTTGTGATGGCATCCATTTCGAGACACATCCAGAGATGATTGACTACATCAAGCAGCATCTAGACCAAACCGCACCTCAACACCATACAATGTTGGTGAAAGGAGCGAACGGTGCTCGTATGTTTGAAGTCGCTGCTGCTTTGAAGGAGTATTATTAATGATTATTTGGCTTGCCGAGCTGCTACAGCCATACCTGTCTTTTTTCCGATTGTTTGAATACCTGTCGTTTCGAGCAATCCTTAGTGTACTTACTGCTTTAGGTCTGTCTTTATGGATGGGGCCTATCATGATCAAGCGTCTACAGATGCTACAAATTGGTCAGGTTGTTCGTAACGAAGGTCCAGAGTCTCACTTTAGCAAGCGTGGTACCCCTACAATGGGGGGGATCATGATTTTGGCTGCTATTTCAATCACTATTCTTTTATGGACTGATTTATCGAACCCATACGTGTGGGCGGTGCTGACGGTACTGCTTGGTTATGGGGCGATTGGTTTTGTTGATGACTATCGTAAAGTCGTTCGTAAGAATACCGACGGCCTGATTGCTCGTTGGAAGTACTTTTGGCAGTCGCTGATTGCATTTGTCGTGGCGTTTGCGTTGTACGCTTACGGCAAAGATACCGCAGCTACTCAACTTGTTGTGCCATTCTTTAAAGACATCATGCCGCAACTTGGCTTGATGTACATTATCCTCACTTACTTCGTTATTGTGGGTACTAGTAATGCGGTAAACCTAACCGATGGCCTAGACGGCTTGGCTATCATGCCAACGGTTCTGGTTGCGGCTGGCTTTGCTGTGATTGCTTGGGCAACAGGTAACATTAACTTCTCTGAATACCTTCATATTCCATACCTCCCACACGCTTCTGAGCTGGTTGTCGTTTGTACTGCAATCGTTGGTGCGGGCCTTGGTTTCTTGTGGTTCAACACTTACCCAGCACAAGTATTCATGGGAGATGTTGGTTCACTTGCTCTAGGTGGCGCGCTTGGTACTATCGCTGTACTGGTTCGTCAAGAGTTGGTACTGGTGATCATGGGTGGTGTGTTTGTAATGGAAACGCTATCGGTAATTCTACAGGTAGGTTCTTATAAACTACGTGGTCAGCGTATTTTCCGTATGGCACCGATTCACCATCACTACGAATTAAAAGGTTGGCCAGAGCCCCGCGTAATCGTGCGCTTCTGGATTATTTCTATGGTTCTTGTTCTGATTGGTCTAGCAACTCTGAAAGTGCGTTAATCGCACTTTCCAAGAACAAGACAAATTGCGTGATCAAATATGGAACGTTGGCAAAACATACATAAGGTCGTCGTCGTAGGGCTCGGTATTACCGGGCTCTCTGTCGTTAAACACCTCACAAAAACTCAACCACAACTGACAATCAAAGTCATTGATACGCGCACTAACCCTCCGGGGGCTGAGCGTTTGTCAGAGCAGGTAGAACTCCACAGCGGTGGTTGGAATACCGAATGGCTTGCAGAAGCTGACTTAGTCGTGACTAACCCAGGCATCGCCTTAGCGACACCAGAAATACAATCGGTTCTTGCGAAAGGAAAGCCAGTTGTTGGTGATATCGAGCTCTTCGCGTGGGCAGTCGATAAACCTGTTATTGCGATTACCGGTTCTAATGGTAAAAGCACGGTAACAGACCTAACAGGCGTGTTAGCAAAAGCTGCCGGGTTAACGGTCGGTGTTGGTGGCAATATCGGGGTTCCTGCTCTCGATTTGCTAGAGCAAGACGCAGATTTGTATGTACTTGAACTATCTAGCTTCCAACTAGAAACCACATCAAGCTTGAAGCTTAAAGCGGCTGCGTTTCTAAACCTTTCGGAAGATCACATGGATCGTTATGAGGGCATGGCGGACTACCGACAAGCTAAACTGCGCATTTTTGATAACGCGGAGCTGGCAGTAGTTAACCGTGATGATCAAGAAACTTTTCCTGATACTGATACGCCGTTGGTGACGTTTGGTAGTGATGAGCAGGCTTACGGACTTGAAGTTGACGGTAACCGTACTTGGTTACTTGATCATGGTCAGCGCGTGATTGCCAGTGATGAATTGAAGTTGGTTGGTAAGCACAATCTGGCTAACGCTCTCGTCGTACTTGCTCTGCTTAAAGCGGCGGATGTGGATTATCACAAATCCTTGAATGCACTGAAAACTTACACTGGTTTGACACATCGATGCCAAGTGGTTGCGGATAATCATGGTGTAAAATGGGTGAATGACTCCAAAGCAACTAATATTGCGAGCACTATGGCTGCGCTTTCTGGCTTAGAATCAATGGGTAAATTGTATTTGTTGGTTGGTGGTGTTGGTAAAGGCGCAGATTTCACACCATTAAAGCCGATCTTAGCGACGCTTAACTTGCAGCTTTGCTGCTTTGGCAAAGATGGCGATGATTTTATGCCACTGCATGAATCCGCAACTCGTTTCGACACCATGGAAGATGTGATTCAACAGATATCTTCGCAGTTAAATACGGGCGATATGGTGATGCTATCTCCGGCATGTGCTAGCTTTGATCAATTCGACAACTTTATGGCAAGGGGTGACGCATTTGCGGCTCTTGCTGAGAAATATGCATAATTAAAGGTCACACACTTCGTGGGTTTAGGTAACGTTAAACGCAGCATTGGCACTTGGCTTAAGCATCCTGCTCCAGAGGCGCTCTTTGACCGTCAACTCGTATGGATTGCACTGGGTTTGATGTTAACCGGTTTGGTGATGGTGACATCAGCATCATTTCCAATCAGCTCACGTCTGACGGATCAGCCATTTCACTTTATGTTCCGTCATGCCACTTTCTTGGTGCTGGCGATTGGTGTGTCTGCCGTCATTCTTCAAATCCCACTAGAACAATGGTTTAAGCGAAGCCATTACTTATTGTGGATCTCGTTTGGTTTACTCATCATCGTATTATTGGCTGGTAAGTCGGTAAACGGTGCATCGCGTTGGATCCCGCTGGGACTGTTTAACTTGCAACCGGCCGAAGTCGCGAAGCTCTCGCTATTTGTCTTCATGTCCGGTTATCTGGTGCGTAAGCAAGACGAAGTTCGCCAAACCTTCTTTGGCGGTTTCATGAAGCCCATCATGGTGTTTGCCTTCTTCGCCGTGTTGCTTCTAGGGCAGCCCGATCTAGGTACCGTGGTTGTAATGCTGGTGACGCTTTTTGGCATGCTGTTCATTGCTGGAGCCAAGCTGACTCAGTTTTTAGCGCTCATGATTGCTGGTATTGCTGCCGTGGTTGGCTTGATTTTGGTCGAGCCATACCGTATTCGTCGTGTTACCTCGTTTCTCGACCCTTGGGAAGACCCATTTGGTAGCGGCTATCAGTTGACTCAATCTCTCATGGCGTTTGGTCGTGGTGAATGGTTTGGGCAAGGCTTAGGCAACTCGATTCAAAAACTGGAATATCTTCCAGAAGCGCACACCGACTTCGTGTTTGCGGTACTGGCTGAAGAGCTGGGTTTTGTTGGCGTCGTGTTAGTGCTAATGCTGATTTTCAGTTTGGTGCTAAAAGCGGTTTATATCGGCAAACGTGCTTTTGAAGAAGGCGAAATGTTTGGCGGTTACCTCGCATTTGGTATTGGTATTTGGTTTGCTTTCCAAACGCTGGTTAATGTTGGCGCAGCGGCCGGTATTGTTCCGACCAAAGGTCTTACTCTGCCGCTGATCAGTTATGGTGGTTCGAGTTTAATCATTATGTCTGTAGCGGTGTCTATATTGCTGCGTATCGATCATGAATGCCGTTTGAAGCGCGGCCAGAAAGAACTAGAAAAACAAATTGATGAAGAAAAATAAACGTTTGATGGTGATGGCTGGTGGTACTGGCGGTCACGTGTTCCCAGGTTTAGCGGTTGCAAAACAACTGCAGGAGCAAGGCTGGGAGATCCGCTGGTTAGGTACTGCGGATAGAATGGAGGCGGATTTAGTGCCGAAACATGGCATTGAAATCGACTTTATCAAAGTAAAAGGTCTACGAGGTCAAGGCGTTAAGCGTCTTCTTGTGGCACCATTTCAGATTATTAATGCCATCAAGCAGGCTCGTGCTCACATGAAACGCTGGCAGCCAGATGCCGTGCTTGGTATGGGTGGTTACGTGAGTGGTCCTGGTGGTATTGCTGCTTGGATGAGTGGTATTCCTGTTGTCCTGCATGAACAAAATGCTGTCGCGGGTTTAACTAACCAATGGCTGTCGAAAATTGCCAAAAAGGTATTTCAAGCCTTTCCTGGTGCTTTTCCAAAAGCAGAAGTCGTTGGCAACCCAGTTCGTGAAGACGTGACTCAATTAGAAGCGCCAACTGAGCGGATGCAAGAGCGACAAGGTCCGATTCGGATTTTGGTTATGGGAGGAAGCCAAGGCGCACGAATTCTTAACCAAACTTTGCCAGAAGTGATGGCTAAATTGGGCGAAGATTACTGTATTCGTCATCAAGCGGGTAAAGGTGCTGCTGAAGAAGTGAATACAGCGTACCAAGCCAATGGTGTTGTGAATGCAGAAGTAACCGAATTCATCGACGATGTATCAAATGCTTATGCATGGGCTGACCTTTTGGTTTGTCGTTCAGGTGCACTCACGGTTTCTGAAGTTTCAGCTGCCGGTGTTGGTGCCATTTTTGTGCCGTTTATGCATAAAGACCGCCAGCAAGCATTGAATGCAGACCACTTGGTGGATTGCGGTGCGGCTAAGATGATTGAACAACCAGATTTAACCGTTGAGTCATTGACTCAACAGATCCAACAATTGGATCGACAAGCTTTACTTACAATGGCTGAGCAAGCACGCAGTGCAGCAAAGTTAGATGCGGATAAAACAGTCGCACAAGCCATTGTCGCTTTGACCGAAAAGCGTTAACGAATTATTGAGAATAGAATTGATGACAATCCAACATACACAAGACTTAGCTCAGATTCGCGCAATGGTGCCAGAGATGCGCCGCGTGAAATCCATCCACTTCATCGGTATTGGTGGTGCGGGCATGAGCGGCATTGCAGAAGTGCTGTTTAACGAAGGCTACCAAATCACGGGTTCTGATTTATCAGAGAACCCAGTGACGGAGCGTTTAGTATCAAAAGGTGCAACCGTGTTTATCGGTCACCAAGCCAGCAATGTGGAAAAAGCCAGTGTGGTTGTGGTTTCAACAGCAATCAACGAAGAAAACCCAGAAGTCATCGCAGCTCGCGAATTACGTATTCCAATCGTACGCCGTGCAGAGATGCTTGCTGAGCTAATGCGATTCCGTCATGGTATTGCCGTTGCTGGCACGCACGGTAAAACGACGACGACTGCGTTAGTGACACAAATCTATTCTGAAGCAGGTTTAGATCCAACGTTTGTTAACGGTGGTCTAGTTAAGAGTGCTGGCACTAACGCGCGTCTAGGTTCTAGCCGAATTTTGATTGCAGAAGCGGACGAGAGTGATGCGTCATTTCTGCATCTACAACCTATGGTGAGCATCGTCACGAACATCGAAGCAGACCATATGGATACGTACGGCGGCGATTTTGAAACTTTGAAGCAAACCTTCATCGACTTCCTTCATAATTTACCGTTTTACGGTCAAGCGATCGTGTGTATAGATGATCCTGTGATTCGCGAGCTGATTCCACGTATTAGCCGCCAAGTGATCACTTACGGTTTTTCTGAAGATGCCGATGTACGTATCGAGAACTACCACCAAGAAGGCCAGCAAGGCAAGTTCACCGTGGTTCGTGAAGGGCGTGCGAATCTGGATATCACACTAAATATCCCAGGTCGCCACAATGCACTCAATGCGTCAGCCGCGATTGCCGTAGCGACAGAAGACGACATCACTGATGAAGCTATCTTAAAAGCAATGGCGGGAACCCAAGGTACAGGTCGTCGTTTTGATCATTTAGGCGAGTTTGATACTGGAAACGGCCATGCAATGCTTGTTGATGACTACGGTCACCACCCAACAGAAGTGGATGTGACGATCAATGCAGCGCGCGCCGGTTGGCAAGACAAGCGTCTTGTTATGATCTTCCAGCCACATCGTTACAGTCGAACTCGTGACCTTTACGATGATTTTGCTAACGTGCTGGAGCAAGTTGATGTACTGATCATGCTCGATGTCTATGCGGCGGGTGAAAAACCTATCGCTGGCGCTGATGGTCGTGCTTTATGCCGAACGATTCGTAGTCGTGGGAAGGTAGATCCAATTTTTGTGCCTGAAATAGAGCAATTACCGTCAGTTTTAGCTAACGTTATACAAGATGGCGACCTGATCTTAACTCAAGGTGCCGGTGATGTTGGTAAAGTCGCTAAGCAATTGGCAACGCTTGAGTTGAACATAAATAATATGCTCGGGTAATCACGAAAATTGACGCAAAGCACAGAGAAAGACATAGATCTCGATTTTGCGTCAAGATCGTTGTGATTTATCGCTATCAGTGTTTGATAGTTTACAAGAGCTCAGTATAATCCCAAGGTTAAAGTCAATACTTTTGCCGATGTGTACTCACACGGTGAAAAGTACAAGACAAAAGTCAGGAAACAAAGACGTTGTTGAATATTGCACTGAATGAAGAGCGACTTAACACGGAGACTAACCGTGGTCGCCAAGAGAAAATCTTGGGTGTGCTATTTTTCGTTGTCGTCGTGACCTTAATCAGTTCTGTTTTGTACTCAGCGATCAGTTGGATGTGGGATGACCAAAGGTTACCTCTCTCCAAAATCGTGCTTCAAGGAAAACTGGAGTACGTAACCGCAGACGATGTTCAAGCAGCGTTTAGCAAGATTGATCATATCGGCACGTTTATGTCGCAAGACATCGATGTGTTGCAGCAAAGTGTTGAAGCCTTACCTTGGGTCGCGCATGCCGCGATCCGAAAGCAATGGCCAGACACGGTAAAAGTATTTTTGACAGAACATCGCCCTGTCGCCATCTGGAATGGCATCGAGCTGTTAGATAATAACGGTTTGGTATTTGAAGGCGATGTCGGCCTGCTAAAGGAAGAGAAAGTTAAGTTATATGGACCCAATGCAACTGGGCCGGAAGTCTTGCAAACCTACCGCGAACTCCGACCTAAGTTCCAACAATTGGGTTTGGCTATATCGTCTCTGGTTTTAAATGAGCGACGAGCTTGGCAAATCATCCTTGATAACGGTATTCGACTAGAGCTTGGTAAAGAGTCTCTGGATGAGCGAATAGAGCGCTTTTTCTCGCTTTATAACAAGCTTGGCAGTGACACTCAAAGAATCAGTTATATCGATCTTCGATACGATACGGGAGCCGCGGTTGGTTGGTTTCCTGAACATGAGTTAGAACAAGAGAGTACAGATGACTAAGGCCGCTGATGACAACATTATTGTTGGTCTGGATATAGGCACTGCAACCGTATCAGCTCTAGTGGGCGAGATTCTACCTGATGGCCAAATAAATATTATTGGTGCTGGTAGCAGCCCCTCACGTGGCATGGATAAAGGCGGCGTGAATGATTTGGAGTCGGTTGTAAAATCAGTACAACGCGCAATTGATCAAGCTGAGCTAATGGCGGAATGCCAAATCAGCCGAGTATTCATTTCGTTGTCTGGTAAACATATCGCAAGCCGAATTGAAAAAGGCATGGGCACAATTTCTGATGAAGAAGTGTCTCAAGAAGATATGGATCGTGCTATCCATACAGCCAAATCGATTAAAATCGGTGATGAACAACGAATCCTTCATGTGATTCCACAAGAGTTCACCATCGACTACCAAGAGGGCATCAAAAACCCACTTGGTTTATCTGGAGTGAGAATGGAAGTAAGCGTCCATTTGATCTCATGCCATAATGATATGGCACGCAATATTATTAAGGCCGTAGAACGTTGTGGTCTTAAAGTAGAGCAACTTGTGTTTTCTGGGCTTGCTGCGAGTAATGCAGTAATTACCGAGGACGAAAGAGAGCTTGGGGTTTGTGTGGTGGATATCGGTGCCGGCACGATGGATGTTTCTATCTGGACCGGTGGTGCGTTGCGTCACACAGAAGTATTTTCTTACGCAGGAAATGCGGTAACTAGCGATATTGCTTTTGCTTTTGGTACGCCAGTGAGCGATGCTGAAGAAATCAAAGTCAAATATGGCTGCGCCTTGAGTGAACTGGTCAGTAAGGATGACACGGTTAACGTCC
The DNA here is from genome assembly GCF_000400365.1 of Vibrio jasicida CAIM 1864 = LMG 25398. GTDB lineage: Bacteria > Pseudomonadota > Gammaproteobacteria > Enterobacterales > Vibrionaceae > Vibrio > Vibrio jasicida. The sequence continues at coordinate 46,898 of NZ_BAOG01000041.1, read as the reverse complement.
CAAGCGTAGGTGGTCGACCTTCACGTAGTCTGCAACGTCAGACTTTGTCAGAAGTCATTGAACCACGCTACTCTGAGCTGATGGGATTAGTTAACCAAACTATCGACTCTGTACAAGCGAAATTGCGCGAAGAAGGCATTAAACACCATCTTGCTGCGGGTGTAGTTCTCACCGGCGGTGCTGCGCAAATCGAAGGAGTGGTAGAATGTGCGGAACGCGTATTCCGCAACCAAGTAAGGGTCGGCAAACCGCTCGAAGTCAGCGGATTAACTGACTATGTAAAAGAGCCGTACCATTCTACGGCAGTTGGATTACTTCATTACGCGAGAGACATGCAGTCTAGCGACGATAGCGATTATAATGAACCTAAGCGCTCATCTGTTACTGGCTTCTTCGGTAAATTGCGTAATTGGATACAAAAAGAGTTTTAACCTGAGTTGCAGGATAAACGGAGACAACACATGTTTGAACCGATGATGGAAATGTCTGACGATGCAGTAATCAAGGTCGTTGGAGTTGGTGGCGGCGGTGGTAACGCTGTTGAACACATGGTGCGTGAATCCATCGAAGGTGTGGAATTCATCAGCGTCAACACTGATGCGCAAGCACTTCGTAAGACAAGCGTTGGCAATGTTATTCAGATCGGTGGTGATATCACTAAAGGTCTGGGGGCAGGTGCGAATCCACAGGTTGGCCGTGAGGCAGCTCTCGAAGACAGAGATAGACTTAAAGATTCCCTAACTGGTGCCGATATGGTGTTTATCGCAGCAGGTATGGGTGGTGGTACAGGTACTGGTGCAGCTCCTGTTATCGCAGAAGTCGCTAAAGAGCTTGGCATTCTGACTGTTGCGGTAGTAACAAAACCGTTCAGCTTTGAAGGCAAAAAGCGTTTGGCATTTGCAGAGCAAGGTATCGATGAGCTTTCTAAGCATGTTGATTCTTTGATTACGATTCCAAACGAAAAGCTACTTAAAGTACTTGGTCGTGGTGTTACGCTACTTGAAGCATTTGCGAGTGCGAACGACGTTCTTAAAAACGCTGTTCAAGGTATCGCAGAGCTAATCACTCGTCCTGGCATGATCAACGTCGACTTTGCAGACGTACGTACTGTGATGTCAGAAATGGGTCATGCAATGATGGGTAGCGGCATCGCGAAAGGCGAAGACCGTGCTGAAGAAGCGGCAGAGATGGCAATTTCTAGCCCACTTCTAGAAGATATCGATCTAGCGGGTGCTCGTGGTGTTCTTGTTAACATTACGGCTGGTCTGGACATGCGTCTTGACGAGTTTGAGACCGTAGGTAACACAGTGAAAGCATTTGCTTCTGACAATGCAACAGTGGTTATCGGTACATCTCTAGACCCTGATATGACGGATGAAATCCGCGTAACTGTTGTTGCAACAGGTATTGGTAATGAGAAGAAACCAGATATCACGCTAGTTGCGGGTGGCAAAGCGAAAGTGGCTCCGACTCAGGCAGCTCCTCAAGCTCAACCACAGCAGCAAACTGCGGCACCGCAAGCTGAAGAGAAACCGGCACAAACTTTGCAGACTTCACCAATGCAAGAGAAGCCACAGGTAACTCCTCAGCCGACAAATACCGTTTCTTCTCCAGCTTCTTCTGCAAGCCAAAGTTCGGCGGCACCGAAGCAAGAGAAAGAAAGTGGTTACTTAGATATTCCGGCATTTTTGCGTCGTCAGGCTGATTAATCTTTAACCCGTAAATTTGACATAGCTCAAAATTATGGTAGCATTCACGGTCGACGTTACAGACGGCCGTGTTTTGTAGCATATTTTAGAGAGGCAAGCAGATGATCAGACAACGTACTCTGAAAGAAATAGTGAAAACAACTGGTGTGGGTCTCCACTCTGGTCGTAAAGTCACACTTACTCTGCGCCCAGCTGCTGCAAACACAGGTATCATTTACCGTCGTACCGATGTAAATCCACCTGTAGATTTTCCAGCTGATCCGGCATCTGTACGTGACACTATGCTTTGTACGGCATTAGTGAACGACGAAGGTATTCGTATTTCAACTGTTGAACACTTGAATGCGGCACTCGCTGGTATGGGTATTGACAACATCGTAGTTGAAGTTGACGCACCTGAAATCCCTATTATGGATGGCAGTGCAAGCCCATTCGTATACTTGCTACAACAAGCAGGTATCGAGATGCAAAATGTACCTAAGCGCTTTATTCGTATTAAAAAACCAGTTCGTTTTGAAGATGGCGATAAGTGGGCAGAATTTGTGCCATTTAACGGCTTCCGCATGGACTTCGAGATTGACTTTAACCACCCTGCGATTGAATCAGACGAGCAGCGCCTTATGTTTGATTTCTCTTCTCAAGGTTTCGTTCGCGAAATTTCTCGTGCACGTACGTTTGGTTTTATGCGTGACATCGAATACCTGCAATCTCAGAACCTTGTTCTAGGTGGTAGCTTTGATAATGCGATTGTTTTGGATGACTACCGTATTCTTAATGAAGAAGGTCTTCGTTTTGAAAACGAGTTTGTGACTCACAAAGTGTTGGATGCCATTGGTGACCTTTACATGTGTGGTCATGCAATTATTGGTGAATTCCGCGCTTATAAATCAGGTCACGGCCTGAATAACCAACTTCTGCGTGCTGTTCTTGCTGATCAAGAAGCATGGGAATGGACAACATTCGAAGAAGAAGTCGGTTCACCAGTTGCATTTGCAGAACCAAACATGGTGCTTGCGTAATCAACGCTGACGCAAAATAGATTAAAAAACCAGGCCCGCCGCCTGGTTTTTTACTATCTGAGTTTTGAACAGTGAGGTCACTGTTCTTTCTTCGCTCTACCTATCACTTGTCTTTCTTCTTTTCTGCCATTTCCGCAAGACGTTTCAAACGCTCTTGAATCTTTGGTGGCGCCATATCTGCGATGATCATTAATGAATTTGCTGCAGCTTCAGTAAGAGGTGGACGCTTTGGTCTGTCATCGTGCTCGAAACGATTCCGGTATAGTGATGGGTTGATTCGAACTTCCACACTCATCAGCTTTGCATAGCCTTGAGTTCGAAGCTTATTTAGGATCATTAAACGATCGTAATCGATCTTCATCTTTAGTGAAGCGCTGGCCACATCAATGAGCAAATGACCGTTACGGACGTTAGCCACTCGGCAATGATCTGCCGTACCCTTAGGTAGGATCTCTTGCAGCGCCTGATTAAGTTGCAGGATGTCTCCCGCATGTTCTTGTATCTTTTTGAACTGGGATTCGGCAATAAGATCGTCTGTTGAGGTAGGGCGATGATCACGCATAGGTAAAATCTAATTTTGTTGAGATATGGGTATTCTAGAGCAGCTTTCTGCTTAGGTATAGTTTACATTATGGCCTTTATCTTCAGCTCGCCCATAAATATTTGATATAGCATGGCGAGACGGATTGTTTTGATAATGCCGATTGAGCAGCGATATGTATGTGTAATACTGGCGAATCCGTCATCAGTTTGGTTAAAAACTTACGAGTGCTTCAAACAAATACGTCTATTTATGGTTGTATCGATGAAAAATCCTTACACTAAGCCACATTGATTCAAAATTAAGCCTTGAAATATGGACGTTTGAACTCAATATCTTTGATAAATGATTTATCTCAGTATTCTTAGTTCTAAACTGGCAGAGACTGAAGGCATTACGAGTAGATCGGGAACGGTCTGATAAAAGAGAGATTCACGAAAAATGATAGCTAAGCTACTGACAAAAGTTATTGGCAGTCGCAACGACCGAACACTGCGCCGCCTTAGAAAAATTGTAAAAGAGATCAATAACTACGAACCAACGTTCGAAGCACTGTCTGATGAAGAGCTAAAAGCAAAGACTGTTGAGTTCCGTGAGCGCCTAGAGCAAGGCGAAACTCTTGATAAGCTACTTCCAGAAGCATTTGCTACGGTTCGTGAAGCATCTAAGCGTGTTTACGGTATGCGCCACTTCGACGTGCAGCTTATTGGTGGTATGGTCCTTAACGGTGGCCAAATTGCTGAAATGCGTACTGGTGAAGGTAAAACTTTAACGGCGACTCTTCCTGCTTACCTAAACGCACTTCCTGGTAAAGGTGTCCATGTTGTAACGGTGAACGATTACCTAGCAACACGTGACGCGGAAACAAACCGTCCACTATTCGAGTTCCTTGGTATGACTGTTGGCATCAACGTGCCAAACATGCCTCCTCAAGCTAAGAAAGAAGCTTACGAAGCCGATATCCTTTACGGCACAAACAACGAGTTTGGTTTTGACTACCTTCGTGACAATATGGCTTTCCGCAATGAAGACCGTGTTCAACGTGAACGCTTCTTCGCTGTTGTCGATGAGGTGGATTCAATCCTCATCGATGAAGCTCGTACTCCTTTGATCATTTCTGGTCCAGCAGAAGACAGCTCGGATCTATACACTCGCATCAACTTGCTTATCCCACAGCTTCAGAAACAAGATAAAGAAGATTCTGAAGAGTACCGCGGTGACGGCCACTACACTGTGGATGAGAAGTCTAAACAAGTTCACTTAACCGAAACGGGCCAAGAGTTCGTTGAAGAGCTGATGGTTAAGAACGGTTTGATGGAAGAGGGTGACACGCTTTACTCTCCAACCAACATTAGTTTATTGCACCACGTAAATGCGGCACTTCGTGCGCACGTATTATTTGAACTGAACGTAGACTACATTGTAAACGATGACGGTGAAGTGGTTATCGTTGATGAACACACTGGCCGTACAATGCCAGGTCGTCGTTGGTCTGAAGGTCTTCACCAAGCGGTTGAGGCGAAAGAAGGCGTTAAGATTCAAAACGAAAACCAAACGCTGGCTTCTATTACTTTCCAGAACTACTTCCGTCTATACGAAAAACTGTCGGGTATGACAGGTACAGCAGATACAGAAGCGTTCGAATTCCAATCGATTTACGGTCTTGAAACGGTGGTTATTCCAACCAACAAACCAATGATCCGTAATGATATGCCAGATGTGGTCTACCGTACTGAAGCAGAAAAATTTGCTGCAATCATCGAAGACATCAAAGAGCGTGTAGAAAAAGGTCAACCATCTCTTGTAGGTACGGTTTCTATCGAGAAATCAGAACTTCTTTCTAATGCACTTAAGAAAGCGAAGATCAAACACAACGTATTGAACGCAAAATTCCACGAACGCGAAGCTGAGATTGTTGCGGAAGCGGGTACGCCAGGTGCGGTAACAATCGCAACCAACATGGCAGGTCGTGGTACCGATATCGTATTGGGTGGTAGCTGGCAGGCAAAAGTTGAAACGCTACAAGATCCAACCAAAGAACAAATTGATGCGATTAAAGCAGAGTGGAAACAGGTTCACGATCAAGTACTAGATGCGGGTGGTCTGCACATCATTGGTACGGAACGTCACGAATCTCGTCGTATCGATAACCAGCTACGTGGTCGTTCTGGTCGTCAAGGTGATGCGGGTTCTTCTCGCTTCTACCTATCAATGGAAGACTCACTACTTCGTATCTTTACTTCAGACCGTATGGCGAGCCTTATCCAAAGTGGTATGGAAGAAGGCGAAGCGATCGAATCGAAGATGCTGTCTCGTTCAATCGAAAAAGCACAGCGTAAAGTAGAAGGTCGTAACTTCGATATCCGTAAACAGCTTCTTGAATACGATGACGTTGCGAACGATCAACGTAAAGTGGTTTACGAATTGCGTGACGAGCTAATGAGTGTTGACGACATTAGCGATATGATCGAACAAAACCGTGAAGACGTAATCACAGCGATCATCGACGAGTACATTCCGCCACAATCTCTAGAAGACATGTGGGATGTTGAAGGCCTGCAAGAGCGTTTGAAAGCGGACTTCGATCTAGATGCTCCTATCAAAGAGTGGCTTGAGCAAGATGACAAGCTTTACGAAGAAGCATTGCGTGAGAAGATCGTTAACCTAGCAGTAGAAGTTTACAAGCAAAAAGAAGAAGTGGTTGGTGCACAAGTACTACGCAACTTCGAAAAGTCGGTCATGCTTCAAACGCTAGATACGCTATGGAAAGAACACCTAGCGGCGATGGATCACTTACGCCAAGGTATTCACCTTCGCGGTTACGCACAGAAGAACCCGAAACAAGAATACAAGCGTGAGTCGTTTGAATTGTTTGAAGGTCTACTAGAAGCGCTGAAAACAGACGTAATTACAGTATTGTCACGCGTGCGTGTTCAACAGCAAGAAGAAGTAGAACGCATGGAAGAGCAACGTCGTGCTCAAGCTGAGGAAGCGGCTCGCCGTGCTCAAGCTCAACACGCGGCAGCTCAAAACCCACTGACAGAAGGTGAAGAAGCAGAGGAAGGCTCTAGCCAACCAATGGTTCGTGACGAACGTAAAGTGGGCCGTAATGAGCCTTGTCCATGTGGCAGCGGTAAAAAATACAAACAGTGCCACGGTAAAATTGACTAATACAGTCAGAAGATATTAAGAAAGAGTCGCTTAGGCGGCTCTTTTTGTATTGATATACCCAAGTAACCTCGAGATGCTTGGGTCAGCGAGAATGACTTGGTTTGAAGGCGAGGCAACAATTTGAAGATCTAGTGGTTCTAAATCGAAAATTGTTAACGAAGCATGTGAACCAAGGCAACTCGCCCTTCGGGAGCGTGTCACTGAAGCAACTTCATCGTCAAACAACTTGGAAATAGCGTGCTATTCCGCTTCGTTGTTTTCCTTGAACTTGAATCAGTGACGACGCTCTGAAACTAGCATCTTGAAGTCACTTGGGTATAGATCTAGGAATGAATCTAATGAAAAGAATTCACATTGTTGCGGCGATTATCTTCAATCAAGACAGGTCGCAAATCTTCATCACTAAACGTCCGGACGATAAACACAAAGGTGGATTTTGGGAGTTTCCTGGTGGCAAAGTGGAGCAAAATGAAACAGTCGAGCAAGCGATGATTCGTGAACTTGAAGAAGAGATTGGTATCACAGTCACAGAACAAGCCTTGTTTGAGCATTTGGAATACGACTACCCAGATAAATCTTTAAAGTTTGATTTCATGACCGTTTCTCAATTCAACAATCAGCCTTATGGACGTGAAGGGCAAGAAGGGCGTTGGGTCGATATTATTGCGTTACCTAACTACGCTTTCCCAGAAGCTAATGTGCCGATTCTAGAGCGTGTAGTGAAAGAGTTTTCCTAACCTGTATCTAACTGTCTTGTGGTTAACACGGGATATTGTTAGTTTAAAAAGATACCGCGAAACGAAAGAGAACGAGTGCAAACCTCGTTATCCAGAGAAGGAGAGAAAGCGCAATGGTTCGTATTGCAATCGCAGGAGCGGCTGGCCGTATGGGTCGCAACTTAGTAAAAGCTTCACACTTCAATTCAGAAGCCGCTGTAACGGCTGGTTCAGAGCGTCCAGAGTCTTCACTTGTTGGCGTTGATGTGGGTGAACTGTGTGGTGAAGGTAAGTTTGATGTCTTTTTGACGGATGATTTAGCAAAAGAAGTCGACAACTTTGATGTTGTTATCGATTTTACTGCTCCAGTGAGCACACTGGCGAATCTAGAGCTATGTAAGCAACATGGTAAGTGCATTGTTATTGGAACGACGGGCTTTAGCGAAGAAGAACGGGAACTGATTGACGAGGCAGCTAAGCAGGTGCCAGTTGTCATGGCTCCAAACTACTCTGTTGGCGTGAATCTTGTCTTCAAGCTTCTTGAGAAAGCAGCGAAAGTTATGGGTGACTACTGTGATGTTGAAATCGTAGAAGCGCATCACCGCCATAAAGTGGATGCGCCATCTGGCACCGCGATTGGCATGGGGGAAGCGATAGCTGGAGCGATGGGTAACAAACTGAGTGATGTTGCTGTGTACGCACGCGAAGGCATTACCGGTGAACGTACTAAAGATGAAATTGGCTTTGCCACTATCCGTGCCGGTGACATTGTCGGCGAGCATACTGCTATGTTTGCTGATATCGGCGAGCGTGTTGAGATTACTCATAAGGCAACAGATCGTATGACCTTTGCTAATGGCGCGGTAAAAGCCGCCGTTTGGCTGCATTCGAAGCCATCAGGCTTCTATACCATGACCGATGTGCTCGGCTTGAACGAGCTTTAAATACATAATTATTCGCCGGCGTAAGCCGGCTTTTTTGTATTTAGAGGAAAGTATGTAAATAAATTGAGTCGTATCATCTGTGATTTCATCTTGAGTTATTGTGTGTTTTTGGGTGTCTTGTTGTGAAAAGCGCTTGAATTACTCAAAAGTATGGGTTGTTTTTGTGTGATGAACGTTTGCGCAAAAAACTCACAAAATTTTGTGATCTGCAATAAGTTCAAATTTGTAAAATTTACAAAAAAGGCCAACTGTCGGGAATGAATAACGATAAAACTTACAATTTTAGGGCTTTTTCTGTTTAAATGCCCTTACTCGCTAGAAAGTGATAATTTATTTTTCAATGTGTGTTGACAGTTTTGAAGTCCGTCATTAGAATACCGCCAATTTGTCAAAAATACCTGTTTATGTAAGTTTTCAAGGTAAAGGAAGGCAAATTTGCAGCTTAATTTATTTTTTATGCATTTTTATTCTGGAGGTTGTCTTGGGTAAATTAGCACTGTTAGTCCTAGAAGATGGGACAGTGTTCCGCGGTGTTTCCATTGGAGCAGATGGTATTTCCGTTGGTGAAGTTGTTTTTAATACCTCGATGACGGGGTACCAAGAAATTCTCACTGATCCTTCCTATTCTCAACAAATCGTTACTCTCACTTATCCTCACATTGGCAATACCGGAACCAATTCCGAAGACGAAGAATCTTCTTCAATCCACGCACAAGGCCTTGTGATTCGCGATCTTCCTCTTATCGCTTCTAACTTCCGTAATGAACAATCCCTTTCTGATTACCTCAAGTCGCAAAATATCGTCGGCATTGCAGACATCGATACTCGTAAGCTAACTCGTATCCTACGTGAGAAAGGTGCGCAAAACGGTTGTATCGTTGCAGGTAACAACCTAGATGAAGCTTTGGCATTAGCAAAAGCAAAAGAATTCCCTGGCTTGAAAGGTATGGATCTTGCGAAAGAGGTTACAACAAAAGAAGCGTATCAATGGAAACAAGGTTCGTGGACGCTTGAAGGTGGACTTCCTGAAGCGAAAGACGACAGCGAATTGCCATATCACGTTGTTGCCTACGACTTCGGCGCAAAACGCAACATCTTGCGCATGTTGGTTGACCGAGGCTGCCGCCTAACGGTTGTTCCTGCTGAAACGTCAGCAGAAGAAGTTCTGGCTCTAAACCCAGATGGTGTCTTCCTATCAAACGGCCCTGGTGACCCAGAACCATGTACTTACGCGATTGAAGCAACAAAAACTTTCCTAGAGAAAGGTCTGCCAATCTTTGGTATCTGTCTAGGCCACCAAATCCTTGCGTTAGCATCGGGTGCACAAACAGTGAAAATGAAGTTTGGTCACCACGGCGCAAACCACCCAGTAAAAGATTTGGAACGTAATGTTGTGATGATCACTTCTCAAAACCACGGTTTTGCAGCAGATGAAGCAACGTTGCCAGAAAATCTACGTGCTACTCACGTATCGCTATTTGATGGTTCTCTACAAGGTATTCACCGTACAGACAAGCCAGCATTTAGCTTCCAAGGTCACCCAGAAGCGAGCCCAGGTCCACACGACGCGGCACCGCTATTTGACCACTTTATCGAACTAATCAAAAAACACAGCGCTTAATTCGGAGTAGTAGATAATGCCAAAACGTACTGACATTCAAAGTATTCTTATTCTTGGTGCTGGTCCGATTGTTATCGGTCAGGCATGTGAGTTTGACTACTCTGGCGCACAAGCGTGTAAAGCACTGCGTGAAGAGGGTTACCGAGTTATCCTTGTGAACTCTAACCCTGCAACCATCATGACTGATCCAGACATGGCGGATGCAACTTATATCGAGCCAATCCAGTGGGAAGTGGTTCGCAACATCATCGCGAAAGAAAAGCCAGATGCAGTTCTACCTACAATGGGCGGTCAAACAGCATTGAACTGTGCTCTAGACCTAGAGAAGCATGGCGTTCTTGAAGAATTCGGCGTTGAGATGATTGGTGCAACGGCTGACGCTATTGATAAAGCAGAAGACCGTTCTCGTTTCGATAAAGCGATGAAGTCTATCGGCCTTGAGTGTCCACGTGCGGATACGGCTAAAACCATGGAAGAAGCTTACGGCGTTCTAGATATGGTTGGCTTCCCATGTATCATCCGTCCATCATTCACTATGGGTGGTACAGGCGGTGGTATCGCTTACAACAAAGAAGAATTTGAAGAAATCTGTCGTCGTGGTCTGGACCTTTCTCCAACTAACGAGCTTCTAATCGATGAGTCACTTATCGGTTGGAAAGAGTACGAGATGGAAGTGGTTCGTGACAAAGCGGACAACTGTATCATCGTATGTGCGATTGAAAACTTCGACCCAATGGGTATCCACACGGGTGACTCAATCACGGTTGCACCAGCGCAAACACTAACAGACAAAGAATACCAGCTAATGCGTAACGCATCTCTAGCAGTACTGCGTGAGATTGGTGTTGAAACTGGTGGTTCTAATGTACAGTTTGGTATCAACCCGAAAGATGGCCGTATGGTTATCATCGAGATGAACCCACGTGTATCTCGCTCTTCTGCTCTAGCTTCTAAAGCAACAGGTTTCCCAATCGCTAAGATTGCAGCGAAACTGGCAGTTGGCTTCACGCTAGACGAGCTAATGAATGACATCACTGGCGGCGCAACGCCAGCATCATTCGAACCAACAATCGACTACGTAGTAACTAAGATTCCTCGTTTTAACTTCGAGAAATTTGCAGGTGCTAACGACCGTCTAACGACGCAAATGAAGTCTGTTGGTGAAGTTATGGCTATCGGCCGTAACCAGCAAGAATCTCTACAAAAAGCGCTTCGCGGCCTAGAAGTTGGCGCGACTGGCTTTGACGAAATGGTTGACCTAGATGCACCAGACGCACTGACGAAAATCCGTCATGAGCTGAAAGAAGCTGGCGCAGAGCGTATTTGGTACATCGCAGATGCATTCCGTGCGGGTATGTCAGTAGATGGCGTATTCAACCTAACGCAAATCGACCGTTGGTTCCTAGTTCAAATCGAAGACATCGTTAAACTTGAGCAAGAGCTAAAAGCAAAAGGCTTCGCGGGTCTGAACAAAGACGAGCTAAACAAGCTGAAGCGTAAAGGTTTTGCTGATGCGCGCCTATCTAAGATTCTAGGTGTAGCGGAAAGTGAAATCCGTCGTCTACGTGACCAATACGATATCCACCCTGTTTACAAGCGCGTTGATACGTGTGCGGCTGAGTTCTCTTCAGATACGGCTTACATGTACTCATCTTACGATGACGAGTGTGAAGCAAACCCAACAGACAAAGACAAGATCATGATTCTTGGCGGCGGTCCAAACCGTATCGGCCAAGGTATCGAATTTGACTACTGTTGTGTACACGCATCACTAGCTCTACGTGAAGATGGCTTTGAGACTATCATGGTTAACTGTAACCCTGAGACTGTTTCAACGGATTACGACACATCTGACCGTCTGTACTTCGAACCAGTAACACTGGAAGACGTACTAGCAATCGCTCGTGTTGAGAAGCCAAAAGGCGTTATCGTTCAGTACGGTGGTCAAACACCACTGAAATTGGCTCGCGCACTTGAAGCGGCTGGCGTGCCAATCATCGGTACTAGCCCTGACGCAATCGACCGTGCAGAAGACCGTGAGCGTTTCCAAGTTGCTGTTGACCGCTTAGGCCTTCTACAGCCAGAGAACGCGACAGTAACAACAATGGAACAAGCGGTAGAGAAATCTCGCGAAATCGGCTTCCCATTGGTTGTACGTCCTTCTTACGTACTTGGTGGTCGTGCGATGGAAATCGTATACGATGAGCAAGACCTACGTCGCTACTTCAACGAAGCAGTAAGCGTATCGAACGAATCTCCAGTTCTTCTTGATAGCTTCCTAGATGACGCAGTTGAAGTGGATATCGATGCTATCTGTGACGGTGAGCGCGTAGTTATCGGCGGTATCATGGAGCACATCGAACAAGCGGGTGTTCACTCAGGTGACTCAGCATGTTCTCTTCCTGCATACACGCTAAGCCAAGAAATCCAAGACGTAATGCGTGAGCAAGTTGAAAAGCTAGCGTTTGAATTGGGTGTTCGTGGTCTGATGAACACGCAGTTTGCTGTTAAGAACAACCAAGTGTACCTAATCGAGGTTAACCCTCGTGCAGCACGTACGGTACCGTTCGTATCGAAAGCGACTGGCGCGCCAATCGCTAAGATCGCAGCACGTGTAATGGCGGGTCAATCGCTAGAGTCTCAAGGCTTTACGAAAGAAATCATCCCACCTTACTACTCAGTGAAAGAAGTTGTACTTCCATTCAATAAGTTCCCTGGTGTTGACCCACTGTTAGGCCCAGAAATGCGCTCTACTGGTGAAGTTATGGGTGTTGGTGCAACGTTTGCAGAAGCTTACTCTAAAGCTGAATTGGGTTGTGGCAACATCTACCCAGAAGGCGGTCGTGCACTTCTTTCTGTTCGCGAAGGCGACAAAGAGCGCGTTGTAGACCTAGCATCTAAGCTGTCTAAGCTTGGTTACCAACTAGATGCAACACACGGTACTGCGGTTATCCTAGGCGAAGCGGGCATCAACCCACGTCTAGTTAACAAGGTACACGAAGGTCGTCCTCACATTCTGGACCGTATCAAGAACAACGAGTACACCTACATCGTGAACACTGCAGCTGGCCGTCAAGCGATTGAAGACTCTAAAGTTCTTCGTCGTGGTGCACTGGCTGAGAAAGTGAACTACACGACTACGCTAAATGCGGCATTCGCAACTTGTATGGCACACACGGCAGATGCGAAGAGCACAGTAACTTCGGTTCAAGAGCTACACGCAAAAGTGAAAGCTAGCCTAGAAGCGTAATAGATAAAAATCAGTAAGCCCGTTTATTAGGGCTTATATGACAACCTCATTGCCCGCTCATTTGAGCGGGTTTTTTTGTCTTTAGGGTTTCTTAAAATGGAGATAATTGAAGTGCGCTAAGAAAGCTTGGTAGAGAGGACTTTTGTATAGCATCAAACTGATAACTGAAAGTAACGTCCCTAAAGATGAAGAAATAGTACTGCCATTTGTAATAACAAAATTAGCGCTGCAAGTAACAAGAATAAATGCAATGGTGAGCAAGTTTACCTTTGCAGCAATACTCAGGCCTTTGCTGATTGTTAGGATGTTTGGTACGCATATTACTGTCGCAGTTATGGCGCCGAAGAGAGTGAAGTAAGTATCGAGATCAATTCGTTGAGAGAGAGAAAACCATTCATTCCAGATGCTTAGGCTTATTGCTAAACCAATAGTTAATGCTAAATATAAACATATGCTTATTAATATGTTCACTAGGTCGATCGATTTAGTATTCAACTTTCAACTCCTCATAAATACCAATGGCAAGGTTCTTTACCTCTCCAGAATAACTGCTTCCTATTATGCTAATAGAACCTCCAATCGCGTCGAGGAGTTGGTGGGAAATGGATGCGGATACAGTGGCTTGTGAATATCTCTTGGGTATTAATCCTGCTAAGACAAGTTGTTTTCGTGCTTTGTTCGAGAAGGAAGGAAGATTTCTGCGGACAATCTCTTTCGTTAATCTTGCTCTCTCTTGTCTATTTAAACCTTTTAATACTTCTTGAATGCCTTTCCCTGTAGTTTGCTTTAGAGATAAAACCATTCTTGTTGTTTGGTAACCACTTGCACCAGCTCCGGCCAAAGAGATGTAATCTAAGGCCTTTGTGGTGTTTTGATACCATTCATTGTTGTCTAAATTAGATAATTTTTCCGGTGATTTTGACGCCATAAAGGTTCTTGCTACGCCTATGGAGCACTGGGCTGTAGCTGCTGCAGTTGCCGCATATGAAATGTAGGACATTGTTACACCTGCTGGACCACTTATTGGTACTGTTAATCCAGAACCAATAACACCAATCCATCCAATCGCGGCACCAACACAGCTGATGCTTGCAGATAAAAGCTCTTGGTTAAACTTAGATTTAGACTCTTCTTGCTTTATTGTTTTTGCAAACTCGAATGATGTTTGGTTTTTCATCGGTTCCCGCAAGATGATGAAAATAGGATTGATGCGGCATGTGGCAGTGAAGTCTCTCAACCGAACAATGGTAAACATGTTGTCGATATAAACGACCCCAGCTCCCGAGGTTTCGGGCCTAGAGTCTATGACTTTGAAAAGCTGTTTTAGATTTACGGTTTGTTCGATGCGAGAGCGTAGCTGTTGCTCTTTTATTGAAGGGCGAGCCCTTAAAACATCCATTGTTTTCACTTTCGATAAGGTTGAATTGATAAGATTAAGCCAGTGTTTTCTTTTTCCATCAAAAAATTGAAATGCTCTTGAGAGTGAATTCTATCGGAAATGTAATTGATACATTTAACGTATCATTTGTTAGATTTTTAGATTGATGAAAACCTGGAATAGGTTGGTGTCTTGAGTTTCCTTTTGTGCGTTTGTAAGGCAATGCTATCGTTGCCTCATCTGGTTACAAATATTTACAAGGACGCACGAGTGGAAATCACTTTCGAGATGTTAATTGCATTGTTTTTTGTCGCATCAGCAGCAGGATTTATTGATGCCATGGCTGGTGGTGGTGGTCTATTAACATTGCCAGCTCTACTGGCAGCGGGGCTTAGCCCAACTCAGGCATTGGCGACGAACAAACTCCAAAGCTCATTCGGAAGCTTCTCTGCTAGTTGGTACTTTGTGCGTAATGGTATTGTTAGCCTTAAAGAGATGCGCCTAGCGATTCTATGTACCTTTATTGGCTCTGCTATTGGGGCAGAGGCTGTGCAGTTTATCGATGCAGGTATACTCACTAGCCTTATCCCTGTATTGCTGATTGCGATTTCTCTCTACTTTTTGCTCTCCTCGACCTCTAAAACAGCGGAAGGGGAGCCGAAGCTTTCTGAAGCGATGTTCGCTTTGTGCGTTGGTGGCGGCGTGGGCTTTTACGATGGCTTTTTTGGCCCAGGTACTGGCTCTATCTTTGCGCTTTGCTTTGTCGCACTTGGTCACTTCTCTTTGGTTGATGCGACTGCTCGTACTAAGATTCTCAACTTCACTTCAAATATCGCGGCTCTGCTGTTCTTTATTCTTGCTGGCTTGCCTGTGTGGGAAATCGGTCTGACCATGGCGGTAGGTGGCTTTATTGGTGCTCAACTTGGTGCCAAAGTTGTTGTTACTAAAGGCCAAAAATGGATTCGACCTTTAGTGATTACCATGTCTATGTTGATGGCGACAAAACTTCTTTGGCAACAACATCACCAATGGTTTCTATCACTGTTTTAACTCTTGGTGACTGGTACACGTTTTGCCTAACGCAGATATGAATCGGTCGAATTAAAGATGCCAGTTGTTCGAACATGAAGCAGTTATGGTCAGGGATCTTTAACGCTCTAACGATCGATAACGGTATTAATGCTGGCGCTGCCCCTCCAAGTGCAAGTTGTGCAGCTGCAGTGTAGGCATCCATTTCCATCAATGGTTTGATACCGATTTTCTCTAATGCAGGCAGTTGGTAGCTATTGGACGGGTTAGTTAAATCATTTGTGATGACTTTTTTCGGTAATTCATTTAGTGGTTGATCACTAACGAGGAAGAAAGGTTCATCACATAAGTGGAAAGCCATCAAGCCGTGATGTGGTGGAAGCAAACCAGCGCAAAGCCCAATGGTCGCTTTACCGGATTGAACCCGCTCAACGATTCTAGGGCTGTGGTTGGTGGTTATGGTTAAGTACTGATCTTGCTTGAGGTAATCACCAATGGTTTTTCCAAGATAACCCGCAATAAGAGACTTTGAGCTATCGAGGGTGATTAATGATGTATCTTCTAGCTCTTGCTGTTCATAAATAAGGCCACGTAACTCGTTAAAAGATGGGCCAATATTCTCGATCAAAGCCATGCCATCAGGTGTGAGTTTAATGGTTCTCCCTGACGGTTCTACTAGCTTCTTTCCCAGTTTTTTCTCTAGGTTCGCGATTCGTTTACTCACTGCAGATTGGCTGATATACAGCAAACTCCCAGTGCGGCTCATGGTTTTCGCTTTGCTTAAAACTAATAGTGTTTCGATGCCTTCCAGTAACATGTCTATCCATGAATGTTGGGAATAATAGGCCTAATATAGCCAAGCTTGAGATGAGAAGCGATAGGTGATTTTACAAACAAAAAGAGCCGACGTTTCAGTCAGCTCTTTTGCGTAAATTGATTGGTATCGATTAGCGATTGATAGCAAAGGTTGGCAGTGACAAGTGCCAGCGAATCGCACCAAGGCGAATAATCAAAGTTGAGATGACACCTGCGAGTAGGGCGACTGAATGGTCGTGTCCCATACTCAATGCGGTTGTATGGAAAATACCACCGATGATACATGCGGTCGCATAGACTTCACTTCGCAGTACCATGGGTACCTCGCGAGCCAGCACATCACGGATAATGCCGCCACCGCAGCCAGTGATAACGCCCATGATCACCGCAACCATGCCAGAAGCATTGTAGGCGAGAGCTTTCTCAACACCGATACCGACGAATACCGCCAAACCAATTGCGTCACAGACAGGTAAGACCCACCAAGGTAAGCGCTTAGGACGACGAATGAGAATCATCGTGAGTAAACAAGTGATGAAAATTACCCAAAGATAAGTGGTGTCAGTGATCCAGAAGACCGGGGTTGCGCCAAGCGCCATATCACGAATAGTGCCGCCTCCAATAGCTGTCACACTACCGAGTACGATCACACCGAAAGGATCCATCTTTAATCGGCCTGCGAGTAAAACGCCAGAAACCGCAAAGACAGCAGTACCGAATAAATCGATCATATAAAGCAGCATGGAGTCCATGTTACTTGGTACCTTTTAAACAAATTGTGGGGGAACAGAAATGGGACGGAAATTGTACGGGATTTCCAACGAAAACGTTAGCGTTTTTGCCGAACGGTTTCAAAGTGTTCACACACCTCTGTGATCGCGTTTAAGGTTCTTGGGGTCGGGCGGTTGATCCAATCGGAATTGAGTGACCAAACATGGTTGTTTTTTAACGCAGGGATGTCGTTTTTCCACTCTGCCCACATGCCATCATCACTCATGGCATGGCGAGAGGTAAACAGGACTTCGGGTTGGCGAGTAATCACTTGCTCGATGCTGACTTGTGGGTAAGGAGCGCTGCCCTTAGCAAAGATGTTTTCACCACCGCAAAAGGTGAAGACTTCACTTGGCCAGTTCTTACCTGCGACCGTGATGATCGGCTTTTCACTTAACTGATAAAAGTAGCTGACTTTATCTTCGGTATCGTACTTTTCTTTTAGTGCTTCCAACTGCGCGCGAAATTCTGCGGCGGCTTTTTGCCCAACTTCTGGCTTCTCACTGTACTGGCTAAGTTGCTCAATGTTCGTAGCGATGTCTTCTAACGTTCCAGTAGTTGAGTAGTAGATAGGAATGCCAAACTGCTTGAGCTTTTCAAGTTCTTTGGCTGGATTACCTGCTGGCCAAGCGATAACTAAATCGGGTTGAAGGGCAATGATGCGCTCTAACTTGATGCCTTGATAGTTTGATACTTTCTCTAAACCTTTAGCTTGCTCGGGGTAGTCACTCATCTCGCTGACCGCAATCAGCTTGTCACCAAGACCTGCAGCATAGGCGATTTCTGTTGAGTGTGGAGCCAGGCTGATGACGCGCTGAGCAGGTTCATTGGCAAAAGAAGCGGCAGAGAAGATAAGAGGAAGAGCAAAGCAAAGTTTGTTCATCATAGTCCTTGATAAATGAGTCCGAGAATCAGGCTTTGGATAACGATCCAAGCAAAAATACGCCATACAATGAGGGTTTGGATTTGTGCTAAATGAATAGCAGATGGCGCTATACGACCACCAATTTTCGCTCGTTCAGCTCGTTGACCTTGGTACAGCGCTGGGCCGCCAAGTGACAATTGAAGCTTGTTACCAATCGAGCACAACAACCAAGCTGGCCCCGGAAGTGGCCAAGACTTCGCTTGTTGAAGCATGCCAGTCGAAACACTCGATAGGTTTTTACCCATGCTAATGAACACGGCAAACAAGCGCAAAGGAACAATCTCCAATGCAGCCGTTAGCTGAATAGCAGGCTTACCAAAAGGTGAATACTGACGGCGACTTGGAGACCAAGCACGAGCAAGTTCTGCTGTTAGGCGATACATTAATGCGCCAATTCCACCAGTCAATCCATACCAGAACAACACGCACACAACGTTACGTCCGTAACCCATGATGATGGTCTCTGCGCCTGCTTTACCAATACCAAGCAGTGATAAGCTCTCGGTATCTCGATTAAGGTAAGGCTTGAGTAACGCTCGGCACTGTACTTTGTTCTCATTCGACATTGCGGTGACGAGTTGTTTAGCAAGTGACTCGTTGTTTCGCCAGTCGAGAGCAATAAGCAGTAATGCCAGCTCAAATAAGGGCGCTTGCCAAACTAAGGGCTTCATCGCGAGCAGTAATATCAAGCAAGGTACAAGCATAAGAAGCAGTGCGAGCCCGCCAGAGAGAATGCTTTGTGAGTAGGCGTGGTTGTTATTAACTTTGTTCGCCAGTTGTTCTGCGAATTTATGCCATAAAGTCACAGGATGAGCAGCGTGAGGAATAGGGATTAATAAGTGGAATAGTAATGCGCCCCACATGACGAGGAGCGCACCATTGGCATAGAGCTGTTGAAATATTTCTTCCATGAAATTCTGGGGACTTACTTAGTCAGTTCCAACATTTTGCATACCATTTCTGAAGAGCTTTTCGCTGCTAGCGGTAGGAACTCTTCGAAGCTCATTGGTGATTCTTTGTCTGCTACGTCAGAGATAGCACGCACAACAACAAACGGTGTGTTGAATTGGTGACAAGTTTGGGCGATAGCAGATGCTTCCATTTCTACAGCGATAACTGAAGGGAAGTGTTTACGGATAAACTCTTGGCGTTCTGCCGTACAAACAAACGCATCACCAGTACAGATCAGTCCGCGAACAGCGTGCGTGTTTTCCATTTGAGCCAGTGCTTTTTCAGCAAGGTCCATTAACTTCTCATCCGCTTTGAATGCTGCTGGTTGACCTGCCATTTGACCCATTTCGTAGCCAAACGCAGTTACGTCTGCATCGTGGTGACGAACTTCTGTTGAGATAACAACGTCTCCTAGGTTTAGGCTTGAATCGAAGCCACCTGCAGAGCCAGTGTTGATAACCACATCTGGTTGGTACTCGTCTAGCAGAATAGTTGTGCCTACTGCAGCCGCTACTTTACCGATGCCAGATTGAAGCAGTACCACATCAACGTCGTTAATCTGACCAGAGAAAAACGTACAACCTGCTTTGCTTACTGTTTGGCAGTTTGTCATTGCTTCTTTCAGGATGGTGACTTCTTGTTCCATCGCACCGATGATACCAACTTTCATAACACTCTCTTTCGATAAAAATTTAAGTTGGCGAGAGTATACCACTCTGCACCAATATGTGGTCGTTATTTGATTAACTCAGCATTCGCCAACAGTGAACGTAATTGTTCAGCACGCTTACGGTTCACGCCAAAGTCTGAATAGCCAACGCGAGATTCAGAACGAACAATAAGCTGGTCGCCTTCGATCTTAAGCTCTAAATCGTCCACAAAGCGCATTATTTTAGATGTGCATTCGATACGTAGGTAATTGCCTTCTTTGACGGCAGTCTTCGCGCCTGGCAGTTCAAGCGCCACTTGCTCAATTGCATCGATGTTGGTGGATTCGGTTAGGGTGAATGGTGTTAGGTTGTATTCTTCACGCGTGTCTTGGGTGGAGACACAGTTTGGTTTGTCACCACAAGGTGATTGAGAACGATCAGTCATGGTTGTGACTCCTTGGCTACAAGCGGTTAAGCCGAGCAAAGTAATGGAAAGGAGAGCGGCTTTTTTCATTGGTTTTATCCCTTATCTTAGGAATTTAATTATATGTAATAAAAGAAAAAAGGATCCAATAGTAGGATCCTTTTTGAGACGTTAACAGTGATTAAACTTCAAGGTAATCGAGAATACCTTCTGCGGCTTTTCGACCCTCATCAATCGCGGTCACGACCAGATCTGAGCCTCGAACCGCATCGCCACCAGCGAAGATCTTTTTGTTGCTGGTCTGGAATTGGAACTCTTGTTTCGCAGGAGCTTTGATACGGCCCCATTGATCCAACTCGACATCAAACGGAGCTAGCCAGTCCATTTTGTGTGGCTGGAAACCAAACGCCATGATAACGACGTCTGCTGGTAGAACGTGCTCGCTGCCTTCTACTGGTTCTGGACGGCGACGACCCGCTTCATCAGGCTCACCAAGGGCAGTTTTCACCACTTTGACCCCTGAGACTTTGCCTGACGCATCCACTTCAATTCCTAAAGGCTGAAGGTTGAACATGAACTTCACGCCTTCTTCCTTAGCGTTTTTCACCTCGCGTCGAGAGCCAGGCATATTGGCTTCATCACGACGGTAAGCACATACCACGTTTGATGCGCCTTGGCGGATTGAGGTACGAACACAGTCCATTGCGGTATCACCACCACCGAGTACGACGACGCGTTGTTTTGCCATGTCGATAAAAGGTTTGTCGTGCTCCAAGCCCATGACCTTGTAAGTATTTGAAATCAAGAATGGCAGAGCATCGTAGACACCCGGCGCACCTTCATTTTCTAGTCCCGCACGCATGTACTTGTAAGTACCAACACCTAAAAAGACGGCATCGTACTCATCAAGTAGCTCTTGCATCTGCACATCTTTACCTACTTCGACATTCATCTGGAACTCTACGCCCATCTCGGTGAAGACGCGGCGGCGGTTTTCCATCACGCCTTTTTCAAGCTTGAACGAAGGGATACCGAAGGTCAGTAGGCCTCCAATTTCAGGATAGCGGTCAAATACGACAGGTTTCACTCCATTGCGCACTAGGATATCAGCGGCAGCCAAGCCTGCTGGGCCTGCACCAATGATGGCAACCTTTTTATCGGTCCACTCCACCTTAGACATGTCAGGTTTCCAGCCCATTTCAAAGGCTTTGTCGGTAATGTATTTTTCAACGTTACCTATGGTAACAGCGCCAAAGTCTTCATTGAGAGTACAAGAACCCTCACACAGACGATCTTGCGGACATACTCGGCCACAAACTTCAGGCAAGCTGTTAGTTTGGTGCGATAGCTCAACGGCCTCAAGGATACGACCTTCATTGGCTAACTTTAGCCATTGAGGAATGTAGTTGTGGACTGGGCACTTCCATTCACAATATGGGTTACCACAATCCAAGCAGCGATCCGCCTGCGCAGTCGCTTGTTGCTTGGTAAACGGTTCATAGATTTCAACGAATTCGATCTTACGAACTTTGATAGGCTTCTTCGCAGGGTCTACGCGTTGAACATCGATAAATTGATAAACGTTCTGACTCATGATTCAAACATCCTCCATGATTACTGGGCTTGAACGCGCAGTTCTGCGGCACTGCGACTCTGGTGACCAAGTAGCGTGCGCAAGTCCGCCGCTTGTGGTTTCACCAAGTAGAACTTTGGAATCCATTCATCAAAGTTCGCCAAGATATCTTCTGCGTGGCTAGAGCCAGTTTCTTCAAGATGCTCGGCAATCAGACCACGTAAGTGCTCTTGATGGATGTAGAGATCCGACAGAGAAATCGCTTCAACCGATTCGTTGTTCACGCGACCTTGGAAGTCTTGGTTCTCATCCAATACGTAAGCAAATCCGCCAGTCATGCCGGCGCCAAAGTTCACGCCTGTCGCACCAAGAATGGCAACAATACCACCAGTCATATACTCACAAGCGTTATCGCCAGCACCTTCAATGACGGCAATCGTACCTGAGTTACGTACGCCGAAACGCTCACCGGCTTTACCTGCCGCAAACAACTTACCGCCAGTTGCCCCGTACAGACAGGTGTTACCAATGATGGTCGCTTCATTACACTTAAATGCAGTGCCAAGGTGAGGTTTGATAACCACCTTACCGCCAGCCATGCCTTTACCTACGTAGTCGTTGGCATCGCCAGTGAGGTAAAGCTCTACGCCACCCGCGTTCCAAACGCCAAATGACTGGCCTGCAGTGCCATCCAAATGCAGTTTGATTGGCGTCGCCGCCATGCCTTGGTTGCCGTAACGCTGAGCGATTTCACCAGATAGGCGAGCACCCACAGAACGGTCGGTGTTGATCACGTTGTAGAAGAAGCTAGCAGATTGACGTTTTTCAACCGCTTGTAGTGCGTCTTCGATGATCTTGTTGTTTAGCTCTGCTTTATCAAATGGTGTATTTGGCTGTGTCCAGTAAAGAGGGTGTTCCTCTGGAGAGACTGGCGCCTCAAGGATATTCGACAGATCTAGCTTGGTTTGTTTCGCCGTAAGACCTTCAACGGTTTCCAACAAATCCGTGCGACCAATCAAGTCAGTCAGTTTTTCAACACCAAGTTCAGCGAGTAATCCGCGCACTTCGTCCGCCAGACCAATGAAATAGTTCATCACCATTTCCGGTAGGCCTTTGAAGTACTCTTTACGCAATGTCTCGTCTTGAGTTGCAACCCCTGTGGCACAGTTGTTGAGGTGACAAATACGTAGGAATTTACAACCCATTGCCACCATTGGCGCAGTACCAAAACCGAAGCTTTCAGCACCGAGAATCGCCGCTTTCACCACGTCTAGCCCCGTTTTTAGACCACCATCTACCTGTAGACGAATCTTATGACGCAGACCATTAGCAACCAGTGCTTGTTGTGTCTCTGCCAGTCCCAATTCCCAAGGGCTACCTGCGTATTTCACTGAAGTTAATGGACTTGCTGCGGTACCGCCGTCGTAACCCGAGATGGTAATGAGATCAGCGTAAGCTTTCGCTACACCTGTTGCGATGGTGCCGACGCCTGGTTCAGAAACTAACTTCACCGAAACCAATGCGTTTGGATTGACTTGTTTTAGGTCGAAGATCAGCTGGGCTAAATCTTCAATCGAATAAATATCGTGGTGTGGAGGAGGGGAGATCAGAGTTACCCCCTGTACCGAATAACGCAGTTTTGCAATTTCTGCGGTGACTTTGTGTCCCGGTAACTGACCACCTTCGCCCGGCTTCGCACCCTGTGCGACCTTGATCTGCAGCACGTCTGCATTGGTTAGGTAGTGAGGCGTGACACCAAATCGCCCAGAAGCAATCTGTTTGATACGCGAGTTACGCTCGGTACCGAAGCGACGTGGATCTTCACCACCTTCACCCGAGTTGGAGTAACCACCAAGCCGGTTCATCGCTGTTGCAAGTGCTTCGTGCGCTTCTGGGCTGAGTGCGCCAATAGACATTGCCGCAGAGTCAAAACGCTTGAAGAGTTCTGTGCTTGGCTCGATTTGCTCAAGTGGTAATGGGGAATCCGATTTTTTCAGTGCCATTAAGTCACGCAGCATGGCAACAGGACGTTGGTTCACCTGTTTAGCAAAGCTCTGATAATCGTTACTTTCGCCTGATTTCACCGCAGTTTGCAGTGTGCCAACCACGTCTGGGTTGTAGGCGTGATATTCACCACCGTGGACGTATTTCAATAAGCCGCCATGCTCGATGGCTTTACGTTTCGCCCAAGCTTTACGAGAAAGGTTGTACAAATCTTGTTGGAAGTCGTCGAAGTTCGCGCCTTCAATACGAGTCGTCACGCCTTTAAAGCATAAGGCGACGACTTCTTGGCTCAAGCCAACTGCTTCAAACAATTGTGAGCAACGGTAAGAGGCGATAGTAGAAATCCCCATTTTCGACATGATCTTGTACAGACCCTTGTTGATGCCGTATTGGTAGTTTTGCATCACATCGCGATAGTCTTTTTCTAGCGCTTTATCATCAATCAGCTTACCTAGTGCTTCATAAGCAAGGTATGGATAAACCGCAGTAGCACCAAAGCCAAGCAAGACAGCAAATTGGTGTGGGTCACGAGCTGTTGCGGTCTCAACAACAATGTTGGCATCACAACGTAAGTTGGCATCGATCAAGCGAGTTTGAACCGCACCGACCGCCATTGCTGCAGGAATTGGCAGCTTGCCTTTGACTAAAGCGCGATCTGAAAGCACGACTAGAACCGTGCCTTCACGTACGACCTGTTCTGCTTGTTCACACAGATCATCAATGGCTTGTTTGAGATCTTTTTGTTGTGGATCGTAATTGATATCGAGAATGGTATTACGGTAGTGATCGTCACCAAGCTCAAGCAATTGCTGCATGTCTGAGTAAAGTAATACTGGCGAATCGAAGGTCACTCGGTAGGCGTGGCCATCGGTTTCACAGAAGACGTTCATCTCCTGACCGATACTGGTCGCCAGTGACATTACGTGTTTCTCACGCAATGGATCGATTGGCGGGTTGGTTACCTGAGCGAACTTCTGACGGAAGTAATCAGTCACCAAGCGCTCTTTCGACGAGAGAACGGCCATTGGGGTGTCATCACCCATGGAGCCGACCGCTTCTTGGCCCATATCACCAAGAACACGCAGTACTTGATCGACCTCTTCATTGCTCATAGCAAATTGCTTTTGATAAGTCTTGAGTAAGTCTTCATCAAAGCTGCGCTCACCCACTTGATCTTCAGGTAGCTGAGCAAAAGGAGTGAGTTTGCGAACGTTGTTTTCCATCCATTCGCGGTAAGGGTGGCGGGATTTCAGATCGTTATCGATCTCGCTAGACTGCCAAAGCTTACCTTTACGAGTATCGACAACCAGCAGCTCACCCGGACCAACACGGCCTTTCTCGGCAACTTCATCGGGAGCGTAGTCCCAAATCCCTACCTCTGATGCTAGGGTGATAAATTTGTCCTTGGTAATCACATAACGTGCAGGACGCAGACCATTTCGATCTAGGTTACAGGCAGCGTAACGGCCGTCAGACAATACGATACCTGCCGGACCATCCCATGGTTCCATGTGCTTAGAGTTGAAGTCGTAAAACGCTCGCAGATCCGGGTCCATGTCTGGGTGGTTTTGCCATGCTGGTGGCACAAGCATGCGCATGGCACGGAAGATATCCATACCGCCAGAAAGGAATAGATCCAACATATTATCTAAGCTGGAAGAATCTGAACCTGTCTCGTTCACAAACGGTGCTGCGGTTTGTAGGTCTGGCAGCAGTGGTGACGAGAACTTGTAAGCTCGCGCTCGTGCCCATTGGCGGTTACCTTCAATGGTGTTGATCTCACCATTATGAGCAAGGTAACGGAACGGCTGAGCTAGTGGCCAACGCGGTTGAGTATTGGTAGAAAAACGCTGGTGGAACAGGCAGATAGCAGATTCCATGCGTAGATCAGCAAGATCAAGATAGAAGCGCGGTAAGTCCGCAGGCATGCACAAGCCTTTGTACACCAAAACTTGTGTCGACAAGCTACAGATGTAGAAATCAGGATCTTCGGTGATTTGTTTCTCGATGCGACGGCGTGCAATGTAGAGACGACGCTCAATGTCACGCTCGCGCCAACCTGCCGGAGCAGAGATAAAGACTTGTTGAATGTCTGGAAGTGAATCGGCGGCGATTGGGCCGAGTACTTCTGAATTGGTTGGTACTTCACGCCACCCTGCTACCGTCAAAGTCTCTTGTGCGAGCTCTTTGTTGATGATGTCTTTGGCGAGTTGAGCTTTCACCGGGTCTTGGTTGAAGAAAATCATCCCTATGGCGTATTGCTTGCCAAGGTTGAAGCCATTTTCTTCAGCGATAAGGCGTAAATAGGAATCGGGCTTTTGTAGAAGAAGACCACAACCATCACCGGTTTTACCATCGGCGGCGATACCACCACGGTGGGTCATGCGGTCAAGTGCAGAAATTGCTGTACGTACCAGCTTGTGACTTTGCTCGCCTTCCATGTGCGCGATCAAGCCAAATCCACAGTTGTCTTTCTCAAGACTTGGATCATAAAGAGCCATTGCAATTCTCCCTTTGCTTATCTGTCATCCCGACAGATATATCAACACTGCTCAAGTTGATAATGATGACTAACTATGCGTCACTTTCTAAGTTTTATGTATATCTATTCAATAAAATTCGTCAAATATCTTAACAAAAATTGTGTGTTTTATTTTCACCAACTTCACAAGCTATAGCTTATTGTAAAAAAGGTCAAGTTATTAGTGAATCATCGCGTGAATATGCGATTTACCATTTAATTGGCTGAAATAGTTCAAGAAAAACAGTGAGATAGAAAAGTGATTGTTACAAAAAAGTAACATTTGATTCTGGCGGGAATAAAAAAGACCAGCACAAAATGCTGGTCAAAATAAAAAGATTGGAAGGAACTGTTTTCTTTCCTGACAACCAACCATCGATAGTACTGATGGCTGGGTTTATGCCTCGAAAAGAGGAAGTGAGCGCACTCCCTTTAAGCAGAAAGCATCAGTGAATCTGCTTTTGCTTCTAGGTTTGTGCCACCCATTAGGTAATCATCGATAGCACGGGCACATTCGCGGCCTTCATTGATACAACGAACCACCAAAGATTGGCCTGTTCGCATATCACCAGCAGCAAATACACCTTCTTGGTTAGTAGCAAAACCTTGAGTTGCTACGTTACCGCGATCATCTAGAGCAATATCCAGTTGAGCAAGCACGCCAGTTGGTTCTGGGTGCAGGAAGCCCATCGCTAGGAATGCCATATCACATGGAATCACACGTTCGCTGCCTTCTACTTCTTTGAAGCTTGGACGCTCGCCTGGTTTCGCATCTTGCCAAACGATATCAGCTAAACGAAGGCCTGTAACTTCACCTTTGTCATTGCCGATGAACTCTTTGGTTAGGATGTTCCAGTGACGATCAACACCTTCTTCATGAGACGTCGAAGTACGCAGGATCATTGGGTACTGTGGCCATGGCATATTGGCAGGGCGTTTCTCAGGTGGAATCGGCATGATTTCAACCTGAGTGATGCTTGCTGCGCCATGTCGGTTTGAGGTACCTACACAGTCAGAACCCGTATCACCACCACCGATAACGACAACATGTTTACCCGCGGCGTGAAGTTCTTCACCTTTAAGATCCATGTCGTTGGCACGGCGGTTGTTTTGACCTAGGAATTCCATTGCGAAGTGAACGCCTTTTAGTTCACGACCCGGAACTGGCAAATCACGAGGAACGGTTGAACCACCAGTCAGTAGAACCACATCGAACTCTTGACGCAGCTGCTGAGCATTCACATCAACACCAACATGTTGGTTAACTTTGAATTCAATACCCGCTTCTGCCATCAGGTTGATCTTACGATCAATCACGTCCATACCCAGTTTGAAATCTGGGATACCAAAACGCAGCAGACCGCCTACTTTCTCGTCTCGCTCGAATACCGTCACAGTATGACCGGCGCTGTTTAGCTGCTCAGCAGCCGCAAGGCCAGCAGGGCCCGAACCGATGATCGCAACGGTTTTGCCAGTGCGAGAGCGTGGTGTTTTTGGCTTGGCGTACCCTTCACGATACGCCGTTTCTACGATGGTTTTCTCGATATTACAGATAGTGATTGGATCTTGGTTGATGCCAAGTACACAAGCACTTTCACATGGAGCCGGGCAAACACGACCAGTAAACTCTGGGAAGTTATTGGTTGAGCTTAGAATGTTCCATGCTTCTTCCCAGCTATCACGATAAACCGCATCGTTAAACTCTGGGATGATGTTACCGATAGGGCAGCCGTTATGACAAAACGGCACACCACAATCCATACAACGAGAAGCCTGAGTATTGATCTTGTCACCAAACTCCTCGTTCAGAACGAACTCTTTGTTGTTCTTGATGCGTTCAGCTGGGTCGATCTTCTGTGGTAGTTCACGACCATGCTCTAAAAATCCAGTAGGCTTACCCATTATACGGCCTCCACTTGAGTTTCGTTTCCTTGAGACTGTGCTTCAGCTTTACGCTTTTGAAGAACCGCTTTGTAGTCACGCGGCATTACCTTAACCATAGAGGCTAGGCTTGCTTCAAAGTTGTCTAGGAAAGACTGAGCGACTTCACTTCCTGTGAATTGAACATGCTTAGTTAGCATGTCGAGTAATAGATCTCTGTCTTCTTGCTCGATTGGATCTAGGTCTACTAGCTCTGGGTTCAGTTTTGACTCAAAGTCACCTGATTTATCCCATACGTAAGCCACGCCGCCACTCATACCTGCGGCAAAGTTACGACCTGTTGAACCAAGGATGATGGCTGCACCGCCCGTCATGTATTCACAACCGTGGTCACCAACGCCTTCTACTACTACTTTCGCGCCTGAGTTACGAACACAGAAACGTTCACCAGCCATACCGCGAATGAAAGACTCACCCGAAGTGGCACCGTAGAAACACACGTTACCAACCACGATATTGTCTTCCGCGACAATGCTTGATTTCGCATCTGGGTAAAGTACTAACGTACCGCCAGATAAGCCTTTACCCCAGTAGTCGTTCGCGTCGCCTTCCACTTCGAACTTCACGCCCTTAGCTAGGAATGCACCGAATGACTGACCCGCAGAACCTTTGAACTTCACGTTCATTGGTTGAGGTAGACCCGCATCTTTGTACACTTTCGAGATTTCGTTCGACAACATGGTACCTGCAGAGCGGTCTGTGTTGACGATAGGGAATTCGGCATTCACCGCTTCGCCTTTCTCGAGTGCAGGAATCGCTGCTTGAATCAGCTTGCGGTCTAGCACTTCTTCTAGGTTGTGGTTCTGCTGAGCTTGGTTGAATACACCATCAGCTTCGCGTGGTTGCTCAACGTGGAGAACAGGAGACAGATCTAGGTTCTTGTATTTCCAGTGAGAAACGTCTTGGCGAATCTTCAGTTTCTGACCTTGACCGACCATCTCATCGATAGTGCGGAAGCCAAGTTCAGCCATGATTTCACGCAGACCTTGTGCCATGTATTGGAAGAAGGTTACGACGTCTTCTACGCGGCCATCAAAGCGCTCGCGAAGCGTCTTGTTCTGAGTTGCGATACCAACAGGACAGGTATTCTTATGACACTTACGCATCATGATACAACCTTCAACCACCAATGCTGCGGTTGCCACGCCCCATTCTTCTGCACCAAGTAGTGTTGCCACTGCAAGGTCACGAGGTGTCTTCATCTGACCATCTGCTTGAACCACGATACGGTTACGTAGACCGTTCTTCAGTAGTGTTTGGTGCGTTTCTGCCAAACCAAGTTCCCAAGGAAGACCGGTATGACGGATTGAAGACATTGGTGATGCACCAGTACCGCCGTCAAAACCTGCGATTAGTACAACGTCCGCTTTCGCTTTCGCTACACCAGAAGCGATCGTACCTACGCCTGCTTCCGATACCAGCTTCACGTTTACACGGCCCGCGCGGTTCGCGTTCTTCAAGTCGTAGATAAGCTGAGCCAAATCTTCGATTGAATAGATATCGTGGTGTGGTGGTGGCGAGATAAGGCCAACGCCCGGAGTCGAGTGACGTGTTGCACCGATCCAATCATCCACTTTATCGCCTGGTAGCTGACCACCTTCACCTGGCTTCGCACCTTGAGCCATTTTGATTTGCAGCTCTTCAGCGTTAGTTAGGTAGTAAGAGGTTACACCGAAACGACCTGAAGCCACCTGCTTGATTGCAGAGCGTTCCCAATCGCCGTTCTCTTTGCGCTCGAAACGCATTGGGTCTTCACCACCTTCACCAGAGTTCGATTTCGCGCCAAGACGGTTCATCGCAACTGCCAGTGTGGAGTGTGCTTCGTAAGAAATAGAACCGAATGACATAGCACCTGTCGCGAAGCGTTTCACGATGCTTTCAATTGGCTCGACTTCGTCGATAGAGATAGAACCGGCTGGATTCTTAATAAACTCAAGTTGGCTACGCAGAGTTACCGCGTTGTCACCTTGTTTATCTACTGCTGTCGCGTACTGCTTGAACTGATCGTAGTTCTTGTTGCGTGTAGACTCTTGCAGTAGAGAAATGGTTTCTGGGTTGAATAGGTGCTTCTCACCACGCTGTTTCCATTGGTAAACACCACCAACATCCAGCATTTGAATTGGAATTTCGCGTTGTGGGTAACCGATGCGGTGACGGATCAGCACTTCTTTGGCGATATCATCAAGGGTTAGACCTTGGATACGAGAAACTGTACCTGTGAAGTATTTGTCGACCACTGATTTGTGGATGCCCAAGGCTTCGAAGATTTGCGCGCCGTGGTATGACTGTAGCGTAGAGATACCCATCTTCGAGAAGATCTTCAGAAGACCGCCATTGATCGCTTTACGATAGTTGTTGAACAGATCGCGAGGGTTCGCTTCTGGATCCAATTTCTTAGTACGTTGAAGCTCAATGATGGTTTCAATCACTAGGTATGGGTTAACTGCATTCGCACCGTAACCAAGTAGCGTTGCAAAGTGGTGCGTTTCACGTGCGTCACCGGTTTCAACCACGATGTCACACTTCGCACGTAGACCTTTACGGATCAAATGGTG
This sequence comes from Vibrio jasicida CAIM 1864 = LMG 25398, assembly GCF_000400365.1. Classification (GTDB taxonomy): domain Bacteria; phylum Pseudomonadota; class Gammaproteobacteria; order Enterobacterales; family Vibrionaceae; genus Vibrio; species Vibrio jasicida. The sequence continues at coordinate 16,389 of NZ_BAOG01000041.1, read as the reverse complement.
GTGTACTGCACCAACCGCCAGCATTGCTGGGATCGCCGCATGGTTTGAGTTCACTGCACGGTCAGTTAGTAGGATGATTGAGTAACCATCGATAACCGCGTCTTCTGCGTATTGGCAAATACGTTTTAGTGCGCGCTCAAGCTTGCCTTGATCTTCATTAGCTTGGAATACGATATCCAGCGTCTTCGCTTGCAGGTGCTCGTTATCGATCGCACGCAGTTTTTCAAGCTCTGAGTTCGCCAGAACAGGTGATTCTAATTCTACTTTCTGACAGTGAAGTGGTGTTTCAGTCAGAAGGTTTTGGTCTTTACCCAAGTAAGTGTTCAGCGACATAACCATACGCTCACGGATCGGGTCGATCGGTGGGTTAGTTACCTGTGCAAACAGCTGCTTGAAGTAGTTTGAAAGATGCTGAGATTGATGAGATAGAACCGCAAGAGGCCAGTCGGCACCCATTGCTGATAATGGCTCTTTCGCATCATTCGCCATTGGAACGATGATTTCGTTCACTTCTTCAGTGCTCACACCGAAAGCTTGTTGGCGGTGTAGCAAACGTTCTGGAGAAGGTTGGCTGAACTGGTTGCTCGCGTCTGGCAGCTTTTTCAAGCTCAGTAGGTTTTCTTCTACCCACTTCTCGTAAGGCTGCGCCGTTGCGATGGTGTCTTTCACTTCTTCATCAGAGATGATGCGACCTTGCTCTAGGTCTGCAACAAAGATACGACCTGGTTGTAGACGACCACGGAACTCAACGTTCTCTGGTTCAATATCCACAACACCAGACTCTGATGCCATCACTAGGAAGTTATCCTTGGTCACTGTGTAGCGAGAAGGGCGCAAACCGTTACGGTCTAGTGTCGCACCAACTTGAACACCATCAGTAAAACATACTGAAGCAGGACCATCCCATGGTTCCATGATGTTCGCGTGGTACTGATAGAACGCGCGACGCTTCGGATCCATGTTTTTGTTTTCTTGCCATGCTTCCGGGATCATCATCATCAATGCGTGTGGCAGGCTGCGACCAGAAAGAACTAGGAGCTCAAGTGCCATGTCAAAGTTAGATGAATCCGAGCTGCCTTCCTGACAGATTGGAAGAAGCATGTCGATTTCAGCCTGAGTAAACAGGTCTGATTCTAGGATTGCTTCACGGGCTTTCATCCAGTTCAAGTTACCGCGAACTGTATTGATTTCACCGTTGTGGGCAATGTAACGGAAAGGCTGTGCAAGACGCCATTTCGGGAAGGTGTTGGTAGAGAAACGAGAGTGTACAAGTGCTAGTGCAGTCACCATGGTCGGGTTTTGCAGATCAAGGAAGTACTGAGGTACTTGCTCGGTTGTTAACTGACCTTTGTACACCAATGTCTTGTAAGACATTGAGTTAATGTAGAAGTCGTCACCAATGTTCGAAACGCTTTCTAGGCAAACACGTACAGTGTAGTTACGAAGTACGTACAGTTTGCGTTCTAGCTCTTCAGGTGTGATGCCAGGACCGCCAGAGATAAACACATGCTCAAACTGAGGCTCTGTGCTTAGTGGGTCTGCACCGATCATTGAATTGTCGGTTGGCAGTACTCGGTAACCGATAACTTCAAGATCTAGACGTTGTGCGTTACGTTCTAGAATGTCACGGCATTGTTCGCGTTTGTATTCGTCTTTCGGGAAAAGAACGACACCAACACCATACTTTTCAAACGAAGGCAGTTTAATGCCTAGCTTAACGGCTTCTTCTAATAGGAATTCATGAGGTTTCTGTAGCAAGATACCTGCGCCATCACCGCTACATGGGTCACAGCCTTGACCACCACGGTGTTCCATGCGAGCCAGCATATCTAGTGCTTGAGTCACTACTTCATGAGATTTACGGTTTTTAAGGTGAGCAACAAAACCGATACCACAAGCGTCATGCTCCAGCTCCGGAGTGTACAGACCCTGTGAATTTTGCTCTCTATCTACCATAGATACATCCTTCCAGTTCAATGTCGACGCAAGAATCCCAGACAGATCTTGGCTGTCTTAGGTACACTCTGTGCGTCTTGTCCTTTATATTTATGATTCGAAACCGACCTAGGTTGGTCAGTTTTGATTCCTTTCCGTATCTCGCAGGAAAAATTTTGCGAGAAAAACAATCCTTGGTGATATCCCTTTATTTATTATCACTATCTAGTGATTTATATCGGTGGGAGCGGGGTATCGCCGACAATTCCCGCAGTTGTCATTGTAATAAAAGTCACAAAAACAGCGGGGTTGTGTAAGTATCCTACAATTTTGTGACTTCGTAATGCAATGAAAAGTCGCTTTTGTGACCCAATTTTTTCGTTTAAATATGCACTTTTTGTTTAACAATTGCGCAACATGGCTGCTTTTAGGTTGGTTTTATGCAGTTTTATTGATTTCAAACCATTATGCTCTTGTTTGAATTGACTAGAATTATTTGTTTTTTCTTGCAGGGATGTAATTTATTTACATAGATCGTAGTGAGATTTATTACGGTTTACGATTGGTGAGAATCTATGCAGTTACATGAGTTGGTCAACACACTAGGTCAAGACCTTCAGCGTCGTTACGGCGAAAAAGTCCATAAGCTGACTTTACATGGTGGCTTTAGCTGCCCAAACCGCGACGGCACCATTGGTCGAGGTGGTTGCACGTTTTGTAATGTCGCGTCCTTTGCGGATGAAGAAGTCCAGATCAAAAGCATTCATGATCAATTGAAAGATCGTGCGGGAGAGATCCATCGTGCGAAAAAGTACCTTGCTTACTTCCAAGCCTATACCAGCACATACGCGGAAGTGCAGGTATTGAAAAATATGTATGAAGAAGCTCTCAAGGCCGCTGACATCGTGGGGTTGTGTGTAGGCACTCGTCCAGATTGTGTTCCTGATGCCGTATTGGATCTGTTGTCGGATTATGTCAATCAAGGTTATGAGATCTGGTTGGAATTGGGCCTTCAAACTGCCAAGAACGACACACTTAAGCGAATCAACCGAGGTCACGATTTTGAGTGCTATGCTGATATCACCAAGCGCGCTCGTGCGCTAGGTATCAAAGTATGTACTCATCTTATTGTTGGCTTACCAAAAGAAACACGCAGCGATAACATTGAAACACTGCGTAAAGTCCTTGAAGTAGGCACTGATGGCATCAAGTTGCATGGCTTGCATATTGTTGATGGTAGCACGATGGCAAAGGCATGGCGTGCTGGAAAACTAGAAGCTCCAGAATTGGAAGAGTATGTAGCGATTGCCAGTGAAATGATCCGTATGACCCCTAAAGAGGTGATTTATCATCGTGTCTCTTCGGCTGCACGTCGCCCAACATTGCTCTCCCCGTTGTGGTGTGAAAATCGTTGGCTAGCGATGACAGAGATAGGAAGAGCTTTGGATCGCGAGGGGGCTCAGGGCAGTTTGAATGGTGACCCTTTCATCTATAGTAAGCCAGAATTAAAGGCAGATTGATCGATTAATAACTGGTATATTTTTCCCGATTTGCATTAAAGGTCGGAAAAATGGATCAGTTACTCGATTGGTTATGGGATGGGTGGGGCAACTACGAATTTGTAGTCCTGCTCTTTTTCGTGTTTGCCGTTGCCGTTACATTAATTTATTTACGTTTTCAAACCGCTTTAAAGTACGTTGTTACTGATTCTCCTTATCCTGTGCTTGTGGTTGATGCTAACCATGGGCAGCTTCTGTTATCTAACCATCCCGCGATGCAACTATTGGCTATTCGTCCTTTAGGTTCTGGTTTTCTTTATCCGGCTTCATTTAATTTAGATGAACTTGTCGTATTGCTTGATAGCTTTTCAAACCGACAATTTAGCCAGCAAATTTTTGACTGGCGTTTATCCGATGGTGAAAGCATCAAAGTTGAGTTATCTGGTCGAAAGAGCTTACTGCGTAGGCAAAGAGTATGGATTCTGTATGCTCAAAGTCATCAAATGACCCAGAAAGATCAGCAACAAGAACTGGCCCAACTAAACATTGCTCGTTCTGCCTTGGACTCGTTGTCTGAATTGATTTGTTTGCAAGATCAAAAAGGTAAAGTACTGACCACTAACCGCGCGTTTGATCAATTTTGGCAAGGTCGAGAAAACGAAGCATGCACTTCAAAATCCAGTTCGATGTCTGCTAGAAAAAGTGACCGTCGTTGGACAACGGATCCTCAAGGACGCAGTTGTTTGCTAGAAGTGAATCAGAATTCACTAGTGTCTCAAACTGGGGAAATGATAGGGACGCTGTCAATTAGCCATGATGTAACTGAATGGCATAAGATGCAGCAAAACTTACGTGATGAAATGGAGCGTCGTAAAGATACGGAAGTGGCTCTGGCTCAACGTGACACCATTCTTCAGACCATTTTGGACGCCAGTCCAGATTCGATCGGTATCTTCAATGAAAACATGGTGTATCAAGCGTGTAATAAGCCGTTTGTTAATGCTTTAGGGATTCCAGATGTTTCAGACCTAATTGGAAAGCGTCTACAAGATGTGATCCCTGAAGATATTTACATCCGCCTAGAAGCCAGTGATCTTCAGGCTTTACAGCAAACTCACCCCGTGCGTTATATCGACAAAGTGACCAGTACCGACGGTTATTACACATGGTTTGATGTGGTGAAGTCACCCTTTAAAGATAAAGCTTCTGGTACCAATGGTGTGCTGATCATGGCTCGCGATATTTCTGAACGTTATCTTGCGGAGCAGAAACTGGAAGAAGCCAACTTGGAGTTGGAGAAACTCAGTTTCTTAGACAGCCTAACTCAAGTCGCAAACCGACGCCGATTTGACGAGCAACTCGATACGCTTTGGTACCATCATGTTCGAGAGAAGCTACCTCTGTGTATCATGCTATGTGATATCGACTTCTTTAAGCGCTATAACGACTGCTACGGCCATCAACAAGGTGATGAGGCGCTGATTAAAGTGGCATCGGTATTCCAGCAGGTGGTCAGTCGCTCTTCTGATTGTGTCGCTCGTTATGGTGGTGAGGAGTTCGCTTTCATCTTGCCAAATACCACGACGGAAGGGGCTCAAAAAGTCGCTCTGCGGATACATGAACGCATTCATGACCTCGGCATCGAACATTGCTGTTCAGAAGCTTTTGCTCAATTGACAGTCAGTATCGGCTTTGTCTCTTACATTCCTCAGCACGGCGATGAACCTGAAATGGGGGTCGCGATGGCAGACAGTGCACTCTACCAAGCGAAGGCCGATGGTCGTGATCGAACCAGTGTTCATCCAAGTTCTTGCTAACGCTTTGTGACCGCTTGCTCTAAGTTGAGAGTAGGCGGTTTTAATCACCGTATTAAACACGTTAAACTGCCCATACATGGTGTGAGGTGTCTGCTAGCCCTGAAGCTTCGCTGGTTCGCCAATGTGTATTGCCAAACTTAAAACAGCTCGAAATATCTTCACTGTTTTAACTTCTCTAACTGTCAGGGTTCGATATCTAGCTTGTTCCATGGAGTAGTGAATGAAGCCCATGAAAAACCTCGCCCAGTACTATGTTGACCTATTGGTTAAGCTGGGGATTGTCCGTTTCTCTATATTGCTGGCCTTAGCGCTGGTGGCACTGGCTGTTGTGGTGCAAGTTGGTATTACGCTCGCCTTGAAAGGGAACGTCGACGATATTGATATTGTTCGTTCTGTTTTCTTTGGTCTGCTTATTACCCCTTGGGCGGTGTATTTTCTTTCCGTTGTTGTTGATCAGCTAGAAGAATCTCGTCAACGATTGACCAAACTAGTCTCTAAGCTGAAAGACATGCGCTCGCGTGACCAAGAACTGAACTTCCAATTGCAGCAGAACATTGAAAAGCTCAATCAAGAAATTGAAGAGCGCATTAAAGCGGAAGAAGCGCGCGAAGAAGCCATGCAAGATTTGGAGAACGAAGTATTCCAACGTGAACGCACTCAGTTAGAGCTTGCCGAGCGTACCGCACTTTTACGCTCTTTCATTGATGCATCTCCAGACTTGATTTACTACCGTAACGCCGATGGTGTCTTCTCTGGTTGTAACCGAGCAATGGAAGAACTCACTGGTAAGAAAGAGCATCAATTGGTGGGCCTAAGCCCATGGGATGTTTACAGCAAAGAAGTGGCCGAGCACATCGTTGATACCGACCAAAAAGTCTTTGCAGATAATCAGGCCATCACTTATGAGCAATGGCTTGAATATCCAGATGGTCGCAAACACTACTTCGAATTGCGCAAAGTACCTTTCTACAGTAAAGATGGCCGTCACCTTGGTCTAGTTGGCTTTGGACGAGATATTACCGAACGTAAACGCCATGAAGAATCGTTAGAAAAAGCCAGCCGTGACAAGACCACCTTTATCTCCACCATCAGTCATGAACTGCGCACGCCATTGAATGGCATCGTTGGTTTGAGCCGAATGTTGCTCGATAGTCAGTTAACGCAAGAGCAGCGTAAGCACATGCAAACTATTAACGTCAGTGCCATTACATTGGGCAACATCTTCAACGACATTATCGATATGGATAAATTCGACCGTCGTAAATTGGAACTGCTGCCTGCACCATTGAACTTTGAGGATTTTGTAGCAGAGATTGAAAGCATCTCTGCTCTGATGGCGGAGCAGAAAGGGTTGCGTTTCGACCTTGAACGCTTGAGCGCATTACCAAAAGCGATTGAAGTGGATGCGACCCGCTTGCGTCAGGTTATCTGGAACTTGGTTAGCAACGCAATGAAGTTCACCAAAGAAGGTGGCGTCGTCATGACAGTCAGCGCAGATGTCGAAGACGACTACGCGACCATCATCATGGAAGTAGAAGACACTGGCATTGGTATTCCTGAAGAAGAGCTGGATAAGATTTTTGCGATGTACTACCAAGTGAAGTCAGGCAAAGACAACCTTCATGCGGTTGGTACCGGCATTGGTTTGGCGGTTTCTAAGCAGCTTATCAACATGATGGATGGCGATATTACTGTTGCGAGTGAAGAGGGCTTCGGTAGTACCTTTACCGTTTCAATTCACGTTCCGATTGTTGAATTGGAAGAGCCTGTTATCGATGCTCAGCGAGATAAAGTGCATCTAAATATCTTTATGGTAGAAGATATCGAACTGAACATTACTGTTGCTAAGTCACTGCTTGAAAGCTTGGGACATACCGTCACTGTAGCCATGACAGGTGAAGAAGCGCTGGTGAACTTTGTACCAGACGAATATGACTTAGCATTGCTGGATATACAACTACCAGACATGACAGGTTTTGATGTGGCTAAGTACTACCGTGAGCATTACGACCACTTGCCGCCATTAGTAGCACTAACGGCGAATGTGATGAAAGATCGTCGTGAATACTTAGACAACGGTATGGACGATGCAATCAGCAAACCACTTGCGGTACAAGCGATGCAATCAGTGATTGATAAGTTCTTCGTTAATCGTATTGATAACCAAGAAGAAGAGGTTGTTGAGCCTGAGCTCGTTGAGGATGTTACACCGACCCCATCGCCCGTCATCAATACCCATTTACTTGATTTGGATATGCTAGAGTCATACGTGGATATCGTGGGTGTGAAACCTGTTTATGACAGTATCAAGATGTTCGAAGACATGATGCCAGACTACATTCAGATTTTAGACTCGAACATGATGGCGAAAGACCAAGATGGTATTGTTTCAGAGGCGCATAAGATCAAAGGCGCCGCGGGTTCTATTGGTCTTAAACACATCCAAAGTGTTGCACAGAAGGCACAATCTCCGGATATGCCTGCTTGGTGGGAAAATATCTCGGACTGGGTCGAAGAAATAAAAAATGAATATCAAAATGACATTCAAGTCTTAAAAAGTTGGTTGGAACAGAGGAAATAACATGAAGAAGTTTGCATCGGCAGCACTGGCAATCGCATTACTTGCTGGTTGTAGTTCTGCTCCTCAAGTGGGTTGGCAAGAAGACAGCCAAATCACCATGAATAAAGTGAATGTTGAGCTGAAAAGCAACTTGTGGGTAAACCTAATGCCAACCATTGGTGAGGTTCAAGAGCAAAACGTACATGGTGCGTTGTACTTGAAATCAGACAAGGAACTACCAGCCAACTTGACCGTGGATTCATTGATCATCAAACAAGGCGATTCTGAATGGCAAATTGATGGTGACTTGCTTGAGTTACGTACTCATAGTGAGAACCAGTGGGAAGTCGCCTTTGTTTGGCAAATTGAAGCGGATATGGAAAAGTCAGTCGACTTAGCTTTGTTATTAGATGATGCTGGTAAGAAAGGCTGGTTGGTTGAGAAACACATTAAGATCGATAAAGTATACTGATATTGCGTTTTCTCAGATAAAAAAAGGGCTTGCTCATGGAGCAAGCCCTTATTGTTTGTGTTGAAGCGATTAGTCTTCTAGATCGCCACAGAAGCGGTAACCTTCACCGTGAATCGTCGCGATGATTTCAGGAGTACCTGATACAGATTCAAAGTGCTTACGAATGCGACGGATAGTCACGTCAACAGTACGGTCGTGTGGCTTAAGCTCACGGCCCGTCATCTTCTTAAGAAGATCAGCACGAGTTTGAATCTTGCCTGGGTTCTCACAGAAATGCAGAAGTGCACGGAACTCAGAACGAGGCAGTTTGTAGCCATCGCCAGCTGGGCTCACAAGAGAGCGGCTGTTGATGTCTAGCACCCAACCGTTGAACTCATATTTTTCTACCGAGCGCTTCTCTTCTTGTACTGCGTTAGTGCTCATTGAGCGGCTTAGCAGGTTACGTGCGCGGATAGTCAGTTCACGTGGGTTGAATGGTTTAGTGATGTAGTCATCAGCACCGATCTCAAGACCTAGGATCTTGTCTACTTCATTGTCACGACCAGTTAGGAACATCAGTGCGATGTTCGCTTGCTCGCGAAGTTCACGTGCTAAAAGGAGACCATTCTTGCCTGGAAGATTAATGTCCATGATAACCAAGTTGATTGAATTTTCAGACAACACTTGGTGCATCTCTTCACCGTCACTGGCTTCAAAAACAGCGTATCCCTCTGCTTCAAAAATACTCTTAAGAGTGTTACGAGTTACTTGCTCATCTTCTACGATAAGAATCTGCGGGGTTTGCATTGGCGGTACCTAAATTTGTGACAAAATTGTGCTAATAGAATAAATTCTAGGCAAAAATATAACATACAGGTAATGTGATTTTGATAATAAATCAAGTTGATCAAAAAAACACTTCTTTCAGTTATCCGCCTTCCTTGGAATTTTGCCAACTCACCAGTATCCGATGGCGACGTTTATTCTATAGGGCTTGTTTACCTTTCATTTCCTAGCCTTCGCGGGGCCTGAAACGTAAACACCCTAAGATATGGAGCGGATTTTATATTGTTAACAGCATGCTAACAATGCTCAAATGTTAATTCCATTCAGTTTGTTGATTTACATCAATTGATGAAATGTAACCGTTATTAATCGTTTAAGAGTTATGATAGAAAAAAGTAATACGAACATAGACGCATCGTTATGGAATGCTTATTCAGAATCTTTCTTTCGTTTTCATACTGATTGGTGTTCTTCAAGTTACGCAGTGATAACCGCTTGGAACCCTTACAGTAATTTGCGGTCAAAAGAGATGAATTGCATAAGTAATCATGAACTCGAAAAGCAATTAAACCACGTTAAACACGTGCCTGTCACGGTTGGTGATCAGGCATTCGAATGGTTTGAAGAAAGTTACGCAGCAGAACTCACGCCAGAAGCGGCGATAGTGCTGGCAAAAGATTTCCAACAGAATGCGATTTACTACGTCATTGATGACGAGCTTTACCTGATAGCGTGTTCAGAGCCAGAGATTTTGCACAAGCTTGGTTCGATGAAATCCAGACTGGTATAGAAGGATACTACTCACTGGAGTTTTGCTCGGGTGAGACATTTCACGGAGGAACTATGAGAGACATAACACCAGATATTTGTGACCAATTTGAAGAACAAGTTACGTTACTGAGTCTGCCATTGCAGAATTTTGGTCAACGTACCGCGTTTCATGGAGAGATAGTCACAGTGCGTTGCTACCATGATAATTCAAAAGTTCGCGAGGTACTGAGCGATAATGGTACTGGCAAAGTACTAATTGTTGACGGACACGGCTCTTGTCAAAAAGCCTTGCTAGGCGATCAATTAGCGATTCTTGGGATCGAAAATGGTTGGGAAGGCATCATAGTGTACGGAGCGATTCGCGATGTAGCTCAGATTTCTCAAATGGACATTGGTGTTCAAGCCCTAGGCACATGTCCGTTTAAAACAGAAAAGCGTGATGTCGGAGAAGTGAATGTTACGCTGACAATGCAGAACCAAATTGTTCAACCTAAGCATTACGTGTATGCGGATTGGAATGGCGTATTGATCTCTAAAGAGGCGTTGGATTTTTAAAAGCGGAAACCAAGTCCGACTTCAAAGCCTTGTTGCCAATCTTGATAATCTAAAGTGGCGTGAAGATCTAAGTTTTCGGTGATTTTTACGCGGCTTGAAACTTCGGCAGCGAGGCTACTGTCTTCTTCACGAATACCTTCGGTCGTTTCCGCTTTATAAGAGCGAACTGTACTTTTAACGGTGACGCGATCATTTAAGTGATAACTGATCCCACTCAAAAAGCCACTTTGGTTTTGCGTTGGTGAATTATTTACACGCGCACCTACGTAAAGATCAACCGAGTCAAACAGCTCATACGCGTAACCGCCATCAATATTCCAAACGTCAAAGCTCTCGGTATGGTAGTTTTCACTAGAAATGAAAAGCTTGTGTGGGGAAGCTGTGGTTTTTCCTGGGAGAGGTGGCAACTCATTTGCAGCACAAATGCTAGGCACAACAAACAGTAACAGAAAAATCCATTTTTTCATGTTGACCACTCCTTGTGTCGAACTTTGTTATTAGTATGTGCTTAAAGCTTCTCAATATTAAAGCATAGAATATGAAAGTCAGCTCACTTATTTTCTACTTAATTCAATCCTATGAACCTTGATCACAGTTAACTTGTTGTTAATTAGTATTCATGAGGATCGATGTTTTGATCATATGTAGATAGAAGAGGATCAAGTGTCATCACCGCTATTTGCTTCTATATCAAACAGACCGTTGTAGAGAGAGAAAAAGTTCAATTGACTATGATAATTCGCAACCCTTTGTAATTACATTGAAATATCAAAGACATTGCGTAGCAGAAATCACTACAAGACCGGAAAATAGACAATTTTTTGTTGACTCTGTACCGGAAACTCGGTAAACGTAGAGTTAAGCAAACACACAATTATCGTTGAATATTTATTTATGCCATCAAATAGCCTAGTAGTAATGACCACAACCATTATTATTACCAACACGACCAATGTTGGGGCAGGCTGCTGAGCGAAAGAAATTCACAAAAAAGGCCTGTATCCAACAAGATACAGGCCTTTTTTTATGCTTTTTTAAATGAAATTTAGACAGAATTAAGAAGATACATCGGAGGAAGGGATGCGAGTATTGAAGTTTGGCGGCTCATCATTAGCAGATGCAGATCGCTTTTTAAGAGCAGCGGATATCATTGCCAATAACGCTCAACAGGAAGACGTTGCAGTTGTGCTTTCTGCACCGGGTAAAACGACCAATAAGCTTGTTGCGGTGATCGAAGGCGCACTTCGAAACGGTGAAGCAGAGCTTCAAATCAATGAGCTAGAAGCGTCGTTTAAAACGCTATTTTCCGAAATCCAAGCGGTTGTTCCAAATGTGGATGGCACGGCTTTCGATAACCAAGTTAAAACCTCACTTTCTCAATTACGTCAATTTGTTCACGGCATTAATCTTCTTGGTATGTGTCCAAACAACGTCAACGCACGCATTATCAGCAAAGGCGAGCGTGTGTCGATTCAACTGATGAAAGCGGTACTAGAAGCAAAAGGCCAACCTGCGCATCTTATCGATCCGGTTGAGTACCTATACGCGAAAGGCGATCATCTAGAAGCGATGGTTGATGTTGAAGTCTCTACGCAGAACTTCCGCCAAAACCCGCTTCCAGAAGGCCATGTCAGCATCATGCCGGGCTTTACAGCTGGTAATGAAAAAGGTGAATTGGTAACTCTGGGTCGTAATGGTTCTGATTACTCCGCAGCGGTACTGGCCGCATGTTTGCGTGCAGACTGCTGTGAAATTTGGACTGATGTAGATGGCGTTTACAACTGTGACCCTCGCCTAGTTGAAGATGCACGCCTACTCAAGTCGCTCAGCTACCAAGAAGCGATGGAGCTTTCTTACTTCGGTGCTTCCGTTCTGCATCCAAAAACCATCGCACCAATTGCACAATTTCATATCCCATGCCTGATCAAAAACAGCTTTAATCCACAAGGTGCGGGTACATTGATTGGCCAAGATACTGGCGAAGATAATCTAGATATCAAAGGCATCACGACGCTAAATGATCTAACGATGGTTAACGTGTCTGGCCCAGGTATGAAGGGCATGGTAGGCATGGCAAGCCGTGTCTTTGGTGCGATGTCATCAGCGGGCGTGTCTATCGTACTTATCACACAATCTTCTTCTGAGTACAGCATCAGCTTCTGTATTGAAGCGCAAGATAAAGCCAAAGCACAGCAAGTGTTGGCTGACGCATTTGAGTTGGAACTAAAAGACGGTTTACTTGAACCAGTCGAGTTCATCGACGATGTGTCTATTGTGACGTTGGTTGGTGATGGTATGCGTACTTCTCGCGGTGTCGCTTCTCGCTTCTTCTCATCTCTTGCTGAAGTGAATGTAAACATCGTGGCAATCGCACAGGGCTCATCTGAGCGTGCTATCTCTGCCGTGATTCCTGAAGACAAAATCTCTGAAGCAATCAAAGCGTGTCACGAGAACCTATTCAACTCTAAGCACTTCCTAGACGTATTCGTTGTTGGTATTGGTGGCGTTGGTGGTGAGCTGGTGGATCAGATCGAACGTCAACAGGCGAAGCTTGCAGAGAAAGGCATCGTGATTCGCGTGTGTGGTTTGGCAAACAGCAAAGGTCTTCTGCTTGATAGTGAAGGTCTTCCTCTAGAGCATTGGCGTGACCGTATGTCTGCTTCAACTGAAGAATTCAGCCTAGCGCGTCTGATTTCATTGGTTCAACGTAATCACATCATCAACCCTGTGTTAGTTGACTGTACGTCCAGCGAAGCCATTGCGAATCAGTATGCAGACTTCTTAGCTGCAGGTTTCCACGTCGTAACACCAAACAAAAAAGCTAACACGGCAAGCATGGCGTACTACCATCAACTTCGCGATGTAGCGCGCAGCTCTCGTCGTAAATTGATGTACGAAACAACCGTAGGCGCAGGTCTACCGGTAATCGAAAACCTACAAAACCTAATCTCAGCGGGTGATGAGCTAGAGCGCTTCAGCGGTATTCTTTCTGGCTCTCTGTCATACATCTTCGGTAAGTTAGATGAAGGCATGAGCCTGAGTGAAGCGACAAACATCGCGAAACAAAACGGCTTTACGGAACCGGATCCTCGTGACGATCTATCGGGTATGGATGTGGCACGTAAGCTACTTATCCTTGCTCGTGAAGCTGGCATGTCTTTAGAACTGGAAGATGTCGTTGTTGACCAAGCGTTACCACCGGGCTTTGATGATTCAGGCAGTGTTGATGAATTCATGGAGCGTCTGCCAGAAGCGGATACGTACTTTAAAGAGCTGTCAGCTAAAGCGGCAGAAGAAGGCAAAGTACTGCGCTACGTGGGGGAAATCGTTGACGGTAAATGCACGGTAAGTATTGCTGCAGTCGATGAAAACGACCCGATGTTTAAGATTAAAGATGGTGAAAACGCACTGGCCTTCTATAGCCGCTACTACCAACCAATTCCACTGGTATTGCGTGGTTACGGTGCTGGTACTGAAGTGACCGCAGCGGGCGTATTCTCTGATGTGATGCGTACTTTAGGTTGGAAGTTAGGGGTATAACGGCAATGAGTTCAAGTGATATGGATGTTGTGGTTTATGCCCCAGCATCAATTGGTAATGTAAGCGTTGGTTTCGACGTTCTGGGGGCGGCGGTGTCCCCAGTTGATGGCACTCTTTTGGGCGACCGAGTATTGGTAAAGTCAGGAGCTGAGCCATTCAGCCTAAAAACATCCGGTGACTTCGTTGAAAAGTTGCCTACCGAGCCAAAAGAGAACATTGTTTACGATTGTTGGATAGTGTTTGCTCGTGAGCTAGACAAAAAAGGCGTCGAGCTAAAACCACTTGAGATGACGCTAGAAAAGAACATGCCAATTGGCTCTGGTTTAGGCTCAAGTGCATGCTCTATCGTTGCGGCATTAGATGCATTGAACCGATTCCATGGACAGCCACTTAACGAGACAGAGTTACTGGCACTGATGGGAGAAATGGAAGGCAAGATCTCTGGTGGTATTCACTACGATAACGTCGCACCATGTTACCTTGGCGGTGTGCAGTTGATGCTTGAAGAGTTGGGTATCATTAGTCAAGAAGTGCCTTGCTTTGATGATTGGTATTGGGTGATGGCATATCCGGGCATCAAAGTGTCCACTGCAGAAGCGCGTGAGATCCTACCATCTCAATACCGTCGACAAGATATCATTGCCCATGGTCGCCACCTTGCAGGCTTTATCCATGCGTGTCATTCTGGTCAGCCAGAACTTGCTGCAAAAATGATCAAAGACGTGATCGCAGAACCGTATCGTGAGAAACTGCTTCCGGGTTTTGCGAATGCACGTCAATACGCAGCGTCTGCGGGTGCATTGGCTACCGGTATTTCTGGCAGTGGGCCGACACTGTTCAGTATTTGCAAAGAGAAAGATGTCGCTGAGCGAGTTGCTCGCTGGTTAGAACAGAACTACGTACAAAACGAAGAAGGATTCGTCCACGTTTGTCGTCTAGATAAGCAGGGTTCGAAAGTAACAGGAAGTGAGCTATGAAGCTTTACAATATAAAAGAAAATGATGAACAAGTTTCCTTTGGCCAAGCCGTTCGCCAAGGGTTAGGTCGTAATCAAGGCCTATTTTTCCCATCGGAATTACCAAAATTTGAAGATATCGATGCGCTGCTTGCAGAAGACTTTGTCTCTCGTAGCACTAAGATTCTATCAGCGTTAATTGGCGATGAACTTGCAGAAGAGCAAGTGAATGCTCTTGTTGATGCTGCATTCCAATTCCCTGCGCCTATCAATCAAGTAAAAGACGGTGTTTATGCACTGGAGCTGTTCCATGGTCCAACGCTTGCGTTTAAAGACTTTGGTGGTCGCTTTATGGCGCAATCTCTTGCTGCGGTTTCGGATGGCGGCAAGATCACTATCCTAACGGCAACTTCTGGCGATACTGGCGCAGCCGTTGCGCATGCTTTCTACGGTATGGAAGACATCAACGTTGTGATTCTTTACCCGAAAGGCAAGATCAGTCCACTGCAAGAGAAGCTATTCTGTACGCTTGGTAAGAACATCCATACTGTCGCGATCGATGGAGACTTCGATGCGTGTCAGGCACTGGTTAAGCAAGCTTTTGATGATTCTGCACTGCGTGAAGAGATCGGTCTGAACTCTGCAAACTCAATCAACATCAGCCGTTTGATGGCGCAAATCTGTTACTACTTTGAAGCCGCTGCGCAAATGAGCAAACAAGAGCGTGAAAACCTAGTCGTGTCTGTACCAAGCGGTAACTTTGGTAACCTAACTGCTGGTCTACTGGCAAAAGCGCTGGGTCTGCCTATCAAACGCTTTATCGCTGCAACTAATGCCAATGACACTGTACCGCGCTACCTAGAAACAGGTAAGTGGGAGCCAAAACCAACAGTCGCAACAACATCGAACGCGATGGACGTGAGCCAACCAAACAACTGGCCTCGTATTGAAGAGCTGTGCCGCGTCAAAGAGTGGGGCTTGGAGACGCTAGGTAAAGGTGCAGTATCTGATGAGCAAAGCGCACAGTCAGTAAAAGATTTATACGCCATGGATTACCTGTGTGAACCGCACGGTGCGATTGCTTACCGCGTTCTTGAAGAACAATTGCAAGACGGTGAAACAGGTCTGTTCCTATGTACTGCTCACCCTGCGAAGTTCAAAGAAGTGGTGGATGATATTCTAGAATCAGATATCGACCTTCCTGCGCCACTAGCGAAGCACGCTGTGATGGAGCTGCTATCGGAAGATCTCGACGCTGACTTTGACGCACTGAAGCAAGTACTGCGCCGCGTGCAGTAAGCTTCAAAAATACAGTCAGTATCAAAAACACAAATAACGAGAGGTGAATGAGCAATCATTCACCTTTTTTATTGCCGGTAAGTTTTAACTCTCTTTATGATTGAGAAACGAACTTAACTAAATGAGATGGAAAGGAGCTATGCTGATTTCTGGTGTATGGAAGAGAAAGGAAGTTGCGGTGTAATCTGTTGATGCAGTTCTCCCCAGAACGATTAACAGAA
>NZ_BAOG01000042.1 GCF_000400365.1 Vibrio jasicida CAIM 1864 = LMG 25398 | reverse complement strand
CCCAACGTGGACTCCGAATACATTAGCGCAAACCAACTCCGTTATTACTTAATTGTAGTTGCAATAACGGGGCGGACCATACATTTTTATATGGAACAATCTGCCTGTTTATAGAAACGGTCGTAGTCAGGTAAGTGGTCTATTTTTACGTGCTGAACCTTCCATACTTGTTCCTTCATGAGAAACTGCAACGAAACCGTGACTGGCTGGTATACATCGCCAAAGCCGTTTACGGAAAGACACCCAACTCCTCCATCCTCACTATATGCTTCAAAGTAAGACAGCTCCGTAACCAAACTTGATGGGATGGATGACAAAAATGGAAATTGATGACCAAATTTTATTGGGTGAGATTTAATACTATTTAGCTCTTCAATCGATAGGTTTGGCCCTGCCATAGCTTCTACCACCTCGATATACTGCATCTTGTATAAATTATTGCGTATATCAAGGTAAGTATCGTGGAGTGGACTTGCTATGCACGGCGCTGAAACACTGAGTAAAACCGGAATAGGTAGAATTCTATTTATCATAACCAACTAAACCCCAGCTTCACGGAGCGCTTGATCAATTTTACTCGGCTTAAATCTGTACTTACAAAGCCCCCACTCGCACTGCTCTAAAAGCTCTCGGACATTTACCTGCCCAGCAACACCAAAGGAAACAACACCAAAAAAAGAAACACTTCCACTGTATGTCAAAACACCATCACGAGTAGTTTTAAAAGTAACAGAAACTGCTTTTAATTTTATGCCCAGCTCTTCAACCATTTCTTTTGAAACTTCAAACTTAGTAAACCCAAGCTCACCAGATAAAGTTACCTTACCTGACTCATCAACTGCTAACTTGAATCTTTTCCCTCCAGTAACTAGCTTGCTGGTAACACCTTTATTGTGTTTGTAAGAAATCTCTACAAACTTCAGTAACTGTACTTTTATTTCAGCTTGCCTTGACATTATTTCCTCCCGAAATTGTTGAACATACTTCCGATGTTCAACTCAATCAAAAAACTACAATTCAAGCTGGAAGTACCTCAAATAAAAATGAAACTATCAAATCTATCAGGCATAAAAAAACCGCTGACTGCTCAGCGGTTTTTGTTTTCGGTTCTCAATCTGCCTTATGGCATCTCGTCGAACTCTGCACCTTCTTTTTCTACTTGAGGTGGCATCAAGTGCTCTTTCTGGATACCCAGTTTTAGCGCTAGTGCTGATGCTACATAGATAGAAGAGTAAGTACCTACAGTGATACCTAGTAGAAGTGCGGTTGCGAAGCCGTGAATCATCGCACCACCTTGCATGAACAGTGCAATAACTACGAACAATGTCGTACCAGACGTAATCAATGTACGGCTCAATGTTTGAGTGATTGATGCATCCATGATGTCCGAAGGTTCGCCCTTACGCATCTTACGGAAGTTTTCACGAATCCGGTCGAATACAACGATGGTATCGTTGAGCGAGTAACCAACAACCGTAAGTAGCGCCGCTACGATGGTTAGGTCCACTTCAATTTGCATCAGTGAGAAGACACCCAGCGTGATAATGATATCGTGTGCCAGTGCCATTACCGCACCAGCCGCTAGACGCCATTCGAATCGCATTGATACGTAGATCAGGATACAGATCAGCGATACAAGAATCGCTAGACCACCCGCTTCCGTTAGCTCATCACCAACATTTGGACCTACAAACTCGATACGACGCATTTCTACGCTTTCACCCGTACCTTCTTTGATAGCACCAATGATTTGGTTACCTAGTGTTTCACCAGACATATCGTCACGAGGACGAAGACGAACCATTACATCACGAGCACTACCAAAGTTTTGTACTGTCGCATCGCCGAAGCCTTTTGAATCTAGTGCTGAACGAATCTCTTCAAGGTTTGCAGGTTGTTCAAAGCCCACCTCGATAAGCGTACCACCAGTAAAATCTAGGCCCCAGTTCAACCATTTGGTTGATAGCGTGAAGATAGAAGCTGCGATCATAACAATAGAGAATACGAACGCGACTTTCGACCAACGCATAAAGCCGATCGTGTTTTCTGCTTTTAGAATTTGAAACATATTAATTCCCAGCCTTAGATCGACAATTTATCAACGCGTTTGCCACCGTAAATCAGGTTCACGATACAACGTGTACCCACAATAGCGGTGAACATTGAAGTTAAGATACCGATAGATAGTGTTACCGCGAAACCTTTCACCGCGCCTGTACCTACTGCAAATAGAATGATTGCAGTGATAAGCGTTGTGATATTCGCATCGGCAATAGTACTGAATGCGTTTGCGTAACCTTGGTGAATCGCTTGTTGTGGACTACGCCCATCTCGAAGTTCTTCACGGATACGCTCAAATATCAGTACGTTGGCATCGACTGCCATGCCGACCGTCAATACGATACCGGCAATACCCGGCAGCGTCATTGTCGCCCCCGGAATCATCGACATAACACCAATGATCAAAACCAGGTTCGCCATCAATGCAATATTGGCAATCAGACCGAAACCACGGTAGTAAAGCAGCGTAAATAGCATTACGGCTACCATACCCCAGATACACGCTTGAATACCCATATCGATGTTTTGCTGACCCATTGATGGACCGATGGTTCGTTCTTCAACGATTGAGATAGGCGCAATTAGAGCACCAGCACGAAGTAGAAGTGCTAGGTTGTGAGCTTCAGCAGCAGAGTCGATACCGGTAATACGGAAGTTACGGCCAAGCGCAGACTGAATCGTTGCTTGGTTGATCACTTCTTCATGTTTATCCAGAATCACACGACCTTCTGGCGTACGACGACCACTATCTTTGTACTCTGCAAACACGGTTGCCATTAGCTTACCGATGTTCTTTTTAGAGAACGCAGACATCTTGTTACCACCTTCGCTGTCTAGCGAGATGTTAACCTGAGGACGACCGTATTCATCAACACTTGAACTTGCATCTGTGATGCTTTGGCCACCGAGAATTACGCGTTTCTTCAGAACAACAGGACGGCCATCGCGATCTTGCTTAATCTCGCTACCAGCTGGTGCTCGACCGTTTGCCGCAGCAGAAAGGTCAGCTTTGTCGTCGACTTCGCGGAATTCTAGTGTTGCCGTAGCACCTAGGATTTCTTTTGCTCGAGCGGTGTCTTGAACACCAGGCAATTCAACTACGATGCGGCTAGCACCTTGACGTTGAACCAATGGCTCAGCAACACCAAGTTCATTTACACGGTTACGAAGAATCGTGATGTTTTGTTCTACTGCGTAGTTACGTATTTCTTGTAAACGTTGCTCGGTAAAGGTGGCAATCAACGCGTAACGACCATCAGAATCAGAATCGACAAAATTCATGTCTGGGTGATTCTTTTCTAACGTAGCTTTCGCTTCAGCTAGTTGCTCTTCATTACGTAGCAATACTTCCACGCCTTCTTTACCAGAAGGACGGATTGCGCGGTAGCGAATCTTAGCTTCACGAAGTTCACTACGGAAAGCTTCTTCTTGTTGACCAACCAGCTTTTCCATCGCCGCGTCCATATCCACTTCCATCAAGAAGTGAACACCACCTCGTAGGTCAAGACCTAGCTTAAGTGGTGACGCACCAATTGCTTCTAGCCAATCTGGCGTAGCTGGAGCAAGGTTGAGTGCAACAATTTTATCTTTGCCAAGCGCTTCACTGATGATATCGCGGGCACTGATTTGAGTGTCAGTGTCATTGAAACGAACAAGGATTGATCCATTCTCGAGAGCAATGGATTTATGAGAGAGATGCTCTTTATCAAGAGCTTTGGTGACAGCATCCAGCGTTGACATATCTACAGAGGCACCACGTGCCCCTGTAACTTGAATAGCCGGATCTTCACCGTAGATATTTGGAAGTGCGTACAACGCAGCGGTGATGATGGCAAAAAATACCATCAAGTACTTCCATAATGGGTAACGGTTTAGCACAGCGAGGATCCTTTAGCTGTTTTATAGAGACTTCAGCGTACCTTTTGGTAGCACTGCAGTTACGAAGTCTTTCTTGATTACAACTTCATTGTTTGCGTTAAGCTCAATTGAAATGTAGTCATTATCTTCAGCGATTTTCGTGATTTTACCCACTAGACCACCGCTTGTTAGCACTTCATCGCCTTTGCCCATGGAAGACATCAGGTTTTTGTGCTCTTTTACACGCTTAGATTGTGGACGGTAGATCATGAAGTAGAAGATCACCGCGAACATGCCTAGCATGATTAGCATTTCAAAACCGCCGCCAGCTGGAGCGCCTTCTGCTGCTGCATGAGCTTGAGAAATAAACATTAAAACATCCTCATTATATTTTATTGATAATCCAACAAGTTGGGCTTTCGTAATTTAGATTCAAGTCTAAGAGTGAGTAATAGAGATCACCTTCTCAAAAATAACGTACGTTAGCCTACTTTATTAGCAAAAGCCTCTGGCGACATGCCAAAGGCTCTAATTCTTTTATGCTTTGCTTAGTGGTGGCACTTCGCGGTCACGACGAGCGTAAAACTCTTGAACAAACTCATCGAAACGGTCTTCATCAATCGCCGTGCGAATGCTTTCCATCAAACGCTGGTAGTAGCGCAAGTTATGGATAGTATTCAAACGCGCGCCTAGAATTTCATTACAACGCTCTAGGTGGTGAAGGTACGACTTGCTGTAGTTTTGACAAGTGTAACAGTCACAGTGCGGATCTAGCGGAGTTGTATCCGTTTTATGTTTCGCATTACGGATCTTGATCACACCACCAGTCACAAATAGGTGACCGTTTCGTGCATTACGCGTTGGCATTACACAGTCAAACATGTCGATACCGCGACGAACACCTTCAACCAAATCTTCCGGCTTACCTACGCCCATTAGGTAACGAGGCTTATCTTCTGGAAGCTGTGGACACGTGTGCTCAAGGATACGGTGCATGTCTTCTTTCGGTTCGCCTACTGCAAGACCACCAACTGCGTAACCATCAAAACCGATTTCAGTTAGACCTTTAACCGATACGTCACGTAGGTCTTCGTAAACACCACCTTGAACAATACCAAATAGGTTGTTCGGGTTTTCTAGCTTATCGAAGTGGTCACGTGAGCGTTGTGCCCAACGTAGTGACATTTCCATCGATTTTTTCGCTTCGTTGTGTGTCGCTGGGTATGGCGTACACTCGTCGAAGATCATGACGATGTCAGAACCTAGGTCTTTTTGGATTTCCATCGACTTTTCAGCGTCCATGAAAATCTTGTCGCCGTTTACAGGGCTGCGGAAGTAAACGCCTTTTTCGGTGATCTTACGCATTTTACCAAGGCTGAATACTTGGAAACCACCTGAGTCAGTAAGAATAGGACCGTGCCAGTTCATGAAATCGTGCAGGTCACCGTGCATTTTCATCACTTCTTGACCAGGACGTAACCATAGGTGGAAAGTGTTGCCTAGCAGGATTTCTGCACCCGTGCCTTTTACTTCTTCCGGAGTCATGCCTTTAACCGTACCGTAAGTACCGACTGGCATGAATGCTGGAGTTTGAACAGTGCCACGTTCGAAGGTCAATTGACCACGACGCGCATTGCCGTTTTTCTTTTTAAGATCGAATGATAATTTCACGATGCCTCCGAGTGTCAGAGAAACAGTCTGACTATGTATCTTGGGGGTGTTCCCCACTTTAAGGAGCGGTCGCCTTCCTTGCGAGAGACAAAGCAGAAGTTCTACTCTGTTTCCTAGCGTACTGCTAGCACCCGTAAATCATTAGCTTTCTCCCCTCCTAACCTCCCCCCTTTTAAAAGGGAAGGGCTAGGGAGGGGTTAAAACGTTATGCCGTTTTCTTCTTAATAAACATTGAATCACCGTACGAGAAGAAACGGTATTGGTTATCCACAGCGTGCTTGTAAGCATTCATGGTGTTCTCGTAACCTGCGAATGCACTGACCAACATAATCAATGTTGACTCAGGCAAGTGGAAATTGGTGATCAAACAATCCACCAGCTGGTACTCGTAACCAGGGTAGATAAAGATTTCAGTATCACCAAAGAATGGGACCAATTCCGTGCCTTTCTTCAGTGCGTCTTGCGCTGCACTTTCAAGCGAACGAACTGACGTAGTACCTACGGCAACGATTCGGCCACCGCGTGCTTTAGCTGCATTAATCGCATCAACAACATCTTGCGGTACTTCAACGTATTCAGCGTGCATGTGATGATCGTTAATGTCGTCCACTTTCACTGGTTGGAACGTACCGGCACCAACATGAAGTGTTACGTAAGCAAACTCAGCGCCTTTCGCCTTGATCTTCTCAAGCAGAACATCATCAAAATGAAGGCCTGCCGTTGGTGCTGCAACCGCACCTGGCTTTTGGTTGTAAACCGTTTGGTAACGCTCTTTATCTGCGTCTTCATCTGGGCGGTCGATGTAAGGAGGAAGTGGCATGTGACCAATTTCTTCCAGAATGTCTAAAACCGTCTTATCAGACTCAAACTTCAATTCAAAAAGAGCATCATGGCGAGCAACCATTTGCGCTGAATATTCATCGTTCTCGCCAACAATAATAGTCGAACCTGGCTTTGGTGATTTTGAACAACGAACGTGAGCCAGAATGCTCTTTTCGTCCAACATACGCTCTACCAACACTTCTAGTTTGCCGCCAGACTCTTTTCGACCAAACATACGCGCAGGGATAACGCGAGTATTATTGAAAACCACTAGATCACCAGCTTGAACTTGGTCCAACACATCAGTAAATGTGCCATCAATAAGTTCGCCAGTATTGCCATCCATTTGCAGCAGTCGGCTAGCGGTACGCTCTGGTTGAGGGTAGCGGGCGATAAGTTCATCTGGAAGGTCGAAATGGAAATCTGATACTTGCATGTTACTTGTCTTATATATTGGTCAAATCACGTCGAAAACGACGATAAAATTGCGACGAGTTTTTCGCAGCAGACTAGTATATGTTTACATGCTGCAATAGCAAGCAAATCCCCTTAGATTGACTGTAAAACCTTTCATTAAGAGTGTAATAAAACGTGAAAGTCTCAGGATTAGCAGCAACAAAAAAGCAGCGGAGTTCGCTGCTTATCTTTTCTATCTATTGCGGCCTGATTTTATACTTTACGTCGGCGCAACCATGTAAATGAGGCTAAAACACTCAGCCACCAAATTCCTAAGCTACCACCATCGTCTTCAGAGCCTCTAAAATCACAGTTGTTGGTCGCAATACCATCGTGACACTCTTCTTCTCCCCCATTGTCATCATTGGCCTCTTTAATAAAGTTGGGTTCAATGATGTAACTGTTTGGGGGGGCGTCAGCGGTAATGTAAGACTGTACCCAATCATGATATTGGCTCACTTTGGTGTAGAAACTTGGGATAGTAAGTGAACCACATGTCGGAAGAATAAGAGGAGCACCGCTTACAATACCGATCTGCTTCCCCGTTGCGACATCGATGAGTGGACCACCACTGTCACCTTTACATGCAGAATTGCCATATTGGGTATTACTCTCTGAGTCCAGCACTTCATTCCGAGTTGGCAAAGTACATATTTTGGTTAAATTCTCACGTGAATCAATGATGCCCGGAAAGCTGCTGCCAATTTCTAAGCGCTCATAACATTTGTCGATGGGTAAAAAGGTGCTAATGGTGGTTTTAAGTGTATCTGAGGATTCAGACGCATCAGGTTGAGTAGTTCCCCAACCAAATACTTGCACGTTTTCCACACGCTGATTGGTTAGATAATTGTCGTTCCAATCTGCAGCCAGACGCGCTTCAATATTCTCCATCTCAGTTTTGTTTGCTAAGTCCGCAAATCTTGCATTCGCGACCGGACGAGTGAGATACAACAATGCAATATCAGAATCTAAACCCGTTTGGATGGGTTTGACGTTGCCGCTACTGTCGATATCCGCTTTAGATATACGCGTGTAATCCGGATGCACTACCACATGTGAAACTGGATAGAAGTTATCAAGCCCTGCAGTATTTAGATCATACACATTGGCATTCACGGACAGTTCACCCGGAGTGGTCACATAATAGCTCGCTTCGTTGGTTCCCTGCCCCATCACCACACAGTGTGCCGCAGTTAATACCCATTGTTCCGTCAGCATGGTACCGCCACACAGCGGAAACTCTGCCATGTTACTTGCGCGTAAAGTCACACGATCAACCGGGTCGGTTTGCTCATCTCCTAACACAATCGCTTGAGCGGATTGCACACTGAATGCCGCCACTGCCAAAGCAATGAGCTTGTTGCATTTCGTTCGTTTCATTTAGGTTGTAATCTTCAATCTGGTAAGCCTGAGCATATCTTCTTCCACATGCTTATCTTGGAAAATCAAGCAAGTAAAAATGTGCGATTCAACTCATTAGATTACATTCTGACCACATACCTTATCAGTGAAAAATGCAAACTGACTCGCATTGAGTTTTTCAACGGTAAAACAGCAATAATTAACAAACCAATCAGTAGTAATTTCTTTGAACTATAGTGAAGGTGAGCATTTGCTCTTTGAACATTGATTGAGGTAAGTATGAAGATGTTAACTATGGCGTTAAGTGCCGCCGTACTCGTGTTTTCTTCCGGTACACTCGCAAACTCTAACCACCAGAAGATCACCGCAATGCAACAAGCATGTGACTTAAAGCAGGTCCCCCGTTTATGTGCGGTCAACCTTCCTAATAAAAGCTATATAGGCCGATGTGTGGACGCGAAAGCTTATGGTCTTATCTGTGTGCATTTTAAGCAACGTTAAGAGTAACCAAAGCTAAGGTTTAAACTCCTTAGCTTTGGTTATTTATGATAGCGCTTACATCCTAACATCGCCCCAAATGAGTAGCTGGAATTATGGAAAACTCCAGTACATTCTCACTTCTGATTGATCTCCATCTAATCGTTTTATTTTATTAGTGAAAAACGAGGCAGCTCCCAGATATACGGAAAAATATTCTCTATATTTAAAGGAAGGACAATGCCGCTGGAGGTCTCTATGATCAAGGTTGAAGACATGATGACTCGCAACCCTCATACCTTGCTGCGTGAGCACACATTACGTGACGCAAAAAGCATGATGGAAGCGCTTGATATTCGACATATTCCGGTTGTTGATGCCAATAAACACTTACAAGGCTTGGTGACTCAACGCGATATTCTTGCTGCACAAGAATCCTGTTTACACCCAGATGAGGCTGAACAATCTTTTACCCTCGACACCCCGCTTTATGAAATGATGCACACCAACATCATGACAGCAGAACCAAGAGCTGGATTAAAGCAAAGTGCTATCTATATGCAAAAACACAAAGTAGGCTGTTTGCCTGTGGTAACTAAAGGTCACTTAGTCGGAATTATCACCGACACAGACTTTGTTTCCATCGCAATCAACCTACTAGAGCTTCAGGAAGAAGTTGAACCTGAAGAGCTAGAAACAGAATAGTTTGAGCAGAGCTTATTGCACTCACAACAAATAAAAAGCAAAAAAAGAGCGGCTAATTCGCCGCTCAAGATGCCATTACTAACGTAGTAATTATAGACTCTATGCTTGTTAGAATTGGTCTTCTTCGGTAGACCCTGTCAGTGCTGTCACTGAAGATTGCCCGCCTTGGATAGTATTGGTCATTCTGTCAAAGTATCCCGTGCCAACCTCTTGTTGGTGCGCTACGAACGTATAGCCTTTTTCTGCCGCTTCAAACTCAGGACGCTGAACTTTCTCAACGTAATGACGCATGCCTTCGCCTTGTGCGTAAGCGTGTGCCAGTTCGAACATGTTGAACCACATGTTGTGAATACCTGCTAGCGTGATGAACTGGTACTTGTAGCCCATATTCGCCAGTTCTTGTTGGAACTTAGCAATGGTTTCTGCATCTAGGTTTTTCTCCCAGTTGAATGAAGGTGAACAGTTGTATGCCAATAGTTGGTCTGGGTACTCGGCATGAATCGCTTCTGCAAACTTACGAGCTTCTTCTAAACATGGCGTTGCCGTCTCACACCAGATTAGATCCGCATATGGCGCGTAAGCTAGGCCACGAGAAATAGCTTGGTCGATACCTGCACGAACACGGTAGAAACCTTCTGGAGTGCGCTCTCCTTGAATAAAGTCTTTATCGTATGGGTCGCAATCAGACGTTAGCAAGTCGGCTGCGTTTGCATCGGTACGCGCAATAACCAGTGTTGTTGTGCCAGCAACATCCGCGGCTAGGCGAGCTGCGACCAGTTTTTGCACCGCTTCTTGAGTTGGAACCAATACTTTACCGCCCATGTGACCACATTTTTTCACTGATGCTAATTGGTCTTCAAAGTGAACACCTGCCGCACCTGCGTCGATCATCGATTTCATTAGCTCGTAAGCGTTAAGTACACCACCAAAGCCTGCTTCTGCATCCGCGACGATTGGTAGGAAGTAATCAATGCCGCCTTCATCTTCTGGCGATTTACCTGCTGTCCATTGAATTTGGTCTGCACGACGGAACGAATTATTGATGCGTTTAACGACCGAAGGAACAGAATCTACTGGATACAGAGATTGGTCTGGGTACATCGTAGACGCAGTATTATTATCTGCCGCTACCTGCCAGCCAGATAGGTAAATCGCTTCGATACCTGCTTTAGCTTGCTGTACGGCTTGACCACCCGTTAGTGCACCAAGGCAGTTAACATAGCCTTTCTTTGAGCTACCGTTGACCAGTGACCAAAGTTTGTCAGCACCACGTTGTGCAATCGTGTTCGCAGGTACCATAGAACCACGCAGTGTTACTACTTCTTCCGCAGTGTAGGTGCGTTTTACGTTTTTCCAGCGTGGGTTGGTTGCCCAATCTTTTTCCAGAGCTTCAATTTGTTGGCGGCGAGTTAAGTTAGTCATTGGTCTATCCCTCTTATAATGTGCACTTGTGCATGTGCGTTGAGTTTTCCGTTCTCAGGCAGTACATCCTTATCTGCCTCGAATCTTTCACGTAGTCGTTAAACAAACACGTATTAGTTAAATAAACATGTATTAGTTAGATAAATTGAGTGTTTAAAATCTTTGGGTTAATCCAAGTAGTCATAACCTGGAATGGTTAAAAAGTTGGTCAGTTCATCACTTGTGGTGAGCCTAGCCATCAAATCTGCCGCTTCTTCAAATCGACCAGCTTGGTAGCGCTGCTCGCCAATTTCTTGTTTCACGACTTCAATCTCTTCTTTCAGATAGAGTTCGAACAGCTCTTTAGTGACCTTCAATCCGTTGTCAAGCGACTTACCGTGTTGAATCCATTGCCAGATAGAAGCACGGGAGATTTCAGCCGTTGCTGCGTCTTCCATCAGTCCGTAAATCGGCACACAACCGTTGCCAGAGATCCAAGCTTCGATGTATTGCAGAGCAACGCGGATGTTATGGCGCATGCCCTCTTCTGAACGTTCACCTTCGCACGGTTCAAGCAGCTCTGCGGCGGTTATTGGTGCGTCTTCTGAGCGGTTCACATCCAATTGGTTGGTGCGCTGCCCCAGTGTGGCACTGAACACTTCCATTGCGGTGTCTGCCAACCCTGGGTGAGCAACCCAAGTTCCGTCGTGACCGTTGTTAGCTTCTAGCGATTTATCGTTGTGGATCTTATCCAGTACTTTTTGGTTTTCTTGTGGGTCTTTAGCCGGAATAAAAGCTGCCATGCCGCCCATCGCAAATGCGCCACGTTTATGACAAGTACGCACCAACAATCTTGAGTAAGCGTTGAGGAATAGCTTGTCCATGGTTACCACTTGGCGATCTGGTAGTACACGATCTGGGTGGTTTTTCAGTGTCTTAATGTAGCTAAAGATGTAATCCCAGCGACCACAATTCAAACCGACGACGTGTTCTTTCAGTGAGAACAGAATCTCATCCATTTCGAATACGGCTGGTAAGGTTTCAATCAGTACAGTCGCTTTGATGGTGCCTGTATCCAAACCGAAATACTCTTCGGTGAAATGGAACACTTCGCTCCACCACTTCGCTTCATGATGCGATTGCAGTTTTGGAATGTAGAAGTAAGGACCGCTTCCCTTTTTCAGTAGCGCTTTATAGTTGTTGTAGAAGTACAGAGCGAAATCGAATAGCGCACCTGGAATGATCTGACCGTGCCACGTTACGTGTTTTTCTTCTAGATGCAGTCCGCGAACACGGCAGATCAACACCGCTGGGTCTTCTGCCAGCTGATAGTGCTTGCCATTGTCAGGATTGGTGTAGCTGATGGTGCCATTAACAGCATCGCGCAAGTTAATTTGACCATCCAGAACTTTACTCCACGCAGGGGACATCGAATCTTCGAAGTCTGCCATGAACACTTTTACATTCGCATTCAGTGCGTTAATCACCATTTTGCGATCAGTTGGTCCTGTAATCTCCACTCGGCGATCTTGCAGATCTTGCGGGATTCCGAGGATCTTCCAGCTTCCTTCACGAATGTCTTGTGTCTCTGGTAGAAAGTCTGGCAGTTCACCAGCGTCGATGCGTGCTTGCTTTCCTTCTCGTGCTTCCAGCAACTGTTCAACACGTCCGGCAAATTTTTCACACAGTAGAGATAAAAAGGTTTGGGCTTCAACAGGGAAAATTGCTTGATGTTCAGGAGCAACGACTCCATTCACCTCAAGCATGCCTTGGGTTTGCTTTAGTTGTTGTGTTTTTTGTTCTGTCTGAGCAAGCATAATCATTCATCCTTAACGTGCTTTATCCATCTTGGGCAGTCAGCCTAAAGCTACATTTGTAAGTTATGAACAACAAATTACATCCTTCGATTTGGTGTTCACTTCGCTTCGTTGTGTCTATACCTTGCGCAACCTGAATTGCTTTTTCAATCTAGACATAAGTCTTACAAGCCTTTAATTAAGCTAACCCAACAAAGGTTTAAGCGAAACCCCTCAAGTAAACAAAACGTTAAATTCAAAGTTTTATTCGGTATCAAACAAGTGTTTGATTTTTGAGTTTAATTTGTAAGTTATTACGTAATTAAATTACATTAAATTTACAGGTTATTTTTGAATTCAAACAAGCGTATGAATAGTGAGGCAGGAGAAAAATCCTTGTATTCACAAGGGCTAGGAAGAGGAAATTAAACGCGACTTAAACGCGTTACGCAGGCAGTTGTGTAAAATTAACATTGTGAAATTTCACTATTTTATGAAAGCTTCATGAAAGTTCATCTGTAAAATTTTACAAGTCAAAGTTCACGCACAGAATAAAATCCTAAAAAGCGCACTATTTCTAGTGCGCCTTTTGATATTAGATCGGGAGTAGCAGGCTAATACTAATCGCTAAAGCAGTTCAGAGACGACTTCTGCCAATTGATTGAAAGTGTTTGATCGTGACGAGCTTGGACGCCAAACCAAACCAATATCGCGATATGCTTGCTGACCTGGAGGGTCGATCACCACTAAGTTCTGGTTGTGTAGCAAACCATGATCAATCGCCATTTGCGGGATAAACGTGGTGCCCAGACCATTCGCCACCATTTGCACCAATGTATGAAGACTGGTTGCGGTGAATGGGTTGATCTTCTCTTTGTCCGTTAGCTTACATGCTGAAACCGCGTGCTCTGTAAGACAGTGCTCTTTCTCTAATAAGAAGACGGATTCATCTGGCAAGTCTGCATAACGGATCGGTACAGGTACGGAATCTGCTTGATTGGCGCTGATCACCATGCGAAACGGATCTTGACCGACTACACGACTTTCCATTCCTTCTATCTCTACAGGCAGAGCCAGAATCAATACGTCCAACTCACCGTGGCGAAGCGCTTGCAGCAAGTTAGTCGTGGTGTCTTCTCTTAATAGAAGATTTAATTGCGGGAAGCGGTAGTTCACCTCTTGAACAAGATCGCACAATAAGAAAGGTGCTATGGTCGGAATACAACCGACTTTAAGCTGCCCTTCCATATCATCGCCTTGGCATAAGCGACCCAGTTCAACAAGATCTTGCCCTTTGGCGAGCAATTCTCGACCTTGCTGCACCACCATTTCACCAGCTTGAGTGAAGACTAATGGGCTTTTTTTATCTTTCTTTTCGTAAAGTGGACAACCAATCAACTCTTCAAGGTTTTGGATGCCTTTACTTAAGGTGGATTGACTGACAAAACAACGCTCAGCAGCATCACTAAAATGTCGAGTTTCGTGCAGAGTGACCAAATAGTGTAACTGCTTCAAGCTAGGCCATTTATTCATAATTCTATTTGTATCTATTGCTGTTCCAGTGATCGAGATAATAGTTTTGGTGTTATCGCTTTTTTCGATGAACTCAATCTATTTATTTCGCTTTTTTCAATACTACAATCTGTACTATAGTTTGTCTCGCACAAACACGGACCAAACCTAAATAACTGAATGTAGGTTTGGAGCAAACAAAATTTTTAGGAGCAAAAAAATGGTACTAGTAGGTCGTCAAGCCCCTGACTTTACTGCAGCAGCTGTTCTAGGTAACGGTGAAATCGTTGAAAACTTCAACTTTGCAGAATTCACTAAAGGTAAGAAAGCAGTAGTATTCTTCTACCCACTAGATTTCACGTTCGTTTGCCCATCTGAACTAATCGCATTCGACAACCGTCTAGCTGATTTCCAAGCTAAAGGTGTTGAAGTAATCGGTGTTTCTATCGATTCTCAGTTCTCTCATAACGCATGGCGTAACACTGCTATCGAAGATGGCGGTATCGGTCAAGTTAAATACCCTCTAGTTGCTGACGTTAAGCACGAAATCTGTAAAGCGTACGATGTAGAGCACCCAGAAGCAGGCGTTGCTTTCCGTGGTTCTTTCCTAATCGACGAAGACGGTCTTGTACGTCA
Source organism: Vibrio jasicida CAIM 1864 = LMG 25398 (assembly GCF_000400365.1). Taxonomy (GTDB): domain Bacteria; phylum Pseudomonadota; class Gammaproteobacteria; order Enterobacterales; family Vibrionaceae; genus Vibrio; species Vibrio jasicida. The sequence goes on along the minus strand of NZ_BAOG01000042.1, from coordinate 21,675 downwards.
CCAAGTAGTTAACGATCTACCTCTAGGTCGTAACATCGACGAAATGCTACGCATGGTTGATGCTCTTAACTTCCACCAGAAGCACGGCGAAGTATGTCCTGCACAATGGGAAGAAGGTAAAGCAGGTATGGACGCATCTCCAAAAGGTGTTGCAGCGTTCCTATCTGAGCACGCAGACGACCTAAGCAAGTAATAGACACTGCCGCCCAAGCTCAATGGGCGTGTTGGTTGGATGTATATATAAAGCAAAAAGCTATAGCGGGAAAACCGCAAACGCCAATCAGTCTAAGTAAAGTCTTAAAAAAGCCCAGAGTTTTGCTCTGGGCTTTCTTTTTATCTGTATTTTTGAAAAGCAAAAGAGGTAAACCGCGTGCAAAAAGTTTACCTCTATTTCCCTGCCTCTCTATAAAGATTCTCCTCTTTCGTCCTGCTAGTATTTGCTGTAATTACAATAATTCAGGACAACCTCATGAACACTCAATTAGAAGTCTGTATTGATAACATTGAATCTCTCCACAACGCGATTGCCGGTGGTGCAACCCGCATCGAGCTCTGCTCTTCACTTGCTTTGGGTGGCTTAACCCCAAGCTATGGCTTTATGCAGCAAGCCGCTAAATGCTCTACTATTCCGGTTTACGCGATGATTCGCCCTCGCCAAGGCGACTTCTTATACAGTGAGGAAGAAATCGAAATGATGCGTTGGGATATTGAAGCCGCTAAACAAGCAGGCTTGAATGGTGTCGTGCTCGGCGTGCTCACTCAAGACGGCGACATTCATATGCCGTACGCAACGGCACTGTGTGAATTTGCTCAAGCGCTTGGCTTAGGCGTGACTTTCCACCGTGCCTTTGACCAGTGTCGCGATGCTGAAAAAGCGTTAGAAGAAGTGATCAGCTTAGGCTGTGAACGCATTTTGACTTCGGGACTTGCGCCTTCAGCACCACAAGGGTTCGATGTGCTCAGAGCTTTGGTTGAGCAAGCGCAGGGACGCATTGCGATCATGGCGGGCGCCGGTGTGAATGCAGACAATGTAGGCCAGATCGTGGAGCAAGCCAAAGTCACCGAAGTGCATTTATCTGGCAAGACAACTCGCCCTAGTCACATGACCTTTATGGCCCAGCAAAGCAAAATGGGCGCTGCCGATGTGAATGACTTTTCGATTCCAGTCACTAACACTGAAGCTATCGCGAACATGGTAACAGCTCTCAATTAAGCGCTTTCAAATCCCGTCTTTGGTTATTGAGTGCTAACATATTGATAACTAAGGACGGGAGGAAACATGGCGAAACTGAAGAAAAAGGAATACGAAGAAGCACTAGAACATCTGCAAATTGAATTAGTTAAGCTCCAAGAGTGGGTCAAACACAAAGGGCTTAAAGTCGTGGTACTGTTTGAAGGACGCGACGCCGCTGGTAAAGGTGGCACCATCAAACGCATCACTGAAAAACTCAACCCTCGAGTCTGCCGTATCGCAGCCCTTCCCGCCCCAACAGAAAAAGAAAAAACACAATGGTACTTCCAGCGCTATGTGGCACACCTGCCTGCTGCCGGAGAAATCGTGTTATTTGACCGCAGTTGGTACAACCGTGCCGGTGTAGAGAAAGTCATGGGCTTTTGTACTCCCGACCAATATGAGGAATTCCTTCGTTCCTGCCCTGAATTCGAGCGCATGTTGCAACGCTCTGGCATCATCTTAATTAAGTACTGGTTTTCAGTCTCCGATGAAGAGCAAGAAAAGCGTTTCTTAGAACGTATCAATACCCCTATCAAACGTTGGAAGTTCAGCCCGATGGATTTGGAATCACGTAACCGCTGGGCAGAATATTCAGAAGCAAAAGATAAGATGTTTGCCTACACAGACACGAAAAACTGTCCTTGGTGGGTGGTCCCTTCTGATGATAAAAAGAAAGCTCGGCTGAACTGTATCAGTCATTTACTCAGCCAAGTCGAGTACGAAGAACTTGAGCATCCCGTTATCGAATTACCAGAGCTGAGTAAAGAAGGTTATGTTCGTGCCCCTATCGACGATCAAACCTTTGTCCCTGATAAATACTAGAGAGACACCATGGCGAAAAACTTGTTTCATACCCTTGATCTGAACTTACTCAAAACCTTTATGATTTTGATGCAAGAGCGAAACATGCGTAAAGCGTCACAACGTCTATTGGTCTCGCAGCCAGCAATCAGCCAAGCATTACAAAAACTGCGTCATCACTTTGATGACGAACTGTTTGTGAAAGTAAAAACAGGTCTTGAACCGACACCTTTCGCCGAATCTCTCGCCAACGATATTACGCCGCACCTCGATGGTTTAGCTGCCGCAGTTAATCGTTCCCATCAGTTTGATCCTATCGAAGTGGACAACAAAATACGTATTGCGCTTGCGCCAATTACAATGACTTGCTTGCCCGGTTTCCTCTTCGAACAAATTAGAATATTAGCCCCTAACGCCCAACTTGAACTGGTCGGTTGGTCAAACAGTACTGTGGATGAGATCTTAAAGGGTGAAACCCTGATGGGCGTAAACTACGAATTACTTCTAACCAACAAAGAGATCTACACGCCGAAGCTACTGGATTTGAAAGGGCGTATTTTTGTCCGCGAAGATCACCCAATCACCAAACCTCATGTTGAACCACATGATCTTGGCGGTTACCCAATTGCTTCTTTAATTTCTCCAGGGTGGAACGACAAATTTAGCTATGCATCTGAACTTCTAACCGAAATGGGCGTTGAACACAGCATTGGATTTCGCTCAGAAATGGTCTCTGCAATACTTGATGTCGTCAAACACACCGACATGTATTTACCTCACTCCAATTTACTTCCGGTTGAGCAATTTCCGGGATTAAGAGCCGTTGACGTCACGATTGATGGTCAACCACAAATGAAGTCTGTACATTGCCACATGCACGTCCGAAACCGGAATAACCCTTTAGTAAAATGGTTAACAGAGCTTATTCAACAAGGCCTAAAGTTACAGGCTGATAAGATTTGATTATCACCGAGATAATGATAGCCACTTAGTCATAAATCATACTTCTCAATAAGATAGCCCTGCTTTAAGGGAAATAACAAAAAGCGATTGCTTACAGTAAAGATGCTGTCCCTCGTTTACTTATTGAGAGTTCAGACATGTCTAAAAAAATTGTAAAGCTTACCGCTGCTTACACCCTTCTTGCATCTTTCAGCTCAATTGCAGCTGTTATCCCAGATCGCCCAAATCCAGGCATTCCAACCAACCCAATTCAAGGTGTGCCAGAGCAACCTCTTCTACCAGAAGTTGATAACGGTGTTCCTGGTGTACCAGATCGTCCACGCCCAGATTTACCGCCAACACCACCAATTGAAGCGGCGCCTGAACATCCAACGCTTCCAGAAGTAGATAATGGCGTTCCTCATGTTCCGGATCGCCCAACGCCACAGCTGCCATCAAACCCTATCGAAAATAATCCAACGGATGACCGTCTAAACCACTTAGAAGGCTTGGCTGCAGAATACAACTACCGCTTAAACCAGCAAGCAGAACAAATGGACGGAATCCGAGCAAGCTTACACGCTGTCACTAATGCTCGCCCTTATGCAACCAATGGTGAACTGGCAATCGGTGCCGGTGTGGGTTTTTCTGGTAGTAAAGAAGCAGTAGCGATTGGTGGTGCGTATGGTCTAAGTGATCAAGTAAGCCTGTCAGGTACATTCCACTACGAATCATCGGGTAAGTACTCCTCCTCTGACGTTGCTGGCGGCGTTGGTGTCCAAATTAGCTTTAGATAAAAACTGCACTCAATAAGTCCATAGCCAAGGAAGGCTTTTATTTAGGTAACTCTATGAAACGCAAATTCTTTCTCGCTGCCCTTATTCTCGCTCCTATTAGCGTCCAAGCTTCAGGTATTTATGTTTCTCCAGAAGTTAAGATTGGCTCATTTCGAGGGGCTGGTATCCAACTGGGGGCAACCGATATTGCGGGCTTTGATGCGCTGTATTTTGATTACTCTCAGATTACTTATAAGAGCGGTAATTATGATGAAACCATTGACGCCTACCGTATTGGCTTTCAACACTTATTTGGTCATCAACCACAGATGGGATTTCAAGCGAGCTTAGGATTAGCGCAGTACGATGGAACGTATCGCAATGAACGAAGAGATGCGAACGGATTGAGTATTGGTGGTGCTTACGTATATCAAGTTAACCCATTATTGTCGGTAAGAGCAGGGGCGGATTTAGACGTTTTCATGAACGATAAAACCCACACCTTTACTGATACGGCAATTAACTTTTCTCTGGGCTTTGGCCTGCGCCTTTAAGACTTACTTCAGTACGTCATCGATGCTTTGATCACCAAGGTGACGTACGTCTTTGCCTTTCACGAAATAAATGATGTATTCACAGATGTTTTGACAACGATCGCCCACACGCTCAATGGCACGTGCCGACCACATCACTTGCAGAATATGCGGAATATTTTTCGGGTCTTCCATCATGTATGTCATCAACTGACGAATCACCGCTTCGTATTCCGCATCCAACTTATCATCGAGCTTATGCACTTCTGCTGCGGCTTCTACGTCCATACGCGCAAATGCATCTAACACTTGGTGTAGCATCTGGATCGCTTGACGACATAGTGGCTCTAACGATACATGAAACTGACGTTCTTGCGATGATGGGCTTTCAATTGCGACATAAGCAATGCGCGTCGCAACATCACCAATACGTTCAAGATCGGTGATGGTCTTAATAATCGCCATGATCAAACGTAAGTCTTTTGCAGTTGGCTGACGCTTGGCAATGATACGGGTACAAGCATCATCAATAGACACTTCCATCGCGTTCACTTTATGATCATCACGCACAACTTTACGCGCCAGCTCGATATCTTCCTTATGCAAGGCTTGAATAGCATACGAGAGTTGCTGCTCTACCAAGCCGCCCATGGTAAGTACATGGGTACGAATCGATTCTAGCTCTACGTTAAATTGTCCTGAGATGTGACGTCCAAAGTGCATGGCTTTCCTTTAATCCTTAAGAGATCGTAACTTAACCGTAACGACCGGTGATGTAATCTTCGGTTTGTTTCTTCATTGGAGAAGTGAAGATCGAATCCGCATCCGAGTATTCAATCAACTTACCCATATGGATAAATGCAGTGTGATCACTGACACGCGCCGCTTGTTGCATGTTATGGGTAACGATAACTACAGTATATTGAGTCTTGAGCTCATTGATAAGCTCTTCAATAGTTAAAGTTGATATTGGGTCCAATGCCGATGTCGGTTCATCCAATAATAGAACTTCAGGTTCGATAGCGACGGCACGAGCAATCACCAAACGCTGTTGTTGGCCGCCAGAAAGTCCAAATGCGTTTTCATGCAGACGGTCTTTTACTTCGTCCCATAATGCCGCAGAGCGTAGTGAACGCTCGACCGCATCATCCAACATGCGACTGTTCTTCACACCTTGCAGACGAAGGCCATAAACCACGTTTTCGTAAATCGACTTAGGGAATGGGTTTGGGCGCTGGAACACCATGCCAACTCGGCGACGCAGCGTGGCGACATCCACACTTGGGTTGTAGACGTTCTTACCATGCAGACGTACTTTACCCGTCACTTTACAACCTTCAACTAAGTCGTTCATTCGGTTGATACAGCGCAGCAGTGTGGATTTACCACAACCTGACGGACCGATGAACGCCGTTACGCGCCCTTTCGGAATGCGCATGGAGATATCATGTAGCGCCTGAGCCTGACCATAGAAAAGATTAAGGTTCTCAATCGAGATAGCCGTTTGTTCATCCGTCAGGTTATGCACATCCAATGGTGGCTCGTAACCCAATGTATTATCAAAGTTAAACATGCTTAATCTTGTCCTAAAGTTCTGTATTTCTCTCGCAGATTATTACGAATGCTGATTGCTGTTAAGTTTAGTCCGACAATAACCGTCACGAGTAAGAAAGAAGTCGCGTAAACCAGCGGACGCGCAGCTTCGATATTCGAAGTCTGGAAGCCAACATCGTAAATGTGGAAGCCTAGGTGCATAAACTTTCTGTCCAAGTGCACATAAGGGAATTGCCCATCCACTGGCAAGCTAGAAGCTAACTTCACAACGCCCACCAGCATCAATGGTGCCACTTCCCCCGCAGCTCGGGCAATTGCGAGAATTAAACCTGTAATGATCGCAGGGGTTGCCATAGGCAATACCACACGCCACAACGTTTCGAACTGCGTTGCGCCCAACGCCAACGATCCATGACGAACAGAGCTAGGAATACGGGTTAAGCCTTCTTCCGTGGTGACAATCACCACCGGTAACGTCAAGACAGCCAGAGTCAGTGCTGACCACAATAAGCCAGGCGTGCCAAAGGTTGGAGCGGGTAATCGCTCGGCGTAAAACAGGTTATCGATAGAGGCGCCAATAGTGTAAACAAAAAAGCCTAAACCAAACACGCCGTAAACGATCGAAGGAACACCAGCAAGATTAATAACTGCAATACGAATCACGCGAGTAAGAGCATTGTTCTTGGCATACTCATGTAAGTAAATCGCCGCAACTACGCCCAATGGCATCACGATGATAGACATGATGATAACCAAGAAAACCGTCCCGAAAATTGCCGGAAAAACACCACCTTCAGAGTTCGATTCGCGAGGGTCTTCGGATAAAAACTTCCAAACCTGTTTCCCCCAATGGGCAACCTTCTCAGGTAATGACATTTGGTTTGGATACCAGTAGTCCAAAATATCTTCTAACGGAATCGCAACCTGAGTTCCAGTCATGTCTTCGACAATGAGAGAATAATCAGAGAAGCCTAAACGTAACCCATCAAGCTGAGTATCTAGCTTCGCGAGTTCCGCTTCAATTTCGGCTTTTCGTTGGCTATTGTTCACCAAAAACTCGTCCGTGATGGTGTCGTTGAGCTCGTGCTTGCGTTTATCTAAGCGAAGCTGCTCTAACTGCCACCCCAAGTCTTTTACTTGATCATCCACCAACATATCAATTTCATGATGTAAGGTTTCTGCATCATCGAGCTTCTGATCCAAAAGCGTTTGGATGTTGTTTTCGTAGCGTTTTTCCCCGTCTTGGAAGGCTACAAATTTACCGAAGAAGTAGCCACCACTGCTGCGTTCGATCACTGCCCATTCACTCGGCGTCGTCGGATCATCCAACTGTATTTTCAGCACAGAAATAAAATCTGATGGATACAATTCACGGTTAGCAATTTTGATGTTTAAGCGCGTCGCGAATTCTTCATCATCCTCGAGTTTATTCGCCGCATCTTCTGGTAGGTAACTTCTTGGTACAAAACTGCGCTCGTAAACTTGACCAACAAGAGTCGAGTTTTCATGCAACACTTCGCCCTGCACAGGAGTCAGCGCAGCAACATTCCATTGATAAAGTGGCGCGGGCCAGAAGTATGTGAGTCCCTTCCAACCAATCAACAGCAATAAACCAAGGACAGAAAGCAAGCTGATGCTTACCGCTCCCCCAGTTAACCATATCCAAGGTGCGCCAGAACGAATCCAATTTAACACGCTATTACTCGCTCTTTCATTAACTGATTACAACGCACGATATTTATCTCTCAGCCTTTGACGAACCCATTCCGCCAATGCATTCACCGCAAAGGTGAAGACAAACAAAATTAATGCTGATAGGAACAATAATCGGTAGTGAGAACTGCCCACTTCCGACTCTGGCAATTCAACCGCAATGGTTGCCGACAAGCTACGTAAGCCTTCTAGCACGTTCCAATCCATTAATGGTGTATTGCCCGTCGCCATTAACACAATCATGGTCTCCCCCACAGCGCGACCAAGCCCCATCATGATTGCCGAGAAAATCCCCGGACTGGCTGTCAGCAGGACGACATAAATCAAGGTTTGCCATGGCGTGGCTCCCAGAGCTAATGAGCCATCCGATAGGTGCTTCGGCACTGAGAAAATTGCATCTTCTGCAATGGTGAAAATCGTAGGGATAACCGCAAAGCCCATCGCTAAGCCAACCACCAGCGCGTTACGTTGGTCAAAGCCAATACCATGATCAGTCAGGAACAAACGCATGTCACCACCAAAGAAGGCTTGCTCAAGCATTGGCGATACCCACACACCTAAACCAATCAACAGCAAAATCAAAGGCATTAACACCAAAGCATGCCATCCGTTTGGCAGGCGGTTACGTATTGGTTGTGGGATCAGCGCCCATAGTCCGCCCATCACCATGGTGCTCAGAGGCAAAACAAACAGCATCACCACAACGGTAATCAGGTGGTCTTCCACAATCGGAGCGAACCAAAGCCCGGCAAGGAAACCAATGATAACCGTCGGCAAAGCTTCCATTAACTCAATTGAAGGCTTTACCACACGACGCATTCGAGGCGACATAAAATAAGCCGTATAAATCGCTCCTAGTACCGCCAAAGGTACCGAGAATAACATCGCGAACATCGCCGCTTTAATGGTCCCAAACGCAATAGGAACCAAGCTGAATTTCGCTTCGAAATCATCACTGGCCGAGGTCGATTGCCATACAAACTCTGGCTCAGGGTAACCTTCATACCACACTTTTTGCCATAAAGATGACAACGATACTTCTGGGTATGGGTTATCAACGAACGCCACATTTAACTCGTCATTTTGCCAAGTAATTAGATAACGCTCGTTATTCGACATTCCCGCCATCACAGGTGCCTGCTTGTATGCACGCTTAAACAGCACCAGTTTCTCGCTGGTGGTGTAATGGCTCTGCAACGTTCCGTTTGTGTAGAAGCTGTAAAAACCTTTACGGTGGGAATCCGGCAACAAGTACTTAAGCTCCGATGCCAACTTGAATTCACGAATGTGCGTCAAGGTGCGTTGATCACCTTGTAGGGTATCAAACCATTGAGAAACGTGACCATCGTTATGAGTAACCAAGATGGAATAAGCGCCAGCTAATAAGTCAATAGTTCTCACCGAATGTTTAGTATCACCTTGAGTAAGATCGATGACCTCACGCACAGAGAACTTACCTTCTCCTTTCACTAACACAATCAGCTCGGAGCCATTACGCAGGTACAAGTTCTTTCCGTCAGGTGTTAGTAACATTTGATCGGGCGAATCAAAACCTGATGAAAAAGTGTAATCAATGGTGATCGGTGGTGCGTCTAATAGCTGTGGCTCTTGCCAGCGAGCTTTAAGCACTCCTGTCTGAGTCTGCCATACTAACGTTGGGGTTTGGGTCGAAGCACTAAAAACAAACTGTGTTACCGGATCGCTGGCACTTGTTAGCTGCATATCCATGCCAGAATGAAAAGGAATGACCTCCGGTGGACGGGTATTTTCTCTTAGTGTCGCATTAAATTCTGGCTTAAAAAGGTGAGCGAAACCATTTTCATCAACTAATCCATACCAACCTAAACCAGGGGCAGATTGAGCAAACGCAACAGGGTTGCGAGCCATTTGCTGTGTGTATAAAGCTGGCTTACTCGGGTGATCCAGCGATAAGAAACGAACCTCCCCCGACTGGGTTAACACTAGTCCAATTTGAGAATAGTCATCGACTGAAATTGCGAGAGGTTTCCCACTTTGGGTTGCTCTAGAGGCATAATTGGTTTCGATCTCTGCATCAGAAAACAGAGGGATGATCACCATTGCAAGGTAAACAAAGATCAAAACAAGGGCGGCTAACACGCCTACACCACCGGATGTCACTGCAAATCGAACTAAACGATCTTTGATCAATCGCTTCTTATCTTTTTCCTGCAATGAAAACTCGGCTTGTGCCATTGATCTCTCTACCCTTTTTGACTTAGTACTAGAATATGTCGTTAAGATGACAATTATATTACAGATCACATTAAACGACTGAAAAGAATACAACTCTTATGCATGCCGTAGTATGAAATAAATCTGTAATGAAAAACTCATAATGTTCACACTCCTCTTTTATCCCTCGATGAGTGCGGATTCACTCTTTTTTAGGCTAGGTAAGGTTATGAGCGCAGAAAAACTCTATATAGAAAAAGAACTTAGTTGGTTATCTTTCAACGAACGAGTACTACAAGAAGCTGCCGACAAAACCGTCCCTCTCATTGAACGAATTCGATTTCTCGGGATATTTTCCAATAACTTAGATGAATTCTATAAAGTACGCTTTGCGGATGTAAAACGTCGGATCTTGATCAGCCAAGAACGCGGTGGAAGCGACAACTCTAAGCACTTGTTAACAAAGATGCAAACCAAAGCGTTGAAGCTAAACGAACAATTCGATGAATTATACAGTGAATTAATACGTGAAATGGCACGACGTCGGATTTTTTTAGTTAATGAGCACCAATTAGATGACACACAAAAACGTTGGGTAACCAAGTATTTTCGTAAAGAAGTCATGCCGCACATTACCCCTCTTCTTATTAAAGAAGATATTGATGTTCTGCAGTTTCTTAAAGACGAATACGCTTACATTACGGTCGATCTGCAAAAAGGCGATCAATCCCAATACGCTTTAATTGAGATCCCAACCGATCACTTACCTCGCTTTGTTATGTTGCCTGAAAAAAAAGGCAAGCGACGTAAAACGATCATTTTACTCGACAATATTATTCGCTATTGCCTTGATGAACTTTTTAAAGGCTTTTTCGAATACGATGCTCTTAACGGCTATGCGATGAAAATGACCCGTGATGCTGAGTACGACTTGCGTTACGAGGTTGAGTTTAGCCTGCTTGAACAAATGTCTGAAGGGGTGAATCAACGTCTTACCGCCTTACCTGTACGCTTTGTATATGAGCGAGATATGCCGCAAAAGATGCTCGATTTTTTATGCAAAAAACTACAGATTTCTAATTACGACAACCTCATCCCTGGTGGGCGCTATCATAATTTCAAAGACTTTATTGGTTTTCCTAATGTTGGCCGAGATTATTTAGAAAACAAACCGATGCCGCCAATGAAGTGTGCAGACTTTGAGGGCTATGCAAACAGTTTTGAAGCCATCAAAGCCAACGATATACTGCTGCACTACCCTTATCATACCTTTGATCATATTTCGGAATTGGTTCGACAAGCCTCGTTCGATCCTAAAGTCCTAAGCATCAAGATCAACATCTACCGCGTCGCCAAAGACTCGCGTTTGATGAACTCGTTGATCGATGCTGTACATAATGGCAAGGGAGTCACCGTTGTTGTGGAGCTGCAAGCTCGCTTCGATGAAGAAGCGAATATTGAGTGGTCCAAAATACTAACGGAGGCTGGTGTACATGTCGTCTTCGGCGCCCCTGGTCTTAAGATTCACTCCAAGTTACTGCTAATAAGCCGTCGTGAAGACGGAGAGATTGTTCGCTACGCTCACATTGGTACTGGGAACTTTCACGAGAAAACAGCACAAGTGTACACGGACCTTACCTTGCTGACCGCCGATCAAGAACTCACCGATGAGGTACGAAATGTATTTGGCTATATCGAAAATCCATACCGCCCGGTGAAGTTCAATCATTTGATTGTCTCTCCACGAAACTCACGAACACAATTATATCGCTTAATTGACAACGAAATTGCCAATGTCAAATCAGGAAAAAAAGCAGCACTGACCATCAAGGTCAATAACCTCGTCGATAAAGGCATCGTCAATAAACTCTACGGCGCGAGTAATGCTGGAGTAAAAATCAAGATGATCATTCGTGGTATGTGCTCATTGGTCCCAGGCATTGAAGGGGTGAGCGAGAACATTCAGATCATCAGTATCGTCGATCGCTTCCTAGAGCATCCTCGCGTTGTAATTACTCACAATGACGGCGAACCACAGGTGTACATCTCCTCAGCGGACTGGATGACTCGAAATATCGATCATCGAATTGAAGTTGCAGCCCCCGTCCGTGATCCACGTTTGAAACAGAGGATTATTGATATAACTAACATTCACTTTACCGATACAGTAAAAGCTCGCCTGATAGATAAAGAGATGAGTAACAGCTACGTACCGCGAGGTAATCGTAAAAAAGTTCGCTCACAAGTTGCCATCTACGACTATCTTAAAAATATAGAGAAGCAAATAAGAAAACAAAAAACCGATGCCTCAAATACTTGAACAAGATGTACGCCATATCGCTGCAATTGACCTCGGGTCAAACAGTTTCCATATGGTGGTAGCGAAAGTTGTCGGTAGTGATCTTCAACTTGTCAGTCGCCATAAACAACGCGTACGGTTAGCTGCCGGACTCGATTCAGAGCTCAATCTTAGCCATGCAGCAATGGAACGAGGTCTTGAGTGCCTCGCGATGTTCGCCGAACGCTTGCAAGGCTTTGAAGCTTCAAACGTAAGAATTGCAGCCACTCACACTTTAAGGCGTGCTAACAACGCCCATCTCTTTATCCAACGAGCCAAAGAGGTGCTGCCTTTTCCAATTGAAATTATTCCGGGCGAAGAAGAAGCTCGCCTCATCTATCTCGGCGTCGCACATACTCAAGCGGAATCTAACTCCAAACTGGTCGTCGACATCGGTGGCGGCAGTACTGAGATGATCATTGGTCAAGAGTTTGACCCAGAGCTTCTGAACAGCAAACAAATGGGTTGTGTAAGCTTTACCGAGCAGTTCTTCAATAACGGCAAACTGTCGCGGAAGAACTTCAGCAAAGCGATTCTCGCCGCAGAGCAACGCATGGAGTCCATTGCTGCAAAATACCGCAAGAAAGGCTGGGATATTGCCCTCGGCTCTTCAGGTACTATTAAAGCGATTCGCGAAGTCTTGATTGGATTGGGTCATGAAGATGGGCTGATCACCAACAAGCGTTTGGGTAAGCTCATCGACACATTGTGCGAATTTGAGTCCATTGATGATATCGAGCTTGTTGGTCTGACCGATGAACGCAAGCCAGTCTTTGCCGCTGGTGTAGCCATTTTGTCTGCCATCTTCCAATCACTAAAAATCAACCAGATGTTCTTCTCGGATGGCGCATTACGTGAAGGTCTGCTTTACGAGATGGAAGAACGCTTCGCCCGTTCTGATATTCGTATGCGCACCACAGAAAATCTAGCAAAACAACATCGCGTTGATATCGAACACGCAGCGCGCGTAAAAGGTCATGCAAGAGAGATGCTGTGCAATGTTCGTTCTGAACTTGATATCAAGAAGAAGAGTGAGCTGTTTGATTTACTAGAATGGGCTGCTTTGCTGCATGAAGTCGGCTTGAGCATCAGTCTGCGCGGTTTTCATCGTCACTCATTCTACATTCTGCTGCACTCCAACTTACCCGGCTTTAACCGCGAGCAGCAATTGGTATTGGCGACTTTAGCTCGCTTCCAACGTAAATCCCTTAAGTTGAATGAGTTCCCAGAGTTCAATCTCTACAAAGAGAGTGACATCATCAACTTAATTAAGGTTCTGCGTCTAGCCATTGTGGTCAACGGTCAACGCAATGATGATCCGCTGCCTGAGCTGACACTATCGATACAAGAAGATAAGTGGGTACTTACCTGCGTAGAAGAAGATTGGTTGGAGAACAACAAGCTGCTCGATGCAGATTTGCAGGAAGAACAGCAACGCTGGGAAAGCGCAGGATGGGCATTGAACTTCTAACCACGAACTCAATGAGATAAAGAAAAAGGTCGGCTTATAAACCGACCTTTTTTAATTCCTCTGCAGCGAAATCGGCAGTAATCGGAACATAACCATCTTTCGCAACCAGCGCTTGCCCTTGGGCAGAGAACATAAAGCGAATGAACTCAGCTTCAATTGGGCTTAGCGGGTAATCAGGATGTTTATTCACGTATACATAGAGGTAACGTGATAGTGGGTACTTACCTGAGATGATATTTTCACGCACAGGGCTAACGTAATCTGTGCCTGTTTTCGCAATTGGGACTAAACGAACACCCGCCACGCGATAGCCTACGCCTGAATAACCTACACCACTAATCGTAGATGCAACAGACTGCACCACTGATGCAGATCCCGGTTGCTCGTTCACACGAGTTTTAAAATCACCGCCACACAAGGCATTACTTTTAAAATAGCCGTACGTACCCGATACTGAGTTACGCCCAAACAGCTGCAAGTTACGTTTTGCCCACTCGGCTTTGATGCCTAACTCACGCCAGTTGGTGATGAACTCACTTTCACCGCAGCGCAATGTCGCCGAGAACATCGCATCCAACTGATGAAAGTTAAGCCCTTTGATTGGGTTGTCTTGATGAACGAAGATGCCAATCGCATCAATTGCAACACGAAGTGCCGTTGGCTTGTAACCATGTACACGCTCAAATGCTTCGATTTCACGCATACGCATTGAACGACTCATTGGACCGAATTGCGCCGTTTGTTCCGTTAACGCCGGTGGCGCAGTCGATGAACCAGACGCCTGAACCTGAGCATTAATGTTCGGGTAGATAGATTTAAACTCTTCTACCCAAAGCGTGGTCATGCCTGCTAACGTATCTGAGCCGACAGACAATAAGTTACCCGCAATACCCGTCGTCTTTTGATAATTCGGCAACGGTTGATCTTGTGCAAATGCCACGCTGGAGAGCACCAACATGGCTAGAGTGATTTTCTTAATAGCTTTGGATACGACACTCATTACTTCACCACCAAACGACTTGGTAGGATGAAAGAGAACTTACTGCCGACACCAACTTCACTGTAGATTTCGAGGTGAGAGTCATGGTGGCTCAATGCGTGCTTCACGATGGCCAAACCGAGACCACTGCCCCCCGTATCACGAGAGCGTGCTTTATCCACGCGATAGAAACGTTCGGTCAATCGATGTAAGTGTTGTGGCTCAATACCATCACCGCTGTCTTCAACCTCTAGACAAGCACCTTGTGCGGTTTGATACCAACGGACATTAACGTGAGCACCTGGAGGGGTGTACTTCACCGCGTTGTAAACCAAGTTGGAGATAGCACTGCGTAACTGGTCATCATCACCAAGGACACGTAAGCTAGAATCAACATCGAAAGTCAACAGGTGCTGATCATCACCACTCAAACTGACCGCTTCTTTCTCAAGCACTTCTAACATACTTGGTACGTTCACAACGTCTTCTAGCTCATGCATTGGCGCAGCTTCGATCTTAGACAGCGTTAGTAACTGGTTCACCAAACTGTTCATTCGGTTTAGCTGCTCGGTCATTACACCATGTGCTTTACTCCACATTGGACCAACGATCATGTCTGGATCTTCCGTCATCTCTAAATAGCCTTGCAGTACCGTCATAGGGGTACGTAGTTCATGAGATACGTTAGCGAAAAAGTTACGGCGCATACCTTCAAGCTGTTTAAGCTGGCTCACATCACGTACCACCATCAAATGTTCGCCTTCGGTGTAAGGCACGATACGCAGCTCTAACATACGTTCGACGTTGAGCGGCGAGCGCATTTCTAGCGGCTCAGAGAAATCTTGCTTGTTGGTGTACTTGATAAAATCAGGAGTACGGATGAGATTAGAAATAGGCTGTCCAGAATCTTCTGGCCAGTGGAATCCTAAAAGGTGCTGAGCAAGCTTGTTACACCACACAATATTGCCTTCAGCACGAAAAACCACTACCGCATCCGGTAGCGATTCAGCACCATTACGGAAACGGCGAATTAAATTGGTGAGCTCTTTACGTTTTCGACGCTGACGTTGTTGTAAGCGGTATAAACCGTTAAACAAAGATTCCCAGTTACCACTACCTGATGGTGGGGTCAGACGCTTTTCATCCCATAACCAAGCCGATAAGCGAACCTGATTATGCAGATGCCAGACAAGCTGCAAAGCCGTAGCCGCCAGAAGCAACCACGGCATATAACCGAATATCCATCCTATGATCACCCAAGGGGTGTAAAAAAAAGCCAGCTCCCAGGCCAGCTTTTTCCAAGTTAATCTTTCAACCACTCATTACTCCAGAAATGGTATTGATAAGCTGCTAGCGATGTTATGCCTTCGTCGAGAAACGGTAACCTGCACCACGAACGGTTTGGATGAGTTTGTCGTGACCTGCCGCTTCAAGTGCTTTACGCAAGCGACGAATGTGTACGTCAACGGTACGGTCTTCAACATACACGTTGGTGCCCCAAACGTTGTTTAGCAGTTGTTCACGACTGTAAACGCGCTCTTGGTGCGTCATAAAGAAGTGCAGCATCTTGAACTCTGTTGGTCCCATATCAACCGCTTCATTATTTGCGGTCACGCGGTGAGAAACAGGGTCCAACTTCAGACCTTGTACATCAATCACATCTTCAAGCGCTGTTGGCGTTACTCGGCGAATAACCGCTTTAAGGCGAGCCACTAACTCTTTTGGTGAAAAAGGCTTAGTGATGTAATCGTCTGCACCAACTTCAAGGCCACGAACCTTGTCTTCTTCCTCACCGCGAGCTGTTAGCATTACGACAGGAATATTGCGCGTTAACTCTTCACGCTTCATGTGTTTGATGAAGTTGATGCCACTACCACCAGGTAACATCCAATCTAGTAGCACTAAATCTGGGAAGGGTTCAGCCAGTTTAGTTACCGCAGTATCATAATCTTCTGCTTCTACTGCTTGATAACCTTTCTGTTCAAGCACAAAGCACAACATTTCGCGAATTGGAGCTTCGTCTTCAACAACCAGAATCCTTCTAGACATAATTGAGTAACCTTATGTTAGTTAAGCTAATGAATTTAAGAGACCAAGCGCCCCTCTATGCATAAGCATTATTACCATCAATTATGACACTTTTGTGACCTTTGAAAACAAATTTTCATATAAGTTTCTTTTGAGATTCATCATGATCTTTTTCAATTCTATTAGGACATCAGTCGGAAAATTCCCTATGATTAGTCCCTTGTCATCAAGCCTAGAGAAGATTTATGTGGTTTAAAAACTGTCTGGTATACCGTGTTAACCGTGAGGTTAGCTTCAACGCCGATCAACTAGAAACTCAACTTTCAGAGTTCCGATTTACCCCTTGTGGTAGCCAAGATAAACAAAAATTTGGTTGGGTTAGTGCAATGGGCAGACACGGCGACATGATGACGCACGTTTCTGAAAACCGCATTCTTGTTTGCGCTAAGAAAGAAGAGAAAATGCTTCCTGCATCAGTGATCAAAGATTCATTGAATGCCAAAGTTGAAGCAATGGAAGCGCAAGAAGGTCGCCCACTCAAGAAGAAAGAGAAGGACAACCTCAAAGATGACATCGTGATGGATCTACTACCACGCGCATTTAGCCGCAGTAGCCATACTCACGTGCTTATCATGCCAAAAGAAGGCTTCATCCTTGTTGATGCAAGCAGCTATAAAAAAGCAGAAGATGTATTGGCACTATTACGTAAAACAATGGGTAGCCTACCTGTTGTGCCTGCAATCCCTGAAGTCGCGATTGAAACGACCTTGACTGAATGGGTGAAAACTGGCGACACGCCACAAGGCATTTCTATGATGGACGAAGCTGAGCTTAAGTCTGTGCTAGAAGAAGGCGGTGTGATTCGTTGTAAGAAGCAAGAACTGACAACTGATGAAATCCGCAACCACATCGCAGCGGATAAGGTGGTGACTAAGCTAGCACTGAACTGGCAAGATCGTATCGAATTCATCATGGCAGAAGATTCTGGCATCAAACGTCTGAAGTTCTCTGATGAACTAAAAGATCAAAACGATGACATCCCACGCGAAGATCAAGCCGCTCGCTTCGACGCAGACTTCTCTCTGATGTGTGGCGAGTTCAGCGCTTTCCTACCAAATCTATACGAAGCATTGGGCGGTCTACCAAACCCTAACGCTTAATTTCGTACAAAGATTAATCATAACGCCCTCACTTTTTTTGAGGGCGTTTGTTTATCTAAACCATAATTCTCCTAGTCACAGGTCACATTTTGACGTAAAATTTGCGCCCCATTTCCATGAGGTGGAATTGGCCTGACTTGTGATCAGATACTAAGAGAATTGAGCAATGACAACAGAGAAAGCATTCGTACCAGAGCTACTGTCTCCAGCTGGTAGCCTTAAAAACATGCGTTACGCATTCGCCTACGGCGCAGATGCAGTATACGCTGGCCAACCTCGCTACAGCCTTCGCGTACGTAACAACGAGTTCAACCACGAAAACCTACAAATCGGTATCAACGAAGCGCATGCCCTAGGCAAAAAGCTTTACGTGGTATGTAACATCCAACCGCACAACTCTAAGCTTAAAACTTTCATCCGTGACCTTAAGCCAGTGGTAGAAATGGGCCCAGACGCACTTATCATGTCTGATCCAGGTCTTATCATGATGGTTCGCGAAGCGTTCCCAGAAATGCCAATTCACCTGTCTGTACAGGCGAACGCAGTAAACTGGGCAACTGTGAAGTTCTGGGCTGCTAACGGTGTTGAGCGTGTGATTGTTTCTCGTGAGCTTTCTCTAGAAGAAATCGAAGAAATTCGCGAGCACTGTCCTGAAACTGAACTAGAAGTTTTCGTTCACGGTGCTCTATGCATGGCCTACTCTGGTCGCTGCCTACTGTCTGGTTACATCAACAAACGTGACCCTAACCAAGGTACTTGCACTAACGCATGCCGTTGGGAATACAAAGTAGAAGAAGGCAAAGAAAACGACACTGGCGACATCGTAGAGAAGTTTGACCCAACGGAAGCGCAAGCAATCGAAGTCGCTGACGAGCGTCCTGAGACAACCATCGGTCGCGGCAAACCAACCGATGAAGTCGTTCTGCTTTCTGAAGCGCATCGCCCTGAAGAAAAAATGGCAGCGTTCGAAGACGAGCATGGTACTTACATCATGAACTCGAAAGATCTTCGCGCAATCCAACACGTTGAGCGCCTAACTAAAATGGGTGTTCATTCATTGAAGATCGAAGGCCGTACTAAGTCGTTCTACTACTGTGCTCGTACTGCACAGGTTTACCGTAAAGCAATCGATGATGCGGTCGCTGGCAAGCCATTCGATGAAAGCCTAATGGGCACATTGGAGAGCCTAGCTCACCGTGGTTACACAGAAGGCTTCCTACGTCGTCACACTCACGACAGCTACCAAAACTATGACTACGGCTACTCTGTATCAGACGCTCAGCAATTCGTTGGTGAGTTCACAGGTAAGCGCCGTGGTGACATGGTAGAAGTAGAAGTTAAGAATAAGTTCATCGTTGGTGACAGCCTAGAGCTAATGACGCCAAAAGGTAACGTAATCTTTACGCTAGAAGCGATGGAAAACCGTAAGTCAGAATCAATTGAAGACGCAAAAGGTAACGGCCACTTTGTATTTATCCCTGTACCAGAGGATATGGATCTGGAATACGGCCTGTTGATGCGTAACTTAAATGCAGGTCAGGATACCCGTAACCCAACTGGTAAGTAATCATGGCACTACTTATTACCGATAAGTGCATCAACTGCGACATGTGTGACCCAGAATGCCCTAACGGTGCAATTACTATGGGTGACAGTATTTTCGAGATTGACCCTGCTCTATGTACAGAGTGTAAAGGTCACTACGAAAAGCCAACATGCCAGTCAGTGTGTCCTATTACGAAATGCATTATCACCGACCCGAATCATGTCGAAACTGAAGAGCAATTGCTAGAGAAGTTTGTAATTATTCAAGGGTTAGCGTAATCGAAAGAGGTTCAACTTTGCCGACAAAGTTGAACCTTTTTTTAACCCGATTTTTCGATAGGATAGATATTACAAAACAGCTCTTTCTCGAAGTGATACTCTAACCTCTCACGCCAATTTTCAGCTTGCGAGACAGGGATCAGATAAAAGTTCTCCCTACTTGTATCAGTAACGAAAGCCATTCCATATTGCATCAGCTCGTAATGCACGTCATTAACAAAACCTGGGTCAAGGCGTTGGCGCCCAGTCAGGTGATTAACATCCTCTCGAGTCAAAAAGACTCCTTTAGTATCACTGCTAAATCTGTGTCTTAACCACTCTGCAAACTCTTTTGCACAAATCATAGTCATGGTTTTATCCTTGATTAACTCTCGATGGGAAAGCCTCCTTACCCACCTCAATACACTTGTCTGCGTTGTCGTTTGTCTTTCACCAACCAACAGACATATTGCTAAGAAATCAGAGAATCGCGACGAAAAGATCTTTCTTAATATGAGTTGCCACAACATTTAAAAATAATGCAACTCTTTGTTTATATAAGATTTCTATAATATGCCACAAAAACCTAAAGGTCAGTTTTTGTACTGGTATTATTCACTGTAGACAAAAGTATGATCTTTCTCCAGTTTCATAATAGAGATCCAGAGAAAGCATATTTGGTATTTCGTTGGTAGGACTCACCACTTATTTCTGCGTAATGAGCGGCTGGCATTGTGTTGGCAGTATCTTTTTCTTCTTCGGTTTAGGCGTTACCTTAGTTTTTTTGGTCACAGGTGGAGGCGTTGCTTTCGGCTTCCAACTTGCTAACTCTGCTCCACAGCCATCTCCTGCAGGTGGTGGCGCTTGGTTAACACAATTAGAGCTCGACTCAGGGCAAGTTAATCTCACGTGGAAGTGGTAATGATGCCCCCACCAAGGCCGAACCTTACGTAACCAATTTCGGTCTTTCTCACCTTCTTGCTTACATAACTGCTCTTTAATCACTGGATGAACAAAGATACGAGCAACATCTTGACTCTTCGCGGCACTTCGAATCAGTTCAAAGTGCCTATCTTCCCAACGGTGTTCTAGAATCTTGTATTTTTTAAGATCTACGACACTCATGGGTTTCGGAAGTTGAAGCTCATTATAAGAAAGCGGTTCATCGGCCAATCGCAGCCAAATATCAATATCTAGGCCAGTTTGATGACTAGAGTGGCCAGAAGAAAAACGTCCACCACGAGCTAGGGATAAGTCCCCAATAAGTAACGTTGTGTTGAGATCTTTACTGTTTTTTTTCGCTAACTCTTCAACAAAGCTTATTGTATGAGGATGCCCATAGTAACGCTTCGTTTTACTGCGTAAAACCTGATAACCAATACCATCAAGCGGGAGAGGAGAAGCACCATCTAAACAGCCATTCGCATAACTGCCGATAGAAGAGGATGTGTTATTTGTGGGACCAGAGACCTGCTCCCACGGAGTAGCAGAAAGAGAAGCTGAGAATAGAAAACTTAAACAAAAAGAAAGACTCAGCTTCATCACGCTCATTCCTTAATAGTGGTCACCATTATCATAGTAGCCTTTAGGAGAGAGTGCAGAGAAAATTACCGCAACATCGATATCTTCACCGGCAATACCACGAACTTGCTCAGTAATCGCTTTAGCCACTTTATTCTGAGTCTCTTGCCCACGGTCAAACCACAGAACTTCAACAAAAGGATATGCACTGCTTACTTCACCTTCACTGAAGAAAGTACTGTAGATGTATTCAAACGTGAAGTCTTCACGAGGACATTCCATTAATGGCTGTAATTCGTCAGTAAGAGGCTTTGATAAAGCTTGAACAGTTTGAGGCTCTACTGCGCGAAATCGAAGATGTGGCATAGACTTGCTTCCTAATTATTAGAATTCAGCGCCGATGATAACAGGAAGTCACCTTCTAATCACGTTGAGCACTAGCTATGCACTACAAAATAGCACACATACCGCGAGACATAAGTATGACTGACAATTTGAGGGAGAAGCAGAAGCAGAAAAGTGATAAAACGAAAAAGGCTCTAGCATTTCTGCTAGAGCCTTAAATATGGCAGGGGTGGAGAGATTCGAACTCCCAACACGCGGATTTGGAATCCGCTGCTCTGCCAATT
>NZ_BAOG01000043.1 GCF_000400365.1 Vibrio jasicida CAIM 1864 = LMG 25398 | reverse complement strand
AGTTAAACTTTCTAATGGAGATTCTTATTTTTTTGTCACGTGTTCACCAACAAATATTCCAGTTAGTGAGCCTGATAATATTCAGTTATCCCCAATGGGGTTTGGTCAACAAGAGGAGTCAGTTTGATGGAATATGTTACTCAAGAGGAATTTATACAGGTTGTTGATTTTATTTATTCGACTATGTGGCTAGATTTTTTTATTGTCATTATTATTTACGATGTTGCACGTTCCTTACTGTCTAGGTTCGTTGACTATCTCAATGAAAGAAACACCCGCTAAAGAAACCGCTCGCCGCAGCTCGAATAAGCGCAGCGTCTGAGAGTGAGGAAGCG
>NZ_BAOG01000044.1 GCF_000400365.1 Vibrio jasicida CAIM 1864 = LMG 25398 | reverse complement strand
AGAGTGTGGCGTTAACGTTGCAAGGCTTTAGTGATGCAACGGGCAATGCCGGTGAGGCATTCACTTCTAGCAAAGTGCTAGCGATGACTCCTACTATCGCTTTTGAAACAGTAAACGATGTCACAGGCCTAACAACAGTAACCGTCAATGGTAGCAGTACTCGTTTCGAGACGGGGGACACAATAGCACTCAAAGCGGTTGATACTGATAGCTTGGAGGTTCTAGGCAGTGCAACAGTGCTAGCCGATGGTACATGGACCGTTGATCTTGATTTGTCTACTTTGAAAGAAGGAGAAATAACCGTTTATGCAAATGGTACCAATTCACTCTCTGCGACCGCTGATGAGGTGAATACGACATTCAATTACTCTAGTACTACAGCGCTTGTTGTTCCAGATTATTGGGAAAGATATTCCGCGGAGTTTCCCTCCCAGAAAGCAGCCTAAAAGAAAGCGAGCATTAAGCTCGCTTTCTTTTTACTTGGTATTAAGTGATCTAAGTCAAACGATTGGCTTTTTCTAATAATTGCGACAAATGACTTAGCGGGCTTTATACAAGGTGAAACATCTAGAATGCCTATGCCAATTTTGTTTTTGGGAGCGGTTAGTGTGATTGTGATGGTTATTTGAAAGATGCTGTGGTGAATATGCCACGTTGAGAATATGTCTTAATATTATATAGTTACACGCAATGCTATACCCCAAGTATAGAGTTCTGCATTAGGTAGTGTGAACTACCTGACGTTTTGTGACTGTGATGAAGCGACACCAGCCTAGCATTGCTTCAAAGTAGTTGCGCTTTTTTGTGAGTGTGACACGCGCTCACCTTTTTATTCATACTTCCTCAGTAGCAATTCATTATCAGTTGTTGCTGAGGAAGGTCATTCCTTCAGAGCCTCTCTCAGAGGTGTCATTTGCCCAATAGAAACTGTTAACTTCTGCCCAAAAATAAAAAAAATCCTTTTATTTGAATCCTTCTTTTTGATTTAAATATCTAGTTATTTTGTCTTTGTTTGTAGTTTAAATGACTTATTTTCTAGCGAATATGTCTTTTGGGTGGCTCTCAGCTTATTTGTTGATTTTTCTATGTGATTGAATGTTATAAATTAAATTAGTAGCATTAGCGCACCAAATCGTACTTGTAAGCCTTATCAGCTTAAATGTCACCGCAACCATATTTACGATGTTGGTTGTGGAGAATTCAAATGCATTTAGTTTGCAAATTTATACCTAGCTCGAAGCTTTCCTCCAGCGAGCTACCTTATGTTCTTACACCAGACGAGTGTATAGGACAGCTTTCGCGTTTGCGAAATTCAGATGACATCCTTAGAAACCTCCCTAAAGAGTTTGCGCAAAAGATTTCTCTTTCTTCTAAAAAAACGACCAGCGGATTGCTAGCAGCGATCAGAGCCGAACTTGGGAAAGGCAGTTGGGTCTCATTATCTTCCTTTGCTCGTAGGTCGCCATTAACGGACTCTCAGTTACAAAGCTTCCCTAGACTTAAATCGCTTGTTGACTCTGTATCAGCTTCGAATGAAAGCAAAGTTTTTAAAGCGGGTTACAAGCAGGTTACTGACGATGTTGCTCTAGTTCGTAGTTACACGCATGTACCTTCTGAGCCGAGCCCAGATCAAAAAATCGTTGTTGAGTTTGCAGGGCAGTGGTCCAGCAATGCAGCATGTTTGATGTTGGGTAAAACGGACGCTCAAAAAGAAAAAGTTACAGTGGGCAAGGCCGATACAGAAAATAAACACCGCAGCCTAGCGACCTTTAAAGATCTCGAATCTGAGGGCAAAACACTCTATATCAAAATCCCTTGTTCCGACCAGCCTCAGCCGATCTTGCTTAAACTCGCCGGTGACCTGCAACCCGTTGATAAAGAGACGCAGATGGATGAGTGGGATAACGTGTTGGTGCCGGTAGTTCCAGTTCATAAGAGTGATTCAGGGTATGTATCTATCGATCGCGGTTATATTTATGTCGTTTGGCAATCAGAAGTTTGGCGAGAAATCCAAGTTCAAAACGACGGACGCTTTTCTGATGTCGATCTATCACTCTACCAAAGCACTAAGTCCTCGCCTCAAAGATCGGTCGATATCAGCTTATATGATGAAGACTCCGAAGCATTTCTGTCAGGGGAAGCGTTTCAGCTGTACCAAGACGGTAAAAAAGTCTATGAGGGTGTGTTGGACGAATACGCTTGTGCCCGTGTTTTTGGTCTTACTGGAGAAGAAGTTGAGGTAGTGGTCGCTGATTGGCCTAACGAAGGCGAAACATACACAGAATTACTTCAAACCGAATTGAGTCCATTTAAGGCTGGAAGTAAAACAAAGAGAGAGCCACTTGGTGTTCCTTTGCCTCATATTTGGCTTCCATACAAAATAAACGGTAGCGTACAAAGTGATGTTGCTTTTTATTATTCTCGGACTCAACTCAATACTCAGCAACTCAATGAATTAAAGAGCGGGAATAATGAAAAAGCGGTTAAAGTAGATCTGAGTGATTATTCTTCTGCTCACAACTTTGATGCGAGCTCCGAACCTGTGATTTCGCTGCCGAATCTCGATACTCAAGTGCCAAGCAAATCAGATTACAATATTGTCAGTCAAAAAGAGCAGGGTGTTGCCGCCGCTGTTGTTAACTCCTCAAGCGAAGGCATCGTAATTACTTATAAAAGTAACCCCCAATGCGATCAACCGGATGATTATTTCCAACTGACGTGTGTTGATGAAACATGGAGCCAAAAGATTTTTTTGCGCGAGGCTGAGTTTGTGGATCAGTA
This sequence comes from Vibrio jasicida CAIM 1864 = LMG 25398, assembly GCF_000400365.1. Classification (GTDB taxonomy): domain Bacteria; phylum Pseudomonadota; class Gammaproteobacteria; order Enterobacterales; family Vibrionaceae; genus Vibrio; species Vibrio jasicida. Next base: position 123,963 of record NZ_BAOG01000044.1, on the reverse strand, counting down.
TTGCAAAGAAGTCGTGTTTAGTGGTTGGTTACCAGAAGTTAAAAGGGTCAATCTAACTCGTCATTGCCGATCTCATAACTCAGGTAAAACGGTCTTAATGTCAGTAATTTATCAAGACATTGAACTCACGGAACTATTATAAAATGAAACGAACAACGTTAAGTATCACGCTTCTTTCGACAGTTATGTTATTAACAGGCTGTGGTGAAGAAAGTAATCAAACTTCGAATACTGCAACAACACAATCCGTAGAAAAAGAACCCGCTCAAAAGGCTTGTTACAATGTTGGTGAAACAACGTCATTCGAACGCAAAGATGTGACAGGACCACGCTGCCAATGGCAAAGTGAGCACAACTTTATTGTCTACTCTGAAGATCTATCTAAGCCTGAATACCCAGGTACACTTCCTGTCAAACCAGGTTATGCCGTTCGCAGAGCAAAAGAGTGGCCCCGTGAAGATTTGTCTGACGTGAGCTCTTATGACAAACCTCGAATTCAGTTTTGGTGGAATAATGTCAGCTCTCGAGATCCTCTCGTAAACGATTATGAAAATGGCTATAAAATCTGGAGCATGAAAATTGATGGAACAGATTTACGCTTAGTCACGGATGATATGCCAAGCACCGCGTCACCACAGAATTTTACGATGAGTCGTTCACCTAACAATCGTTATGTGGCTTATGCATACAGTTATGGAGAGCCTCTGATTAAAGCCATTTTTGACTTAAAAACGCAACAGACTATTCAGCTAGGGAGCGCGCGGACTAAGCCATATTTGGTCTGGGCGGACGACTCTAGTTACATCTATTTCTCAGATGGTTTTAAGCGTTTTAAATACACATTAGCTACGGGAACCAAGGAGGAGGTAGATGTCGATATTTCAGAATCTACTGTCATTGTTGACGGTAAGCTCATTTACGTCGGCGATTTGGGTGTGGTTGTGTTTGATGCCAAGACTTTAAAAATGCTTTATAAAATCTTCCCCGAGGACGAATTTAAACCAGAAAAAACGATTAAGGAGCGTGTCTATGTTCAAACGGCTATCAGTCCTAATGGTAAGTACGTATGGGCGGTAAACTCATACCGTAAAGTTTTGATCAATGTTGAGGAAAAAACGTGGCTTGCGTTCTCTGACGAAGGAGAGGAAAAGAAAGCTTACGATAAGGTGGTTAACATTAGTAATGATGGCCGAGAAACCCAGGCAGGAGCAGCAATAATAACCATAAAACGCTATGGATCTGATTATCGCTATGAGTTGACTGGAAAAGGTCGACAGTCATGGAAGGTGATTCATTCTGGAAGAGTAGCTAAAACCCCAGTTCTTTATAATGCCGATGCTAACGGTGGGCGTTTTCTGGAGGTAGATAACGATGAATAATGATTTTAAATATTTACCGACAGACATCTATTTATTTGGCGTTGAGTATCCTACCGTTGATGGTAAAAAAGGTTCCGCCTATGCCGATGTGAATTCAGCTGATAACTTGGAAGTGATTGAGGCATTAAGCAATATTCGCCCTATGTCACGGCTTCCCATTGCCAAAAACTTAGGTGAGGAAAGCGCAGCCCTTTGGGCGACAGACGACTTAGGTCGTTTACATGTACTGGGCGATTCTATTCAGAAAAACCAAAAAACCAACATCAATCAGGTTTTGGCACTGCGCTCGCCAGTACATGAACTAGCACAGAAGACGTACAAGCTGTCTTTTCCTGAATGGTCAATGCTTACAGAGTTGGCGATTGGTGCACAGAGTGATGCTCGGCCAATGAAAAAGGCGTGTGCAGACCTTGTCTCTATCTTAGAAAAGCTAAAGGGGTATGACGGTGATCAAGCACTGAACTCGCTAGAAAAAAAAGTGGAATACGCTGTTACAGAAGTAAAGCGCTCACAACTCGCGCCTAAATATGAAGCAGGCACTCAAGCACTAACGGATGAGCAAGCTACATATAACAAATGGTATGACTCTGTTCCTGAAGATAAGCCCATTCGTGGCTTTATTGTACCCACGTTCTCATTTCTCGCCGTAGCATTTTCAACACAAGAGTATGCTGATGCAATTGTTAAAGTTACTCGTTTTGATGAGGAGAGCGGACAGCACCTAAACCTGCAGGGTAAAAATACCATAACGCAAGCACTGCTTGATCAAAACAGCGGTTCGCATCGCCCAATAGCTTTGTTTCCGTTGGCGTCGGAAGTTTTTATTGATGGTATGTACACCATTGAAGTGGCTTTTGACACTGAACTCATTGATGAGATCCCTGAGTTTGCATTAAATGCCACTAATGTAACTAAAGAATATGATGAGGTTGGACTTATCTCCAAAGTCAGCTACGAGCTACGAGAATACATCACGCTCAGCCAAACGACACCGTTTGGTAAGATTGCGGTTGTTGCTGGCGACATGATCTCACTTGAAGAGTCTTTGATATACCAATTTCCTACGCAGTTTAAAGCTCTACAAGCCTTCCGAATGGGGGAGCTTGAAAACCTAGAGAATAGTGGAACGACTGCCAGTATGAGTGCTGCGCTGTGGGAGGTTGGCACAAAAGTGACACCAAGTTTGGTTAATGCTGGCATTAATATTCATCAAAACCCGTCAAGTAAACACGATGTGATTGGAAGTTTAGCAAACACGTTTTGGGGGCAAGTAGACAAGGGCGCTTTACCCCCAGCCATGATTTCGGCATTGGAGTTTTCATTTGGGGTATCGGCGACTGCAGCAGCTTACCAAACTCTTCAAGATTTACGCCAAGCAGCATCGGAATCTGAGCGTGCAGCTCAAGTGGGCTTAAAAACGCTTCTCAAAGAGAAAGGGTTTGATAAAAGTAAGTTCTTTACCAAGGTTATTGAACCTGCGAGAAATGGTAATGCCCACGTTGTGGCGGGGAGTGCTGCTAGAACGTGGTTGACAGGTAACGGCAGTGTCAAAAGCTTTTTGTCGCCCTTTGCTGGGGCCGGGCTCAATGCAATTAACACCTTCTATGAGATAAAAGCGGTCACTGACAAAAGCGAGCAATTACGCTTAGCAGAAGAGAAAGCTAAACTCAGGAAAAGTTATTTTGAGCAGGTATCACGTGATTATCTGAACTGGGTACCAGTCTGGAAAGAAAGTCTGAAGAGCGGGGAATTACTACTTAAGCAAATCATAGATAAGTTAGGCGACAATGTAACGTTTACTGACAGCATTCCTAATGACGTTGCTGAAGACAGTGCAATGTTTGTTAAAGACCATAAAGGTGCCGGTTTACGTTTGGTTTTTCCTTTTGATAACAACCAGGTTCAAGCCCCGCACTTGTCGTATTTGGCTGCGGTCGACAAAGAATTATCTAAGATTCCAAATGCCGTTGTTGAAATCGAAGGGCATGCCTGTCAAAACGGTGATTCAGAATATAACCAAAACCTTTCGCAACAGCGAGCGCAGCATGTTGCTGAGTTCTTTTCTTCAGTCAGTGATATTCGATTTTTTGGCGAACGTCGACCGATAGTCGAGGTACCAAACAACGAAATCAAACGCGAAAACGCGCAACTTAATATTAACCGGCGTGTTGAAGTTCGAATCTATCTACAAGAGTTTGCGGCGAGAATTCCACCGAGTCGACTCGGCTTTAAGGCTATGGAGCAAGCGCGTTTAGCTCAGTTAGATGCGAACTTGGGAGAAGAAGCAATTGCAAAAGAGCTCAAGCTAGCTATCTTCGAGATGATCGTTGGTATGGCTTGCTATGTTCCGATAATAGGACAGGCAGCAAGAGGCTTTTTCGTTGTCAAAGAAGGCGGGAAAATGCTGATGAGTGGCGCCCAGTTGCTAGACTCTGTGCTCTTCGATTATTACTTGTCTTCCTACAACGAAGTTAGAAAAAGCATATCTGCAATTGAACAACTTAGCCATGAAACCACAGAAATTATTGATTCATTGGCTGAGATTGATACCCAATTGACTGAGTTGTATTTTACGTCTTCAGATGCGTTAGTTGAGCACTTAGGAAAAGCTACGGGTGCAAAGGAGTTGATTAAGCGCTATCAACGCCGTGCACTTGCTATTAATGGTTTGGTACTTTTGATTCAAAGAGCTTGTGCTGAGGGCGAACAAGAGTTCACAAAGCAGTGGCAAGTATTAGCCATCGATGAATACATTCAGCGATATATCGAAACCGATGGCTGGGTATTAAACACAGAGTTAAAAGAAAATTTGTGTAACTTGTGGCTCCAAGAACTCATGCGTCGTGAGGGACACAAGCAACTAATTGAAAGTTACGGTGAAGAAATCGCTGAACAAGTCATCACTCGTAATAAAGCCAACTATATTGCTCCAAAAAGGAAAGATGTTTCCGGGGCGTTTAATGTTGCGTTTCCAGTGCAAGACAAGCTCTATAATCGCGATCAACAACGAGGCTTAGTGGAGTTTGCGACACAGTTTAATGTTGAGTCTAAAAAATTATCAGAAGAGGACCTAGGGTTCGTTAGGTTATTAGTCTCTGAGCCTCATGACAATTCTAAATGGGTCACCTTTGATGAGTGGGAAAAGGCACGATTAAAAGCAAATAAAAAGGTGCGATTATCGCCTTTCCACCGTTTGAAGTGGCAAATGGTGTTAGGCAAACAAAGTCTAAAACAGATGACGTCAAATGTGTTTCAGTGTGAGATGTCTTATCAGCGCACTGATGGTTTACTTAATACCAGTGGACCTAAGTTTAATTTGATGTTCAAACCAATGAAACACGAGGAATTTAGTGTAGACCCCAAAGGTGAGTTGGCCGAATTTTTTGAGGCGGAAAAAGTAGACAGCAAAGTCCTTATTGGTTGTGAGTTTGAGCCGTATTTTTACTTTGGTGATGATGTCTTCTCTGGAGTGAAGCCTTTGATCGCCAAGCATGACTTAGTCGATTATAGCGGCTACTTATCTAAAGTTGCTCTCGGTCCGATTTTTGGGCAGGTGATAAAAATTGACTCCCAACAAGATGTACTCAAAGAATATGTAAACAGCGGTGGCTTCAAAAATATGACCTATGAGTTCACCCTATCTGGAAGCAACTATAAGCTACCAGTACGAGTGGACAAGACTGTCGGACGATTTATTACGTCACCTAGACAGATTCCTGTAGGGGTTGATACAAACCATAACCACACACTCTCTGCTAAATCGGGCTTTATAGCGAACGGAAATAGTGTGTCAGAGAAAGACTTGTTAACGCTAGACTTTGTCTTACATAGTAAAGTTCATAAAGGCCCAACAAAGCCTGTTATCGATGACATTAAACACAGTGCGATTGCGGTCAACTACGGGAATAAACGACAGTTTATGAACGAGGACAGTATGTTTACTACTGCAGATGAGCTCAAAGGCTTTGATTGGACTTCGAATAAGTCATTCGCTATGGAAGTTATGCTCATTGTTGGCAAGCACAGAAAAGAGTCGTATCAGGGCCAAAATCTTGAATGGCAGAGTGTTCCAGTTTCACTAAAGCTCTCAACCACTTTTGATAATGAAGCCGTATTCGGCTCTGAAACTACCTCTGGTCCTGAGTATCTAAGTAACCTTACTTATATTGGGATACTAAAGAAGGATGGTTCGAAATGGACGCTAGATGACAGCGATGTGATTAACAAAAATATAAACGCAGACTTTGTTTCTGAGGCTCTATCCAACATAGACATGGATGAAGATTTCGATGGTAAGGTCGTCTACGCGTCTCGATTCGAGTTCGCATTTAAAGCGCTGAACGGGCAAGAAATCAAGGGACTTCGACCATTTGGACCCGTTGTTTCGACATCTGGACGATTCCAAGAAGCAGTTCTAAAGGTGTCCTCTCTAGTACAACGTAATACAGCGGAAAAAACGCCGTTTAAACTTGGAAGCTTTGAGATGTCGTTGGGCAGGCAGTACAAAAATGTAGATGAGTTATCTTATTTTTCTGATTGTGAAGACCCAAACTATAAAGTTGATAAAGATATGTACATCAACTGGGCAAAACTGAAACCAGAAGAGCGTACAGAACGTATGGTAACTTGGATTAGAGATCCATACTTGGCAACCATCATTGAAGCGTCGATTCTCAATAAATAAAAAAACCGCCTTCGGGCGGTTTTTCTTTTCTTATCAATGGAAGCTGAATTTCTCGCTTCTCGCTTAACCCGCAGCGGAAATATCGTATTTCTTCATCTTATGGTTGAGGGTACTCATTGGAAGTGCCAATTGCTCGGCGGCTTTCTTGGTGTGCCAATTACAGGCATTTAAGCAATCGATGATCACTGTGCGCTCGTATTGGCTGACAACGTCCTTAAGGCCTATTGAAGCGTCCTCTAAATCCGCTTGTGCTGGCTCGTAAGCGGGTTGTTCTGGGGTAGGTGGTGCTGCTTTTACTTCAACACTTGGCGTATCTTCTGGGATTTGTTCACCAAACTCAATGTGAGTGATGGTTTCAAAATCGGACAGCAGTACTGAGCGCTCGATGATGTTTTTCAGCTCACGTACGTTACCCGGATAAGAGTACGCAAGAAGCTGTTTACGCACGTTGGCACTTAACCCCGGCGCTTGCGGTAAGCCCAAGGTCTTGGTCGTGTGCTGCACGAAATGTTCTGCGAGAGGAATAATATCTGATTCACGTTCTCTCAAGGGAGGCAGCGTAATCGGGAATACATTCAAGCGATAGAACAAGTCAGCACGGAACCCGCCATCTTTGATCTGCTGCATAAGATTACAGTGGGTTGCGGCGATTACGCGCACGTCGACTTCAATCTCTTTACTGGCACCGACAGGGCGAACCTTACGTTCTTGCAGCACACGCAGCAATTTTGCCTGCAGTAGCATTGGCATATCACCAATCTCATCTAGGAATAGCGTGCCACCGTTGGCTGCTTCAAACAGGCCCACTTTATCTTTGTCTGCGCCTGTGAATGAGCCTTTCTTATGCCCAAAAAGTTCAGACTCCAACAACTGCTCTGGAATAGCCGCACAGTTTTGAACGATCAAAGGCTGGTCTGCTCGGTTAGAGTTCTCGTGAATGTACTTCGCGATCACTTCTTTACCTGCACCAGTTTCACCACGCAACAGAACGTCGACAGGAAGAGATAGCACCTTATCAAGACGATTCAAGACATTGAGCATTTCTTCGCTCTCTGCAATCGGGCCTTGGTAGGTTTTCTTGGTACGCTTTTTAAGCTGAGTGTTCTCACGGAGCAGTGCTTGATTGTCGGCACTCAGGCTTTTGATCACTTGCCCATATTGCTCTAACCACACCGCTTGGCGAATATTGCTTGCGGCCATACGACAGAACTCAGTGAGTGCGGCTTCGTTGTCGATAACGCTTAAATCGAGCAATACTAACAGGCCGATGGTTTTACTATCGTTGTCGATAAGTGGCCAAGCCAATAAGTTTTCGCTCTTTAGTCCAAGTATCTGCTCGCTTTGATAAATGCTTTCACAGTCGTAACCGTTGTACTTATACAGCTCGTTGATCAACACCACTTCACCATTGCGAATCGCAAAGTTAAATGGGTCGTTCTCACTGGCAGAATCTATCTGCAATGCTTCCCAAGGGTGGGAAACAATCGTTTTATCGTTATGGTGAGCGGTACTTGGGATCAACGCTTGACCAGTCTGGTCTAAAACGTAAATGATGCCATGCTTTGCGAGGGTCATTTGTCTCGCAGCGGTCAACACGGCATCTAACGTTTGGGTCAGCTGGCTGCGATCAGCCAAAGATTGGCTGATCGCAAGTAGGGCGTTGCTAAGTTCGCTATGGTTAGCTGAACGCATAGGTTAGTGTTCCTTGCTCATCGACAGAAACTGCGATTTGCGTATGTGAATCATCCTTGTCATGCACCAATAGCTGTGTCGATAGCTGCGGCAGTAACTGACGGTTGATGACCGCGTCAATGTTACGTGCGCCTGTTTCAGCAAGGCGACAGTTACCCAGTACGAATTCAACCAAGCTTTCTTCGTAGCTCAGAGACAATTTGTGATGGCTCTGTAGACGCTGAGAGACTTTGTTCAGCTTATGGTGAATGATTTCTGTCATTGCTTCATCAGATAGCGGAACAAACGGAAGCACAGACATACGTGCCAACAGCGCCGGTTTGAAGTGTTGGTTCAAAGTAGGGCGGATAGCTTCTGCGATGATGTTTGCATCAATGTCTTTTGATTGATGAACTAAAGATTCAATCTCGTGCGTCGCAAGGTTGCTGGTCATGATGATCAGCGTGTTCTTGAAGTCGATGGTTCGGCCTTCGCCGTCGTTCAGCGTACCTTTGTCGAACACTTGGTAGAACAGGTTCAGCACTTCTGGATCGGCTTTTTCAACTTCATCAAGAAGTACAACAGAATATGGACGTTGACGTACCGCTTCTGTCAGCATGCCGCCTTCACCGTAACCTACGTAACCCGGAGGTGAACCAATTAGGCGAGATACCGTGTGCTTCTCTTGGAACTCAGACATGTTGATGGTCGTCATAAAGCGCTCACCACCAAACATTTGATCAGCGATCGCACGAGCGGTTTCGGTTTTACCTACACCACTTGGGCCAACCAGCAGGAATACGCCTGTCGGTGCATCTGGGTTGCCTAATCCTGCTTTTGCGGTTTGAATGCCTTCAGACAGTGCATCGATAGCGTATTCTTGGCCTTTGATGCTTTGTGTTAGGCTTTCTTTCAGTTTTAGTGTGGTTTCTGCTTCGTCTTGAAGCATCTTACCCATTGGAATACCAGTCCAGTCCGAGATCACGTGGCTGACTTCATCTGGACCCACTTCAAAGTGAACCAGTGGGTTGCCATTGCGGATTGCGTCTAGCTGTTCTTGGCAGGCTGAAATTGCAATGCGAACGGCTTCTTCATCCATTTCTGCATATGGAGAAACGTCTTGCTCTTGTTCTGATTCTTCGTCTGCAACAAGCTCTTCTTCATTTGTTTCGCCAAAGACCAGTTCATGCAAGCGAGAGCGTAGAGCAATCATCTCTTGGATCTGCTCTTTTTCTTTATGCCATTGGGCTTCTTGCTCTGCCAGCTCTTCTTTCGTTGTTTCCATTGCAAGTTTTAGGTCTGGAATGTTAGCAAGGCTGTGCTTGTCGCCAGTTTGCTGCAGAGCATCACGCTCAAGTGCTTCTAGCTCGCGCTGTTGAGCTGCAAGTTCTTGCTGAAGAGTCTCAACAGAAGCAGGAATAGCATTCAGGCTGATGTTCACTCGTGCACACGCCGTATCTAGCACATCGATCGCTTTGTCTGGCAGTTGACGGCCAGAGATATAACGCGCAGAAAGTGCTGCCGCAGCAGTGATGGCGTCATCACGCACGTAAACATTATGTGACTTCTCGTATGCAGGGCGAAGACCACGAATGATCAATGCTGCTTGCTCAGGAGACGGTTCGTCGAGTTTCACCAATTGGAAACGACGTGCAAGGGCAGGATCTTTCTCGAAGTACTTCTTGTATTCCGACCAGGTTGTCGCTGCGATGGTTTTCACTTCACCACGTGCTAGGGCAGGTTTTAACAAGTTTGCTGCGTCGCTGCCGCCCGCTTGGTTACCGCCACCAACAAGAGTGTGTGCTTCATCGATGAAAAGAATTATAGGGGTTGGCGAGTTTTTCACTTCATCCAATACCGCGTTTAGGCGTTTTTCGAATTCACCTTTTACGCTTGCACCTGCCTGCAGAAGACCCATGTCCAAGCCGTAAAGCTCAACACCTTTGAGGTTGTCTGGTACGTCACCTTGTACAATCTTAAGTGCCAAGCCTTCTACTACTGCGGTTTTACCAACGCCCGGTTCACCAACAGCAATAGGGTTGTTTTTACGGCGACGAGCAAGAATGTCCACGATTTGGCGGATTTCTTGGTCACGGCAGAAAACAGGATCGATTTCGCCTTTGCGTGCTTTACCCGTAAAGTCGGTCGTGAACTTGCTCAGTGCTGAACCATCTTCACGAGCTTGTGTTTTCTCTGAAGTCGCGACTTGCGCCTCAATAGAGTGGCTTGTTAGCTCTGCAAAATTACGCTTAAGGCTGTCAGGGTTTACGGCTTCAAGGATAGAGGCGTAACCGTGTTGGCCGTAACGTAGAGGATTGCTAACAAGAGTAAGGAGTAGGGCGCCAGAGCGGATTTGTGTTTCGGATAGATCTAAAGAAGAAACCAGCCAACTTTCTTGTAACCATTCGATTAATAAAGCAGAAAAAACAGGTTTGCTGCCATTTCCCTTGGCGTTGGTGTCGAGGGTGGATCGAATCGATTGTCTTAGCAAGTTCTCAGAACAATCAAAATGACTTAATAAGACGTCAAAATCACTATTTGGCCTTTCTAATAGACTCAGTAAATAATGCTCGATTTGAACTTCGGTTGCTTTTTCAGAAACTGCAAGTGCAGCTGCGTCTTCTAACGCCACTTTTGCAATAGGGTGGAGACGCTGAATTAATGAAGAAAGGTTTATATTTATCATAGCCATTTTATTCTTTAGAGGAAAAGAGGTAGCGGCTATTATACTAAAAGTGATAACACTCTTTTTTTATCAAGATATTTTGCCTAGCGTTTGTTGGTGATTTTAATGACAAAATTAGTGGGAATATTTACGGTTGATTATCTTGGTTTGTCATACTGAATTAATTCTTAGTTAATATGACTAAATAGATAGTTTTATTAACTTTATTCTGTTCTTGATATATGGTTATTTTCACTTTTTATTATTGAAACAATTTATTATTATCGATTTCCAACTTTTTGGTTTTTTATCCAATAAATTGTACTTAATAAATTGATAAATAAAGCCCATTTTTAGCTAAGTGATTGTATTGTAAGGTTTATAAAAGTTGGCATGGAGTTTGATTATACTAAGTAGTCGCGGTGATAAGCGATTTGGTGATTTAAACAAAACAGATTTTAGAAAAGGAAATAACGATGCCAACTCCAGCATATATGTCTATCAAAGGTGAAACTCAAGGTCACATCACTAAAGATACTTACTCTGCAGATTCTGTAGGTAACACATGGCAAGAAGCTCACGTTGATGAGTTCCTAGTACAAGAACTTGATCACGTACTAACAGTGCCACGTGACCCACAAAGCGGTCAGCCAACTGGTCAACGTGTACACCGCCCAGTTGTTGTAACTAAAGTTCAAGACCGTTCTTCTCCGCTACTATTCAACGCACTAGTTTCTGGCGAAAAACTTCCTGAGTGTGTGATTCGTTTCTACCGTACTTCTGTTCAAGGTAAGCAAGAGCACTACTACTCAATCAAACTGATTGATGCGCTACTTGTAGATATCCAAACTCGTATGAACCACTGTCAAGACGCTGCAACAGCAGACCGCGTGACAGAAGAAGTTCTTAAGCTGACTTACCGTGCAATCGAAGTAACTCACGAAAACTGTGGTACAGCTGGTAACGACGACTGGCGTGCTCCACGCGAAGCATAATTGCTTTTTGCGTAAAGATTCAGGGCCAACAATTGTTGGCCCTAATTCGATTATTTGTATCAGGTAAAAGATATGGTGAATGACGTAGAATTTAAATTTGAAGTGCCAGGGTGTGGGCACGACTTTCGAGTAGAAAGCTTTCAAGTGAATGAAGAGCTTTCGAAGCCTTTTCACATCAGTCTCTCATTACTTTCACTTGATCCAGATATTTCTTTTGATGCCTTGATTCGTAAAGCTGGCACGTTAACTCTTTATGGACAGGGTGTAGGTGCTGCACGCGTATTCAACGGGGTAGTAAACGAAGTTCGTTACCTAGGTACGGGTCGTCGCTTCTCTCGTTATCAATTGGTTCTGGTTCCTCAAGCTTGGTTCTTATCTCAGCGTCAAGACTGTCGCATCTTCCAGCAGAAATCTGCGAAAGACATCATCACGGAAGTGCTTGATGATGGCGCAGTTACCGACTATCGATTTGAAGTCTCGGGTACTTATCCTCCGAAAGAATACGTACTGCAATATCGTGAATCTGACCTTCAGTTCGTTCAGCGAATGATGGCAGAACACGGTATGTGGTATTACTTTGATCACACTGATGCGAACCACACCATGGTGATTGTGGATAGCAACGATGCTATTGCGCCTTTGGTGAGCTCTCCTATCAACGCTTCTTATATTGGACCGATTGTTTACCACTCTGATGGCGGCGGTGTTGCTGATCGCGAGCACATCTCTGATCTTGAGCTTGTTAACCGCGTACGAACAGGTCAGGTTACGTACACGGACTACAACTACGAGCAGCCAAAGATTCCACAAGAGATGACGCATGCAGGTGATCTCGACCAAGATCTCAAGCAGTTTGATTATCCGGGTCGTTATGTTGATCCTGCAATGGGGCAGGTGAGAACGACTGAATGGATGTCTGAGCACATTGTTGATAATCAACAAGTTGAAGCAAGCAGTGATGTGATGCGTTTGGCATCCGGCTATAGCTTCAACATCAGTGATCACCCTCGTTCGGCGATCAACCGTGATTACATCATGTTATCAGTGATGCACACAGGACAAGACCCACAAGTGCATGAGGACGAAACAAGTGGTATGCCAACTACGTACTACAACCAGTTCTCTTGCATCCCTCGCGACGTGGTATTCAAAGCTCCTAAACTGGCGGCTCCGCTTGTAGACGGCCCTCAAACGGCGGTAGTGGTTGGTCCAGCAGGCGAGGAGATCTACACCGATAAACTAGGACGAATCAAAGTTCAGTTCCACTGGGATCGTTACGGCGATAACGATGAGCACGCAAGCTGCTGGATTCGCGTAAGTCAATCTATGGCGGCTCCTACTTGGGGGGCGGTTTATTTGCCACGTATTGGCCATGAAGTTGTCGTTACCTTCCTTGAGGGAGACCCAGACCGACCGCTTGTAACAGGCGCGGTGTACAATGGCCTGCATTTCCCTCCGTACTCATTGCCAGAAAACAAAACGCGTACCACGTTCCGTACTCAAACGCACAAAGGCACTGGCTACAACGAACTGAGTTTTGAGGACGAAGCGAACCAAGAAGAAGTCTACATTCACGCTCAAAAAGACATGTCGACGAAGGTACTCAACAACCGTTACCGAGACATCGGTCAGGATGAGTTCTTAAAGGTCGCGCGTCACCAAACTAATGAAGTGCATGGTGATCATAAAGAAACTATTGATGGCCACAAGACAACACAAGTAAACAGCACGTTTACTGAGACGGTAGAACAAGACGTCACTGTGACTTACAACGCCAATGAAACTCAGTATGTGAAAAACAATTCTGATTTGGAAATTGGTGATAACCGTACAACTAAGATCGGCAAGAATGACGACTTGGATGTGGGTGAAAACAGCAACCTGACTGTCGGCGCTTCTAAGAGCTCTGATGTTGGTGCTGACGATAACCAAACGGTAGGTGGTAACTTAACCGTATCGGTGAAAGGTAACACGTCTTACAAAGCCGATGGTGCGACGCAAATCATCAGTGGTGACAAGATTGTATTGAAAACCGGTGGTTCTTCATTAGTGATGAACAGTGACGGTTCAATCAAGCTTTCTGGTTCTTCAATCACCATTGAAGGCAGCGATAAAGTCGTCGTGAAAGGTGGTAACGTAGCGATTAACTAATGATGGAAAAACAACCTCTTATTGCAGAAACCATCACGAAACAGCAAGCCGAATCACCGGCTTGCTTTTCGCGTTTTGGAACCATAGTCGCCATTAACGAGTCAACGGGCAGTGTCCGTGTCGATTTTGATGGTAATCCATTCAATCAACCGCTCACTGCAAGGTTAGGGCGCGGCTTTCGTCGCAGTGAACTACAAATGGCAATAGATAATAAACTGAGTTGCCGTATCGAATTTATGAACGACGACTTAAGCTTGCCTCTCGTGACGGACATTTTTTTCTCTATTCTGAATGACTCTGATGAGTTCGTGTTAAGAGCGAAAAAGATGGTGATAGAAACCGAGCAAGAACTGATCGTCAAGAGTGGTGAGACAGAAACGCGCTACAGTGGGCGTGATGGCCGAATTACGACGAAAGCGAAATACGTCACCTCACAAGCAGAAAAAGCTCAAAAGATTCAAGGCGGAACGATCGCAATTAACTAGTTACCTTGAGTTAGCTAATTACTTCGTATTAGCTACTTACTTTGAGTTTAACTAATTGCAATCGCGTTATCGCAGGCTAATAACGGATAAGTAGATGCGACAAAGAATCGGTGTTGAACACCTAAATGCCCCCATAACTAACCAGCTCGTTGAAAGCGCTTTAGCAAAAGCAGAGAAGGCGACCAACGAGCTTTCCCAATTACCGGCATCTTGGCTGGGTTTCTGTAATGAAAAGTTATCGATAGCATCCGAGAGTCTCGGTTTTTTACTCAAACAACGTGTCCAAATCCACAAACGTGGTTACCCAAGCCGAGAGATTGAGTATCTCAAATTGATAGAACGTCAGATTGAAGAGCTCAAACAGGTTTATCTCTCGTTCTATCGACTTACCCCAGGGCTGTTCCATCAACTAAAAAACCAAGAACCAGAAATTTATGTTTGGCTCGCGCTACAGAATGAACTTGGTTCAGATATTGATAATCTATTAGTTGGCTTATCGGTACTTGAAGAGTTAGATAGCAACACAGCGATGGTGTTTGTGACTCAATCGCCCGTTGAACACCTCGACAGTGTGATGTCAGAACTGATTGAAGGTAACTCGAAAACAAGCGCGTTTTATTTTGAATGCTTACGTGTAAGGCAAGCATTAAGCGTTGCTCTGATTAAGCGCTGGCATAAAGCGGAAATCATTCGTTCCAATGTCGCATTACCCCTGTTGGCATTACAAGATGTAGAAGAGGGCATTGAGTGGATTAATGAGCATGCGAATGGAGAGCAGTATCTGTTCGAACGCTTGATCACCAAACGTGATAGAAGCACTTGGTTCCGCCAGTGTTTTGGTATTGACCCGAGTGGATTGCCTTCGGCACAAGTGCTGACTTTCGCCAAACTTTTGGAGCTCAAAGAGTTTGAATCCTTTGATATATCTTCATCGCTGGCGCCTGTTGATTTTGCACTAACGGGTGATTGGAAATTGGTGCCTGAGATCATCGAGCAGTTAGGACGACTAGAAGAAGATGAAGGCGAGGTTTGGATTCAAGCCCTGTATGTCGTCTACGGAAAGCTCCTTCCTCTTACTCCTCAAGAAATAGGTGTTGAGTATGAGTGGGAAGAGATTGTCGATTTACTCAATGAGTGGCTTGAAGACGACAAGTACGTTCAAAACTTACCAAGTCGTTTGGGGTATTCACTGAGTTTCGAATCTACTTTGGCAGCAATGCAAGATGCCAATATAGACGTGATGTTTCGTGATTGGCTATGGCGACAACTCTGTATTCAATCTAGGGCTTATGTGCCTTGGGATATGGCGATGCCAATTCACCAACAAGATTGGAACTTCAACAACTTAAAAGCAGCACCTTCTGCGAGCGAACGATTCAACTTAAGGAATAGCAATGCAGTTATGGGACATTGAAGCGCACCCCGAGCTATCGCTTAAAGGGCGCTTTCAGCGTGATGAAAACGGCGATGAAGTGTGGGTTGTTGTCGCGAAGCGTACTTGGCAGTTTGATGGTGCAGTATGGCATGAGTTGGGCGAAAGCGAGATTTTTGATGATCCTCAATATTTGGGAGAAGAAGGCTTCTCGGCAATGAAAATGGACCATGAATTCGCCTATACCAAAACTAATACTGACGTGCTGGTCTACGGAAAGGCGCGTAGCTATGCGAAGAAACCGGTGACTTACCAAGAGTGCCGCGTGTTGATTGATGGCCATATCGACAAGACACTTGCTATTCACGGTGAACGTGTATGGGTAGAGCATGGTGGCAGTATTACGCTCAGCAAACCGATTCCTTTCATCGAAAAAGACATTGACTATACCTGTGCCATTGGCGGTGACTTACGGAACCGTATTGGCGGCGGTGTTGCCGATTCCAGTAAAGAATTAGTTGAGCAAAAGGTGCCTTCGGTGTTTTATCCAAAAGAAGATTGGAGTGCGACAGGGAAAAAACTGCGTGTGGCCGGTTTTGGGCCGATACCTCCGTTCTTTGAATCTCGTCAAAAGTTGGCGGGTACGTTTGATGACGATTGGATTGAAAACCGCAAACCAATGTTACCGGTCGACTTCGATAGACGCTTTTTCCAAAGCGCATCTGTTGACCAACAATGTAAAGGTTTCCTTCACGGTGGTGAACGTTTGATGATGAGTGGCTTTTGTCATGACGATACGATTTCATTTCGTATCCCTAAAGAAAAATACCGTGCAATTGCTACGTTCAAACAAGATACTTATCAAGCCGATATGTCGATGTATACCCTATTTGTCGATGCTGAAAAGAAAACGATTTCAATCAGTTATACCTCCGTATTTCCTTGTCAGGGGAAAGAACACCTGTTGGTATCAACGTCCATCACGAAACTGGCAGAGGTAAGTGAGCATGCATAATTCGACAGGCCGCTATGTCTTAGGAATGGAAGTGGTGACGCCGATGGGCATGAACCTCGATATCTCAAGCAGTGTCGCTCATGCTGATTTAGCCAGATTTGAACAAATCGTTGGAGAAGACGGGATTGAGCGCTTTACCTACGCGAAAATCGAATACACCAAAGACTCTGAGTTGTTAGAAAAAACGTGTGAGATAACGAGTTATCTACTCGATTCTTTATTGATGCAGTTACCGCGTTCTTTGAAACCGATTCCATTATTGATCGCCGTGCCAAGCTCTGTCTCTCTAGTAAAGGTGCAGGAATGGCTTGGTGAAAGTGACTATTCTGACTTTCTTTCTGTGGTCCAAGCAGTGCATGCAAGCGGGCCTAGCTTTGTGCTACAAGCCATGAAATCACTCGATAAATACGACGCCATGATGTGTGTGAGTGTCGATTCGTTAGTGAGCTCCCTTGACTCGTTAATAAGTGAAGCAATGGTTATGAGTACCAATAATCCATGGGGCGTTATTCCAAGTGAAGGTGGTGCGGGGTTGATTCTGTGTCGAAGAAATACAGTAGAAACATTAAAACTCAACCCCCAAGCGCAATTAGGCTATATCGATACGGAATTAAATTCGTCAGATAGAAGAGGGATGTTTCGGTTGGTTCAACGTTCAAGTAAAAAACTGGCATCCTTTGGTGAGGTTTTTTCGGATATGTCAAACTTACGTGCTCACACTGAAGATTATGGTTTCGCTTTGGGTGCAAAGGCGGAACGCTTTACTTATCCAGAACAACCTCAACTTATCAATGAGTTATGGGGAACGATGGGAAGCTCATCTTCGCTTGCTTTGGTCGCTTATGCTGTTAAAAACCACCACTTTAACCAACCTACATCATTGCTGATGTTTGACTTTAATGGTGATAAAGGGCTACTCCAATTATTAGCCTGTTAATTGGATCACACACTTATAAATAGTGAAATAGGCAAAGTTTTTATGATCGGTATTTAAGATGCCAAAACAAGGGAACTAATGTAGTGAAAGCGTAAGTCAAAGCGACTTATAAATTAGTAATTATCACTAAAGTAATAGACTTACTGTTCGTTTTAAATACCAGCCTTGAAACAAGGATGTTTCAGCAAATATTATTTCGCTCTAATAATATTTGTTCGATGAAAGAGTGCAGAGTGTCTGATAAGCAGGGAGCAGCCAAAGGATATATTGATCAATTGGTTGTTAAAGCCATTGAAAAAAAGAAACAGAACGAGCAAAGATTGGCGCAAAAAAATAAGCCAAAGCTTGAGTACGTTCTTTTTTCGCAATTTGATGTACTAGACACGCTGCCTTCAAAAAATGGTAGAACTACGGTTTACCATCTCGCCAAGAAAGGCCAGCCAGAAAAACAAATCTGCTGCAAAGTCGTCAACGAAGAGGCGCCAGAAGTTGCCAGCAAAATGTTGGTTAATGAAGCCAGTCGACTAGAGATTTCCCAGCATCCAAGTGTTGCTGAGTTTATTAAAGTCGGCAACGAGTTCGAACGTCCGTATTTGATGTATGAGTGGATTCAAGGCGAATCTCTCGCAGAAAAAATGGAACGTCACTCGACTAAGGGCTTTCGTCACGATCACATTGCTTGGCTCGTGTATCAACTGGCTGGTGCGCTTGAGTTTATGCACACCAGAGGCATCTGCCATCTCGATATCAAACCATCCAATGTGCTGGTCAGTGAGGGCGATTACGTCAAGCTGATTGATTTTGGTGCGGCTCGTTATATTGGGGAGACTGAGACGCATGCCGAAGCCAGTCTGAGTTACGCCTCGCCGCTTTATCTAGAGACAGGCACAACCGAGCCGCAAGACGATGTGTATTCTCTAGCTTTACTAACCGGACATCTATTTATCGGTGCTATTTTTGGTGATGCTTGGCATAAACAGTTAAAAGATCGCAAGCGACCTGCACTCATTCCCAACCACATTTGGAAGCTGCTGAAGCAAGTCATCAATAATCCGAGAGGGCATGGCTATACAGCCATCTCATTTGCCCAACAGCTCGCACGTATTGATACGCAGTCGATTGATTCACAATCAAACGCGCCAATTTTTAGTAGCTTACGCAATGCAGATTTATTACTGACGCATTGCAAACCGCAAGATAAGTCTGGCTATGGACGTTTCAAAATTTTAGAGGCGAGTTTGGTGCTCAGCGTGATTGCGATTACTGGCAGCTACTTGTACCAACAAAACCAGCCAGAATGGAAAACCATTGTTAAGTCTGAGCCATCGATTTCACAGGCTGAAACACCTTTGGTTAGTACGATTAAGCCAGCACAGACGGCCTCTTTCTTAGCGCAGCCACCCTGGGATATTGAATTCGCTCTTAATGATATGGAAAAGAACGTGGTGACTACTGCGCCATATCGTGAAGCTTTCCAAGTACAACAGATGAAACTGTCTAAGTTGTACAAGAAGAACCAAAGCCAGTTGACCGCTTATCAAGACTTAGCGGATGACTTACCAAAAACCTTAGTCGATATTCGCAAAGAGTTGGTTACGTTGCGTGAGAAGCTTGTCGATGATGGAGCGCTGTTTCCTTATGCTGATAAAACCCTGACCAAAGTGATGGCAGGTTTGAACGTTGCTGCGGTTGATTCAATGAAATTGTCTGCCGTTGCGGGCAGCAAAGATGAGCAAATCGCTAATTTGATTTTATCGGGTGAAGCGAAGCAAGCAGATGATGAAATGAAAGCGGCTTGGTTACTCAATCAGTCAGAAGCTTATTTCTACAGCCAGATACTGCCGAAACGAGTCTTAGAAAGCATTAATGAATCCATTGAGCAACATGCGAAGGACCATTACTACACTAAAGCGATTGACGAAGCAAAAGCCGCAAAAGCTTACTTTGGTAATACGCCAGAACTCAGTAAAAAAGTGAAAGATCTGATTGTCGCAAGAAGTGAATTCATCTTGTTTAGCACAGTGACAGAACAGTCCATTTTTGATCAGCAAAAACTGCATGACTCACTGGCGGATCTAGAGCGTAACGCACCCAAAAAATTCAGCGAGATTACCGAGCTCCTTAACGGTATGGCATCAGATTCCATCGACAAAAGTCATCAACTGTCTAAACCAGCACGTGGTGCGATCGCTGTGGAAAGAGCCATTAAAGATTATCTTTTATCTGAAGGGCGAGGTTAGTGATGTCAGTGATTGATATTGAACGCTTGCTTACTCCAATTTCAGACGCAAATCCAGTCGGTGAAGACGCGCGTTATGAGTTTTGCTACGAAATGATGGAAGCCGAAGTGAAGAAGTTTGGCTCTTTGTTTGGGGAAACTGTGGAATGGGGTGTCGTCAAAACGCACGCTACCGAGGTTCTTGAACATCACAGCAAAGATCTTAAGGCGATTTGTTATCTCATTCGTGCACTTACAGAAGAGTCAGACTTGCAAGGTTTTGAACAGGGCTTGCAGCTGCTTAATGGGGCGTTAACGAAGTTTGGTGCGAATCTTTACCCAACCAGAAAGCGAGGTAGAGATGGCGCCGTTGAGTGGTTAAACCATCAGTTTAAGCTGGTAAGTGGTAAGTTAGCGGAAAGTACACAACCTTGGGAGCTTGTCTCTCGTTGTATCAGTACGATTGAAGACGTACAGCGCCAGTTTGATGATATTTTCCAAGATTCAGAGGCGGATTTCTTTGAGATTCGTACCCAGCTGAATATCTTATCGCAACAAGCTGGAGCGGACTCTCACGAGGCGGGTACGACATCTTCAGCGGAACAAAGTGCGTCCGCTCAATCTGTGCAAGCGGAAAACGCAGAAGAAGCCCCTAGGCCAGTAGCGGAGCAACCATCAAGCAGTCAAAGCGTATCGGCTGTAGCTAAACCGAAAGTGGCCAAAAAAGCCGCGGCGCCGGAGGTTGATGTTGATACGGATTTCTCCTCACCAACTGCTTCTAAACGCACCTTGAAGAAGGTTGCGGAGGTCATGCTTTATTCCAACGCGAGCGACCCACTTGCCTATCGAATTTATCGTCATCTGACTTGGGATGACATTGATGACTTACCCGATCATCAAAACAACGAAACACCGCTCAGTTTAGCGGTCTCTTCCGATCAACAAGCGGAGTATCGTGACAAGGCCAACCAAGAAAGTGATATCGATACGATTAAGCGTTTAGAGCGCACACTAACCGATGCGCCTTTTTGGCTGACGGGCCACTTCTATGTCTATTCAATGCTCACCAATCTGGGCTTTGACGATGCCGCAATGGCGGTGAAGCAAGAGGTGAGACGTTTCGTTGAATCACTGGAAGGCATTGAACACCTTTCATTTAAGAATTCTATACCATTTGCGGACGAAGCAACTTTGGCTTGGTTATCGACTCAAGTTGCAGGTTCATCGGGCTCGCCAGCAGTCATTCAGACCGTGGTGATTACCGAGGACGATTCGTCGCTAATGGAGGATATCACCCTAGAAAACCTAGGGGAGCGTGCTGCAGAACTTGCTCGCAAACTCGAACTGGATAGCTCGGGACGTGGGCAATTTTTGCTGTATTTACAATTGATAACAGCTTACCAGTCTGTTGGATTATACCCGTTGTGCTTGCCGTATCTTGAGAAGGGTTGGGACGTACATCAGGAATTTAATCTTGAGAGCTGGGAACCACACTTATCTTTGCAACTAAAAGACCTAATTCGAAAAACACTCCATCCGTTATTCCGAACCAAGGATCTTTTACCTGCCAAGTATGAACAGTGGAAAGCAATTTATGACTGATTACAGAGTTAGATAAGGAACTAATTATGTCACGTGACGGCTCGGTGGCTCCTAAAGAGCGAATTAATATCCGTTATGTTCCAGCAACTGGTGATACGCAAGACGACGTTGAACTGCCGCTGAGCATGATGGTGGTTGGTGACTTTACTGCACGTGCAGATGAGACGCCAATCGAAGAACGTACGCCAATCAATATCGACAAAGACAACTTTAACGAAGTGCTAGAAGGCATGTCTCCAAACGTTAGAGTAAACGTTGAAAACCGCCTTTCTGATGAAGAAGGTGCGCAAATCGGTGTTGATCTAACGTTTGAAAACATGAAGGACTTCTCTCCTGAAGCGATCGCGAAAAGCGTACCAGAGCTAAATAGTCTGCTCGAGCTTCGTGAAGCCTTGGTTGCACTGAAAGGTCCTCTAGGTAACGTTCCTGCGTTCCGTAAGAAGATCGCATCGGTTCTTCAAGATGAAGAAGCGAGAAAGAAACTGTTGGATGAACTAAGCATTGGCAACGACCAAGAAGCGAAAGAAGAGTAAGGGATATCATGTCTGCAGAAGCACAAGCGCCAGAACAAGAAGCAGCCTTAGTTGAATCAGGGTCACTTCTGGATAGCATTCTTAACGAAACTCGTTTAAAGCCAAGTGATGAAGGTTTTGATGTTGCAAAACGCGGCGTAGAAGCATTCATCAGTGAGCTACTAAGCAGTTCGACCACAGAGAAAGTCGATCAATCTTTGGTTGACCTGATGATCTCTGAAATCGACCAAAAATTGTCAAAGCAAGTTGATGCCATTCTTCACAACGAAGAAGTGCAAGCCATCGAATCGACGTGGCGTGGTCTTAAGTACCTAGTTGACCATACTGACTTCCGTGAGAACATTCAGATTGAACTGATCTCTGCGAAGAAAGATGAAGTACTAGACGATTTCGAAGACGCACCGGAAGTGGTGAAGTCTGGTCTATACAAACAGATCTACACTCGTGAATACGGTCAATTTGGTGGTAAACCTGTTGGCGCGGTAATCTGTGACTACGACCTGTCTGCATCATCTCCAGACATCAAACTGATGGAATACATGGCGAACGTGGGTGCGATGTCTCACGCACCGTTTATC
This sequence comes from Vibrio jasicida CAIM 1864 = LMG 25398, assembly GCF_000400365.1. GTDB lineage: Bacteria > Pseudomonadota > Gammaproteobacteria > Enterobacterales > Vibrionaceae > Vibrio > Vibrio jasicida. The sequence continues at coordinate 101,678 of NZ_BAOG01000044.1, read as the reverse complement.
ACGTCTGCATCTTCTAAGTTCTTTGGCCTAGACAGCTACGAAGAGCTACCAAACCTAAAAGACCTTAAGTCTGTATTTGAAGGCCCACAATACACGAAATGGCGTGGCCTGCGCGAGCACGAAGACGCACGTTACCTAGGTCTGTGTACGTCTCGCTTCATGCTTCGTACGCCTTACTCGGTTGAAGATAACCCAATCAAAGCATTTGATTACGACGAGCAAGTAACAGACAGCCACGACAACTACCTATGGGGTAACTCAGCGTACGCTATGGCGTCTAAGATCAGCGAATCTTTCGCTAAATACCGCTGGTGTCCAAACATCATTGGTCCTCAAAGTGGTGGTGCGGTTCAAGATCTACCAGTTTACAACTTTGAAGCGATGGGCCAAATCGAAACTAAGATCCCAACTGAGATTCTTGTTTCTGACCGTCGTGAATATGAACTGGCAGAAGAGGGCTTTATTGCGCTAACGATGCGTAAAGGTTCTGACAACGCGGCATTCTTCTCGGCGAACTCTATTCAAAAACCAAAAGTGTTTGCGAATACGCCAGAAGGTAAGCAAGCAGAGATGAACTACAAGTTGGGCACACAGTTGCCTTACATGTTCATCATCAACCGTCTAGCACACTACATCAAAGTGCTACAGCGTGAGCAAATCGGTTCTTGGAAAGAGCGTTCTGACCTAGAAATCGAATTGAACAAGTGGATTCGTCAGTACGTATCTGATCAGGAAAACCCGCCAGCAGAAGTACGTGGTCGTCGTCCACTACGTGCTGCGAAGGTTGAGGTATCAGACGTAGAAGGCGATCCAGGTTGGTACAAAGTATCAATGTCTGTACGTCCTCACTTTAAGTACATGGGCGCAAGCTTTGACTTGTCACTCGTTGGCAAGCTAGACCAATAACCCATTGCTGATAATATCAAGCAGCCAGTGAAGACTGGCTGCTTTTTTCGTAGGACCGGATATGGAAAAAGGTTATCGTCTTTTAGAGCGCATCGAGCTTGGTGAGCCCAAAAACTGCTACGAGAAAGTCGTTTCTCATCGTCATTTAATCGAATCCATTCACTCGCATTTGGCGGATTTGCTCAACACGCATTCGGGCAATGCGATGATAGATAGTGAATACGGCTTACCTGACTTTAACGACGTACTCTCCAACAATACGAACCTCGTTCGCCACATTCAAAACAACATCACTTCAACCATAGAACGCTTTGAACCGCGATTGCTGAATGTCGAGGTTCATTACCGAGAAGACCACCACAATCCTTTACAGCTTGGGTTTGGTATTCGAGGTGAGGTTTCCCATAACGGCGGTAAAGTCCCAATGTCTATTGACGTCTACATGGGAACTGACGGCCAATTTAACGTTTAGTAGGTGCCACTTGAGTAACAGTAAATACTTCCAAGATGAACTCACGTATTTGCGCGAATCGGGTAGTGAGTTTGCCAAATATCACCCCAAGTTAACGCACTTCCTCTCAGAAGGCACTTTCGATCCAGACGTTGAGCGGCTACTGGAAGGTTTTGCTTTTTTAACGGGGCGAATTCGCGAAAAGATTGATGATGAGTTGCCAGAGTTGACGCAATCTCTTATGACGTTGCTGTGGCCGCACTATATGCGTTCTATTCCTTCTCTGTGCATCAGTGAACTCAAACCTCACACTGGTAGTGTCACTGAGAAAACCGTGGTAAAACGTGGTGCAGAAATGGCGAGCGAGCAGGTAGAGGGAACGCAGTGTTTATTCCGTACATGTTATGACGTCAACCTTTACCCGATTACGCTGACCAATATTGAACAAACCAACAGCCGCACAAGCTCTTCGATTGATGTAACGTTATCAACAGAGCATGGTTTGGAACTTTCGCGCATTGGTTTAGATACGTTACGTCTTCACCTTCATGGTGAAATTCATATTACGCGCACCGTTTTTCTTTGGTTATTCCGCTATTTAGATTACGTTGAGCTGGATGTTGGTGGTGGCTACAAACATCGCCTTGGCCCTGAATATGTCGTGCCAGTTGGGCATGAAGAAGATGAAGCGCTGTTGCCTTACAGCAAAAACTCGTTTGCCGGTTATCGCTTACTGCAAGAATTCTTCTCTCTTCCAGACAAGTTCATGTTTTTTGACATCAAAGGTCTAGAATGGCTAAAAGGAATTCCACAGCGCAGTACAGTCAAGGTGAAGTTCCATTTTAAGCGTGCTTTACCTTCTGAAGTGGTTTTGAAAGATAAGCACTTAAGATTGCATTGTACGCCAGCCGTTAACTTGTTCGAGAAAGATGGTGATCCGATTCGTTTAGAGCATCGCCGAAATGAATACAAAGTTCGTCCTCAAAGCAACAGCCAAGAACACTACGAGGTGTATGCTATTGAACAGGTAGAAAGCTGGAGCAAGGATGAACGTCGTCGTAAATCATTAATTGAATTCGAATCGTTTGAGCACCAAATCAACCAACGAGACAAGCGTGAGTTCTACAAATCCAAAGTAGGCGAACGAGTGAGCGGTCGTGGCCTTGAGCGTTATATCTCATTCCATACGCACAATGGCGACATTGCCGATTTGGGAACCGAAACGGTCCTGATGAAGCTGCAATGCAGCAATGCAGATTTAGCTGAGCGCCTGTCTGTTGGGGACATTACCTATGCCACCCATAAATCGCCGACGTATGCGACGTTTAAAAACATCACTAAACCAACACAGTCAGTCAGCCCGCAAGTGAACGGCGAGCTTCAATGGCAACTTATCGCTAATATGTCACTGAACTATTTGTCGTTGGCAAATATCGATGTACTTAAAGTGCTGTTGTCTACGTATGATTTCCACTCTCGTGTTGACCGACAAGCACACCGAGCGTCGATTCACCGACTCGACGGCATTATCTCCTCTGAAATGAAACCGATTGATCGTGTGTTCCGCGGCGTATCAGTAAGAGGCAATCAGTTTAAGCTCGTAACGAATTCGAAGTTCTTTGTGAACGAAGGGGATATGTTCTTAATGGCGAACGTATTGAACGAATTCATCCGACTGTATTCCAGTGTGAACTCGTTTACAGAGCTGGAAGTTTTTGATGAAGCCAGCGGTGAAGTCTATAACTGGACGAGCCTAATTGGACAGCAGACGATTCTATGATTAATACACTCTCTGATAAGTCGAATGAGTTTAGCTTCTACCAAGCGGTTTTGTTGTTGGAGAAGCATTACCAACTGCAACCAGAAACTGACTTTGTCGCCGTGGGTGAAAACAAGTATTTTCATCAAGAGCGCATTGAGTTTAGTGTTTCACCAAATTTGTCATTTCCCAAGAGCGATATGGACTTTATCGCTCACATGGAAAGAAATGGACAGCAATACTCGCGCGTAGAGACGAATTTTCTCGGTTTACATGGTTCAAGTTCGCCACTGCCTGCGTCTTATACTGAAAAACTTGCAGGCCGCGACCCAGAAGACAACCCAGTTAAAGACTTTTTCGACTTCTTCCACAACCGCTACACTAGCTTGCTGTACCGCGTCTGGAAGAAATACCGGTATCACGTCCAGTACCAGAGCGGTGCAAGTGATGCGTTCTCAGGGCGTATTCTACATTTAGCTGGTTTGTCTGGTGTCATGCAAGATTGCGATGTTGCGGAGTTGGATAGAGCGAAAATTCTCTCTTACGTCAACCAACTCTCAACACGTACGCGCTCGCCTAAGCTTATCTCCGGTATTGTTGCCCACTACTTTTCTTTACCTAATGTCCGTATTGAGGAGTGGGTTCATCGTCGAGTAGAGATTGCAGAATGCCAACGTAATAAACTAAACCGAGCAAACTGTGTGTTAGGTCATAGTTTGCACTTAGGGCAAAGCATTTCGGATTTGAACGGTAAGTTTAACCTTTGTATCGATAACATTGATTTTGAGACGTTTAGAAAGTTCTCTTATGATGGCGAGTTGCACAATACACTGGTGGGACTGATGCGGTTTATTTTGCGAGATCCAATGTCTTGGGACCTCAAGCTAACGGTTAACTTAGACTCAATACCGGAAAACAATCTCGGTCAAGGTGAAGGGAACAGCCTGGGACAAACCTTTTGGCTTGGTAACCCTAGTGATAAAGACGCCAAGATTCGCGTGATTGGAAGCATATAAGAAAGCCGCTCAATTGAGCGGCTTTTTCGTTTGAGAGCTATTTTACTTATTAAGCAAATAACTCAGCCTAGCGACTGATTGGCTGGTGCAGAACCACCGTTGTATCAAGTTTTTGAATCCCACTGAATGATTCAATCTCGTTACACAAGTGGTGGATTGATTGAAGGTCTGGCGCTTCAATAAGAGCAATAATGTCGAAGCTACCACCAACAACACTGGTTAAACGAACTTCAGGAATCTCTTTTAAGGCACTTGTTACTTCATTTTTTTTGCCTTTTTCGCAAGAGATGAGCAGGTAACTTGCCGCCTTTCGACCTTCGTTCTCTACTCGGATCTGAGCGGTATAGCCCTTGATGATCCCCGTCTTTTCTAACCTGTTAATTCTTTCTGCAACAGCAGTACGTGACAAACCGATGTTTCTAGATAGGTTCGCAATTGATTCGCGTCCGTTTGATAACAGACTGGAAAGGATTTTGCGATCCAACTTATCTAAGCCTTGTAAAGTCATGTTAGAAATCATGTGTTCTGCCTATTCTGGTTTTTATATTGTTATTAAATCGACTCTGGAAGTGTAAAGTTATACAGCTCAGCCAGAGTGAATGGGTTTTTCTGTGTCAATGGGGTGATACGTAGGCTCAAATCCCTTCCTGACACTTTTATGTCACTGACGAAGCTACCGTTATGAGTGTTTGTCAGGGTCGAATCACCTAGCAATCTGTATATCGCCCACTGACCACTCTTATTTAGAACGTGCTGCTTACCCTCGTCGGTTACATCTTGTATCGTGATACTAATATTGAAGTCACCATTCTGCGGTGGCCACTCCATCTCACGAATTCGGCTCGGACCGTGATAGTAGTTAATGTCAGTGTCAGCGATTTTCAAGCTGGCTCTGATCGCACTAGAATCAAGGTCTAATACTTTGGCGCTAAACGGAATATAAACTCGGTTTGTGCTCTTATTAATCAATGTATCTCGGATCACATTGTAATTACGCAATTGCACCAGCAGGGCAGGTGACAGTGGCATGGTTTCGCCATCTACTTGCTTTGGTGTCCATAAGTTTGTGTCGTAAAACGGCGCAAAGTTTTTCTGAATAAAGGTGTCTAACAAACCACCTGATGCAAACAGCAATTCGAAATCTTCGATTGAAATTTCTTCTGTTGCGGTAAGATCAAATGGATATTTACCAAGCCCTAGCTCCTTAAACTTGGTGTAAATCTCGCTATACCATTGGGTTTGAATGCCTTTTGAAGATTCTGCAATCATCACTGACCAACTTTGTTGGACAACATCCAACAACCAACTGCGTACAGGCTCTGGTGATTTTTGAGCAATCTGCTTAAGTTTGATAAGCGGATCGGCTTCTGTGCTGTTCATGCGGTGTTGAGCCGCTGCTAGTGCGGCCATTTGTGGGTCTGGCGCGTCAGCAATGTCTTTCATGTAAGTACGAACGCGGCTCAATGCGGCAATGGTCTCATCCCATGGAGTAGGGGAGTTCGGTGTTTCACTGACTTGCAATTGGTTGAGTAAGTGGAACGCTTGTTCTACACGCTTCATAAGCAAGTAATCTGGTTTCACTGCTTCTTCAACCGCTTCCGAAGCAGAATCAGCAACTTCTAACAACTTAGGGTTAACTTGTGAAATCAGTGCGTTTTTCTCTCCAACTGGTGAGAACTGTGTATTGGCATACACTTGTTTCAACACGGTTGTCATCGGTGATGAAGGGCCTGAAATAAGGTCAATCGCGTTTGTTAGATCCCCAACGTTGTTGTAATGCTGAACCTTGAGCTCACTCAGTGCATTTCGCCAGTAGTTGATGTAATCGTCTGTGTATTTCTTACGTACTTGCGTCTTGAAATCATCTTGCTCTGTCTTCGTTGGGATAACATGGTTTGAAAGGCCAAGTACCCAGTTGTCAGTGATGACTTGCTGCGACATTAGATCCACACGCGGACGGTAGAAGGTGCTAAAACCAGTAGACGTGTAGATTTTGTCGATGATAAGACGGTTGTCGGCTAATGGCTCGTTGAACACATTGTTAAACTCAAAGCCTACCGCTCGTTGAAGATCAAGCGTACCGAGGTCGATAGCATCCGCTTGATTCAAAATGCCAGCGTAAACCAAGTCTACGTTTGAGTTTGCAAGTAAAGAGCGTCGAGTTGCGCGAACGATGTCCATGCTGATGTCGACAGGAGCAAACTGAGTACGGAAGTAGGCATCTAGATAGCGCATCGCCTGGTTTACTACATCAGGTTGACTGCTTAGCTCATTCATCATGGCCAATGTTTGATGACGCAAGAATTGAATGTCGCGTTTAGACGGGTCATTTAGCATCAAGTAGCCTTTTAGCAAAGGCAGTGAGCGGCTAAAGTCATTTTGGTTATGAGTTAGTTGTAGGCGGTAACCTTTTTCTACAACGGGCATCAGTTGTTGAGCCACTTCTTTTAGTAGTGCCTCGTAAGCAATCTTGGTGCTTTTATCTAAACGGCTGATGTTCAGTGGTAGAACTTCGTTATCTAGCTCTTTTGAGCCTTCTAACCAAGCACTGTAAGACGGCTGAATCGCACGAGTCGCATTGACTAACAGTTGATTAAAACTTGCTTCTTGCTCTGCTTGCGCGGTGTCATCGATACCAAGCAACTGGTTAATCACTCGTAAGTTACTGTCGAGTGTTTTAACGAAGAAATAGCCACCGCCAGCAAGAATGACAACAGACACAAACATCGCAAGATGACTTTGTCGTTGAATCAAACGTAGGTAGGTTTTGTTCTCACCCGCAAAATCGCTCTCAGGAAGGATCTGAGAATCAATCAGGAACCTTGAGAAGTAAGGAGTTTCTGTTAGCTGAGTATGCTCAGAGGCAATGATCGGTAAGTTGAAGTAGTTGCTGCAACTCTTCGCCAGCAGATTGTATTTACGACCGCCTTGTAAGCTTGAGCAGAAAAAGATTTCACGGATGTCTAACGAGTAAACACCACTGTTCGATTCACAGAGGCGCTCTAAGATGTAGCTAACCTCAGACTGAGCCAGTTCAAACTGTTTAGGAAAAGAAAGGATTGCCTGTTTTTCGTCGATCTCAGTTGAGTTTGCCGAAGAATCAAGAGCGTTACTTTCCAGCACTTTAACAAGGTTACGGTAACCGTCTTTGTAGTACTCAGTGATCACACCTTTTGCTTCTTTCAACGGTATAGAAAGGAACTCAACACGCGTTTTCAGTGAACTGAAATGAACGTACTCTTTAAAGCCATCCAGTTTATCCAGTTTAGACATCATCAAATACACAGGCAGTGCAGAGGATGTTTTCTCACTGATTGATGTCATACGTTGGAGTAATGCTGTCATGGTGTAATCTTTTTGCTCTGGCTCTGAAACAATCAGGAACTCAAAGTCGATAAAGAACAGACAACCAGCAAAAGGCTTTCTAGGACGATGACGAATCACTTCGTTAGTGAACGTATTCCACAGTGAAGCGTCGCTACTCGACACTTCTTGGAAAACTAAACGTTGATCAGGTTTGATGTACACCGCACCGTCAGACTCATACCATTCGAAGAAGTCATTTTTGGCCGTGCGTGTTCTGTCCATTGGTTTAATTGCACTGGAATTAAACAAAAATTGACGTCGTCCAGACCCTTTATTACCAATCATTAGATAGATTGGTTTTTTACCCGCGTGAGAAAGGAGAGGGCGAATCACCATGGAAAGCGCTTCTTCCTCTGTTTCTAGGCGCTGAGCCTTAGCGTTATTCTTTTTCTTAAACCACAAAGTGAATTGAAAAATAAGGTAGAAAGTGGCAATAACACCAAGACCAACCCAGAGATAAAGTTTGTCTGCGTCTTCAAGCCAGAATAAATACACCCCAGCCAGTATTGCGGCAAATAACAGTGCCACAAAGGTCGAAACCACGATCGGGTTTCTGAGTATTTTTTGTTTGAACATAAGCCTATAACTTCTTTTACTTGTATTGTTATTTGTTGTCGGTTTCCGCAGTTTGTAACTGGTTTATCTTATATAGGTAGGTGTTCAGTAAAAGGAGTGAGCGATCAATTTCCTTTTGCTGGGTGTTCTTTTCTGCGTATTCAATTCGACCAAGAAGCGGAAAAAGTGAATTACTGTACTCATACGCTTTCTTTGAATCTTTATCTGAGTTCTGCTTTGCGACATTGGCAAATACGGTCCTAGCATAGGCAAACCGTTTGTATATGACATCGAATTCAGCCTCGAAACGAGAACGTTGCTCTAAAAAATTCTCTCGAAGTTGCTGTGCAGATGACGAATCTGGATAAAGTATCGTTAACTCACTGGTGAGCTTATCTATCGTATTTACCTTACTAACTTTGACTGGATCAATCGTCCAATCTGTCATTAGAACGTCGAGACGATCGACCGTCGTTGACCTTAAAGAAGTAAGATATTCCTTGTTTTTAACGCTTAGTGAATCAACCAAGGTGGTGAGTTCGCTCAAAGAGGCATGTTCAATCTGGCCTTTAAGTGTTTGGTACTGGTGCTGCTTGTAAATGAAGTGCGACGCAAAAGCCGTCACCATTAAAGCGATTATCGAGTAAACCATCACCTTGCTTGACTTAGAGCTCTCAACGTCTTTTTCTTCGCCCTTTTGGGATTGAGTTTTGGTTACTGATGGTTTTGCTGGTGGTGCGATTTCAACCTTTATGCCTGTACTGTCGGGTTTCGCCTGTTTTGCTTCTATCGTTTTGGTTTCTTTTGCTTTTTGTTCTTTAAGCTCTTCAATCCATTGATTCAAAATACGACGAATACGACCAAACGAAGGCGCTTTAATGCCATAGTGAAGGCGAAGCTCTTCTTCAATCCTTAAACAAAGCTGATGAGCAGCCTCAATTAGAGGTAACTCTTCTTGCCTTACTTTATGTTTGTTGATGCGTCTTTCGGTGTTTTCAACCATCCATTCGATAGCGCCCATGCGAGCGTTAGCTTTCGAATGCTCTGGATAAGCGGTATACCAATACACCACACACAAATCGAGTAAAGAGTTTAACCCTTCAACAAGCCCTTTTAGACCCTCATTATGCGTTGCTGCGACAGTAAAGTAGCAACTACAGCGAAAGTCTTTTCCTTGTGTACTTAAAATCTTCTTTGATAGCGTTTGAACCGTCTTCCATGAAACACGTCCAGTGACCTTATTTAGGTTATTAATTTGACGCTTTATTTCGTCAAAATCATCTAAGCCATTAGGGTTTGAGCCGCTGGGATTACTTTCATCGATCGGCCTTCTGGTGAAGTCGCTGAAAAACATAATGTCTAATTCCAACTGAATGTATAAGAAATTTAGCCTTCTACAATTAAAAGTATAAAAGTAGTGCTATGATCTATTTTTTGCTGGGATTTTATAGGCAAAAGTGAGAAATAGAATAATAAATAATATTTAAAAACGGATAAATTAACTATGTGTGATCTTCGTTCACATATTTTGTTGGTTGTGCTGAGTTGTAACGTATTAGCAACAGTGATGTGCGTCGCAATAGTAACCTTTATTGGGGAATATTTTAAGCATGACCCATATTTTTTTCTGATTGGATTGAGTAAGAATCGGAATCAATATGACATTATCTAATTTAAAATTACCTTTATTAGAGGTGACTTTAATAGGGTTTGCTTATGATTTGGTGAAAGAATGTTTTGTGCTGGTTATCATTTTATTAACAATTCTAGCCTCGCTTTTCGGTGTTTAATATTTGGTCTGTATTTTTAATTTTAAATGTTTATAAGTAAATTTAGCCGTCTAGCACTTTGCAATTATTGGTAGTCATTGTGTTCTAATTAATAGGCTTTTTACCTTATTTGATGGCGCTATTTTTTACCTTATTGAAAAAGAAAAGAGAGTTGATATCTTTCGCCTCTAAGTATTATTACAAGGCTTACCTAGAGGGACGAAATGCTAAAACCAAGTCAAGTGGGGCTGATTTCAGCCATGTGTCTGTTTTCTACTTTTGCAATAGCGAAAGGGGAACGATATGGCGGTTCAGTAAACATGCTTATGGTGGAAAGCCACGACTACGACGAAGGTTCTAGCGGCGATCAAGAGGCTTTACGTTATGGCTTGGTGCATACGCGCCCAATCGATGAAAACAACAACCGTTGGCGTTGGTGGTTGGGCTTTAATTATCTCGCAGAAGACATTGATGCTCCGGCAAATGGCGTCTACGAAGAGGTCACAAACTATGAGTTTCGCGTTGTGCCTCAATATGCATTGAGCTCTTGGAGTATTTTTACCCCTTATATTGGTGCCGGCCTGTCTTTAGGGTATTCCCAGTATTCAAATCGTTGGAAAGTCGATCAGGATGGTTTCCGTTATGAAGCCATCGAAGACATTGACCAATTTGAACTTGGCGCTGTCGTTACGTTAGGTACCGCAATCAAACTTGGTAGCAACCCTGACGCCCACATTCAAATCATTCCGCAAGCTTCCTACATTCTTCCTGTTGTAAATGATGGATTGGGTGGCGTTGAACTCTCTGTTTCACTGCTATTTTAAGGTTTAGCAATGCGCTTACATCAGCTAGTCCTATTCATTTCGAAATGCCCAGAGGAATACACGGGTGCGAAGCATATTGAAATGCCGGAAGGTGGCGGCTCAGTAGGGCGAGCATCCAGTTGTACTTTGCCTTTGGCGGATCACAATCGCTTTATTTCAGGAACGCACTGTCTGATCAGTGTTTACGGTGATACGTATTACATCAGCGATGTCAGTACAAATGGCACCATGGTCAATGGCAACAAGATACTGAAAAACCAGCCAGTATCGATTGTCGACGGTGACATTGTTTCTCTGGGTCAATACGAAATTGGCGTGTCGCTAGAGCACGTTACTGCTTCACAAGACATTGCTGCCGATATTGCTCCTGAGCGTGTTTCTAACGACCCGCTTGTCAACTTAGGAGAGGCGGTAGTCGAAGAGGAAGAAAAAGTAGGCGCATTAGAAGACTTGTTCATGGAAACAAAACAAGACGATGTTGATAGCCACGACCCTATTGCACACCTCAAGTTTTCCATGCAACGCGATGATGACCACTTAATCAGAAACGAAGAAAAAGATCAGGAACCACAACCTAGTTCTATCGAAAACACGCGTCAAATCGTAGACGACAGTTTCAGTATTCATTCCGAATTGGATTTGCCTAACCTGATCCCCGAAGATTGGTTAGGTGCAGACACCAAAAGTAACGAATCAACGCCTGTTCAAACCAAGAGTGATTCACAGCCCCAAGCAAACACGCAGCGAGTTCCAGACGATTTTTACCGTAAAGAGACTTCGTCTAATGCTGAAGAGTCATTGATGAGTGACCGTTCGCCAAGTCATCAGGTGAACGGTGATGCTTCCTATCAACAGAGTGCGCCTAAAAGCGAACCGGTTGGACAAAAATGGGAAGAGGTGACGCAAGCGTTTATCCCTTCTTCACAAATCACGGATAAAACTCAGCAACCAGCGTCAGAAACAAAAGTCGGCTTTGTATCGAATACGTCTTTCGATGAGGCTGGAAGTGAAACTCATAATGATATTAGCCAAGCATTCTACGAAGGGTTAGGTATCACCAACCCCGACTTGATAAGTAATGAAGCCTTGTTGTTTAAGCAAATGGGTACGTGCTTACGCTTGTGTATCGATAACTTGCAAAAAGACCTTCACGAAGTGGAATCTTTGAAAGAAGAGGAAGGGCTTAGCCAAGCAGAGTCGAATCTTGCCGAGCTCATGTTGACGTTAAATAGCCAGAATTTACTCGCGCCAAACGAACTAGTCGAACAGATGCTTGATGAACTTAATGATCATCAAATTATTTTTAATAAAGCGCTCAATGAGTTGTTGATTGAACAATCAGAAACGAATGACCCTGTCACGTTTGCAAATGATGTAGCAAGCAAATCGATGTTTGCAACTAAATCTAAGCTCTGGGGCGAGTATTTGGAGTTTTACGCGAAGAACCGTCGTCAGTTCAACGAAACATCGTTGAAAGGTCTTATTAAAAAGAACTACAACAAAGCGATTAAGGGAAGCCATGCGTAGTATCGCTGTATTACTCGGATTTGCATTGCTATCCGGATGTTCCATGTGGGATCAGTTAAAAGAATCAACAGGCATCACGCCAGAAACTTCTTCTATTGAGTTAGTGATAGAGGCGTCGTCGGTTTTAAACGTACGAGAGGGAGGCCAATCATCGCCAGTTATCCTTCGCGTTCATGAGCTAAGCTCGCCAGTACTTTTCCGTAGCCTAGACTTTTTTGCATTGTTTGAGAACGATAAAGCGTCATTGGGTGACGAATACATTAAGCGTTACGAGTACCAAATCCAGCCAGGCGACAAAATCCATGAGATGTTAACGCTTGATCCAGCTACACGCGCTGTCGGCTTCTCGGTCGCTTTCCGTGATATTGATGGATCGTCATGGCGAAAAGTGGAAGTCATTGAAGAGAAGAGCGAGTACTACCTGAAGCTCAAGTTAGAAGGCAGTGAGTTGATTTCTGATAATACTCGCGGCATTGAACAAGTTTACTTTTAAGGAATAAAAGCATGTCTTTATACAATCCAGTTGTTTGGCAAGATGGAATGTTCATGAAGCCGCAGCACTTTCAGCAACTCGATCGTTCACAAAGTAAACTTTCTAGTATGTTGAGTTCAAACGCCTCGCCCCTGCATTGGGGCATTAAGCGTTTAGAAATTAACTCGCAGTTACTTGCGCTGGGTAAGATTGGCATCACTCGGGCAGAAGGTATTTTGCAAGACAGAACGCCTTTTGATTTGCCACTGTTGGCAGAATTGCCAGAAGTGAAAGACGTTGACCCTTCGATTGCCGACAAAGTGGTTTATCTCTGTTGTCCATTACCGTCAGAACGTTCTGAACTGTTCGGAACGAAGAAAGACGGCGCACGTTACACAATGGAATCTCAAGAAGCGGTTGACGCTTGTTATGATTCAGAAGACGTGGCAAACATCGTAGTTGGTAAGCTTAACTTCTGTTTGATGTATGACCATGAAGACAAGAGCGCATACACATCGATTCCGATCCTAAAAATTTCAGAAGTTAAGCCAGATGGCAGTGTTATCTTAGATGAGAGCTTTATTCCGACTTGTATTGATATTCATGCTTCAACCGTACTGAACAAGTTCGCGACTGAATTTGCTTCTATGTTGAAACACCGCGCAGAGTCTATCGTTCAGCGTTTAGGTGTTGTCGACCAGCAAGGCGTATCTTCAGTTTCTGATTTTATGCTGCTCCAAGCGCTTAACCGATACGAGCCGTTATTTTGGCACTTTGCGAGTGCAGAAGGGGTCCACCCAGAATCTTTGTATCGAATTCTCCTTCAAGCAGAAGGTGAGCTTTCAACGCTTTGTTCAGCAACGCGTCGACCAATTGAGTTTACTAAATACAATCATGGTGACTTAACCAGTTGTCTATCACGTGCTCTTGATAGTGCGAAGATGACGTTAAGTGTGATGTCTGAGCAACGAGCAATGCCACTGACACTAAAAGATCAGAATTACGGCATTCGAACAGCAGCAATCCCAGACAGCAAGATCATCGATACTACGACCTTTATTCTTGCCGTTAAAGCCGATGTTACACTGGATATCTTACATACCCAGTTTGTTAGCCAAACGAAGATCGGTTCTATCGATAATATTCGTGATCTGATTAACCTGCAGTTACCAGGTATCGAGATCAAACCAATGCCAGTTGTACCTCGTGCGCTGCCTTACCATGCGGGTTACACCTATTTCGAACTCGATAAGACGGGCGAAGAGTGGTCAGCACTGAAAAACACAGCGGCGATTGCGATTCATGTCGCGGGTGATTTCGCTAACTTGTCATTGCAACTTTGGGCAGTACGTCTATGAGTTATGCAGAAACCGATGTAACCGTCGTTCTATTTCAACCAGAGCCTGGCAAACCGATGGAGGTGATGCCAGCGCCTGATTTGTCGCGCAATATCGCCGTTCAAGACCTCAACATCGAGAGTATGGGTATCAACCCGTTAGTCGACCAATTCTCTTGGTTGATCGCGAGTCTGTCTTGTATGTCATCGATTCCATGGCTAGATGACCCAATGCCGTTTCGTGAACAGGTGGCTCGTGAGATTAGAAAGGGCGAGCGTAAGCTCAACGAAATGGAATTGGATCGCGCATCTATTTTGGTTATCCGCTACTGCTTGTGCGCAGCAATAGATGAGTCTGTCTGTCGTCAGGAGTGGGGAGCAAACAGTCATTGGAGCCAGAACAGTTTGTTGTCAGAGTTCCATAATGAGACCTCTGGTGGTGACAAGTTCTTCGTGATTTTGGAGCGCTTAAAAGCAGACCCTCGCAAGTACCGACACGTCATCGAGTTTCTCTATTTACTGCTTCAACTTGGCTTCCAAGGTAAGTACGGACGTGAAGAGCGAGGCAACGAAAAACTCGCGGAAATCGGCAGCACTATCTATCGACTCGTGCGTGATGAACGTTTAGCCGAGCAAGAGAAAGTATCTTTAGTCAACCTTAAAGCTAAATACCTTAAGAAGCCGTTAAAAAGGGTGATTTCACCCAAGCTGATTTTAGGGGTGAGCGCGATTACCTTTGTGGTCATGTATGTCGCGACCTACATGGTGATCGACCTTAAGTTTCAAAAGTTGTTGGAAATGTATCAATAACCAGAAGATCTCAAATTGAGATCTTCTGCCAGTTTTAAACTTTATCGTGAATATCACTGGCGATTTAGTGGAATTCACTAGTCATTTAGAGAGATTGCAATATGCGATCTCTTTTATTATTCAATCAACAAAATTCAAATGGATTGGTTATGGGCGTAACAGTTGGTGCAAATGGACTTTCAATAGTTCATAAAGGCTCAGGTGGTGAAGCGAATGCAACGCTCCCAGATGTTTGTTTAACGAAGGTCGGCAAGCCGATCGTTCCTATCCCTTATGGCAACAATGCTAAATCAGCAGACCTTGCTGGTGGCACTACGACTATCTCTATGGATGGCGGCAACAGTGTCGCAATCAAAGGCAGTACATTCTCAAAAAGTACCGGTGATGCGGGCGGCGATAAAAAAGGCGTCGCATCCGGCACGATAGAAGCCGAAGCAAAATTCATTTCAGCCTCACCAACGGTTAAGTTTGAAGGCAAGGGCGTATGTCGTCTGTCTGATCAAATGACCATGAATAAAGCCAACACCATGTGTTTGGGCGGCGCACAAAACCCATCGGTTTCTGTTACGGAAGATCAGGAAGGGACTTATACGGTTGTTGTTAAGGTAACTTACGATGATGGTGAAGGTTTTCAAGCCCCTTATAAGTTGACCGACGCTTCAGGTTCTGTGTTTGAAGGAATCCTCGATACAAAGGGGTCAGCAACGATCTCCGGTATTTCTAAGGGCATATTTGAGATTGAGTATGGAGAGGATATTAGAGACTTTAAACCAGATGAAAAGTACATTAACGAAAATCCATTTTATAAAAATAGTTTTGATCCTCATTTGTTGATCGAACAGACCAAAATAGGAGAAGTTGGTTTTTGGGAAGCCACCAGAAATCAGGCTTCGACTGTAAGAGGCTGGCTATGGGGTGTCATTGTAGGGGACTTTAATAAAGATCCTACAACTGGTCAGATAATGTTAAATACAATGCTGGGAGTAATACCCGGTATTGACCAAGTGCTAGATGCCAGGGATATAACGGCAAACATTTTATTTTTGACGGAAGAAGAAAACCAAGACAACGCAGATGCGTGGTTAGATCTCGCATTATCGGGTATTGGTGCAGTACCCACGATAGGTTCTGTCATGAAAGGCGTCGGTAAAGCAGTAAAGCACGATAAGTCTAGAGATGACCTTTTCGCAATGCTTCGAGAGTACGGTAAAGGTGATGTTGAGAAGTTTATCTTGAATCTTGATTGGAACGCCATCAAGTTCGAAGTCCTTCAAATTATTTCCGAAACAATTTTTAGTTTTACTGAAGTTCTTGATGAATTGGCGAAAAAAGCTTCGCTATTTGGTTACAACGAGTATGCAACTGAAATCATCAATTTCAAAGTTCAAGTTGAAACTGTTGAAAAGCAAGCCCAGCAGCACATACCTGATGCTCTAATGTTTTTGAAAGACAAGATTGATCTCAGCTTAAAAAGAGGAAAAAACAAATCCAATGCTGGGTCTCACTCTAGTAAAGGAAGTGCGGAGTCTCCACAACATGATGAAAAAGTAAGTCAAGATAAGAAAAACAAGAAGCCTGATGAGTGTTGGCTCTGCGATAAAAAGGTAGGAAAGAAAAAACAAGGTGATTCCACTGCTAATTATTGCAAAGAGAAAGGCTTTAAAGGGAAGTACTATAAGAAAAGTGACAGTGAATTTGGATTCATAAAACGAGGAACAAAAAAGAACAAACACTATCCTTGGGTCTTTTTGAAAGAGCATAATGGAAGACTTAGTTCCTCTCCTTATATACATCCGTTATATGCAAGATGCTATGACTTAGCGCCTGATGGGAGAGCTTACAAAAGACCACAGCATCTTTGGGATAAGGGAGAGGCGAAACGACAGTTCATTCAAGCACAGTTAGCTGGTGTTATAGATCAGGGACAAAAGTTTTCTGTAGGGAGTATATTAGCTGCTCATCATATAATTACCGTAGATGAAATGAAAAATAATTCGCTATTGTATAAAAAATTACCTGCTTTAGGCTATGAGCTAAATGATTGGCACAATATTGTTGTCCTGCCGACTATTCCTGAATTAGCATGTTTTTATGAACTACCTTTGCATAGTGGTCCGCATCCTAGTCCTTACACAATAAACGTGAAAACTCAGTTGAAATTGGTCTCAGATGCTATCCATGCGTCGTACTATTGTGATAAGGCTGCAGCAAAAGATATATGTGATGAACTAATAGATATTAGTAATGATATATATGAAGATATAATTACATTTAGTCGAAACGGCGCATTGAATGATAAATTTCATGATACTTATGATAGTGGTGGGAAAGGGTGTTGTAATCAATTGACTCATGCATCAATAACTGCACAAAGCGAAACATGCATTCACAGATTGAATTCTCGGAAAAACATAGAGTTACATCACGACTTTAGAGTGACTCAAAATGGAAAACTCAAACGTATTACTTACAAGGGTAAAGTTGCATCAAAGCTAGGTGTTTAGGTATGAAATACTATTTATTATTTGGGAAATTTGAAAAAGGTGAAGGCTCGTTTTCTGAACAAGAGCCGCAGCAATTAGATTCTTACACAGCTCAATTTAAGTTATTAACTCATAAACCCGTGTTAACGGTAGACGAGGCTTATGAAGAGAGAGGGATGTCTGATTTTTTAAAAATTGCACTCGGATATTTAGCTAGTAGTAAAGTTCAAGAAGTATTTGAAATGAATGGATTTAAAGGCATTCAGTTCATTCCGGTAGAAGTTCACAATGAAGGTGTAGAGTCTAGTTTCTCATTTATGAATTACGTTGCTAGCTACGATTTACTTGAGCCCAATGCATCGAAAGCGAAGAGGTTTAAAAGTATTTATGGTGGATATGGTAGAGTTTCTGATGTTTTGATAGATAAGAGTAAGTTTCTCGAAGCAGAAATAAAACATGACTGTTTTACCTTATCAAATTATAAGTTAGCTTGTTTCATAAGTGAGGACGTAAAGACAGCTTTAGAAGCTAAAGGAGTAACGGGTATTGAATTTGTTCCTATGGAGTTTGCATGATAGAGCAAAAGTTTCAGCAAGAAGGTATGTTTAAGGAGACTGACTCGAAGTCACTATTTCCTAAAATAGCTGATTTAGTCTTAGTTTTTTCCCCTTCCCCTGGAATCTTTGTTCGGGATACTGTGAACGTTCCAAATACATTTTATGCACAAATGGCTGCATATTATGAGAAAAGTGGTGAAGTGTTCGAAAACATGTATGTTTTTTTACCTGCTGTTCTTCAAAGTCAGTATGATGCTGGGCATGATAGCTGCGGTATTGTTTATGAAGAAGGCGTTTTAAGGCTTTCACCTGATTTGGCTGAGGCTTTATCAAAACAGTCTCTTACAACAATAGAGCATCGATTCGGCTAGCAACATAGCGAGTGCGCTAAAGTGCATTCGCTTTTTTATTGCTAGGTTATTAAAATGAATTATTACTTAATATTTGAAAAGTTCGAATCAGGCGAAGGGACGTTTACTGTCAAAAGCCCATGGAACTCTGTACTTCAATACTACCAACCTCAATTTAAGTACTTAAAAAATAAGCCAACAGTTTATTTGAACACGCAGTATGACGAAAAAGGAGTATCTGATTTTTTAAAAGTTCCCATAGGAATGTTGGCAAGTAAAAAAGTACAACAAGTTTTTTTTGATAAAGGGTTTAGTGGTATACAGTTTATCCCTGTCGACGTAAAAAATGATAATGTCTTAACTGAGTTTGCTTTCATTAATGTGACGGCTCATTATGATCTGCTCGATCCTGATGCCTCTGAGGCAGAGGATTTCAGTAAAACACTGGGCGGATATTCTAGTGTTTTGGAAGAGATTCTAGACTTAGATAAATTTAAATCAGCTAATATCGAGCATGATTGCTTCACCTTATCAACTTATAAAGACCCTTACTATGTAAGTGAGCGTGTTAAGGTCGCGCTTGAGGCTGAAGGTGTTGCTGGTATTGAATTCATTCCTATGGAGTTTGCATGATAGAGCAGAAATATAAGCAAAATGGTATGTTTCAGGAAACCATCTCGAGTTCACTGTTCCCTAAAGTTGCTGATTTAGTTCTCGTTTTCTTCCCAACACCTGGAGTATTTGTTAGGGATACTTTAAAAGTGCCTTCCGATTTTTGCTCGCAAACTGTAGTTTCTTATGAAGCAAATGGCGAAGGTTTTGAAAACATGTATGTTTTTTTACCTGCTGTTCTCCAAAGTCAGTATGATACTGGACATGATAGCTACGGTATTGTTTATGAAGAAGGTGTTTTAAGGTTTTCACCTGATTTGGCAGGGGAATTGTCTAAACAATCCCCGAAAATAATAGAGCATCGCTTCGGTTAGTAGCATAGTGAGTGCAAAGTAATGTGCTTGCTTATTAGCCTTATATAGTAAGCAATAATATTGTGGTCTTTACTTTCACAATCTGATGATGCATTTATTTGCTGTAAACCAATAACTATGATGCATAGACAGTTAAGCTTGTGAGCTATTTTCCAGGTAAGTCATATACAATAAGCGCCTTTCGGCGCTTTTTACTCTCTACACCCAGCACCCACTATCTGGTACGTCAATTAATCGTCTCGACAAAAATAACTCAGCGTAATTGGCGTTGGTTTAAAATGAACCATACTAGGGCAAATGGTACACTGTACTCATATAGATACACTGTAAATTAGCGTTTGAACCTCTTCCCCATAACATTGATATTTAGCGTTCAAACGTTGAGAAAACCCATATGCGTTTGTCGTTAAACCTCGTGATTGCATCCACTTTTGTAGCTGTTGCTCCAGCTGATGCTAACTATGATCTTGATTCCCTGCTAGAGATGCCACTGTGCTCGTTAGCAGACACAAAAGTTGTTTCGGCAACTCGTACCTCTCAATCCCTTGCGGACACGCCAGCTTCGGTTTATGTGATTACAGCCAAAGAGATCCAACGCTCTGGTGCTCGTTCTGTGGCTGACGCATTATCTTTGGCACCTGGTCTTCATGTCGCCAAGTTCTCCAATTACGATTGGGGGGTCAGTGTGCGTGGCAATAATGAAACACTTAACAACAAGATGTTGGTCATGGTAGATGGCCGCAGTGTGTTCAATCCAATGTCATCCGGTGTTAATTGGGATTTAATTCCCGTTAGCATGGACAACATTGCCCAAATAGAAATCGTTCTGGGCCCGGTAGGGACAGTGTGGGGTGGTAATGCCGTGACAGGAGTCATCAACGTCATAACTAAAGAAGCAGAAGGCTCGGCAAAAGGGAAGGTGTCAGCAAGCTTTGGTAATTATGGCTACAGTGAATATCAATTGCATCATGCAGGATCAATTGGTGAGTACACCAACTACAGTGTCTATGGTGAGTTTGTTGATCACATGCCTTGGACAAGTGATGAAGCTCGCGTGGCTCCGCTGCAACATTTTAACGTATACACTGAACGCTTTGGTGGCCGATTAGATTATCAAAAGCATGAACACACGTTGAGTGTACAAGCTGGTGGTATTCGCTCTCGCGAAGACTACAACTGGGGTAATTATCAGCCTCACTTTGTCATGCCCGGAGCAGAACCGGTCAACTTTTATGAAACCGAAATGACCATGCAAGAGTACTTCGTTGGGGGGCATCATATTTTTGATCGTCCTAGCGGAGACCGATGGGAAAATGAAGTTTGGTTAACCTACAGCTCTAACGACATTTCACACGATAATGCGCGATTTTTCCGAACAGATCTAGACTCCCATTATACCTTTTCAAATCTATGGGGAACCGAGTTTACTGTTGGTGCCAATATTCGGCTTATTGATGAACAGTTTGGAACTTTCGATAAACACGATGAAATGACGATGCCTTATTTGCGCTTATCGGACAGTCCAGATTTTCTCAACCAATCGTATGGTCTGTATGCCAACTGGAGTATTCCGTTGGACGAGAGAACCAAACTGACATTAGGTAATCGCTGGCAATACAACAACCTTACTCATCATGTCGATCCTCAACCACAGGTGCGTTTGAGTTATGAGCTCGCGAATAATCAACGATTGTGGGCGGGTTGGGGTAAAGCAATAGTGACGCCGTCACGATTGGAACTGAACACGTATATGCGTGAAAACCATTATATGGAAAACGTACAGTTCAGCGACGGTAATTACTATGACTACTATTACAGTTACCTATTAAAAGGGAATGAAGACCTAGATGTAGAATCAGTCTCGACCTACGAGCTTGGATACCGTTTGTGGGATGAGAACAAACTGCAATTCAATATTGGTGGCTTTTATACTCGTCATGAAAATATTCGTGTTTATAAAACGGATTCTGCGACACAAGCGATTGTTACTGGTGGCTCATCACCGGGCACGGTTGGTACTGTTGTAGAGCAATACACATCCAGCTTAGTTGATCCGATCTGGAGTGAAAGTTTTGGTGGAGAGGTTTCTGTGAAGTGGCAACCTCGTCAAGACATTCAAATAAACGCCAATTACAGTTACAAGCGTATTGTTGGCCATTGTGAGGGTACTATTTGCTCTAACAACAAGGCCGTGAAACGTATGATTGAAAATGAACCGAATCATTTTGTTAACGCACAGGTAATGTGGGACATCACGCCACAATGGTGGGTCAGTGTGACTGGTCAGTATGTTTCTGAATCTAAGTTACACGATGATTACGAGTCGGCTTTGAATCCGGTTAACGTAGCGAATAAAGACTACAATTGGCCGGAAGTGGTTTCCTTTGATGCATCGGTAAGTTGGCAATACAACGATTGTTTGCCACAGATTACAGCGTCGGTAGAAAATCTAGGTGCAGATCAAAGCAAAGAGTTTCCCAACAACTACAACCCTTTCGCTAATGGAACGCAATACTGGCTAACGCTCGATTGGAACTACGCTCAATGGTAAAACGGTTTGAGCGAAGCTCAGCAGTGAAATGGGTAATAGCGATTTGGGCACTGCTCAGCGCGACGTTTGCCTTTGCTCAATACGATGATGCGGATCTGAAAGCCGTTTATTTATATCGTTTTGCTTTGCTCGCCGATTGGATAGCGACGGGAGAATCCATCGCCCCAGTTGAGTATTGTGTGTCTGAAAGTGACTCTGTTGGCGAGCACCTTAAAAACATCGTTGCTCGTAAGCCGCAGTTATCTCGTTACTATGATTTATCAAATCCGGTGACGCCGAACACCTGCCATATCTTGTACATACCGCAAGCAAAGAAGTCCCAAATCTTACTGTTGCGCGATCAATACCCTCATTCGTTGTTGATCAGTAATGGCGAAGAGTTCGTGAAAATAGGGGGCATGGTCGCCTTTGTTAAGGTAAACAATCGTATTCGTCCTATGGTATCTCGTAGTCACGTCGCGCCAACACAGATACAACTGCGTGCCCAACTATTGAGTATCTCCTTATTGGTTGAAGATGAGGTCGCGCCATGATCCGTTCTCGTCTCGCTCGTTTGCCTTTAAGGCATAAGATGATGTTGCCTACATGGCTAATGATTACTCTTATTGTCATTGGTCTTGGTACGCTCGCGATTCAATACGTGGTACTTGCACAAGAAAAGGCGTTGGAGCGTCGTGTTGATATTCTTGGCCAAGGGGTGGCGAACACGCTACAAGCGGCATTGATGTTTGATGATGCATACACGGCAAAAGAGCAACTGACCAACCTGAGTTTCGACCCTGACATTATTTCCGCGGTCGTGATCAATCAGCATGACAAAACAATTGCGTCGATAGAAGATCTGCCAGCAGGTTGCCACTGGCAAGAGCGTCAGGTGATTTGTTCACATCTCAACGTTGTGATGCGTCATAACGATGTCTTATTAGGTGATGAGAAGTTGGGCGCACTCGAAATATGGGTTTCTTTAGAGAACCTATTAATAAACGAACGGAAAATGTGGTTATCGCTTGGCGTTATCGTTTTCTTACTTTCGTTGTGTGCGTGGGCGCTGGCAAAGTTACTACACTCATTAATTTCATTGCCATTGCTGTCGTTGCATCGTTCTGTTGAGCATATGAGTCGTGTCGGGGTCCTCCGAAAAACATTGCCAGTTTATCATCAAGATGAAGTTGGTAAGCTAACAGAATGCTTTAATGAAATGACCATGAGTCTGGCTGAACGTGAATCACAAGTGGCGCAAGTGTTAAAGCGTGTTGAAGATAAAAACCGTTATATCCATAGTGCACTCGACGCAATGCAACGTTGCGTACTCGTAGTTTCGTCAAATCACCAGGTGACGTACTTCAACCCTATAGCGGCAAAAGAGCTAAAAGGGATGGAATCAAATTCGGATGCGAGAAGCCTCTTGATGAGTCACTTCGAGCCTATGTTGAAAGTAGAGCGTATCCTGTTTGCAATCGATACGCATACTACAGTGAAAGGGTTAGAAGTTCGTAGTGTTGACAAGACTAAGCGCTATTTGATCTCTTGTAACCCGATGGACACAGAAAAGAGTAGCTTGATTCAGCTTCAAGACATTACGGAGCAAACGCTATCGGAGCAAAGACGTAAGTTACTCGATCTAATGTTTGATCAAAACCAAGACGCCATATTGGTATTGAATCGAGCTTTAAGCGTTCAAACTCAAAATCAATCTGCGACACAGTGGTTTGGTGAGGTTAATGCATTAAAAGGTCTAGAATTGTTTTCACCTTTTGAAGTGACGAAAGCGATTAAATTAAGGTTATTGAAAACGGGTCACTACAAAACGCACGTTGATGTAAAAAACCAACAAGGGCGTGTGATGCCGTGTGAGCTGAAGGTTCGCGCTTTGAAGAGTGAAAATGGACGTGCAGAAGCGTTTGTGGTCTCATTTACGGACTTGACGATTGACATCGAGTTAAAACGTTTAAATTATCAAGCAAACCATGACCCATTAACCGGCTTAGCCAACCGCTCAAAAGCGTTACGTCGACTCCAGGAAAAGCATGATGTGGGTGCCTCACAGCATATTTTATTCTTAGACCTAGATGGATTTAAAGCGGTTAATGACCAATACGGTCATGCGGTTGGCGATCAATTATTGAAAGCCGTTGCTCAACGTTTGGTCAACTGTGTGGCGAGAAGGGATCTTGTGTCTCGTCTTGCTGGCGATGAATTTTTGATTGCGGTTCGTGAGGCTTCGAGTTGTGAGCCGATCGCGAATCGCATCATAGAAAGCCTAGCGAAGCCCTTTTACTTTGGCGATATCACTTGCTATATCTCTGCAAGTATCGGTATGAGTTATTGGGCGCGAGAAGATAACTCGACGTTGGATGACCAAATTAACGCTGCGGATATGGCTATGTATCTTGCGAAAAAGGGCGGTAAGAATCAGTACCAAGCCTGTTTAGAGCCTGCTTGTATTTTGGATTAACTTAATAGCCACACACTATGCGAACAAGCGTCAAACACGAGCAAATAGAGGTGTGGCTTTTAAATGTACGTCATTGTCCATTTTATCTTTTCAGAATAGAGCGCATGTTGTTCTGTTTGGTTTTTGAGCGAAAGGCGTTCTGTTGATGGTGAGATGGTGAACGCAATTTCGTTGTAGTCCAAGGTGGATAATGTTGTCAGAATGTCCTTACTAATTATTAAAAATTATCATCTTATCAATAAGATAAAATTAATTCGCTAAGTTTCGAAATTTGACATTTAAGCTGTGCAAATTAGTCTGAGCTCCCAAGTCGTGGAAGCCAGTTATGCTTAGCATTTTTAGAAAAAACATCGTATTCATTTTCGCATTCATTGCTATTGCGTCTTCAAACGTTTCGTTTGCCGCGGATGAGCCAAAAGAAACGGTTGTTGTTGGCGTTATTGCTCAGCATTCAGAAAATCCCCAAATAGGGGATGAAATCGGTGCTTTCTACGGGATCAACCTTGAGTATCTGACTAACATTGCCAAGGTCCTCGAACTGAAATTGGAGCTTCGTTCCTATAGCACGATTCCTGCCCTGTTAACTGACATCGAAAATGGTACGGTTGATGGCGCGGTAGGTTTTAGCAAAACACCAGAAAGAATTAGCCACTTCTTATTTTCAGAACCTTTTTTCTCCAGCACGATTGCGGTCTGGTACCGCGATAGCAACTATAATCAACGTGA
Organism: Vibrio jasicida CAIM 1864 = LMG 25398; assembly: GCF_000400365.1. Lineage (GTDB taxonomy): Bacteria > Pseudomonadota > Gammaproteobacteria > Enterobacterales > Vibrionaceae > Vibrio > Vibrio jasicida. The sequence goes on along the minus strand of NZ_BAOG01000044.1, from coordinate 76,779 downwards.
TCCTCGAGAGCTTCAGTGGGTTTGTGTCGAGGGAAGTGTCTATTGTGGCTACATTAGAGAGGCGGGTGCAACCAAAGTACGTGAAGTAAAAACGCGCCTAAAAGCATTTGAAGCTGTACGCAGTGGTCGTGCCAATGCACTTATCTCAACGTATGTCGCCATTAATCAATATTTAGACCAAAACGATATTGTAAAAGGGGCAGTAGACATTCCGAGTTGGCTCAACGAGGAAGAAGTCAGTTTTATCACTTCAAAATCAAACCAAGATTTGGTCGACCGAATCAATAAGATCTTGAGCTGGGAACGTCGCGGAAAGAATATTCGCTCGGTCGCGTCGAAGAACCCATATCATGTTAACGACAAACTATTAGTCGAGTACCGTCGTGATCTCGATAGTAATAAAGCCATCACTTACAGCAGCAGCGAAGAAGCGTTCCCGTTTCTTTATCGCAATCCACACACGGCTCGCCTAGACGGTTTCCTGCCTGATTTCATCGACCTAATTCGTTCAAGAACAGGTCTAAAATTTGAGTACATAGAGCCCACGAACAGCTTAGATAGTGGATTGACTGCGTTTTCCTCTGACCTTGTTCCTGTCGCCTATGTTGATCATGTTCGGTCGTCTGATTGGCTAATTACGAAGCCTTTTATGCACAATAACTTTGTTGCGATTGAAGCGCTAGATGTGGAGAATCATCCTCCTCACGATGCGACGTCAGGCATTTTGATGAGTTTAAAAAAACAGGGACTGGTTAACTTAGACTCATGGAAGGAAGAGCGCTTTACTCGTTATGACGACTTGAAGCTACTTCTTAGTGATCTAAAGAACGGCGAAATTGATGTGGCTTACGTACCTGACGATATTGTTCACAGCATGATTGCGCAAGATAACATTGATGGACTGTTGATCAGCGAAAAGGATGTTCTGACGTTGTCGATTGCCTTTGCCGTTGCCAACCACAATACCAAGTTGAAGAAAATCTTGGATAGCATCATCGATACGATTGATGCCAAAGAGATCGACAAGTTGAACCGGACTTACCGCAATTTCAACCTTGTCTATGGCTATGATGAAGAAGAGATTACCACCATTGTACTGTTTGTCGCGGTCATTTTTGCGGTGCTTCTCGCCGTCGTCTACTTCGTATTGGCGCACCTCAAGCTGAAAGTGAACCTTGCTGAGCTCAATGCCACTAATGAAGAGAAAGAAAAACAGTGGTTGATGGGGATCATTCAAGAGATAAACAGCATTGTATTCATCCATGGTGAAGACAACCAGATTCAAATGAGTAACTGCTCTTTGTTCCTTAATCGGCGATGCAATGGTTGCACCATTCTCGACCGAAAAACCGCAAAACCGTTGGTCGATAATGCCCTTGAACTGCGTGAAGTAATCGAAGGTAAACGCATTACCGATACTAGCGCGTCCACCGGTTGCAAAGGTGGTATTCAGCATGTGTACCGCGAGCGAAAAACCATCCTTTCACCAAGCAGCAAGAAAAAATTTGTCCTAACGGTTCTTCAAGATATTACCGAACAAAAAGAACGTGAGTTTGCCTTGATTGATGCTCAGGAAAAAGCTCAAACGGCAGTGCGTGCACGTGAAAACTTCTTAGCGACCATGAGCCACGAACTAAGAACGCCACTGTCTGCGGCGCATGGGTTACTCGACTTATTAGAGCGTCAAACTCGAAGCGACACCAACAAAGAACTCATCACGCAAGCCATGCGTTCTCTTAATCACCTTAACGTGCTGGTGGACGAGGTCCTGGATTATTCAAAGCTTGAAGCAGGACAATTAAAAGTGACACCAGTAAAAACCAACGTCATTACAACCTTATGTGATGTTGTGCGTAGTTTTGAACCCAAAGCGCAGAGTAAGGGGTTGGATTACCGAGTGACTGTTAAACCCTTTACCAACCCTTGGTTAAAAGTAGACGCGGTTCGACTCGTACAAATTACGACGAACATCTTATCAAATGCGGTCAAGTTTACTTCTGATGGTGAGATACGGATTAGCATTGCGCTCAATCAAGAACAACTGATTCTAAAAATCGCCGACACCGGCATCGGTATGACGGAAGCGCAGTTGGATGGGATTCTTCAACCATTTGTTCAAGCGGACGATACGATCACTCGTAAATTTGGGGGTACAGGCTTAGGGCTAAGCATTGTTGATGGCCTTGTGGAATGCATGGGCGGAGACCTTCAGATTAACTCTGAATCGGGACTGGGGACGACCATCGTGGTTAAACTGCCTGTTAAGCTCTGCAAACCCAAAGCGCAACCTTCTATTGTATATAGCTACTCGCCGACATTGCCTGCCAATATTCGCGATTGGTGTGAAGTATGGGGAATGGAAGCAACCGATATTTCCCCAAGCCTTGCTGGAACATTTTCTGAGGAAGGGAAGTACCAAGGGCTTAATTTGAACTGCGGTTGTGACGCCATATGTTCACTAACCGCAGTAGAAGCAAAATATCCAGATACGTTGTTAAGTCTGTTGAGCCAAGGTTGTACACCGACAGTTGAGCCGATTAAGCCAGTAGATAAGGTCTCTTGGAAGCACGGTACGGTCTTGGTCGCAGAGGACAACCCAATAAACCAAAGTGTCATAACCATGCAGCTACGAGAACTCGGCATAGAACCCGTAATTGTGAGCAATGGTTTAGAAGCATGGCAATACGTAAATCAGGACGAATTCGTTACCTTGGTATTAACCGATTTCCATATGCCGGAGATGGATGGTTTTGAATTGGTGAACAAGCTCAAAGCAAATGAGGAGCTATCTAAAATCCCAGTTATTGGTGTGACCGCAGAGGATTCCCGTCTGGCAAACGAACGAGCGAAAACCATAGGGATCGACGACATTCTCTTTAAGCCATACGACCTTGAGCAGCTTAAGGTGAAATTGCTGCCTTACTTGAGTGAACAAAAAAACAATCTTTGGCCTGAATGGCTAGAGAAGTTTAGAGCGCAGGATGCAAAAGAGATCGCTAATGTCTTTAAAAGCTCGATGACGCAAGACGTAACCAATTTAAAAGCGGCAGAAAGTAAACAAGAGAAGAAACGAATTATTCACGGTATTAAAGGGGCGTTAGGGGCGATAGGCGTCACTATCTTAGCTGAGTTATGTGTTGAAGCCGAACAGGCAAGTGACGCGGATTTCGATTCGCACGTCACAGGACTTATTGACCGGATAGAACACGAAGTTAACCTCGCAGGACACTGGATTAAAGCTCATGAATAAACCACTGAACACGATGGTGATCGATGACCATCCTCTACAGATTACGTTGTTAAGGCAGATGTTATTACGTAACGGTGTTGATGTTGCTGCTTATGATAAGGTCGACGATGCGATAGCACATGCGAAACATAACAATTTAGATGTCATCTTTTGTGATTTACAGATGCCAGAGAAAGATGGCATCGACATGATGGAGATGCTCAATCAAATTGGCTACAAAGGCAAAGTTGTTCTAGTCAGTGCGATGGAGCTGACGATAGTGACAGCCGTGCGTGCGATGTGTGAAAGCTTTAGTTTTGAAGTGCTTGGAAAGCTATTGAAACCATACGAAGAGCAGCAAGTCATCGATATGCTGACTCAAGTGAACCTAGAACCAGTCAAAAGCACCAAATTTAACCAATGCGTAGACGTTCAAGACCAAGAGTTTTTGTTTGCGCTTGGCGAGGGACGCATCAAAAACTACTACCAACCGCTGGCGGACGCGAACAGTGGTGACATTATCGGATTTGAAGCTCTGGCTCGTTGGTTTCATCCCATCTATGGTGTTTTACCACCACATTGTTTTTTGCCGATTGTTGAACGTTGTCATTTGTCCGCCGAGTTGTTTGATGCCGTGTTTAGTAACGCGTTATACGACATTAAGCATCGTGGACTCACTCAAAAAGTCTCAATCAACGTTGACCACGATAATCTTGAAGATTGCGAGTTCGCAAGCCAGTTTATTCAGCGATGTTACGAAAACGGCATCAGCCCAGACCAATTTACAATAGAAATTACCGAGCGTGATACTTTTCAGACCAGCGCCGCACTCTACAAAAACTTACTCAAATTCAGAATGAATGGCGTGACGGTGAGTATCGATGATTTTGGTACTGGCTCGTCATCGCTAGAAAAACTCGCTCAATTGCCTTTTAACGAACTGAAAATAGACCGCTCGTTTATACAGGGGTTAGTGAATGACCCGAAAAAGAAAAACATCGTGCTCGCAATATGTGCACTAGCAAAAAGTCTCAACATTAGCGTCGTCGCAGAGGGGGTGGAAGACGAGATTACGCTGCAAGCCATGCGCCAATACACGATCGATGTTTGCCAAGGTTATTACATCGATAAACCAATGCCTTTAGAAGCCATAACAATACTGAATTAAAAGAATGATGAACAAAATAAACTGCCTGATCTTTGATGATCACCCACTTGTCTGTATCGCCATTAAATCGCTTGTTGAAAGCCTAGGTATCGCCAATGAAGTGATGACGGCAACAAGCTCAAAAGAAGCTTTAAAAATGCTTAAAGAAGGCGATATCGGGCTGCTTATCTTAGACGTGAACCTTGCTGATTGTGATGGTTACGACTTTTATAAACGTATTAAATCCCATGGTTTTAGCGGAAAAGTGATTTTCTTTTCTGCTGAGACTAGCCATATGTATAGTCAAATGGCATTCCGTTCAGGGGCCGATGGTTATGTCTGTAAATCCGAAAATCACGAGATCTTAAAAGACGCTATAGAGGCGGTTGCGAAAGGGTATTCATTCTTCAAGTTCAAACAAACAGTGGAAGAGCATCGAAATGTCCCAACGTTATCAAGCCGAGAAAGCGCGGTGATGAAGTTACTTCTACAAGGGAAAAGTAACCGAGATATTGCCGATGTTCTGTCGATCAGTGACAAAACCGTCAGTACATACAAGCGCAGAGTCATGGATAAGTTCAACGTGAAGAACATCGTGGAGCTTTCAAAAGTCGTGGATACTTAAAGGGTAAGGGATGAACCTGAAAAATATTTATTTGTCTTTTTTCTTTAGTGCGCTTTTGTTTACCACTTCAATGACCATGATCGGTGCGATGTTGATCTCCCATGAAGTGAAGCAGTTTAAGATTTACACTCAGGGGATATCCAAGACCAAGCAAAAAGTCACCTTACTTGGTCTATTGATGGAATCTGAATTGGCACGTTATGAAGGTTCCACAGCTCATGAGATTAATGAACTGACGGAATTCAGTTTTCAAGATGCGATCTACGCGTTAGAGCCGGGCAGCGAACTGGACTATGTCGAAACGATTGCGCGGAAAGTACTGCACGAGGCTGAAGGGTATTTAGCAAACGTTTATGAACGAATTGATGTCGTGCTTTACTTTCGTTCATATACGGCGAGCAAATTGATTCTCGAGAATCCGATTAAAGAGCTTGAGAACTTGTCTGAACCTTTTGATATTGATTGGTGTAAACAAACGTACTCTTGCGTACTCGCGGCATGGAAGGATCAGCTAACCGATCGCATTCTCATTTCTAAACCTTTTAAAACGACGTATTCGGAGAGTAGGGCATTTAGTGTGATTAGCCCTGTTTACTACCAAGGTGAGATTGTTGGTGAATTTGGAGAGCAAATTTTTCTCGATTCACTCAAGGTCGAAGGGAAAGCCCTAAAAGTGGATATCAACAATGGCAACAAACACATCGTTGTTTACTACCCACATTACCCGTGGTCAGACTTCGCATATACACAAAGCTACGTTGCGGATAACAACAACTTAATCGTTTATCAATTTCCATTCAGTAAAATACTGATTGATTTCGGATTCCTGTTCCTAATCATGTTTGTATCTATTTATGGATACTATTCAAAGGCGCAAGAGTCCAAAGAAAGCAAAATTCAATTAGCCAATGCAATCAGTGATGCAACCAAAGATGAATTGACTGGTTTGTTCAATCGTAAGGTGTTCAAGGAACAAGCGTTCAAGAATAAGATAAAAATGACTCCGTTTACTGTAGTTGCTATTGATGGCGATAGAGTGAAACGCATCAATGATAAATATGGTCATCATGTTGGTGACGAGGTGATCGTGATTATTGCGGATGCGATGAAGAAAGTGTTTAGAGTGTCTGACTACTTGATTCGCACGGGAGGGGATGAGTTTATTGCGATTCTACCAGGATGCAGCGAGAGTAAATCTCTGATGTTGGCCAAAAAGCTGCAAAATGCCGTGACAGAGAACCGTTTAAAAAGCTTGGATATTAATGTAAGTGTCAGTACCGGACTTGCCATGAGCAACGAACACGAGACGTTAAATGATGTGATCATGCGCGCGGATGAGGACCTTTATGAAACAAAACGGCATCGTAGTTACTCTGAAACTGTGTCTTAAACGGGAAAATCAGTGTAAATGACTATATTGTTATTAATTGAAAAGATAAGAGTTTGATAAACTTGACCAAAACGTGACTTTGGTCTTCTATAGTAAAGCAGCTCATTCAAAGGCTGCTTTCTTTGTATTTGGCCGAAACTAATTATAAAAAACACAACTTTAATCTTTGATTCTACTTGGTAACCACACTGTGAATAAAGATCTCGACCTAAATCTCCTCAAAATACTGGTGCTGTTAGAGCGTCATCGTCAACTTAAACCTGTTGCTAAGGCATTGGGTAAAAGTGAAGCCTCGATCAGTAAATACCTCACTCGTTTGCGAACACAATTAGAGGATGAGTTGTTTATCCGTCATGCACATCATTTTGAACCGACGGATTATTTAAAGCGTAAACTTCCTGAAATTACAGGGGCGCTTGATCAACTTGAATCGTGCTTAGTTCGACGTGAGTTTGACCCGCTTTCATACGAAAAGAGCATTACGATTTGTTTGCCTCAATCCGCTCAGTACTCATTTGGACACCTTTTGCTTGGGGATTTGATGTCTTTGTTCCCTAATGCTTACATCACTGTATCAAGCAGTACCGACCACACGATTGAAGATATCTTGGAAGATAAAGTAGACATGCAATTGCACTACTTCAACGAAGAGTATCCTAAGTCCATCCATCAGCAATTTATTGGTTATGCGCCAGCTGTTGTTGTTGTTCCGGAAGAGCTCGGTATTAGCGATTTAGAGAAAGCGTGTGATCTTCCTTTCATTTTATTAGAAATGAATGGTTGGAAGGATCGAGAACAAGTGACGAAGCGCGCGTTGGAGAAAAGCGGAATAAACATTAACCGTGTGGCAACGATGGGAAATATCACAAGCTTATTGCAGGCGATTAAACACCAAGGTGCAGCGACAATTTTGCTTGAATACCAAAGACCCATTAACGGTTTCAATTTTATCTCTGTACCAGAGAGCTTTTACCCAGATGGTCGCCCTAAAGTGGTGGTACAGATGAAACAAACTCATCGCTACAATTCAATGCATCAGCTACTGACGGATGCCATCTCGAAGTATGTCAATGTCTAACAGCATAAGCTGCCGCACTCTTCTTGAGGAAGGGTGTTGAGCAGTTCAACAACGGATTCTGCGTGGTACTTTTTCAGAATGCGTGTTTTGTAAGTACTGATGGTTTTCGCACTTAATGACAGTTGCTCAGAAATCTTTTTATTTGAGTAACCTTGCGCTAAATAATGGAAAACCATCGCTTCTCGATTCGATAAAGTGACGTTACCTGAGGACTGGTTGTGCGTCGCTTTAAACATCGAATATCCGCGTGTTACGCTGAGAACCGCATCCATGATGGTTGCTTTCGCCTCATTCTTATTCAAAAAACCGTGTGCACCCATCTCAAAGGCCGCTTTAGATAAACTTGAATAATCACGGGATGAAATAAACAGGATCTTTCCTTGATAGCCAGTTGCAAGAATATTCTTAGCTAAACGCATACCATCTCTATCACCTAGCACAACATCCAGAATAACCAAGTCAATTGGTTGGTTACGAATCAACTCCATTACCTCTGCGCTGTCTGTTGATTCAACGACATTCACGGATTTAAATGCGCTTTGAACGAGAGAAGCCAGAGCCTCACTATATAACGGTTGGTCGTCGATAATAAGAACGCTATTCATATTTATGCCTCACCTTATATTTCAATTTACTGGCCGCATCCCTTCAGCAGTCATTTAATGTGGAAGGATTGTAGGAAAAATCCGTGGCGAGCGGGTGAAAATGACAATTTCACTATTTGAAACTTGCTGTCTCAATTGTGAGATGATGTCGCAGTAAAAATAATGAAATCAATTAGATGCAGGATGAAAGATTCGCAGTGTTGCATTGACGTCCGTCTCTTTCTTTGGGGTCGGAAAAAGCTTACAAAAACTTAAAACCCTATAAAATACAATGACATGCCGCTTCTTCATGAAAGGTGTTAATTTGCGGTAAAGGAACGTGTTTTTTACTATTTCTTCCTTGCTGTTCTTATGGAGTAGGCGGAATGCTAAATAGGATTAAAAAAATAAAACACAAATTTTACCTGATTTTAAGTACCGTTATTTTGGTGCTTTTTGCGATAACCGCAGTCGGTGTACTTACTACCAACCAAATCAATACAAACTTTATTCACTTTCAATCGATTAATAGCAGTGCATTTGAAGCAACTGAAATCGAAGCGAATCTTCTAACTGCAAGAATTAATGCATTAACCTATCGAACAAACCGAGATCGCCTATTTTTCAATCAAGCAATGGAGGCGTTAAATCTGGCTAAAGACGAGGCGCAAAAGCAAGCATTAAGTTCGGAGGATGATGAGCGTAAGTTGCGCTTTGAAAAGGTTTCGTCTCAGCTTGAACAGTATATGGTGCACTTGGGAGAAGTTTCTCAATTAATGGCGAAAAGAAATACCGATGTGAATGCTTTAGTTTCTTATCAAAAAGAGATAGAAAACAAACTCATGCGCCGTTTGAACAAACACACAACTGAGCGAGGTGTGATAGCAGATGCGACTTTGGTGTTTAAGGCGCTTACTCAAGAAGCAACGGAATACTTGTTAACCAACAGCGAGCAAGACTATGAGCAATTTGAAGCGAAGCTGGATCACTGGAAGAGATTCATGATACAGCTTCATTTTTTTGATCAAGACAAACTCAACGAATTAACTGGACACCTTTCAACTGCGTTATCCAGTGTTGCAGAAACCATTCGAGCAAGGAATCAACGTTGGGATGCACTTAAAGATATTGGTTTTGAAATTGCCGACCAAATCAACGCAATAAAATTGGATGCAGTTAATGACCAGAATGTTTTGAAGGAAGAAATTCAACAAACGACAGAACAAGCGACGATGAATGTAGCCTTGGCATTGTTGATTGGTTTACCTGCAGTGACGTTTTTGTGTCTATTTATCTCTAAAGACATCACGAACAATGTCATCTTTGCAAAGCAAGTAGCGGAGAAATTGAGCCGAGGTGAAATTAGTGTAGAGCAGCAGCATGCAAAAGGCAGTGATGAGGTTTCTGAAATGCTTGTTGCGTTACACAACATGGAAGAGCAGCTGTATAAAACCGTTTCTGAAGTTATCTCTTGTAGCGACCTTCTTGCTTCGGCATCAGAGCAACTTTCTGCAGTAAATTCCGAAATCTTGAGCAATGCGCAGTCCCAGCAATTGGAAACTGACCAAGTAGCGACAGCGGTGAATGAAATGACGGTGGCGATTGCAGAGGTAGCACAAAGCGCAAACGGAGCGTCACGGGAAGCAGAAATTGCATCGGAGGTCTCCGACAGAGGGCAGAGTGTTATGAACAGTGCGATGCAACAAGTTGGTGGACTTGCTGAACAGATGGGAAGCATGAGTCAAGAAGTTGGGACGCTTTCTAATGGTACTGCGGAAGTGGCAGACATTACCGAAGTTATCCAAACCATAGCTGAACAAACGAACTTGTTGGCGTTAAACGCTGCGATTGAAGCTGCACGAGCGGGCGATCAAGGTCGGGGCTTTGCCGTTGTTGCTGATGAGGTTCGTCAATTAGCGCAGGAAACACAAAAAGCGGTCGAAAAGATTGGGAATCGTATTACTACGCTGCAACAAAATACCTCGCAAGTGGTTGAATCTATCGATGCAGGCCAGCACATGTTGGAACAAACTGTGCAGCAATCGGCTTCTGCCAATGATGCGTTTTTAAGTATTTCATCAAATATTGATCAAACGAATGCATTGAACACACAGATTGCAGCCGCGACAGAAGAGCAATCTGCGACCGCAGAAATGATCAACCAAAGTGTTGTCTCTGTTCGCGATCAAGTTGACCAGACGGTAAATATGATTCAAGACAGCAACCAAGCCGCCGATGAGTTGGCGAAGATGTCGATAAACCTCTCTGATCAGATTCGCTTTTTTAAACTGCAATAAAATAAGAAGGGCAGACGCTATTTTGTGTCTGCCTTTGTATTTGCGCTTGCAGGAGGAAGACGATTACGTAAAGATCCCTTTTTTTGTTCTATTTTGAGTCTGTTATGAGCCAACCTTCTTTTGAATCCATTGTTCACTCCCGTCGTTCTGTACGTAAGTACGATGGCAGTGCTGAATTTAACCACAGTGATGTTGCGGATGCCCTTGAGCTGACAACATTGAGCCCAAACAGCAGCAACATGCAGATGTGGGAATTTCATCGTGTTATTTCATCTGAAAAACGCGAACAACTTGCAGAATTTTGTATGGGGCAAAATGCAGCGAAAACAGCAAATGAACTGGTTGTGTTTGTTGCTACGACTCATAACTGGCAAGAGCGCGCCAAGCGCAACGCAGAGACTGTGCGTCAAGCTTTTGAAAACCGTGACGACGCTGCGGCTAAGCGCGCTCTTAAGTATTACGAAAAACTGATTCCAATGGTTTACAACAATGATGCATTTGGCCTTCGTGGCGTTGTGCGCAACTTATACAGTTGGTGGTTGGGGCGCAATAAGCCAATGGTTCGCGAAGTCAGTAAGTCGGATATTCGTGTTTGTTTGCACAAGAGTGTTTCTTTAGCCGCGATGACGTTTATGTATGCGATGCGTGAAAAGGGGTACGACACGTGCCCAATGGAAGGCTTTGATTCAAAAAGAGTAAAGCAGCTTCTTGGATTACGCGGTAGTGACCAGATCACCATGATCATCAGCTGCGGTGTAAGAAGTGAAGAAGGCGTGTATGGAGAGCGTCATCGCGTTGCTAACGACAGCGTGATTAAATCACATTAATTAACACTAAACTTTTCTGCCGCTACGCCGTTAACAGTAGTGAGTAAACTGCGATATTGAGTCGTTGAATGTGTTTTGTTCGAAAATGAGACAAAATTTCAGCATTTGATAGAGAAGTGTGCAGTTCGCATCCTTTTGATTATTTACAAATTCTGTCTCAACGACTACAAAAGGACTCTTGGATTTTTCGCCTGTGAAGTGATTCTCTGTGGCATTGCATCAAGCCTCTTTTTCTTGATGCGTATTTTGGATAATTGGGTTTATGAGTAACGTAACCAGCACCATTTTGACTGAAAGTGGCACCAATGAACTTGAAATCATTGAGTTCCATCTAGAAAAACAAATGCCAGATGGCAGCACAAAAACATGTTTTTACGGCATTAACGTCGCTAAGGTTCGCGAAGTGATTCGCGTCCCAGAGACGACTGATTATCCGAACGCCCAACCGCACATGATTGGTGTCTTTTCTTCTCGTGAAGTGCTTACGCCTCTTGTTGATCTTGCTGGTTGGTTAGGTGTCCCGACACGCCGTGATTTAGAACGTAAGTTTGTTATCGTTACTGACTTTAACAAGATGACTAATGGCTTCTTGATCGACAGTATTTCTCGTATTCATCGTATTTCTTGGAATGATGTTGAATCTCCAAGCCAGTTTCTAGAAGCTGGGGAGCAAGATTGTGTCGTTGCCGTTGTGCGTAAAGATGGCAACTTAATCATGATTCTCGATTTCGAAAAAATCATTGCTGACATCAACCCAGAACTGAGCATGGAAAAATACGATGTGACGGGCGATAAATCGGTTGATTTGAACCAGCGAATGGTTGGCAAACGTAATGCTAAAACTATTATGGTTGTGGATGACTCTGCATTTATTCGTTCTTTGATTCAAGATACCTTGGCTTCTGCGGGTTATAACGTGATCACTTGTAAAGATGGTGGTGAAGCGTATGAAAAGCTAATGAGCTTGATTGAAGTGGCGAAAGAAGAAAACTTACCAGTGCGTGAGTTGCTTGATGCTGTCGTCACTGACGTTGAGATGCCTCGTATGGACGGCATGCACTTAGTGAAACGACTGCGTGATACAGAAGCGTACAACCAAACTCCAATTGTGATGTTCTCTTCTTTGATGAGTGAAGACAACCGCGCGAAGGCATTATCTCTTGGTGCGAATGACACCATCACCAAGCCTGAGATAGGCCGTATGGTGAATATGATGGATAAACACGTGTTTAATTTTGCGTAGTCTATCCGACAGTGAACAAAAAGGCTGCCAATTTGGCAGCCTTTTGTTTTATTAAGGACAAGGAAGAATCTCTAGCGTGTAGCTCTCATTCTCTGATTCTGGCGGTCCATATAAAATGCCACATTGAGTAAGGCTAGCGCGGGGTTCATCTGCTGCAGCAATAACCATTTCACGTGTACTTGAACCCGATGGATGTCGGATAATCTTCCAATCTGAGTCCGAACCATCAATTCCCTGAACTAATAATGGAAGGCTATCATTGTCCGCATCTGGGTAGCCGTAAAGAAATACACAGTACTTCGAGCCATTTAGCTCACAACCATCGAAAGGCAGTGCTTGCATTGGTGTTTTGCCGTGTGTGTTTTTGTTTGAAACATAGGCAAGGTGCTCTTGCCCTGTAGTTGCTAGTTTTGCATACCCGACGCCTAGGCCAGAAGCTATCGCACCTTTCATCCCTTCCAAGCGAGCTTCACGAGCATCGTCTTGAATGTTTAAAAAGCGCGGAGCAGCGGTGACAGCCAAAATACCAAGGATAACGATAACAACAACAAGCTCAATTAAAGTAAAACCTGATTTTCTTTTCATAAATCATCTTTTAATTAGGTTGATACGATAGTCTAATGTTTTTAATTTATATGGTGCTATAGACTATTAATTTCCATAAATGGTGAATTTATATGGTACATCCACTCTAAAATGGAGTGTGATTATAGTTCCGTTTATTTGTGCTGGATAGTGTGGAAATCGTAAATCTAGCGTTGCAAATCTGTATGAATTGTAAAGTCGTAGAAACTGAGACTAAGAAGTTCAAATGTTGACACATTTTGATTGTGTTTTAGTGCGCTTTGATGAATCCTACGCAGGGCGAGAGTGGGGGAATTATTACTATCTGATATTCATTCTGCTTTCTAATCATAAAATCAAATATAAGAATGACATCGATGGAATTCGATTCTACAAACTTGCTTGCTATGGGGCTGATCTTCTTAGGCTCTTACGTTCAAACCGCGATTGGATTTGGCCTTGCTATTGTCGCCGCGCCACTACTCATTCTCTGGGCTCCAGAGTATGTGCCTGCGCCTATCTGTTTGGTCGCATTGTTTATCTCGTTAATGAATGCGATGAAGCACAGAAGCAGCGTCGAAATTGGCGGTTTAAAGATGGCACTGATTGGACGTGTTCCCGGATCAATTGCTGGTGGCGTCTTACTGTTTTTCGTTTCGACAGAAGCATTAACTTTATGGATTGGCTTTTTGGTTCTGTTTGCCGTTTCCGTCAGCGTGTTGCCATTTCGTATTGAACCTACGCCAGGTCGTATGACTTTTGCTGGATTCTTTTCTGGTTTATTTGGTACGAGTTCTGCTATTGGTGGACCACCAATGGCGCTTTTATTGCAACATCAAGAAGCAAATCAGTTACGTGGTAACCTGTCAGCGTTTTTTGTGTTCAGTTCTATTATCTCTTTGATTGTTCAGATCCCTGTGGGTTTCTTTAACTTACATCATCTGGTGATTACTTTGCCCTTGCTACCAGCGGCAGCACTTGGTTACTGGTTAGCGGTAAAAACAACGCAGTCTTTACCAAAAGAAAAGATTCGTTTTGGCGCTCTCACACTGTGCTTTGTTAGTGGTATTACTGCGGTGATCCAAGGTCTCTCTTTGTAGTTATCCTAGAAGGTCAAATTCGCTTTACAAAACGCGTTCTCACTATAGAATCGTGTCACTTTTCTTTGTCGAGTTAGTTATGAACAACAGTCGTTACGGCAATTTCATGGCAGCGTTGTCCTTTGTAATCTGGGGATTACTGCCTATTTACTATCGTTTTTTACCTAATGCTTCAATGGATGAACTATTGGCACTGCGCATTATTGGTTCAGTTCCGGTTGGTTTTATTATGGTTTTGGCGATCACCCGCCATTGGCCTAAATGGACGGCAATTTGGCAAGATAAAAAATCACTATGGTATACGTTTGTTGCCAGTAGTTTGATGTGTATATCCTGGGTGGCGTTTACGTGGGCGTTAACGAATAACCGTGTTATTGATGCTAGCTTAGGCTTTTTTATAGGTCCGCTTGTCTCAGTGGCCCTTGGGGTGTTTGTCTTAGGAGATAAGCTTTCAAAAGGGCAGTTTATTGCGATATTACTGGCATCAATTGGTGTTATCTACCAGGTGATTCAATATGGTCAGTTACCTTTAGTTGCGTTGACGATGGGGTTGTTCTTTTCACTCTATGGCTTATTCAAGAAAAAGATCAATTATGATTGGAGTACAACGCTTTTTGTCGAAGCCATTGTGTTAACACCGTTTGCCTTAACGTATTTATTTATTAAACAGTGGAGCTTTGGTCAGCTAGCATCAACGGTTGATGTAACAACATTTATGCTCTATTTGGGGAGTGCTCCGGTTACGCTATTACCGTTAATTTTCTACTCCATTGCTATTCGTATTACTAACTTATCAACGGTTGGTTTAATGCAATACATCGAGCCGAGTTTACAGTTTGTTTTAGCCGTTGTATTTTTTGGAGAAGTATTCGATAGCGTAAAAGCCGTGACATTTGCATTTATTTGGGTAGGGCTGCTATTTACTATCTTTGAAGGGATCGCCAAACTTGCCAAGCGCAAAAAGCTTGCCGACCACTCACTTTAATTGATTCCTTCTTTAGATTCATAGGGCTAGCTTATATTTAATATATAGTTAACCCATAATGAACTCTAAAGAAGGAATTGTCATGATTACCGCTCTCTACGCTTCTGTCCTCACATTACTGCTCATCTGGCTTGCTTTTCAAGTCATCAAACAAAGACGAAGTAACAAAATTGCTTATGCTGACGGGGGCGTTGAAGCGCTTCAAATTGCTCGCAGTGCGCAAAGTAATGCAAGCGAATATATTCCCATCACCCTCATTCTCATGGCATTACTTGAATACAATAGCGCCCCAGTCTGGTGGATACATCTTGCTGGTATCACGTTCGTCATTGGCCGCGTCATTCATGCAAAAGGGATACTTGGAGAAGAGCTGAAAGGTCGTGTTACCGGGATGAAGTTAACCTTCTTGACTATGATTGGTTTAGTTGCACTTAACTTAATCTACTTGCCCTACGATCACTTATGGTAAAAAAATCAACGTATTTACCCCCAGCTTGGCTGCTTGTTCTGGTTGGCTTAGTACTGAACATAGCAGCAATTATCTTAACCAGTGTGGTGTTGGATAAACTTGGAAAAGAGACAAGCCTTCTTGCTGATCAAAAAGCTGATAATCTTTATTCGATTCAACTTGCTTGGAACAGGGTTGAAACGCTAGAGCGAAAACGGGAAGTGCTGTTATTGCATTTACATTTAGCTCAAAGCCAGAGTGTCTCCGAAGAAATGAACAACGTACTCAGAGCGCATTTGTCTGCTTGGACTGGTGAAAAGGTCAGTCCAATCGAAATCACTCAACTTCCAACTCTGATGGCAGAAATTAATCACGCTCAAGGTAACGATCGAAATAGAATTGATGGCTATTACCTTGAAAACTTGGAGATCAGTGAAGTGATGTCAGAGTTGGAGGAAAACATGGCTTGGTATAAAAGTATTGGCTTGTTTCTTCAAGTGTTTGGTTTGGCGTTAATTTTAGCGAGAGATTTGGCTCGTAACCCCTGAATTTTTCCTTATTGGTTGCTATTTGCGAAAATACGTTCGCATATTGCATTCTCAGTAATGCTCAATGGATTATTATTCATGGTGATTAATTGATATTAGTTGAATATCAATTGGTTAAGTTGTAACTGAAAATTGGCACATCTAATGCTTGAGTTAGAGTGACCCTTTAAGCCGAGGGTCACCTAGCCAACTGACGTTGTTAGTGAACTAGATTGTTCACAAGTATATATAGCCAATCACATCTTTTGTGGTTGGCTTTTTTTTTCACAATCAATTCACGGATGAATTGTTACAGTTTCGGGTCGAAGAGTCGCGATAGCTGTGATAGTTTTCGCCCGAGTTGAATCATAATTGGTTGTATTAATGAAGAAAATTGTACGTTTGGTTGGTGTGGCCTCCATAATGGGGTCTCAGTCTGTGTATGCAATGAGTGAAAAAGATTGGGATATTCTGACTGACATTGGTGCGTATGGCCTGGTTGCTACCGCAGCGGCCGTCCCTGCTTACAAAGGGGATTGGGAAGGCTTTTGGCAAGCGGGGTTCAGCATTGGTGCTGCTTCAGGCATCGGTTTGATCGGTAAAACCACTATAGATGCAGAACGTCCGGATAAAAGTGGTAACGACAGTTTCCCATCCAACCATACGGCTAACGCTTTTGCTTCGGCAACAAACCTTTATTTGCGTTATGGTTGGGAAGCTGGTTTACCTGCATATGGTGTTGCAGCACTGGTGGGTGTAGGGCGTGTGGAGGCCAAAAAACATTATTGGCGTGATGTTCTTGCTGGTGCAGCTTTAGGTACGTTGAGCGCGTATGTCTTCACTGATGCTTATGATGAAAATGTGCAGCTTGTCCCATGGGTGACGAGTGAAGACGTTGGTGTATCGCTGACTTATCATTGGTAATTTTGTACGAGCACGATCAAAAGAGCCTCGGCATACCCGAGGCTCCTGTATTATGACTTTTCGTTTCTAAGTGCAGTTTTTAGAACTGGGCCTTAATCCAAATCATACGGTGGTCTGAAGAGACATCTTTGCCATTGCCGTACTTACCGATACGGTCGTCGTTAAACAGCTTGCGACCTTCTTCATATGATGCTGCCCAGTAAACACCAGAATCAGCCACATTTAGGTTCGCTGATGGCATCGCATAGTCAACACCAAGACCGAATGTAGACGTAATGCGGTTTGGAATTGGGTGTGTTGAGTTTTTGTCTACCGCGTGCTCGGCTGCACCATAGCTTGTTGGGTAAAGCTCGCCATTCATCACATCTTGGTTTACCAACGGATCATTGTGGAAGTCTTGCATGATTTCACTAAAGCCATCGCCATCCAATGGGTCAAGGTTTTGGTCACCCATCATCACAAACTTCGCACCTTCAGCTAAGCCACCTTTGTTGCCTGCATCATCGTAGAAGTATTCTTTACCTTGTACATAGTGATGCCAGAACTCAACTTCTGCACCGTTTTGAACTTTGTTTTTACCTGGATCGAATACCGGTGGAGTAGGGTGAGACATCAAAAGATGTACAACTTCGTCGCCTTTTTCTGTTGGGATAATAATCGGTGCATCTACGTGGTTTTTAGAGGACAGACGAACAACATCCCACTCTTCTGCTGTGTACCAATCGTCACCACAGGCCATGCCATCAGGGATCGTTTGTGAACCGTCACAGATAGTGATGGTTGGGATTTCTGCCCCTTCCATGTCTTTCCACTTGAACTCTTGGAAAGTTCGTGTGTTTTCTGTGTCAATTTTGTATTTAGACATCAGTGCAAATGCGTATTGACCATGATAGAAACCAAAGCCCCATGCATCGCCAGGAAGTTGGCCTGCAGTGCCATTGTTATCTAGGTCAAGGCCACTGTTTAAGCCTGTGTTGGTTGAGTAAGATTCCGCATAAGGATACTCAATAGGCTCAAGGTTAGCTTCGCCACCGGCGCCTTCAAGGCTTTGTGCGATAGATAGGTAGTTTTTCTGGAAACCTTCCAGTGCGACTTTATCTTCTCCAGTTCCATCATTATTGAATTCCGCCATCATCAGAACATCAGGTCGGTTTTTTTGAATGATGGCTGCGACGTTACGAATTTGAATGACTTTCTCAGCCATTGTTTTATCTTCGTCGGCGATTGTGCCGTCAAGGTAAGCCGTTACCAGCTCAGTTTGCTTTGCTGGTTCAACTTGCATTTCTGCAACGAGGTCTTCAAAAGTACTACGATCAAAAGAGAGGTTATAAGTGGCGATCTTTACTTCTTTAGGTTGAACATCTACGTATTCAGTGTCGTCGTTGCAGCCAGTAAGTAACGCAGCGCCGATTAGGAGAGCTAAAGGGGTTTTGATGTATTTCATTAGTATGCAATACCTTATAATTGGGTTCGCGCAAATACTAAAGTTATCAGTAGCTTTTGTAAGCGATCTTTGTCACACAAACGATTGCGTAGTTGCACTAATGATCAGGTTTTGTGTGATTAATGCAATAAGTGCATCATTTTCAACAGTAGAAGGTTATATACAATCTGTTAAATAACGATGTCTATTTTATTTAATTGGAATGGATTTATAGCGTTAATTGATTGAATGAAGTGGATTTTGTGCGCATACAAACTGAGTTTAGGTGAGAGACGTTTTTCTTTATACTACGCACGTACCAGAAGTGAGGACGACCTCACCGCTCTCATCACTATCGGGGACGGCCCCATTTGTTAGGGATCTCTCAATGGCTTGGGCAATTCTTTTTCTTGCGGGTCTATGCGAAGTCGCATGGGCTGTTGGGCTTAAATATTCTGAAGGCTTCTGCAAACTTGGCGCATCAGTATTCACCATCGGTTTTATGGCGTTAAGCTTTTGGTTGCTTGGTATTGCGCTTAGAACGTTACCACTTGGTGTTGCTTATGGTGTTTGGGTGGGCATTGGTGCGATAGGAACGGCGATTGCCAGTATCTATTTATTTAATGAGCCAGCGACATTGGTCAAGCTCATAAGCTTACTGTTGATTATTGCTGGTATTGCAGGCTTAAAGTTTGCGGCTTAAGTTCTCAATCATTGATAAGTAAAAGCCAGAGTCAGACTCTGGCTTTTCGCATTTTAAAGCAGGTTCTTGCCTTGTTAGCGTTTCATAAATGGCAACTTTAAGTGTTGTCCAAATACGTTGATAAGCGCGCCCGTAACAATCAGTGCTCCTCCTAAGTAAGTCCAAGCGGACGGTAACTCACCAAAGAACACGATCCCCAGCAGTACTGAGAATATGATTTGGACATAAGAGTAGGCGGAGGCTTTACCGGCTTCCTGAGTTTGCATGGCTTTGGTTAAACCAAGTTGGCCAATTTGGGTAAATACACCAACGAGAACGAGCATCAAGGTCAAGTGCAAATCCGGCATCACGAACTGATCTCCGATGAGCAGGATAGATGCTGGAAGTGCAACCAATGGAAAATAGAAAATAATAACGGAGCTGTCTTCTGTCTGACTGAGTTTCCGAACAATCACGTACGCAATCGAACTACCAAATGCACCTAATATCGCGATCATAACACTAAACATCGGAAGGGCATGTTCAGCATTAGGGCCCGTTTCCGAACTGACCATGACATAGACACCCAATAAACACAGCACAATACAAATTAGAGTCGAAAACTGAATGCGCTCCTTAAGGAAGAAGACCGCGAGCAGTGCAGTAAATACAGGATGTATGTACTGAAAAATGGTCGCTTCTGCTAAGGGTAGCGTCGTAACGGAATAGTACACACACATGAGCGCCATCGTGCCAACCGCGCCTCGCGCAAACAACAAGGGTTTGTTATTGCCCCAAACTGATATGCCTTTGCGTTTTACATCTAGGTAACTGATCACGAGTGAAACTAAAGCCCTCGCTGCGACAATTTCAAATACAGGTATGCCATGTAAGCTGACATGCTTAACAGTGGCTGACATGAGAGCGAAACCAAAGGCAGAGAGCACCATAAAGCGCACACCAATGGGAATCATCGAATTGATTGAATTAGGCATCTTACGGCTCGTTTATTGAGGGAGATCGCACTTTAGCATACTAGACTGACAAAAAGATCAGCACCTTGTGATTAAGGCTCCGGATCTTATTGAAGCAAGGTAGACTGTCTCGTTCAGATATAGAAATAATAAATACATAAGGAGAAAGGGATGATTCCTATTCAAGCAACGCATGTATCTGGTGTTGTGATTTCCGAATTCGACGGCATAAAGAAAATGTTGTTATTAGAGCGAGTCAAAGGTGGTTATTGGTGTCATGTAGCTGGTGGGATCGAAGAAGAGGAAACTGGTTGGCAAACGATCGTTCGAGAGCTCAAGGAAGAAACACAAATTGAAGACGTCGAGCTTCACAGTGCGGATTTTCTTGAGCAGTTTTATGAAGCCCACAAGAACCGAATCATGGTCATCCCTTGCTTTGTTATGTTTTGTAAACCCAACCAAGAAGTGGTATTGAACCACGAACATACCGATTATCGTTGGTGTTCGTTAGAAGAGGCAAAGCAACTTGCTCCTTTTGCTAACCAGCATCAACTCTATGATCATGTGTGGCAAAATTATGTAGATAAAGCACCAACACCATTTACTCTTATTAAACAGAGCTAGATTCAAACAGGAAAAACGATGTACGAAGGGTATGAAACGAGCCAACCGCTGCAAATTTCTGAACGTATTACGATAGAGCCATTAATGACCAAGCACGCCAATACGTTACTTGAAGTTGTCAATAAAAGTCGCGACAGCCTGTCTCGTTATCTGCCATGGACAGAGTTCGTAAAGAATCGACGCGAAGCCGTGCGTTACATTTCTCAACGTATCAACAGTCGTGTAAGCGAAGCACACTGGTTTGCGCTTTTACTGGATAATCAATTTGTCGGCGTTCTCGGTATTAAAGGTGTGAACGAAGAGACACGCGTAACCGAGGTGGGGTATTGGCTTGCAGAAAGTGGGCGTGGTCATCGTGTCGTCAATCAAGTGCTCTCTGTCATCATTCCGTTAGTGAAGGGAAGAGGGCACGCGAGCTTGATTCAGTTTCACTGTATGGAAGATAACATCGCGAGTATTAAAGTAGCGGAACGAGCGGGAGCCTCTTTGAAAGAATACGTTGATCATGATTTTGAAACGTTGGATCCGTCTCAACGATTAGGCATTTATGAACTGAAACTAGCTGAAATTAATGCTTGATAAACATAGCCTAAAAGTAAATGTGGCGATATAAAAGAAAGAACAAATAGCAAAGGAATAGAGCGATGGAAATAAGCATTCGTCCCATTACTTGGCAAGAAGCAATGCCTATTCGCCATAAGGTATTGTGGCCCCAGAAGGCTATCGAGCATTGCATAGTAGAAGGTGATGAAGACGCTGAACACTTTGGGGCGTTTGTGAATGATGTTTTGGTTGGGATTGCCTCAATCTATCTTGATGACAACAAAGCAAGACTGCGCAAATTTGCGGTGTTACCGGAGTTTCAAAGATTAAGCATTGGCTCTTCCCTGATTCGATATATTTTAGCGAATTTACAGTTGTCACCCGTTGAATATTTTTGGTGTGATGCGAGGGAATCTGCGCTGGTTTTCTATGGAAAGTTTGGGATGCAAGTTGAGGGTGAACGCTTCTACAAATCTGAAATTCCTTACTACAAAATGAAGCTTGCGCTTTAAGCAAAATAATCTGAGTTTGAACTCTAACTTCCTTATTGCGTTAATAGTCAGAATGTTGCCCTTGTGTTAACGTTGAGCTGTACATAAGTGCGACATTGCCCGTTATCGGGTGCACAAGGAGATAAACATGAACGCGATCGTCGACGTCGAAGTGGGTCAATTACTACAGCAGAAGTTGGATAAAGTCAGAGCGGCGTATAACGCAGAACCATTCCCGAGCTTAGACGCCAGAAAGCAAAAGCTTAATCTTCTCAAGCAGACTATCTTGGATAACCAACAAGATTTAGTTGAAGCGTTGAGTGAAGATTTTGGCTACCGCTCTGAGTTTGATACGGCAATGACAGATGTACTACCGACCGTTGCTCAAATCAACTACACCCTAAAGCGCCTCAACAAATGGTGTAAACCAAGCCGTCGTCATGCTGGTTTATTGCTTGCTCCCTCAAAAGTTACGGTGGAGTACCAACCTGTTGGTGTTGTTGGCATTATTTCTCCTTGGAATTTCCCGGTCATTCTTAGCTTGTCCCCTTTGGTAACGGCTCTTGCAGCCGGAAACCGAGTCATGATTAAGCTGAGTGAATTTACGCCACTGACAAATAAAGTGATCACTGAGATATGTCGAGCATTGCCCGATGATGTCATTGTTGTCGAAGGGGAAGCAGAGGTTGCTCAAGCATTCAGCAAGTTACCGTTTGATCACTTGCTGTTTACTGGATCAACTAATGTTGGTCGTGCAGTGGCTCGTGCCGCCGCAGAGAACTTAACACCAATTACATTGGAGCTTGGCGGAAAGTCTCCGGTTATCGTGGCGGAAGACGCCAACTTAAATAAAGCGGTCGATGCTATTTTGTTCGGTAAGTGTATTAATGCGGGGCAAATTTGTGTTGCTCCAGATTATGCTTTTGTACCGGAGGGAAGAGTCAATGAGTTTGTTGCGCTCTTCTTGCAACGTTTTGATGCGCTTTACTTAAAAGGTCAAAACGACCAAGGCTTTACTCATATCATCAATCAACGCCAGTACGACCGTTTAAAGGCTGTGTTGGAAGATGCTAAAGCCAAGGGTGCAGAAGTACATACCGTGCCCGAGACGAGTTCAGAAGGCCGACGATTATACCCGCATCTGGTCACCAACGTTTCAGAAGAGATGACTATTATGCAGGAGGAGATTTTTGGTCCCCTTATGCCAATTAAGCCTTACCGTGATATGCAAGATGTCATCAGCTATATCAACCAGAATCAACGCCCACTTGCGCTCTACATCATGTCGGATGACAAACGCACGATTGAACATATTACCCGTAATACCCACAGTGGTGGTGTCGGGGTGAATGACACCATCTTGCACGTTGGCGCAGAAGACGCGCCATTTGGTGGTATTGGTGAATCTGGTATCGGTCACTACCATGGCGAGGAAGGCTTTAGAACTTTTAGTCATGCCAAAACGATCTTAACTACGCCAACTTGGCTTCCTCGTGTCGCTATGCTGATGGAGCGACGCGCTACGGCAATCAAAGCACTACAAAAGTTCTTTATGCGTTAACGTTGTTGATGTTTGAACGCTTAGGAATAAGAAAACCGCCTCGTGAGGCGGTTTTTGTTTGGGGCTAGAATATACGGTCGTGCAGCTTAAACTATGTAACTTAATGGCCACCTAAACATTCGGTAGCCTTTGATAGCTCTACTCTACACAGCTCCAGCCTGTGGTATCAATCGAGTTAATCCAATCGGCAATCAACTGAACTCCTTCATCATGGACAACGTGTCTACCTAGCTCTGGCATCATGTTTCCGTTGTCGACATTGATACGGTAGTGCAATACGGAGTTTTCTGGGTCGCCCGGCACAATTACATATGGCGATGGGCCTTTATGGAAGGTGATGCCGCGAGCACAAATGCCCATCTCACCAATACCTTCACGCCAGTATTCAAACTTGAATGGGTTGCTTGCAGCTTTACCTTCGGTACGGTGGCAGTGCGCACAGTTCACATCTAAGTATGCTTTGGCATAATCCAGTAGTTCTGTATTCGTCAGGTTACTTGCACCAGTCTCCGTATTAAAAACAGGGGTCTTAGGTAAGTTCTCAGGTGTATCTGGCAAGGCTTCTGTGAATAGTCCTAATGTCTCCCAATGTACTAACTGGTTAACTGGGGAGCTATCAGAAACGTCCTGTACGCTGTTGAGGTTACGAGCCTTCGGACCAATTGGAGAGAACCCCTTAGGTTGCGTATTGCCAGTGGGGTCGGACACGTCGGCTTCAACCTTGTGACACAGGGTACACTCGTTTCGGCTTGGCACTTCATAAGTGAAATTAAGCGTTTCACCGTTATGCTCCACACTTCGTTCAAACGGAACAGAGACTGCCGTCAGGTAAGCATCTGTTTTGTCTTCATTCCATACGTAAGGTAGGGCAATCCAACCACTGTCACGACGAATCAACAGGCGAGTCTCGATCATCTCCTCGTTTTCACCACGCGCATTATCGGTGCTTGAAGGAAGAGCAAAGGTTTTGATCAATACTGTGCCAACTGGGAAGTCGAATACCTCTTGCTCACGATAGCTTGCGGAGACTTCGTTTGGCATCACAACAAAACGGTATTTGCGTGCATAGTCGGTAAAGAGCTCAACGTTCATCTCATACAGCGTACCTTTGGCTGATGCAGCCAAGTTCAGGTTTTGCGTTGGATCTTTGGCATCTTCAAACAGATTGTATTGAGAAAGACTCACACAGTTTTCACCGTAGGTCGCGCTTTCTCGCGTAATGGCATCCCAGTTTATGCCAGACACATTTTCTACAGTACAACTCACGTTGCCTACGATACCGTTTGGTGTATCTGGATTATCAGGGTCAGTAGCCCCGTCTTCTGTTTGATTGTAACCATAAATAACACCATTAATCGTGACGGTATTGATGTCTAATGGCGTTTTAGAATCACAGCCAGCGGTTAGTAGCGTCGATTGCTCATTCTCGTACAAGAAATCGGCATTCGCTGGATCTTCGGCGTAGCGAGCAATGGCAGTAGGGTCCATATTATCAACCAATACACCTACGCTCGCTCCATTGTTGACTAAGCAATTACTTTCTGCGTCATTAAACTCCGTGAGGTAGTTCCAGTTTGTTGTTCCTGTCATGCCGTTTAAAGCATCGCGTAAAGGGGCAAACATTTGGGAGCGAATTAGTGATTCACCCGCGCCATCGTAGAACAACGCAGGGAAGGCTTGATGATTTAAGGTATAAGCTAAAATCATATCTTCAATGAGCGAGCCGTTAGGGTTTGCGCCTGTATTAGTAATGGTGTTGTCGTGGAAATACAGATTGGTCGGAACCGGATTCCAACCCTGCATTACCGCATTACCCTCGGATGTGCCATTCAGCGGACTGTAGGCATTAGGGTCACCATTGACCAATAGATAGCTGGTCATGGCCAGCGCCATCGAATCATGGTTGGAGATGGTATTATTATAAAACTCACTGTTACGGCCAGATAGGATCACAACGCCAGTACCTGGCGGGACAATACCAACTACGCCACATCCACCAAGTCCGCTTTGACAAGTGGTATCAACGTAGTTCTCTAGATTGTTGTCACGAATCACGTTATCGAAGATACGAACATCATCAATTAAACGACCGATCGTAGTTGCTCCCGGTAAGTCAAACAGCAAGACACCGCCCGTATTGCCTAAAGCGAGGTTGTCATAGACATCAACGTTCGAACTATTTTCAATTTCGATACCTGCGATGTTCTTTTCCGCTACGTTGTCACGTATTACTGCACCAATGGTTTGACCCACATAGATACCAGCATCGGCACTACCGTAACTCCAAGTGTCTTCAATCAATACGTTTTGGGATTTTACTGGGTAGATACCATAAGTACCACGTAGGTTACCATCTTCATCACGGGCACGTGGCACCTCGAGCCAGACCGCGGCAACATCGCGAATAATGATACCTTCAACACCATCGGCTTTTATGCCATTTTTTGACGCTTCTGATACTTGCAAATCAGAGACAGTGATATTAGAACCGCCACTGATTGCGATGCCGTCTTTACCATCAACATTACTAAAGTCGAGGTAAGTTTGATCAATACCTGCACCGCGTAAAATGAGGTTGTTTTTTGAATCGACCGTTAACTGGTTATTCATTTTAAAACAGCCAGCAGGTAAGGTCACAACACTGTTGTCCTCGGCCAGTTCAACAAGGTTTTCAATCGCAGTGACTTCTGCTGCGCTTGCCCATTCTTGTCCATTTCCACACAACTCAGGTGTGCCGTATTCAGACAGTTCATACCCGCTTGAGGATTGCGGTTCGTCATAATCATCACTGTTACAACCAATTAAAAGCGTGGAGCTTATTAGCGTAGCGACAACCGTTTTGTTTATTCCATGCATGATTTGCTTCCCTGTAATTAGTTTTATTGACTCAGTCAGGAATAATTAGAAAGAGTGGTTGTATTGGATGCCGTAGATGTAGGCATCGCCCTCTGAACGATAGGCAATATCAACACCCGGCAGAGCGTGTGGTTCAAGTGGCTCGGTAAACGTGACTTCTTCAGCATCGATAAAGGTAAAGCCAAAGTCGATTCGGCTGTTTTGATTGAAAGCGTAGGTTGCACCAAAGCTATAATTGATTCGGTCGGAATCTGGTAAGCTGATGCTCTTATCGTTCACGTTAGGTGTCTCGTCGTAGGCAATACCTGCGCGAAGAGTGAAAGAAGGGTTGAGCTGATAAGTTGCCCCTAACGCATACTTGAAGGCGTTTTCAAAGTTCTCATCTTTTTGCAGAACTTCTTGTCCATCGACGGTTGCGCGAATTTCCTCAAATACATTCCAACCCGTCATCATCACACTGTAGTGAATAGCAAGTGGCTCTGTAATCTGATGGAAACCAGAGAACTCAGTGATGCTTGGTAAATTTAAGGTTAAGTCACCAGTCACTGTTTGACCTGGCATCGAAATCGAGCTTGGAATATCTGAGTAATAATCACCTTCAAAATCTACATCAACTTTGGAGCGGTAACTTAAGCCAAAGCGATGTTTTTCGTTTATCTCCCACAGCGCGCCTAAATTAAAGCCATAACCCCAACCATCACCATCAAGTGATTTCGCGACGTCGCTGCGAGTAAAATTAGCGCCGGTATCGGCATTGATGGCATCAGCAAGGATTCCAAGGGTGCGAGTAAGCTTGGCTTTACCATAGACAAGGCTTGCTCCAGCACCAACACTGAATTCATCGTTGATGCGGTAGGCGATAGTTGGATTAAAATTGACGGTTTCTAAACTGGTTTCTCCGCCAATTGGGCCCGCTAGATAATCATCAGGATATTCAGTGGCAAGGCCAAAGTCGGTAAACATACCAAGTCCCCAAGACCATGAATCGTTGATAGGGGCGGCAATATAAAACGATGGAACGATCACATTATCAACAACGTCATTGTTGGTTAGCTGATTATTAAAAGCGTCTGACGCACCATTACCGGTGACTCGAACCTCTGGCATGATGTAAGCGGCGCCGATAGAAAGCTCGTATGAGTCAAACATCGTAATCGCAGCAGGGTTGTGGGCGACAACTGATGCGCCATCGGCAATGGCTGCCTCTCCTGCATTGGCTCGTCCTAGACCCGCAGCAGAATGCTCAGATAACTGAAACCCCGCAGCGTATAACTTAGGGGAGCTGAGCGCTATCGCTATAGCAAGCGCGAGTTTTGCATTCCTTGTATTCATATCACTCTGAAACTCCATGTGTTTTTAGGATGCGTTTTAAATAAAAGTGCTTATGTACCCATAAAGAGGGTGAGTAGGTTATTCACGAAACACTCATCTCAAGCATAAAAACAATTAACATAATTGTAACATTGAATTTCAAGATCTGTTATTTCCATCTCATATAACCAACGGGTTATGAATGTGCTTATAACTATCTGTAAATGTTATAGTTAAGTTCAATTTGTATCGTAGAGAAGCTTCACGAAAGCACTTGATTGCGTTTGATGTCCACGTTAAAAGTGTGGCTTAAGTATCAGCAAATAGCGGGTTGTAACAAATCATTTTTTAGTACGATCGTTTTAAACGGTTGTTTAATTGATATTTAAGGCTTAAAAGTTGAATTTGCGGAAATGATGCAATTTATCACTGAATCGGATGCTAAACTTTATGAACGATTAGAGCTTTTACTTAAGGAATAGAAAGCAATATGGTGCTGAATTGTTAGGAGCGTCTTCGGGTGTACCTACTAAATCACACTTTGTTTCTGCGATCTCTTTGCCGAAGAGAGGGAAAAAGGGTGGTTGCTTGTCGATGTATCAATCGAGCAAAGGGCGCACGATCTTGCCCACTGTAGAGTGGAACGGGATGGAAAAGTGATCGAGATACAGCGTAATTCAAATCTATACGAGTAAGCCTACTTTGAACGCATTTTATACGATTGCTAAGTTGGCTCATTTGGACCATAATAATAAGACCATTTGGTCTGTAGGAGTTCAAGATGGCAACAGCAACATTAAAAAGCTTTAAACCTAAGCTGCCATCTAAGGCAAATTTTTGGTTTATGCTGGGCATTGAAGATGCCGAAACCGGTCGTACAGATGCGGTTCATAAAGGTTTTGAGCCAAAGGTTTATCGTAATATCGTTGAGCGCGTAAAGCTCTCTCAAAGCGAATTTCAGCACGTGACGCTTATCCCTGTCAGCACAATCAAACGACGTTTAAAAAATGAAGAACGTTTTAATACGCAAGAGAGCGATGCAATCTACCGTTTAGCAATGCTGCTCAAACTTGCAACGGAGTTGTTTGATGATGAAGAGCGCGCTTTGGGCTGGATGCGAGAAAACGTCTATGGTTTAGGAGGAAAACGCCCACTCGACATGGTCTCTACCACGGTCGATTTCGAGATAGTTAAAGACTTGATAGGGCGATTAGAGCACGGGGTATTCTCGTAGTATGAAGCTCTATCGATTGACGCAAAAGAAGTTTTCCGAATCTCCATTTAGTCCGATTGGCGCAAAGCTTTACGGAGGGCGATGGAACTCAAAAGGAACCGAGGCCCTCTATTTTTCGGAGTCTGAGTCACTTTGTTCTTTAGAAGTATTTGTCCATGTTAATAACGATCCTGCTATTACGAGACTTTACGATTTGTATCGTATCGAGATGCCCGAATATCTGATTGCTGCTTTGGATGAAGAAGACTTGCCGGTAGCTTGGCGATCTATACCCGCCAGTGAATCCACTCAGTACATTGGTGACCAATTTCTAAATGATCCGCATCCAGAGTTCGCGGCATTACAAGTACCCTCAACCATTTCCCCCCGCGATAACAACTATGTTGTGAATCCAAACCATCCCAAGATGAAAGAGATCATCAGGAAAGCAGAAAAGCTCGAATTTGCTTTTGATCCACGAATATTTAAATAAGATGCTCAACGCTTAATAGGGTAAACGTTGAGCTTTCGTTTTTTATTGGTCTTTACCCCGAATTTGAGTGAGCGGCGTATGCGTTAGTTTTTGGCGGCCAGCTGTTGACTATCGCTCGTGTCGTTTTGGTAGCTGCTTAATACCACTTCAGCTCCTTTATAGGACAAATGACTTGCGTCGGTATACATCGCGTTATTCGCGTCGATCTTCATGACACAATTGCCTCTCTGGCATATGTAATCAGTTAGGTCGACAAACTCAACGTGTTCGAACTGCTCAAAGTACTGAGCAAGAATCGCAATATTCTTCGGATGGGTTTGTTTTGGGGCAAAGTCGCACTCTGTGCCTTTTTCACCGCCGAATAAGCGGATTTTCCATAAGCACTCGCCAATAGCAAAAGGCGCAGAAGGTGTTGGCCCAAATACCACTATCTCTTTGTCTTCTAATCCCTTCAATAATTGCGTTAGCGAAGCTTGATAGTTTTTACTGGAAAGCTCTTTTCCGAAGTTAGAGGAAATGACGACCTGTCGAATAGAAGGCGTGTTTTGAATGGTTTTGACTGCGTTGGTGAAGAAATCGTGACAAGATTGCCCGCTAACGCCAGGAATCACGTCGATATAGCCAATCGCACAAGAATCTTGAGTAAGTTGGACCACTCCTGCAGGCGTTTCACGTGCTAGTTGTTGAACAAATACCATACTATGACTATTTCCTAAAACCGCGACTGTCGGCTGCGATGAAGAAGAGCAGGCGTCGTTTACATTTGTATTACCGTTGCACGCTAATCCGTAGCCATTATTGACACGCATGGCCTCAAAAAATGCATTTCGGTCAGGGAAACCACCGCTTGTATGCCCAATAAAGCCAAATGTAAGCAGGGGTACCGTCATCAATACAAGTGAAGCGGTGAGTGTTTTCATGCCGATTTTTCTTCGGCTGCGAAATGGTTTCTCGACAAATCGCCAAGTTATGTACGACATTATTGATAGCATGCCGACATAAAGAAGGAAGCTGAATTCTTGTCCGGCCGTTAGTACATAACGATAAAATACCAACAGTGGGATATGCCATAGATATAGGCTGTAACTGATTAAACCGATAAAGACGATCCATTTTAAGCTAAGTACCTTACCGCACGTATTTTGGTTAGCTGAAAACAGAATGATCAGCGATGTACCAATGACAGGAATTATTAACATAAGGCCCGCACCATCTTTGGACTTATCGAATAACAAGGCTGAAGCCATGACTAAAACCACACCGATGACTGCGAGCGTATTGTTTGGTGTTACGTTGGTTTTTCTCATGATGAGGGCAATCATTGATCCTGCGGCCAGTTCCCATGCTCGCGAAAAAATCATATAGAACGCGAAATCGGGATCGCCACTCGCATACCAAATCGTCATTAAACTCAATAAAAAGACACCAATAAAGAAGGCAAGGTATGACATGATTTTATTTCGGGCGAGCAACATCAGTAGTAATGGAATGACGATGTAATATTGCTCTTCAACGCCTAGACTCCAAGTGTGGAAGAGTGGGTTGGCCTGCTCCTCTAAACCAAAGTAATTGTGACCCTTCAAATAAAGTAAAACATTAGAAGCGGACAAAATGGATGAAACAGAAAATTCACTGATTTCTTTGTGCGCTTGAGGGAGAAATAACCACCAAGACAATACATAACTCACTGCGATAACCAGTAACAACAGCGGTAAGATACGGCGGATACGTCGCTCATAAAAATCGGCAAGGCTGAATTGATTTTTGTCTAAATCATTGATGACTATGGTAGTAATGAGATAACCACTGATCACGAAAAAAACATCAACACCAACAAAACCACCAGCAAAAGCTTCGATGTCTGCGTGGAATAAGATAACGAGTATGACCGCTAGTGCTCTCAATCCATCTATTTCTGCTCGGTAAGTCATGATCTTCTCCATTTATGTAGCCAACGTTTGTTGTTCATCCTTGGGTGGGATGACTTGATCTTAATTAGGTTGTTCTATCCATTGGGATAGCCTTTGAGCTTGTCGATAAGCATTAAAGTATTTGAGGACTCGTTGTCGTCCGCGTTTGCCCATTTCTTTACGCTTCTCCAGAGATAGCTCCGCAAACTCATTAATGCACTGAGTGATGTCGTCAACACTGTGTTGTTTTACAAAAAATCCAGTCTCATCGGTGACGATTTCTTTGCATCCCATGACGTTTGAGGTGATCACTGGTGTGCCAACTGCCATTGCCTCTTTGAGTACAAGAGGCCCGGTATCGACGCAGCCAGTACGCGAGTAGCAAAAAGGAGCCACGAGACAATCGTATTTTGGTAAATTGTCCTTTACCCAGCTGTGTGGTTTTGCGCCCAAAAAGGAGACGCAATGAGTCAAACCAAGTTCACTAGTCATCGAAACGAACTCTTTTTTCATAGGGCCAGTGCCTATGACATCAAGATGGACATTGAGCTTATTGGCGATAGGGACCAACGCCTCAAGTAAATATTGCAGACCTTTTTGCTCAACGAATCGCCCTAAAAAAACCAATCGTAATTGTTCTGAGTCTGTCTTTTTTTCGGGGGTGAATTGCTCAGGTTTTACACCACAGTGGAGCAATTTTACGTTTCCGTTGGTCATATTTTGAAAGTCGTTATACATGTCATCGCAAACAGCGACTGCGAAGTCGCTGGCGTTGATCTTCTCTTTTACATCAAACGGAGACTCATAAACGTCATGCCCGTGAGCAACAAAAGAACAAGAAATATTGAGCAGTTTAGCGGCGACAATGGCATGTGCTGCTGTGTGCTGACAAAAGTGAGCATGAACGTGACCAATGCCTTGCTCAGCGAGTTGGAATGCTAATTTAAGCCCTGTACCCATTAACGACTTCTTCGGAATACCAGATTGTTTGAATGCAAAGTGACATGCTTTGAACAGCCCCTGAACGCGAAGGTGCTGTAGGCCCTCTGTCTTAATATTCTTACCAATTTCGATAACATCGTAAGTAAAAAAAGATTCGCAAGGTTCGATTTCAAACGTAAAAACTGTCACGTCGTGGCCACATGCCTGAATGGCGTCCACTTCAGTTTGAATGAAGGTTTCACTCAAAACTGGGTAGCTAGGTGTAATAAACGCGATTTTTTTCATTTTATGGCTCGCTTCTTTTCGTTCACGGTCGAGAAGGGAATTGCAAAAAACAAACCAAACAATCATCGACATAAAATCAATAAATTAGGGATAAATTTCTATTTTGAGAATAAAAATGACGGTGAAGTTTAAGGCGTTCTCAATTTGAAGTCTTTAATTGAGAAAAACCGTTCATGCTTGGGTATAACCGTTCTTTTATGAGGATTTAATCCGAAGTTAGAATGGTCTAGATATTGCTACTTTTAATCGGTCAGAATTGTTCTGACAGGTGAAGAGGCATCATGGCATGGATAAAGTCAGCGTGATTATTCCAACCTATCAATGTTTGGAATATCTCCCCAAAGCGCTTGGAAGCGTGTTCAATCAAACGCACCGTAATTTTGAGGTTATCGTGATTAATGATGGCGGTGATCTTCGAACTCAGCGTTATCTTGAGTCGCTGCTTGATCACAGGCTTAGGTTCCTTAACACCGATGGGGTTGGCGTGGCTGAGGCGAGAAACTTGGGAGTAAAAGAAGCATCGGGTGAGTACATTGCCTTTCTCGACGCTGATGATTTTTGGCTACCTAACAAGTTAGAAATGCAGGTCGCCTTACATCAAAGCAATCCTGAATTAGCTCTGAGTTTTAGTAACTATGTTCATGTCTCGGAGCGTTATGAACCCTTTAGTGATTGTTTTGGGTTTTGGAACCAGCTCCAAGACGAGACTGATGACGTACTACTGCTTAGCAAACCATTGGATATGATCATTGCCAATAATATTATCGGTACGTCCACCGTTATGCTGGATGCAAAGATGGTGGAGGCATTTCCTCTGTTCAAAGCAGAATTGCCTTACGCCGAGGACTGGGAGTTGTGGCTAAGAATTTGTGAAAAATACCAAGTGGGAGTGGTGAATTCAATTCAAGCTGGCTATCTGGTTCGCCAAGGTTCCATCACGAATACCAAAAATCGTAAATTACAGCAACTGGCTTGTGTGAATGGCATTCTAGAAACGTATCGAGAAAGTGCGTCATTCTATGATATTTCTCCTTTAGCCTTTAAAAAAGCGAACGCTAGAATCTTAGAAGGATATGCCGATTATTATCGAGAAGCTAAGTCTTACTCTAAGGCGATAGCACTTAATGTGCGCTCCTTGATTCAAGACCCTCAGTCTCGACGTTTGCGACGCATAATGGCGGATGGGCGAGAATTGGTACTATCAAATGTAAAGTCTACCTCTCAGCAATAATACAGCCTATTAAGCAGCAGAGATAAGGGTAGACATTGTATGAAATCAAAGATTGAAATTGAAAAGCGCACTACACTCAGTGTTCAGTTATTAGCAAAAGATTTAGAATTAATAAGTCAATGAGTGAAAGCGATATTCAGACAAAAATTGCTAGCTTTACCTGTATAGAAGAAGCGCTAGAGTACTTTGATATTGGTTTTGATAGTCGCTTCATAGACAAACACCGTATCGAACTTGTAAAGCGGTCTAATGGTTATTTAATTATGAGCAAGCCGGACGATTGGTTTTCTGCCCGTCGTGCGTTTAAAAATGCTTACTGCAAAGTACAGCGCAGTGTATTAGATAAAACGACACGCTCAGCATGTCGTGGTTGTACGACATGCCAAAGAAGATAAACAATGTGGCAGTCTTAGCTTCTTTTTCGACGTCACGCTGATCCGACTTACAAAAGAACCCCGTCTAAAGAGCGGGGTTCTTTTATTTTTATGAACGGAAACGCTAACTTGCTTGATATTCTGGGTAGTCAAGTAAGCCTTTCTCGGCTCCACCAAACAAGGTTGCAGGATCGTGTGCAGCTAACGGGTAGTCGCATTTAATTCGGTTCGGTAAGTCAGGGTTTGCGATGAATGGACGGCCGAACCCCACCATATCTGCAAGACCACTTTTTAGTGCTGCTGCCGCTTTTTCAGTGTTGTAACGACCAGCGTAAATAATGGTGCCTTTGTAAGCTTCACGAACTGCAGTTTTAAATTCAGCAGGTGTATCTGGCGCGTCGTCCCAGTCTACTTCTGCAATGTGGATGTACACAACGTTAAGCGCATTAAGTAAGGCAGCGGCAGCGGTGTACGTTTGTACAGGGGTTTTATCTACCGTACCGTTGAGTGAAGTAAATGGAGCAAGTCGAACGCCCACACGTTCAGCGCCGATAGCTTGTATCATCGCTTCGACAACGTCACCAAGGAAACGAAGACGATTTTCAATGGAACCACCATATTCGTCTGTGCGGTTATTGGCTTCTGAATCGATGAACTGGTTAACAAGGTAACCATTAGCAGCGTGCAGTTCTATGCCATCAAAACCTGCTTCAATCGCATTAAGCGCAGCTTGACGATATTCTTCTACAACGGCTTTGATATCTGCTTTGGTCATTTCACGTGGCTCGACAACATCTACAAAACCTGGTTCGTCGCTACCATTGTCGATGAATACTTTCACATTTTCTGCTTTCAATGCGGAAGAAGAAATTGGTTGTTCACCACCGATGTTGTCAGGGTGGGTTACGCGACCAACGTGCCAAAGTTGGGCAAAGATAGCGCCGCCTTTTGCGTGAACGGCATTCGTTACTTTTTTCCAACCAGCAATTTGTTCTTGGCTATAAATACCAGGAGTCCAAGCGTAACCTTGACCCATTGGTGAGATTTGAGTGCCCTCCGCGACAATCAAACCAGCAGATGCGCGCTGAGCGTAATACTCTGCCATGATCTCATTTGCAGCATTACCCGGTTGACTAGCACGTGAACGCGTCATTGGCGGCATAACGATGCGGTTTTGAAGGGTTAGAGCACCAAGTTGAAGAGGTTGGAACAGTACATCTTTCATAATAAGCCTCGTTATTTGCTCGTTTGAATCAATTCGATTTGGTAACCATCTGGATCTTTGATGAAAGCGATATGCGTTTCGCCGCCTTTCATCGGACCTGGCTCACGTGTGATATTGCCGCCAAGTGCTTTGATTTTGTCGCATGCCGAATAGATATCTTCACAACCTAAAGCCATATGACCAAACGCGTTTCCGAGATCATAGCTGTCTGTATCCCAGTTGTAAGTCAGTTCGATCGTTGCACCGTCTGGTTGGTTTGCGTTACCCACAAAAACTAATGTGTAACGGTATTCAGTGTTCTCGAAGCGGTTCAGTTCAGCCATACCAAGCACTTTGGTATAGAACTCAATGGATTTATCAAGATCAGCAACACGGATCATAGTGTGAAGAAATTTCATATATAGCCTTCTTTTGTTTTCGCTTGGCGCTTAACTTTTCTGTTATTGCTAAGTACCTAATGGCGACGTTATGAGCCTAAATATATAAGGTTGCCTTTGAAACATAAAATTATCATTGATTATTGTTTTTATAATTTATTTTTATTGAACTGCTTTTTAACGTAAATGATTTATTGATTGCATTTTATCTATGTATTTAACTGATAGGTTTGGCTTTTCTTTTCAAATCAGATTACTTAGAGTGCTAATAGCTTCGTACAGACGTATTGGGAATAGATTTTAGGAGGGAAAATGAATCAATCCGTGTTAAAGGCCATGACGTGGCTAAAAGGGATATTAGATTCTAACCAGATTACTTATCAAATCGTCGGCGGTTTTGCTGCCCATTTGCACGGTGGATCACGACCTATTGCGGATATCGATCTGTACATCCAGAAACAAGATTTTGAAAAATTGCTTCCCCATATTGCGCCTTATATCAGTAAGCCACTTAAGCACTATCAGGAAGAAGGCTGGGATCTTGAGTACTTACAGCTTATTTATGGCCAACAAAAAATTGAAATCGGCCTTAGCCCAGGAACGCGAATATTTAGCTCAAAAAACAAAGAGTGGGCGACGCTGGAAATTGACTACGCAGCAAATGTTATTTGTGATTTTAATGGAATGAAGCTTTCAGTGATCGATATTACAAGGTTAATCGATTACAAGCGTGTTCTCTCAAGAGAAGTGGATCTCATCGACATTCGAGAGCTTGAACGAATTCAACAGCAAACTCAATAGGGGAGAGATAATGGACAAATTTACCGCCTTGTTTGAGATTGCTCAGCGTAAGTCAAACTACGATGAAAACAATACTTGGTATCAGGGCTCCGTCACTTACTTCGAAGCGATATACTCGGAGTTGGAAGAAGTGAGAGATGAGGAAGTCAAAGGGAGAACATGCTTTTTAGAGGACGAACTGGGAGACGTGTTGTGGAATTATCTTAATCTTCTGATGGCCTTAGAAAAAGAACAGGGCATTGACGCTCGGTCTGTGATTGAACGCGCCGTTGAAAAATACCAAGCACGTGTGACTGCCATTGAAAATGGGAAGAGTTGGGCAGAAGTAAAGGCTGAACAAAAGTCAAAATTGAAGAATGAATTCGACTCGAAACGAGGCAACAACAATGAAACTGACTAAATACTTATTTTACTGCTAAAAGCGCTTAGTCAAGAATTCAAAAGTACAAAAACTATGGTGTCCCTTTTGAACAACTGGATGATCTTTACATCAAATCATAAAAGGTGAACCACCGGGAATGGGTTATTTGGATTGGTTAGGCTACATGTAAGAAATATCCAAATTGCTCAAATGTCGCACTAGTAAAGGATCAGGGAAGGTGTTTGATGGAGGTATCTCTACGCGAGATAACAAAGGAAAACTATGAGTCCGTCAGTGAACTCGATGTTACTAAAGAGCAAGAGTCTTATGTCGCTTGTAACATGTGGTCGCTGGTGGAATCATTCTATAATGATACGCACGTAACTCGTGCCATTTACCAAGATGAACAAGTTGTCGGCTTTTTTATGTGGGTTCGGGAAACAAAAGAAAAAATCTCTATTTGGCGTTTTATGATTGATGCCAAATATCAAGCGAAAGGCATAGGGCGTATAGCTCTTCATAAGGCGCTAGAGGAAATCAAACAGACTGAAAGCCTCCGTCAGATTGAAATTTGTTACAACCCAAACAACCCCATAGCAAAAACGTTTTACTCTCAGTTTGGTTTTATGGAAGTTGGTATGGACGAAGATGGCGAAGATATGCTCGCTATTATCAGCCTTGAACCAATATGACAAGGCATGTGAAAAGGGCAAGCATCGTAGTTGGTGCTTGCCCTTTAGCGTTTTACTCTGTCGATAGTTTAGCGATGAAAATCAGACTCTCATTCATTGGTCTGTTGATGTGCAAATCTTACTATCTCACTAACTTAATCGCATTTATTTAGTATTTGTCGTTGGCATAGGAGCAAGTAGCGCTTCCAGTTCCTCAGGAGTGAGTAGATCTTTCTTTTGTAAAATATCACTCTGTTCCAAAGATAACCGTGCCTTACTTATCAAGTATTTTTTTTGAGTTGGTGTGAGATCCTTTAAGGAGTCAATCAAATCTTTGAAGTGGTTTGTGTTCATAGCCTAGCTTTTCCCCGTTGACGTTTTATAATTTTCTAATGGTCTTAGTCCATATTGACTAAATAATCGTTAATTTGTTTATTAATGGTGACAAGCTCTTTATTAATTATAGCGATATCTGCGTTATCGGGAGCGATATTGTCACGTGTGTGTTCTTCAACTTTACCAAGAGCGGAGACTGCCGCTTCTTCTCCAAAGCTTGAAAGTATGCCTTTCAAACTATGAGAAAGAAGGAATAGTTCCGACCAGTTTTGTTCTGCATTGAGTTTATTAATTCTGTCTAAACCATCTTCGTAGTCTTCCATGTAGGTTGAGAAAACAGCAAAGATAATATCGACATCGTTATCCATGTAGGTGTTAAGTACTTCGAAGTTAATCATCTCTCATCTCCACTGTGGTATGTGTAAGTTAAAAGGCAAAGGTAATTGAGTTGAGTAGGAGCCGGAAAGGTAATCCTTCAACCAGTTCGACCAGTTTGGGGGGAGTGGTCGTTGCGATAGAAATTCGATACTTTCATCCAAGATGATATTAGGTGCTGATATGTTGTTGTCGGAAAGGTCTTTTAGTCTCAGCTCAGCTGAAAAGGGATACTTTTGTCGAAACTTTGGTTCTTTCGAATTGTGCTGGGGGTGGCCTTTTAAAGGAATGCCAGACTTAGCCGCCACCAAGGTAAGTAAGCTCTGCTTTATTGCAAATTCACCAAAAAAGTCCATCAATGGTATCGCTTGCTTTAACAGCAATAAGGGGGTTTTACTTGGCACAGAGTAGTAATAGCTCAGAGATTGCATCAATTTTTTGTGCGCGTGTTCTGGTCGTGATTCCAGCAAAAGTAACTTACATTGCATCATTTGTTTGAATGCGGCGAGATCAATCTGCTGGTTTCGATTCAATTGCTTTTCGGCCAGCAAGCAAAAATCATTAAGTTTCAAAAGAACACGTTTCTTCTCATTCGGCGAGCGGAGTGTTTTAAAGTGCTCGCTGATGATGTCGACATAGGCGTTCATCGCTGATAGCCATTGTGAATCTGTAGAAGAAACATTTGAAGCGTACATATAACCTACATCGTACAGCCGATCAATTTGGCCTAGTTTGGCAAGGATTCTCGATACGGTTACTAATCTGATACTACTACTTGGTGTGAGCTCAAAAGCGCGATTAGCCAATATAGACGCATTATTTTGTTGGCCGAGACTTTCATAAAGGCCCACGAGGTTATCTATGGCACGCAAGCAAAGTGGGTTTCGTGTGACATAATCAGCAAGGATAGTGACTGCTTCACGAATATTTCCTTTCTTATGCTGTACGAAAGCTTCTGCACAGATACGACTTGCGTGTTCCTTTTCTGTACAAAAAGGTAGAAAGTTTTCGAGTACATCAAATTGCTTCGTTTCTATGAGTGTATCGATAAGTAAAGACTCCACGCACACGCTTTGTGTATGCTTTTTATGCAGTAGAGCGATATCTGCGAGGGTAGGTCTTTCAATCTTACTTAGTTGATTTCCCACGTCTGCCAGTTGATGTTGTTCTTGCAGCGCTGCTAGCATTTTGTTCTTTAACGCTTTGGTTTGCAGTGGCTTGGTGAGTAAGTGACGAACTCGGCCAGACAAAGCCGTCAAAACAGTCTCTTGAGTAGCGTCGCCAGATATCATCAATACCGCTGTCGTCTCTGAAATGAGTTTTGCGCGGCTCATTAAATTGATCAGATCTAAGCCAGTCAGTTTCGTCGATAGGTGGTAATCCATCACAATGAAAGAATAGAAGCGAGTTTTGACCGCGGCGAGTGCTTCTTGTGCGCTGTTTACACAAGTGATGTTGGCGATTTTTGCGCCAAGCGCAACAAGTTGATGTCTGATCAACGTCGATGAGGTTGAGCAGTCATCTATCACCAAAATACCAATGTTCTCGACTTCAATCTTCCCTGCGGTCAAACTTCTTCCTATTTTACAGATTAGTACACTCTAAAATAAAATTAGTCATCGGATTGCATAAAGGCAAGCTGTTTCTAAGATTAAAAAAGGGGCAACATGCCCCCCATCAACATTTGCGTGAATTAACTCTGCACAGAGTCCGTTTCTATTCTTCTTAGCAGCTCGTTCGCTTTTTTCATCGCTCTTCTTGCACTTGTCGACTTCCGTTTGTTCAAGAGGATGTCTGAGAATTGCAGGTACTTATCCGCTGTTTGAAATCTTAAGTCGTTAATATCTTGAAATCCCGTCGGAAAGTTTTCAGAAAATAGGTCAATATCTTTAACCAATTTGTCGAGATTGACGGTTGTTCTCGCTTGCTTCAAACGGTAGTAGAGCCCTTCAAATTCTTCTTGATAGAGTAAGCGAGCAGCATCGGCCGGGAATGGCAATGGATTTTGACTGTCTTTTGCTGTCTCAAAGAGTTTCATTTCTAAAACTGCATCTTTCATCGCATTACTGATTGCGATGTTTTGTCGGTGCTCATCAGAATCGGCAAAAAAGGTATTTCCAACTTTGATTAAAGTAACAAGTGCGGCTGCATCTCTTAGCTGTAACGCTTCATTTAAGTGCTGGCCAAAGACCTCGCTTGCAAGTGAACTTGGTACAAACGGGTACTCTTGATGAATTTGATGTAATTCTTGTTTGAGGTCATAAATTGACTTGGAGCCTTCAATTTGGGTGTAGCTTGATTTCTCTAACTGGCTGTTAATTTGCCTCGCGATAGAAAGTAACGTTGAATGCTTACTCGATTGAATATCCAGTGCAAGCACTTCAATTTTATGGGAGTCAGGATAGTAGACTTTAGCTTGTTGAAGAATTTCCTCAATCTGGTCGTAATTGGGATAAGTACTAACATCAGAGTTAAGTACATCATCAATCTTTGATTCGTAAGCACCAAGTAGGTAGGGCTTATACAGCCTTAAAAAGCCCGCTTTGATCACCGGATGCAGATCATGTTGTGAATCGATAAGAGATTTCGTGTTTTCTGGCGCGGTATCGAGTAGTGCTTGTGCTGAACTAATATGCTTTGTTTGCTGGTTTAATGCAGCCTCAAGTTGAGTGAGCTGGTCTTGTTGATCTTGATATACCAACCCTAAAAGCGTTGCGACGACAAGCGATGCTGCGACACTTGTATAAACTGGCCATCTCGTTTTGTTTATGTGCTGTTTAAGGAGTTCTGCACTAAGGTCCGCTGGTGCGAGTCCTTTATTTAGCACTTTCGAGAATAAAGACCATTTCGTGAATGGGAAATGAGCGGGCTTAGTGACGCGAACATTTTTCTTTAGTGCTTCGTCAACCGGTGTGCGTGCGTAAGGGTGTTTACAACTCAATAATTCATAGGTAATGCAACAAAGAGCAAAAATATCATCTCTAAACTGAGGATCGTTTCCTGAGAGAATATCAAGTGAAGCGTAGTTTGGCGTAAACCCCAGAGTATCACTTTCTTGGGTTTTACGTTTAGCGGCATATTGGTCGTGCTTTAACTGTTGAGTTTTGGATACACCAAAGTCTAGAAGTTTAACTTTTCCTTCTGAGGTAAGAATGATGTTCGCAGGCTTAAGATCGGCATGAACCACGCCTAGAGAGTGGGCATACGCGAGAGCATCCAGAGTCTCATTTAAAATAGACAGCGCGGCCTTAAATTTAAGACCATCAGGGCGAGAGCGCTGAATCAGAGTTTCTAAAGTTTCACCATCCACATACTCCATGACGAGAAAATACACGTCGCCATCAACGCCAAAGTCGTAAACACGAATTATGTTAGGATGGCTGAGTTTTTGAGTTTGCTGTGCTTCTCGAATCAACATTCGTGCGGTTTCAGGTTGGGAAGAGAACTCCTCCTGAAGAATTTTTAATGCGACGTAAGGTTTATCAGTCCCTGATGACTCAAGGATTTTATCTTTTGCCAAGTAAACATCGCACAACCCGCCGTGCCCAATAAGCGATTCAATTTCATAGCGACTCTTGATGGTTTCACCAACTAAAGACTGCGATGTTGAAGGTTCTCTTTGATTGCATGAAGTATTGTCTATTTTATTATCTAGAGAATAAGTGTTTTGATTTTGAGACATTTTTGTATTTGTCTCATTATTTAATTGGGCGGAGCCTTCATAATTTGAGTCAACAATCTTATCAACTGTATTTTCTCTTTTTTGAGTCTTTACAATTTTTGTTTTATCACCGCTCGTATCTTTATTTATAGAATTGTTTTTACTTTGGTCTTCCATCACAGAGGCTCCGTATAAATGATGGTGAAAATATATAGTCTAATAACTCATGAAAAATGATGACTTTTTGATTTCTCGGTCAAGCTAACATCGGTTTTTTGACGCGTGTAAATTGAAGTGTCAAAAATTTGAACCTCGTTGTATATTTTGTTCTGAGTAAAAATACCTGATTGCTTTGCTAGAAAATTAATTCATTATTCCGTTCTTGAAATATAAATATTATTTTATGGGTCGATAATAACTTAATTGTTAATAAATAAACGATCTAAACATAAAGAATGAAACACAAATATTAAGCAGTCCCTTTGGCGAGGTTTACATGACGTTGGTTTTAACCATAACGAGTTTTCATAAGTTCACTCCTGAGATAGAAGGCGAGTTCATCTTTGACGCAAGCGGCGAACACGAAAAAATTTCCTTTGGCCGCTCTGAACAATGTGACTGGACACTTCCCGATCCAGAAAGAGTCATTTCAGGTAAGCATGGTGAAATTATCAAGTTTGGTGACAAGTATTTGATCAAAGACTTATCGACCAACGGTACATTCGTGAACAACTCAGTCAGTCCAATCGGACAGGGCAATGAAATCGCTCTAGCTCATGATGATGTGGTGACCCTCGGCGATTATCAAATTCAGGTTAGCGTTCAGGAGAAGTGTTTAGAACAGGTGCCAGTTCAAAGTGTTGAATCAAATGAATCCTTTAACGAAGGCGCTAGCAGTAATTTCAATCATAGTGACTTTGGCATAAGCGCTTCTGAACTCTTAGAGGACAGTGTTTCCAATGAGTATCAGTTAGATATTGGCTTAATGGATGACTTTATTGAGCCCTCGATTCCTCCTCAGCAAGAACAAGATATATCACGTCTCGTCACAGAAGAACCGAACAAAACTCCCCAAAAACTGAGTGCCAGTAATGAGGCTGACGCGTTCATTCGCGGATTGGGTATTAGTCCGAATATGGTACCTGACGAGCAGAGAGAGATGTGGTTTCAGCAGCTAGGAGAGTCTTTTTCTTTAATGCTTACAGGATTAATGGAGACTTTACACAATCGAGCTGAATTCAAACAGACTAATCGCTTAAATCATACCGCATTTAGAAAATCTGAGAATAATCCACTCAAATTCTCGGCCAATTTAGAAGACGCTATGCATAATCTTTATAACCGGAAAACAGCGAGTTTTATGCCGCCTGATTCGGCAATAAAAGAGGCATTTAAGGATATTGAAAACCATGAACAAGCATTAATGCAAGGTGTGAATGGTACGGTAATAAGTGTTATGTCATTAGTTGATCCATCTTTAATATATTCTGAGTCACTTTCTAGTGATAGTTTGTTTAATAAAGTGATTCCGACAAGAAAGTATTATAAAAGTTGGAAAAGGTTCGAGGTCATTTATAACCAACTAACCAACGACGTTGTTAATAAAGAGAACCTTTTTTATTTAGATGACTTTGCCAAGCATTATGAAAACGCTCTAAGACGTGATAGTTAAGGTCTAATTATGAAATTAGTTAAAAGAATAGTATTACTGATATTAACAGTGACTCTCATTGGGTGTTCAGCGGCAAACTTAGTGGTTGACCCTTATGCGGATTTAGAAATAACGGCGAGCCATAATATCAATCCAGATTCTAATGGGAGGCCGTCACCAGTTGTTATATATATTTTCGAACTTACATCACCAACGGTATTTGAAAGTCAGGACTTTTTCTCAATATACGAAAGCTATGACAAAGTTCTGGGCCCCGATTTAGTCAACAAATTTGAGATATCCCTAACGCCAGGTCAAAAGGAGGTTTACCAAGCCAGTATGTCTCCCCAGACAGAGTATCTCGGCTTAGTGGCTGCGTTTCGAGACATCGAAAACTCGAATTGGAGGCAAGTGATCGAAGTTGAAAAGACAGGTTACAACACCTATCAAATCCACTTAGAAGACCTGTCTTTGTTCGTGAAATAATCTTGGTGACTATTCAATGACACACTTTTCCCATACCGCTTGGTGTGAGGGGATGTTTTTGCGTCCTCAACATTTCCAGCAAAGTGAACGAGCAACTGCTCACGAATACAAAGGGCTAGTTCACTTACAGCACGCATACAATTGGGGCGTATCATCGAGCCTAATCAATTCTACCGCTTTAAAAGAAGGGGTTATTGAGATAGAAAAGATCGATGCGATCCTGCCAGACATGACTCTCGTTCAATGGAAAAAAGGTGATGCGAGCATAACGCCGTTATTCGTAAAAAAAGGCACCCATCAAACGTTGGTCAAAATCGTTGTTCCGGCGTTTAGCTTAAAACAACGATTGGTCTCTGATAAAAGTGAGGAATTGGTTTCACGTTATCTTCTAAAAGATTTGG
This sequence comes from Vibrio jasicida CAIM 1864 = LMG 25398, assembly GCF_000400365.1. Classification (GTDB taxonomy): domain Bacteria; phylum Pseudomonadota; class Gammaproteobacteria; order Enterobacterales; family Vibrionaceae; genus Vibrio; species Vibrio jasicida. The sequence continues at coordinate 32,553 of NZ_BAOG01000044.1, read as the reverse complement.
ATGTTGTCGATGTTTTAACTGGGGAAGATGAAGAGTGCATTCAAGTAACCGCGATTAATCTAGAGCTAGCAGCAAGTAATGAGCAGCAGTCTGGCTTTATTGAATTGCCGATTTTCAAAATCAAAGAAGTATCCGATGAAGGGGCAGTCATTCTTGATGAAGAATACATCCCACCACACATAAATATTCTGAATAGTGCTGTTATAACCACATGTTTACGTAACGTACTTGCAATGACAAAGATCCGTGCAGACGTTGTGTCTCAGCGTTTGGTTCAGGGTAAGGCGGCTTCCGCTTCTGCGGTCGATTTTATTATGCTGCAGATGTTGAACCGCTATGAAGTGACTTTACGTCACTTTTCCGAACTAGAACAGGTACACCCTTTAGATTTAGTAGCACTACTGCATGGTTATATCGGTGAGTTATCGACGTTTTCGAGTAAGAACAAACGTGTTCCGGAACTAAGAAAATACGATCACTTCGATCTTTCCAGTGTGTTTCATGAGATTAATCAGATACTCAGCCAGTACTTAAGTGTCGTTTTAGACCAAACGGCGAATAAGTTACCACTTGAAATACGTCAATATGGCATCCAAGTGACACCTCTGCCAGATAAACGCTTACTGGAGTCTTGCCAGTTTGTACTCGCGGTTAAGGCTGATACAACCACCGATGAAATACGACGCTTAGTGCCTGCTCAGCTTAAGTTAGGGCCTGCAGAGCAAATACGCGATCTCATTAACAATCAAATCAACGGTATCAGTGTTGCGCCTTTGAGTGTTGTTCCAAGACAAATACCTTATCAAACGGGCTATGTGTACTTCGAGGTTGTGAAAAAGGGACCGTTCTGGATGAGGCTGCGAGAAAGTGGCGGCATCGCGCTACAACTTTCTGGTCACTTCCCGAATGCTGACATTGAACTTTGGAGCATTAGCCAATAACAGGCTTCGTCATTATGGAACAAACGATAATCAAACCCACACCGGGTGGGCGACCAAATTTAAAACAACCAGACGTAAAGCCAGTAGATAGCACGGTTGTGATCTCTAAAAGCCCTGAGATCGTTAATAACGACTCAGTCGTTGCTTTTGGACTCAACCCAATTTTGGCTGAAGCCAACGGTATCTTATCAATGGTAGGGCAAATTCGATCAACGGCCTCACATTCGGATGTGTTGTTTCTCAAGGAAACACTCGCACAGAAACTGAGAGACTACGAAAACCGACTGCGCCAACATAACGTTGAATTAGAAACCATTGATACAGCACGGTACTGTTTATGTTGCTCAATTGATGAGGCGGTATTGAATACCCATTGGGGAAGCCAATCTACATGGAGTCATGATTCTTTATTGAGTTCATTTTATTCGAGCAGTCAGGGTGGAGAAGCCTTTTTCAAACATCTTGATAATGCACTGTCTCAGCCAGAGTCGCAGCTCGATTTGTTAGAGTTGATGTATGTTTGCTTGTCGCTTGGTTTTGTCGGGCAATACCGTTTAGAGAAAAATGGCTTAGAAAATCATCGACGTCTTAGAAAGCAAATCATGAGCATTCTTAAGTCCTATGGGCGTGGTACTGCAAAAGAAATGAGTGCCAATATTGATAAGCGCACGCTTACAGGTTCCCAAATGTCAGAACGAGCACCATTGTGGGTTGTATGCTCGGTTACCTCGGCAATTTTGGTGTGCGTTTTTATGTACCTTAGCTATGACTTGAATAGTGCTTCCAATCGAACGTTTTCGAATTTGGTTAATTTGATCCAGCCGGATAGGCAAGTCTCGTCAGCGGAGCTTGAGTCGAAGGTTCAACCTGTGGCGGATCGTATCTCTATGTATCTTGCGACGGAAATGAATAAAGGATTGGTTACGGTAGAAGCGTTACCCGACCGCGTAAGAATATCGTTGAAAGCGCAAGACTTATTTGAGTCAGGAAGTGCAGATGTTGTTGCTTACATACAACCCGTTGTTTCCAAAATAGCACGTACTCTTGAAGCGACAGAAGGCAAAATTCTTGTTACCGGCCATACGGATGATAACCCTATCTTCACCAGTAAATATCCTTCTAATTGGCATCTATCTTTGGCAAGAGCCACTGCCATGTCAGACCAGTTGATTGCAAATAGTGGGCTGGAAGGAAGAGTGCTACCTGAAGGGTTAGGTGATGCGAGACCTTTGGTGGAAAACACCAGTTCTGACAATAGAGCGTTGAACCGTCGTATCGAAATTGACTTGATTGTCGCAAACTAGGAAAAGTGAGAGATATGAGTATCCGAGAAGTAGGCAGAGTCTTCACTCAGCGCTGGTTTATCGGCCTTATTGGCGTTGCGGCGTGTTCCATTTTTATTTGGGCGGTCGGTCCTTTAATTATTGTCGCTGGCTATGAGCCACTAAAGACAGATTTCCAACGCTTAGTCACAATTCTTATCTTGGTGTTTGTTTGGGGAGTATTCAACCTGACCAAGCAGCATAAACAGAAAGTGAAAGAGGATGAAAGTATCCAGACTTTGCTTGAACTTGATAGTCAATCAGACAAAGAAGCTGCCACCGAAGTTGATTTAATGCGTGATCGTATAGAGCAAGCGATCAAGATTGTCACTAAAACCCATAAAGGTAAACGTAGCCTATATGACTTACCGTGGTATGTACTAATCGGTCCTCCGGGTACTGGAAAAACCACGATTTTGAAGCAGTCTGGGCTGGAATTCCCGTTAGCTAACTCTACAGGGTCAGATTCGGTCGCGGGTGTGGGGGGAACACGACATTGTGATTGGTGGTTTGCGAACAAAGCCGTATTGATTGATACCGCTGGTCGTTACACTACTCAAGATAGCCAAGAGAAAGTGGACTCAAAAGCATGGCATGGCTTTCTGGGGTTATTGAAAAAATACCGTACACAAAGACCAATCAACGGCGCAATTGTCACGGTCAGTTTAGCAAGTGTCATGTCTCAAACTCGTACTGAACGAAGTCTTCATGCCAGAGCCATTAAATCTCGTTTACAAGAGCTTAAAAACCAACTTGGTATGCAATTCCCAATTTATGTCTTGTTGACGAAAATGGATCTCGTTGCTGGCTTTAATGAGTATTTCTCGGATTTGAGTAAAGAAGAACGTGACGATTTGTTTGGTTTTATGTTCCCTCAAGAATGCGATGATGAACGCGGAGTGATTTCTCTGTTTAACCGAGAGTTCCATCATATGTTGGAACGTCTAGATGCACGGATGTTACGCATTCTCGAAACAGAAGACGATCTCGATAAGCGAGCGCTAATATTTGAGTTTCCGAAACAGTTACGAGTATTACAGGCCAACTTAGACGAATTTCTAGCCGAGATCTTTTCACAAAACAGCTTTGAGGAACCTGCCTTAATTCGAGGTGTTTTCATGGTTAGCTCGGTTCAAGAGGGGGCGCCTATGAATCGATTGATGAGTGAATCTACAAATGGGCTGGGATTGGGCAATTTGCCATTAACCTCACACAGTACCGGCTCACATAGTTTTTTTGTTAAGAGTCTATTTGACCGTGTGATTTTCAAAGAACAATTGTTAGGGACGGTGAATCGTCATTACCAAAGAAAGTCCGGTTGGCTCCATAAAGGGGTATACATCGGCTGTACGATTACGCTCGTGGGAGCCACTGTTGCTTGGGCCACAAGTTATCAATGGAATAAAGAACTTATTAGAGAGACTAATCGTCAGACTGGCCATGTTAACGCCATGATTGGTGCCGACAGTCTGGATTTCGAATCAGATATTATCAGTGCTGTGGAAACGCTAGATCGTATTATGACATTACCTCTTGGAAAGCAGAGCCAGTACGGAGAGAGCGACACCATTAAAAAATTTGGTCTTTATCAGGGGGACAAAGTTTCTCAAGCCGCGAATAGCGCTTACATTGCAGCCTTGGCCCAACATTTTTCCCCAATGGTGACTCGCAGCTTAGTCAATGAGATGGAGAGCAACCAGGCACATCGACAATATCTCTATGAAACTCTAAAAACTTACCTAATGCTGTTTAACCCTGATAAATATCAGCAAGAAGAAGTGCTAGCGTGGTTTCGTTTTTATTTTGAACACCAATATCCAGGAGTGCTTAATGAGGCGTTAAGAGGGCGCCTTATGGTTCATACACAACATCTGCTGGAGAGTAATGAACGCGGTCTTGTTTTTCAAGATGATGTTGTTGCTAGTGCAAGGGACATATTAACTGAGATGTCATTGCCAGAACGTGCATACCAAAGAATGAAAATTCAGTTTTCAAAGAGCCATGTACCGTCATTTCGTTTAACTGATGTCCTCGGTCCGAAGGGACTGGAGCAATTCGAGCGTATCAGCGGAAAACCTTTGTCTCAGGGTATTTCAGGCTTTTATACCTACAACGGCTTTCATAGTATTTTTCAAATTCAAATCAACCGAACGGTGAAAGGGTTGATGGAAGAAAATTGGGTCTATGGTGATGACTTACAAGCTCACGAGATAGATCATGCGAGCGCTATTGAAGGTGTACAAAACAGGTATTACCAAGATTATGTCAATGAATGGAAGGATTTGATTCAAGACATTCAATTAAAGCAAGCGCCCAACTTAGAGTTTGCCTCTGAACAAGCAAGAGTCTTAGCTGGCGTAGAAAGGCCTATTGAATCTTTATTGCGTGCGATTCAGAAGGAAGTTGGACTGACGAAGGTTGTATTGTCTGACAATCAAAAAGCCGCTTCTGAGGTCGCTGGTAAAGTAGCAAAAGTTAAGTTCTCTAATACCGCAGATAAGCTAGATATGTATTTACCTGAAGAAAACACCTTTAATGTCGCTTTACCGGGTAAACAAGTAGAACAGCATTTTACAGCTGTGCTCCGTTTGGGTGAGCAGGATTATGCTGATATTCAGCAGGCCATGATTAATTTAAGGTCGTACTTGTCAGATTTATCGAGCTCTGGAAACAATCAAAAAATAGCGTACAAGAGCATTTTGGATGGCACAGTAACACAGGATGTGGCGTCGTCATTTGAACGAGCACAAGAGTTATTGCCTAAACCGTTTAATCAATGGCTAGGAGAATTGTCTCAGGAATCGGTTAAGTTTGCAGAAAGCGGATCTAAGGATCACCTTAATCAATTGTGGTTAACGCAAGTCATTAAACCTTATCGTAGTTCAATCGCTGGTCGTTATCCATTTGTTCCAAATGCGGCAAAAGAAGTGAGGTTAAAAGACTTTAAGCGTTTCTTTGGGTATGGCGGGACACTGGACTCATTCTTCAACGAGTATTTAGAACCTTTCGTTGATACTTCCTCAAGACGTTGGACATTTGAGAAAGAGATTGGCGTTCGACAGGAAACATTGGTGGTATTTCAACGGGCTAAGCGAATCAGGCAAACGTTTTTTGAATCCGATAATTCATTACGTGTCGATTTTGGAATGAAGCCAGTCTATCTCGACCAGCATATTACGCGTTTTGTGCTGGAGTTAGGAACTCAAGATCTCGTCTATAAACACGGGCCAGCAAGAGCGAAAGCGCTAAGTTGGCCAGCAGGTCAAGATCAAACTCGAATCGTGTTTACACCTCCTGAATCCAATCGCGAAATTGCGCATACCTATGAAGGTGAATGGGGAATCTTTAAGCTTTTAGATCAGTCGCTTAAAGCAAGGCCTGAATCAAGAAAAGACAATATCGTGATGATTGACCTAAAAGGGAACAAGGTACAGTTAGAGCTTATCCCGACAAGTGCTATTAATCCGTTTTGGTCGAATGAGATGGAGAGATTCCGATGTCCGCAAACCTTATAAGTCCAAGCTGGGGTTATGTTGGCAAAATGCCAGTGAAAGGTGATTTTGTTAAGCATGGATTGCCACAATCTTTTACCAATCGTTGGCATGATTGGCAGCAAGCGATTATTGCGGTCAGTCGAGAGCAGCTTGGTGAACAGTGGGACGAGTGTTTTCTTACGTCACCAGTGTGGAACTTTGCTCTAGATGTCAGCTATATGGAAGAGGCGACTTACATCGGTAGCATGATACCAAGTGTTGATGCTTCTGGACGCTACTTCTTTTTTACTGTTGCTCGCGCGGTAAAAGGAGATGCGACACAGTATTGGTCGAACAATGGTTGGGGGAGAGATAGTCAAGATCTAGCACTCGCTGTTCTTGACGACGCTTTCGTTTTTGATGCATGGACACAAAATTTGAATCAGCCTAGCGACACGCTTTCTAAAATTGACATTGAAGTCTCACCGATATCCGAAATGTATCGAAGTGAGCTCTCAACGGTGTTTTCCCAAAACGAAGCTTTGACATCAACTGCATTGCTTAGTGCGTTAATAAAACAGCAAAACAAAGCGCCTTGCTTTTGGTGGACAGAGGGATCGTCCAAGGTTGAACCGTGTATGTTTGTAAGTTCAGGGCTCCCTTCTATAGGGCAGTTCTCGGCAATGTTAGACGGCCAATGGCACAAGTGGAATTGGTAGGAATAATAATGGATTGGAACTATTTTACCTTTGCCAAAACACATCCTGGAAAGGTGAGGCCGCACAACGAAGACGCTTTGCTTGATATGTCTGATCATGGTGTTTGGGTCGTCGCTGACGGGATGGGGGGGCACAGTGCTGGCGATATCGCAAGTCAGATGCTGGTCGATCGTATCGCGCGTTATGTAAAAGATTCAGACTCGTTTGGAATCGATGAACTAAGATATGTGGTCCAGCAAGCAAACCGAGAAATTTACCATTATGCACAAGCCCAGTTAGAAGGGAAAACAATGGGAACCACACTCGTTTTGCTGTTAGTGCAAGACGGTTATTACCATTGTTTATGGGTTGGTGATAGTCGTATTTATCAATTAAGAGCGAGTACTTTCTCACAAAGAACACGTGATCACAGCCAAGTGATGGATTTGGTTGAGCAGGGGCTACTCGCATTTGAAGACGCAGAGTCTCATCCGCTTGCAAATGTGATAACTCGTGCGGTGGGAGTAGATGAAGAAGTGACCATAGATCAAATCTCTGGACAGCTCGCGGACGGTGACCAGTTCCTGCTATGTAGTGATGGCTTATCTAAAGAACTGACCAACGAAGAAATGCACAAAACCTTGTATGCAGATTCTGTCAATCAAGCTGGATTAGCCCTCATGCATTCAGCCTTAGTGCGTGGCGCGAGTGACAATGTCACGTGTGCGTTGGTGAAAGTGTGTAAAGCAGAGAATGAAATTGAATTGCCACGACACGAAGACGCGACGATTCCAGTCTTCTTAAGAGGAAGGTCGCATGAGTGATATGTTTGATTGGTACGATGTAGCTCTTGAGCCTATCTCTGAGGAAAATCCAACTGGAATCGATCCTCGCGAAGATGTCTCCCCCCAGTCGGCTTACTATCGTTTAAAAGATCATAGAATGGCGGCACGTAATGCAGAGCGAAATGCCATCATCGAAGAGGAAAGCATCCTTACTCATACCAACTTATGGCGTGTATTTGTTGATGAGGTTCCTGACATTCTCGCTTCACAATCTAAAGACTTGGAATTCGTAGCTTGGCTTATTGAAGCATTAACTCGAATTCATGGCTTTCGTGGATTAGGCCTTGGATACCAATTGGCAACGACTTACATCGAAAAGTACTGGGATCAATTGTACCCAATGCCGGATGAAGATGGCATGGAAACCCGAACTTCCTCGATCATCGGACTAAATGGCATTGATAATGAAGGTACATTGATTTTTCCAATTGCCTCGGTGCCGCTAACAGATGTGGGTATAGAACAAGCATATGCATTCTGGGAGTACCAGCAAGCTGTTGAGCTAGAACGGTTAGATGAAGACAAGCGTCGTTCAAAAGTTGACCAAGGTGCAGTGGAGATGTCGAAAATTGCAGAAACCGTAAAAGCCACGTCGGATGAATTTTACCAGCAACTGATTGGTGATTTGGAATTTGCAATGATTGCTTTCAGTCAGTTCAGCGAAAAACTTGATGAAGCGGTTGGTGACGTCACCCCAAGTTCTTACATATCAAAAAAATTAGATTCAATACACTCGGCGCTTAAGCATTTGTTAGGTAGCCGATTTAAGACGCCTAAAGTAGTTGCAGAACTAAATGAATATGACGGTGAAATCGAAGTGCAAGAACAGTCTTCACCTCTCCAACCACAAGCACTACTAACAACTAATATGCAGTCTCGTGAGCAAGCCATTGAACAATTGCAACAGGTTGCTGACTTCTTTAGAGAGAGTGAGCCACATTCACCAGTTTCTTACTCCATCGAACAGATTATTCGTTGGTGTGGAATGCCTCTGCCTGAATTATTGGCGGAATTGATATCCGACGGGGATGCAAAGAAAAGTTATTTCCGTTTAGTTGGCATAGCAGAACAAAATGAAAATTAAGAAAGGGAGAACGGTATGACGAGTATCCACTCGAAACTGTCACGAGTGAGGAAGCCTCGTGTTCACATTACTTATGATGTTGAAACCGAAGGGACAACGCTAAAAAAAGAGCTTCCTTTTGTTGTCGGTGTAATGGGTGATTTTGCAGGCCAAAATACAGAAGCTTTGAAACCACTTAAAGACCGTCGTTTTATTCAGATCGATCGTGACAACTTTGATGATGTGCTTAAAAAGATGAGCCCATCAGTAAAGTTTAAAGTCGCGAACAAATTAGCAAACGATGATTCTCAATTCGAGGTCGATTTAAGTTTCAAATCGATGCAAGATTTTGAACCTGCGGCGATTGTGAATCAAGTGGATCCGTTGCGTCAGTTAATGGAAACGCGTAACAAACTCCGTGATTTAATGACGAAAGTCGACCGTTCTGAGGAGCTAGAAAACATTCTAGAGGATGTTCTGAACAACACTGAGAACCTTACTAAACTAGCGGGTGAGCTCAAACTTAGTGAGCCTGTTCCTTCAGATAATCCAGAAGGAGCTCAGTAATGACTACACAAGTTGAAAAGCAACTAGATCCAACAGTTAGCCAGCAAGCGTCTTCATTTTTGGAACAAGCGATCGGAGCGACGAAGCAGACAGAATCCTCTCGAGCGCAAGAGCTGATAAAAACGCTGGCAGAAGAAGCGATGAAAGGCACTGTAACTTGGAATAAGAACTTAACAGTGACATTCCGTGAAGCCATTAATTTGCTAGACCAGCAAATCTCAGAGCAATTGTCTGAAGTTATGCATCACCCTGAGTTACAAAAACTAGAGGGCTCTTGGCGTGGTCTCAATTACTTAGTGATGAACTCTGATACGAGCTCTACCTTAAAGGTTCGTATGATCAGTATTACTAAGAAAGAGCTTCATAAAGACTTGAGTAAAGCTGTAGAGTTCGACCAAAGCCAAATCTTTAAGAAGGTCTATGAGTCTGAGTTCGGTAGTGCCGGCGGTGAACCATACGGCGCTTTGATTGGTGACTATGAATTTACTAACCATCCAGAAGACATTGAATCACTTCGTTTAATGTCGAATGTGGCCGCTTCAGGTTTCTCTCCATTCTTGTCCGCCGCTTCACCAGCTTTGTTTGGTTTTGATGAGTGGACAGAGCTTTCGAAGCCACGTGATTTAGATAAAGTTTTTGAATCTCTTGAATACGCACAATGGCGTTCATTCCGAGAGAGTGCGGACTCACGCTTTGTAAGCTTAACCATGCCCAAAGTATTAGCTCGTTTACCTTATGGTCAAGCGACTTCTCCGGTGGAAGAGTTTGGTTTCGAGGAGTTTGAAGTCGACTCAGTTTCAGGTATCGCGACTAATGCTGAGCATAATGATTACTGTTGGATGAACTCTTCTTACGTGTTGGGGGCAAAGCTTACAGACGCGTTTTCTAAATATGGTTTCTGTACTGCCATTCGTGGTGCTGAAGGGGGAGGTCGAGTGGATAACTTACCGACACACTTCTTCATGAGTGATGATGGCGATCCTGATATGAAATGCCCAACTGAAATTGGCATTACAGACCGACGTGAAGCGGAACTAGGTAAACTTGGTTTCCTACCATTGTGTCACTACAAAAACACCAATTATGCGGTGTTCTTCGGTGCTCAAACTTGCCAAAAAGCAGCCAACCATGATTCGCCGGATGCCACTGCTAATGCGGCTATTTCTGCTCGCCTACCTTATATGATGGCAACTTCCCGTTTCGCGCATTATTTGAAAGTCATGGCCCGTGACAAAATTGGCAGCTTCATGGAGGCTGAGGACGTGGAATCGTGGCTAAACCGCTGGATCCTAAGTTACGTCAATGCTTCTGAGGGTGGTGGTCAAGAGATCAGAGCAAAATATCCGTTGGCAGATGCTCGTGTTCAAGTCAAAGAGATTCCTGGTGCACCAGGTTCATACAATGCTGTGGCTTGGTTGAAACCTTGGTTACAAATGGAAGAGCTCACCACATCACTTCGTTTGGTGGCAAAAATCCCGCAATCGGGTGGTTAAGCACGTTGTGGTTGGCTGTCTTGGCCAACCACACTTTCTAGCGGAATAGGCTACATGCGCAAACATACGTCATTAAATTTCTTAGACCCAAGTGAATTGAAGCACGAATTTAGTCCCCTTGGGTGTGCGGAACTTGATAGCCATTGGATGAATAAATTTATCGATTCAATGGATTCACTACATTCGGCAAAAGTATGGTTGGAAGGTACTAAAAGTTCAAACATGGAGAGTTTTCGACATAGCCTGATGAGTGCTATAGATGAGATCGATGAGCTACTCGAAAAACAACTCAATGAGATAATCCATCATTGTGCTTTCCAGAAGCTAGAGCGCAGTTGGATCGGCCTTCGCTATTTATGTGCTCAGGTCGATGGGCAATCATCAGAAGAAGTTAAGGTGAAGCTCCTTTCAGTAACATGGGACGAAATCAGTAAAGACGCATTAAAAGCGATCGAATTTGATCAGTCTGCATTGTTTAAACTTCTGTATCAAAACGAATATGGAACACCTGGTGGAGAGCCTTTTGGGTTAGTCATTGGTGATTACGAGCTTCGTCACGACCCTGTTACTAACCATTTTGATCGTGATTTATCTGTATTGAGTAAGGTATCTCAATCAGCGGCTGCAGCATTTAGCCCTTTTATATTGTCAGCGACACCGGGTGTTTTTGGGGTGAATCGTTTTTCTGAGCTTTCAGCGATTGGTGATATTTCGACTCAATTTGAACAAGTGGAATATGGGAAGTGGCGAAGGCTACGAGAATCAGAAGAGTCGAAATTTATCGGCATCACTGCACCAAATGTCTTGTTTCGCCAGCCGCATGGCAGCGATGGAACACGAGCGGAAAGTTTTCAGTTTGAAGAGAGAATTGACGACTCAGAAACACAACTTTTATGGGGAAGCGCAGCATATAGCTTCGGTGCCATTGCAATAAGAACGTATCAGGAACACGGTTGGTTTACTCACATGAGAGGAATAAAAAAAGGCGACTATACTCAAGGCCTTGTCCTCGCTCCAACGCGTAGTCAGATTCAGTTTAATGTGAAAAATTCACGTGATAGAAGCCCTTTAAACGTAAAGCTTTCTGAGTCACGAGAGCAGGTTTTAGCAGATAACGGTTTCATGTCACTTACCCCTGTACCGGAAACAGACATGATTGGGATGACATCGAATGTTTCTCTACATGAACCACAGCGCTACCAAGAAGCGCACATCAGCGTAAACGCGAAATTATCATCGATGTTGCAGTATACCCTCTGTGTATCTCGAATTGCTCATTACATCAAAGTGATGGGACGGGACAAGATTGGTAGTTACCAAGATTCGTCTGCAATACAACGAGATTTTCAGCATTGGTTACACCAATACACGACTGCTTCTGATGAAGCGTCCGATGAGCTTAGGGCTAAGTACCCCCTGAACGAGGCAAGTATCGCGGTGAAAGAAAAGCGTGATGCGCCGGGGCATTATTATTCGGTGATTCATTTACGTCCTCATTTTCAACTCGATCAAATGGTATCGGCGATCAAATTAATAACGGAGTTATCACCAGAAAAGGTGGTGTAAGGAATCAAAATGACAAAATGGAAAAGCGCGTTAGCAGAAGGCAAGTTAACAGAAGCACTAGAAGTACTCATCGAGAATATAAAAGCTTCTCCTAAAGATGCAACTCTTCGTAGTTCTTTCATCGAGCTTCTTTGTATTGACGGTAATTTTGAACGGGCGGACGAACAGTTGATGCAAGCGATTAAACTGTTCCCAGAATATCTTTCTGGAGCCAGTCAACTACGTCACCTCGTTAAAGCAGCTCAAGCCCGTAAGGATTTTTTTCATGGAGCAGCAACGGCTCAGTTTGTCAGTGACCATGAAGGGCTGAATAGGTTATTGATTGAATTCAACTTAGCACTAAAAAATAATGACCAACGTAATGCCTACAACTTAGCGTCTGAGATAGAGCAACAACGCGTCAAAAAATCATTTAGTCAGGGCGGTAATATTTATGATGACGTTCGAGACATAGATGATCAATTGGGTGGATACATAGAGCTCTTTTCGACTGCAGGCAATTACTTCCTTGTGCCTATCGCCAATGTGAAACAGCTTGAACTAAAAACACCATCTTCACTATTAGAGACGATTTGGCGTCCCGTTGAATTCGATATAGAAGGTCTAGGTGAAGGCGAGGGTCATACGCCTTTGACTTACATTGGTTCTCAAACCGATGCCCAAAAACTAGGTAGAGAAACGGATTGGCAACAAGTTGCAGAGCAAGAGTTATTCGTTGGGTTGGGTCAAAAGTGCTGGTTAGTGGGTGAAACTGCACTTCCTCTCTTTGATTTGAAATTACTTGAAGAAACCGTATTAAAAGCTTAGAGGTCGCGATGGCTTTAGAGGCGTCATTACTGGACAAACTAATCGACTCAGATCCGAATGTTCGTGAAGAGAAAGACTTTCCAGCAAGTTCTCAGTCCTTACTTAATAACTTATTAAGGGATGTTGAAGCCATGCTGAATAGTCGAATTGGTTGGCGTGAACTTCCTGATGATCTTTTAGAAGTTCGAGACTCCATTTTAAACTACGGTCTGCCAGACTTTTCTTCAATGCCATACAGCAGCCAAGAAGGGCAAAATCAGCTTTGTGAAATTGTCTGCGATGCAATAAAGGAGTTTGAACCGCGTCTAGAGTCTCCTTTGGTGAGTATTTTAGGTGAGAAAAGCGCCACAGATCGAACGCTGAGGTTAAAAATCACCGCAACCTGCCTAATTGGAAGCAATACCCACGAAGTCACATTTAACTCAGAAGTTGAACCGGTGAGCCTTGGTATGAAATTGAGTAGAACAAAATGAGTGAAGAGTTTCTAAAGTACTACAATCGCGAGTTGGCTTACTTACGCCATAAAGGACAGGAGTTCGGTGAGCAGTACCCTAAGATCGCGTCTCGTTTGAGAATAAGTGAAGAACAAGTCGAGGATCCTCATGTAGAGCGACTTCTTGAGGGGTGCGCATTTTTAACTGCGAGAATTCGCCAAAGTTTAGACAACAGCTACCCTCAATTCACAGAATCACTGCTGGGGCAACTCTACCCAGATTTTCACGCGCCAATTCCTTCCATGTCGATTGTGAAAATGACGTGCTCGGAATCCACCAATGCCTATTTTGATGTTGTCTCTGGTGAACGTGTTGTCATCGGCGCTCCAAGATTTAAAGAATGTGAATTTAGAACATGCTATGAAACGCGAATGTACCCATTACGCGTAAATGATTGCTCATTTGAAAATGCGCCTGTGAAACCTATGGGGTCTCGATGGGAGCAAGTGGCAAACTCGATGCTTAACGTTCAACTTCATGCCAATGATAGTGAAAGTGCAATTAACCTAATGGGCATCGACACCTTGAGGTTTTACCTCAATGGCCAACCTCAACTTACACAGAAGTTGTATCAAATGTTATTCCAAAATCTTGTTGGATTGTCGGTATCCGTTCAAGGGAAAGAAGTCGCATCGTATACGAAAAGGCATCTGAAATCTGTGGGGTTCTCGGATTCGGATAAAGTTGTGCCCTATGGCAAAAGAAGCTTCTCAGCGTCAAGAATGTTGGTTGAATACTTACACTTCCCAGAAAAATTTATGTTCTTTGACCTGATTGATTTAGAACTCAATAAACTTGATTTAGGCGAATCGATAAGCCTCTGTTTTTTCTTTGACTCCACAGACGACTGGTTACCGAAACAAGTCGACAACGAAAGCCTAATGCTCGGCTGTACTCCAGTCATTAACCTCTTTCAAAGTACCATGGAACCTAAACGTTTACTGCCATCTGAGTACGATTACCATTTGTCGCCTCAATACCAAGAAGCAGAGAGTAATGAAGTTGTTTCGATTACCAATGTGACGTTGAGAAACTGGAATAAGACTTATGAAAATTTGCCTTGCTATTATGCCGGTGAACATACGCACTACATGGGTAATAGTGACATTTATTGGTTAATGAGGCGAGAGGACAAAAACTGGGCTGGTGGATACGACGAACCCGGGCGAGAAACGTATCTGTCTTTTGTGGATAAAAAACATCAACTCTTTACTCCAGAGAGCCGTGAAAATTGGCTTATGTACGTACAAGCGGAGTGTTGCAATCGGAACCTGCCGCAAAAACTTCCGTTTGGTGGTGGTTTACCAGAAGTATCATTACCTGACGTTAACGATAACTTTGAGTCAGTACGTTGTTTGGTGTCTTTATCTGAAACAGTGAGGCCTGAAATGGATGAAAGTACGCGGTGGCAACTGACCAAGCTACTCACACTGAATCATTTCACACAAGACGATGGACTGGCAGTGCTCAAACAGACCCTGAACCTATATGCTTTTTCTGGTACGGCAGAAACAAAGGCTCTGATTGATGCGCTTGTGAAACTCGAGTTTGAAAAAGTGGCCGGGAGAGTGAGCGAGCAAGGGAAAATGGGGTTTGCCCATGGTGTTAAATTGATTCTTACTGTATCAGACCAAATCCTCCTTAAAGAGCAAATATTCTTTTTAGGCTGTGTGTTATCAGTCTATCTCTCTCAGTACGCTGAAGTGAATATTTTTACTCAACTAGAAGTTAAGTTGAAGTCGACAGGTAAACGCTTTTATCAATGGCCATCGCTTACCGGCGATAAGGTTCTGCTATGAAGACTGAAGACTTTTATCGTCAATTGAAACAGCGTTCGTTGTTTGAAGCGTTACACTTGATTGAACAAGAAGTACTTCGAGTTGAGGCACAGTTAGGTTCCGATGCGCTACCTAGAGACGAAAAGATATCGATTAAGGTCAATCCTGCGTTAGGTTATGAGAATTCTCAGTTGTGTGCTGTGAAAGCGCTCAGCCAGAGCAAATTAAGGTTAGAGACAAACTTAATCGGATTAACGGGTGAGCAAGGTGTTTTGCCACAGCATTACAGCGAACTTGCATTGAATCGTCAAAAAGAAGGAGACAACGCAATGGTCGATTTCTATGACATTTTTAATCATCGGTTACTGTCTCTTTACTACCGTAGTTGGCAACTGACTCAACTTACTTCACAGGTTACTGCTCATTCGGTAGGACGACGATCGCCTCTTTGTAGCATGTTAGAGTCGGTGACAGGGCAAACCCAGCATCTTGCTAATCATTTTGCAGGGGTGTTTGCTTCATCGAATCGTAGTAAAAGTGCACTTAAAGGAATGCTCGAAAGCCTCTCAGGATGTGATGTCCGCTTACATGAATTTCAGGGGCAATGGTTGCACCTCACGGGAGAAGACCAAACTCGACTGGTTTCTCAAAGCATGCCGGAAGGTCAATTCGCTCAATTAGGCAGTGGTGCTTCAGTAGGATCTAAAGCTTGGAACATCAATGCGGGCGTGACAATTGAATTCTTCCCAAACACGACGAAACAAGTGAAGCAACTCTTACCTAATACACCTTGTGTGCATACGATGAAATCTATAACACACGATTTTCTTGGTAAGCATAAGCGCGTTAAATGGAAGTTAACGACTCAACATAAATACCTTCCTCAGGTTTGTATCTCAAAACAAGTCGGTCAATTGGGCATTGGTTCTGTATTGACGAAGCATAAGCGTACAAAAGACCGCAGAATAACAATTACCATTTAAAGGATTCACAATGGCTTTATTATCACTATCAGCGTTGGTTGAGAGGCTATCTCCGCATGCAAGAGAAACGTTAGAGCATGCTGCCGCAATGGCCAGCTCTCGTACTCATCATAGTATTGAAATGACGCACTGGTTAATTAGTATTATCCAACATCCGTCTGGGATATACGCGGACGCCTTTCGTAGCCAAAATATCGATGCTAGCCGAGTGGAGTCACAGTTGCTCGAACAGTTAGAAAAGTATCGAACAGGCTGCGATTCGGTCCCTGGGTTGTCTGAACATACCGTTACCATCATGCAAAATGCAATGATGATTACGACGATTGAATTTAATCAAGAGCAATTGAGTTGTATCCATTTATTAAGAGCTTACTTAACGGATGATACTTTGGTTGCAATGTTGAATCAGCCTAGCTCAGAATTAATGAAAATTGATGTAAACACATTGTTGGATGTTAATGAATCTGAATCAAAGCATCTCGCCTCTAACGAAGGGATTAGTAAGAGCAAAAACGCTGCACTTCACCAATTTACTGTTGACCTTACAGAGCAAGCAAAATTAGGGAAAATCGATCCCGTTGTCGGTCGAGATGACGAAATCCGTTTAATGATCGATATTTTGCTACGCCGCAGACAAAATAATCCAATCTTGACAGGTGAAGCTGGCGTCGGAAAAACTGCCGTTGTCGAAGGATTGGCGCAAAAAATTATCGATGGTGATGTTCCCTCTGCATTAATGAACGTTTCAATAAAATCGTTAGATATGGCACTACTGCAAGCAGGCGCGGGCATGAAAGGTGAATTTGAAAACCGATTAAAGAATGTGATTAAAGAAGTTAATCAATCGGAAACACCTATCATACTTTTCATTGATGAAGCCCATGGTTTGATTGGTGGTGGAGCGCAAGCAGGTCAAGGCGACGCGGCAAATATTTTGAAACCGGCGTTGGCCCGTGGCGAGCTTAGGACAATAGCGGCGACAACATGGGCGGAATATAAAAAGTATTTCGAGAAAGATGCAGCACTAACTCGACGTTTTCAAGTCGTTAAGATCGATGAACCTATGCCAGAAATTGCAATTGCAATGTTGCGAGGGTTGTTGGACGTGATGTCGAAACACCATGACGTGTATATCACAAATAAAGCTTTGGAAGCTGCTGTTCAACTTTCTGCACGATACATAAATGGTCGTCAATTGCCTGACAAGGCAGTTTCTGTTCTTGATACCGCATGCTCTCGTGTTGCTCTAAGCCAATCATCCACGCCAGGAACATTGGATAGTAAACGAAAAGATCTTCAAATAAGAGAGTTGGAACTTGACCAACTGTACAAAGAGTCTCAATTCGGTTCGGCGAATGACCATAAAATTTCTGATATTAAAGAAAAAATTAATGTTCTACATGGTGAGATTCTTGAATTAGAAGAAATTTGGCAAAAAGAAAAACAATGGGTCGATGAAGCAAAACTAATACGGCATAAGATTCAACTTCAGGAAGGTGAAGCTAATGAAGAAGACAAGAATCGTTTAGTAAGTATTGAGAAAGACTTAAGCTCAAACTCTCAACCTCTTGTCTTTTCACACGTTAGCGAAGCCTTAATTGCCGAGGTGATCTCAGATTGGACTGGTATCCCTTTAGGAAAACTGCAAGATGATGACATCAAAGCGGTTCTTACACTAAAAGAGACACTAAGTCATAGAGTGGTAGGGCAAGATCACGCACTCGAAGTCATGTCAGAGGTTATCAAAACTGCGAGCGCGCAACTCACTGATGAATCGAAACCTAATGGCGTTTTTCTGCTTACAGGCCCAAGTGGAGTCGGTAAGACAGAATCTGCGCTGGCGATAGCGGAAAAAGTGTATGGTAGCGAAGATAATGTTACGACAATCAATATGTCTGAGTTTAAAGAAGAACATAAAGTCTCTCTATTGTTAGGTTCACCTCCTGGTTATGTCGGTTATGGTGAGGGCGGGGTTCTCACAGAAGCGGTAAGACGTAGACCTTATAGTGTTATTTTATTGGATGAGATGGAAAAAGCGCACGCGGGTGTGCAAGACATTTTCTATCAGGTTTTCGATAAGGGCATGATCAAAGATGGTGAAGGAAGAGATATCGATTTTAAAAACACCATTATCATTATGACTGCCAATACAGGAACGGAGACGACAATGTCTCTATTTGAAGACCCTGAGTTAGCCCCAGAACCAACAGCTTTAAAAGAGGCGCTACGGGAGGATCTTCTGGGTGATTTTAAACCTGCGTTTTTAGGGCGAGTCAACGTACTTCCATATCTGCCGTTAAATAAAGAAGTATTAAGTAATATTGCTTCTTTAAAATTACAGAAAATATCCGACAGAATTCAAAGAAACTACAATGCCAAATTAACGTTTAGTGATTCATTAATAAATGATATAGTTAATAATAGCAATGAGTCAGGGAGTGGTGCTAGGGTAATACAAACTACGATTGAAAATACGCTGTTACCAAAAATTTCCCATGAGATATTGAGTTCTATTCTTAATGGTAAGACATTTGAGGAAATTAACGTTAATGGAGAAATTAAATCACTTAACGTCTCACTTATTTAACAGCGGTTTCAATGTAAAAATAAATTGAGACTCGCTTCATATTAACTTTATTTTTTGGAAAATAGTGCTTAATTAAATTCAAATTAAACGATATAAAAGAGCGTATTTAAAATAAAGTTTTTGATACATAAGTCATTAATTATCAATACCGATTTGATGATTAAATAACTACGCAATATGTCAATTATTAATGCTATAGGAGATTAGCATGCAGTCTAACACGTATCTTAAATATGCAGATATTAAAGGTGAAGCAACTGCTGAGCAGTACAAGGATCTAATTACACTACTATCTGTAGATTGGAGTGTTGGTCGTGAAATTTCATCATTCACAGGTACCGCAATGGACCGTGAAGCTAGCGCGACTCGCTTGTACGATTTAACTATCACCAAATTGCAAGATCGTTCATCACCAGATCTATTTAAAGAAGCAACGATTGGTAAAGGTAAACCTGCGGTATTCCATATTACTAAGCAGGGTGAAAAAGTAGAAGAAATCATGAAAATCGAACTTACTGATGCAATGATTTCTAATTACTCTGTTTCAATTCAAGATGATCGCCCGATTGAAACAATCACTATTTCATACACTGAAATGATGATGACAGTGACACCTACTGATGATAAGAACAATACATCAGCACCATTAGTATACGGTTACAGCGGTGTTAAAGGTCAACAAATGTAATTAATTTGCGGGGATCCTTTCCCCGCATTTTTTAAGAAGTGTACAATGAAAAAAGCAACTCAAGACAATAACTTCATTAGAATTTTTACACCATTTGGTGAGGATGCAATAATTCTGAATTCCTTCGAGTATAAAGAGGCTGCTTCAGAGCTTTTTTCATTGCATGCTTACGCTTATTTTAATGGGCAACAAGCTGAGTTAAATCAGATTATAGGCAAAGAAGTGACGATCAGTATGGATAATCATTCATTGGTATCGTTACAACCTAGATATTTTCATGGCGTAGTTTCTAGGGCTAAACTGTCTGGGACTCGAGTTTCGACTGTTGATAGGGGTGAGCAATATAAAAATATAGAGTTGATAATCGAACCAAAGTTATGCTTCTCAAATTATCGGACAAATTGCAGAATATTTCAGTATAGAGATGTGAAAGAGATCGTATCAGAAATTCTTGCTGAGCATGAAATTACCTTCAGTTTTAGGCTTACTAAAGCTTACACCAAATACACATATAAAGTGCAATACGAAGAATCTGATTTGGCCTTTGTAAGGCGAATTTTGGCGGAGGAAGGTATCGCGTTCTGTTTTTTACATTCCGATTCAGATCATGTCATAGAATTTTTTGACGATATCAGTTACTACACCCCTTCGGCAGAATTTATTGTAGAGCACTCAACTGGTAGCGCAGCATCTAGCCATATCTTCTCATGGAATGAAACTCAGTCCCTCACGACAAAAAGCAGTCATTTGTCCGGTTTCAATATGTTGAAGCCAAGCTCTTATCCGAAGCACTCTGCTAACGGGTCAACCAACTTCTTCACCGTTCCAGTCAGTGAGCATTACGAGTATTTGGCGGAGACTGAAACCAATGACCAATTCGCATTAAGAAACATGCATAACATCGAGTCATTGCAACAAAATGTTTATCAATGCATGGGGGAAACGAGTTGTCGATCATTTGCGGTTGGAACGTGTTTTAAGTTCAAAAAACATGAAGATAAAAGTCGAATTGGTAAAGAGTATGTGCTGTCTTCTGTCTCCGTTTCAGCTTCGGTATTCAATCAGACAGGTCAGGGTGGTACCGCCAACCAAGGCGTGAGAGTTGCTTTTTATTGTGTTGATTCAAAAACGATATTGCGTCCATTAGCTAGGCTTGGAAAACCACAAGTTCGAGGCCTTCAAACGGCCATAGTGACAGGAAACAAAGAAGGTGAAATCTACATAGATAAGCATGGGCGAATCAAAGTTCAGTTCCACTGGGATCGTCAAGGAGAGTATGACGCAAACAGTTCATGTTGGATACGTGTTGCTCAGACAGTAGCAGGAAATGGTTGGGGGAGTGCTTTTCATCCTAGAGTAGGACAAGAGGTTATTGTTGACTTCGTTAACGGTGATCCAGACCAACCTATCGTCACGGGTTCTTTGTATAACGGTAACCAAGGAACACCGTTTAGCTTGCCGGATCAAGCATCCCAAAGTGGTTACAAATCTCGATCAGTGCAGAAAGGTGGCAGCAATTTTAACGAATTACGTTTTGACGACAAACCTGGTGAAGAGCACGTCTATTTACACGCCGAAAAATTATTTCAAATGTTGGTAGAAGATTGCGCGGAAATTACCGTTGAAAATAACAAAACGGAAACCGTGACCAACAATGTAACGCAGGACATCGGCCAAAACTCGACGCTTAACGTTGGAAAAAATCATAAAACTGACGTTGGTGAGGCCTTGTCGGTTTGCGCTGGGAAGAGTATCGAAATTAAAGTTGGCGGAGCGTCGATACAAATGTCTAGCTCTGGGGACATCAATATTAAAGGAAATAAGATCTCGATCAACGGCTCCACTATCGGTCTGAAAGCTGGCCAAATATCTTTGAACTAGGGAGAAAGCAAATGGGAAAACCCGCTGCTGTCTTAGGAAGTCATCACGTCTGTCCAGCTAAAACCGGAAAAGTACCTCATCAGGGCGGCCCTGTAGCGATAGGTTCTGCAAACGTAAAAATTTCAGGTATTCCAGCTGCGAGGCAAGGCGATAAGCTAGTATGCGTTGGACCTCCTGATAGTGTTTCTTCGGGCTCCTCCAGCGTTAAGATCAATGGAAAACCGGCAGCCAGACTAGGAGACTCTACCGCCCATGGTGGAAAAATTGTCGCTGGCGTCACTACGGTTTTAATTGGGGGATAAATGCCGATCATATTTGACCCTGTTTTTTGTGTTCTAAACGGAAGAGAATTCTCTATTGAACAATATGCTAACAACACACTTAACGTGTCTGATGATGCTATACGTGTAAAGAGTCATGCCAATAATTTGGAAGATAGGGTTCAATCGTTACTCGAGAATCTTAGTCATCACATTCATGGTTTTGACATTCAAGCGCCGGTGTGTGTGTTACTTCCTCGGGTATCATGCAAGTCAGTGCTGAAGCGTATTTCCTCCGTTATTTTGTCGTTGTTTAATCTTGAAGCTAATCCACTTATTCGTTTCTATCCGTATGGTGAAGCGTCGCTCTTAATGGCATTGAGTCAATTGGAAGAGCTTAGTCATCAAAACACAGTTCCATGGATTATTGCGATCAACCTTGCACAGGGTTCAAGCAGCAAGTTTGATGTATATGATTCATTAGTTGTGGCGCGTTGCATTGCGGTTAAAGAGGGGCTTAACGTTCGGACTCAATCAATAGATCTCGAACTTACGCCATTAAATACGGCGACAGATAATATCGTTCGGCAGTTAGGCAACGCTTCTGAACAAAGCTTTGATGAACTCTTATTGTCTATAGGAATTGAAGAAGAGCCACAATGGCTCAACTCGATTCACTTTTTGTCTTCATGGATTAGTGCGGAGACTCGATACATCTTTTCCGATTCCCGAACAGGCCCTTTAGGGGCGTGTGGTGGTCTTCTAAAAGCACTCTCTCTCTGTCATCGACAACGCGTTAAACATGTCGAGAACTTTCAAGTCTTACAAGTGGATATAGAGACTCAAGGCTATGCCATTGGCACGATTTTCAATTGGTGTAGTGAGTAAAGATTTAAAATGAACGCACAAAGGATTGTTAAGCTCACAACGCTGGACGGCGAAGCCTATTTGTTTTCTTCGCATCAACCCCCATTTGGTAAACAGGAACGATTCACGTCTGTCAGAGCGGCTGAAATCTTTGTCGAACGTTTTTATTACTCTGCGTTTGATGAACTCAGAGAAATTGCGTCTTGGTCTACTGCGACCACGTATTTCTCCGCAGAGATGAAAGAGCTCACTGACGAGGACCTTTATAAGCGTATTGCTGAGAGTTTATTTGAGCAATCGTTGTTCGCCTTTCAGACACCTCAACAAGCGCCTAGTACCTATTACCCCCCAACAGAGATACCTACTGATCTAATTGCCAAGACGAACGATAAAAAAGCAAAGTCGACAGATGACAGTCCTCATAAAAGCGAGAGTAAAAGTAGTGATACTCCCCAAAATGAGAGCAGTAAAAAACATGCAAAAGCAGGTGATCCTGTCTCTTTGGTAACGGGCGAAGAAAACTTAACACTAACTGATGTGCGACTACCTTTCGGCTTAGTGTGGCAGCGGACTTACCGATCTTCGCTTTCTGATAAAAATACAGGACTTGGTTTTGGTTGGCGACATATCTTCCAGTATGAACTGAAGGATGTACTGGATGAGAAAGAACAGATTATTGGCTGGCTCTTTGTAGATGAAATGGGAGACTCCATCTTATTTCCCCCTGTTTCTAAAGGAGGGGTGAGTTACCAAACTTATACCGATTCGACTTGCCAATATCATCCAAATGGTTATCGATTGGTTACGATAAATGGCAGTGTACAAGTCAAGTTTGTTCAAGTAGAGGAGCTCTGGTTAGCTAGTGAGATTCGACTTGGGCTCATGAAAACGGTAAATCTAGAATATTCACGTAATCACCGTATCACCCAAGTAAACGTCAATCGACAAGCAAAACTTGAATTACAATATAACAAGCAAGGATTACTTGTTGAAATACGCCATCCTACAACCCTAGCTACTCTAGCTGAGTATCAATATGACCGTACCTTTTGTTTAACCAGGGCCACGGATGAACATCGGCAAGCAGAATCTTATCAATATAGTGATACCTGTTTACTAACTAGACGAACACGTGCAACAGGATTTTCGCATTATTTTGACTGGATAGGTCGAGGCGTGAGTGCTAAGTGCGTAAGTAATTGGGCGGATGATGGCGCGTATCGATATACTTTTGAGTTCCAACCGACTCAATCGACTGTTGTCGATCCGAGAGGTCATGCATGGCGATACAAACACAATGAACAAGGAAAGTTGCTTGAGCGTGAAAGCCCTGAATCAAGACGCTGGGTATATGAATATGATTCGAAAGGGCACTTGGTAAATGAAGTATCACCGGATGGCTGCTACGTCACTTACGCCTATAATCAATTTGGGCAACTAAAAAACAAACGGCATTCTTCAGGTGCAACGGAACATTTTGACTATGATGAATTCGGTTGTAGTACGAGACATCAGTTGCCTGACGGTGAAACCATTGAAAACCAATTTAACGCGCTCGGCCAACTGGTTTGGCAACAAAGTAAAGAAGGTAAACAAGAGCGATACCGATACGATAAACATGGCCGCTTAGTTGAAAAGGTTATTGACGCTGGCGCATGTGTTCAATGGTGGTGGGATGATGAGCATCAACTTAGAGCGAAGAAAACCAATAAAAGTCTCTTTCGCTACAGTTATGATGAACATGACCTTGTAAATGGAATCGCTTATCCGGAAGGTCTTGTCTCCGGCTTTGAGCGCAATCAAAATCGTCTACTTACCCGTCTGTATTTTCAGAATTCGAAAGATGAAATTTTACGCGAACATCGATACGAATATGACGACTACGGCCGTGTCAAACTTATCAGTACACCGAGAGGGGAAGTAGAGATCAATTGGAGCAGCCTTGCTCAACCTGTAGAGGTTTTTAAACAAAATAAAAGCGTCATGTCGTTCTCTTATGACGAAGAAAGGAACCTTAAAACTATCGAGCGTTCCGATGGTTGTAAGTACGAATTTGCATATACACCTGATGGACAAATTCAGTCGACGATAAACTTCGACCAAATACATACAAGTTATACCTACGATAAGGCTGAGCGACTAAGCAAGATTAGGCGCCGGACTAACCAAGTTAGCTTTCGTTATGATGACCTTGGGCGAGTCGTCAATATTCGAGCAATTGGAAGCGGAAAGGGAGTAGAAAACCATTTCCAATATAGCTTAGGCGGTAAACTAATCCACGTGCATAATCGCTTCTCGATGTCTTCTTATACCTATAAAGATACAAAATTGGTAAGTGAACAGCAGGGACGCTATTCCTTCCACAACAGATATCTTAATAACGGTTTACTCCAGTCCCAATGTTATAGTGACGGTACTGAAATCTCCTACCAATACGACGAGTACGGTGTGGTGTGTTCCATTTCTATTCAAGGGGGGGCGCACACCACAATACAGTTTAAATACGATGACTTACAGCGAATAACTCGTATTAAGTATGGCACTAAAGGGGAAACAAAAGAGTTTGATGGATTAGGAAGACTAAAGCGTCAAATATGGGAGAGTTTGGAGCGAAAGTATCATTACAACGCACAGCATCTTTTATCTCTTATCGTCGACAGTGAGAAGGGGCCCCAACATTATCAATATGATGACCTCGGCCATTTAGAAAGGGTAAAGACGCAAACCTCTGAGGAGTCATACATCTATGACAGTTTTGGCAACTTTAATGATGAAGGTGCACAGCTAGAATATGACCGCCTTGTTGAATACCATGGCGTCAGGTACGACTACGACGAACTAGGTAACAGAACCAGTAGTCAAGGTAATGGATTAGAGCAGCGCTGTACTTACGATGCTAAAGGCCAGCTAATTTTTGTCGAGAGCGAAGGGCGTTTATGTCAATTCGAATACGACGCACTAGGCCGAAGAATCAAGAAAATCAGTGAAAATGGCACCACTGAATTTATTTGGCAAGGAAGTCATTTAGTCGGCGAGTATTCTCGTTCGGGTTATCGGTGGTATCTATATCAACCAAACAGTTTTGTTCCGCTTGCTCTTATTGAAAACGGTGAGTGTTATTTTTACCAATGTAATCAAATCGGAACCCCAGAACGTTTGGTGGACTCGAAAGGGCAGGTAGTTTGGCAAGCAGCATACGATACCTTTGGATTTGCTCACGTTGCAATCGAGACGGTTAAAAACAACCTTCGCTTACAGGGGCAGTACTTCGATATTGAGACTGGTCTGCACTACAACTTAGCACGCTACTACGACCCTCAAATAGGTCGATTTATCCAACCCGACCCCCTAGGGCTGCTTGGTGGAACCAACCACTATCAATTCGCACCAAACCCTGTCTCGTGGGTTGATCCTCTGGGTTTATGTGCAAAAGAGGATGCGCATACAGTTCTAGCAGGGCATAACGATAATGCTCCGGAGAGGATGGTCTACGAAAAAGCAGCGGTTAATATTTCTGGGCCAACGATTGAGGAACTTATCGCAGATCCGACTTTACAGGGTATTAACGCTGTAAATATCGATCCAATATCGATGATGGTCGAAGGGATTGAAGATATGATAAATGCAGGGAACGCATTTATCGATAATCCTTCATTCTCTACTGCAACGAGTATGGCTATCACCGCAATACCAGGCAGATATGCGGAAAAAGTTGTCGATGAACTGCCGCTGAAAAAACTCGATAACGCCATGGTGAAGTCTTTGAGCACCATGAAGCGATTTAAAGTGCCTTGTTTTGAACCTGGGGCAACGATTAAAGGTAAGTTCAAAGGCAAAGAGCGTGAATTGGAAAGTCATTTTGCTCGCCAACTAAGGCATCAAGAAGCGGGTCTTAATGACTTGACCGTGGGGGAATACATCGAAAATCGCAATCGTTACAAAGAAATGAAACGAGCGGGAACGGGTATGGCTCAGGAGGATTTCAGAAAGCAGTTTTCTCGTCAATTGAATAGTTCGCTAGCTGAAAGCTTTAAGTTGAAAATGAGCCCTATGGACGCCAAAAAAGCGGCGAAACAAAGAACATCTGAGATTATGGATAACCTTGCGGCTTTGCATGATCCAGATATGATTGCAGGCGGGGCTGACAAGGTGAATAGGATGGGGAATAAAGGGGTTAACTCCTCAATTGGCTCTCAGTGGCGCACAAAGTCGCGCTTAACTCAGATGGATGAGCAAGCACAACGTGCATTTGAAAACCTAGGACCAGATGCCAAAATGAATGTTTCGCTGGAGCGCTGCCCATTACGTGGAATTAAATAAGATGAATGACGAATATTTTGAAATGTTTATAGAAGAGTTTGGCGAGCCGACCGAACATATTCAGGCAACTGACCAACAAGTTGAAGCATATCGAGGCATACTTCCAGATCAGCTACTTAAATACTGGCAAATGGTCGGTTTCTCTGGCTTTAACGATGGTCTATTCTGGATCACCAATCCCGCAGAATTTGAAGATGTGCTTGAATCTTTTCTTGACGATACAGAGTTCGCACACTTTGACAATTACCATGTGATCGCTCGAAGCGCCTATGGTCAACTCTATTTGTGGGGAGAGCGAACAGGTGCGTCACTCGATATAGCGACACACTTAAATTGGATAATGACAAATCAAGGACACGCAAAAGACATTTCTAAAGGCGATGCTAATATTGCAATTCAAAGCTTTTTCGGTTTTCAAGATAAAGAATATATAGACGTAGAAGTTAGTTCAAAACCTCTCTTTCCGTCTGCGATTAAAAAACATGGTCCAGTGGGTAAAGAAGAAGTGATGGTGTTTACCCCTTACCTATTTATGGGGGGCAAGAAGTCCGCAGATGCTATGACCAAAGAAGATCTACATGTATTTTTACAGGTTATGGCGGATTTAGGGGGAGCCGAAATTATCGATATGGCGTCAATGGTCGGCAATGTCCTTAAAAGTCACAGAGAGTAACCCGTCCTGCATAGCAAAACTCAAGCTCACGCTTTGTGGGCTCTTTTGTTAGATAGATATCTTTTAAACAATCAGTTTGGCTGAATAGTGATCACACACAAGGCAAGAGTTCTTAGCTTAAACTCAGATATTGAAGAAGAAGTTACGCTTGAAGTTAATGGTGTCGAATTAACCTGTTTTGCCGGGGTGTGCCCCTATGAATTGTATATTGGGCAAGAATATCCCGTTACATTTGAAATGTTGGATTTTGGATTAACAGAGCAGGAAAGTGCAGACGAAACTAGTATGACAAGGGTCGATAGTACCTATGCTTATAAGCTATTAGGTAGACTAAACGGTGGGACCATAGACGCTGGACTTAAGATTTGTGATGATTTTTTAGAGTCTGATTATGCATATTTGGATGGTCAGTTTATTTGTCTCTGTGTCGAGCGGTTGGACGTAGAATTTTTAGATAGGTAAACCGAGTGCTTAGGGCATGTTCTTTGCTCCCAAATAATGATCGGGTTTGTGCAAATAAATTAGGCAAAGGATATAAACGCAAATGAATAATGAAAACTCTACACTAGTTCGCTTTGTTATGAATGTTGATAAATTGAAAAAAGTACCTCATCAATCCTATAGCCTAGATGGACTGAAAAATGGTGAGTGTTTGTGTGTGGTCAATCAAGATGATTCTTGGCAAGTTGTATACAACAGTCAAGGAAGAATTACGTCTGTAACTGAATGTCAAAATGAAGAAGATGCGTATGAGGAACTATATCGCCAAATCTCAGATGCTTATAGTTGGTAGATTTTAAGTGCGCACAATTAGCTCGTTTTTACTTTAACTCCAGCATACGCCACAAACCACATGAAAAGCTTACGAACTCACGATATCCTAGGGGGATAATAAGATAGCGCCATGTAGATGGCAGAAAGTGAATTCGAATGAAGTTTATCCATACCTCAGATTGGCACCTTGGCCGACAGTTTCATAACGTCTCTTTGCTTGACGATCAGCAAGCAGTTCTTGACCAGTTAATCCAATACATTGAAAACAACCCTGTTGATGCGGTGGTTGTTGCCGGTGATATTTATGACCGTTCTGTCCCACCAACTATCGCGATTGAACTACTTAACAAAGTGGTGAAGCGAATCTGTGGTGAGCTAAACACGCCGATGATTTTGATTTCTGGCAACCATGATGGTGCAGAGCGCTTGGGTTTTGGTTCTGAGCAGATGAAAAATGCGGGTCTTCACATTATCAGTAACTTCGAAGACATGCTTACCCCTGTTGTTATTGAAACCGAAAGCGCAGGGCAAGTGGCTTTTTATGGCATGCCTTATAACGATCCTGAGCAAGTCCGTTTTGCCTACCAAGAACCCGTTTCGACCCACGATCAAGCGCACAAGCTACTTGCCGAGAAAATCACTGAGCAGTTCCAACCAGAGCAACGCAACGTGTTAGTCAGCCACTGCTTTGTCGATGGTGCCATTGAGTCTGAATCTGAGCGTCCACTTTCGATTGGTGGTTCTGACCGCGTCAGTCACGAACATTTCCTCAACTTTGACTATGTAGCGTTGGGGCATTTGCATCAGCCACAGAAAAAAGGCGAAGAATACATTCGTTATTCTGGTTCACTGATGAAATACAGCTTTGGTGAACAAAACCAGAAGAAAGGTTTCACGCTGGTGGAAATCGACCAAAACGGGTTTGTCTCGGCCGAGCATCTTGACCTTGCTGCACCTCATGAGATGCGAATCGTTGAAGGTGAGCTTGAACAAGTGATAGAGCAGGGCAAAACCGATCCGAAAAACGAAGACTACTTGTTGGTACGTTTGATGGATAAGCACGCAATCTTAAACCCAATGGAAAAGCTACGTACTGTTTACCCAAATGTTTTGCACCTAGAAAAACCGGGAATGTTAATTGGTGTCGAGCAGGAAATGGCGCAAGCAAAGTTGGCGAGAAGTGAGATAGACATGTTCCGAGACTTCTTTTCGGAAGCGCAAGACAGCCAACTATCGCAAGAACAAGATCAAGCGATAAGTGACATCATCAAACAACTTTCTCAGCAGGCTTAGTAAGGACCAAACATGAAACCCATTAAACTGACAATGCAGGCTTTTGGTCCGTTTGCTCAAACAGAAACGATTGAGTTCGACAAACTGGGAACTAACCCTTTGTTTCTCATCAACGGTCCTACTGGTTCGGGTAAAACCTCGATTCTCGATGCGATTTGTTTTGCACTTTATGGTGAAACGACGGGTAACGAGCGCCAAGGTATTCAAATGCGTTGCGATATGGCAGCGCCAACGTTATTGACCGAAGTGACGTTAGAATTCTCTTTACACGGCAAGTCTTATCGAGTGATTCGCTCACCAGAACAAGAAGCACCAAAGGCGCGTGGTGAGGGTATGACGGTGCGTAAGCATACCGCAGCTTTGTATGAGATTACGGACGAAGAAAAGCTCATCACTAGCAAAACAACGCAAGTAAAGACAGAAGTGACCAACATTATTGGCTTGAACGAAACTCAGTTCCGCCAAGTTATGGTGTTGCCACAAGGTAAGTTTCGAGAGTTGTTACTTGCGACGTCCAAAGAGCGGGAAGAGATCTTTGGTCAGCTATTCCAAACGGATATCTACAAGAAGATTGAATACGCACTGAAAGACAAAGCGAGTGCCATTAGCAAAGCCAAAGACGAGTTTGATAACCAAATTCGAGGTGCACTGCAGGTAGCTGGTGTTTCTTCCGAAGCGGAGTTAACAGAGCAGCGTGAAGCCTTATCTGCTCAATTGGAAACCGTGCAAAAGCAAGAGCAAGAATCTCTGGCGCAATTAAATGCGGTAAAAACGGAACTGCAAAAAGCAGAAGCGCTGAGCAATGAGTTTAAAAAGCGTGAGCAAGCCGAAATTGCATTGAAGCAACATTTGGAACAGAGCGATGCTGTCTCATCACGTCAATTGCAGTTAGACAATGCGAAGAAGGCAAGCAAGGTTGAGTTGCCTTATGTCACGTTACAAAATGCCTCAAAGCAAACGCAAGAACTTGAGCAAAAGGTGGCTAAGCTTTCTCAAGATCTTACTGTGGCAAATGACGCTGTAAAATCCAAAGAAGGCGCATTGCAAACCGCGAAAGAACAAGCGGCACAATTGCCAAGACTGACAGAGCAACAATACCAACTTGAAAGCATGAAAGGAAAGCTGGTTGAAAAGTCAGAGCTAGAGAAAGCCATTAACGCAGGTTTGACGCAAAAGTCGGAGTTTGAGGTAACGCTTAAGAAATATATCGCTCTGAAAGAGAAGTTAACGCTAGAGGCGCAACAAGGTCAGAAGTCACTGGATCAAGCTCGAGTCGATGTTGCAAGTATTGGCAGTGTAGAGGCTGAGATAAAACAGCAACAACGTTTGATGCAAGACCTACAGAAGCTAACTGGCTTAAACCAAGAGCTGGCGAAATTGGATGCATTGACGCCTAGCAAACAAGCTTCGGTTGACCAAGCAAAAGCGCGATACGTAGAACTTCAACGCTCAGCAGATACACTTGAATTGAGCTGGCACAATGCTCAAGCTGCTGTATTGGCTCAGCGCTTACAAGCCGGTGAAATGTGTCCGGTGTGCGGTAGTGTAGAACACCCTCAACCCGCTCAATTTGTTGGTGAAGAGGTAACAAAAGAGCAAGTTCAGTGTGCTCGAAACACGGAGCGAGAAGGGCAAGTTGTACTTAACCAATTGAGCAATCAGTTGGAGCAGCACAATATCGCAGTCGGACAATACAAGCAGCAGATTGAGCAACTATCCGTTGAACTTGGCCAAAACGCATCAATGGATTTAAGCGCGTTACAAGCGTCCATGCAGCAGCTCAATGAACGTTTACAGCAATTGTCATCGATTAACTTGGTTCAGCTGGAACAAAGCGTCAATGAGTTAAATCAGCGTTGTGTTACTGGGGAAGGTAAGATCAATGATCTACAAAACCAGATGGCAGCGAATGAATCGACGATAAAAGTGAACCAAGAGCAACTGGCTAAACTGTCTGCTTCGTTAGATGCCAAGTACTCATCTCTTGAAGTTCTTGAGCAAGACATTGTTGCGATTCAAAAACAGATTAAGGAGTTAAACACCGCATTCGAGACTGCACAAAATCATTTGCAACAAGCGGTGCTCGCTAAGACCAATATTGAAAGCCAACTGACAACCAATCAACAGTGGTTGAATGAGGCACTAGAGCGTTTGAACACAGCCAAAACTGATTGGGCGCAAGCGTTGCAGGCGAGCGCATTCGAGGATGAAGCGCAATTCCTAACAAGTAAAGTTGATGAAGCCGCGATGCAGATTTGGCAGCAAGAAATTGATGCGTTCAAACAGACTCAAATCAAGCTAGAACAAACATTGGCAGATTTGAGTTCAACATTGAAAGACTTGGCATTGCCTGATTTAGATGACCTTAACGTTAAGTTAAACAGTATTCAGCAAAGTTACGTTGAAGCGCGTAATCAGCTTGATAGCACGCGCTCTCTGTTTGAACGTCTAGAGAAAGTCCGTAATGACATCGCGACGTTACATGACAAGAACACTAAGTTAGAAGACGAATACAAAGTGTTTGGCACCTTGTATGACGTTGCAAGCGGTAAAACGGGTAGCCGTATCAGTCTGCACCGATTTGTCCTTGGTGTGTTATTAGACGATGTATTGATTCAAGCCTCACAGCGTTTAAGTCTGATGAGTAAAGGTCGTTATATCTTGGCTCGTAAAACTGAAGGCTTTAAAGGTGCTGCAGGACGAGGCTTGGATTTGGTGGTTGAGGATAGCTACACAGGTAAAACGCGCGATGTCGCGACGTTATCAGGTGGTGAATCTTTCATGGCAGCGTTGGCATTAGCGCTCGGTCTATCTGATGTTGTGCAGTCTTACAGTGGCGGTATTCGCTTGGATACGCTGTTTATTGATGAAGGTTTTGGCAGCTTAGATCCGGAATCTTTAGATCTTGCGATTCAAACCTTGGTCGACTTACAACAAACGGGTCGCATGATTGGCGTGATTTCTCATGTATCCGAGCTGAAAGAGCAAATGGCGCAGCGCATTGATGTTGAACCGTCGCGACTTGGTTCTACAGTTTCTGTGAAATCTCAGATGGTATTTGATTCTTAATCAATACCTGCAAACGTACATAAACAAAATGTATGGTCCGCCCCGTTATTGCAACTACAATTAAGTAATAACGGAGTTGGTTTGCGCTAATGTATTCGGAGTCCACGTTGG
>NZ_BAOG01000045.1 GCF_000400365.1 Vibrio jasicida CAIM 1864 = LMG 25398 | reverse complement strand
CTTTTAGCCGAACCCTTTGGGCAGCGTTTGTAGGTGCTTTCTACTGCGTTATCGGCTTATCAGGTAGAATAGCTACATATCAAAGCCTCTGCCTTGTATAAAACACCTACAAACTGCTGCAACAATCATCACGAAAGGTCAACAGACCCAAACTCGTGTGATTTGTCTCAGTATATCAAAATATTATTATGAAACATTTTTTTACGATTGTTGAAGCACGCAAAAAGAGGCGTTTCTTTTCGTGTTCGATGTAATAGTTTGGCTCAACTCGGCACTTGATAGGGTGAGTATGGCTTATATCCCTTAGAGGACGAAAGATGCTTTACACAAGCCTGACAAAATAAGGGGTTGCGTACAACTGGAGGAGGTGATTTACTCGCGTTTCCTAAGTAACAGAGGTTTTAAAAACTTAATGGACGACCCCTTTAGTCGACTGAACAATTCACTGTATGACTTCCAATCACCGGAGGCGTACTCATGTTAGAACTTTTCATGCAACCAGAAGCGTGGGCTATCTTCGCTACTTTGTTTGCTCTTGAAGTAGTCTTAGGCGTTGATAACGTCGTATTCATCTCCGTTCTGTGTGAACGATTACCACAACACCAGCGTAAACTTGCCCGAAATCTAGGTATTGGCCTAGCGGTGATGGCGCGTATTGTTTTGGTGTTCTCGATCTCTTGGATCATGCAGCTTACTCAGCCGTTAATCAGCTTCAGTGACTACGCGTTTACTGGTCGTGATTTGATTATGATTGCGGGTGGTGCATTCCTACTGGCGAAAAGCTTGAAAGAGTTGTGGAGTTGGTTAACGCATACTGAGCACGGTCACTCGACTCATGTTCGTACTGGTCTGGCTGTGGTTCTGCTTCAGATTGTCGCGGTTGATGCTGTGTTCTCGATGGACTCGGTGATTACTGCGGTTGGTCTAACGAGCGAAGTACCAATCATGGTGGCAGCGATCATTTCGTCAGCGATTGTGATGGTGTTAACGGCGGAGAAAATCAACAACCTAGTGACGCGTTACCCCGGCTTTAAGACCCTTGCTCTACTGTTCCTAGTTTTGCTAGGTGGTCTGTTGATGGCAGAAGGTTTTGCTATTCACATCAACAAAGGTTACGTGTATTTCGCGATGGCGTTTGGTTTAGTGTTGGAAATGTGTCATATCCAACTTAAGAAAAAACAACGCCCAATGATTCAACGAATTCGTCCAATTCGACCTCGTTCAATTGCATTGCAAGTGCGATAATCGAACTCAAAACTGGCCGCTCTCCTGAGCGGCTTTTTTACGTCTGGACATAAGGAAAAGCAAGGGTTTGTCGTGTCGATTAAAAATGGAATTTGTTGTTGTAGCACGAATTTCTTATATAGACCGCCCTAACTCTTACAAGTGAACGAAATAGAATGAACAAACTGATCGATGCGTTATCGACGGACGGATACTACATCTGGGATGATTTCCTTTCTCAAGAAGAAGTGGCTGAGCTGCGTGACTGTATTCCAGACAATTGGAAGAAAGCACGTATTGGTCGTAACGACGATGTGACACGTGTTGAATCGATTCGTAGTGATAAGATTCAATGGTTGAAGCGTGACATGGGCTCGGCAGTAACCTCATTTTTAGACAAGATGGAAGCGATTCGCTTAGAAGCAAACCGTTACTTCTATCTCGGTTTGTTTGAGTACGAAGCGCATTTTGCGAAATATGAGAAAGGTGATTTCTACCAAAAACACCTTGACTGTTTTAAAGGCAATGAAAATCGCCGTCTAACCACCGTGTTCTACATGAATGAATCGTGGAGCGAAGAAGATGCTGGCGAGTTGGTGGTTTATGATTTGAATGACAACGTGATTGCGACGATCCCACCACGTTCTGGTCGCTTGTTTGTATTCTTATCAGAGCAATTTCCTCACGAAGTGTTACCGACAAATGCAGAGCGTTTTAGCATTGCAGGTTGGTTCCGCATTAATGGTGTGAAAGACAACCAGCTTGATATCGCTCACTAAGCGGTTTCATTGATTTCAAGAAGACAAAGGGACACCCACTTGGTGTCCCTTTGTTGTTTGGTTTGTCTAGAACGCTCGGCGTTACATACCTACTGAGAGCTCATAACACGCTTGCCTGTTGGACCATAACACCTGATAGACTTCGGTACAGAGTTTTCCCGAATCTACTTGCTCACCCATGATGATTGCGATTTCTTGTAATGTCATACGGCCTCGATATGGGCGATCTTGAGAAAGCGCTTGAAAGACATCGACAACGGCAATGATACGAGAAGGCACATCCAAAGCTTCCGCCGTTTTATGATAAGGGTAACCTGAACCATCTAACCGCTCATGATGGTTGGAAGCCCACTCGGCAATCTTGGCATTCGGAAATACTTTGTGCAGAGCAAGTTCAGTATCAATCGTATGGCGCTTGATGCGTGTGTATTCTTGCTTGTCTAGTGGGCCTTCTTTGTGAAGGATCTCATCAGGGGTTTTGAGCTTGCCAATATCATGAACCAATCCCGCAATAAAAATCATCTCTTGCTCGTGTTCATCCAATCCCATTTTCTTCGCTAAGTAACGAGACAGTTCCGCCACTTTTTGTGAATGTTGATAGGTGAAAGAACTTTTTGCGTCGACAATTCTTGCAAGGAAAAGTCCTAAACTGGTGAGATCTTCGATACTTAATTGCTTTTGCAGCCAATCGATATTTTCGAACTGCATACCAATAGTTTCGATGTGTTCTGATTCCATGGCGAACCAAAACGCGTCTGTCATGATAAGTTTGACCATGGCACGGCACATTTCGGGATGAAACAAAGTACCGGCATTAACCAAGACACATTCCGCGATCAGTTCTTCATGTAAAGTGACAAGATCACTATGGCAGTTAATGACGTAGTGGGCGCGCATAAAATCTAAACGGTCCGCGAGATAGAGTAATGCGGCGACGTTTTTTTCGAAAGAGGGAATATCAATCTGTTCCAACTCATCCCAATGCGTGTGATGGTAAAGAATCGGAGTAGCGAATTGTGCCAGCAAGCGACACTGCTTAAGTGTGTGGTAACCACGAATGCAGTGGGCTTTGGCGTCTTGAGGGACGAGCTGTTCGAGCAACATCATGTGCTCGCGGGTTTCTGAGACGCCACAGTCGTGAACCATTCCTGCGAAGTAACAGAACTCGGCTTGGTGATTATCCCAACCTAAAGCGAGAGCGCATTGGTATGCGATGTAAGCCACCCGATGGCTGTGGTGAGAATCGTCGACGCCTACGTAATCTAACGCACGCGCCACCCAGATAAGGGCTTGTTTTAGATCGACTTCAAATTCGTGATTACTCGACGAATCATAAGCCTGATTCTTTGTTAAAACCGACATGGTAAATACCGACGTTTTTGTTTTCCCTATGCTCATTTTTCTAGTTTTAAGGGAATGCAGCAGCGAACTGATAGCAAATATGACGAGCATAGGATGTGTTTATAGTTATGGCGGGAATAATACTGGTTGTCGCACGTAAATTTCATCACTAGGGGGAAAGTATCGTTCAGTTCTTTGAACTACGTATTGATTTAGAAAGAATTTTAGGTGTTCGATTGACTTCCTTTGAAAAGCCACCAATTAGTGATGTAAAGTATTCTCATTATCATTGTTGTGTGGAAGGTAAGTTATGAAAAGAGTGGTGGTTTGGGGTGCAAGTAGTGGTCTTGGTTTGGCAAT
The DNA here is from genome assembly GCF_000400365.1 of Vibrio jasicida CAIM 1864 = LMG 25398. Classification (GTDB taxonomy): domain Bacteria; phylum Pseudomonadota; class Gammaproteobacteria; order Enterobacterales; family Vibrionaceae; genus Vibrio; species Vibrio jasicida. Next base: position 111,117 of record NZ_BAOG01000045.1, on the reverse strand, counting down.
TGCACAGTATTTTGCAGAGAAAGGTGCTGAAGTTGTCGGTGTGGCGAGAAATCCAGACAAAAGCCCAGAATTAAAGGCGATTTGTCAGTCAACGTTTGCATGTGATGCCACTGTTGCGGAAGAGGTTAACGCGGTGGTTGCACAGCTCAATCAAGATGACATTATCATCAGCACCATGGGTAGCTTCCGTGCTGATATCCCAGTGGACTATCTTGGGCATCGACATCTGGTTGACGCTGCGTGTCTGGCTTCTCTAAAGCGTTTTGTTCTAGTGACGTCACTTGGTTGTGGTGATAGCTGGAAATACCTTTCTGACCGTTCTAAAGCGGGTTTTGGTGGTGTTGTGCGTGAGAAGTCATTAGCGGAAGCATGGCTACAAACCAGCGACTTGGATTACACCATCATTCGTCCAGGCGGCTTGAAAGATGGTGAAGTGACGGGCAATGGTGTGTTGGTTGAACCTAAAGAAGTGCATGGTTTGGTATACCGCCAAGAAGTGGCTCGTTTACTTTTTGAGATGCTGGAAAAAGGTCAGGGGAGTGGTGAGATCTTCCACTGTGTCGATCCAGAGCTGGCTTACTAGGTCGGCCTTTTAAGCGAATGATTTTGAGGGGCTGGGTTTAGGCGCTGTCCCTGCTTTCGTTTGAATAGAGCACGACTTGGTCGCGGCCTAGATCTTTTGCTGCATACAAGGCTTCGTCTGATTCATCTAACAGGCGGTTTGGGTCTATGATGTCGGCTTGCGTGCGCTCTGAAAGGCTAATACCAATGGAGATCGTTAGATACTTGATGATCGGCTCATCATGATGAATGATTTCCAGTTGTTTAACCCGTCCGCGCAGTTGGTTGCCTCGCGCTAACGCCTCTCTAGTATCGTGAACAGGGGCAAGCACAACAAATTCTTCGCCTCCTAAGCGCAAAGCATAGCCGTGAGTTTGTACGGCGAAAGATTCCAAGGTCTTCGCAACTTTTTGCAAGGCTTTATCACCCTGCAAGTGACCCCTATGATCATTAAACTCCTTAAAGTGATCGATATCGATAAAGAAACACGCGATGAACATTTTGTTCGATTGATAACACAATGAGCGAAATGATGCTTCAAGAGAACGGCGATTATACAGACCGGTTAAGGGGTCGTGCTTCACCATGTCATCGAGTTCTCTGTTTTTGCGGACAACTTTGTCGACAAGATGGCTAAAGGCGCGCGCTAAATCTCCGATTTCATCTTTTCTTTTGGTATTAGGGACTTGAAACAAACTGATGGTTTCAAAATTTTGACGCATAAAAGTAGATAAGTTGTTGATTGGCGAAGAGATGTGATAAGAAAGCAGCAATAAAAGAGGATAAGAAATCGCCATTCCTAACACGATTTCGCGGATAGAATCGACAACAAACTCCTCTCGAATATCCCTTACGAGCTGTATGTCGTAAAGCAATTCAATGTTGCCTTGAATGTCCCCGTTTAATGGTAATGTGATATAGAGGATGTCTTTCTCAAAGCTTATGTGGCTTTTTCCGATTACCCGACAAGGGTAGAGATCCAACGTGTGGTCTTCTTCCAACTCTTTACTTAAATAGTACTGCTCACGGGCGTCGTTGAGTCGGGCGAGCAGGTATTGCACTTTTACACTCGATTGTGAGCCTGTTTTTTTCACGGATGTCAGTCTGGCAATGCGTTGATCTAAGTCCTGCTCAAAAGTTGGGGGATAATCGGATCGCCAAATCTCTTGGGCATTTCGATTGTAAGTGACGGACACTGGGGTTTTCGACACTGAGGAATGGCCGTTGACGTAGAGGTAACGCAAATCCGTATGCATTTCCAATTCATCTTTAAAGCTTGGCAACATTAAGTTTGCATAGTTGCCGCCATGAACCGCATCGCTGATGTGATGAATTAGCGCGCTCGCACTCTGCTCACGAGAGACGATCGTCGTTTTAATGATGGTGTCCATTGAGTTATGAAAGTTGTAGTAACCCAAAGCACCAATCATGAGAATGACGAGAACAAAATGCGAGAGGAAGATCTTTATTCTTATTGATGTTCCCACAATATGAATTACTCATTAAACACATCAATGATGGGCACCGCACAAGTACCATTGACGCAGATGTCTTTGTATCCGTTATGACAGCGATAGCAAGCTTCAATTCTCAGAGAGGGGTGACTATCGGATATGTCGTTTCCCTGCCGATCATAACTCCCGTAAAGCGCTTCACCAGCAAGATGCTCGGTGACAAAAATAATGTTTTCTTCTTCGTATATCGCAACTGCCGTTAAGCCATCGGTATATGGGCCGTGCTTTTTATAAGCTTCTACTTTGTGTTTTGGGACATATATGCTCAGGTTTGTGCCTCTTCCTTGATTCGTCCAGTTGTACATCTTCACTGTTTCTTGCACAAAAGTGGGTGTGTTTGGTGGCAACACTACATCTCTGGCCGGAATAACGCTCTGTTTTACAAGCACAAGTCTGTCGAGGTTTTCTGGAAAGCTCGCTAATGAACTCGCGAAAACTGAGCCAGAAAAGGCCATCAGAGCAAACAGCTTGTATCCCATGGCATGTCCTCAAGCGTTGGTACATAAGTAATAGAATAGTCGATAATCATTGGTTTGGTCGGGTTGGGCTGTGAGAGAAACAAATACAAGATTCTGTGAGCTCTCGATCTCGAAGTGATTGAAAAAACATCTAGAATGACTAAGTCATACGCTCAGCCAAAACACAAAAGGAATTTGTATGCTGAAACATTTTCTCTATCGCGGTTATACCAATGGACTCAAAGTGGCCGCTCACGTTCTTCCTCTGCCAAAGCCAACGCTATTTTCGGGTTCTGGCTCCGTTAATGAATTGTGTGAGGCGGTCAGCGATCTGGGCTTTCAGCGATTGTTGTTGGTGACAGATGAGGGGCTTGTCCAGATCGGAATGGCAGAGCAAGTTGCAGAGCGCGCAAGCTCTAATGGATTAGAGGTTGTTGTATTCTCAGAGGTGAAGCCAGACCCAACTTATGACCATGTTGAACGTGGCTTAGATGTTTATCTGGAATCCGGATGCGATGCGATTTTAGCGCTGGGTGGTGGCTCGGCAATGGATTGTGCCAAGGTGATTGCCGCTAAAGTGACGAATAAGCGTCCCATCAAAAAACTCGCGGGGTTGTTTCGTGTCTGGAGAACACCAGCGCCTTTATTTGTTATCCCAACCACATCGGGTACAGGATCTGAGGTGACCATTGCCGCTGTAGTTTCCGACCCCGTTACCCACCTTAAAACGCCGTTAATGGATCCTAAACTCGTGCCATTGATGGCGGCATTGGATGCAGATCTGTTGTTGGGCTTACCAGCAAAGATTACGGCGGATACGGGGATTGATGCATTGACGCACGCTGTTGAAGCGTATGTATCCCGCAATGCATCACAAGAAACAAAAGCCTACTCCGTTGCAGCCATTAAACTCATCTTTAAGTATTTGCCTAAAGTGGTAGAACAGGGGGAAGACGTAGAAGCAAGGCATAAAATGGCGATGGCATCTTATTATGCCGGGTTAGCGTTCACCAAAGCGAGCTTAGGTTACGTTCATGCCTTTGCCCATAACTTAGGAGCAAAATATGGATTGCCTCATGGAATGGCGAATGGTCTTGCTTTGTTACCGGTTCTTAAGTTTTCGCTGCCAGAGATAGAGCCACAACTGATTGCTTTGAGTTACGCCTTGTTAGGAAGTAGCGCCGATTCTGCCAGTGCCCAAAACTTTCTCGATCGTATCGAAGAGTTGTATGAAGTGATTGGCATCGAAAAACACACACCAGTGCTTAACAGTTCGGACACAGAAGAGTTAGTGGCGTTGATCTTGAAAGAAGCGCATTGGAACTACCCAGTACCCAAATTCATGAATGAGCAAGAATGTGCTCAGTTACTTTCTGAAATTCGCACTTAAGATATGGTTGTAAATTAAAATATACAGTAGTGGTTTTTTATCCTTACACTTTGCTTGATATTATTCTAAAGATCCTACAGAATCAGCTTCATTACGAACATGGTGTTAGGTTTATGGTGCCGTTGCCCGATCTGATGCTAATAAATCTTATTAAGCTGTAAAGATAAATATACAATGAGTCGATCTAAAGTGTTTGGTAGTACCCTGATTATTGCAGGGACTACAATTGGTGCCGGTATGCTGGCACTTCCTCTTGCCTCTGCGGGTATTGGTTTCACGACTTCCTTGCTGATCATGCTAGGTCTGTGGGCATTAATGGCGTTTACCGCGCTATTGATGTTGGAGCTTCATCAGTATGCCGATAGCAGTGCAACTCTTCATACTCTAGCGAAACAAATTCTTGGTCAGAAGGGCAAGTGGGTTGCAAGCTTTGCCATGCTTTTCTTGTTTTACTCATTGTGTGCTGCTTATATCGCTGGTGGTGGTGCTCAGTTTGGTGACCGTCTAACAGAGTGGTTTGGGCTGGATATTTCAGGTTCGACTTCAACCATCATCTTTACTCTTATTGTAACCATGGTTGTGACAGTGGGTACTGGCACTGTAGACAAAGTAAACCGCGTATTGTTTGGTCTTAAAATGGTGACCATGATTGCAGTGTTGTCATTTCTTGCGCCAAATGTGACCGAATCTTACTTATTGAGCATGCCAATTGAACAAGGCCTTATCGTTGCAGCAATTCCAGTCATCTTCACCTCTTTTGGTTTTCACGGCAGTATTCCTGCGATTGTGAACTACCTAGACGGCGACACATCATCGCTACGTAAAGCGATCATTGTGGGTTCGACCATTCCATTAGTGATTTACATTTTCTGGCAGATCGTCACTTTAGGCGTCGTAAGCCAAGAAACACTGGTTGAAAATGGTGGTTTGAGTGCACTGATTGGACAGCTTTCTCAAACGGTTCATCAGTCCAATCTTGGCAGTGTTGTTGGTGTATTTGCCGACTTAGCTCTTCTGACCTCTTTCTTGGGAGTGAGTTTAGGCCTGTTTGAATTCTTGGGTGACACCATCAAAGGCGATAGCGAAAAACCAAACCGTTTGGTGGCGGCTGTCATAACTTTTACGCCGCCGCTTGGCTTTGCACTGTTTTACCCACAAGGCTTTATTATGGCATTAGGTTACGCTGCAATTGCGTTGGCAATCCTTGCGATTTTCTTACCTCTGGTGATGGTGGTGAAAGTACGTCGATCTGAAGAGTTTACTGGTGAATACCGCGTTGCAGGAGGCCAAGGTGCGTTGGCGGTAACGGGGATTGTAGGAACAGGCATTGTTTTGGCACAAGTATTGATTACTCTGGGAGTGCTACCTGCGCTTGGTTAATAGAAACGGTGAATAAAACGAAAGCCAGTGTGTTACAGCGCACTGGTTTTTTTTGATCTGGATTAAATTACCGTAGAATATTCGGTGAAAATATTGGCGGAAAACTGTTTTTATTTCGTACACTTAGACTGTGGTATGTCGATAATTTAGGTGGAGAAAAGCCGCTCTAATCACATCAAATACGCTGACTTTAATGAGCCTTTTCTTCGGTATTTCTCTACTTGGGTGTGGAGGTGAAGTATGGCGCACCAGAGTTTTTACCCGTTTGCAAAGCCGCTTAATGAGCAAATGCAAACATTGAAAAATAGGATGCAGGTCCATTTGCCATGCATTGATAGGGTGTCGTTTGCCAAATATCACCCTAAGCAAGGTGTGCTAAAATCTTTTGCTGAAAGTGAGTTTGATACTTGGTGTCTAGCGCATCATGAAGCGCCATTGCGCAAGCTTCACAATCTTAGTCTCGCGGCTGATAACGCCGTCCCTCGTGTGGTTAACGATCTCTACGACATCAACCATTGCTCACGTGTTCAGACATTACTTAAACACGGTTATCACTCCTCTGTTGCTGTCCCTTGCTATGATCAGCAAACCTTTACTGGTTTTGTGTTCCTCAACTCCATCCAACCAAATGCCTTTAGTTTAGAAGCGCTGAATGGCCTCAAACCGTATTTCGAAATGGTACAGTTTGCTGTGGAATCGGAGGACAATGTGGTTAATGCAATCGAAATACTTGCAGAACGGATGCACTGCTTGATGCCAGGCTATTCGCCCGAAGTGTTTTCTCATAGCAAGAGGATGGGACTTTACAGTCAAGTGATCGCCACTCACATTGCCGACCGTCACCAACTCAGTGATGAAGTGGTGGAGCAGATTGGGATGTTTGCGAGGTACCACTCTTTGAGTGAGACCGCTTTACCAGCCGACATTGTTTGCCGTCGCCATCATTTATCTCGCGAGCAAGAATCGCGACTACAAGAGCACATCGAACAATGCATAGAAGCCGCAGATAACATTGTTGCGAGAATTGGTAACCCAGTGCATCCAAGCATTACCTTGTTCCACCAAATCATGACATATCAACACGAGAACTTAAATGGGTCGGGTTATCCGTATGGATTGGAGGACATCGATATTCCTATTGCGGCCAAAATTGTCGCTGTCGCTAATGTGTTCGATGTGATGACTACCCACCATCCATATCGTCAGGCGTGGTCGATCCCATATGCGTTATTAGAGTTAGAAAAGCTTGTGTATCAGGGATTGTTATCAAGAGAATGCGTCAACGCTTTACGTGATCATCAAGATTACTTAAAGCAAATCATCCATAAATACCCAGAGCATTATGCAGGCATGGGATTAATGTGAAAGTAGAGGAGTAAACCGTGAAGGGAATCAAAATGTTGACTAGGAGGTCATTATAAACAATACTGTATATGTATACAGTAACTCGTTTGGAGGTGAAGTATGTTGTGGGAAACCCTTGAAAGAGTAAACCGCTTACGCCAACAAGCACTTGCGAATGATGAATTCGTAGAGTCTGCAAAAGAACACGAAGAAGCTTTGCATGACCAAGAGCATTATTACCAACCTAAGAAGCGTTCAGCCAAAGACAGACAAGGTAAGAAGTCGCTGGCCGATATCTATAAAGAAGTAGAATTTGGCGCTGACGCTCGTCACTAATGTCATCAAACGGCTGCGGACCTCATCCACTTTTTCTCACCGCCGCAGCGTAATTCATCTTATGGGCAAGTGCCTATCACTTAGCCGCTTGCCCAATCGTCTCGAAACGTAAATTCCCTCTTTGTTTTGAATCCTGCTTTTTGAAGTCACTTGGTTATTTTCCTTATCGATAAGCAAGGAGCACACTCGATCTGAATTACCGAGCCCTACCATCTTTTAAATTTATAAAATAATCAACTAATGATAATAATAATGGTTTGCATTTGTATCTACCCTGTTATATAAAGCCAAGCTTATTAATCGTTTTGTTGAATAAAATAATGAAACGTAACGGATAGGTGAATGGGTTAATGACGTATTACCGATGCCGATAGTTAAATGGATTAGGTGAAGTAGGGATGTTAGAAGCCAAAGCTCTTCAGTTCAATATTAACGGAAAGTCTCTGTTGAAAGCATTTGATTTGACGTTTGAAACTGGAAAAACGTACGCGCTCGTTGGCCACAATGGTTCAGGAAAATCCACGCTTCTCAAGTTGTTAGCCCAGCAGCAGGCATACAGTGACGGTGATGTTTTGTTGCACGGCGACAATATTAATCATTTTTCCGCAAAAAAATTCGCACAACATATCGCATATCTACCCCAACACTTACCGATGACGGACAGTATTCTTAGCCGTGATTTGGTCAGTTTTGGTCGTTATCCATGGCATGGTTTGTTAGGGCGTTTAAGTGCAAAAGACAAAACCATAGTCGAAGAAGCGATGGAGATGACTGGAACGTTGAAATATGCTGATCGTTTAGTCGACACGCTTTCTGGTGGTGAGCGACAACGTGTGTGGCTGGCCATGCTACTTGCTCAAAAGACGGAATACTTGCTACTTGATGAGCCACTGTCGGCGCTCGATATTAGCCATCAGGTCGATATGCTTTCTTTGATCGCTAAGTTAAGTAGAGAGCTTGGATTAGGGGTCATCATTGTTCTGCATGACATCAATTTAGCCGCTCGCTTCTGTGACCACATCGTAGCCCTACATCAAGGTGATTTGATTGCACAAGGTGATGTTCAACAAGTGTTCACTGAGCCCAAGCTGAAAGAAATATATGGCATTGAAATGCGTATTTCAGATCACCCCGCTGGATATCCAGTAGCAATGCCAAGCTAAGCGGAGTCGACAATGAACTTCATACTTCGTTTTTCTTGGTTAAAGCACGTAGCCTCCCTTACGGCTCTCTTTTTAACCTTCCCAGTTGATGCAACCTCGCAACGAGTTATGTCTGTCGATTGGACCCAAACTGAAACCATGTTGGCGCTTGGTGTTGTGCCTGTGGGGGTTGCGCAAGGGCAAGATTACGATGCTTGGGTAAAAGCGCCATTGTTGCCAGTGCAAACCAAAGATGTGGGTTTGAGGACGCAACCTAATATCGAACGTATTTATGAACTCAAGCCGGATCGTATTTTTATTGCGCCTTATTTCTCTGCTATGAAAGAGCGCCTTGCCGATATCGCGCCTGTGACTACCATCGATCTCTATGGTAAAGGCATTACGGATTGGTCGGTACTCACTCAATTTACCCGTACTTTTGGAAAGGAGTTGGGAAAAGAAGCGCAGGCGGAAACTCTAATAACACAGTCTGAGGTGCAATTTTCCAAACTCAAGCAAACAATAGATGCAGATTCTGTTCCTTTATTGATGATTCAATTTATGGATACCAAGCACGTACGCGTTTTTGGTGAAAACAGTCTTTATTCTCAGGCGATTGCCAAGCTCGGTCTCTCTAACGCATGGAAAGAAGAAACCAACAGTTGGGGATTTAACATGGTTGGGATTGATAAATTGGCAGGAATCTCAGCACAGATCGTCATTGTAGATCCACTTCCTCATGGAGGGGAGCAGCAACTCGCGAGTGATAAACTCTGGCAATACATTGTTGAGCAATCAGGCCATCCCGTTATGCGAGTCGCTCCCGTTTGGAGCTTTGGTTCGATGCCTTCTGCTGTTCGATTTGCGCACTTAGTGGCTGCAGAAAAAGAAAAGGAGCAACGTGAATGAAAACCGTTCCTTTGACGCTGGTGGTGTTACTTTCGGCGCTTACTCTGTTTGTTGGTGTGGTTCATCTGCACAACACAGCGGCATTTCCGGTTGCGCTGAAAAGCCTTTGGCAACCAAGTTTTCAATCGATAGATTCGGTTTTACTGCATTTTAGCTGGTGGCCGCGAGTTTTCACGACCATTATTTCGGGCGCAGGATTGGCGGTCGCTGGCGTATTGATGCAACAAGTCTTGCGTAATCCACTGGCTTCACCAACTACACTTGGTGTCGCAAGTGGTGCGAATTTTACCTTAATGTTGGCGACGTTATTCGCCCCTTGGTTGCTGGATTTTTCAGCCAACCTTGTTGCGTTGATTGGCGGTGTTACGTCTATGGCGCTGGTGATGTTGTTATCTTGGCGACGCGCTTTGTCTCCAACCGTTGTTGTGGTTTCCGGTCTGGTAATTAACTTGTATTTTGCTTCGCTAAGTACGGTCATTTTGATGATGAATACCGAGAAGCTTAATGGATTGATGATTTGGGGAGCAGGTTCTTTAGTTCAAAGTGGGTGGGATGACTTTCGCTATTTGGCCCCACGTGTCGCGATTGCCGGCCTGGTCGCATTTCTGTTTGCTAAGCCATTAACTTTATTGGAGTTATCGGAACAGGGAGCAAAAAGCTTAGGTGTATCTCTAGCAAAGCTAAGATTTGTATGCCTGGGTTTAGCGGTTTTGATTACCTCTTGGGTGGTGGCGACGGTTGGTATCATCGGTTTTATCGGTCTAGCTGCTCCGGCAATCACGCGTTTAATTGGTGTTCATCAGATCAAGCACAAGCTTTGGATATCGATGTTGATCGGCGCAATGTTATTGACATTGACCGATTTGGTTATTCAGCAATTACCCGGTCTAATGGCTAGCTTTATTCCTACGGGAGCTGCAACGGCTGCGCTTGGTGCTCCGCTCCTACTTTGGTTACTGCCGCGGTTGTCGCAAAAGACACAAGGGCATACCCAAACAGTGCTTACTCGACACTCCGAACGAGTCAATAAGCTGAATAAACACGCCATCGCTTTTACCTTTCTGATTATTCTGGCGGGCGTGGTTCTTTTCAGTACGGTTTCTGTACAGAATCAAGGTTGGACGTCGCTTTTCTCGACTAAAGAATGGCTATTTTTAGAATGGCGAACGCCAAGACTCCTAGCCGCGGCGATTGCAGGTGCTATGTTGGCGATAGCAGGAACCATTATTCAACGCTTAAGTGGCAATCCAATGGCCAGCCCTGAAGTTATCGGTATCAGTTCTGGTACGGCAATTGGCTTAATTATTGCCATGTTTACTGGCGTTGGCGCGTCTGTGGTTACTTTGTCGATAGGTGGTTTGATCGGCGCTTTACTTACGATATTCGTAATCGTTTTACTGAATAGAAAATCTGGCTTCCAACCAGAGCGCATTTTGCTGACAGGTATTGCGATTACTGCGCTGATGAATGCGATACAGAGTTTTATTTTGGCTACCGGTGATCCACGTAGTTATCAGGCGTTAGCTTGGCTCTCTGGCTCTACTTATTACGTTTCTTTGGATACCTTGCTGCCTTTGGCCGTGTCGGCGTTGACCTTCATCGGCTTGAGCTTTGTGTGTGTAAGATGGTTGGATATTTTGCCAATTGGCGCTTCTTCTTCAAAGGCATTAGGGCTAAATGTAGATCGCTCCCGTGCCGTTCTGTTACTCCTTGTCGCTTGTCTCACTGTGAGTGCAACGTTGGTCGTCGGTCCTATCAGCTTCGTCGGTTTACTTGCGCCACATTTGGCACGTCTATTTGGATTTAATAAAGCATCCCAACATATGTTGTGCGCGGCTTTAATTGGCGCTGGCGTAATGCTGTTGGCAGATTGGCTAGGCAGGCAAGTACTTTACCCTCAAGAGATACCCGCAGGTCTCATGGCCTCAATCATAGGGGGCCTGTACCTAATGTGGGGGTTACGTCGTTTGTAAGAGTTTAAATCCACTGGGCAAGACGACGAACCCAAACAAAGACAACTGATAAGAATTCTATGACTGGGTGATCGCTCTCATCACCCACTAAGTAGTGCTCGCAAAACACATTCTGTGCTTTTGCATTTATGGAAAACAGTGGTTATGCCGGAACCAACCTCATCGTATTCGTGCGTTGATATTGCTTATAAAAGGTTGGAAAGGTTGCCGACTAAAGGAGAAAATAATGAATCGGCAGTTTATGCTGACACCAGCGTCAATGGCTATTGCAATGGTGTTAGCTACCCCTCAAGTGCTTGCTCAAGAAGATGAAAACCTGGTTGTTATTGGCCTACAAGAAGACAGTGCTGTTGGTCCCGACTTTAGCTATCTTGGCGCTAAGAGTCGCACTGCAACCAAAATGGATTTAGCGATCAATGAAACGCCTCGCGCGGTTTCTGTAGTGACTCGCGAACAAATGGATGATCGCGCATCCATCAGTGTTTCAGATGCGCTGCAATATACGCCAAGCATTCAAACCAACTACTTTGGTGAAGATAACAAGCAAGACTGGTTTATCATCCGAGGTTTCAAACAGGCAAACAGCGGCTTGTACCAAGATGGCACTCGTCTTTACTCATCAGGTTTTTACAGTTGGCAGATAGACCCATTTGCACTAGAGCGAGTAGAAGTGTTGCGCGGTGCTGCTTCTGTTCTTTATGGCCAAAACCCACCGGGTGGGGTGATCAACCTAGTAAGCAAACGCCCACAATTTGATGGTGGCTCTGGCCAGGTGTCTCTGGAATATGGCTCTGAAGATCGTAAGCAAATTTCGTTAGACGTGAACTCCGAAGTGAATGAAAAGCTCGCGATCCGTGTTCAAGGTCTGGCGAGAAAAAATGGCACGCGTGTTGATGGCGTCGAGGCTGAGCGGTTCTTAATTGCTCCGTCACTGACGTACAAATTTACAGATATGTCGGAAATTACCTTGCTGACTAGCTACCAGAAAGATGACTCCGACCCGTATCTGCAATTCTTACCGGTTGAGGGGACATTAAAGCCAAACAAAAATGGAAAGATCAGTGATAGCCTTGCAATAGGAAACACGGATTGGGAAACATTCGAGCGTGAACAGCTTTCTTTAGGCTACGAGTTCTCACACAGGTTTAACGACACTACGTCTTTTGTGCAGTCGACGCGTTACAGCCAAATGGAGGTGAACCTGAGGCAGATGTACTCCTATGTGTATGCAGCAGACGTTCCAGGGCTAGGTCCATTGCTTGACCCGCTTAACGAGCGTAAGAGTATTTTACGTGCAGCGACCACAGAAGAGGGGGCATCAGACGCGTTTAATATTGATAACCGTCTGATACACAATATGAAATGGGGAAGTGTGGAACACAACCTCATGGTGGGAATTGATTACCAAATGGTGAGCATTGATGGCAAAGACTTTGCCAGTGATCCATTGGTTGCGGACGGTGACTCTATCTTAACAACGTCAATTGGTATGCTGCCTGACCCACGTTTTGATGTGTTTAACCCAAGTTATTCAGACAACGTTTGGTTACTTGACTCAACCACACTTCAACCGCTAACGGACGCAGATAAACAACGTACTAAGGTGGATAATGAACAGCTTGGTATCTATCTTCAAGATCACATGTTGATCAACGATAAATGGGCTGTGTTATTGGGGGCGCGTTATGACAATACGAGTAATGAAGTACATAACGTAACCACAGGCTCACGCACCAAAGTGGATAATGAAGAGTGGACGTTAAGCTTAGGTACTGCGTACATCACGGATTCTGGATTTACGCCTTACTTTAGTTACTCACAATACTTCGACCCAATCATTCAACAGGACAGTGCTGGTAAACCCGCTAAACCGGAAAGCGGTGATCAGTTTGAAGTTGGTGTGAAATACCAACCTCGTTCGTTTGATGGTTACTTTAACGTTGCTGCATATCAAGCAACTAAAGAGAACCTCGCTCGTATTTACCTCAACGAGCTGACTCAGATTGGTAAGGTAGAGAACAAAGGGCTCGAATTAGAAGCGGTTGCTAACGTGACGCCGTCACTAACTCTGCTTGGTAACATCGCTTATGTGGATTCGGAAATTAAAGAGGATGTAAATACATCTTGGGTTGGCAATACGCCGTCTCAAGTAGCAAACACGGTATCTTCTGCATGGGCACATTACCGTTTCCTTGAAGGAACTTTTGATGGTTTAGCTTTCGGGCTGGGTGCTCGATATACGGGTGAATCCTACGGTGACAACACTGAAACGTTGAAGGTCCCAGGCTATTTCTTGATGGACGCGACGGTAAGCTATCGTATTGGTGATTACAAACTTCAGGTGGCGGCGAAAAACCTAGCTGATAAAGAGTATGTTGCGACGTGTGACGGCTTCTGTTGGTATGGTGATCGCAGGAATGTGATTGCGAATCTTACCTACGATTGGTAAATCATCGAGAGCGAAACGAAAAATCCCCCGAGCAGTCGGGGGATTTTTTAGAAATCAGCTTTACGGACGTAGTGGGGGTTTTTGTATTTCTTCTCTGGTCCAAAACTAGAAACCACCAACTTGTTCCAAAGCGTTTTATCGAACTCTCCTTTAGGAATGGAAGGGTATAGTGTTTCTTCTTCTTCCCTTGCAAAGTTCATGTACTGCTTTTTCTTTATTTGGTTGTATTTCTTTGCGATTTGGTTGTGTTTTCTCACCCATTCGAGCTTATATTCACGCAACACGTTTTCGCCTTTTTCGGCGTCCATACGTGATAAGAAAAGGCGTTTGTACGACACTTTTCTGTCGAGCATAGTACGCATTACCGTCTGGATATACTTACCATGATGAGTGATGGTGATATCTTTCTCGTCAATAGGCGTGATAAACCAGCTCTTCGGTAAAAAGCTCGGCTTCTTAAATTGCTTATTACGTTCCACTAGCACCTGATGAAGAACTAAATCAGATGTGCCGCGAAAGGTCTTTTGCCACTTAGCGATTCGTATCTGTAACGAACCTGGCAAGCGATAGATGTTAGTAAACTTATCTTGGTCCATGGACTTCTGTCATGAAATTAATATGCAATGTGAAAATTCGCAAACACAAACCCACAAACGTCATAAACAGGTATTGTTTGAATAGGTTGAGTCGGTAGTTAGCGCGATTTTACAACGACCTTGCTGATAATAGCGAGGGGTTATGTCAATAATAGGTAAGAAATAAAGAAATTGTTTAGATTATGAATGAAAGTTTGCATCTAAGAAAAAGCCCGTTTCGTTAAAACGGGCTTGACGTAAGTGCTCATGTTCGCTCTGAGCTGTTTAAACAGCTTCCTCGAACTGCTTATCGTCCTCTTCTTCAATTTGCTGAATATGGCGGTTTGCTTGTTGAAGTTGGTACATTTGCGCGTAACGACCATTTTGCTTCAATAGTGCTTTATGTGTTCCACTTTCTACCAAATCACCATGGTGTAAGACGATGATCTTATCGGCATCCAAAATGGTCGATAAACGGTGGGCAATCACCACAAGTGTCATGTCTTGGCGAAGTACTTCTAGACTCTTCTGAATCAACGCTTCGGTCCCCGAGTCGATGTTCGCAGTCGCTTCATCCAAAATAAGAATCTTTGGCTTCGCCACTAATACGCGCGCGAGTGCAAGCAATTGTTTTTGGCCTGCCGAAAGATTGGTTTCACCTTGGCCAAGTTGCGTATCCAAGCCATTCGGATAACGACGAATCTGTTCAGCTAATCCGACTTTTTCAAGAGCATCCCAAATCTGAGCGTCTTCCATTGGTCTACCCAGAGATATATTTTCTCGCACGCTTGCTGGGAGAATGTGCGGATCTTGTTGAACCATGGCCACATCTTTACGAAGGACATCTTTACCTAACGACTTTAATGGGCGCCCATCAATGAGCAGTTCACCGAACTCTGCTGGGTAGAAGCCCATTAACAGGGACGCTAGGGTACTTTTGCCGCTTCCGGTATGACCGACAAGCGCAATAAAGTCTTGGTGGTTGGTCGTTAAAGAAATGTCCTTCAATACATCTTGTTTTCCGTCGTAACTGAAAGTCAGGTGGTTAAGCTCAATTGATCCAGTTCTTAATGGCTGATGGTCATCACCGTAAGTTTGCTCTTTCGCATCGATCAATTCGAACACACGTTCACTTGATACGAGCGCTTGCTGAAGCAGTGCCAATTGTTGAGTCATCTCAATTAAAGGTTCGGTAACGCGAGCAAGATAACTGATGAACGCATAAAGCACACCCACACCAATCAGTTCGATACCGTTGAAACCAAAGATAGCCACCAAAGAGAGTAGGGCGAGGCCCGCTAACAAGTCCATTAACGGGCGCAATAAGTAGCCATTCAAACGAATCACCTTTTTAGAAGCAGCCAAGTGCTGCTCGGTTAGGTCATTAAACTGTTTGTTAAAACGCGCTTCTTGTTGCATGAGCTGAACAACACTCATCCCTTGGATTGATTCGCTTAAATTCGCATTGATATCGGTGAGCAAATCGCGCATGTTGCGGTAGTTCTCGGTACTCAGCTGTTTGAATAGGTACATAAAGCCAACGACGATAGGCAGTAGTACCAACACAACCAGTGTTAACTTCCAACTCATGTAAGTCATTACGCCAAGCATGACTAAGATCATGACAACATTTTTCACCACCGTCGCGATAAGCAGTTCATAAAATTGCTGAAGCGATTCCGTATCGTTAGTGATGCGAGAAACCAGCTTCCCTGCAGGTGTGTAATCGAATGCTGATAGCGGTTGTTTGATGACACCAGAGAAAACTTGTTTACGAATGGTTTTTATCGTATCGGTTGCAACAATACTGAATTGTAGCGACTGAAAGTATTGGAAGGTCGCGGAGATGATTTGCAAAGCGATGTAACCAGCCGCGAGCGAAATCAAAATATCGCGCGAGTAGTCGCCTTTGGCAATATGTTCATCGATAAAGTATTGGATCAACCAAGGCCCACCGGCACTGGCTAACGCCGCAATAAACAGCAGAGAAAGCCCTTTAATCATTGGCTTTGGCTGAGACAATGGGTAAGACATTAACCGCTTAAATGTTGTTGATTGCTTCATGATTAGTCCTCCATTGCCTGTTCAAGTTTTTGGTACTGATACATTTCAGCGTACCAGCCTTGACGTTCAAGCAACGCTTTGTGCTGTCCGCGCTCTCCAATGTGACCGTGGTTTAGTACGATGATTTCTTCAGCCGCCTCTAGAGCCGTTAGGCGGTGGGCAATGACAATCAGCGATTGGTCACGATAATAAGTTTCTAAGTTCTTAAGTATTTGATGTTCTGTGCGGCCATCTACGGCAGACAGTGCGTCATCCAACACGAGAACCTGAGCATTTAATAACATCGCACGAGCGATCGCGATACGTTGCTTTTGACCGCCAGAAAGGGTAATGCCTTTTTCGCCCACTTCGGTTTGGTAACCTTCAGGAAACTTTTCGATATCGTCATGAAT
Organism: Vibrio jasicida CAIM 1864 = LMG 25398; assembly: GCF_000400365.1. Lineage (GTDB taxonomy): Bacteria > Pseudomonadota > Gammaproteobacteria > Enterobacterales > Vibrionaceae > Vibrio > Vibrio jasicida. Next base: position 94,630 of record NZ_BAOG01000045.1, on the reverse strand, counting down.
GCACGCCAATTTTGCCGCGCGGTAGACTTCGTCTTTCGACGCATCTGGATTACCCAAAGCGATGTTGTCGAAGATCGATTTAGAGAATAGGAAAGGACTTTGGTTAACGACGGCAAAACGATTTCGCCACTCAGGTAATACGGCATCTTTAATGTTAATGTCACCGAACTGAATCGTGCCATTATCCATATCATGTTGACGGAGCAAGAGAGTCAGCAGCGTTGATTTGCCACTACCAACCGGTCCCGCAATACCCAACATCTTTCCAGGTTCTAATGTGACGTATAAATCGGTTAGTGCGGCGGGTAAATTCTTAGACCAATAGAATTCATCAATTTTGATGTTCAATGGTAATGGCTGTTTACCTAACGATTTCTCACCACTGATGATTTCAGGTTGTTCATCGAAGATTTCTTGTAGGCGATTCCAAGCGGCAGAACCACGCTCAAGAATATTAAACAAAAATGCAAAGGCCAGCATTGGCCAAATCATTAAGCCGAGATACATGGTAAATGCGGTTAAGTCACCCAAAGTGATGTCGCCTTTATCTACCAAGTAAGCGCCAGAAGCCACACTTAGGAAGAATGACATACCAATGGTGATCTGAATGGCAGGATCAAAACGAGCATCCACTCTTGCAACTGCAATGTTCTTTGCGCCTGTATCATCAACGACGTCTTCGAAGCGTTGTTGCTCTTGGTTTTCTAATCCAAAAGCACGCAACATGCGAACGCCATTGAGAGATTCTTGCGTCATATCTGACATTGAAGAGAAGGCTTCTTGGGCAATTTTAAAGCGTTTATGAAGAATACGAACAATGAAGAAGATAATTACCGCCAAGAATGGCATTGGTAACAACGCCATGACAGTGAGCTTCCAACTGACTTGAGTGACCATCACAATCAGTACTGCAATGCCAGTAATCAGTGAGTCAGCTGCCGTTAGTACACCTTCTCCAGCGGTCATCACGATATTACGCACGTCATTAGTGCCTCGGGCCATGAGGTCACCAGTTTTAAAACGCTCAAAGAAACGAGGAGGTTGAGTCGACAAGTGACGATACAGGCGATTACGCAAAATGGTCCCTAATTCCCAACTCGCGCCAAATAGCCATATACGCCAGAGTATTCGACAGGCATATATCGCAAAAAACAACACGATAAGGCCCAATAACCACATGACTAAGGTACGGGTTTCTAGCGTGTTATCGACGACACCGTCAACGATAATACCAACCGCTTTGGGAGGAATTAATTGCAGGGCGGAAATAACAGCAAATAATAGGATTGAACCTACATAATGTTTCCACTTTTGTCGAAAATACCAACGCAATTGCCAGAATATTCGCATTTCGCCTCCTGCTTAAATGATTGAATTTATTATGGAACCATTATTGAGCGAAATGATGAGTTTACAAGCATAATTTTTGAGCGAAATAAAAAACAATACAATGTGTCGATTTTGTCATGGTGCATTGATTTAGAGCTTTATCTATCTCTGTAAGGACCGGATGTAACAAAATATTGTGAAATTTATGTTAATGCTTGGTTTTGCGGGTTTCTGTCGTGTAAAAGAGGGAAGGCTTCAAAAGTAAGTCTCTTGAAGCCCATTTTAAGGCGTTTTAGCAGTCGTCAGTTTTAATTTCGTACTTTATTTGACCACCGGCTGTATGTGGGTAGTATACCTCAACATAGCAAAGGTGAAAGATGTCTACAGGCTTGTTAGCAAAACCGATGAGGAAATAGGGTTCATTTTCGTCTTCAACCCCATACCATCGATTGATCGTTAATTGCGGATCAAATCCTGCTAAATCATGAGCGGGAATCACATTCTTGATATAACCGTAATAACCAATCAAATCGTTCACACCATCATTGTCCAAATCGATGTTTTTAAGATCACCTGAATCGACTTGCTCTTGAGATTGAATAACGGCTTTAGCGTACACCTGATTATTTGCTGTCATTAAAGCTTCACGTGCCCCATAGAGCACGGCGACTCTCGCATCCTTTTGAATGTCCAGAAACTTGGGAAATGCGACGACACTCAATACGCCAAGAATGACGATGCAAATCACTAATTCTATCAGTGTAAAACCTTTTGTATTACGCACAGCCAACCTCCAAATTTGCATTTTTATCGTCTGCTATTCTGGAGCAAAATTATGGCTGGGAGAGGATTGAAAAAGAATGAAGTTTTTGGATGAATAACATGGTTCTTGTTTATTAAACAAGTTGCTTAAAATTACAGAAGAAATTCATTCATTCTCACACAAAAAGTAAGTCTTCTCTCAACAAGAAGAGGTGAAACACACGTTGGAATAAGGTGTTGAAGATGATGTCCTCAATCGTGCACACCCTCTGATGAATTTGACATTTTTATCACTGATGTACCAGCGAAGTTTGTCATGGTAAATGAAATCGGCTTTTGGCGACGAGAGGTGGATTAGTTAGTGTCAGAAAGAACAAAATCGACAAACGTGCGATTTTTAAGGGAAAGCTGTTTTGAACGGTAAAGCAGGTGGATCGGTTTTGGCTTGGGAGCATGTTGATGGAGAATTTCTACCAAGGCACCAGATTGGATTTCCTGTTCAACTAAGATCTTTGGTTGCAGAAGAACACCAGAGCCTTTTAACGCGGCAAACTTAAGCACATCGCCATTATTAGACGTTAATCGGGTGTTGCTGTTTCCAAAGGTATTAGATGGCATGTTCACCACTTGTTGGCTTTCTCCTTGGTGATACTGAAACCCCAAACAATGATGGTGTTCAAGGTCATCAAGCGATTGGATAGGGGCATGTTGCTCAAGGTAAGAGGGTGAGGCGCAATAAGTCATGTGGTATTCACCCAATTTTCTCGCGACTAACGACGAATCGACCAATTCACCGATTCGAATAATCACGTCAGCTTCGCTTCGATATGGGTCAATCAAGTTGTTATCCAACATCAGCTCAATGTTCAAATCGGGAAATTCAGCTAAGAAGTCAGCCACGATGGGGGCGATGACCTTTTTACCATAAGTGACAGGGCAGTTAACTTTTACTGTTCCGGTTGGACGGTTAATCAGCGTCTGGATTAGGTTCTCTGCGTTGGTGATGTCTTCAATAATGCGGTGGCACTCTTGATAGTAGAGTCTACCAGCTTCGGTTAGGGACTGTTTGCGCGTGGTGCGATGAATTAGCTGTGTACCTAAGCTTTGCTCAAGAAAGCCCACGTGCTTGCCAACCATGGTCGGTGAAATATCAAAGTGGTGTGCAGCATTACGAAAGCTGCCATGTTCGACCACGTAAGCAAAAACTTTCATGCTTGTTAATTTGTCCATTGCACACCTAGAGTTGATAAAGAAATAACTAAAGCAGAGTTTATCAATCAAATGAGGTTAATTACAGTGGGCGTATGATTAAGAATGGAGAAAGAGATCCATCATGAGCGAGACGATTTTTGTTACCGCCGAACTAAAAATGAATGCCGATAAACCAAGACAACAAGTGGTTGAAGCCATTGAACAATTTTGCCTTGATATGCAAAGCGAAGCGGGGTGCTTGCAAGCGAATGCGACCTACGATTCTAAAGATCCACAACGTGTGATTCTTTGGGAGCGATATGAAAACCGCTCCGCGATTGAAGCGCATTTTGCTATGCCGCATACACAAGCGTTTATTGCGGCTGAAATGGCAGAGTTAGTCCAAGCATTCGAAACCCAAGCTCAATAGGATAAGCGAACATGAAATGGGGCATTTTAGGCACAAGCTTTATCTCAGGTGTTATGGCTGAGGCAATCCAAGGCGATGACAAGAGTGAACTGTACGCGGTTGCTGGGCGTTCGGAACAGAACTTAAAGGCATTCGCTGAGCAATATGGCATCGAGAATACGTTCAACGATTACGATGCGTTGATTGCCGATGAGCAAGTCGACATTATTTATATCGCATTGCCAAATCACCTTCATCATGACTTTATCGTCAAAGCGGCAGAACAGGGTAAAGCGATCCTGTGTGAAAAGTCGCTTTCGGTAGATATGGAAAAAACCGAGTTGGCACTAAAAGCAGTTGAAACACACAAGGTATTCTTTGCTGAAGGTTTAATGTACTTACATCACCCGTTGATCAGCGAGTTGGTTTCGGTGCTTAAATCAGGAGAGATTGGTGAACTTCGCTCGATTCATTCTTCTTATATTGCGTCGATTGCACAGTTTGTGAATCCAGACAGCAAAGGTGCTTTGTATAACTTAGGTTGCTACCCAATGTCATTGGTGCATTTGGTGGTGAAAACCATGTTGGGTGAACAAGCCTTTGGAAACCGCTCTATGACGGCGATTGATCGACGAGGTAACGATGGGAACATCTGCGAGTCGAACTTGATGATGCAATTTGGTGAGCAACAAACGGCGAGCGTACACACTGCCGAAGATCACGGATTGAAACACCAATTCACCATTCTGGGTAGCAAAGGTTGTATTACGTTAGATTCAAACCCATGGCTACCAACGCAAGAAAATCAGTTTAGTGTGGAAATTTACGAGACGTCGAAGCGTGAAGTGTTTGTACCGGCGGTAGGGGATGCTTTCTTCTATCAAGTGCGCAATATTCGCCAAGCGGTTGAAGAGGGGCGTACCTCGTTAGAAAACCCTTGTGCAACATGGGAAGACTCTCACCGAATCATGCAGCTACTGACGGAGTGGGAGTCACTGGCTTCAAAGTAAGTGTGTATTTGAACCAATGAACATAAAAACGGCGCACTAAATACAATATTTAGTGCGCCGTTTCTATTTTGTGTTCAGTCTGGATTAAATGCGATTATCGCCGGTGCTAAACGCAATGATTTGGCTGATCTCAGACAGACTTCTACCACTTTCTTGTTGCCATTGAACAAACGCTTTGTTGGTGGCATCGAGCGATTTCTTCGTATCTTTGCCACCTTCAATGATCTTGCAATTACGCAGGTAAGCTTCAACGTCGCTAGACAAGATGAAGGTATCAACGCCCATTTGACGAAGTGTGTAAGGGCCGGTATTTCCACCTAGGCGATTACCGCGTTTCTTCAAATATGCCCATAGGTCGGTGATTTTCTCTTGTGGCCAATCGGCAACCATTTTACCAAACGAGCCGTATTCGATTTTTGCTTCGTGGATCATTCGAGCGTTGGCAGGGATCGACATGACTTTAGTGAGGTGGCGAATAATGCGTTTATCGGTTGCTTTGGTTTCCCATTGCTCGTCTGACAGCATCAACAGCGGCTCAATCTTAAATCCGAAGAATACTTCTTCAAAGTTCGGCCACTTGTTGCGAACCACGCTCCACGAAATACCACTTTGGAATACCTTCATCGAAAAAGCGGCAAGCCAACGGTCATCGGGAATCGCTGCCAGTTCTTCTTTGTTTAGTGGATGAGACAAAAGCGCTTCAAGTTGATCTTCACCACCTTTACGCTCAGCAGCACGCTGATAAATCGCGTCAAATTTTTCGATACTCATAAAAGAAGTTAGTCCTAGTTTATGTCGATATTTGCGAAACATACTACGCTTAAGTGGCTGAATCGTAAATTGATGGAGTGTCACAAATGAAGAAGGTCACATTAACATTTGTCGGGGAAGGTTCGGATCGTATTGCAGAAAAATTTTATGCGTGGATGACCGATGGTGGGTTAGAAGACAGCATGATTGAGAATTTATCTGACCGTGAAATCTCAGTGGTCGGCATCAGTGATATGGATAATGAAACGCGTGATGTGGTGATCAATACGGAAATGAATTAGGGTCTGTTGACCTTTTGAGCTGATTTTTGCAGCAGTTTGTGGGTTCTTTATACAAGGCAGAGGCTTTGAAATGTAGTTGCCCTACCTGATAAGCCGATAACGCAGTAGAAAGGAGCCACAAACGCTGCCCGACGGGTTCGGCTAAAAGCGTTTTACTCTTTGTTGAGAGGATTTTGCTTAGAATAACTAGGCTACAAACCTCTCGCCGCGATTAAAACACTTTTATCTCGAACAAAATTTAACCGCAAAAGATCAACAGACCCTTATGAGTCGTCTTTCGTCAGCAAGTAGAATCAGGTAAAACAAAGCCCTTCACTCGAAGGGCTTTGTTGCGCTTATAAGCATGGGAGCTTAGTTATTTACCAGCGTTAGACCGCTTGGGAGTGCATCACCGAAGATACGCTTCGATTCACTCTCAGATAGCTCTTTGACTTCTTCAACCAATGATACCCAAGATTCAGGCACCTTGCTTTGCTTCAACTTAGCCAGTACCTGTTCACGGTAGTCGTCTGAGATATCGAATAGGCGGTCGCCCGTCTTACGACAAATCATTACGGCTGCGAAAGCGATCATTGGTTCTTTCTGCCAGTTCTGCTCTAACAGCTTAGGTAACCATTGTTCCGCTTGTTCACGAGGAATAACGGTATGCTGGCTACCATACAAAGGCGTACGTGATGCCAAGCGACCCATAGCCCACCAGTGCGCTTGTTCGAACTGGTTATGGTTGATGGCTTTGCTCAAGAACCACGTTGCCAATAGAACTTTGTCTTCGACTTCTAAATGCTCCAGAGAGGCAGACAAGCGAACCATTGATTCGTAACCCATATCTTGCGCCGCTTTGGCGGATTGTGGGTTTTTCATCGCGCCAGGGTGTAGGTATTTCGCGATGTCCGCCAAGATAGTCTCTTGCTGCTCTTGGCTCAAGCCACCTGCAATACGACGCCAGAATACCCACCAGTCAGTCCAACCTTGATGGTTCTTAAACTGAATGTTTTGCTGGTAGAGACCCCAAACTTGCTCAATGCGCCATGAGTCGGTTGGATCGCCAAACCCCGGACGCAGTGCAAAACCGGCCAAACGAAGCCAGTTTTTCTCGTGCTGTTCAGAACGACGGCGGCGCTTACGACCTTGTGCAAAGGTATCAAAAAGTTGACGTAGGGTAGTGAAATCCCACTCGTCCCGTTTGCCAAGTTTCTTCTCAAGATCTTTGGCCAAGGTTTTGATCTCTTTGCTTTCTGCGCTTTTCTTGTTACCGCTGTATAGGCGAGCGATCAGCTCCTTACATTCGTTCAGTTTAGGGTGAAGCTTAACTTGCTCGCTGTCGTCGGTTTGCTTGTTACGAACTTCGAATTCCAGCTCCCAACGTTTGCTGTCATCTTCTGCGCTGACACATTCCATCTTAAGCGTGCCGACTTCGGTCAACTGACACGCCAGTTGCACTTCTACGCGCTCTTTCTGGTTGGCTTGCAGTTCGGCACCTTCACCTTCAAGGGTGGTGATATAAGGTGGCAGAGGAGCAAATAAGTCGGGGTCAACGTCCACCATCACACCGTTTTGAATGGCGGTGTTATTGGTTAAGGTGTCGTGGGTGGAAGTCAGCAGGTTAAAGCGAACGGGTTCACCCAAGGTAAGCGAGAAACGACGACCACTTAAGCGGATCTCGTGACCTTCTTCTGTCCCTTTTGCAAGCAAACAGAGCGCTTTGCCCATCTTGTTCTTTTCTTGAAGATGCAAGAAGTAAGAACGCGCTGCACCACCACCAATTTTTAGCTGTGCACCACGACGTGCTTTACCAAACGCAACAGCACCTAGTGCAACAGACCAATCTGGATGTGGGTTATCTAATACCGTAACCGGAGCGCCGCGCCAATCGGACAGTAGGGTAGTGACTCGCTCAGTCACAAGTTCACTATTGAACACACCACCGTTAAGTAGCAAACCTACCGGAATTGCATTTTGTTTGTCGTCTTCAATGCCGAGAGCGGCACGAGCAACTTGTTGGTGCTGAGTTAAGAACTCGGCAACGTGTTTGCTCACAGCTGGGTCAGCAACGTATGGAAGACCAAACTCGACGACGGCGCTGCGGCGCTTGTCTGGTACTTCACTGAAATCAGAAAGCGGGAAGAAGCCATCTAAAGCGATTTGGTGCACTTCTTGTTTGCTCAACCCAATACTTTTTGTTCCGCCAAGAAGTTTCGAGCCGCTGCCTAGCATGGTGATTTTTACTTCTTCAGGTGCACTTGCTGAAAGCAGGTTTTCTTTCGCCTTGCGAGTTTGCTGAATCAGCTTAGTTAGGCTTGCTGCAGTGAGCTTCTTACTTTGTTCCCCTTTATTTTGAGAAAGGCGGCTTTCCGCAAGGTGCGCTAATGCTAAGTCGAGGTTGTCACCGCCCAGCATCAAGTGTTCGCCAACACCAATACGATCAAGGGCTAGTTCATCTTGAGAAGAGAAACTGGCTTCAATCAAGCTTAAGTCGGTGGTACCACCGCCGACATCGCACACTAGGATCAGTGGCAACTCTTTGAGCTCATCAGCTGCGGTTTGCTGGTGGCGTGCGTACCAGTCGTAACATACGGCTTGTGGTTCTTCGAGCAGGACGATTTTTTTCAAACCTGCCAACTCAGCGGCTTCAAGCGTGAGTTTACGAGCGGTTTCATCGAACGACGCTGGAACGGTCACAACCACATCTTGGTCTTCTAACTTATTGCTAGGATGACGGTAGTTCCATGCTTGACGAATATGGTTGAGGTAGCTTGCGCTGGCAATGACGGGAGAAACTTTATCTACGTCTTGCGCACCAGCCCAAGGAAGAATGTCTGAGCTACGATCCACTGCTTGGTGTGATAGCCAGCTTTTAGCACTGGATACCTGACGTCCTTCCACCTTAGCGCCTAATTCACGAGCCCATTCACCCACGATCACATTACTAATGTCGCCAGATACAGGTTCGTTTTCCCAAGGGAGTGTTAGGTCGGAAGGGGAGATTTGACCAACCGCAGGGTGATAGCGGAAAGAGGGCAGCAATGGTTTACGAACCACTTCACCCGGACCAATCAATTGGTCGATGTCGAATAGGGATACTTTGGATTGTTCAAGGTTGTCGGTGATTTCACAATACGCCACCACAGTGTTTGTGGTGCCAAGGTCAATACCAACAAGAAAACGAGGAGATGCCATACAAACCTTCGTGTATTTAAAAACGGCACCCGATTGGATGCCGTTTGATTTCTATTTATTCTTCTTCGTTTGAGTTGCTTTTTGCGTCTTCGCGCACATCGAACTCAACATGCCATTTCTGACCGTTATCAGCGGCAATGGCTTCTAAGTAAAGCGTACCAAGCTCTGTGACGCGAGAGGCTAGGGTTACCGGAACCACTTCACCTTCACGACGACCTTCAGATACAGGCAGCGTTACTTGGATTTCTGGAAGCTCTTCAAGCTCTTCTGGTGCCCAGTAGTCTAGGTGAGTACCTGCTAGGTCATCACGACGAACGGTTGAGCCGAAGAATTGGAAGTTAACCGGCTGACCGATGATCAAACCAAACTCTTGGCTTGGTACGTCAACGCTTGAACCTTCTTCCATACCAAATGGTGCAACACAAAGTGCTTCCATTGGAGGCGCCATGCCCGGAATCGCTGGCATCGCACTTTCGATACCCACGTAGTACGCCGAAGCAATACCACCACGGATACGAACGCCTTGACCACGACGTACAGAGCCGTAGTAAGCCGCACCGCTAGCAACCGCAAGGTCTAGATCTACACCTGTTAGGCGTTTTGCCATTTCAGCATCTGCTTCAATTAGCCATTCGTTGATCGTGTCTTCTAGACGAGTTGCTAGAAGTTTCGATTTCAGAACACCACCGTTGAATAGGATTGCGGTTGGCTTGATGAAGTCAGCCGATTGCGCTACATCCGCACCTGGCATACCAGGCATGTTCGCGAATGGGTTGAAATCTTGAGCTGCTGCTTCTGCGCCATTTCCTGAAGTAGAAAGAGCATTGGCTTGTTTAGACAAGAACGCAGCAATGTGACGAGTAATGCCTGCATCTTGTGCGTAAGGCAGACCCATTTGCGTTAGTGCACCACGGTTACGTTGAACAGGGTGGTCCGTAATCGCAACTTGAGGGAAGAAGCCGTCAACCAGTGTTTGTTGTACTTCTTCTTGAGTCAGTTCTGTTTTCAGCGTTGCGCCAAGCAGTTTAGAACCACGGCTTGGTACTACAATTGGCACTGACTGAAGCTCGCTGTCGTTCAATAACGCTTCTTTCGCGTCACGACATGCGTGCGTCATTGCCTGAACTTGCCATGGCTGTAGCTCTTTGCCTTCTTGCGCTAGCTTCATCTTCAAGCGGTACGCAAGTGCAAGGTCCATGTTGTCACCGCCAAGTAGGATGTGTTCACCTACCGCGATACGGTTCAGAGTTAGGTTGCCGTCTTCTTCGGTTACTTCCACCAAAGAAAGGTCGGTTGTACCACCACCGATATCGACCACAAGCACGATGTCACCAACTTCAACTTCGTCGCGCCATTTGTCGTTGCTGTTATCGATCCAGTTGTAAAGCGCAGCTTGTGGCTCTTCTAACAGTGTTAGGTGCACAAAACCAACATTGCGTGCTGCTTCTGCAGTTAGATCGCGGGCAGCAGGATCAAAAGAAGCTGGTACCGTGATAGTCACGTCTTGATCGGCAAGGTTGTGATTTGGATTCGTGTGATTCCAAGCGTCTTTTAGGTGCTCTAGGTAAAGCTCTGTCGCGCGAAGAGGGGATACTTTTTCCACTTCTTCTGGGCTACCTGCTGGCAGGAAAGCATCACGACGGTTCACACCTGCGTGGCAAAGCCAAGATTTCGCACTTGCAACAAGACGAATTGGTGTTTTTGAACCTAGGTTACGTGCAATCGCACCAACTAGAGCTTTTGGCTCGCTCGACCACGGAAGTACGCGTGATTGCGAGTTCATTTCGTGCTCGTGTGGTTGGTAAAGGAAAGAGCCTAATTGGCTACGAGTCTCTACCGTGCCCGGCGCAGTAAGTTGCGGGATAGGCATCACTTCAACGCGAGCGTCTTCGTTGTGTGTATCAACAAAAGACATGACACAGTGTGTTGTACCTAAGTCGATACCAACACTGAATTTAGGCGTCTGTTGAGTTTCAACAGACGCTTCTTGAGAATGGTTTTCTTGGTTCATGTGTTCCATTACAGCTCAACCTCAGCTGGAGCGATCACAGATGCATCGTAGTTCTCAGCCAGTTTAGGCAACGTCATTGATGTTGCTTTCCAACCTTTGTGAACTAGCGTGCCGTTGAATGGCGCGCTGCCTGTTACGTTGCCAGTTAGGCGGATTTCTTGTGGGTTGAAGCCTTCTTCAACCGTAATGCGAGTTTCTTCGTCTTCGTTACGAACGTGTGCTAGCGTCACGTAGTCGCTTAATACTTTTTGACCACCAGTGTGGATTACGCGAGCGGCTGCGCCAACTTCCTCATCAGAGAATGACGTTAGGTCTTCTTTTAGGAAGTCAATCAGACGAGCTTCTTGCTGCATGATAGAAAGCAGCTGCATTGCAGAGTCTGTAGATGCAGTAGCAAGCTTAGATTCAACTTCTACAACACGCTCGACGACTTTCTCTACTTCCACGACTTTTTCTACTTCTACGATCTTCTCGACTGGCTTCTCAACCTCGACGATTTTCTCGACTGGTTTTTCTACCACTTTCTCGATCACTTTAGATTTGCGAGATACCGCGATTAGAAGAAGTAAAACACTCGAAGCCGCAAGGCCTGCGTGCAACATATCGAACGTTTGAGGAATTAGGTTCAAATCAATGTTCATGACATTTTTCTCTTTCTATTGATTTACTGGTGCTCAGTATTGGCTCATGTGTGTTTACTAAAAGGATCGGCTTTGCGACCTGCACCAAGTTTAGACATTAAAATGATGGTGGATGGTAGCATATTCAAGGCTTAAGACTGTAATAATTCGTGAATATACCGCATGATTAGCATGAAAAATCAACGATTAGATAGGGATGCAAACGTTGTTGCTTGATGTTTATCCACATGTGGCGCAGTATTTCCATCATTATCGAAGCTTTGCACGTAATTAACGTGGAACACTAAATGACATACAGCACGGCTCAACAGAGCATTCTCAAACGGTATTCTGCTTCTATTGTCGCTTTCATTGCGGTGCTTATCGTGACAGCGGCTATGGTTGGTGTTGCTTATAAAATCCAGCAGCGCTATACGATGACCATCTTCGATACCTTGGCGGATCGCCAAGCTGAATCTTTAAAATCTGCAGTAGAAAATGACCTTGAGTTTATCGGGGCAGGAGCGAATTTTTTTCACTCTGTCGATGACTCATACTGGTCACAATTTCCCTTGTATGCCAAACAAGTCGTTAATGGTTCCAAAAGCCTAGTTGGTCTGCAATGGATGGAGCGTGTTGACCCACAAGATCTCGATCGCTTCTTGGAAAAAACGCGTAAAACGTTCCCTGATTTTCATATCTTTACCGTGCCAAAAGATGGGCCTAAAACCAATGGCTACATCTTAAAAGATGGCGCTCCGGCGTTTATTGCAACCGACATTTACCCAAGAACGCCGCAGAACCTTTCTCTGCTTGGCTTCTATTCTTCGCGTTTGCGTTTTGAACTGATTCTAGATGACATTCTTACTCAGGGTAGAGCCAACATTTCCGATAAAGTGCGCTTGCTTCAAGATGGATACGATCAATCCCTCGATAAAACTGGATTGTTGGTCTATCACCCAGTGTTTAGCTACGACAACCACGAGCTTCTGGGCGTTGTCGTCGGTGTTGTTCGCAGCACTGTCTACTTCGACGAGTTGATCACCAAGACAGCGACAGAGCTCGATATGTCGATTAAGGTGGAAGATTTAGGCTTTGATGCATACGACGACCCATTGCTGTTTCAGAGCGATAATTGGAGTGACCTGAAAGGGAAAACTATTAGCCGCAAGATTCAACTACCCAATAGAGAATGGAAGGTAGAATTCAAGCTAACGGAATCCGTTTCTGCTTGGGAGCGCTCCGTGCTTTACGGGACGGGGATTGCGGGCTTGGTTATTGCACTTTTGATCAGTTATATAGTGAATCTACAGTCACGGGAAAAAGAGCGTTTAGCGGTCATGCTGGATAATAAAACGGTAGAACTAAAACGCATGGCAGAGTTAGACCCGTTGACTCAGTTACTCAATCGCCGCGTATTTAACGACAACTTACTGCATTATATTAATACTGGCGTTGCCTTTAGTTTGGTTGGCTTTGATATCGACCACTTTAAACGCATCAATGATAAGCACGGTCACTTAGCTGGTGATGAAGCTTTGCTCCATGTTACTCGATTGGTCAATGCGAATTTGCTTGAAGGCGATCGCTTCTACCGAGCTGGCGGTGATGAATTCTGCATACTCTCTCGTTTAACCAATAAAGAAGAGTTGGCTGCTTATTTAGAGAAACTGCGTGGTATTGTCGCCAGCTCTCCTTTTGAATACGGGGCAACTCCTATTATCTGTTCTTTGAGCATTGGTGCAGCAGTGCATAAAGATGAAGATCCTGAGAGTTTGTTCCACAAAATGGACGTGCAGCTCTACCAAAGTAAGGAAAATGGCCGAAACTCAGTATCGATCGGTGATTAATTCAGCGAGCAAATTCGAGTTTTGAGATTGGTTACGGTAGAATCTCACGCTTTCAAATTTACGTTAGGAATCAAGACAAACTATGAACCATAACCGTATCGTCTGCTTCGATTTAGAAATGTGCTGCTGGAGTGAAAACGGCGTAGGTCGCACGGGTGAAATCATTGAAGTTGGTTTGGCTGAAATAGATTTGTCGAAAGGTGAAATCGTTAAGCGCGCTCAATACTACGTAAAGCCTGAACATGATGAAGTCTCATTGTTTTGCGCAGAATTAACTGGTATCACACCACGTAAAATTGAAAAGCAGGGCAGACCATTAGAGGAAGTGCTGAAGTCGATGCTGAAGAACTTTGGCGGTCGTAATAAGATCTATGCCTCTTGGGGACGTGATGACCTCATCTTGCTTGAAGAGTGCCAACAAAAAGGCATTGATGCCCCGTTTAGTGAGTTCATTAATCTAGCGACCTTGTATCGCATACAAAACCGCTTGAAAGAAAAACGCATTGGTCACAAAGCCGCACAAGAGGCCAAAGGCATCGAATGGGAAGGTCGCCAGCATTCCGGTTATGTGGATGCATACAACTTGGCGAAACTTGCACTGACCATGCTATAAGCTTCTGTTTTCATAAATCTTTCATCGGATTTCAGTCTTCTCGTCATAAGCCGGCTTTACTTTGGTTGTTAGTAAATAACAACAATGTTGGCTAGCCTCTTGCGGAGATGACGATGTTTGATTCGGCTTAATCCAGACTAGAGACACAAAAAACGCGCTCATGTAGCGCGTTTTTTATTGGTTCTTACTTTTGTTGAGGCTGTATTTTATTGAGGCAGCGCTTTACTGAGACTGTAATTTCGCACGGATAAAGTCGCTGTGGTCTACATAGAGCAGCTCCGCTGTTTTGCGAATGACGGCATCTTCCAATGGGTCAATTTCACCGTCAGCGTACGCTACTTCCCACATACTCTTGATCAGTTCATAGCGGGTTTCTTGTGAAAGCTCACGCAGTTGAGACGTAAAGTCATAAAGGGAAGTCGACTCACTCGATCGGTTCTGAGCCTGATTCAGTAGGGTGTCGGTCTCTTCTTCTGTTAGGGAAAGTAATTTCATGATCAAAGAGCGTTTGGTCGCTTGCTCTCTTTCATCGATTTGATGGTCCGCACCAGCTACTTCGCAAAGCAAACAAGCTATTGCCATATTGGGTGACAGCGTGTTGGATTGGCTAAGGTCCGAGCCTTCTATAAGTTGTTTAAATAATGAAGTAAGCGAATTAAACATGTTGAGCACCAAGCTGTTATCTATTTATTTAAGATGGTAATGGTTTGAGCAAATCTCAAGGTCTTGATGAAATTTGATCAAGATCTCATACGATTGAGATGACATTTTTGCTCAATACAGTATTTGACCGCCAAAAAGCGGATTTATTCCTCAACCTTTGTAGGCGGGAAATGTATTGAATCACCTTCACCAGTTAAAATACTGATATTGTTTGGCTTTCCGTCTTCATCCAACCTCAGCTCGCCAATCGCACTTTGGTTCACGAGTCGATAAAAATTGTGGTTGCTTGGTGCGCGTTTAAAAATCTTCAAACGCTTGCGCTTTGTGAACAAGTTCAATGGTGAACGAGGACTATACAGCAGACGATCCATTGCATCACATGCGTTCAGCAGTTGCGCAGGAAATTGGTTCTTAATCCCACTGCAAGTGATCTGATAGATGTTTGGACTATTGCGGCGGAAGCGCAACTTGATGTCATAAGCGAAAGAGTAGTGCACATCGCCAGAGAGAATCACGAAGTTAGTTGGGGTTTTGGTGTGAGTGAAAATACTGATCAAAGTATTTGCACTGCCCGGATGCGCCATCCAGTTTTCTGCGTCAATCAGTAATGGCTGACCCAAGCCCGTCATGATGCGTTGCAGCGTTTCAATAAACTTCACACCAAACATGGGCGCGGCAGAGACAATGATCACTTTGTCTTGATGCATCAACTCTTGGTGGAATTCAATCAAGGCTTCCCAATCCATCAAGCCTGATGGTTTGTTCATACGAGACTCTGAACGCCAACGACGAGTACGTGTATCCAGTACCACCACTTTTGGTGAGGTGTGAATCGTGTAGTGCCAATCTTCAAAACGATAGAGGTACTTTATGAACTCGTCTTGAGATTCTGAAGTCAGCTCTTCAAAGTAACGGCGCGCATGCTCCATAAACGGGGCGTTGAATTTTTCTGGCGCGTTTCCCCAACCTTGGCATAGCCAGTAAGCGATCAGGCTGTTACCGATGATGCGATGTGAGAAGAGGTTCTCATTGGCAGCTTTTTCCCAGCCAACCGTGAGATTCCAATCGTCGGTCACGTCATGATCATCAAAGATCATGTAAGTAGGAACGTGAGCAAGCAAACGTTGGACTTTATTCAAGCCTTCGACAAACGCATCGATGTGGACTTTCTCATCACGCCAATGCTGCTGCCATTTCGGCTCTAACGCTTTTCCGCCCGTTGTAAATTCTCTTTCCAATAAACGTTCACGATTGACTAGCGTCCATGGTACTGGAGACCAAACGAGCAGGTACATCGCAAACAGTTCGGCAAAACTGATGAGATGGTTTTCGCATTCACGTGAACTGAAAATAGGGATACCACGATGGGGGAAGAACTTGCTCAGTAAGCTTCCGTCGTCCACGTAGTGAGGCAGAATGTTATCTCGGCCATAAAAGCAATCTGGGCTTTGATACAGCTCTTGCGTGTTTTTAATCGGCGCTTGTTCGAACTCTTCGTCAGGTAAGCCCAATAACTCGACCAACTGTTCGATGGCGTCCAGCATTGGCCCCGCCACATGATCGGCATAGATTTGATCGCCGCTCATGATCAGCATATCTGGGCGGTGTTCTATCTGCTGACTAGCAACTTTAGCGTCTGCTTGGACGAGAGTGTCCTTACTAAAATGATGTGGGTTACGACAAGAACCGTGCAATACATAATCAGCTTTCTCGCTGATCAAGAATTTTACACCTTGCTCTGTTTGCTTATCTTCGCCATAGATAAGATGGGGCATCAACTCGGTTAACAAACCGGATTGAGTATGGAGTTGATAACGCAGTGCACGGTGGGTAGGAAATTCGCCTTGCAGCGTCAGCATGCAAACCCAAGCACGTTTACCGACTTGTAATAGATGCTCTTTTGAAACAGGCTGAGAATAGTATTGTTCACCCGTGCCAGCATCGCTGATTTCAACCAAGCCTTCGAGAGGTTGCGTGGTCACCAACCAAATATTCACTTCCTTCGCGGTGACCTTTCTTAAAATCGGGCCGGCAACAATCAGGGGAAGAGAGGAAAGTTCATTGGTGTTGAGCGATGTTGGCAAAGTGGTTCCTTAGTATTTTGAATCAGTGTTCTGAATCTTCTTCGAGTATTTCGATAACTTGTGAGCTGCTAAGTTCATGTCCCATCAGAAACAAACCTAACATGGCGTCGGCTTTTGACGCACTGTCGCTATCTTCATCAAGGATTTGTTGTAGGCGAGTACGAATCAAGTCAATTTCATGCTCAACAAAACCACGGCCTTCTTCTTCGCCTTGGCCATCTTCTGGTGCATTATCGAAATGCATAAACAGCATATCACCATCAAGCGTGGTGCTCTCTAAACGCTCTGGTAGCCATTCTTCACCCATTACGATATCGGGATCGCTACCATCAGGCAAATTGTTGATAAGGGAGATGAGTTCAGATGCTTTCACGATAAACTGCGGCTTTGGTCATTGGTTTTCTATTGTATCGACCAAACCGGAAAAAACTAAGCCCTTTCATCATCGAAACGTTTTAATTGCTTGCATTGTCATCATTTTGTTGTTGTGAGTAGACCGCCAAATATCGATAACTTTCACTTTAAATAAATTAGGAGATATAACTAATCAATCTTCAAAGGTGAAATCACGAATTCAATTATTGGTCCGATGAGTCGATTGATTTCATCAACAAATCTCAGCACTCTACGTCACCAATCGATAATGAGAATAATTATCGATAATTAATTTAACTGACGTATAAATAGAGTTCTGAAATGAAACGAATAATGACCTTACTTTGCTTAGCGCCTGTATTTGGTGTGAGTGCTGCTGATAACAAGATTGAATCTTTCATGAATGCTTTTCATGAGAATCCTTCAAAAGTAATGAACGAGTTACCTCAGAAAGAAGGCGACACGTCTCCCATCATTGTTGAAGAATCGGAATCCATTCGAGCATCCGTGCGTGATGTCATTATGGAGAGAGCGACATCAGAATCTCATCACTCATTTTCTGCAAATCTTAATAATGACAACCCGGCGCGTTTGGTGGATGTGGGTACTGGCTTGATTCGCAATCTCGATGAGCTTCACCGTCAAATACCGAATTCAAAGCGACTTGAAGTACAACCTTGGTCCGACACCTACTGGCCTCTGTATTCTGGTGCTGCTGCTTGGCGTTATGGCGACAGGGAACTCAGTGCGAGCAATTGGCAAGAGTATTTTGACTTTTCGCACATTCAAAAACCGGTAGTCTCGGTTCAAGGACAGGATCGAGAGGATTTATCTCCGGCAGAAAAATACGATTTGCTGGTGGGGGATACTCAATTTACGCTATCAAAACGTTCGTGGGACTCTGGCAAAGGGTACTACGAATCGAATGGCAGTGTAGAACGCTGGATGGGGCTCTGCCATGGATGGGCTGCTGCGGCTTATATGCTTCCTCGACCAACGCAATCCGTCACTGTGCCAGATGCCAATGGGGAGCCTTTAAAGTTTTACCCTTCTGATATCAAAGCACTTGGAACTTTATTGTGGGCAGAAGCGCCGTTTGAAACTCGTTTTATTGGTGGGCGATGTAACATAAAGAACCCAGCAAAAGATGAAAATGGGCGAGTGATTGAACCGGATTGTAATGACACCAACCCAGCCAGTTGGCACTTAGCGGTGCTAAACCAGTTGGGGTTATCTGGCCGTAGCTTGATCATGGATGCTACTTACGATTATCAAGTTTGGAACCAGCCTGTTTTAGGCTACAACTTGCAATATTTTAATCCACAAACGTACCGCTCGGCCTCCGACCCTGCAGATGTCATGATCAAATTGGAATCTTACGACAAAGATCGTTTCTCTGCATATCGCTCACGTCGCGCAGCTTCCATTGTTGGTGTTCAAATGCAAGTCGAATACATGGTTGAAACGAATCCTACGCATCGCTCGACTGACATGCCCCGTTATGATGGCATATCACGAGTGACGTATTACTACGACCTTGAAATCGATGCAAATGGACAAGTGATTGGAGGGGAGTGGTATCAAAATCGTCACCCAGATTTTCTTTGGACGCCAACACCAGCAGCGATGGCGAAATCCTATTATGACGGAAATGGCGAATGGGATATGTCTTTACCGATTCCGCAGAATTGGCAGTACCAAGCTCCACGTGCTTCTCGCTACACACAACCAATGACGGCAGTCGTCGAAGCTCTGTTTACCGCTTCGTCAGGTAAGCAGGATGACCAAGATGGATGGAAAAAAATAAAAACCAACACGGAGAGTGGCTCGCAGTGTCTTGATGTGGAGTACCGCGCATCAGGTGAGGGCTCAAGAGTATTTGGTTGGCGTTGTCATAATGGGGATAACCAAGAGTGGAAGTTAACTTCTGCAGGGAAGCTCATGAGTCGAAGCAACTCAGAATTGTGCCTCGATCAGCAAGGTATCGAGATTACTCTTGAGGAGTGTGGGGATGTTCCTACCCAACAATGGCGATGGGAAAACGGGCAGATAAAGAACCGCCTTGATAATTCGTTGAAGTGGAATGACCGCACTTGGCTAGTTGAAGCCGATGTACAAGGCAGTGAGTGGTACTTGGAATAGTTGAGATAAATACAGAGCCCGCTATCGTAGCAGGCTCTCTTTATCATTGCTTAATAGTCGTTACAGCTGCCTTCAAATGTCCAGAACCAGTAGTTCTGATAAGGGTCTGCTCCCCAGTTATCTTGTGTCGCAACAAAGCGGTTGCCCCAATACTTCACTGAAGAACCGGCAGGGTAGTAATTGTAAGGTGACCACTCTTGCAGAGATGCGCACTGGTCTTGTGGTTCTGGGTTTGGCTGTGGCGTTCCGTATGCCTCACTGACGGCAAGGTAGGCGTCAGAAGCGCTCTGCGTATTTGTTACAGTGACATAAATGTCTGTACCTTGAATACCACCAAAACCACACGCTTCTTCATTACCCATATTGGTCGATGAGCAGTCGTAATCTGAAGGTGTTGCTGGGCGATCAATCGCTACATAAAGTTCCACATTACCAAAGCCATTGTAAGTTTGTACCCAAACATCATCGCTAGAGGTTCGACGCAGAACGAACTGTTGCTCTTCTGCCGTGTTTCTTTGGATCGCGACAGGCATGTTGAGCGAAAGCTCGGTCATGCCAGTATCCGGTCCAGGGTTTGGATTTGGGTTCGGATTAGGTTGACCGCTTTCACAGTTCATCACCTGAACACCCACTTGAGAGAACGCAGACGTGACAGCGGAGCTTTCATATCCCAGCTTTTGCGCTGCCTTACATACGCCTTCTGCACCTTGCTGGAAGGTTGAGTTTGGCGTCCAGTACAACTGGTTCGCCGTTGCGTAAGCCATGAATGCTTTTTTGATGCTCCAGCCTGAGCTTGTCGCTAGGTGGTAAAAGGCTTTGTTGAAAATGCCTGAGCTGTGGTGCACATCGATGCCATTGTAGTATTGGTTTATATGGTCGATCGAGGAACCGTCATGGCTTGGGTTGATGAAGTAACGCATAGCGGGCGAGTACTTCATCACGTGTTCGCCCATCTTCCAATTAAAGCTGCCATGCACGTATTGGCTAAGTGCTGCAGCAGCGACGTCAGAAAATGATTCGTTCATTCCGCCAGACATGCCGCGATATTCTAACCCGGAGTTTTGCTCGGTGAAACCGTGGCTGACTTCATGTGCGATAACATCCCAAGTCGCAAGAGGGTACATAGAGCTGTTGCCATCACCAAAGGTCATCTGACGGCCATCCCAAAACGCGTTGCCATAGTTTGAGCCGTAGTGAACGCGCATGGTGAGTTTTTGTTGAATAGGACGTGCGCCAAGCCACTCACGGTACATGTCAAATACACGTTGGCCGAAGTAGTGTGCGTCGTTCATTGGCGCGTACGCTCCATTGATTTCTCGGTAGTTATTCACGTTGCAGTTGAAGCGATGAACTTGACCACCCCATTGTTGGTTGTTCATGTTGATCGTTTCGACATTATCACTGTTCATCTGACAGTATTGGTCAACTTGGAATCCACCAAACTTTGTATTTGGGCCAAAGTAATAACGGCCACTTTTTTGGTTGCCGCCTGGGCCTTCTGCTTCAAGAAATGCAAGACCTTCCCATTGGTCCATGATCTCTCCTGATTTTGCATCGACCAGCGTGATAGGACGAGAGGGACGTAGATTGACAATTTTCATCGCATCGACTTTGTAGATAAGGTGCGCGGTATTTTGTTCGTCTAGCCAAACCATTAGTTCCGCACGAGCATCATTCTCTGGAGACTCGTTAGATGCAAAACCGTGCTGATGAGTGCCCGTTGCGATTTCAATCGCTTGGTTTGCGCTGATCATTGGCAGCGTCGAGTCTAAGTCGTTGTCGATTCCAACCACCACATTACCGTCAATCGATTGAGCAAAGCCTTTTGCGGAAAGATCTGCGACGACAGAGTGACCATATACAGGTACGCCGTAATGCAATTGTTGCTTACGAACTAACGTTTGTTGACCTATTTCTACTCGGTTGATGTTTTGATAACTCAGTTCGGTACTTGCTGGCATATAGGATGATCCACCAGCAATATTGAGTGCTTCAGAGAGTTCAGTTTGAGAGTGTTCCACAATTTGTGCTGCCTGCGAGGCAAACGCGAAAGGGACAAGCGATAATAAAGTGACGTTTCGCATAATTAACCTTTGATTATGATTGTGTATTTTCTTATGTGTATGTATTCATAGCAAAAATGCGATTGCAGATTAAAGATAAAATCCAGAAATACGTAAGTGCAATTGGTTGAATATTTGAGGTTAATTCAAAACAAATTTATAAATCGCCTAAAATATGGGCGGTTATAACGAGGTTAAGTAGTCCTGTAGGAATTTTTAACCGATAGACGAATAAAGTCAGATATACTCTTTGTGATTGAATACTGTCTCTAATTACAGCGACATAGGAGAGTTATGAAACACCTACTAGGAACATCGCTAGCCTGCTCAGGCTTATTGCTAAACGGAGCCGCATTTGCTGAGTCGAAGCATGCTGAACAAGAGTGGGGCATTGCTGCGATGTACCGGACTGCTGCGATTCCTTTTTATACTGCTGACGATGACTCGACGGTAAGAACGTTTGTGCCAATGATGTTCTTTGAGAATGAGCACCTTTACATTGATGGCCTTGAAGGTGGTGTGTTCTTATATGATGAGGAGGACTCAGATTGGCGTGCGAGTGCGATCATGCGCTTGCGCTTTGTTGACATACCTAAATCGGTTCAAAACGCTTTTGAGGGTGATCGTGTCGACTTCGGTGGCCAAATTCGTTACAACTTTGACGAGAACTGGCGCGCCGAATTCGAAGTGATGACGGATGACGAATTCCAATTTCATTCCAACTACCGTATCGCGGCTAACTATGAGTTAGGCGACTGGGAGTTGGAACCTTCTTTTACCATTCGTTATAAAGATGCCGATTTCAACAGTACTTATTACTCGTTTGATGAAGTAACGGGCGAGAAAATTGGTGCAGGTATTGATGCGAACTTAGGCATTAAAGCCCGATACCACGTCATTTCTAATTTGTACCTACTCGGCGAAACGAGCATTACTCGTCTAGACAGCGAAGCGTACAACAGCCAAATTGTTGAAGACCGCTATCAGGGTGAAGTATTCGTTGGCTTTGGTTTCTTCAATGACAAAGGGAAGGCTCGTAAATCAGAGTTGAGCAACCGTCCGTATCTGCGTGTTGCACACGGTTGGGCAACGCCTTCCAATATTGGCGATATTTTCAAATTTAATGCCGAGAAGGACGAGTACAACAACCAGCTCACCTCATTATTCTACGGACACCCATTGACGGATGAAATCTTCGGTTTCCCAATTGATATCTATCTAACACCAGGTTTGGTTCATCATTGGTCATCTGACGTTCAATCGTCCAGTACTGAGTATGTAATGGCGATTAAGGCTTACTACACCTTTGATTGGCCGACCAAATGGCGTTTCGGTGTCGCAGAGGGTATGTCTTACATCGATAACATCACCTACATCGAAGGTACTGAGATGGAAGAGAAAGGTTACACCGCAAGTAATTTGCTGAACTATCTCGACTTCTCATTTGATGTGAATGTAGGCGATCTGTTTAACCAGAAAGATTGGGAAAACATGTGGGTAGGTTACTCATTACATCACCGTAGTGCTATCTTCGAGAGTGCTTCTCAGTTTGGCCGCATCAAAGGCGGTAGTAACTACAATACGATCTACTTACAGTACGATTTTTAAGCTCAGCTGAAAACAAATACGAATAAGCCTCATCTTGACATGAGGCTTATTTATTTTCTGTTAATTGGTAATTATTCTTATTTCCATTCTTCTGCATTCGTATTTATTATCCATTCAATTTAAAAACCATTCTAATATTTAATTGAATTGACACACCTCTGACCTATTAATATTTCATTCATATAAAACGCTGAAATGAAATATAAGATTGCATTTGGTATTTTTTAATAATTGACTGTGGTCAAGATTATCACCCCTTAAATCTACAAGGATATTAATAGTGGAGGGTGGCCATGCCTTAGTTGCTCAAGGCTTGTGCTGTTTAGCTTAATTGATGGTTTTGTAGAAATGTTGCTTTGATTTGCCCTGTGTATTAATTAAAGCGAAATTAGATATTTTCAATGAATGCCTATTTTGAAAATACAATCTCTATGTCTTTTATTTCTAACGAGTGTTCTTTCCCCACTTAAAGCCATTAATTAAGCGCCACGACCAAATTCAAAAACGTAATTTAGGAAAAAACCATGAGTCAAAATGGTAAGTTTAATATTACTCGGCGTGATGCTTTAAAGGGCGGTTCTGCACTTGGCGCTTTGGCGTTAGCAGGAAACGCGCTTTCTCTCCCGTTTGCAACTAAAGCGGTTGCCAAAGAAACACCAGCAAAACCAAACGAAAAAATTGTCTGGTCGGCATGTACCGTAAACTGTGGTTCTCGTTGTCCGCTTCGTATGCACGTGGTCGACGGTGAAATCAAATGGGTAGAAACCGACAACACGGGTGATGATGTTTACAACCACAATCACCAAGTTCGTGCTTGTTTGCGTGGTCGCTCTATGCGTCGCCGTGTTTACTCGCCAGACCGTTTGAAATACCCACTTCTTCGCGTTGGTAAGCGTGGTGAAGGTAAGTTCAAACGCATCACTTGGGATGAAGCCTTTGACCTCATTGGTGATAACCTAAAACGCATAATTAAAGACCACGGTAACGATGCGGTGTACCTAAACTATGGTACAGGTACGCTTGGTGGCACAGTAACTAAGAGTTGGGATCCGAGCGCGACATTGGTTGCTCGTATGATGAACCTTTGTGGTGGTTACCTAAATCACTACGGTGACTACTCTGCAGCAAACATCGAATGTATGTCGGAGTACTTCTACGGTTCGTTCGTTGATAACAACTCGATTGACGATGTTCAAAATGCAGACCTATGTCTGATGTTTGGTAACAACCCAGCGGAAACCCGTATGTCGGGTGGTGGTCAGGTTCACAACTATGTGGATGCGAAAAACATCAGTCACACTCGCACGATTTGTATCGACCCTCGTTACACTGACACTGCTGCAGGCCGTGAAGACCAATGGATTCCTATCAAGCACGGTACAGATGCAGCTTTAATTGCAGCCATCGCCCATGTATTGATTACGGAAGATAAAGTCGATCAAGACTTCCTTGACCGTTACTGTGTGGGTTACGACCGTAAAACGCTTCCTGCATCAGCGCCAGAAAACGGCAGCTACAAAGATTATATTATGGGCACTGGCCCAGATGGCATCGAGAAAACCCCAGAGTGGGCACAGCCAATCACCGGTATTCCTGCTGATGTGATTTTGAAACTTGCACGCGAAGTTGGCGATGCTAAACGCATTTACATTACCCAAGGTTGGGGCTTACAACGCTCAGCAAATGGTGAGCAAGCGTGTAAAGCGGTAATGATGTTGTCATTGCTACGTGGTCAAGTTGGCTTGCAAGGTGGTGGTACTGGTGCTCGTGAAGGTAACCACTCATACCCATTCCAACGCTTCCCGAAAGTGCCAAACCCGATCAGCGCTTCTATCCCAATGTTCCTTTGGACAGACGCGATTTACCGCGGTACGGAAATGACAGATCTGACCGACGGCATTAAAGGCGTTCAGAAGCTACAAAACAACATCAAGTTTATCTGGAACTACGCAGGTAACTGTCTGATTAACCAACACTCAGACATCAACCGCACACACGAAATTCTTCAAGATGAAAAAGCGTGTGAAATGATTGTGGTGATCGACAACCACATGACGTCTTCGGCGAAGTATGCCGATATCGTATTGCCAGACTGCACAACGTCAGAGCAATCGGATTTCTGTATGGATGGTGCAGCTGCATCAATGCCTTACTTCATCTTTGCAAGCCAAGCGATTAAACCTCGTTTCGAATGCAAACCTATCTACGACATTATGTCTGGTGTGGCGAAGCGCATGGGCGTGTTTGATGAGTTTACTGAAGGTCGCACTCAAGAAGAGTGGCTGCAATGGATGTACGCTCAGACCGTTAAACAAAACAACGATCCAAACTTGCCGTCTTACGATGAGATGAGAAAGCAGGGCATCTATAAGAAGCAATTCGACCGTCCACACGTGGCATACGAAGACTTCCGTCGTGACCCAGAAGCGAACCCACTACCATCGCCATCGGGCAAGATTGAAATCTACTCGGAGACGTTAGCGAAGATCAACGAAGAATGGGAATTGGACGAAGATGAATCAATCAAGCCATTACCAGAATACGTTTCGACGTTTAATGGCTGGGATTCTCCTGATCGTAAAGAGTACCCACTTCAGTTAACGGGTTTCCACTACAAAGCTCGTGCGCACTCTACGTACGGTAACGTCGACATCCTAAAAGCAGCGGCACCACAGGAACTTTGGATCAACCCGATTGATGCAGCGTCACGCAACATCGACAACGGTGACTTGGTTAGCGTGCGCAGTAAGTTCGGTGAAATGAACGTTCGCGTAAAAGTAACCCCACGCATCATGCCACACATCGTTGGCTTAGGTGAGGGCGCATGGTACTCACCAAATGGTAAAGGTGTTGACCAAGCGGGTTCAATCAACGTGCTGACGACACAACGTCCAAGCCCGTTGGCAAAATCAAACCCGAGCCATACCAACCTCGTTGAAGTGACGCTAATTAAGAAAATGGGGGCTAAATAATGAGCACAGCGAAGCAGTATGGCTTTTACATTGATTCAAGCAAATGTACTGGCTGCAAGACATGTCAGCTCTCTTGTAAAGATAACAAAGATCTGGGTATCGACCGCAACTTCCGTCGTGTTTACGAATACGTAGGCGGCAACTGGACAGAAGAAAACGGCGCGTTCCGTCAAAACGTGTTCGCGTACTACCTATCAATCTCTTGTAACCACTGTACTAACCCAGCGTGTACCAAGGTTTGTCCATCAGGTGCAATGCACAAGCGTGAAGAAGATGGCTTTGTTGTTGTCGATGAAAGCGTGTGTATCGGCTGTAAATCTTGTCACATGGCATGCCCATACGGCGCACCTCAATACAGCGAAGAAAAAGGTCACATGACTAAGTGTGATGGCTGTTACGAACGTGTCGCAGAAGGCTTAATGCCAGTGTGTGTTGATAGCTGTCCATTGCGTGCGATTGAGTTTGGTCCAATTGATGAGCTACGCGCGAAATACGGTTCAAACGCGGATGTGGCACCACTGCCAGATTCTCGCATTACGAGCCCGAACCTGATCGTGAAGCTAAATCCAAATGGTCGTCCAACCAATGACCGCACTGGTTTCCTACAGAATCCAAGAGAGGTGAAATAATGTTATACGAAGCACCATTAGTTGCCTTTACGGTTCTTGCTCAAACAGCGGTTGGCGCGCACTTAACGGTTAACGCGTTCGAGAAATTCGGTAAGCCACCACGCGTGACAGAACCTCGTATGAACATCGCTCGTTTTGCTATTTTGGTTGTGATGGGGTTGGGTTTCTTGTTCTCAACAACTCACTTAGGTAGCCCACTTCGTGCCTTCAACGCATTAAACCGTGTTGGTAGTGCGGCGCTATCTAACGAGATCTTAACGGGTGCAAGCTTTCTGTCTCTAGCGGGTTTGTACTGGTTGCTAACGATTCTAAAAATCGGCAGCGAAGGCGTGCGTAAAATTGTGAACTGGTTGTCTATCGCGGTTGGCGTGATTTTCATGTTCGCGATGGCAAATGTTTACCAAATAGAAACGGTACCAGCATGGTACTCACCAATGACCACGGTTGCGTTTTGGTTCACGGTCGTGACTTCGGGTCTGATGTTCGGTTACACGCTTATCAACGTATTGGACGTGACGGCTGAGAAAACCAATCGTCGCCTAATGTGGGCTGGTGCAAGCCTGATTGCGCTGAACCTAGCGTTCTCAGTAATGCAGACGATTTATTTCGCAGGTATCTCAACGGCGATTCACAGTGGCTTGGATCAAATCACAATGCTGTCTGGCTATGTTGCTGGTCATGTGTTGTTGCTTGTGGTTGCTGCTGCTCTTTGGGTATTCGCTGAGTTGTTTACCGCAGAAGGTCGTCAGAAGAACTTGCTAGTTATCGTGGCATTCGTTGCCTTGTTCGTTGCAGAGATTCTAGGTCGCAATGTGTTCTACGGCATGCACTTTACATCTGGTTTGTACTAATAACCGTTATTTGTGCTGATAACCATTATTTGTACTGATAACAATTAGCAGAGTGGGGCGAGTGTTCGTCCCATCTCTTTTCCGTTTTACTTAATCGAAGAATAAAAACACCAGTCATCAAAGGTACTTCATGCAAATTTCTCAACTTGAACCACAAGATACCAGCATCGTTCTTAAGCTGTTTGGTGCACTGTTTTACTACCAACCAAAAGATTACCCAGCGGCAAATCTCGATACGTTGTTGAGCAATACTGATACGCCAATCGAAGCGCTTAATGACATGCTGCGCAGCTTTCAAAGCGAGAGTGAAGAGGCATTGCAAATGGAGCACGATCGTATGTTTGCCGGTATTGGTGAGATGCCAGCGCCACCTTGGGGTTCGGCTTATCTAGATAAAGAAGCAGTGTTGTTTGGCGAATCAACCATTGAATATCGTTACTTCTTGCAGCGTTGTGGTTTTGCTTTGGAATCTGACCAACGTGAGCCAGAAGACCAGATCGGCTTGATGCTGATGGTGTTAGGCATGTTGATTGAAACTGATCAACAAAAACTGGCGGCTGAAATGTTGCGCGAGCACTTGATGACGTGGTTTGGTTTTTTCAACAAGCGCTTCAAAAAAGCGGTGACTCTTGCGCCTTACTCAAAACTGTCGAACCTTACTGAAGAACTACTTCAATCTTTGAGTGAGCAATACCAAGTCGTTGTGTCAGTAAAGAGAGATTACTCGGATGCGCCAGTCTGAATCGGTTGATCTAAGCAAGCGACGTCTGTTTTCGTTCCGTCGCGCGCCAGTGGAACAAGCTCAAGAGCCTCGTGTTCAAGCGAGACCGCCGTATGCGGTGGAAGAGTCTATGTTCACTCGGCTTTGTGATGGATGTGGTAAGTGCGCTTCTGCATGTCCAAGCCAAATCATTGAAATGGTTGATGGCGTTGCCGCGTTAGACATCAGTTACTCGGCATGTGATTTATGCGGTGCGTGCAAGTCGGCATGCCCTACATTGGCACTTTCTAACCAAACAGAGTCTACAGGCTTGATAGCAACTATCTCGAACAGCTGCGAAAACTTATACGGTTATTGCGGTAGTTGCGAGGACAGTTGCCCTTATGATGCTTTGCAATGGCAAGATGATGTCAAACCTAAAATTGACGCTGCCAAATGCAAAGGTTGCGGACAATGCGCGCAAAGCTGCTACAACAGCATGATCAGCTTTGACTTAAAACGATAAAAAAGGGATTGGCGCGAACCAATCCCTTTTTTTGTATTCAATTCTATTTAATCTTACGCCAAGGTTGCCAATTGGCTTTGCGCGTCTGAAATGCCTTTCGCTGCTGCGTCATCACCCATGTTTAGCGCTTCTGCGTAAACAAACTCCACATCCGTAATACCAACAAAGCCCAATACTGTACGTAGGTATGGTGTCATGCTGTCGGTTGGTGAGTCTTTATGAAGACCGCCACGTGTGGTGACTACAATTGCTTTCTTCCCTTCAATCAGACCTTGAACGCCGTTTTCTGTGTATTTGAATGTCACGCCTGCACGAGCAATCAAATCAATCCAGTTTTTAAGCTGAGTTGGAATCGTAAAGTTGTACATTGGTGCTGCGATAACCAAAGTATCTGCTGCTTTGATTTCTTCAATTAAGGTATCAGATAGGTCAACCACCGTTTGTTGCTCTTGTGAAAGATCTTCTGTTGCACGTAGTGCTGTCGCAACTGAAAAGTCTAACACTGGCAGTGGATTTGCAGCTAAGTCACGAACAGTTAGCTTATCTTGGTCTACATTTTTGATGAAGTCTTCAACCAGTTTGTTTGATTGAGAGTAATCGCCAAGGATGCTTGATTTAAGAGCTAGTACACGAGACATATGGATTTCCTTTAATAAGTGCTTTCGGCTATGTGATGCATTATAGGCAATGCCCAGCGACTCAAAACCCGATGGATTCGCTTAAGTTGTTCGAAAAAATTGAATGACTGCTTGAAGCTGCTTTCCGTTATCTTGTTCTAGCCCTTATGTGCTACAATCCGCGCAGTTTTATGTAATGAAAAGAATAGGAAACGCTTTGACTTCGTCACAGCCCCCAAAAAAGAATCCCGCTGAAGAGCAATCGACACCGTCAAATGGTGCGCAAAATGCCAAAGCGAAGCAGGCTAATGCATCTCAAGCACAAGCTTCTCAGAATGCTACGCCTCAGGCTCAAGTAAATAACGCGGCGTCACTACGCAAGGCACTTAATCAGTGCATGATGCGTGACCGCTTCCGCTTGAGTAAACGAATCTCTGGTGCAAGCAAAATCAAAAAAGACGCAGCGCGTAACGCTGTGTTTGATGAAATCGCATTAGACATCGCCAAATCCATGATGGTTGTGGAGCAACGTAGTAGCTACAAACCAACGATTGAATACCCTGAAATCCTGCCAGTCAGCCAAAAACGCGACGACATTGCGAAAGCGATCGAAGAAAACCAAGTGGTTATCGTTGCGGGTGAGACCGGTTCAGGTAAAACCACTCAGCTGCCAAAAATCTGTGCTGAGCTTGGTCGCGGTAAATTCGGTTTGATTGGTCATACTCAGCCTCGTCGCCTTGCGGCACGTTCGGTTGCGAACCGTATTGCCGAAGAGATGGAAACCAAGCTTGGTGAGTTTGTTGGCTACAAGGTTCGATTCAACGATCAGATCTCTGAAAATACCCAAATCAAATTGATGACGGACGGTATTTTGCTGGCTGAAATTCAGCATGACCGCTTCTTAAATCAATACGACACCATCATTATCGATGAAGCGCACGAGCGCAGCCTTAACATCGATTTCATCTTGGGTTACTTGAAAGAGTTGCTACCACGTCGTCCTGATTTGAAAGTGATCATCACGTCGGCAACCATTGACCCAGAGCGTTTTTCAAAACACTTCAACAACGCACCAATCATTGAGGTGTCAGGTCGTACTTACCCAGTAGAAACGCGTTACCGCCCACTAAGCGGTGATGACGATAATGATCGTGACCAACTTGAAGGTATCTTCGAAGCGGTAGACGAACTGTGCGATGAAGGTTTAGGTGACATTCTGATCTTCATGAACGGTGAGCGTGAAATCCGTGATACCGCTGATGCATTGTCTAAACGTAACCTGAAGAGCACAGAAATTGTGCCGCTTTACGCGCGTTTGTCGGCGGGTGAGCAAAACAAGATTTTCCAACCTCATGTTGGTCGCCGCATTGTACTGGCAACCAACGTAGCAGAAACCTCGTTGACGGTTCCGGGCATCAAGTACGTTATCGACCCAGGTACGGCGCGTATTAGCCGATACAGTTACCGTACTAAGGTTCAGCGTCTTCCAATCGAGCCAGTTTCTCAGGCGAGTGCGAACCAGCGTAAAGGTCGTTGTGGTCGTGTGGAAGAGGGTATCTGTATCCGTCTGTACTCAGAGAAAGATTTTGAGTCACGCCCGGAGTTTACCGATCCTGAGATCCTGCGTACTAACCTAGCGTCGGTTATCTTGCAGATGACCGCACTTGGTTTGGGCGATATTCAAGCCTTCCCGTTTGTGGAAGCGCCAGACAAACGTAACATCCAAGACGGTGTTCGTTTGCTGGAAGAGCTTGGTGCGATTAACGCAGAAGCGAAACCGTCCGATTCTCAAGGTAATAAGAAACGCCTGACCAGTATTGGCCGTCAACTTGCCCGCCTTCCAATCGACCCACGTTTAGCGCGTATGGTATTGGAAGCTCCAAAACAAGGCGCGCTGAAAGAAGTCATGGTTATCGCAGCGGCATTGTCGATTCAGGACCCGCGTGAGCGTCCAAGTGACAAGCAGCAATCATCAGATGACAAACACAAACGCTTCTTCCATGAAGAATCAGACTTCCTGACGTTGGTGAACTTGTGGGACTACATCCAGAAGCAACAAAAAGCGCTGACGGGCAACCAATTCCGCAAACAGTGTAAGCAAGATTACTTGAACTACTTGCGCGTTCGTGAGTGGCAAGATGTGTACTTCCAAATTCACCAATCCATGCGTGAAATGGAGTTCAAACTCAACGATGAGCCTGCGTCTTACCATGGCGTTCATAGTTCTATTCTTGTGGGTTTGTTGTCGCACATCGGTATGAAAGACCAAGAGAAGAATGAATATCAAGGTGCGCGTAACGCTCGTTTCCATATCTTCCCTGCATCAGGTCTATTCAAGAAACAGCCTAAGTGGATCATGTCTGCTGAACTGGTGGAAACCTCAAAACTTTGGGGTCGCATCATCGCTAAGATTCAGCCAGAGTGGATTGAACCATTAGCGAAGCACCTGATTAAACGTAGCTACAGCGAGCCACATTGGTCGAAGAAACGCGCAGCAGTCTTGGCACACGAAAAAGTGATGCTTTACGGGGTACCGATTGTTCCTAACCGTTTGGTGAACTACGGAAGTATCGATCCAACGGTGAGCCGTGAGATCTTTATCCGTAGCGCGTTGGTAGAAGGCGAATGGGATACCAAACACGCGTTCTTTAAGCAAAACCGCAAACTTCTGCAAGAGGTGGAAGAGCTTGAGCATAAATCTCGTCGCCGCGATATTTTGGTGGACGATGATGAGTTGTTTGATTTCTATGACCAACGTGTGGGTACGGAAGTCGTTTCTGGTAAGCACTTCGATACATGGTGGAAGAAGGCATCGAAAGAGAACAAAGAGCTGCTGAACTTCGAGAAAGAGATGCTGTTCAAAGGCGATGCTAGCCACGTAACCGATTTGGATTACCCGAACTTCTGGCACCAAAACAACCTAAAACTTAAGCTGAGCTACCAGTTTGAACCGGGCGAAGACAGCGATGGTGTGACGGTACACTTACCGCTGCCGATCCTTAACCAAGTTGAGCCTGCGGGCTTTGACTGGCAGATCCCTGGTCTGCGCCATGAGCTTGTGGTGAGCTTGATTAAATCGCTGCCGAAGACGATTCGTAAAAACTTTGTTCCTGCACCAAACTATGCTGATGCTTTCTTAGCTCGCTCGACGCCAATGGAAGCACCTTTATTAGATTCGCTTGAAAAAGAGCTTCGTCGAATGACTGGTGTGGAAGTTCTGCGCGAAGATTGGAATATGGATCAAATTCCTGAGCACTTGAAGGTGACTTTCCGCGCGGTTGACCATAGAAATCGCAAGTTGAAGGAAAATAGCGACCTTCATGCGTTGAAAGAAAGCCTGAAAGACAAAGTTCAAGAAACGCTGTCTAAAGTCGCCGATGATGACATTGAGCAGCAAGGCTTACATACTTGGAGCTTTGGTGAGCTGCCTAAGGTATATCAACAAAAACGCGGTGGTTACGACGTTAAAGCGTACCCGGCGATTGTGGATTCCAAAGACAGTGTAGAAATCAAACTGTACGAAACTGAATACGAACAGGTGACGGCTATGCAAGCGGGTCAGCGTCGTCTGATCTTGTTAAACGTGCTGTCGCCAATCAAATATCTGCACTCCAACTTACCGAACAAATCGAAGTTGGGTCTGTACTTTAACCCTTACGGTAAAGTGTTGGATCTGATTGATGACTGTATCGCGTGTGGTGTCGATAAGCTTATCGAAGAGCAGGGCGGTTTGGTTTGGGAGCCTGAGAAGTTTGATGCGCTGAAAGAACACGTTCGTGCAGAGCTGGGTGACACAGTTGTGGATATTGCACAACAAGTCGAAACCATTCTGACGACGGCTTTCAATATCAACAAAAAGTTGAAAGGCAAAGTGGATTTCACCATGGCATTTGCGTTATCTGACATTAAAGCGCAAGTGGAAGGTTTGATTTTCAAAGGCTTCGCAACAGAGTGTGGTTGGAAGCGTCTTCCGGACATTCTGCGTTACATGCGTGCCATTGAACGTCGTATGGAGAAGCTACCGATCGATCCAAACAAAGACCGTTTACACATGTTGAGAATCGAGTCAGTGGCGAGTGATTACAAAGAACTACTTAATAAGATTCCGAAAGGCATGGTGATTCCAGAAAACGTGAAAGAAGTGCGTTGGATGATCGAAGAGCTTCGAGTAAGCCTTTTTGCTCAACAATTAGGCACTCCGTATCCGGTTTCTGATAAACGAGTCAAAAATGCGATTGATGCTTGCTAAACGCTAAGTACAATAGCGGCAGTTTTTCTTGTGAGGTTCATCGACTTATCAATGGTTTGTCCAGTTTAGGTCGCTGTTGGTATAGTATTTGCTAAGAATTGTTCACAAGTTATTTTAAGTCACAAGGGAGGCAATGATTCGCCTCCCTTGTGTTTGCAGTACCAACCTCTGCGACGGTGCAGGAGTGGGTAATTATAAAGAGTAAAGGTTGATGATGAAGAAAACTCTATTGGCAGTGGCACTTCTAAGTGCTTCTTCTGCAGCAATGGCAGATTCATGGATTTATGGTGGTGCTTCTGTAGGTCAGTCTGACTTCAAAGGCGAGACTGACACTTCATACTCTGTACACGTAGGTACAGGTATTCTGCCTATCATCGGTATCGAAGCGGGTGTTACTCAGCACGGTGAATTCAAGATCGCAGGTCACGAAACTAAGCTGACTTCTTACTACGCAGCGCTTAAGCCAAGCATCGACTTCGGTCCACTGCACGTTTACGCGAAAGGTGGTATCCACCAGTGGGATAAGAAAGTGTCTGGCGGTAAAGACGATGATGATGTGGATCTAATGTACGGTGTCGGCGCTGAATACTTCATTTTCGGTCCAATGTCTGTTGGCGCAAGCTACATGAACTACACAGCAGGTAAAGACGACATCGGTACGTTCTCTCTAAACGCGACGTTGCACTTCCTATAATCGTCGAACATTTCGAAGATTTATTTGATAAACACCGGCAACGCGCCGGTGTTTTTTTGTCTGTAAATCACACAAATCAATATTGAGCATAAATTATTCATTTCTCGGTCTTAAAACCATCAAACTTTCGCATATAGTATTTAGCTAGCTACATAAGGAACGCGATGCAGTTCGCGTGATGTTCCGTTCAGGAATCGAACAGGAAAGGTATAACTATGAAAACAAAACTCTCGTTATTGGCTTTGGCGCTATGCTCAACATCAGCACTTGCTGACTCTTGGCTATATGCTGGTGGTCAAATTGGTCAATCAGACATAGACAGTGAAAACGACACGACCTACGGCATTCATGTAGGGACGGGGATCTTGCCACTGATCGGCATTGAAGTAGGTTATTTTAATCACGGCCAAGTTGACTTGAATTTAGGCGGTAATCGAGGCGATGTGGACTTCTCGTCATTTTATCTAGCAGCTAAACCAAGTATCGATTTTGGTCCTCTGCACGTTTACGCGAAGGGTGGTATCAACGCATTTAACGTCGAATACAATGGTAACCTTAGCAACTTGGACAAAGACGATGGTGTCTCTTACATGTATGGTGTTGGCGCGGAATACTTCTTGTTAGACAACATTTCTGTCGGTGCCAGTTATCAAGCCTTTGGGGTGGATATTGATGGAGACAGTGATACAGTAAGCAGCATCACGGGTAACTTGACGTTCCACTTCTTATAGAAAGAAATTGAGCAATCAATAGATAATAAAAGAAGCGCGCCGTTCTTTTGGATAAAGTGACGGCGCGCTTTTTCATTAATCCTGAATTGGATTCGGTCTACATTGAATATTCGTGAGAGGGACAAATTTATCGTCCTTCTCGTAGTAAACCCCGCAATCTTCTCCGCGTAACTGTAGGGTATATTGATCGGGCAACTCAGTTTCTGCTCCGTTTAATGGCATGTTGTGCTTTTCCATTAATTGCCCCGACACGATCAATAAGTGTGAGTTCGTCTCAAAGGTATTCGATGCGATCTTCGTCGGTGCTTGTGTTCCTTGAATCGTGTTAATTGCACTTTGGATTTCGCTCACGGTATCTGCGGAGGTTTTAATACTTAACGCATTAACTGCATCACTGTTGCTTGATGTTGAACACCCCATCAGTACAAGGCTAAGTCCAGCTCCAGTGAGTAAGATCATTGTTTTAGTTAATTTTGACATGAATCGCCTCTTGTCGAAGTGGGTCAATTTCTTGAGTCAGTGGAGTGCCACCTAGTCTCGGCATTGCTTGATATGAGCGAGCCATTGCAGGTGCTGGAGGACAAGTTCCCCCCGTTGTCATGTAGTTTAGCGCTGCAGACAGCATACCTTCGGATGGATCACCCAATGGTTTGGTTAAGTCATCTGCCACTACACAACCTTCCACTTTGTCATCTATACCAATGTTAGACGATACAAGATTTTTTGCCGTAGGAGTAAACCCATCGGCAAAATCACCAAAGCCTTTGTCATTCGAAGATTTAAATTGAATGGTGTAATACACGTTACCGCAGTTCTGCTGAGGTGAGAAGCCGTAAGGTTTACCTGTTGTCGTTGTGCCAATTTGAATAACGTCAACGTCGATACCACGCAAGCCGTTGATTAGCAGTTCGCTTGAAGACGCAGTGTTATCCGTCGTTAAGACATATACGCGCTCTGCACTAAGCGTCGGTAGAGGGTTGTTAGTGAGCGTTCCTGTTGCCCAGTTGATTTCTTTATCGACGAAATTGTAAACGTTATCTCGTACCTGGCCAGAGTTCATGATCTTGTCGTTATAGATTAACTCGCCAAACGTCGCGTTTGGATGAGAACCCGCCAGCATGTAACCGACTTGCGCTGATTGCCAAATCAAGCCACCGCCGTTGTAGCGCAAGTCCATGACGATTTCGTCCACATTTTGGGCTGAAAGCTGGTTGAATGCATTGATAAGCGGTTGCTGTGCCGTGACTTCAAATGCGTTGTATTGCATGTAGCCGACTTTTGTTCCGTTGTTGTCGATAACTTTTACATTACGTACAGGGCTTGTTGCCACATCAGAAGAGGTGAGTGTAATGATCTTCATACCGCCATTAACCGCTTCAAAGGTAAACGTGTAATTACGTCCTAACTCTGGGTTGAACAATGCTTGGTTAATGAGATCCACTTCTGCTTGGGAAGAGGTATTAACGACATCCACGCTGTTAATTTTTAATAGCTTGTCTCCACGCTCAACGCCATTGAGTGATGCTGGTGAACCATCCTCTGTGTAAGAAATAAGCACCTCTCGAGGCGCGTAACTATTAACGAATTTCCAGTTGAAACCGAAACCAGCAACAAGACCAGCTTGTTGAGATTTCATCACCTCGTCGTATGAACGTGTGAAATGAAAACGATCTTTCTTTTGGCCGCTTGCTGTGGTCGATGATGTGACGAGTGAATCAAAGTAGTTGACGACAGACGGATAATTGTTTGGATTATTGTCTGGGATTTCGTCATACCAAAGGTAGGTATCGTTACTAAATGCTCGAAGGAACATCTTTTCATACAGGGTTGAGCCTGCTTTATCTGGGTAATTTTTTCCGGTATACGGGTCGGTGCCCGTTCTTGCTACGCTGCATTTATTGGCTAAGTTGGCTGCTGTCTGCGAGAAATCACCAGCAGACCAAGAAAGACCATTGCTCGTCGCGGAACTTGTGCTGTCACCTCCGCCGCCACCGCAACCTAGCAGTGCAATAGGGAGGGCGGTTAATAACGCTGCTTGTTTATACTTCAACATAACGTGTCCTTACATCTGTGATATATACCCGAGTCAATCTCGCTGAGCCAAGCATTTTGAGGTTACTAGGGTATATGGTTCTATTTGTTTTTATTAATCCTTATATAAGCTACTTGAATGTATAAATTTTGAGTCTGATTGTGCAACAAATATGCAATCAAGTGTGATTGGCATCATATAAAACGTCAGATATAGGGGTGTGCTAAATTAGCTTTAACTAAAAATCCGTTTTTAAATAATAGCTTACAGTACCTACATTACCCTGAGCAGAAATAAACGAAGAATAAAACGGAGTAAGGAACACTTGGTATTCTTTGTTTCTGAATACCAAGTGGCGTGCTGAAGTTCAACAGTTAAGACATTCGATTGAGCTGTGTTTGGTATTTCTTTTTAAGTGCTTCATTACCTGCTGCGCCTTCAAGTTCAACCATTAAACGAAGGGAAGGTTTTTTGACCCCATACATTTGATTAAAGCGCATAAGGCGAATGCGTGCATCTGTGTAGTTGCCGCTTTCTATTTCTAACTTTGCTAACTGGAGAATGGATTTTGGACGGTGAGGGTCATGATCAATAGCGCGCGTGAAATAGTATTTTGCTCTTTCTGTATTGTCGGATTTGAGTGCGCAAAAGCCAGCATTCTCATAACTAGCAGGGATAAGGAAGTAATAAGGCTGTTCAATGGCGCGGTTGAACATTTTATCCGCTTTCTCAAAACTTCCTTGCTTGCATAAGAATGTGCCGTAGTTATTAAGTACGTTACCGTTTTTGGAATGTTGTCGCAGAGAACGTTTGTACATCTCTTCTGCTTTTTTGTCTTCACCAACCGTTTCGTAATAATGAGCCATAGAAAGTTGAGCACGGTAGTAGCTTGGAGCGTGGGTGAGGGCTTGTTGGAAGTTATCATGTGCTCGGATCATGTTGCCACCGTCTAGGTATCCCAAACCAAGTGCGATACGAGACTCAGCCATGGCGACCGGGTCGGCTTTTACAACTGGACTATTACCATCTTCATTCACGGTCACACAACCGAGCAGGCTAAACTGAGTCGCCAGTATAAGAGCGCTGAGTTTTATGATCTTCATTTGTCTTTCCCACATCCCTAATTCTTTCAGCATGATATGAATTACAGTGCAAAAGCCTAATGAGGAAAAAACACAATGCGATCAGGTTTGCAAACTCGTATGAAAAAGCCGCCAGTTGGCGGCTTGGTTCACAATCTCTACGAGTGAATTAATCGTCTTTGGTAAAGGCGGCTTCGCTGAAATGGTCCAGGTCGTAAGGAGTTTGTTGATAAACGCAGTAGTTTAGCCAGTTTGAGAAAAGCAGGTGACCATGGCTACGCCAACTTGCGACAGGGCCGTTATCCGGATTGTTGTTCGGGTAATAATTAACAGGAATAGCGGGCTCCATGTCTTCACCTAAATCACGAATGTACTCATTATGTAACGTATGAGAGTCGTATTCAGGATGACCAGTGACAAAGACGTTACGTTTGTCTTTGGTTGTTGCAAGGTAAACACCCGCAACATCAGACGTGGCTAGAATATCGAGATCGGTATGTTCTTCTAAGAACTCTCGTGAGAAATCAGCATAACGAGAATGTGGCGCCAAGAAAGTATCGTCAAAACCACGCAGAACTGGGTGGTAAGGGTTGTGAATTTTATGATGATAAACCCCAGATAATTTTTCTTTGCGGGTTTTTTTGGGTAAATCGTAAAGCAGTTTTAAACCTGCTTGTGCTGCCCAACACACATACAGTGTGGAGGTCACGTGGTCTTTTGCCCATTCCATGATGGTTTTTAAGTGGTCCCAATAAATGACATCTTCAAATTGGACCAAACCGAGTGGCGCCCCAGTAATGATCATGCCATCGAAATTTTTACCTTTTACCATTTCAAATTGACGGTAGAAGGTATCAAGATGCTCAGTTGGTGTGTTCTTACTTGGACGATTATCGATACGCAGTAGCTCGACATTTACTTGCAGAGGGCTGTTTGAAAGTAGGCGAAGAAACTGAGTTTCGGTCTCAATTTTTTTTGGCATTAAATTGAGGATAAGCACTCGCAATGGACGGATTTCCTGACTTGCCGCTCGACTCTCGCTCATCACAAAGATGTTCTCTGTCCTTAATACATCGCTAGCGGGTAACTGATCTGGAATTCTAATTGGCACGGCTTTCTCTCCCTAAGCTTCACTTTTTAGACGTCTATACATCTAAAGCTAACGCAATTGCTTACGGATGTCGATACGAAATGTGACTTTGCACAAGATTTCTTTTGCCCAATAAAACAAAATGCCCAGTGGTTAACTGGGCGTAATAGCTAAGCAAGTTGGTCATTACCTTCAATTAGATAATGATTACTGACCGAGCCTTCGGTACGAGCTTTAAGATGCGGAATATAATCTGGGTCATTCATAAAATTGAGCGCAGCCTGCCGAGATGGCCATTCGATCATGATTCGAAGGGCTGGTGAGTCTCCCGTTCCTTCCAACCGTTCATGAACATTAGTACGTGCAATGTAGTTGCCACCGTGTTTCTCAACTAAATCGTTTGAAACGTTTACATAAGCGGGTACCCAGTCTTGGCTGGTAGGGGTTACATCTAGTACAGAATAATAGGTCACGGTTTGCTCCTTATTTGTGCTCTGACCAATGAATTTTAGTGTAATGAGATAAAGCGATTGTGATAAGCAAGAAGGATTGCAAAACACTTTTTAGATTCTATTGATAATGGGAATCGGATGACGATAACGCTTAACGAAAGCGTATTGAATATCCGATTAAGTGAACGACCAATTGTGATTGCGGCAAGGTTTCTGATTACATCTTACTGCAACGTGTCGGCTAGCATTTGTAGGTTATTATGATATCAAGTTAGTATGATTCTTGAGCTGTGATACTAATAAATACCTTAATCAGCTGACCGACGCGTGCTTTAAGTGCGTTGTTTGGGTCATCATCGTCAGTGGAGGACATCATGTTCGGTATGTTTAAAAAGAAAGAGACGATTCAGAGTATTGCGCATCAGGTACCAACTCTCTTGCTGAAAGAGTTTGGCGATAAGGAAGCTTACTCGCCAGAAGAAATTGACCAAGCGTTAAATCAACTCGGTCATGAAAAGCATGCGGATGCTACGAGGTATCAATACGCTTATGGCATGTTTGCGAACTTAGTCAGTTATGAACGACTGGGTTTAACGGAAGAGCTTGGTAATTATGGTCATTTTCAGCGAGAAGTCGGCAAGATGCTGCTCAACACACCCGAGCCTATCGATATGTACATATACTTTGAACTTGCTCAGCAACCTGAGTTTAATACAAACCAAGTTGATGTCGGCAATGAAGCAAAGGTTGTCGAGAGCAGTGTGGGTGGTAGCCACTAGTGTCAGGGCCGAATTCTAACATCCATTTTCTTGCTGATTTCCCTCATGAAACTAGCATTATTGCTCAGTGGTATTTTGATGAGTGGGCGTACACAGTTCCGGGTGTTACGCCTTCACAAGTTCAAGAAAAGGTTTTACTCAAAGCCAACAGTCGACGTGAATTTCCTTTGGCCTTTGTTCTTCATGATGAGTACAACAAGCTTGCTGCTGTGGCGGAGTTAAAAATTCGTGAAAATGTTCATTTTCCAGAGTATGAACATTGGTTAGGTGGCGTGTATGTGGAGTTCTCATCAAGAGGAAAAGGTTATGCAGCAGCGCTTGTCACTCACGCTCAAAACCATGTACTTCAACTTGGTATCGCAAAGCTTTTCTTACAATGTGAAGCACATAACCAAGCCTTATATGTTAGGCATGGTTTTCGTCCTTTACACAAAGCGAATCATAACGGAGTAGAGACGACAATAATGGTTTGGGAATCTTCTGGGACCCTCCGCTAAGTGTCATCCGTCCACGCACCTCAATCACTCTATTTCTTCATCGTTAAGATTGAAATTAATAAGCGCTAGTGTGCATATTTTGACATCGGTCAAAATTATGCCACTTTTTACGAACTACATATGCAATGTGTCTAATACTCATTTCTAGTTGATTAACCAATTTTTGGAACTAGGATCATGGAGGATGCATGAATAAGTGTCTAGCAGCGGGGTTGGTCGTGAGCTTGTTTGGGTGCAGTTTGTCTGAAGAGGTACATATCGAAGGTCGAACCTTGTATTTTAACGGTGAAATCACTGCAGAAAAAGTCGCTCAAGTGATTGATCTTGCCAATGTTCAGCCAAATGGCGTTGTTGCATTAATGATTGACAGTGACTCCGGTGAGTATCGTCCGGCCATGGAGCTTGGACGTTGGTTGTATAACAATCAGATACATCTTATCGTCAATGGTGTTTGTGCGTCGGCTTGTGCAAACTACGTTTTGACCGCTGCACCAAGTACACTTGTCATGAAGGGTTCCGAGATTTTGTGGTTTGGCGGAGCGATGAGCGATGAGTGGTTGCAAGACGGGTTTGATAAGCAAGAACTTGAGCAGTGGCACGAATCGCTCAGTCTATGGCGTCAACAAGAAGACGCATTTTTTGCTTTGGTCGATGTTAACCCTAAAATCACAATGTATGGCCATATAAACAAGCGTGAAAAGTTGCAAAAAGCCGGCTGTGATACTGACGATGCTGCGTGGACGTACCATATCGATGATATGCAAAAGTTGGGGCTGAACAACATTGTTTACGCGGACCCAGAATCTTTACTTGTTGCTCGTAGTGGCTCTAGCTGTGTCATCAATTTAGAAGATAATGACTTTTAGGTTTGATTATTACGTCCACGTAAATGTGATTTGTATCACTTTTTATAGCTAATCAAAGGATTTTGATTATAATGCGCCGCTCAGAGACTCGATATGTCATCGAGTTCAGGTTTTATTGAGCGTTGATTGCCTTATGTTCAAAATGCTTGTTTCTATGCCTCCACTGGTTGCTTTGTCTATCGCTATCGTATGTGAGGTGATTGCTACTTCTTCAATCCCTAAAACTGAACAGTTCACCAAAATGATGCCGAGCACCATTGTCATTATTGGTTACGGGATTGCTTTCTTCCTACTGTCTGTAACAGTGAAAAGCATGCCTGTTGGTATCGTATATGCGATTTGGAGTGGAGCAGGTATTGTTTTGGTTGCTGCTGTAGGTTATTTCCTTTACGGGCAAAAACTCGACCTAGCGGCGATCGTTGGGATCAGCTTTATTCTCACCGGTGTGATGATTGTTAACTTACTTTCTAAAACTGCCGGGCATTAAACGGCAGAATGAAACAGCAAAAAGCCGCAACACGTTATGTGCTGCGGCTTTTTTGTTACTTACTTCTGATTGATTGAGGCGGTTGATTCACATTAATTTGCCATTGCCTCAATGAGCTCTACTTGTCGACGGTGTTTACGATTTCGGTACATCACAGCAGCCAAGGCAGGTAAGCTGAATGCTATAAAGCCTAGGATAAGCGCGTAGGCTCCAGTCTTCTCACTGATGCCAGCAGGCACGTCGAAAGAAACAAAAATAGTTACCATGCAACTAATCAAACCTAAAGTGGCGACTAACATCATCCCTAATTTCCCACCAGGCACTCGGAATGGGCGTTCAATGTCGGCGTGCTTACGACGAGAAACCAAAAAGCTGACGAAAATACAAATGTACATCACCATGTAAAGTTGTGTCATCAGAATATTCAGCAACCACATGCCTTGATTGACGTTTGGCACCAAGATGAACACCAGTGAAAGAACACTGACAATCGCACCTTGCAGCAGTAGCAGAGGAACGGGCGCTTGGTTTTTGTTTTCCTTAGATAACGCCATCGGCATGAAGTGATCTTTTGCCGCCACATGCAAACTTTTTGTCGGCGCGATGATCCAGTTGTTCAAGCTTGCTAGGCTACCGAAGACAATGGCGAGTGCGATAACTGGCAGCATGAAGGACAGGTTCAAGTCATCAAAGAAAGCCTTAAAGGCCAGAATGACACCTTCACTCAAGCTTGAATGATCACTCGATACAACGGAAGAGATAGACAGTGAGCATGCTGTTAAGGACACCAAGATGAGAGCAGTAGAGAAAATCAATGCTTTTGGATAGGTCTTTTGCGGATTGTCGACTTCACTGGCGTATGATGTGGTGATCTCCAAGCCGGTTAATGACAATACCACGGCAGTAAAGCCAGCCCCAATGCCATCTTGTGAAAAATCGGGTAACCAATCTGATGCGTGACGCAGTGAAATATGCGACTCACTAGGGTTTGTGTAGGCCCAATAGCCCCCAAGACCGATGATCAGAAGAATAGGGAAGATAAGTCCTAAAGTACCGAAAACATTGGTGATGATTGATGATAAACGTAACCCAAAGATGTTCACCAAGGTTAGTGCCCAGAAAATCACGTTAATCATCACCAGCATAAAAATGTTGTTTTGTGCTAGTTCAGGGAAGAATGGATATGCCCCTGTGGCGACAATGAACGAAATCAGTGGCGGGTAATAAACAATATTTTCCGCATATTGATACCACACGGTAGCAAACCCGAAGTTTGGCCCAATGGTCTCCTTACCCCATAAATATACGCCACCTTGCTGCGGATAAGTGGTGCTCAATTCTGCGCATACTAAAGCTGTCGGGACGAAAAAGCACAATCCAGCCAACAAGAAGAAAGAAATTGCGTGACTACCAAATAAGGCGGCACCCGGAATGTTCCTTATGCTGTCGACGGACGTAACCGTAATCATGATGACAGAAAAGACACTGAGTTTGACGGCGGATTTGGCGATATTGCTCATTCGATACCTTTAGTGATTGAGCCACGCGTTTGGGTTGTAGAACCCGCGTGCTACAAGTAAGACGAGCGTATTGTAGGTCTGTGAGAATCAGCGGGTATATAGCCAAAAATGGTATGTATTTACTCAAAAATGAACCGAAATCTCAGTGGTTTATTCGTAATCAATATAATCGATTGCGTTGTTTAAAAAACGCAAGATTGAATCAAAAAATGCATATAAGTAAAGGTATTTATAGCGATTTAATTATTACCAGAAACCTAGAAATTTGATGAAAATACACCATTGTTTGACTCTGCCCTTAGGGGAAGGTCTAGATTGAGTGCGACTCGAATGAAACAGAAGTAGGAGAATATGATGGGATGTTGCAATC
Organism: Vibrio jasicida CAIM 1864 = LMG 25398; assembly: GCF_000400365.1. GTDB lineage: Bacteria > Pseudomonadota > Gammaproteobacteria > Enterobacterales > Vibrionaceae > Vibrio > Vibrio jasicida. The sequence continues at coordinate 50,527 of NZ_BAOG01000045.1, read as the reverse complement.
AAACACCGAAAGGTGGCACGGGAAAACTGTCCTATTTATTAGGGTTAATGGCTTTGTTGTTTGTGGTTATCTTGCTGTTAGCGGCGTTCTTCGGTTAGAAGCGAGCAAACACAAACACGCCCTAAAGCGAGTGTTGCGTTTGATTAGATTACCTAGAAGCGGGTATTGGCCAAACTAATTCCGAAGAAAATAAACAAACCGCCGCTGACGTAATTAAGCCATTTACTGGTTTTAGGAGAGGTCAGTGTCGCCTTTACTTTTGTCGCGAAGAAAATCACAAACAAGAACCAGCTTGCCACAATGCTTGCCTGTAACGCACCTAGCATCATGCTCTGCTCTAGAATATGTTCTGGTTTGACAAATTGCGGAAAGATAGACAAGTAAAAAAGGACGATTTTCGGGTTGAGTAAATTTGTCAGAAGGCCTTTAACGAATGCTTGCTTCAAGGTGTGCTTTTCAATCTTACGGTCGAATTTCAATTTTTTGTCTGCGAGCTTAAAGCCACTTTTGAGGTTATTGATACCAAGCCAAATCAAATACGCTACGCCCATCCATTTTAGAATGTTGAATGCAAGTGCAGACTGAGAGAGCAGCAAGCTCAATCCTTTTGCGGAAACAAACGCATGGATTAAAAAACCAAGCGCAACACCGAGGATATTGGCGATCGCGAAACGGCGGCTTTGCGTGAGTGCAGTAAATAAAATCAGCAAAGCATTGGGACCGGGAATGACAGCAAGGAAGAAAACAATACCGCCAAAAGCGAGCAAGGTGTCGAGATTCATTATTATTCCAATTAAAGCAAAAGATTGGCATCACCTAAGATAGGCGAGACTGTACACTTGCGTGCAGGGAAAAACAAATGGCGCTTATTACGAAAGCCAGTGTTTTTCACAGATTTGAAGAACGATCGTGATTGTGTGCTGGCTGGCGTAAATTTATATGGTTTTATTTTTCCTCTTTCCTTCCTGTTCGGATGCAGCATAATAACCTAGCTCAAACCGCATAATTTTTCGAAGATTATCAAATAGGATTAGATAATATGTTGCTTGAAGATCTTCAAGTCGTGCTCAAAGTTGCAGAGTTTCGTAGCATCACAGGAGCTGCGACGGCGTTAGACATGAGAACGGCAACTGCCAGCGCGGCGGTGAAGAGAGTTGAAGCCTCCTTAGGGGCAGAATTATTTGTTCGAACTACACGTCATTTGCGTTTATCCAGTGCGGGTGAGCGTTACCTTCCTCAGTGTGAAAAAGCGCTAGAAATGTTAGAACACGCGAAACAGAATATGCGTGAAGATCTGGATATTATCGATGGAGAAGTTCGAATCGCGCTCTCTTCCGATTTAGGGCGAAATTTAGTCACACCTTGGCTCGATGAATTTATGGATAGCTATCCAAAGGTCACGTTGAGAAGCAACATCAGCGACAGTAACGTGGACTTTTACCGAGACTCGGTAGACATGGCGCTGCGCTATGGAGCACCAACAGACTCCAACATGTACGGCTTTAAAATTTGCAATGTGCCTAGGCTATTGTGCGCAACCCCTGAATACCTTGTAGAGCACGGCGCACCAAAGACTCCGCGAGACTTAATCGAACACAATGGTTTGCTGTACCAACTGCACGATACATTGCAGGACGTGTGGGGATTTAATGATGGTTATAACGAGCACAAAATTAAACTCAAAGGTAATCGCGCTTCCAATGATGGCGATCTCGTTAGGCGTTGGTGTGTTTCTGGAAAGGGCTTAGCGATAAAGTCTTGTTTGGATATGTCGCAAGATTTGCTTACAGGAAATGTCGTCAATGTCATGAGTGCATATAAACCCACTCCGACAGAACTGTGGTTGATTTGCCCGAGCCGTCAATCAATTACGCCAACAGTGAGATTGCTACGCGATCTGTTCAGAGAAAAAACTAAAGTCATCCTTACAGATTTGGTTGAGAAGGGGATATTGGATGCTTCGGTATTAAAAGTCAGTTAGCCATATGCCGCACGTTGTAAGCATTATGTGTGGTGTTTTTGTTGCGATTCGAGCGAAATCACCTCTTTTTTGTCTAACTTGCTACGGACAACCGCAAGATCAGAAAGTTCTTATTGTGTCCTGTGTCGAACAACCATAAAATCCGCGCGCTTTAGTTTCTATAATAAGCACACTCAATGATAAAAGTTACTTTCATTTATCGTTGTTTTTAAGGATTTTATAGGCGAGTTTCGTCTGATGACACATTCATGAATAAGCAAAATACACCAAAATTCAAGGCAGAATTTCTGGCTCCTCGCTATTGGGGTACATTGATCATCATAGGGATCATGTATCTTCTTAGCCTTCTTCCCTTTCGTGTACAGCTATCGCTAGGAAGCGGAATTGGTCGTATTGCTATGCGACTGATGAAAAAGCGTCAAGTCACGATCAAACGTAATTTAGAGCTGTGTTTTCCCGATATGAGTGCTCAAGAGCGTGAAGCAATTTTAAAAGACAATATCGACAACGCGGGTATTGCACTATTTGAAACCGCAATGGCTTGGTTTTGGTCTGATAATCGTGTCAACAAACACGTGACGATCAAGGGGATGGAACACATCGAAGCTCTAGAAAAACAGGGCAAAGGTGCTTTAATGCTTGCCGTTCATTCTATGAACCTAGAGTTAGGCGCAAGAGCGTTTGGTATTAAAAAATCAGGTATGGGCGTTTACCGTCCAAATAACAATCCCTGTTTTGACTATTTTCAATATCAAGGCCGTTCGCGTTCCAACCGAACGTTGATTGATCGCAAAAATGTGAAAGCTATGCTGAATGCGCTGAATACTGGCGAACGTGTTTGGTATGCGCCGGATCATGACTACGGGACGCGTCGTTCAACGTTTGCGCCTTTGTTTGCGGTTAAGCGTGCTTGTACCACAACGGGTACAAGTTTGTTGGTTGACGCAACAGACTGTGCCATTGTGCCATTTACTATGGTGCGAGGTGACAACGGGCACTACACGTTAACCATTAGTGCTCCGGTTGAAGGATTCCCGAAAAACGATCCAGACCAAGCTGCCGCTTTTGTAAACAAGATTGTAGAGAAATCTATTTTAGCGAGTCCAAGCCAATATATGTGGTTGCACAGACGCTTTAAAACCAGACCGAGCGGCGAGTGCTGTTTGTATAAGCCTCAGTTAGCTCCTGCAATGTAGTTCAATAGCCCAGACGTTCGCTCTGGGCTTTCTTTTATCTGTCGATTCATTTCTGCTTGGTTGTTTGCCACAATAATGACACACAAGAGTGAAGGGGATTCGTTGTATCTTCTCGATCCTGATGGGCACAAATTAGAAATCCACAGTGGTGATTTGTACTCGCGATTAGAGAGCATAAAGCATCAGTCTTATGAAGGTTTAGAGTGGTTGTAGGAGCGTTTAAATGAGATTATTTTTCGCCCTCACGTTTGATAAAGGCAGTAAATCACAGCTCAAGCAGATCCAAGATAGGCTTCAACAGCATGAGATAGAAGGGCGCTATACTTGCGTCGATAATTTTCATATTACGTTGGCTTTTATCGGTGAATCGACAGAAGAAGAAACGCAGCGTCTTATTGATATTTTTCATCAACTTCGCAGTCGTTGTGAGCAGATTACCGTCGATCATCTAGGTTCATTTCGCCAAAGTGGCAGACAACTGGCGTGGTTGGGGATTAAAGATAATTTAGCGGTTACAACATTGCAAAACGAACTCATAGAGGCAATAGAACTGCATGGCTTTGTGACGGAGTCGCGTGACTATGTTCCTCACATCACACTTGCTCGCCATGTCGATCAACAAGCGTCACTTGATGCTGTCGAGATATCACCTTTACTACTTCCCATTTATTCTATCGCTCTAATGGAAAGCAAAACAGTTAATGGAAAACTCGTTTATCACGCGCTAGAAGAGGTGGTTTGCTAGTGCTTTCTATACCTCAGTTCAGCCAATAATCCATAATAGCTGAACTGATTTCTAAATGATTACCATTTTTTAGCTTGGCTTTTTCGACAGGTTTTCAGCCAGTTTCCCAGCGACAAGTTGGAACGCTTCTAGCTCTTCCTCAGACACATTTAACGTCATCTTTTGAAAGATCTCAGCATCGACGGCTTTGATATTCGATAACACTTCATTGCCTTTCTCGGTGGTCAACAAACACTGGCTACGTTTATCTTCTGGATTCGGTCTCTTCTCAATAAAGCCTTCTTCAATCAATGTCTTAATTAAGCGTGTGACTTGTGCTTTATCTCGGTTTAAGAAGTTCACCACATCCATTGCAGTACATGGTGACTGTTTGCTAATGATTTTTATCACCCGCACATGCATAGGCGCGATAGGGAGTTCTAGTTGCTCAATTTGCTCGTGCAGTTGACGCTTTAAGACGTGCACAAGATGGAACAGATTATCCAGCGATTTTGGATTCGACATGTAACACTCCAAACAAAAGTGGTTGACATTGTCAACCAAATAACTATAGTTGACATTATCAACTTAATTGAGGGTAACTTCAAGAGCGAGAATTGAATGACAGAATCCTTGACCATGTCGAATGAACTGACACAACCGGCGAAGACGCCACTGATTCATAAAATTGCTGTTGTATTAGGGATGATGACACTAATGGGAGGGACACTGACAGGCGTAATGACTTACATGAACGTAGGCTATTCCGATTCTTTCTTCAGCGATTGGCTGCACTCATTCTTAATGGCGATTGTCGTCCTTGTGCCAACGGGCATGGTGATGATGACGCTAATGACCAAACTGGTTGGCAAGTTATTTAGCCGAGCCAGTGAAAAGCAGAAAAACCTTGTCGTTGGTGTCTTTATGGCGCTGATTATGGAATCCGTTATGGCGTTTATCACCGCTGCTAACAACATAGGGTTTGAGGACGTATCCGTATTTGGATCTGCTTGGTTAAAAGGACTTTTCGCTGCGTTACCTGTAGCAATGGTGTTGATGACCATTACATCCATGACCATCAAACCAAAGATTGAACGCTTTCTAAAAAGCGAGTGAATATTGATTGGAGAAATGAGATGAGAAAAGATAACCACTACCGCATTACTATTGAAGAAGTAAACGTAGAAGAAGGCCGTGAAGCAAAAAGCTTGAGCTTTGAAGTCCAAGATCGCGAAGACATGCTCAATATCGTAGATAAGATCGGTCAAGGCAGCGGATTAGAACCTGCAGATGCGACACGCGTTGGTGTTGCCCTTCGTCTGCTTGGTCCTGTGATGATGAAAGATCGCAAGCATCCGTTATTCGCTGATTTCATGCCGCACTTCAGAAACTTCATGCAAAATATGAAGAGTACGGTGAAACGTAATCTAGCTTAATGATAAGCTTCTGGGCGCTTTGAGTAGACTCTAGCGCAAATAAATAGGCTGGTATTAAACCAGCCTTTTTTCGTGCGATGACTTGGCGAAAGTTATTTACCCAAGTATCGGCTTTTTAGATGTGCTTTGAAGTGCTTCGCATTTAACACTTCACCTGTTGCTTGCGTCACCAAATCATCGGTCGAGAACAGGCTACCTTTGCTCCAGATGTTGTCTGATAACCAAGTAAAGATTGGCGACAGATCGCCAGAGCGAATCGCGCCATCCACGTCCACGGTTTGCTGCATCGCTGCCATAAACTGTGCTGCGTACATCGCACCTAATGTGTATGACGGGAAGTAACCGAAGGCACCATCTGTCCAGTGGATGTCTTGCATACAACCATTCTTGAAGTTACCTTCAGTCGATAAACCCAAGTACTCTTTCATCTTCTCGTTCCACAGTTCTGGAACGTCTGTATGCTTGATCACGCCGTTCATTAGGTCGCGTTCAATCTCGTAACGTAAGATAACGTGAGCAGGGTATGTCAGTTCATCAGCATCGACACGGATGAAACCTTTTTCTACATGCGTGTAGATTTTTGACAAGTTATCTTGTGCAAACTCAGGGCCTTCAAAGTGATTAGAGGCCAGACGTGCTAAGTGTTCTACGAACGCTTGACTGCGACCCACTTGCATCTCGAAGAACAGCGATTGAGATTCATGAATACCCATTGAACGAGCTTCACCAGCCGTGGTGCCTGCTAGCGATTTAGGTAAACCTTGTTCGTAACGCGCGTGACCTGTTTCATGCACAATACCCATCAAAGATTGCACGAACTCTGTTTCATCGTAGCGGGTGGTAATGCGAACATCTGTTGGCACACCGCCGCAGAACGGGTGAACACTCTCATCAAGGCGGCCATGTTCGAAGTCGAATTGAAGCAGCTTCATGACTTCCAGACCCAAGGCTTTTTGTTTCTCTGCTGGGTAGTGACCGTTTGGAAGCAGAATGTTGCTCGCTTTTTGCTTTTCGATGGCTTCATCAATCATTGATGGCAACCACGTTTTTACGTCTGCAAATAGCACGTCTAAAGATGCTGATGTTGTGCCTGGCTCGTACAATTCCAACATCGCATCGTAAGGTGATGTACCAGTCGCTTCTGCGCGAATTTGTGCTTCTTCTTGCGACAGCTTAACCACTTCAGCCCAGTTCTTTTCGAAGCCAGCCCAGTCGTCATTGCCACGTTGGGTACGCCAAGCGTGCTCACATTTTGAGCCAGCTAGCGATTGTGCTTGAACCAAAGATTCAGGTAGCAGGTTCGCTTGCTGCCAATCGCGTTTCATTTCGCGAAGTACCGACTGGTCTTGTGCTGATAATGACTCTTCTTCTGCTTGAGCAAACAGATCACCTAGATGAGGTTGAGTCAAAAGAGAGTGAATATGAACCTCTAGTTCAGCCATCGCATTAGAGCGAGCTTCCGCACCGCCTGATGGCATTACGGCTGCCTGATCCCATCCTACGATTGCAGATAAATGGCCAAAGTTAGAGACTTTTTTTGAATGTTCGACGAGTTTTTGAAATGCGCTCATGTGACTACTCTTTGTTATGTTCTTTCCTTAAACGCCCCAAATGGGGTCCTTGAACGTGATGTTCGTATCTCTCGACACCGATGCAGAGCAAAATGCAGCATCAAGGTAATGTCGATAGAGAAGTGTGTCTAATTTACTATTTATTAACAAATAATGCAGGTCTATTGTGCACAAATTCAGGTACTTGTATAGATAACCGAGAGAAGGTTAACGATGTGAATTGTTGGCAATGATACGCAATGCATTTTAATGGACCTTGATATCGACACTCTGTGACTTTCAACGACTTAGATCACAAAAGTTGCTTGCGCATTAAACAGTTTGACGGTATTGATGTGTGATACTTAATCACTTATTAAAAAATATGGATATTTTGAATTTTGAGGCATTCCTGATTGCCATCACGATTTTGACGCTGACACCCGGATTGGATACTGCTTTGGTGATCCGCAATACCACTCGAGCAGGGCTTAAAGACGGTTGCACGACAAGTTTGGGGATTTGTTTTGGTTTGTTTGTGCATGCGTTTTTCTCTGCGGTCGGTATTTCTGCCGTTTTGGCACAGTCGGCAGAGCTGTTTCAGATGGTTAAAATGGTGGGCGCTGCTTATCTAATATGGCTGGGGTTGAGCAGTTTACGTGCATTGATGAAATCGAATGAGGGAATCTCGGTTTCTGAGCAAGCACACCAAGATTACAGTGGTAAACGTTCTTTTCGTGAAGGTTTTCTTTCTAACGTGTTAAACCCGAAAACCGCCGTATTCTATCTTGCGTTTCTTCCTCAATTTGTAAATCCAGAAGGATCGCCATTACTACAATCTATGATCATGGCTTCTATTCACTTTATGATCGCGATGGTTTGGCAATGTGGTTTGGCAGGTGCGCTCAATTCTGCGAAAAGTTTATTAAAAAATGCCAGCTTTATGAAATGGATGGAAGGAGCAACGGGTGCTGTATTAGTTGCCCTTGGGATTAAGCTACTTGTAGAAAAACCAGCATAATGCGCGTATTGATTCGACTGATTATTAGTTTTGTTGCTTTCCTATTTGCTGTCGGAGCGTTCGTGGCGTGGAAAACTATTCCCCAATTGCACTTTGTTGAGAAAGGAATGGAGTGGGATTGGCATTGGGAGTATTTCTTACCATTTTCCAATGGAATTCAAACCACACGCACACAAGACACAAAGCAGTTATTGCTTAGGCGAGTTTACTTGCAAGACGCGACCGCTGTTTTTGTAGGGACGACGTTAGACAACAAATTTGAAATCGATGTTGTGAATGAAGACGCTTGCGACCCTGAATCCAGCAAATGGGCGTCTGTTTCGGTTAATGGTCAACCGATGTCTCATGTGCCTATGCTGTGTGAAGCGTCGGGTGAAGGTTATATTTATCGATTTGTCGGTCCGAAGTTGAAATCTCTAGAATTTGGGATTGATGACCATTTCATCCGAGAAGACTTCCGCCTATGGCCGATTTCAGAGATAAAAGCCGACCAGTTCAAGCAACAGCATTCTACTTTTTTCAATAAACAGGGCGATAGTCAGGAACATCAATGGCTTCGTGATTAATTCATTTAGAGTTGACGTTTGATACTAAAAGAGACAAGTCATCCGCTTGTCTCTTTTTTTAGTTGTAGGTCAGTTTATGGGTTGAACCAACAAGCGAGCGGCGCAAAAGCCGAGTCGGTCTAAGACGCTTGAATCAAAATCTGTTACAACGCTGATATCACCAATTTGAAGGTGCTGAACGTGTGCGTTTTTATCCCAATTTAAAGGTGTATCTACGGCCAACTCACGACCTACATCTATCATTCCTATCTGCTGTGATTCGGCGTCAAAGAGCCCGGAAACATGAGAATAGTATGGCTGAAGTGTTGCGCCAGCCGCATACTGCATCAGGGGTAAGCCGTGATTGTGAATCGCCCAACTCCAGTCCCACCATTTCGTTTCTCCCGGAATGTAGCGATGATCCCATTGATAGCGGATGTTTTCTTTGAGCTCACTGGCGCGACCAAGCGTGAAAGTATGCGAGATTGTCGGTCTATCTTTTGGATGAGCATGCCAAGCATTACCACTGTAACGTAAGAACCCATCGAAATTGACTCGATAGCTGATGTCAGCTCGAAAACGAAACGGATAAGAGATTCTAGAATGTGAGAGCTCAATACGAATGGGGAGAATTGAGCGTGCAGGCACAGTGAGGTTTGCCTCTCTGGTCGCAGGGAGAGTACTGGTGCCAGAGGTTAAGTCGGAGAATGCCTGATTCCCTTTGACAATAAACCAAGGTGATGTGGTTCCAATGGTAGGCCATTGAAAAGAGGAGCTGATATGAACAGATTGTGCAAAAGCGGAGTTATCGGTTTTAGACCAAGTTGCGGTTTGCTCTACATCAAACTGAATGTGGATTTGTTTGGCTTGATCGAGAGTGTTGATCGCATAGGCTGTAATTGTGTGTGTTGAATCTTCCGTAGATTCAGTGATGTTGCCATGTGAAAAGTAATGAGGGTTGAGCTGGTAAGCAAAGTCGTTGGCGGTGATTTTAGTTTTTTCTGAGCATCGTTCACCGTTGCATGAGCCCGCGTTGTTTCCTTGTATTTCCCAGCCATCATGTACTTGATTGACAACCATGTCTTCGCCAACAAAATTGCCCCCGTTACCACTTAACCATGCGTAGCCAAGCGTATGCGCCAAATAACTCACTGGTCGAATAAAAAGCTCTTGATTGGAGACGAGTTCATACTCAATTTCAGCCTTACTCCCTTCCGCAATAGATATACCAAGGTGCTTTGGCAGTTCTGTATTTGGGTGAATAGGGTAACACCAAGTTTTATGGCTCGATTGTTCTGGTTTGATCTGGCCATGGTAGCCTGAGCCCATGATCGCCCAGCCGCTTTCGAGGCCCACAATGTCCCAGGTTTGCATGCGCGATAGAATGGCTGTTTTATGCTCTTGTGCTTCTTGGTAGGTAAGCTGACGATAGTCGGATCTACATTGATGATTTTCCAATTCGTCGATAACAAGCTGATCTGAATAGATTTTGGCTTGAGCAAAAGTGGATAAGAAGGAAAGCGCAAGCGTAATCGATAGTGGCGTACTGACGTGCAGCATAAATACAGTGTCCTTTATTTTAATGATTGAGTTCTAGTTAGCTTTTAGGCTCGTATTGCCCAAAAGCGGGCGTACTCTTTCATATAAAACAAGTCAAAAAACACTGAAAATAGTTGAAAAATAATTCTGTTATTTATCAATCTCTTGAGGTGATGAAAGTATTATTCTTATGAGGTTTTGAGTGCTTTAAAAGAAAAGCTTAAAGGTGTGAGGTTAAGTTAGTGTTGAACAATCCGTTATGATTACTCAACGTTAGTTTCATTTGCGCTTGGAGGTTCGAATCACTAGTTCAACCACTTAATGACGTTGTCCCACAGTTTTGGGTCAATGCATTTGGCATCCACGAGTTGTTTGTCCATGAAAGGTTGCTGATAGACGTGGGATTCACTCATGATACCGAGCGTTTTAAACTGACGGAAAAAGCGTAATAGCCGCATCACACGATCGAGCCGCTCATCTTGATGGACACAACGATTGATGACAAAGCCAATCTTAATCTGACGAGACTTAAAGATGTGTTTCTCGATAAGTGTATTGATGAACGGCAATGACGCATGCAAATCGATAGGCGATGGTTGCATGGGAATCACGATGTAGTCCACGTAACGCAAATAGCGCACTAAGTCGCTTTCTGAAAAGTTTGCAGGGGAATCTATCACAACGTAATCAGTGTTGGTGCTGACTTTCAACGTCACTGCGATGTTAGACAGGCTGCGCAGAGAAGGGTTATAGCTTTGATTTGGTAGTGCCTCAATGCTATTCGCCCAACTGTTAGTCGATTGTTGTTTGTCAAAATCGACCAGCTCTACCGTATGTCCGTTATGGATGAGTTTGCTTGCCAAGCTGGCAGAAAAGGTTGATTTACCAACACCACCCTTTAAATTTAAGACAATGATTTTTTTAGCTTTTGAATAAGCAATACTGGTTTGGCGTGGTTTTACTTGCGACAGCAAACGGTTATCCCCAATTTGAAAAACTTAGGCATTATGTCTGAATGGTTAGTTAAATTGGTTGGCATTCTATAAATCGATACTCTGCCGATGCTTATTCTCGTGCTCGTTTGATTAAAAAAGCCCGCGATGGGGAGTCGCGGGCAAAGTGTTAGCGATCTTTATTGTTGTTTTTGTGTGTTATTCTGCCGCGTGGATCGTCATCTCGGCGCTGCTGAACCCAAGAGCACTTAGCTCATCAGAATCAAAGTTGCTCGTGACTTCAATATCTCCAACACGTTGGGTGTTATTTTGAGATACATCATTTGCTGAACGCGCTTGAAGGCCAAGCGGTGTTGCTTTACCGATTTCGATTGTTCCTGCGTATTGTGACTCTGCGTAAAAATCACCAGACACGTAAGAATAGAACGGACGTAAACTTGCTCCAGTTGCATACTGCATGCTACTCAGTCCGGCTTCACGAATGGCCCAACTCCAATCCCACCATTTCACTTCACCTGGGATGTAACGATGATCCCATTGGTAGCGGATATCCGCAGATTTGTCGCTGCCGCGTCCCATCGTAAAGGTATGGCTACGATAAGGGCGGTTGTCTGGATGAGAGTGCCATGCATTACCACTCCAGCGTAAAAAGCCGTTAAAGTTTACGTCGTAGCTGATGTCTGCATTGAATCGGTAAGGGTAGGAGATAGTGGAACGATAAAGCTCGACACGCACAGGCAATTCGGAATTCGCGGGTACCATTGGGCGAGCTTGTAATGTGACTTGCTCGCTGGTGGATGCGCCATTGGAATTTGAGAAGCTTTGATTCGCTTCAAAAGTAATACTCAGTTTGGTATTGCCAACCAGTGGCCACTTAAATTCATTTTCTGTTTTAACCTGTTGAGCGAACCCATAGCTATTGGTTTTCGACCAGTTAGTTGATTCATCTAATTTAAGGTCGACAACGATCTGCTGTGGCGTGTTGCTGTAGTTTCGAGCTGTTGCAGAAATCGTTTTCACCAATTCTCGTTCGGATTCAATGACCTCTCCATGCCAAAAGTCTTTGTCATTCAGTGTGTAAGTAAAGTTATTGACCGTGATTCTGGACTTCTCTCCACAGCGGTAGCCACTACAAGACCCATTGTTATTACCTTGGATGACCCAGCTATCACCAACGCGGTCGACTTTCATGTCTTCACCCACGAACTGACTGTTATTGCCACCAACCCATGCATAGCCGAGGTAATGAGCGAGGTAACTTAAGGGACGAACGAAGTTGCTACGGTCGGTCACTAAATCGTATTGGACGTCGATTTCACCGCCTTCAGGTACGGCGTGTGCCGCGTATTTGGGGATTTCAGATTGCGCTTCATCTGGGTAACAGAAGGTTTTGCCATTCGGTAAATCTTGTTTGATTCTTCCGCTGTAACCCGGGCCCATGATCACCCAATCCCCTTTAAGTCCGGTAATTTGCCATTGACCCATACGTGATAGCAAGGCACTTTTTTGCTCTTCTGCCTCATATCGGTCGAGTGGACGATAACCGCTGCGACATACGTCCTCACCCAGCTGGTCTAGTACGATTTGGTCGGGGTAGATCTTTGCATATGCACCACTTGCGAAGGTAGAAAGGATAGCGGCGGACAATAAGCTAATGTTGATGTTTCGCATGAACGTTCCCTTATAACTGTATTTTTATTTGTGTTATGAGCCGCGATTTAGCGGACAGGCTTACTGTTCCATGCTGATAAGATTGATAGTACTGAAAATAGTTGAAATATTATTACCCATACAATCAGCTGGTTATGTTGTTTCATTTGTCATTTCTTAGTCGATGACATCGATTGCGTTTATATTTTCATGAAATGGAAAATGGATTGCACCAACCATTTTGAAATTAGAATAATTACTCATGATTAAGTGAAATAAACGAAAGGATAACTAAATTTGGATTTATACGTTTTTAACGTAATTGAGTTTATGATTTATATCAGATAAGACTAATTAAAGCGTTGGGGTTAAATAATGAAATCAGTAGAAAGTTCAATTAGAGTATTAGTAAATGGTAATTTCAGAAAAACTGTATTAGGAAAAATGAATTTAAAAGGCCAATAGTTGAGTGCTTTGTATCGAAATATTATCAATGAAGTGTACTTATTAAATTATCTATTACCGCTTAGCGAGAAGCTTTGTTCGTCCAGTCTGTTTATCTCTAATAAGAGAGAACACCTCATTTTGTAATAGAACTTCTATATCAAAATAGATAGGATCATCGTTTAATACTAGATAGGGTGAAAGAAATGAATCGTTCAAAGCAGGGCGGATTTCTTGTACGGAGAGTAGATTCATTTTACCAGAGACAGAAAGACTCGAATCGGAATAGGGTCTTGATTTGCCTTTAAAGCTAAGAATGATTGGGTTCGACATCGATTCATCTTGCAGCGATACAATATGAGTGATGATACGATGATTTACCCGCGTTAAGCCATCAATCCGCACGGTATGCTCATGAGGGAGAATATCAACCACGCTATGGTGATAGCGTCTATCTTCCATATCGTGATAGCAAGGTAGACTCCAAGCGCCAAGAAAGACCAAACATGAAAGGGCAATAGCGATAAACGGTTTCATCGGTTTTCCTCTGCAATGAATTGAGCGATTGTCTCTGAAGCTTGCTCAAACTGCGTTTGGGTATAGAACACATTGATCGATTTTCGTGTTTGTTTGTTTAACCAAGACATCTCAGAGAACTGGTCATTTTCTTCAATGTAAACGACACAAACGCACTGATGTTTCGTCAGCAATTTTCCAAGGCGAACCGATAACTGCGTATTAGGATCGGTGTAGACCTCGAGCATCCCGACAGAATGCTCCTTCAGCGCGTTGTTACGCTGTGGATGATTGTACTTACTGTGAAACTTACTCGCCCCAACCAAGCTCGCAGCAAACAAAATGCCAAGAGACAAGATGTAACACGCTAGGCTTTTGTAGTTCGATTCATGTTTGATAGTGGGAGTGAACGTTGGCGTGTCTTCCCGTATAGCTTCAGTTGTTTTAACGGAGGGAGTGACTGCGATTAAGCATTCGTTGAGCAGTACACCTTTGACTAATCGATACCCAATTTTCGGGACAGTAACAATTGGTGATTCTCTCACTCCCACTTTAACAAAGCCTTGTCTGAGAACACTGATACTTTTTGCTAATGACGTTTCACCGATATATTCGTTTCCCCACGCATATTGTACGATATCCTGTTTCTTAACGACTTCGGGGGATTGGTCGAGCAATAACGTGAGAATCTGTGACTCGCGATACCCAATTTTTATCGTAATATCACCATTAGAAAGCGTGTTTTTTATAGGGTTATATAAAATCATACGGTTATTTTTTTATTATAATGTTCAAGAGGTGAGAAGAATCTTCACATCTCATAGTATATGAATAAAGGTTACCAATTGGTGACTAAAATTTATTATCGCAATAACTGTCTATTGATAGAAGAAAACATAATCATAGTAAAACATCAACTCTATGCCATATTAATATTCTATTTAGTGATGTAGCTTCAGTGATGATGGATATAATTACACACAATTAATATGGTTTAGAGTTTGCTAAATAATGAGTCTTGATGGTTTTTAATAAAATATTGTCGTATATATCATTATATATTTAATTATTTGATAACTTGAAAGCGATTATTAGCCAGTTGGAGAGTAAAATAGATGATGGTAAATAAACCGTAAAGAGGATCGTCGGAGAGGTTAAATATAAAACTTGAGGATAAAAAAGCCCGCTGTGAACAGCGGGCTTAAAGTTTCTAACTCGTTTTTAGGCTTTTACAGCATCAAAATCATCTGTTTGAGAAGATGGCTTGAAGAACAGCTTCGTCTCTTCCAACACCACGTGGCGTAGAGCAATCAAACCAATCAGGTTAGGAATTGCCATCAGGCCGTTTACGATATCAGCCAGTAGCCAAATCATATCAAGGTGAAGGAACGCACCAGATGCCACCAAACCAACGAAAATCAGTTTGTATGGAAGCACAGCTTTGGTACCGAATAGGAACACAACGCAACGCTCACCGTAGTAGTTCCAACCAAGAATGGTGGTAAATGCGAAGAACATAAGACCGATAGACACCAGCATTGGGCCTAATGTTTCGGCGTTCAAACCAACGGCAAATGCGTGTGTTGTCATCGCTGCACCTGCAAGGTCACTTTGCCATGCACCCGTAAGGATCAAAGTAAGACCTGTCATGGTACAAATGATGATGGTATCGAAGAAGGTACCCGTCATTGAAATCAGACCTTGTTTAACACAAGAGTCCGTTTTCGCTGCTGCGGCTGCCATTGGCGCACTACCCAAACCTGATTCGTTTGAGAATACACCACGTGCGATACCAGATTGGATTGCCAGCATAATGCTTGCACCCAAGAAACCACCCGTTGCTGCGGTTGAAGTGAATGCAGACACCAACACTAACTCAACTGCGTTTAGCAATTGGTCTGCGTTCATGATGATCACACTCAAACACGCTAGCACATAAAATAGCGCCATTGCAGGAACCACTTTACCTGCTACGCTTGCAATCGACTTGATACCACCTAATGTAACGAAAGCCACCAGTAGTGTCAGGATGAAAGCTGACAGCCCGCGGTCTACACCGAGAGAAATCTCACTTGCATCAAGAATGGCATTCACTTGTGGGAAGGTGCCGATACCAAAACAGGCAACGCCCAATGCAAATACCGCGAACATGATAGCTAGCGCTTTCGAGCCAACACCATATTGCAGGTAGTACATAGGACCACCAATCATTTGGCCTTTGTCGTCAACACGACGGTATTTCACCGCAAGAAGACACTCAGCGTATTTGGTAGCCATTCCGAATAAAGCGGCAAGCCACATCCAGAATAGGGCACCAGGACCGCCGAGTTTGATTGCGGTTGCAACTCCAACGATGTTACCTGTACCGATTGTTGCAGATAGCGCTGTACATAACGCTGCAAAGCTAGAAACGTCACCCTGTTTATCAGATGACTTATCTTTACTGAATACCATCGCTAACGCAGTTGGTAGGTGCTTAAATTGGATCAAGCCTAAGCTAAAAGTGAAGTAAACACCGGTACCCACGAGCAATAGTAGCAGTGGTGGACCCCAGACAAAGTTATCAATGGTTTGAAGTAAAGATTGTAGGTCGTTCATGATTTCCCCTTAATAAAACAACTAATAAGGAGAAGAGGGAAAGGACGAGATCAAGGATCTCTAATAGAGCCAAGCTATTTAAAGTAGGCGGGAACGCCAAATAGTCAGGTTGTTACTTTCCACTCCTCTGTCCTTTTGCCTGAGAGTTTCACCCTACACAAATGTGTAAGACTTGCTCCTTCGGCGACCGATTTAACGGTTCTCTCCAGAGGTTCCTCCAACTACAGTCCCCGCTACCTAAGTAGCACCTGAAATAGTTAATTCTTCGGCGAGTTACGCTAACTAAATGTTAATATTTAGTTAATAACCACTCTCCTGCAGTCTTCATCGGAACATTTACTCAATAAAATGAGTAAAGGTTAGTTAATGATGCTGGTCATCATTAACGTGTGAACTCTATCATGTTTTTTTACCATTTCAACACCCAATTGCAGATTTATTTTCAACACATTATGCGGGTTGGAATAGCATCAAAGTCATAGTCGGACGATTCTTGAACGAAATGTTTTCCTAGCGAGGGCATTTAAGTGGCCAATGGCCGGCCAAGCCCCTATCAGTTTGTTCAATGTGGTATTGGTGAGGTGATGATAAGTTGTTCAAGATAGGAGATTAATTTGATCAAAACGGGAGCAATCACTTTAAAATCTACGCTATGTTGACCGTATGCCTCGTAGAAATAGGTTACAATGAATTTTTGCGAGACTGTCTATGGAATCAGATAGGTTCTCATTATTGGACAAGGAGGCAGTATGACCAGATTATTAGCCATTGCGGTATTGGTCGCGTTAGCATTCGTGTTATTTCGTTACCGTACCAATGAAAAAGTCCAAAAAGCGACCGTTATTACATTGATCGGTGCATTCTTAATTTATACCGCATCAATCATGATAGCGGAACTCACTCGCTAGCGAATCAAGTAGAGTCCTCGGAGTAAGATACAGTGACTTCTCAAAACAACATTGAAGATCAAGACGAAGTAGTCGTCATTGAGGAGCGCGATAAGCGTACTCATTTTTACATCGGTATTGCCGCTGTGCTAGGCCTCGCTTTTGGTGGTTTAGCCGGTTCTGTTCTAACGGCAAATAAATGGGAATCGACTTATCAAGTATTAGAAGCGAAATACCAAGCACTTGTGAATGACAAGTCTGACTTGGTGTCTCAAGTAAAAACACGTGAAGCAGGTTTAGATAAAGAAATCGACGCTAAAGTCGCTACTCTGCTAGCTGAGAAAGAAGAAACACACAAGGCTGAACTAAATGCGCTGCAAGAACAACTGACAGAAGTTGAAAAAGTGAACCTGTCTCTTGAAGCACAAGTGAAGCAGCAGATGGATAAGCTAAGCTCGACCAAAACGGAGAATGATAAGCTGAACCGTCAGGCTGACATGCAAGCTACGATGTTCGAGCGTTCGCGCGAAGTATTCAAAAAAGAAATGCAGATTTCACAAGATCTGGATGCCCTTGAGAAAGAGCGTAAATCGTTACTCCCTAAGATTGAAACGCTCAAGAAAGAGTGTGATGTTTTCTTAGAAGGTAAGTCGTGGGATGTAAAATCTGATGCTTGTGATAAGCACGACGAAGCAAATTCTCGCTTAAGCCAAATTGACCAGCTGATCGAGGTCCATAAAATGGATCTGAAACAAATTAAAGAGATTACCGAAGATATGGGGTTGTAAGACCGTATCGAGAATCTTGAAATTAAAAAAGGAGCTTAATGAGCTCCTTTTTTAATGCGCAGCTACCAAGGTAGCGATCAGATGCGAGACGCGTCGTAACCCGACGCCAGTAATAATTCACGCTCGTGCTTAATGAGCTTCGCACGATCTTCAATCAATTCATTCAGTGCTTGAGAAGGTTCGCCCGCGAGCGCTTTAAACGAATCAAAGGATTCAGCGGTCTCCACCTTATCAATCATCGCGCTGATCACGTTGCGTGCTTCACAAGGGTTACTCTCCGTTGTGAAGTATTCAACTTGTTTTGCCGCGGTTTTCATCTCTGTGAGCAGTTCAAGTGGGCTGCTTTCTTTTGCTACGGCCATGTAGTTATCAAGCACACGCTTCGCATACAACAATTCTTTCAGTGGAATATCTCGACCACTTACAATTAGCGACTCATTAAGGATCATACTTGAGCTCATTGGCATTCCTTTTTTATCAATAATTCAAACTTCTTGGGCATTGGCTTGAGTCTAATTTATTGAAGTCTGAATGGGAATGCCTAAAAAGCACATTATTAAACGTTTTTCTGATTATTTACGCCTTGTTAGTGAGTAAGTACGCAAATTGCGTGTTGGGTAGAATCTTCAGAAGATAGGTCAGTCAGGAGCTCTGAGTGTTCGATTGTTTTCTGAGTGCATCAAATGTGGGTGTTATCTGTTCTCAATATTCAACACTAATTCATGAAGAAGCGACCCGGCGTCACCCCAAAGCTATGTTTGAATAGATGATTAAAAGCACTCACGCTGGTAAAGCCACACTCCGGTGCCACGGTGGTGACCGGGAGGTTTTGCGCCAACAACGTCAGAGAGAGGAACAACCTTGCTTGTTGACGATACTCGATGAAAGACATGCTAACTTCATTGCGAAACAAACGGCTCAAAGTGCGGCTGCTGACGTTAATTTCCTCTGCCCATTGTTTTAATGAACGATTATCCGCAGGCTCATCCAACAGTGAGTTACAAACCTGCCCAAGTTTGGCATTGTTGGGAAGAGGGATTTGAATGGACGCTTGCGGCGCGACTTTCAACTGATCCAACAAAACCAGAACAATACGCCAATACGGCTCTGTGCTGGCTTGGTCGGCCGGTTGCTCAGAAAGGTGAATGATCATCTCACGCAGCATTGGTGACACGTTGAGAACATCACTCTGGTTTGGCAGCTCAGTATCGATACTTGGTAACAAGTAGACGTTTTTCATTGCCGCATCGCCATACATATACACCTTGTGGCTCTCATGCGCCGGGATCCACACCGCTCTTTGAGGCGGAACCACCCATAGCTGAGATTCTGTCTCGACCGCCATCACACCACTGCTGGCGTAAACCAATTGGTTGTGTTGATGGCAATGCCAATCAATGACGTGCCCATCGGGGTAGTGCTTGGGAGTGACCACCGCTTCTTAGAGATTGATGCTGGCGTCCAGACTGATGGCTTTGATGTTCTGGCTCATTTGAGCAATAACCTGTCTTGATAGAATCTATACGCCAAATGCTAGCCAGATAAACTGAGCTTGTCATTAGTTAGCTTTCCTTTATTTGGTTTGGAGTCGAGATGAACCGTTCCTTTCACGCAGGTGTCCTCAATGTGGGGCATGCGCTCAATCATTACTTCTTGCTCATCTTTCCTTCTATTGTACTAACGCTGCATAAAGAATGGGACATGAGTTACGCAGCGCTGCTCCAAGTGGGGAGCGTAGCCATGTTGGTTTATGGCGTTATGTCCCTGCCAGCTGGTTGGCTGGCGGATCGTTGGAGCCGAAAAGGCATGATGACCGTTTTCTACTTTGGGATGGGCACCTCTGCATTATTTACTGCTCTTGCGCAAACGCCATGGCAAATGGGGCTGGGGCTTTGTGCCATAGCCTTGTTTGCGGCGATTTATCATCCCGTCGGTATTGCACTTATCTTTAGCTCTGCAAACAAAACAGGCAGGGCTATCGCAGTAAATGGACTAGCAGGTAACTTGGGTTTGGCGTTTGCTGCAATGGGAACCGCTTTGTTGTGCCAACGGTTCTCTTGGCAAGCCGCATTTTATGTTCCAGGCCTTGTGTGTTTATTAACTGGTATTGTGTACTGGTATGCATCGAAAGGTGTTACTGATATCGAACATGCGAAAAGTAGACGTGACGACGTAACGATGCCTTTGCGACAACTCAAAGTGCTGTTCGCTTGTGCTGCGGTGGTTGTCTTCTTTGGTGGTTTGGTCTTTCAATCTACGACGACCTCGTTACCTAAAATTATGGATGCACAATTTAGCCAATCATTGAGCCTTTCAAGCACGTTAACCACATCGATTTTTGTTTGTGCTGCGTTTATTCAGCTTGTTGTGGGTGAGTTGCTCGATCGCGTTGATATCAAGAGGCTGCTCGCCTGTATTGCTGGTGGGCAACTGTTATTCCTCCTATTAGCGACGGTTACTCATGAATGGTCATTGGTTCTTGTGTTTGTTGGTTTGATGCTGTGTACATACGCGCAAATACCAGTGAATGATTGGCTTATTGGCCGTTATTCCGATGTGAAATGGCGCTCCAGAATCTACGCCGTTAAGTACACATTAAGCTTTAGTACTGGACCTATCGCGTATTGGCTTATCACAGCGACTTATGCTCATACACAAGAGTTTGTATTGATGTATTTCATCCTCGCTGGTGGGATGGGGATAGCACTGTTGAGCGCAACGTTAATGCCTTCGTCAAGCAAAAGAAAAACGGCTAGCACCACACTAGTGAAACAGTGAAGCAAAAAGGAGCGCATGTTGCGCTCCTTATCTTTATCTAGTTAGTTACTTTAGAAGAGTACCAGTCGTTTTGATAAGCCTTAGAGGCAAACAAAGCGTTGGCCTTAGCGCGTTCAACGATAGCTGGGTCCACTTCGATAGGCTTCATGGTTTGGTTATCGAAGTTGTACTGCATGGTCGATACCTTTTCGCCCGGCGAGAACACAACGAGGTTATCTCGGGTTAAGTAACCAAAGTTCTTGTCGTATTGCATCATGGCACGTTCGTCTTTGCGTGCCAGAGGCTTAGTAAGATCACGGCCAATCATCGGTGTTTTCGCATCCACACCAATCAAAGAAAGCAGCGTAGGTGGCATATCTAGGTTATTAGCAATACGGTCGTCTTTACGTGGCTTAATGTCTTTACCAAGAATCAATGCAGGGATGTGGAAGTGTTTTACAGGCACTAAGTTAGCACCGGATACACGGGCATCGTGGTCTGCAATGATGATGAAGATCGTGTCATCCCAGTAAGACGATTTCTTGGCTTTATCAAAGAAAGTACCAATTGCGTAATCCGAATACTTCACCGCGTTATTGCGTGTCATGTATTCAGAGTCGTAAGGCTCGATTTTTCCTTCTGGATATTCGTATGGGCTGTGGTTACTTGAACTGAATACTAAGCTGAAAAAGGGCTTATCGGTCTTAGACAGGCGTTCAAATTCTTGGTCTGCTTTGGTGTACAGGTCTTCATCGCTCACCCCCCAAGATCCAACAAACTCTGGATTTTTGTAATCTTTCTCTTCAATGATTTGATCAAAACCATTGCCGAAAAAGAAGGTCTTCATGTTGTCAAAGTTTGCTTCGCCACCATAAATAAACTCGGTGTGGTAGCCGTTGGCTTTCAAAAGGTCTGCGATAGTAAAGAAGTTCGTTTGGCTTTTGCTTAGTTTTACAACTGCACGTGATGGTGATGGTGGGAAGCCTGTCGTTACTGCTTCAATACCACGAACAGAGCGAGTTCCTGTTGCGTATAGCTGTGTAAAGTTCCAACCTTCAGCCATAAGCTTGTCTACATTGGGCGTGAGTGGTAATCCTCCTAGTTCTCCGACAAACTGAGCACCTAGGCTTTCTTGTAGCAAGATGACTAAGTTCTTTGGTTTACCTTGATAGGTCGCTTCATTGCTGTTCATTGTAGGAAGAACTGAAGGATCAAAGTTTGATTTCGCGGAAGAGGAGCGCACAAGTTCTAGCATCTTCTGGTTATCCATTTTTCCATAGAACTGCTCTGCGCTTCTCTCTGACTTCATGTTGTTGACAGCAAACAAGAGAGAGTAAGAAGAATTTAGTGTGAGATCGTTCATCAACGGGTCGTTAGAAAACGCTACCATTGCGGGGTTTAGAGGGCGATGACCCAAAGAAGAACGCGCACCCGCGATACCAACCAAAACGACAAGAATGGCAAGGATAGGTCGCCATTTCCAGCTTACTTGCTTCGCGTTGTCGGTTAGTTTCTTGCTCCATTTCCAACCAAGGAAAAGGGTAATTGCCGTGCCTACAGCACCAATGAACAGCTCTAATTTGTAGCCAGTCCAAAGCATGCTGAACACTTCTTTTGGATAAATTAGGTATTCAACAAATAATCGATTTGGGCGTAGGTCGTACTCTTGAATAAAGGGTGCGGTTGCCAATTCCATGTAAACAATGATCCATAAACCTGCGACCATCCAGCAACGTAATACCCATTTCCAGCATTCGCCGACCTTTCCTTGTACAGGTAATAGCGAAGAAAGTAAGCCCGGAAGGATGAATAACCAACAGATGGTGGCAAAGTCTACGCGTAGGCCCTGACCAAGAATATAAATAAGGTCGTTAAAAGATTCGATTCGGTCAGAAAGCCAAATGGCAAGTAAAATCCGCGAAACGGAAAGAAAAGCAAGCGAAAATAGCGCAAATACAGCGATGGGCTGCAAAGGCCCAAACGTGGGCTTCTTCATAAATATTCCCTAATTTACTGATGTAACTGATTTTTATGGTGTGTCTTTTATCAAATAAAACGTGAAGTAAGCGTGAAATATAAGGTTTATTTATAAATTTAATTGTAATGATTGGTACGGCTTTGTAAGAGAGGGTAATGCCAGACGGCGTACGTAGTTCAGTCTGTTGTCGTAAAGTGCGTGATAATTACAAGCTTGATTTCTATGGATTTCTTATTTAGGGTATCTGTATGAACTATTTAGCGATTTCTATCTCAACGAACTGTTGTTGTTGCACTTCTAAAAATGTGCGGCGGCTTTCGTGTAGCTATTAGTTAGCAAAAGATCATACAGACATATTAAAGGCCGCCGATGTTTTCATCCGCGGCCTTTTTGCATTTAAAGGAATAACAATATGAGTCAGTCAAAATTACAATTATTCAATACATTGGGGCGCACCCTTGAGCCGTTCAACACCATTAAATCAGGTAAAGTCGGTTTGTATGCATGTGGTCCAACGGTGTATGACTACGCGCATGCAGGGAACTTGAGAACCTACCTTTTTGTTGATGTGTTAAGGCGCACGCTTGAGCTCAACGGTTACGACGTAAACCACGTTATGAACATCACGGATGTTGGGCACTTGGTGTCAGACGCGGATACCGGTGAAGATAAAATGGAGAAGGGTGCGAGAAAACAGAATAAGTCTGCTTGGGAGATCGCAAAGTATTTTGAAGATGCGTTTTTAGATGATCTTACTAGCCTCAACATCACTCAGCCTTCCATCATTTGTCGCGCTACCGAGCACATACAAGAGCAGATAGAGTTCGTCCGAGAGCTTGAACAAAAGGGCTTTACCTATCAAACCTCCGATGGCGTTTATTTTGATTCGGCGAAGCTTCCGGATTATGGAAAACTTGCCAAACTGGACCGCGAGGGGTTAGAAGCGGGCATTCGCGTCGAAATGGCAGAGAAAAAGAGTCCAACCGATTTCGCACTCTGGAAGTTTAGCGGTGACACACCAAGACAAATGGAATGGGAAAGCTCTTGGGGAGTTGGCTTTCCGGGATGGCACATTGAATGTTCTGCGATGGCAGAGAAATACCTTGGGGAAGTGTTCGATATTCATGTTGGTGGGGAAGACCATATCCCAGTTCACCACACCAACGAAATTGCCCAATGCCAAGCAAAGAATGGCCACGTTCAAGCAAATTACTGGCTGCATGGCTTCTTCCTCCAATTGAATAAAGAGAAGATCTCTAAGTCCGGCACGTCACTTCGTCTTGATGCGTTAATCGAGAAAGGCTATGACCCGCTGGCTTACCGTTACTTGGTGCTGACCAGCCATTATCGCAGTCATTTGAACTTTACGTGGGAGAGCTTGGATGCCGCACAAACAGCTTTAAAGCGCCTGAAAACGAAAATGTCGGCATTACCAGAAGGTGGCAAAGTCGACCAAACATATATTGAGCGTTTTATGTCACTCATCAACAACGACTTAGCCATGCCACAAGCGATGGCATTAATGTGGGAGTTGCTTGGAAGTGCATTAAATGACGCGGATAAAAAAGCAACGGCACGCTACTTTGATCGTGTGTTTGGTTTGGATCTTGATAAGGTAGACGAAGAAGAAATTCCTCGTGAGATCTTGGAATTAGTAGAGTTGCGTTTGCAAATGAAAAAGCAGAAGGAATACCAACAAGCTGACGAAATCCGCCAGAAAGTCACCGAACTCGGCTATAGAATCAACGATGCTGGTGATAGCTCAACGGTAAGTAAACAAGGCTAGTAAGCCAGAAAACAAAAAGGCTCACTGCGATAATGAGCCTTTCTAATTGAAACGATAAACGTTCTCGTCGCTATTGAATCGCTAACTCAGGTTGCGACGCCGTATTCACTTCTGCGGTTTGATTGTACTTCTTAATCACTAGCGTCAATCGAATCAGCATTGCAATTGCTGCGGTGGTTAAGCCGGTTACGATACCAATCCAGAAGCCTTCTTCGCCCATTGCAGGAACGATTTCATCCGTGATACCCAATAACATACCCAGTGGAAGCGCTAAGCCCCAGTAGGCAAGAATCGCCAGAATCATAGGGATTTTAGTATCTTTGTAGCCACGCAGTGCACCGTTTGCAGAGGTCTGTAGCGCGTCACTGAACTGGTACATCGCAGTAAACATCAACAGAGTAGCAGCGGTCGCTGAAACTACAGGATCTGTGGTGTACAAACGAATGATCCACTCTGGGAAAAGCAGGAAGAAGCTGACTGAAATCAGAGACAGTAGCGCAGCAGTAATAATACCCACCAAACTACGGTGAGAGGCCGTTTCAAGCTTTTGTTCACCCAATGCATGGCCAACGCGAATCGTGATACCAAAGGAAAGACTCATTGGAATCATGTACGTCATGCTAGAGATGTTCAGTGCAATTTGTGCCGCGGCAACGTTCTCTGCACCGATACGACCAATCAATAGCGCAATCACCGCGAAGATACTGCCACAAACCGCAATGTTCAAACCAATCGGCATGCCGAGTTTGAACAGCTGTTTGATTTCTTGCCATACTGGTTTTAGCTCAGCGAAGTGCAGAATGTTTTTGTAGTGGTGATGGCTCTTAATATAGCTAAACAGAAGGGCAGACATCAGCCAGTAAACCAAGCTTGTTGCCCAGCCACAACCAACCGCGCCCAATGCAGGCATGCCGAACTTGCCATAAATCAGGATGTAGTTAACAGGGATGTTCACCAACAAGCCGATGACAGAAATCAGCATCGGAGCGCGGGTGTTATTCATCCCTTCACAGAAACCATTCAGCGTATAGAAGAGCGCAATACCCGGAACACCAAACGCTAATGCGACAACATAATCACTGGCAATAGGAATGATCTCAGGAGCAACGCCTAAGCCAACGAGAATGGTTTCACCAAGTAGCAAGTAAACAATCAAGATGGCACTAACAAACGCGGATAGCCACAGCATCTGAATGAAAGAGATACGGATGTTATCTAAACTTTGTGCGCCGCGGTGGTAAGCAACGACAGGCGTTAATGCCATGATGATGCCGCGAAGCAATAGCGAAACGGGTAGCCATAAACTGGTGCCAAGCGCGATCGCAGCAAGGTCGGCTGCACTTACTTGGCCTGCCATTGTGGTATCGATAAAGCCCATCGACTGAGTTGCGAGTTGCATCAAAATGATTGGGATCGACAGGTGTAACAATGCGCCCGATTCTTTAAAAAAACGAGAAAAAGAGGAAGGTGTGTTTTGCATGGATGTAGTTAAACACCAATATCAATGCACCAGTGGAAGCAGGATGGCGTTGTGCATTGTAGGGTGTGCCGCGTAGGCAGGCGCAATATACGGACTTTTGTTCTGCCATTCAATATGTAATTTAGATCACAGAGAAACGATTGCGAAAGGAATTTTGGATAAAAAAGCGCCAGCAGGTTTGGCTGCTGGCGCTTGGTCTTATTTAGGAAGGAATTCGATTGTTAATTACATTGACGCTTTTTTAGCTTCGGCAACCCAAGAATCAAACAGTTGTTGGTTGGCTTTGATCCAGCCATTAACGTGAGACTCGATGTCCGCCGCACTATTTTTACCTTGGCTCATCATCATGTTTTGTGCGCTGACATCATTGATATTCAGCTTAACGATTTCGAACAGTTTTGCGGCAGAAGGGTTTTTTCCAGTGAAATCTTTGTTCGCCACGATTCGCATTGAGTTCATTTCAAACCCATAGTTTTTACCATTCTTAAGTGTGGTATCCACATCTTTACGTTCTCCGGGTAGAGCAGAGAATGGGACTTCTAGCCAAACCACATCTTCGCCTGGAACGAGTACGCCACTTACCCAATAAGGTGTCCACGTGTAGTACAAGATCGGGTCGCCTTTCTTATAACGAGAAATAGTATCCGCAATGATTGCTGCGTAGTTACCTTGGTTGTGTGTGACCGTGTCACGAAGTTGGTAAGCGTTAAGCTGCTCTTCAATTACCATTTCGCAGCCCCAACCAGGGTTACAACCAGTGAGGTCTGCTTTGCCATCGCCATTGGCGTCAAATAGTTTTGCTAGCTCAGGATCTTTAAGTTGACCAATGTTAGTGATGTTGTATTTTTCTGCGGTTTTTTTATCGATTAAGTAGCCTTGAGCCGCACCACTAACGTACTGGCCTTGGCGGTAGAATTTATCATCACCACCTGACATCGTGTATTTGTCTGCGTGCAAAGGGAACCAACCCACAGCTAAGAACGTAGCATCGCCTTTTGCGATCGAAGTGTAGCCAACGTTGTAATCGACTTCCTTAGTTGGTTGAACATCGTAGCCCAACGCTTCAAGCGCGCGGTTAACAATAAGAGTTTGAAACGTTTCTTCCGCAACCGTTGATTGAACTGGTTGAACTGAAACGCCTTTACCCGGTAAGTCATTCGCTAAAGCTTGAGTCGAAAACGCCATCGTTGCTAACGTTCCAGCTGTTAGCGCTTTCTTCCATGAATTAGTCATTTATGTTTCTCCTAAGTTTGAGATCAGGTTGGTTCGATTTGTTGGTCAGTTTTAAAAGGTAAGAAACTGGACCGGTGTGGTACCAACGTAACTTCGTGTTACCCGCGTTAGCGCCTAAAACTTGTGTGATACGGTCGAGTAGAATGGCAAGGATTACGATACCTAAACCGCCCACCGCTGCTAGTCCCATATCCAAACGTCCGATTCCACGTAATACCATTTGTCCCAACCCACCAACTGCGATCATAGAGGCAATAACAACCATAGAAAGGGAGAGCATCAGGGTTTGGTTTACGCCTGCCATAATAGTCGGTAGGGCAAGGGGAAGTTGAATGCGGTACAGCATTTGCTTTTTGCTGGCTCCAAATGAGTGTCCGGCTTCAATCAGCTCTTCTGGGACTTGTTGAATACCAAGAATGGTCAAGCGAACCACGGGAGGCAATGCAAAAATAATGGTGACCACCACGCCTGGTACGTTCCCGATGCCAAACAACATGACGATAGGTACCAAGTAGACAAAAGCAGGGGTGGTTTGCATTGCATCGAGTATGGGCCGTATGAACTTAGCGGCGGTGTTGTTTCTTGCCAGCCAGATACCAAGTGGTAATCCAATGATCAGACAGAAGAATACGGATGTCAGTACTAATGCCAAGGTCGTCATTGCTTGGGACCAAGCACCTATCAGCCCAATGAAGACTAATGAAGCGAATGTCGACATCCCCAAACGCAAATTAGAAAATTGCCATGCTAATAAAAATAGAATGATGAGCATGAATGGGGCAGGTGTAGAGACGAGCGCCGTTTCAAATGAGGAGAGAATGAAATCAATGGGAACGCGAATTGCTTGAAAGACCGGACGTCCATGTTCGACAAGCCAATCTAACCCAGATTCTACCCAAGTATCCAAAGGAAGGACCGCATCTTGAAATGGGTTCATTATATCAAAAGGGGCTTCTTCAACGGTTTCAGAATTCAACCAGTCTATACTTGACGTCGCTTCACTGCCTTGTGACCAAGGGTCACTTTGTTCTGTTGTGGCTGTTGACCACGGGTCGGTTTGTTCCGCTTCTGTCGTTGACCACGGATCGTTAGTGGTTTGTTCTGTTGACATGATGACTAATCCTTATCCAACGTTTGCAGAAGACGTGATTTTGTCACGACACCATAATAGTGGCCTTGCTCGTCGACAACTGGGACGGCATAAGGGACACCAGCGACGACACCAAGAATGTCGTTGATTGCTTGGTCTGGCTGGAGGGTGATTTCGTCGATCAATTGTGCACTGGCTAGTGAGCGATTTTCTTTGTGGGCAACGCGTAACGAATCAAGAGAAACAATGCCAGAATAGTGGCTGGATTTATCAATGACTATGCCGTAATCGCGGTCGTGATCCATCAATATCTGCATTGCAGACCCAGGACCATCATGTTCGGACTTCTTGAAAACAGCGGCTGGCTTTTTTCGAGCGATGTCTTTCACGGTCAGTACGTTTGCAACGTTAACACCTCGGAAAAAGGCTTCCACATAATCATTGGCAGGGTTATGAAGAATCTCATCTGGTGTACCGACTTGAACCACGTCGCCATTCTGCATGATGGCAATACGATCGCCGATTCGCATGGCTTCATCTAAATCGTGAGAGATGAAAACAATCGTACGTTTATCGTCATTTTGCAGTCGAATAAGTTCATCCTGCATTTCGGTTCGGATAAGTGGATCGAGCGCTGAAAAGGCTTCATCCATTAGGAGGATATCAGGGTCACACGCGAGAGCTCGAGCGAGGCCAACTCGTTGCTTCATTCCGCCAGACAACTCATCCGGATAGGATTCTGAGTAGGCATCAAGGCCAACTCGTTGTAAGGCTGACAACGCACTTTCTTGCCTGTCTTTGAGGTTCACACCGGCGAGTTCAAGGCCAAAAGCAGCGTTTTCAATCACCGTCATGTGAGGCATGAGCGCGAAGTTTTGAAAAACCATGGAAATGTTATTGCGGCGAACTTCTCTAAGTTCATCTTCAGAAATGTGGGCAATGTCTTTACCTTTTAGGTAAACGCTGCCTTTGGTTGGCTCAATTAAGCGATTGAGAAGACGAACGAGTGTGGATTTTCCTGAGCCAGATAGGCCCATAATGACAAAAATCTCACCTTCATTGATGGAAAGAGAGACATCGTTAACGCCAACCGTTAAACCTGTTTGTTCAAAAATACGATCTTTATCGATGCCTTTCTCAATCAGTGAGAATGCGCGGTCAGGATCGTCACCAAACACCTTATACAGTCCCTTAACTTCCAGTATGGGATCCATGTAAATCATCCTTAATTTTGAATGTTTTGTAGTAAAACGTTTCGTACTCTAAGTAATGTTTGGGAGAATTTCAATGTTCGATAAAAGGTTTGTGTGGTGGCGTTACACAAATTAGACATAAACAGCTTAGCCAATGATTTGGCTTTAAATGACGTAAAAACAGTGAGTTATGTTTATTTGTAGTGCGTCGCAAAAGTGGGTGAAATGGCCTGTGAAATATTTTTGAATTTATTGTGGTTGGTGAGTGACATTTTGATCCTAACGAAATCTTTCGTAAATAGGCCGTTTTAGAATGTTTTAAGTTAGAGTTCGAATTAATGTGTTGGTGACATGTTCTGCTATTTGAGTCGATTCATACCATCACTGGATTTATTTATTGCCTGATTGAATGCTTGGTGATATTTATCGCTGAAGTTTAGGCAATGCATGGAATAAAGAATGGAAGCCGAGCAATTAGAAGTACTCAATTTCATTAGCCAATACCCTCCCTTTGATGACTTACCAGAGACGCACCTGAAAAATATCGCAATGAACGCTGAAGTGGCTTACTACCGCGCAGGCTCAGATATTTTAAAGAAAGGTGACGATATTCGTGATCTGTATATGGTTCGCAGTGGCGTCGTCGAAATTTTCCGCCGCAAGGGGGAGCTGTATAACCGTATTGATGCTGGTGGTTTGTTTGGACAAATGGGGTTGTTGATGAATAACCGTGTCCGTATGCCAGCGAAAGCAATTGAAGATACATTGGTGTATTGCATCCCAGAGGGCATCTTCAACGAATTGTGTGATGAGTTTGAGAATTTCGCTGATTTCATGGAATTGGAAGACAGTGCAAGACTAAGAACCGTGGTTTCGAACCAGTCTGATGGCAACGATTTTACCACCGCAAAAGCGAGAAAGATTCTTAGCCGAGAGCCAGTAACCTTAGCTGCTACCGCGACCATTCAGGAAGCGGCAATACTGATGGCAGAAGAGGGCGTCACGGCATTGTTGATCGTGCGTCCAGAAGAAGAAATTACCGAAGATGATGACGACCAACTCTTAGGCATCCTGACCGACCGTGATTTGTGTATACGCGTTTTAGCTGAGGGTAGGGAGACCAACATACCCGTAAGTGAGGTGATGAGTTACGACGTCGTATCTCTTGATAACAGTGCGTATGTCTTCGAAGCCATGCTGACCATGCTGCGCTATAACGTGCACCACCTGCCAATCCTCAAAGACAAAAAACCGATTGGTGTACTCAGTATGACGGATATCGTCAGATACGAGTCGCAAAACAGTTTATTGCTTGTGAGTTCGATATTCCAACAGAACACGATCGAAGATCTTAAAGCGGTATCGAAACAAGTGAAAGACTGTTTTGTCCGTATGGTGAGTGAAGATGCGAACGCCCACATGGTCGGCCGAGCGATGTCGGTTATTGGCAGTAGCTTCAAGCAGCGTCTTGCTGAGTTAGCAGAACAAGAGCTTGGTCCAGCACCTATTCCGTATTGTTTGCTCGCAATGGGGTCCATGGCGCGTGATGAGCAATTGATCGTCACGGACCAAGATAACGCATTGATTCTCGATAACAGCTACGAACCGAGTGAGCATGGTCAGTACTTTGAGCAATTTGCTAAGTTTATTTGCGATGGGTTAGCAGAATGTGGTTACACCTACTGTTCTGGCGACATCATGGCAACTAATCCAGAATGGCGCAAAACGCGCTCAGAATGGGAAGCGTGTTTTGCTAACTGGATTGATGACCCAACACCGGAACGTCTGCTCAATAGCAGCATTTTCTTTGATCTATTAGGTGTGCATGGCCGAGTGAAGTGGGCAGAGCAATTAAGCGGATTCATTGTTCGCCGCGCGAAGAAGAACAACCGATTCCTCGCTTGTATGGCCTACAACGCAATTCGTCGAACACCACCTCTGGGTTTCTTTAAAGATTTTGTAATGGAGAAGGACGGCCGTCATCGAAACTCCATTAACTTGAAACGTCGCGGCACTGCACCGATGGCGGACTTGATTCGTGTCCATTCTCTTGCCATTGGCTCTCGCTCACAAAATTCATTCGAGCGTCTGGATGACATCAATAACGCTGGGATCTTGCCGAAAGGGCGAGGGATGGACTTGAAAGATGCCATGGAACTTATTTACATGGTACGTATTCGTCATCAGGCATTGGATATTGAAAATGGCGAAGAGCCGGACAACAACATCGAGCCTGAACATATGTCTGAGTTTGAGCGCCGTAATTTAAAAGCCGCCTTCCAGATTCTAAGTAACGCGCAAAACTTCATTAAGTTCCGCTATCAGAGAAGCAGTAAATGATGTGGTTTTTTAAACAACAGCAAGATGCACGTGATTTATTAGATACCAGCCAGACACCTGATTGGCCCGTTTTCTTTGAGCAACTTGCCGCGCAAGCGAAAGATGATCGATTAAAACGTTATTACTCTGCGCCTATTGTGAATGGAGATACGCCATTAAAAGAGGTACCTTTTGTCTCCGTCGATTTTGAGACCACGGGCTTAAATGCAGAAGAAGACGCCATTCTTACTATTGGTTTAGTTCCGTTTACTCTGGAACGAGTGCAATGCAGTGGCTCGCGTCATTGGGTGGTGAATCCAAATCGAGAATTGAATGAAGAATCGGTTGTGATTCATGGTATTACCGATTCAGAAGTGAAGAGTGCGCCGCAACTTAATCAAATCTTAGAGGTTATATTGGCAGAACTCTCAGGCAAGATTGTGGTGGTGCATTACAAAAATATTGAGCGTCAATTCTTTAACAATGCCTTGTTGAATAGCATAGGTGAGGGGATTCAATTCCCTGTTGTAGATACCTTGGATATTGAATACGCGATTCAGCGTCGTCAATGTGAAGGTTGGTTAAATAAGCTCAAAGGTAAAAAGCCGGGCTCGGTGCGTTTAGGGCACGCTCGTGAAAGATATCATCTGCCAGTATATCAACCTCATCATGCACTTACGGATGCGCTTGCGACAGCGGAACTGCTACAAGCGCAACTGCAATACCATTTTGACGAGGACATGCGATTGTCTACGATTTGGCAATAACCACGCTGCAATTTAGCCATAAAAATAATTAGTCGTCCCGATAACGAAATGCAATGCGATATCGGGGCGTTTAACGTTAAAATTACACAGTAGAGTAACAATTCTAATAGCGGCGCAACGATCGCAATAAGCTTTGCAGCAAGTGGCGCGAAAAAGCCATCCCTTCGATTCCTACAACGATTTTTTTAATTTGGCCACGTATTTTAAGGAGATAAATCGTGAGCACTGACAACAATGGCGGTATACAGCGCCCCGACGGTAAGGTGAACCCGATCGATACTGATTACCAGATTGGTCAGGATAACGTCGCGTTAAAAGTCGGTCCTTTTGGACTTGATATTCACAACCGTGTATTTGCTATTTCAGGCATGTCGATCATCCTGTTCGTAGTGTTAACACTGACATTCAGACAACAAGTAGAACCGTTCTTTGCGGGTTTGCGTGGTTGGCTGGTATCAAATCTTGATTGGTTCTTCCTATCTGCGGGCAACGTGTTTGTCGTGGTGTGCTTGATCCTGATCGTCACGCCACTTGGTCGTGTTCGTATCGGTGGTACAGAAGCAACGCCAGATTATACTTATGCCGGTTGGCTTGCGATGCTATTCGCAGCTGGTATGGGTATCGGTTTGGTGTTCTTTGGTGTATCTGAGCCAATGTCTCACTTTAGTGCGGCACTAGGTGGTGTAAACGTTGAGAACGGCGTTCGTACTGACTGGGCTCCACTGGGTGCTGCGGAAGGGGACACCTCGGCTGCGTCTGCACTTGGTATGGCTGCAACGATTTACCACTGGGCTCTGCATCCATGGTCTATCTATGCACTGTTGGCTCTTGGTTTGGCGATTTTCTCGTTTAACAAAGGCTTGCCTCTAACGATGCGTTCCATTTTCTACCCTCTTTTTGGTGAGCGCGTTTGGGGCTGGACTGGTCACGTGATCGATATTCTTGCCGTAGTTGCAACGGTATTTGGTCTAGCGACTTCTCTTGGTTACGGTGCATCGCAAGCGGCAACAGGTCTTAACTTCCTGTTCGGTATCCCAATGACAGACACCACGCAAGTTGTGTTGATCATTATCATCACGGCACTTGCATTGATCTCTGTGGTTGCGGGCCTAGATAGTGGTGTTAAGCGTCTGTCTGAAATCAATATGGGTTTAGCGGCGCTATTGCTATTATTCGTGATCATTGTTGGTCCAACTATGGCAATTATGACGGGCTTCTTTGACAACATTGGTGCTTACCTAGCGAATATTCCTGCATTGTCGATGCCGTTTGGTCGTGAAGACGTGAACTACTCGCAAGGTTGGACTGCGTTCTACTGGGCATGGTGGATTTCATGGTCACCATTCGTAGGTATGTTTATTGCGCGCGTATCTCGTGGTCGTTCTGTTCGTGAGTTTATCGTGTGTGTAATTTTGATCCCATCTACAGTGTGTGTGTTATGGATGACCGCATTCGGCGGAACGGCGATCAGCCAATACGTGAACGATGGCTACCAAGCAGTATTTGATGCAGAACTGCCTCTTAAACTGTTCGCTATGTTAGACGTGATGCCACTTTCTCAGATCACTTCTATCGTGGGTATCATTCTAGTAGTCGTATTCTTCATTACGTCAGCTGACTCTGGCTCTTTGGTTATCGATACGATTGCCGCGGGCGGTAAAGTGGACGCGCCAACACCACAACGTGTGTTCTGGTGCACATTCGAAGGCTTGGTAGCAATTGCACTGATGCTTGGTGGCGGTCTAGCAGCGGCACAGGCGATGGCGGTAACAACGGGCTTGCCATTCACAATCGTACTTCTTGTGGCGACAGTGTCTTTGGTGAAAGGCCTAATGGATGAGCCTCGTCCAAAATCTAAATCAGCGAAAAAAGCGAAAGCGTAACGCGAATCTTTTCTCTGATAAATTTCAATAAAAAACGGCATGCTTAGGCGTGCCGTTTTCTTTTCTTATGCTTTATTTCTTTTTCTCACCCAATCTGTTGCATTAATACCGAATGGAAGGATTTCTTACGGTTGTAATCATTTCTTTGGGTGGGCTGCTGACGAATAGTGACGCTGTATCGTCTAATTTCTTACGTTGCCCTATAAATACATTAGAGCTCAAACTAATTTTCATTTCACCCTCAACCACTAATGATGTGATATTGATCGACTTAATGACGATTAATCTCTTGTTTATTTGATTTTTAGCTACGAGAGATGCCCATAATAAAAAGGAAATTTAATTAGAACACGAAGGATATGTATCTACACATGATCACATCAGCTCCTTGGGTGATGTATCCAGAAATTGGAGAAGACCCAAGCAAAAAATGGATTTTTCGTGAGCCAGAAGTGTCGGATGGTGACAACGTCTACAGCTTGATAGCAGATTGTCCACCACTCGATATGAACTCTTCATATTGCAATTTCCTTCAGTCTACGCACTTCAGCAAAACCTGTATTTTGGTTGAGCATAAAGGCGAGCTCGCAGGGTTTATCTCTGGTTATCAAAAGCCAGATGAACCTAATGTGTTGTTCGTCTGGCAGGTCGCCGTCGCTCCTCGTTTTAGAGGCAAGGGTTTGGCTTTTCAAATGCTCGACAATTTATTAAAGCGAGAAGGGCTTGAAGGCATCGACACCGTCGAAACCACAATTACTAAATCTAATGAGGCATCTTGGGCACTATTTAAAAAACTCGATGCTCAAAATAGTAATGCTGGTGAGGTGACCACTTTCTTGGACGAAAAAGATCATTTCAAGGGCAAACACGATACGGAATACCTGTATCGCATTCCCCTCAATTAACTCCCACCCAATAGGAATCAAATAACGGTCTCATCATGGATATTTTCAAAAAGCAGGAATCCAACGTACGTTCATACTCAAACAGTTTCCCGGTTGTCTTTCGCAAAGCAAAAGGTTCCTGGCTAGAAACAGAACAAGGCGAACGTTACCTCGATTTCCTTGCTGGAGCGGGATCTCTAAATTACGGTCATAACAATCCAGTACTCAAGCAAGCGCTTCTTGAGTACATTGAAATGGATGGCATTACACACGGCTTAGACATGCACTCAGAAGCAAAAGCCGCTTTTCTTGAAGCCTTGAATAAGTACATTCTTGAACCAAGAGCGCTTGATTACAAAGTTCAATTCACTGGCCCTACGGGAACCAACGCCGTTGAAGCCGCCATTAAATTGGCAAAGAAAGTGAAAGGGCGCAGTAGTATCGTAGCTTTCACCAACGGTTTTCACGGTTGTACGGCGGGTGCGTTAGCGGCAACGGGTAACCAACATCATCGCCAAGGCGCGGGCTCTAGTCTTAACAACGTCACTCGTATTCCTTTCGAAGGTTATGCTGATATTGATGGTCTCAAACTGTTTGAAACCATGTTGACCGATAACTCGGCGGGTATGGATAAGCCAGCGGCAGTACTGCTAGAAACCGTGCAAGGTGAAGGTGGTCTAAATGTGGCATCCAACGCGTGGCTGCAGCGGTTAAGTAAGTTGTGTAAAGCACACGATATCTTATTGATTGTTGACGATATCCAAGCAGGGTGCGGCAGAACAGGTACATTCTTCAGCTTTGAGCCATCGGGTATCAAGCCAGATATGGTGACTCTGTCTAAATCCATTGGTGGTTATGGTCTACCAATGGCTATTGTGCTCTTAAAGCCAGAACTTGATCAGTGGAAACCAGGCGAGCATAACGGCACATTCCGAGGAAATAACCACGCGTTTGTGACTGCCACGAAAGCACTCGAGGCTTACTGGTCAAACGATAACTTCGAAACGCACATTAAGCGTTGCTCAAGCATGGTTAATGAAGTTATTCAACGTTCGGTTCAACGATTCCCTGAGTTGTTTGTACAGCGCAAAGGCCGCGGCATGATGATCGGAATTGAATGTAAGAACGGTCAAATCTCAGGCGATATTGCTAAAACCTGTTTCGACAATGGCATGGTGATTGAAACTGCAGGACCAAATGATGAAGTCGTGAAGTTCTTCTGTCCATTGACCATTTCAGAATCCGAACTTACGCAAGGGCTGAATATCTTCGAGGGTTCAGTCGAAGCCATCGCAAGCAAACATTTCAAACAAGCATCATAGCAAGGAAAGAATTATGATCGTTAGAACACTCGATGAGTGTCGCAATAGCGAAAGACGTGTTGTGTCGGACAACTGGGAAAGCGTACGTATGTTATTGAAAGATGACAACATGGGCTTCTCATTCCATATCACGACGATATACGAAGGAACAGAAACGCACATCCATTATCAGAACCATCTCGAGTCGGTATTTTGCATGAGTGGAGAAGGGGAAATAGAAGTCGTAGGTGGCGAAACCTATCCAATTAAACCCGGCACACTGTACATCCTTGATAAGCATGACGAACATTATCTTCGTGCATACAAAAACAAAGAAATGGTGATGGCATGCGTGTTTAACCCACCAATTACAGGTGCGGAAGTGCACGATGAGAACGGTGTTTACCCTCTGGTTGACTAGCCTAACTCTATAAACATTTGAAATGGGGTGAAGCTTCACCCCATTTTCTTTTCCTTTCTTTCAAATTACCAATCATTAAGGCCCTCTCATGACATTTACCGTAGAAAAGATCGGCGGTACTTCGATGACAGCATTCGATGCTGTGCTTGATAACATTCTCCTTCGTCCACAAAACCCTTATAACCGGATTTTTGTCGTTTCTGCCTACGGTGGTATGACGGATGCACTACTGGAATGCAAAAAAACCAGCAAGCCAGGCGTCTATCAATTGATTGCCAAGCGAGATGAAGCATGGGAGGAGGCGTTAGATTATGTTGAAAGTCGAATGCTACTGACCAATGAACATATCTTTGCTGACCCAATGAATAGAATGCGTGCGGATAAATTCATCCGTTCTCGCATCGCAGAAGCTAAAAACTGTGTCACCAACATTCTTGAAACTTGTCAGTATGGTCAATTTTCTCTACGTCATTATTTGCCTCAAATTCGTGAATTTCTCTCCTCGATAGGTGAAGTACACAGTGCCTATAACACGGCTTTGAAATTGAAAAATATCGGCATTAATGCAAAGTTTGTCGATCTTTCTGGTTGGGATAACCAAACACCCAAAACACTGGATGAATCTATCTCTGATGCCTTTGCTGAGATTGATGTTACTCAAGAATTGCCAATTGTCACAGGGTATGCCTACTGCAAAGAAGGTTTAATGCACACCTATGATCGCGGTTACAGTGAGATGACGTTCAGTCGCATCGCTGCCATGACTAAAGCTGATCTGGCGATTATCCATAAGGAATACCATTTAAGTTCTGCCGATCCGCGAGTGGTTGGTGTCAATAACGTTAACCCTATAGGCTCGACCAACTATGATGTGGCTGATCAACTGGCAAACTTAGGGATGGAAGCCATCCATCCCAATGCTGCTGCGGGTCTACGTGAGAGCGGTATTGAGTTACAAATAAAGAACACGTTTGAGCCTGAGCACCAAGGAACGTTAATCTCAGCAGATTATCGCCCAGAGAATGATCGTATTGAGATTATTGCAGGTAAACAAAAGGTGTTTGCACTTCATTTGTTTGACCAAGCGATGGTAGGCAAAGTAGATAATGTCAGTTACGAACTGATGGAAATCATTGCGGACGCTCGCGTTAATCTGATTGGGAAGGAGATGAACGCAAACTCAATCACTTATTACCTAGGCGGCAGCATTGATAGTTTAAACAAAGTGCTCTACAAGGCTGAAAAGCGCCACCCTAAAGCATCAATTACAGGAAAAATGGTCGCGTTGATCTCAGCGATTGGTTCTCAGATTGACACTAATAAAACTTTAGCGAAAGGCGTACTAGCGCTGATGAACAGTGGGGTAACACCGATCGCGCTCCATTCATCAATGAGAAACGTGAATGTACAGTTTGTGGTCAGTGATGGCGAGTATAAACAAGCGATTTGTGCACTGCACGAAGAGTTCTTTGAGCAAGGCAGTACAATGAAAAAATCAGTGAGCGTTGCTTAAAGCGTTTAGTTGGTAATGGAAATAGTAAAGGAGCCAATTGTGGCTCCTTTGTGTTTCTTATCGAACAATTTAGATATTCGGGCGAGCAGTCTCGTTAGTGGATGGCGGTAAGTGAGGCAACGTCACTTCCGGTTGATCACCCGTTAGAGAACGTAAGAACTCAGTGATTTTTCCAGACTCTTCCTTCGTCAGCTTTTGGCCAAGTTGTAAATCAGCCATCATCGACACCGCTTCTTCTAACTCCCAAACTGAGCCATCATGGAAGTAAGGGTAGGTCAGTTCAACATTTCTTAGTGTCGGTACTTTGAAGACAAACTTATCGAAATCATTACCCGTGATCGCTTTACGTCCCACATCTGGGTTATCCGTTGCGAACGGCTTCACTAAGCCCATTTTTTGGTACATTTGACCACCAGCGAGAGGGCCGCTGTGACACGCTGTACAACCTTTCGCTTTGAATAAGTTGTAACCCTCGACCTGTGCGGTAGTGAGGGCATTATCGTCGCCTTTTAACCAAAGATCGAATGGCGCGTTTGGTGTACGCAAGGTTTGTTCGAACGTTGCAATCGCATCGGTGACGTTATCAATATCTATGGTCTCAGTACCATACGCCTCTTTAAACCACTCGCGATATTGTGGAATCGACTTGAGCGTGTCGATCGCAAGCTGGTGGCTAAAGGCCATTTCGAGTGGGTTTTCTATAGGGCCAGCCGCTTGTTCTTGCAAATCTTTTGCGCGCCCGTTCCAGAACTGAACAAAGTTCAAATCTGAGTTAAACACCGTCGGTGAGTTGATAGGACCAATGGCCCATTTATGACCAATGGAGCTTGGTAGGTTATCGACGCCACCTTTTGCGATGTTATGGCAAGAGTTACAAGAAATGGTGTTGGAGGCGGATAAACGAGGTTCAAACCACAACGTTTTACCCAGTTCTACTTTCTTAGCATCAAGGCCAGAAATAGGCTCAATGACCTTGATTGGCTCTGCAGATTGGCGCTCTGCATAGGCACCGAAAGATAGGACTGACAAGACGCTCACTGCTATAAGAGTTTTCATAATAACTTCCTTTTTAAGTGATTTTTCACTCTCACTAGGGCGGCGTACTTCTTATTGGTACGCTCTGGAAGTCACGGTATAGCAATCGTTTTATTCGATAAAATGCAAAAAATCGATGGTTTTTATGGCAAAAAACGATGTTAAAAACGCACAAACTTTGCACGATTTGATTTTGCTAGCTTCCCAAGCAGTTGGTCACCTTTCATTTACAAATATGCAAAGAATATAAACGACAGGTTCGTTGATTTAGGTCAATTATGCAATCAAATGAACCTTAGTAGGTGAAAAACCTAGAATGAAAGAAAAGTGAAGTCTTTATTGCGTAAATTATCGGTAGTAGGAGGGTATGTAACAGGTAATATGTCAGGTGTGTAGAATTATTCTATTTTAGGGATTTTGCTCTAAGTCTAAATGAATCTTTGTATTTCAATTTCAATAAAGCTTGGTTATTGATCATGTTTCTGAGTGTGTGAATTATTATCAATTACGCATCCGGTTGCGCATTGTTCTAGGTTGAATCGTGTAACGTCACTGCAGCACGTATTGAGCGTATTACGCTGATTGTCTGTGTTTTCGTGTTGACAGTTTGGTACTAGGTAAAAATCAACAACACTATGATTTCAAGGAACATTTTATGTCAAAGAAACTACTTACTTGTTGTATAACCTCGGCACTCTGTTTTCATTCTGCTTCCGTTTACTCTAAATCAACGGATCTGCCAGGTGCTTCTGATTTACAACAAGCCCCTGCAGCGTTGATGCTCGCTCCGGACGATGTTGCCATCGCTGATCGTTACATTGTGGTCTTTAAACAGCCACAAATGATACCGAACGATTCTCCTGATTTTCAGCAGTCCACACAGCAATCCGTGGACAGTATGTCCGGCTTATATTCAATACAGGTAGAATCCGTATTTGATCGCTCAATTAGCGGCTTTGTTGCCACGTTGAATACAAATCAGCTGGACGAACTGCGTGCTGATCCGAGAGTAGACTATATCGAACAAGATAAAATGCTAACGCTTGAACCGATAGTCTCGGTAGAAGCGAACCAAAGCAATGCTATTTGGGGACTTGATCGAATTGATCAGCGCAGCCTACCGCTTGATAGCAATTACAACGCCAACTTTGATGGCACTGGGGTAACGGCTTATGTCATCGATACAGGTGTGAACAATTCACACGCCGAGTTTGGTGGGCGTTCTGTTTCTGGCTACGACTTTGTCGATAATGATTCAGACTCAAGTGACTGTAATGGACACGGCACACACGTTGCGGGCACCATTGGCGGCAGCCAGTACGGTGTGGCAAAGAACGTGAATATTGTTGGTGTAAGAGTGCTTAGCTGTTCTGGCTCAGGTTCGACATCCGGTGTCATTGCCGGGGTGGACTGGGTGGCGGCTAACGCTTCAGGGTCTTCTGTTGCCAACATGAGTTTGGGAGGCGGCCAATCTGTCGCTCTCGATAGCGCGGTGCAAAGTGCAGTTCAGTCTGGCGTGAGCTTTATGCTGGCTGCTGGCAATTCTAATGCGGATGCTTGTAACTATTCACCTGCTCGTGTTGCTTCTGGTGTGACCGTTGGCTCCACAACGAGCTCAGATTCACGCTCGAGCTTTTCAAACTGGGGTAGCTGTGTCGATGTATTTGCACCAGGCTCGCAAATCAAATCTGCTTGGTATGATGGTGGCTACAAAACCATCAGTGGCACCTCAATGGCAACGCCACATGTAGCCGGTGTTGCAGCGCTATATCTTCAAGAAAACAGTGCATTATCACCAAGCCAGCTAGAGGCTCTGATTGCTGAACGAGCATCCAATGGAAAAGTCTCAGACACTCGCGGAAGCGTAAACAAGCTGCTCTATAGCTTGTCAGATTCTGACTGTGGTCAAGATTGTGGTGGTCCAAATCCAACACCGGATCCTGAGGGCAAGCTAACCTCTGGTTTACCAGTGAATGGCTTGAGCGGCGCAACAGGTGCGATGGACTATTTCTATGCTGACCTAGAGGCAGGCCAACGTCTAACTGTTCAAACCATTGGTGGAAGTGGGGATGCTGACCTCTACGTACGCTTTGGCTCGAAACCAACACGCAATAACTGGGATTGCAGACCATACAAATACGGTAACAACGAGACATGCACAGTGACCGCACCGCAGAGCGGTCGGTACTACATCATGATTTACGCATATTCTAGCTACAGCGGTATGACCATTCAGGCGAACTACTAACTTACAACACCAAGCCCACTTTACGGTGGGCTTAGTTTTTGAAAGCTCTATGTTTGAGCCTATTCAAATACATTTGTTTGTCGTTCTAAAGGGGTAACTAGATGGGAGTAGCTGTCGCTCTAAATAATATTGAATTTGAATTATGGATAGAGATGTAAACGTCTGTCGTTGTATTCACCAAAAATTTTCCGTTGTTTAAAACTCGTGAATAAATAGCGTTCAAATTCATTTTTTCTGTGAATTAATTAAACTAACAGTTATCTTAAAAGAAAGGGAATAATAGCCCTCTGAGATTTCATGATGAGCTTTTGAGTAGTAAAAATATCTATTTTAATGGTTAATTTGTCGCCACTATTTATCTAATTGTTAGAACTATCATATTGTAACAAATTCTTACATTTGGTATTTAGGGGCAGTTTAATGCGATATCAATCTTCACCAAGTAACCATACAGAACAGCTACAACAGTCAACTCAAGAACGCGCTGAACAACAACGTCTGGCTCGAAAAGAAGAGCTTAAAGTGACACAAGAAGATAATAAGCGTTGGGCTGCAAATCGAGAAAGAGTCATGGCTGAACGCAACAGTGAAAATACTGAAGTCACCTTAACTCAATTAAAAGAAAATAAGAAAAAGGGTGGGCTTAGTTCTTTGTTGTGCGCGAAACCGAGTTTTTCCAAGCTCCCAACCAAGACCGTTGCTTATTGTTGGGTTAATACAAAAGCGGAAAGTGGTGAAGACAATATTATTCCAAGCGTTGAAAAGGAGCATGGTCTATTGAACGTCATTAGTAATGCAAAAATCACCCCGAAGGTAAAGCACATTATATATGTTGATAGACGCACTAAGGGGCGAACCTGTTATGACTCACGCGTTGAGCTTCCTGATAATGTTAAGTTTGTTTCAGTTGATGAATTGCTGAGCAAGAAAAACATCGCGACGCCAGTCATTGCCAAGAAGGTGACTGAATTGTATGAGGCAAGTATCAACCATGGCAGCCCAGCTTTTGCGAAGAATATGGTCTCTTTACTTGCCCTAAATGCTGGAGATTACTTCTTCGATATTGGTGTCAGCATCAAGCCAGACGGGAATTTAGTTAAGCATCTTAATGGCGAGAGCAAATTTTCCGGCGGTGCAGTAGGTAACGGGAGTTATTTGATGGGTGGACACGATAAAGAAGATATTGAGACAGTTGTTGAGTACCTCTACGAAATGTATACCTGTGAAAGAGCACCAACGGTGCATCCTAAAAAAGCAGTGGAGGTATTAGAAAACCTCGATAAATCGTTGAAGCCAGCAGATGTGATAAGTGAAGTGACAAGCAACTCGAAACTCAACGAAAAAATCACACCTGCAGACTTCGTTACTTACTCTCGTAGGATGGAGAAGGGATTCGCTGAGCGTGGTGTTAAGACTACGATGTGTGAATATGCCCGTTACACGGACGTCGTCTTTGGTAACAACATTGCCGTGCTCACGACTAAAGTGAAAACGGGCTTTAGGAGCGGAACAGATTTCGTTAATACCCATAAGATGAGCCACATTCACAAAACTAAAGTGGAAGCGCATCACGTGCCAGTTTTATAAGGTAAGCAGCTCAAAAACACAAAAGGGACTCATTTGAGTCCCCTTATATTGAAATTAGATTGTTTTTTCTTTTAGCTTTAGAATCGGGGACTCTATGATTCAGGCTAACTTGGTTT
Organism: Vibrio jasicida CAIM 1864 = LMG 25398; assembly: GCF_000400365.1. GTDB lineage: Bacteria > Pseudomonadota > Gammaproteobacteria > Enterobacterales > Vibrionaceae > Vibrio > Vibrio jasicida. The sequence goes on along the minus strand of NZ_BAOG01000045.1, from coordinate 7,108 downwards.
TGCCCCGTTTTGAGTTAGACCTTTTACTCATTAATATCCTATTTACATGAATTTAGATTAGCTTCATTTACTGTTTATTAATGCATCATTTAAATGTTGACGAAGGCATACCAAAAAGGTATATATTTTCTATGATAATTTTTAATTTAGTCTCATCTCATAGCAACCATCAGTCATCCCATATTTGGCTGGGGGTAGCTATTGCTGAGTGAATTTAGGTAAGCCTGCTCACTGAGAAAGTACCTTCAGCATAAACTCTAGGGCTTCGTAACAAATCAGTGTTCAAGGAATACCAAATGAATGATTGTTTATTAATTACACCTTTACAACATAATAAAAAATATAAGCTGGCCATTTGCAATAATATAATTGGTAACTTTTCAATATGGTTTTTTAATACTTCAATAATGCTATTACTTGTTGAGTATTCAAACTCCGCTTCAATTGGCGTGATGGCATTTATATCTATTAACGCTCCAATCGCCTTATTTAGCATTGCTTCAGGGATAATTAGCGATAAATATGATAAAGAAAATATAATTCTCATATCAAATCTCTCTATCGTTTCTTTTGTTTTTTTAATGCTATTTTTTCAATCGATACAATATATTTTAATAATAACTTTTTTCATTTCTTCGATAGCAGCAGTAAGAGTAATTGCAATGCAATCATATATCGCCAGCGTTATCGATGTTAGTCAGCTTAACACCTCAGCAAGTATAAATAGCATTTCTCTTGCTTTTGTAAGAATATTAGGAACCTTAACATCGGGTTACTTATATTCTCTTTTAGGCTTTTTTGAGTCATTGTTAATAATTGCTATTTTAATGGTGATAACCATACCAATATCAATTAAATCAGTTAACTACAAAGTAGAAAGAGTAAGAAAAAAAGAGCCAAAGCAAAGTTTTTACAATAGTATTTCCATGAACCAAGAATATAAGAAATGTTTATTTGATTCTGTTATTCTCTTTTTGAGTGGCAGTTCATTATGGTCATTAATGCCTTATATCTCATCACATGAATTAGGTTTAAATCAATCATTCCAATCACTACTAATGTCTCTAATGATTCTTGGGGCAGTACCCGCATTCCTGATCAGGGAGAGAATATCATCGATTAAAATTAATAGTTTTACATATAAATCAGTCACGATAACCCTATCATTAACGCTCTTAATAACTAACTTTTCTATCAGCTATTCAACTATAATCGCATCCTTTTTTATTGCTATCTTTGGCTTTTTATGGTCAATAAAGGTGACTATTATAAACCGAGAAATTCAACGTATGGGTAGAGAAAGAAACAACATAGGGTTAACTATATCAATATCATACACTTTTATGTACTTAGCGATGACAATAGGATCTTTCTTTTTTGGTCAGATAACAGATATATTTAACGTACAGTATTCACTTTATATCTCTGCATTGATTATGGCTATTCCAATTTTTAGTGAAAGGCTGATATTAATAGGCAAAAGATTATAGGAAGATGTTGAATTTGGTTGTTTAATGCTGTTGGTCTTTCTCAAATAACATTTATCCAATGTGTTGAATTAGATCACGCTAATATTACATATCTGATATAAGAAAACATTGCCAATATCATAAGGGGGATGGTTTAAAAATCAAACATCGCCCTAATTTTTCTAATATCAACTAACCTAAGCTGTACAAACTTCCTAAGAAGCTTCTGTCCAATACTTTCCTAGAAGCTGTTCAAACTCTAATGTCTACCGACACGGAGTTGTGCCTAAAATTCACTCCGCATAAAGAGAATCATAACTTGAGAAATTTCGATATGCGCCGTGTTTTATTTTAGTGGATGTAACCATCAAATCCTCAATCCTGATGAAGATTATTTCGGTAGGCAAAGATACGCAGCATAAGCTGGACCAACTACTTAAGGTAACTCACTTATGTTTGTAACCATTGGGAGCCATTTCTCTACTTATCAAGGACAGTGAATATGTGTACTAATTTTTCCATTACAGGGATGACATTGGATCCAAACAAGAACATACCCGTAGTCGGTCGTTCAATGGAGTTAGGACCAAGTCTTAAATCAGAGTTATTTTTCCGCAGCAAAGGGCATGAGTACACACAAGGTGCAGCGAAGGAGTTGACGCCATACAGTTTTGAGAGTGATGAATTTGTTATACGACCAGACATCTCCCTAGTGAATACCAAGTTATACACATGGAAAGGCAAGTACGATTTTGTTGCTTTGAATGGGTTTTCTACCTCAATCAAAAAAAGCGTTGGTGTAACACAGATGTTGGCCGATATTGCAAGCAATGGGATGAATAAAGAAGGATTGACGTCTGGAACTATGGTTTTGGTACAATCTGAATATCAAGAACCATTGAAGCAAGATGGAGAGTTCAAAAACTGCAAAGGGGTGATTTATTATCCGAGTATCACTACATGGATCCTGTCTAACTGCGCTACGTGCCAAGATGTTATTGATGGTCTCCAATACGATAAATTGGTAGTCAATGAGAATGACTCTGACTTAAAAGAAAGCGATATCCCAGATGAAGATAAAATCTTAGTTGCCAATCCTTTCTCTAAAGTACCAAGTGCAATGTATTTTCATTTTCATGTTCAAGATGCTTTGGGCAATGGTATTGTATTGGAATACGTGGACGGCAAACTCACGATTACAGACCTTAACCCAATCGGAGTGCTAACGAACGACCCGTTGATTGCTTGGCAGCAAGAGAATGTCCGATACAACTATGTTGATGTGGTGCCATTTAACTTTCCAAGATAATGACAGTCACGCTGCGACTCCTAATGTTGAAACCTATGATAATGCAGCAAGCCGATTTAAGTGCAACTCTAATGCTCAAGGTACAGGCTTTTCTAAAGTTCCTGGTAGTTCGACTCCTTTAGATCGTTTTGTGAGAGCGTCGATGATGGCCAATTTCTCTTTCCCTGTGTATCAGTTAACGGATGATGAGGATATTTTGGCTGCCAACTTGGATTCTATGCAATATAGAAAAGAGGCACTGAGCAGAGATATTCGTGTAGGCAAAGAAGACGCGACAACATTAGCTTTTCACATTTTAAATACCGTGGATATTCCGCAGGGAACGAGCAGAGACTCCACTGGCAATCTGGTTCACGACTATACACAGTGGGCAACCGTATCTGATTTGGTCAATAAAAAGTACTCTGTGAGAATGTATGAATCACCACAGATATTCAGCTTAGACCTAAATAAATTGGACTTTAAAAAACTAGAAAAAGAGGCACCTTACAAGTTAGATATTGGCGATAAACCTATTGATATTACTAATAAAGTAAACGGACGATAGGCTTATGTCCAAAACACCTTATAAAGGAAAGTGACACACACTCTAACTCCTGGAACAAAAACGCCCACACTTATTCAGCAGAGTGGGCGTTTATCTTTTCAATCCAAAACCCGCTGCTACTTCACTGCTTCCACTTCCAACATCGACGTTTGAGTCGCAGACAAGTTTTGTTTTACATAGCTAGTAAGTTGTAACCATGCAAGCAAACCTGCGAGAACGTTAGCAATTGTCGCCGCGATGACGATTGTAAAAATGTCACCCTGTAATGAACCAATAGCAATCGCTGGGATGTACAGAACTACCAATCTCACAAAGCAAACGAACAGGGCAGTTTTTGGTTTACCCAATGCGTTGAAGATAGAAGTGACAACCATACACAAACCTAAAGGGCCGTAGCTAAACGGAATCACCCAAAGCGCTAGCTTTAACCACTCTTGCATTGTGTTGTCCGCCGATAGTAGAGGAACAACAATTGGTAAACTCACCACCAACAAAGTTGCGATGACCAAGTGGAACAAAATCACAAAGCGAGAAGCCGATTGGACGAGTGCTTGGATTGAATCAAAACGCTCGGCACCGAGTTCACGGCCAATAATTGGTGGCAATGACATGGTGAGTGCCAGCGTGAAGATCAGCAAGAAGCTTTCCACTCGGTTTAACAAACTCCAAAATGCGATTTCATTAGTACCAAGATGAGCGATGAACATAACTGTCACGAAAGCACTGACTGACGGTAATATCTGATTCATCATGGTTGGAATCGTGGTTTTGATCAGCAGAGCAGCATCGTCTTTGCTAGCTAAAGCCGAAGAGAAAGGCGCGAACCATTGACGACCTTTGGCTTTTTTCATCATGTAAAGCGCGCTGATGGCAAAGCCAAGCATCGATGCTAATGCAGCACCCGCAATTCCCATGTTTAGAACGAACATAAAGATCGGATCGAGCACGAGGTTGATAAGGCTTGCGATAACAAAGACAGAGCCCGTGACTTTAGTATCACCATTCGCACGGTAAACACAGGTCATTAAATACAGCACGGCACTGGATAGTGCGCTCAACAACCATAGGCCCCAGAACTGACCAAATAACGTTTCGAGCTGCTGATATTGTGCGCCGCTGTCTTTCAGAGAGACAAATGCAGAAAACACACTTTGCTCCATCAACCACAACGCAAATCCAATGAGAGCGATAAAAGCGCTACCGACCAGTAACGCAAGTGAAGCGGTATTTGTCGCGCGTTGCGTATTATTCGCGCCAAAAGCATGTGAGATGATCGACGTTGCCGCGACACCAATGCCGACTTGAATGCCAATAAAGCCAGCTTGGAACGGCATGGTGATACCTTGCACGGTAAGCTCATTCACGCCGAGCATGCCGATAAACACTGCGTCGATAAGTTGTACTGACATGATCGCAAAAAGACCGACAGTCAGCGGCAGTGTTTTTTCGAGAACGGATTTTAAGGTCGAGGAAATCGCTATCATCACAAGGCTCTTGATTCGAAAGTTCGGGAACAATGCCAGTATAGAGTTGCGATTGTTAATGATAAGAGGGCTATTCCCTAAATCAGTTTTTAGATTTGGTTAATAATGAACTAAAAAGAGGCAGTATGAGTGCAACTCTGCTGGGCAAAAAGCTTAACTTGAATGCGTGTCTCTTTTTGTTTTTTATGAAATAAATTTGTTTTTGCTACGGTCTGTTTAAATCAACGTATTACCAGTTCGCTATTTACTAAAGTATGAACACATTCGGGGAAGATTATGTGGATTAAGAAGAATCATCGCTGGGCTTTATCTGAAAACGAAGCGACGCCAGAGTCCGTCTATAAAGAGCGTCGAGAGATATTGAAAAAGCTTGGCATTGCGGTTGTCGGTATGCCGCTCGCTGCGAATGCACAAGCTGGTATTTTGGACATCTTCTCGTCAAAGGAAAAGCCAGTCTCAGACAATCGAATTGACCTTAGCGCGGCGAAGCCACAACAGTACCAAGCGGATCTTTCTCTTACTCCTGAAAGTAAGATTCTGAAATACAATAACTTCTATGAGTTTGGTACCGATAAGTCTGATCCCGCGAGAAACTCTTCTGAGTTTGTGTCTGACCCATGGACGGTTGAGATCGATGGTTTGGTGAATAACCCAATTAAGCTCGACTACGATGACATCTTTAAAAAGTTCACACTTGAAGAGCGAATCTACCGCTTACGTTGTGTGGAAGCGTGGTCAATGAACATTCCGTGGATTGGTTTTCCTTTAGCGGACATAATCAAAATGGCGGACCCAAAAAGTAGCGCGAAATATGTGGCTTTTGAAACCCTCTACGATCCTAAACAGTTCCCAGCTCAAGGCTCGTTCAGCAGTATTGAATATCCTTACGTCGAAGGGCTTCGCCTTGATGAAGCAATGAACCCGCTCGCACTGATTTCTGTGGGTTTATACGGTAAGACGCTTGCGCCACAAAACGGTGCGCCACTTCGCTTAGTTGTGCCGTGGAAGTACGGCTTCAAAAGCATCAAGTCTATTGTTCGAATTCGTCTAACCGACCGGGAGCCGCCAACAACGTGGAATCGTTTAGCACCGAATGAATACGGTTTTTACGCTAATGTGAACCCGAATGTCGACCATCCACGCTGGAGCCAAGCAAGCGAGCGTTTTATCGGAGAGGGCAGTGTGCTCAGCACTCGCAGGCAGCCAACATTGATGTTCAACGGCTACGAAGAAGAGGTGGCACATCTCTATAAGAATATGGATCTGAGGAAGTTCTATTGAGAAAGCTGACGCCAAAACACATCATTGCGCTTAAAGTCCTGATCCACCTTGTCTCTCTCGGTTTCTTAGGTCTGCTGGTTATTGCGATTAATACCGACAACTTAGGTGGTGACCCTGTTCAAGGCATTATCCATTACACGGGTATCAGCGCGCTGAATACGCTGTTTATTACTTTGTTAGTTTCTCCGCTTGCGCGTTGGACCAAGCAGGGTTTGTTAGTTCGAGTTAGGAGACTACTCGGGCTATACAGCTTTTTCTGGGCAGTGCTTCATTTGGTTGCGTTTGCCGTGCTTGATTTAGGGTTAGATTGGAGTTTGCTTGCCTCTGAAATCGTCAAACGCCCTTATTTGACCGTTGGTGCAGCAGTGTGGGTAATCTTGTTACTTCTGGCGGTAACTTCGATTCAATCCATTCAACGTAAAATGGGTCCTAAATGGCAAAAGCTGCATAACTGGGTTTACTTAGCTGCGATATTGGCACCGATTCATTTCTATTGGTCGGTGAAGTCAGAGGTAGCAGAGCCAACCATCTATATCCTAATCGCCATTGGTTTGTTGCTGGTGCGCTGGAAGACATTGAAGCAGCGAGTGTTTCGAAAAATGTTATCCAGTTGATGCGCTGTTAGACCAATTGCGATAAATGAATCAACAGACAAAAAGGGGCTACATGAGCCCCTTTCTTAATTGGATAAAAAGCCGTTAACCCAAGCTTTCTGTTGCTGTTGGCTTACCACGCTTCCACACCTTTCGTTCGCTCTCGCCAATGACCTTAGGCTAGTTCTATCAAATCCCACCACAACGCTCATACCGTTAGCCCGAACCCTACGACTAATGTCTAACTACCTGAGACTATTTGTATTTTTTCGTTTGGTATAAGGTACTAGCAACTGAATTTTAAGAGTTCATAAAGATCAGTCATCGAGTTCTTGTAATACCAATCACAGTAAATAAGTGATCAGAAATAGCGTAGGGAAAATGCTTGAGAACAAGGCGCAATTTTTCGATAAGTAGTTATTCTA
>NZ_BAOG01000046.1 GCF_000400365.1 Vibrio jasicida CAIM 1864 = LMG 25398 | reverse complement strand
ATTTCAAAATCGTCTAAATAAATACCTGGATTCATAATTTCCCTCTGACGCATAACGCCCTGTTAAGGTGTGAGCAACGCAATACCGAAACTGCCGTATAACACCTTAAACACTAAAACCAACGCACAGTAAAAATGCCACGCGTTGCGAATCACTCTTAAACAGTTTGTTAGGCAACTGATGCCCACCGCTGTACCCATTTGCCGTAATCAAAAGAATCCGTAGATGACGAAACAATCGAGACTAGCTCAACGATTTGTGAGTCGAGATCTTTCATCACGTCAGCAGTTACGATAACAAATGCCATAGAGCCCTCGCCATAACCGTTTTGATTTGCCGCTTGATAATGGACTTCATAACGTTCAGATACATACTTGTCTAAATATTCTGCGTGAGTTGTATTTCCAAAATGCTCAATTGGGAAGTTAGCAGCTAACTGTAACCAAGTGTCTTCATAGAAAGACATCACTTCACTATTTCCACCTCGCATTTCACTTGTAATACCGGTATCCCATTGTTTTCTGGCAGATGCGTACACACTAGATTTAAGCTCAATCAACTGGTTAATAAAGTGAAGTTGGCTAGGTTTTAGCTGCTCCTCGATCACGAAGTCTTGCTTCTTTTTCTTTACATACAAAGAGGTTATCAATGCAATTAAAGACACAAGCGCCCCAATCAGTACAATAATTGGTTCAAAGTTGCCATCGGGCTCAAATATCCAAAATACGGCTAAAACGCAAATAATTGCGACAAGCAATAGCTCAAGCACTAATCTTTTACTACCTTTCAAATACCTACCTCGAAAAAGTTGCCTAACGCCCTGTTAAGGGGTGAGCAACGCTATACTGAAGCCCCTGCATTCCACCTTAAACACTAAAACCAACGCATAGTGAAAATGCCACGCGTTGCGAATCCCTCTTGAACAGTTTGTTAGGTTTTGGGCTTATTCTCCCAATGAACCCCAATCTGTTAGATTTAAT
>NZ_BAOG01000047.1 GCF_000400365.1 Vibrio jasicida CAIM 1864 = LMG 25398 | reverse complement strand
CCCCCCACTGGTACACCGTGCGCGATACGGCTTGCATCCACTTGGTGTTCTTTACACAGCTCCGCGATGTAATGCGCTGTTGCTTCCCCTTCAACCGTTGGATTGGTTGCAAGGATCACTTCAGAAACATCACCGCGACGCAGACGGTAATCCAGTACATCAAGACCAATATCACTTGGACCAATTCCGTCCAGTGGTGATAAGTGCCCCATTAGTACAAAGTATCGACCCGAGTATTGACCTGTCGCTTCTACTGCCGCGATGTCTGCTGGACTTTCTACTACACAAATTTGGCCATTTTCTTGGCGCTTTGGGTTCGTACAAATATGGCAAACGTCTTCTTCAGTGAAGGTACGGCACTCGGTGCAATGACCAATTTCTGTCATTGACTGACTCAGCGCATCTGCCAGTTGCAGACCGCCTTTTCTATCACGCTGTAACAAATGAAAGGCCATACGCTGCGCCGACTTGGGGCCAACCCCAGGTAGACAACGTAAGGCCTCCATCAATTGTTCCAGCATATGACTGGTACGCATTGAAAATCCGCTTAGTTAGAATTCAGCAGATTAGAATGGCATTTTCATACCTGGTGGTAATTGCATACCGCCAGTTACTGAAGCCATTTTCTCTTTTTGAGTTTCTTCAACACGACGTGCTGCATCGTTGAATGCCGCAGCGATAAGATCTTCTAGCATCTCTTTGTCGTCTTCCATTAGACTCTCGTCAATATCAACACGACGCACACTGTGACTACCAGTGATTGTAACTTTAACTAGACCAGCACCAGACTCGCCAGTTACTTCCATATTCGCGATTTCTTCTTGAAGCTTTTGCATGCGATCTTGCATTTGCTGGGCTTGCTTCATTAGGTTGCCCATACCGCCTTTACCAAACATGTTTATCTCTCTGGTTTAATTAGGTGTTGCATCTGTTAATGGGGTTTTCACTGAACGTTTTCAACCCCATTCCGTTCAAAATTTAGATAGGTCTTACACTATCTTTATCGAGCTCTGCAGCGAAACGACGTTCGATGAACTGAACATGCGGATCGTTTTCTAAACTGTTCAGAGCTTGTTGCAATTTTTCTTGATACAGCCTGTCTCTAAGCTCAAGGGGTGTCTCACCGTTTTCGCCCACATCAATACTAAGATGGCACTCTTGTTCTAACACGCCATTTAACGCGTTCAACAGCTCGCTTTGCGCTCTGTCAGTATTCAAGTGTGCCTGACTGTCTCTTAATTGTAGCGAAACTGTCGAGCCTTCTTTGCTGTAATGCGAGTTTAATGCAAGTTGCTCCACCAGCTTGGGTGTATTCATTAAGCTGATCAGCTTTGCCCACTCACTGCTTTCCAATGATTCATCGACAAGCTTTTGCGCCATTTCTGGCGTCTTTTCGTGCTCAAGAGCTTTCTTGAGCTGCGTAGGTGTCAGTTGCGTATTCGTTTTTGTTTCAACCGGTTGCTTGGTTGGACGCCAACGATATGCTTCATCCTCAATGACAGGTTGTTCCGCTTGAGAAGAGGATGGTAGCGACACCTGCGCGGAATTGCCATGCAATTGCGCTAGACGGTCAATGACCGACTCTTTTTGAGCAGATGTCGCGTTAGGCTTTTTTGGGCCACCATTTTGCGTCGTCGCCTGTTGCTGACCCTGGCGTTGCGAGCGCAATTGATGACGAAGACCACTCAAATTACCTCGAGCAGGCGCTGGCGCATTCTCTGACATAGGTTGAGCTTGTTGAGGAACCTGCTGTGTAGGCACAGGATTCTCACTCATTGGTGGTGCCATGTCATACTGTGGCGGAGCCATATCATAACCACCTTGATATTCAGGTTGGTATGATGGTGCTTCATTCGTCGGCTGCTGTGCTGCCTGAGACAGCGGTTGTGACGCCATATTCGGCGCTAACTGGCTTGGTCTAGGCTGACTTTGCGTTTGCTGTACAGGTGCTTGCTGAACTGGCGCTTGCGGTTTTGCCACCGATACTGCTTGTGTTTGCACTGCACTTTGCGCAGGCAAGCCTTGTGTCTGCGATGAGGTTGAGATGACGGTGGCGCTGTTACTTGCAGATGGACGGAATGCCATCATGCGCAAAACGATCATTTCCATCCCAACGCGACCATTCGGTGACAACGTTAGGTCTTCACGGCCTTTTAAAGCAATTTGGTAGTAAAGCTGAACATCTTGTGGTGTTAACGCTTTACTCAATAATTCGATTTTTTCAGCATCAGGTTGAGTCTGATCTAAGGTCGATGGCAGAGCTTGGTACATCGCGACGCGGTGAAGCTGGGATGCCAATTGTTGTAGCAATCCATCCCACTCAACACCGTTTGATGCAAGTTGTTGGATTTTGTCCATCGCCTGTTGCGGCTGCTTACTGCTGACCGATTCCAGCAAATGAATCGCTTGGTCAGTATCAATCGTACCAAGCATGTGGCTAACGATATCGGTCTGAATCGTGCCGTTACCTAGGGCGATAGCTTGGTCAGTTAAGCTCAGTGCATCACGCATACTGCCATCTGCAGCATGCGAGATCATGCCAAGTGCTCTTGCTTCTGCAGAGACTTGTTCTTTTTCCAAAATATGGTCAAGTTGCTGATGAATGTCATCAACACTGATTGGCTTAAGGTGGAACTGTAAACAGCGCGACAGAATCGTTACCGGCAGTTTTTGTGGATCCGTCGTAGCCAACAAGAACTTCACATACTCTGGCGGCTCTTCCAACGTTTTTAACAGCGCATTGAAAGAGTGACGCGAAAGCATGTGTACCTCATCAATGAGGTACACTTTAAAACGTCCGCGAGCGGGCTTGTATTGAACGTTATCTAATAGTTCACGAGTGTCTTCAACTTTAGTACGAGAAGCCGCGTCGATCTCTAGTAGGTCAACAAAGCGACCTTCATCAATCTCACGACAAGTATCACACTCACCACAAGGGTTAGCGGTAATACCTGTTTCACAGTTCAGGCCCTTAGCAAACAGTCGGCCGATCGATGTTTTACCAACGCCTCGCGTACCGCTGAAGAGATACGCATGGTGTAAGCGATTTTGCGCCAACGCGTTTTCCAGAGCCGTAAGGACATGGCTTTGCCCTACGACTTGGTCAAACTTATTCGGACGCCATTTTCGCGCTAAAGCTAAATAACTCATTGAATGTATTAGTGTCCTTCAAACTCGCAAATGCTGTATACGTTCAGACCTAGACCTTCTAGGCGCTTATCACCACCAATTTCTGGCAGGTTGATAACGAATGCAGCGTGCTCTACTTCACCGCCTAGTTGACGGATAAGCTTTGTTGTTGCTTCGATCGTACCGCCCGTAGCAAGTAGATCATCTACAACCAATACTTTATCGCCTTCTACGATCGCATCAGTATGGATTTCTAGCGTATCAACACCATATTCAAGCTCGTAGGATTGAGCCACAGTGGGACGAGGCAGTTTGCCTGGCTTACGCACAGGGACAAAACCAACACCCAGTTCTAGTGCTAGTGGTGCACCAAACAAGAAACCACGAGCTTCTGTACCCACAACTTTCGTGAAACCCATATCTTTGTAGCGCTCAACCAAAAGATTGATTGTCGCTTGATACGCTTTCGCGTCCTCAAGAAGGCTGGTTACGTCGCGGAAAAGAATGCCTGGTTTCGGGTAATCTTCGATGCTTTTGATGCTAGATTTGATCAGTGAGATTGTTTCTGTAGTCATAATACCGATTTACTTAGATTGGCTCATCACCCTCTGTTCTAATCGCAGTATATATGAGGGCAACAAACAATAGGTTTTCATCACTATGTGCTTACTTTCGTAAAAGTCACAAGCGCTGAAAATACAAACGCCCACTCGAAGAGCGGGCACACTATTCTCTACAATCTTAGTGATTTTCTTCTCGGTCAGCAACCAACTCAGTCACAGGGAGACGCATAAACCAACTCAGTAAAACGATTAGCATCACTAAAAGCGCAATTTTTACCCAAACCATTGGAGCGACAATGATGGAGAAAGTAAAACTGAGTACGATGAAGACCGCGCCACGTTGTTTCACTTTGCGTGTGACTGCTCGGTGTTTATGCCAGTTTTCGAGTAAAGGTCCAAACGTTTTATGTTCATGCAGCCAACGATGAAACGCAGGGCTGCCTCGCATGAAACAGGCACTCGCTAAAAGAATAAAAGGTGTGGTAGGAAGAAGAGGAAGAACGATGCCGGCAATGCCAAGCAGCATGCAGAGTCCACCAGCTATATTGAAAAGGTAACGCTTAATACGAATGGTGGACTCCAATAAACTAACGCTAAATTAAAAGCCCGCGTAACCATTCATTACACGAAGCCAGGTTAACGTTGCAGGTAAAGTTGGGATCAAAAGGACTGCAATGAAACCTAAAAAGTAAAAAATATTATAAGGCTCTTTAAAATCTTTGTCTGCCATGATGTTTCTTCTCACTAGAGTTGAGTTGACTTCGCTTCCCCCACCTTACATCGTTAAATTATCGTTGCATAAATGGGTCATTATTGTTTTAAGCGATGACTATACCTTAAACAATTAACGCTAAACACCAACAAAAAGTAGGGTTATAAAGCGAAGTATCATTAGTTCGAAGCCAAGCAGCTAGAAATAAAAAAGCAGCGTAATGGACGCTGCTTTTATTGATGTATCTATGTTTTTACCTGCTGCTCGTTATATCAATCGATTCAGACGAACCATATTGAGGCTAAAGCTGGATGTCCCAAGACAACCAATTGAAAGCTGCCCGTTAGTGCTGATTGGTAAGTCTCGGGTGATGAAGTTTTTCATACTGCCGTCACCTAATTGATTACCAGCGGCTATGTGCTGATTTGAATGGCCGTCTGACCACTGACTATCCAAACCCGCTGGTAGTATTGAGACAGAAGATGAAGCAAGATCTGCGACACCGAAAACGGCATTTACGGCACCGGTACTATCAGAGCACTGAATACCTTTTTCAATAATGTCGACCATGTCTTTCAGGTCTGCACTAAAACTATTTAAGTTACGTAAGTAGTCATCAAACAAAGCACGCACCAGCAGCGTTGTTGCCACACCATCGTGCGCTGATGACGCTGAATCAACGAGATAAAAGGCAAATTGCCCGTTCATCAGCCAACGGTAATCAAACACTAAAGGCATAACGTCGGTTGATTGCAATAAACGATAAGAGCATTTCCAATCACCTTGTGATGCGTCTTTTTCTGGCAATAAAGCGTGTAGCAAGTCTCTTGCTGCATTTGGATGTTGTTGTAGATATTCTAGGTGCCAGTGCAGTTCTTGATCGTCTGGCATTTCCCCACCGTCATCAACCCTAAACCATTGGCTCGAAAAATCTCGATGGTCAGAGTAGTGACAGTCTGATTCCTCAAGCGTGTTGTCGATCGCCTGAGATAGATGTTGATAGTTTCCTATTGGTTTAGGTAAGAAATCTTTAATACCAAAACGAAGCGCTTTCGCGACGTCAGACATCTCATCCGTTCCAGACACAACAATCAGTGGCATAGACGGATACTCTAAGCTAACTTCCTCGACAAATTCTATCCCGTCCAACACGGGCATGGATAAATCACATAAGACCAAATCAGGTTGGCATTCCCTTAGTTGTTGAAGCGCCTCTAGGCCGTTTTCTGCTTCGACCACCTTAAAACCCTGACTTTCCAAATAGGCATTAGTCACGCTACGAAATATCGGATCATCGTCCACTAACATGATGAGTTTATGATTGACCACTTCCTGCGCCGAGACCATTGCCGTTTGACTGTGAGTCTTAAACATACCTTTGCACCTCACAAAGCTCAGTCAAAAAAACAAATTTATATGTCGTTATTTTTGTTGTATTCACATCTTACAAAACGTTATGCAGCAAGACATCAGGCCCTTTCACCTTGTTATAAACCGTAGCCTGAAATTGACGTTTATACAAATATTCCATGGTCTATCAGTATTTACTCAGGGAGCCTTGCTGTGTTCAAATGACGCAACATGTTGACTTAAAGCAAACTTTGATCACAAAGTTAATTATAAATTAGCCATAAACGGTAGTTTAATGTGTCTGGAAATATGAAATTAGATGATCTAAACCTGTTTCGATTGGTTGTCGAAAATGGGAGCTATACCGCAACTTCGCGAAAAACCATGATTCCGGTGGCAACCATCACCCGACGCATTCAAGCGCTAGAAGACTCTGTCAATCTTCGATTGCTGAACCGTCATGCGCGTAAGCTTTCTCTGACCGAGGCCGGAGAACGCTTTTACCATGAATGCTCACCTCTGCTACAACGCCTAACATCGACAGCTGAGGAGATTACGGATGACTGTCGTGGCGCATCGGGCAAGATTAAGATTTCTGCACCGTACAACCTGACTAAGCGCATGATGATGCCTATGTTTAATGGGTTCATGAAGCAGTATCCTGACATCAACATCGAGCTGACGACAGAAAACAACGCCGATCAACTTGATCCTACCGAGTGGGACGTGATTTTCCGCGTTGGACCACAGCGTGACTCAAGCTTGATCGCCCGTAAAATTGGTGAAGTAAAGGATATTCTGGTCGCAAGTCCTGACTATCTCGCCGCAAATCCGGCACCAAACCACGCTGAAGAGCTCTCTAACCATTCTTTGCTGAAAGGCTACCCACTGATCAAGTGGACACTAATCAACAGCAAGGGAGAGTCTGTGGTGAATGCAGAACGTGGTCGTTTTCAAGCCAATGCACTGAATGTCGTGCGTAGCTCTTGCTCTGAAGGGTTGGGGATTACATTAATGCCTGACGTGATGATCAAAGAGTATATTGAAAGTGGCGATCTACTGCGTGTATTACCAGATTGGAGCGCTAACCCGCGCGACATCTACATGCTGTACAATCACAAAGACCACCTTCCTGAGAAAGTGCGTCTTTTTATCGACTTCGTGATCGCTTACAACATTCACTAAACTCGATAGCAGATACAAAAAACCAGAGCGCGAGCTCTGGTTTTTTTATGTCTTGGATTTTCGGGCAGATTAAGCGCCTTCGTTATGCAGTTCTAGATTAGCAAGATCTTGCTGAATTTCTGCTTGTGTCTTTGCATCATCGTTACGTAAACCATCAAGGAAGTCGAGGTATTGTTGGTCGATGTCACCCGTCACATATTCACCGTTAAATACTGATGTATCGAACTGAGTGATGTCTTGATTGCCTAAACCAACTGCTTCAACCAAATCATCCAAGCGTTGGTAAATAAGCGCGTCAGCACCAATTTGCTTACAGATGGTTTCGTTATCGCGGCCATGAGCAATCAACTCTGTTGCACTTGGCATATCGATACCGTAAACATTCGGGAAACGTACTTCTGGTGCCGCCGAGACCATAAACACCTTGTTTGCGCCAGAGTCACGAGCCATCTCAATGATCTGCTCTGATGTTGTACCGCGAACAATAGAGTCATCCACAAGCAGGACATTCTTACCTTTAAATTCAGAACGAATCGCGTTTAGTTTGCGGCGCACCGATTTCTTACGCTGTTGCTGACCCGGCATAATGAAAGTACGACCTACGTAACGGTTTTTCACAAAGCCTTGACGGTAAGGTTTATCAATAGCTTGGGCAATTTGTAGAGCAATATCGCAAGACGTTTCAGGAATAGGAATAACCACGTCGATATCCAATTCTGCGTAATCTTCACGAATACGCTCGCCAAGCTTTTTACCCATCTCAACACGAGCACTGTATACAGAAATCTTGTCGATGAAAGAGTCCGGACGTGCAAAGTAAACGAATTCAAAGATACACGGATTCAGTTTTGGATTGTCGCCACATTGTTTCGTAAATAGTTCACCATCAAACGTTGCGTAAATCGCTTCACCAGGAGCGACATCGCGAACAAAATCAAAACCAACAGCATCTAACGCCACTGACTCTGACGCCACCATGTATTCTGTTCTTCCGTTCACTTCACGCTTACCTAAACATAAAGGGCGGATACCATGTGGGTCGCGAAACGCAATCATACCGTGGCCAATAATCATCGCAGCAACAGCATAAGCACCGCGGATCGTACGGTGAACATTCGTAACCGCACGGAAGACATCGTCAGCTGTCACATTGCCTTTTACTGTATCGATTTCGTGAGCGAGTACATTCAGAAGCACTTCAGAATCTGAAGTCGTATTGATATGACGGCGGTCTTTTTCAAACAGTTTTTGACGAACTTCATGAGCGTTAGTCAAATTACCATTGTGGGCAAGTGTAATACCGAAAGGAGAGTTTACGTAGAAAGGTTGAGCTTCAGAGGCACTTGAACTGCCTGCGGTTGGGTAACGAACATGACCGATACCAACCTCACCTTGTAAGCGTTGCATGTGTCTTGCTTCGAACACATCCTTCACTAAACCGTTCGCCTTACGCAGACGAAAACGATTGCTTTCTATGGTACAAATACCAGCGGCATCTTGGCCACGATGCTGTAACACCGTTAACGCGTCATAAATAGACTGGTTTACAGGCGTTGTGCCCACGATTCCAACAATACCACACATGTCCTAATCCTCGATTTGCGACAGTAGCTGGCACTACTAGATAGTGCCAGACAGAAAACTTGATGTTGCTTTTAAGTGCTCGAAGAATGGGGCGATGATACGGCTGAACTCTGGGACCAACTGTGACTCTTTCCACCAATCCGAGCTTGGGAATGCAGTAAACGCATCCATAAAAAACAGCACCGCAGAAACAATCAGTACTCCGCGTAAACCACCAAACACCACACCGAGAATTCGATCGGTTCCTGATAGCCCTGTTTTTTGTACCAGTTGACCAATGACGTAATTCACCACTGCACCAACCACTAAGGTAGCGACGAATAACGCCGCTATTGCGGCTCCGTTACGAAACATTTCATCTTCGATGTTGGTGAAATACACCGCCAATTTGGCGTAGTAATTACTGGAGATAAAAAATGCTCCAAACCAAATCACCAAAGACAAAGCTTCTTTAGCAAAACCGCGAACTAAACTGATCAGAGCTGAAAATCCGATCACACCTAAAATGACAAAATCTAACCAATTCATGTTTTCTTCATCTTAAGTTGGCGCGCATTTTAACAGAAAAAATGCTGACGCAAACGTTTTCTTATGGATTTAATGGCTTAAATTTAAGCAATTGACCTTTTGAGCCTGTAATTTTTTGTAATTCCTTGACCTGTCGTTCAAGTTTACTTTTTGACACATCAGGACCAACAATTACTCGAGTAAAGGCTGTCTCTTTTTTTACATGAGCTTGGTAGCCACGCTTCTGAAGATCCTCTACAAGTGCAACCGCATTTTCATGATTTTTTAGTGCCATCAACTGAATGATCCAGGCTGAATCTTCATATTGATTTTTTTCTTCAACCGGACGAACGGCAACTTCAACCTGTTCAGGTTGTTTGACTTCTTCTGGCTGAGAAACTGACTCTGGTTCTGGCTGAGAAACCGCGACTTGAGGCTCTTGAGATTCATTCACTGTTGCAGTTACCGGAGATTCCGGTAATGAAACGTCGTCTTCAACAGGCTCTAGTATTTCGAAGTTCTCCACATCGCTATCAAGTTCAGGTTTGATAGGAATACTGGCAAACTCTTCTTTATAGTGCAGTTTCTTACCATCCAGTACGTCTGGAAGCACGATGACCCCCACCGCCACTAGAATGATGGTGCCGACTAAACGACTTTGAAATTTACTTGCCATCAAATTACCTTTGATTACTCATTATTTGATTGCCAATACTCCAACACTTCACCCACTGTGTGGAATGAACCCACCACCAAAATGACATCATCATGAGCCGCATGAGTTTTCGCCCTCTCAAATGCCTCTACTGGAGTTTGGAACTGAATCTGGCCTTCGGGTAAATATTGACATAACTCGTCGGCAGTTGCCGCGCGAGGGCCAGTCAGTGATGCTGGGTACCATTGGGTTGCAATTGGCGCTAATACTTCAATTGTTGCCTTGATGTCTTTATCGTGCAGCATTGCCACCACGACATGGATGTTTTTATTCACGTATTGGTGCTTCACCTTCTCTACCAAGTATTCTGCAGAGTGAGGATTGTGCGCCACATCAAGCACAATGTCTGGTTCCGTTTGCAAAACCTGCATTCGGCCAGCTAGGCGAGCATTATTCAAGCCATTAACGATATTAATGTCAGTGATTTGCAATTCTGAAGCGCCAAGTGCCATCAGAGCAGTTGCTGCATTCGGTAAGGGCAGAGAAGGCAATGGAAGGTCGTCTAGGCCAAACGCTCCACTGGTCCACTTCCAACCTTTCTCAGTCAATTGGTAATCGAACTGGATGCCAACTTGGAAGAACTCAGCTTGAATGTCATCAGCGTGCGCAGCAACGGTTGCTGGCGGCGTCGGTTGGCCACAAATCGCAGGTTTACCAGTACGGTAGATACCCGCTTTCTCAAAGCCAATTACATTGATGTCATCACCTAGCCAATCCACATGGTCGATAGCCAAGCTGGTAATAACAGAGACATCATGATCTACGACATTTGTTGCATCTAATCGACCACCAAGGCCAACTTCTAACAACACCACGTCCACTTTTTCAACTTGGAAAATACGAAGTGCAGCCAACGTACCGAATTCAAACAAGCTTAGGCTAATATCACCACGTTGTTGCTCGATATAATCGAATGCTTCGCAGTGTGTACGATCTTCTGCATCTACACCGTTAATACGAACACGCTCGTTGTAGCGAATAAGGTGAGGTGAACTGTAAACTCCGACTGAGTAGCCGGCATCTAATAGAATCGCTTCCATCAACGCGCACGTCGAACCCTTGCCATTGGTGCCGGCAACAGTAATCACAGTAGGGGCTGGTTTGGTGAGGTTGGCTTTTTTCGCTACCGCTTGAACGCGGTCTAAGCCGAGGTCGATAGCTGATGTGTGGAGATTTGTTAAATAATCAAGCCACATCGTTAGAGTGGATGTGGCTTGAGGAATTGCGTTTTGTATCATCTAACTTTAACCATTAATTTCTTTGGTTTTTATGTTAGTTGATACTTTACCCTTTTTCGTCCGCTTCTGGTACAGAATATGGCTCTTCATTTGGAGATTCGTTAACGGAAACCACCATCGGAGACTTGTGGTTAGTCATCTTAGCGATCAGACCACCCACACGTTGACGCATTTCACGACGGTCAACGATCATGTCAATCGCACCGTGCTCTAGCAGGAACTCACTACGCTGGAAGCCTTCAGGAAGATCTTCGCGTACTGTTTGCTCGATTACACGACGGCCAGCGAAACCGATCAATGCTTTAGGTTCACCAATGTTGATGTCACCTAGCATCGCCAAACTTGCCGATACACCACCCATTGTTGGGTCAGTCAGTACCGAAATGAATGGTAGGCCTTTTTCTGACAAACGCTCAAGCGCTGCACTGGTTTTCGCCATTTGCATTAGAGACATTAACGCCTCTTGCATACGCGCACCACCACTTGCAGAGAAACACACCAGTGCACAATTGTTTTCAATTGCGGCGTCAACTGCTTTCACGAAACGAGCACCAACAACGGAACCCATTGAACCACCCATGAAAGAGAATTCAAACGCACACGCTACCAATGGCATACCAAGCAGTTCACCCTGCATAACCACCAATGCGTCTTTCTCGCCACTGTTCTTTTGAGCAGCAGAGATACGCTCTTTGTAGCGCTTAGAATCTTTAAATTTCAGTTTGTCCTGTGGCTCAAGCTCTGTGCCTAGCTCTACACGCTCACCTTCATCTAAGAATGTTTCTAGACGACGACGTGCTTTCATCCGCATGTGGTGATTACACTTAGGACAAACTTCTAGGTTACGCTCAAGTTCAGCATGGTAAAGAACCTGCTCACAAGAGGTACATTTCGTCCACACGCCTTCAGGGATAGAAGCTTTGCGTGAACTTACTAGGTTGCTTTTTTCTAAAATCTTTTCAAGCCAACTCATGGAAGACCTTTTCTCTCAATTCTTCCGCTTCATTGCGAAAGATATAAATTCGGAATATTGCGGATGGATTAAAACATATCTTGCCGCGACTGTAGATAAAAAACTGGTTGTACCTATTTTTGATATCATTAATAACGCATAGTTTCTGCGCATTTCCAGTCTAAACTACCGATAATTTGAAACAAATTCGCAAATTTAGTTCAAATTATCCGGTAAAAATAGCGGACCGATCGGCACTTGTGGTAATCCAAACGCTTCTGGGTAGTCCACATCAACCAAATACAAACCTTCAGCCTTGGCCGTTGCACCCGCTAATTTGCGGTCTTTTGCTTCTAAAAGTGACTTGATCCATTCAGGCTTTTCTTCGCCACGACCCACTTTAATCAAACTGCCTGTAATGTTACGCACCATGTGGTGAACAAAAGCGTTCGCTTTAATATCGATAATGACGTAGTCACCATGTCGAGTCACGTTCAAGTGCATCATATTTCGACAAGGGCTCAACGATTGGCAGTGTGCTGCACGAAATGAACTGAAGTCATTCTCACCAAGCAAGTATTGTCCTGCTTCGTGCATTTTCTTTTCATCCAAGTCACCGTGATAATGGCTCACTCCAGAATTTAAGATGCCAGGACGCAATGCGTGATTGAAGATGATGTAGCGGTATCGACGCGCCGTCGCTGAGAATCGTGCATGGAAGTCATCAGGTACTTCTACCGCCCAGCGGACAGCGATATCACTTGGCATGTTCGCATTTGCGCCCATTGTCCAAGCAACCATTTTTCGATTTACATTGGTGTCGAAGTGAACAACTTGTCCTGTGCCGTGTACACCTGCATCGGTACGACCAGCGCACTGAACTTCTACAGGGTGATTTGCTACTACAGAAAGTGCTTTTTCCAGCGCTTCTTGGACACTTTTCACTTCTCTTTGGCGTTGCCAACCAAAGTAATTTGTACCGTTATACTCGATACCTAATGCGATTCTCATTTTAACCTTCGAACTCTAAAATGGGGCGGGAAGTATATACGTAAGTCCTTCCAGATACAAAAATGGGCAGCATTTGCTACCCATTTTTCTTTATCGACCGTTAATGGCGTCGATAAGCCCTTTCGCTTCACGGCGAATATCATCTTCACCGTAGACGATGGCCTCTTCTAGCAATTTGATCGCCCCTTGAGGATCGTTCATTTCTAGATAGATTTTTGCTAAATCAAGCTTACCTGCGGCTTCTGCGTTGGTGTCTACATCCACATCACCGATGTCACCAATCACATCAGGGAACTCATTCAAACCAACATCGAGCTTTAATTCTTGCTCTTCGAAGTCACCGCCATTTTTATCCACTTGAGCCATCAACTCATCAATCGTCATGAATTGATTTTTCTTCGGGTCGAAGTCGGTAAGATCATCCTGCTCACCCCAGTTTTCCTGAGCGATTTCTGGTTGCGCAAGTGCTTCTGTCGAGCTCCAAACGTCTCTTTGATCTTCTGGGACTTCCGTTGTTGACGCCGCGCTGTCTGATGACAGTTTAAAACCATCCCAGTCATCGCCCACATCCAGCATGGTTTCGAAATCCATACCCGCACTTGCGATGGTGTCATTGTCCAACTTTCCATCAAACACTTCTGAGTCTGCGTTTTCTGACAACAGGTTCGCCATTGCAGATTCTTCAAAATCATTGAGTTCAGACTCTAAGTCTGCTTGTGCTTCGGGAACGGGATCAGGCTCGACACTGAAAGCCTCTGGCTGCGCGAATACATCAAACAAAGCATCATGGTCATTGTCTGATTGAATAACAGTTTGAGACGCTTCAGGGTGCTTTACCGGCGTTTCTAGTTCTGCATCGCCCATTGAAGCCAATGCATCTTCTTCATTGAACTCTGGCAAGTCCAGATCATCAAAGTTGAACTCCTCATCGCTCGCCATGCCGGCGGCTGGCTGTGAAGTTTCTGCTTCTGACAATCTTGGCTCGTCAGCCATTGATGCAAGAGCATCTTCTTCGCTGAACTCCGGAAGATCCAGATCATCGAAGTCGAACTCTTCATCTTCAGCCACTGGCTCATTCGCCGCTGTTTCTGGGTCAGTAGTTTCAGATCCAGCTAACTCTGGCTCTTGCGCCATTGACGTTAGTGCATCTTCTTCGCTGAACTCAGGAAGCTCTAGATCATCAAAATTGAACTCTTCCTCTTTAGCCGTTGGTTCAATCGCCGCAGTTTCTGGTTCAGCGGTTTCAGATTCAGCTAACTCTAGCTCTTGCACCATTGACGTTAGTGCATCTTCTTCGTTGAACTCCGGAAGGTCTAGCTCATCGAAGTTGAATTCTTCGTCTTCGGCCGTCGGCTCAATCGCCGCAGTTTCTGGTTCA
This sequence comes from Vibrio jasicida CAIM 1864 = LMG 25398, assembly GCF_000400365.1. Lineage (GTDB taxonomy): Bacteria > Pseudomonadota > Gammaproteobacteria > Enterobacterales > Vibrionaceae > Vibrio > Vibrio jasicida. The sequence goes on along the minus strand of NZ_BAOG01000047.1, from coordinate 14,623 downwards.
GCAATTTCAGACTCAGCTAACTCTAGCTCTTGCGCCATTGACGCTAGAGCATCTTCTTCGTTGAACTCCGGAAGGTCTAGCTCATCGACGTTGAATTCTTCGTCTTCGGCCGTCGGCTCAATCGCCGCAGTTTCTGGTTCAGCGGTTTCAGGTTCAGCTAACTCTGGCTCTTGCGCCATTGACGTTAGTGCATCTTCTTCACTGAACTCCGGAAGCTCTAAATCATCAAAGTTGAATTCTTCTTCAGCCGTTGACTCATTCGCCGCAGTTTCTGGATCAGCGGTTTCAGATTCAGCTAACTCTGGCTCTTGTGCCATTGATGTTAGTGCATCTTCTTCGTTGAACTCCGGAAGATCCAGTTCATCGAAGTTGAACTCTTCGTCTTCGGTAGCTGTCTCAGTTGAACTTGCCGCTACGGGTTCTTGTTCCGTCTTCGTCTCGGGTTCTATGTCATCAACAAGCCAGTCTTCTTCTTGCGGAATACCAAATTCATTTTCGACGGTGTTTGGCGTCGGAGTGAACGCGGGCTCTTCTTCTGTTTTGCTGAGTGATGTTTCAACGTCTGAGTCCGCTTTTTCTAAGATCGCATCTTGCGGTTCTGATTCGATAGAAGGTTCTTGAATCAACTCAGGTTCAAAATCTAACTCATCTTCTTCTGTCGCTTGCTCACTAATAAGCGCATCCAGTTCCGCAGCGAAATCGGCGCGCTCTTGCTCTGCTTGTTTTAGATCGTCTTCATTAGATTCAAACAACTCATCCAATTCCGACATCAAAGGATCGTGCTCTGGGATTGAATCTTCTAAATCACCAAAGAAATCCTCTTTGTCAAAATCTTCAACGGTTTGTTCTAGTGCTGATTCAGCCTCTGATTCGCGGCTCAACGCGTCTACTTTCGGCTCAACCTCTGGTTGGTTCTCGTTCAGTAATGCATCGATATCTAAGCCTGAATCCAGACCAAGCGCCTTTTCGTCTTCCAATTCAGAAGCAGATTTAACCTGTTGTTGAGTTTCAGCAGGTTGAGTCGCTTCTGGCTCAAGATCATCAAAACCTAACGAGGCCAATAAGTCATCGTCACTCTGCTGCGCACTCGCGATTTCTGGCTCATCATCTTCACGAATCAAATCATCGAATGGGTCAACGTCCGTAGGCTCTTGTTCGTCTATTGTTTCATCGCCGCTGTCATCAAGTAGCTCATCCAACAAATCGACGCTGTTTTCATCAAGATCTTCTAATGCGTCATCGCCCTCAAAACCAGACAGTTTCTCTAGTTCATCAAGTGGATCAAAATCATCGTCAGATGCATCCTCATCATCAAAACCAATCAACTCGTCAAGCAAATCTGTGCTGTCTTCATCAATCGAAGGTTCTTCACTCAAGCCTGCAATGTCTTCTAGATCGTCAAGAGGATCTCGCTCATTGATTGATTCACCTTCGTCGTCACCCATCAACTCATCGAGGAGTGCTGATGCATCATCCTGCTCTAAGTCTGAATCAGACAGACCAGACAATGATTCTAGTTCATCAAGTAGTGGGTCATCGGCATCCGCACTTACTGGCTGTTCATACTGAGCAAGCAGTTTATCTATGTCATCGTCGGTTGCTTCACCAGCAGAGAAAGCACTCTCTGACACTTGAGATGGCTTCTCGTCCTCAACATCAAGATTGAGGTCGTCACCATCAAGGTCAGCAAATAAGTCATCAAGCATGGCTTGATCAACCGCGTCACTTTGTAACTCTTCAGATGGGTCGTCAGCAGAGAGTAACTCGGCAAATGCATCATCCGACATCACATCAGCGTTATCTTCATCTGAAAGATCGAAACCGACTTCATCCTCATCATCCAAAACTTCAAGCTCTGGAGAGACTTCATCAAGTGCACGCTCCATCTCTTCAAGACCGAGCGCTTTTTCTTCGCCGTTTACTTTTATGCCATTGCTTGAAGAGTCAAACTCATCGAAGCCAACGTCGAGATCGCCATCATCCCCAATCCCCGCGAATGGGTCTTCGCCATCATCCCCTTCGAGGTTGAAGTCGAGATCGTCGTCATCCAGGTTAGCAAAGACATCCTCTTCTTCTGGCTGCGCTTCTTCTTGGCCGAATAGTTGCTCCGTGTCGTCATCGTCACCAAACAAATCGTCGTCTAGACTTAATTCTTCATCCAACTCATCTGCCGCAGCCAATCCGATTGGCGCAGCAAGTGGATCAACACTTTGCTGTTCTTGCGCAGCAGCTTCTTCCTCTTTCTCTTTAGAGCGACGACCAAGCAACATGACGATTAACATGGCAATCAATGCACCTGGAATAAGTGCTGCAAGGCCTACTAGCCAACCGTTAGACAGAACCTTGTCCATCGTACTTGGCTGCATTCGTTGCTGCTCTGCAAGACGCTGACGTTCTTCCGCTAGCAGTTTTTCGACTTCAGAGCGAATTCGTTCTTCATCGTTGAGCGAAGTTTTAAGCGTTGCGACCTCGCTCTGCACTTCAGACAGCATCAAACGTAAACGATGGTTCTTCTCTTCGAGAGAGTCCAACTCACTTTGTGAGCCTTGCAGTTTATCTTTAAGTGCTGTTACTTGTTTCTCACCTTCCGGTGAAGTCACGACTTCAGGTACGGCGGTCGTAGACTCAACCGGCTTGATTGGTTCTGGCTTTGCCAATTCCGGTTTAGACGGCTCAATTTGAGCAACTTCAGCCGTAGGCTTTGGTGTTTCCGGTTTTGGCTTAACAGGCGATGTTTTTGCTGGTTTTTGTTGAGCTAATCGAACTTCATGAGCATTCATCACGGCAATCGCCTGAGGCGTGGTAGCACTCTGAACTTGCTCTAATGAAGGCACGCGAAGTCGGCTGCCCGGGATCAATTCATGAATATTCTGGTTATCAAACGCTTGAGGGTTGATTCGGTAAATGGCGAGAAGCGTCTGTTGAACAGAAACATTACGAGAAGGTCGCAATTGAGAAGCAATCGACCACAAAGTCTCGTTTTTATTCGTCGGACCATAAAAGCGCGACGGTTGGTTATTTTCAGGCGGAGCAGGTAACGCTCGCTCAATCTCCTCAGCGTAGCTAGGAGACGTTTGCACTTCACCAGAGGGTCCTACAAGTCGAATTCCTTCGGCTTGAACCACTGACGATGTCTGAGTCGCGCTCATCAACACAAGGGCTGCTAACAAACGCTTATAATTTTGACGCATAGAAGGCTCAGTTTGGTGCTAGAAACAATTTGAAATGGTGATCGGTTAAATATATCGGATAACACACGCAAAACTATAGCTTTGAGGGCAAAAAATGTGTGGCTCTCACCATATTCGTACTAATCTCACACAATTTTACGCCGTTCGAACAAAAAAGCCTCGCATAGTGCGAGGCTTAAAGGTTCTTAGCGAAGCCGACTTAGTAGTAGTCGCGGATCAGAACTTCAGCAATTTGTACGGCGTTTGTCGCTGCACCTTTGCGTACGTTATCAGCAACTACCCATAGGTTTACACCACTGTGATGACTAATATCATTGCGAATACGACCAACCATTACGTGGTCTTTGCCGCCTGCATCACGCACTTGTGTTGGGAAATCTTCACCGTGGAACACTTCGATGCCATCCGTTTGCTCAAGCAGGTTAACCACTTCTTGTGCATCGATTGGTGAACGAGTTTCAACATGTAATGCTTCTGCATGACCGTAAAATACCGGAACGCGTACACACGTTGGGTTTACAGTGATTGATGGGTCGTTAAAGATCTTTTGCGTCTCCCACACCATTTTCATTTCTTCTTTGGTGTAGCCGTTTTCCATCATCTGGTCGATTTGTGGAATACAGTTAAACGCGATCTGTTGAGAAAATTCTTTCTTGTCCGCAGGAAGACCATTCAGTAGTTTCGCAGTCTGACCTGCAAGCTCATCAATACCAGCTTTACCCGCACCAGACACTGATTGGTAAGTTGAAACGTTGATACGCTCAATACCAACAGCATCGTGAATAGGCTTTAGTGCCACTAACATCTGGATGGTTGAACAGTTCGGGTTCGCAATGATGTTACGGTTACGGAACTCAGCAATTGCTTCTGGGTTAACTTCTGGCACCACCAAAGGAATGTCGTATTCGTAGCGGAAATGAGACGTGTTGTCGATCACGATAACGCCTTCGTCTGCGGCAACTGGCGCCCATTTAGCAGACAACTCGCCACCAGCTGAAAACAACGCAATATGCGCTTGAGACCAATCAAACTCTTCTACGTTTTGAACGCGAATTGTTTTACCGTTGAAGCGGTAAGTCTTACCTTCACTGCGTTCACTTGCCAACAGGAAGATTTCGCCTACTGGGAATTTGCGCTCTTGAAGCACTTCCAAAATTGTTTCACCGACCGCGCCGGTCGCACCTAATACGGCAACATTGTATTGCTGGCTCATTGACTTACCTCAACCTGAAAACCTAGTTCTGCTAATGGTGCAAGATTGCATGTTTCGTTACCCACTAGCGTGACAGCGCTGTATTCGCGGCGATCCCAGTAGTTTTTACGCATCAGGTCAAAAGAGCCTGGCTTACTGATTTCGCGGCGGAAAAGAGCGTCATCTTTACGCACATCATAGATTAACTGCGTGATGTTGTGCAGCGTTGCTTCATCCCATGCTCTGTCCAATACCATTGTAGGAACAGGCGCGGTCGGCAGTAAATCGCTGGCATGCGCACGTAATTCGTTATTTAAGAACTCACAGTAGCTGTTGAAAATCATCGTCGTACCGCGAGCTTTCCCCTCCAGACCATAGCCTGCAACGTGAGGGGTTGCGAATGCTAGCAGAGGCAGAAGCTCCATATCAACCTCTGGTTCAAATTCAAATACATCTAATGCCGCCGTGAAGCCATCGTTTTTCATTAAACGTTGCTTCAATGCTTGGTTGTCCACAACAGGACCGCGTGCCGCATTGATAAGAATTTGATCGCAACGAAGACCATTTAACACCTTATCATCAATCAAATGATGCGTTGGGTGTAGGCCATCTTTGGTAATAGGTGTGTGCAGCGTGATGACGTCAGAACGTTCGATCAACTCTGCTAGCGGAGTAAAACTGCGAGAATCTCCCTCTTCTTGCTTGAATGGGTCGTTGATGAGCACGTTAATGCCCATGCCTTTCAAACATTTCTCAAGGTAGCTCCCCACTTGACCCGCACCGATGATGCCAACAGTTTTATCGAAAACAGAGAAGCCTTGCTGTTGGGAAAGTACCATCATGACGCTGAACGCATACTCAGCAACGCCGACTTTGTTACAGCCTGGTGCTGCGGTGAAGAAAATACCTTTCTCTTTTAGAAGCGCTTGGTCAACATGATCCATGCCCGCCGTCGCCGTGCCAACGAACTTCAGCTTATTTGCTTTGCTGATCAGTTCTGCGTTTACTTTGGTGACTGAGCGAATCATTAGCGCATCTACATCCACTAAATCATCGGCTGTCAGTGTACGACCAGGTTTTAGAATCACTTCACCGAGTTGGCTGAATAGCTCTTCAGCGTACGGCATATTTTCATCAACAATAATTTTCATAGCGCCAGCGTTTAACATCCATTTGTATGAGTTCGTTTATTCGCAAGATGCGAAGCTAAAGCGATTGTGCCCTTTTCTTGAAAAATCTCAACAACTATACCTAAGTGACTTTCAAAAGCAGGTTTCAGAAAAGAAAAAGCCCGGCTAAATTAGCCGGGCAAAGTTCCAGAACAAAAGGATCCTATCCCGCTCTCCTTGGGATAAAGTCTGCGTCTGTTCGATCAGTTAACCTGATCAAGCTCTGGAAACTGGTTTGTTGGTCGATTCACTCCACGAAGAGAATCACAGCCCAACAAATTCAGTTAGCTTTGGGTCGCTTATGCTTGGTACTTTTTGATTACCAATGTCGCGTTTGTACCACCAAAACCAAAGCTGTTTGACATAACTGTCGTCAGTTCAGCGTCACGAGCTTCCATCACGATGTCTAGACCTTGTGCTGCTTCATCCAAGTTAGAGATATTCACACTTGGAGCAATGAAGCCATTGTCTAGCATTAGCGTTGAGTAAATTGCTTCGTGAACACCAGCTGCACCTAGTGCGTGGCCAGTCATCGCTTTTGTCGCAGAGATTGCTGGGCTGTTGTTGCCGAATAGCTCTTGGATAGCGCCTAGCTCTTTCACGTCACCTACAGGAGTAGAAGTACCGTGCGTGTTGATGTAATCGATGCTATCAACGTCTTGCATTGCCATCTTCATACAACGGATTGCGCCTTCACCTGATGGTGCTACCATGTCGTAGCCATCAGAAGTCGCACCGTAACCTACGATCTCACCGTAGATTTTCGCGCCACGAGCTAATGCGTGCTCTAGTTCTTCGATAACTAGCATGCCGCCGCCACCAGAAATAACGAAACCATCACGATCAGCATCGTAAGTACGAGATGCTTTTTCTGGTGTTTCGTTGTACTTGGTAGATAGTGCGCCCATTGCATCAAACATCATCGTTTGAGACCAATCTAGCTCTTCACCACCACCTGCAAATACGATGTCTTGTTTGCCAAGTTGAATAAGCTCCATCGCGTGACCGATACAGTGTGCAGATGTTGCACAAGCTGAGCTCATTGAGTAGTTCACACCACGAATCTTAAATGGTGTTGCAAGACACGCTGATACTGTTGAAGACATAGTACGCGGCACCATGTATGGACCTACGCGTTTTACGCCTTTTGCACGCATCGTATCAGTTGCCACTGTTTGGTTTAATGCAGAAGCACCACCAGAACCAGCAACGATACCTGTACGATCGTTTGAAACTTGTTCTTCAGATAGACCAGCGTCTTCAATCGCCTGCTGCATTGATAGGTATGCATAAGCAGCCGCATCACCCATAAAGCGCATCTGCTTACGGTCAATAAATTCTGCTGGGTTGATTTTCAGATCACCCCATACCTGCGAACGCAGACCGTTTTCTTTAAACTGCTCAGACGCAGTGATGCCAGATTTGCCCGCTTTAAGAGACGCTAGAACTTCTTCGACGTTGTTACCGATACTTGAAACAATACCCATACCGGTGATTACGACTCGTTTCATTATGACATTCCTATAATTCAAAAATCCGCTAGATAATAACTAAGATAGTCAACAAAAGTGGTCAGCTTTCCCAGAAATTCGTACAATTGCCGAATTCTAACCGCGCCAAATCACATATTTGCACCATTATGACTTCGATTAAAAACGCAGAACTTGGTTGGAACGAAGCTGGTACACCGGTTTCTGACCAATTTGATGATGTTTATTTCTCCAACGTAAACGGTCTCGAAGAGACGCGTTACGTGTTCCTCAAACAAAATCATCTACCAGAAAGATGGCAGGAATTTGACCAAAGACGCTTTGTTATTGGCGAAACCGGATTTGGCACGGGGTTGAACTTCTTAGCCGTGTGGCAATGGTTTACCGAATTTCGTCGCGAATATCCAGAGGCAGCGTTAAAAGAATTGCATTTCGTTAGTTTTGAGAAGTACCCACTCAGCAAAGCTGATCTAGAAAAAGCACATCAATCTTGGCCAGAGTTGGCAGAATTTGCCGAAAAGCTGCAACAGCACTACCCAGCCGCAGTGCCTGAATGTCATCGCATTGTTTTAGAAGACGGAGCGATCACACTCGACCTTTGGTTTGGCGATATAAAAGACTGCATGCCGCTTGTTCCTTATGGGGAGCAAGGCTTGATTGATGCTTGGTTCTTAGACGGTTTTGCACCAAGCAAAAACCCAGAAATGTGGAACCAAAACCTATTCAACGGCATGGCAAAATTGGCAAAACAAGGCTGTACGGTCGCAACCTTTACGGCAGCAGGCTTTGTGCGTCGCGGCTTAAACGAAGCAGGCTTTTCAATGAAGAAAGTCAAAGGCTTCGGTACCAAACGCGAAATGATCGCGGGTTCGATGGAGCAGTGTGAAGCGCATTCAAACCACCAACCTTGGTTTAACCGCACTGCGTCGGCCAATCATGATTCCATCGCGATTATTGGTGGCGGCATCGCAAGCGCGGCTTTGGCTAAAACGCTGGTTCGCCGCGGTCAAAATGTCACGCTTTACTGCAAAGACGCTCAACCCGCAGAAGGCGCATCAGGCAACCGCCAAGGCGCAGTGTACCCATTATTAAATGGTCCCCACAAAGGCGTTTCTCGTGTGTTTGCTCCGGGCTTTTTGTTTGCCCGTCAGTTTGTTGACCAGGCTGCGCAAAATATCCAATTCGATCACGATTGGTGCGGCATCACTCAGTTAATGTGGGATGACAAATCTGCAGACAAGCTGGAAAAAATGCTTGCTGGCAATTTCACGCCAGAGTTAATTCATAAACTATCTGCTGAAGAGACCGCAGAGAAGATTGGCTTGCCGATCGATATGGCATCAGTTCATTACCCTCTTGGCGGTTGGTTATGCCCTGCAGAACTGACCCGTGGTTTGATTGCTCAACTGGAGAAAACAGAACTTTTTGAAGTGAAGTTCGAGCATCAAGTCGAGTCACTAACTTGGGATGAAGCGCGCCAACTATGGACATTGAAAGCAAACGGTCAAAGCTTTGAACACTCCACTGTAGTGGTTGCTAACGGCAGTGAATTCCAAACACTAAGCCAAACCGCGGATCTACCGATGGGTCAGGTAAAAGGTCAAGTTAGCCACGCACCAGCGACAGAAACCTTGTCTAAGCTGAAAACGGTACTGTGTTACGACGGTTACATGACGCCTGTTAACCCGAATAATCAGCACTTATGCATCGGTGCAAGCTACGACCGCAGCCACCTCGATTACGAGTTTGACGAGGAAGCACAAAAAGACAATGCAGAGAAATTGGTGAAGTGTTTGCCAAACCAAGCTTGGACGAAAGAAGTGGATACCTCTGGTAATTTATCACGCCAAGGCATTCGCTGTGTTAGCCGTGATCACCTGCCGTTTGTAGGTAACGTAGGTGACTTTGAAACCATCAAAACGCAATATGCGGATCTGCAAAATCAACAAGAACAAGACGTTGAAGCGATTCACCAGTTCCCTAACCTATTCTGTTTCCTTGGTTTAGGCTCTCGTGGTTTGAGTTCTGCGCCTCTAATGGCCGAAGTGTTGGCATCACAAATCTGTGGCGACCCATTACCACTGCCTGTAGATGTGCTGACTGAACTGCACCCTAGCCGTATGTGGGTAAGAAAGCTGCGTAAAGGTAAAGCGATTACTGAGTTGTAACCAGTTTCGAATGCGTAAAGAACCCCTCCTAGCCTCCCCTTAAAAAGGGGAGGAACAAGTTCTTAGCCCCCCACTTTAGTCCATCCATCTTTCCGAGAAGGAATCAAGGGCGCAGCTCTGAGAACAAATAACCACTCCTAGCCTCCCTTAAAAAGGGGAGGAACAAGTTCTTAACCCGCTTTAGTCCATCCATCTTTCCAAGAAGGAGTCAGGGGCTGCTCCGAAAACAAACTACCACTCCTAGCCTCCTCCTAAAAAGGGGAGGAACAAGTTCTTAACCCGCTTTAGTCCATCCATCTTTCAAAGAAGGAGTCAGGGGCTGCTCCGAAAACAAACTACCACTCCTAGCCTCATCTTAAAAAAGTGAGGAGCAAGTTATGAACTCCGCATTAATCCTCCCCCTGTCAAGGGCCAGTTCGAGGGGTTGCTCTGAAGACAAACTACTACCCCTAGCCTCATTTTAAAAAAGTGGAGGAGCAAGTTATGAACTCCGCATTCGTCCTCCCCCTTTCCAAGGGGGAGTTAGAGGGGGTTGCTCTGAAGACAAACTACCACTCCTAGCCTCATTTTAAAAAAGTGGAGGAGCAAGTTATGAACTCTGCATTCGTCCTCCCCCTTTCTAAGGGGGAGTTAGAGGGGGTTACAAGTTTTTTTAATTCAATGCCGCCACGGCCGCTCTCACCTGTTCTGCAATTTCAGCATTACGGAATTCTCCCGCTTCCAAATCAAAGTTATCGTAGAAGCTTGGAATAGATTGCGATGCTTTCACTTCAGCACCAAAGTAAGGTGCAGAGCCTGTCGCCGCAGCGAGTACCGTTTGTGCGCCACTAGGGCCAGGTGAAGTCGCTAAGTACACCGCTGGTTTATTTTGGAATACGTTGCGATCGATGCGTGTCGCCCAATCGAATAGATTCTTATACGCTGCTGGGTAAGAGCCGTTGTGCTCAGCAAAAGAAATCACCAAAGCGTCCGCGGTTGCGATATCAGCAAGAAACGCTTTTGCGCCTTCCGCCTGGCCGATTTCCTTCTCTTTGTCTTCACTGAACAAAGGAACATCGTAACTATTGAGGTCTAACACTTGAACTTCTGCACCTTCGACAAGGTTAGCAGCGTAAGTTGCAAGGGTTTTGTTGATAGAGGTAGAGCTAGTAGAAGCGCCGAATGCGATAACTTTCATGGTTGTAATCCTTTGTTCACGTTTTGTACTAACAAGAGTAAAAGGTGAACGAGTGTGCTACAACCACAAAAATTTTAAGGAGAGATTCGAAAATTTCGAAGGAGTTTATTTCAACTCTTTTTGCTTCAACCAGAAGCTTAGAGCAACCAGTCGAAGCATATATAACTGAATGAGACTTAAGCTTGCGCTTGAAGCTCTTGCCATAGATCACTCACGATCACGCGATCGGCTGGCGTTAGTTCTGAACGTGCTTCTTCAAGACTGTTTTCGATGCGAGATTTAAGCTCAGTCACATCGTTAATGCCTTCTTCTTCACACGCCGCAGCAGACAGAGAAATGTGACCACGCAAATAACCACCAGCAAACAGTTCATCATCCGATGCTGTTTCAATGCGAGCATCAATCAGTTCTAGTAGTTTTTCTTCAAATTCAATAATCATGGAGCTTCTCTGAGGTTATTTAACGATAAAGTCAGACGTTTCCAGCGGCTTGGTTTGGTAAAAGGCACGCAACGCATCCGATAGCATTTTCACGCGAGGCGGAAGACCGTTTTCTAGAATACCCATTACTTCATTGTGCACTTTGTGCATAAAACCAAGACGATCTGGTTCAAAATCGCCGTGTAGATTGTCACAACTGACGTTAAAAGGGAAGTCAGCACTTTTCGCTAGAATCCACTCGTAAGCTTGAGGGCGAATTTCAACTTTTTCGAACTCAGCTTGAACCTCTGCTGTACGACCATCAGGCTCGTACCAGTAACCAAAATCTTCCAACAAACGACGCTCTGGTCCTGCTACGCACCAATGGGCAATCTCGTGTAGCGCTGACGCATAAAAGCCACGAGCAAAAATAATCCGATGATGCGGATGTTCTTCATCTGCTGGTAAGTAAATTGGCTCATCGCCGCCTAGCTCTAACTCAGTGTTAAAAGGCTCAAGAAATGTGTCATTGAAAATAGCGATAAGGTCTTGATATTCGTGGTTCATCATCGATTCTGTACGTCAAATTGATATGCGGTGCGCATTGTCGCTGTTTTTCTTACACAGGTAAAGCCACACAACATGTTTGGTTATTAGCTGAGTTAATCTGAAAGTCGCTTTCTCCATACAATTTCTCATTCGTCACAGATCACATTTCCCACTACACTCACGCCTTATTTTTACGCTTAACGATGGCGACTTCAACGCCACTTGAAGCGAGATTCTTTTGGGTTTGAGCCTCTCCCCAAGGTTTAAATCTTGTTGGTAAGTTTTGCTGCTGTTTTCCTTAATCTCAAGGACCATGACAGAGCCCTTTTATTTGAGTGTCCCCTTATGCTGCTAAGTGTGTTGTACATCATTGGTATCACGGCTGAAGCCATGACTGGTGCATTAAGTGCCGGCCGAAGAAAAATGGATTGGTTTGGTGTTATGTTGGTAGCGAGTGCAACGGCTATTGGCGGCGGTACGGTGCGCGACATTCTTCTTGGCCACTACCCACTAGGTTGGGTGAAAAATCCCGAGTTTTTGGCAATCACTTGTGTAGCTGGTGTACTGACGACTGGCTTAGCGAAATGGGTGATTAAATTCAAAGGGCTATTTATCCGTTTGGATGCGCTGGGCTTGATCGTATTTAGCATCATCGGTACCAAGGTAGCGATTGGTATGGGCTTACACCCTGGCATTTGTATGGTGTCTGCACTAGTCACTGGTGTATTTGGCGGTCTGCTACGCGATTTGATTTGTCGTCAAACACCGCTTGTGTTGCATGAAGAGCTTTACGCCTCTGTGGCACTTATTGCATCGGGCTTGTACTTAGCTTTACTTGAGTTCAACGTACCTGACGTAACCGCGACGACTGTGACTCTGATTACTGGTTATATGCTGCGTATGGCTGCAGTACGCTTCAAATGGCGCTTACCTTCATTCCACTTGGAAACGGAAGGTTCAATTCACTAATTGAATGCGAAACCAATTGAAACCCCATTAAAAAGGCAGCTCATTGAGCAGCCTTTTGTATTTCTATCAAGTTGAGTTTCAAACTTAAATCTTTGGAGTCTCGGTTTGTACGCCATGGTTTTGACCACGATGACGTAGCAAGTGATCCATAACGACAATAGCCAGCATCGCTTCCGCGATAGGCACGGCGCGGATACCCACACATGGGTCATGACGACCTTTAGTGATCAACTGAGTTGGTTCACCTTCTTTAGTGATAGTCTCGCCTGGAACCGTAATGCTTGAGGTTGGCTTAAGCGCGATGTTTGCCACAATCTCTTGGCCGGTAGAGATACCGCCAAGAATGCCACCCGCGTGGTTGCTGCCGAAGCCTTCTGGAGAAAGCGTATCACGGTGCTCGCTGCCTTTTTGGTTTACCACATCAAAACCGTCGCCGATTTCCACGCCTTTCACCGCATTGATGCTCATTAGCGCATGCGCAATGTCTGCATCTAGACGATCAAATACAGGCTCACCAAGACCAACAGGCACGTTGGTTGCCACAACCTGAATTTTTGCGCCAATGGAGTCGCCTTCTTTTTTCAGGTCACGGATAAGTTGGTCAAACGCTTCTACTTTGTCTGCATCTGGGCAGAAGAACGCATTATTTTCGATTTCATTCCAATCCACTTTATCGATTGAAACGTCACCCATTTGCGACAAGTAAGCACGGATTTCTACACCGAACTCGTCTTTCAGGTATTTCTTAGCGATTGCACCAGCCGCCACACGCATTGCCGTTTCACGAGCAGACGAACGGCCGCCACCTCGATAATCGCGCACACCGTATTTTTGGTGGTAAGTGTAATCAGCATGTCCTGGACGGAACTTGTCTTTAATGTCTGAGTAGTCTTTAGAACGCTGGTCAGTGTTCTCAATCATCAAACCAATTGAAGTACCTGTAGTTTGACCTTCAAATACGCCAGAAAGAATTTTTACTTCGTCCGGTTCACGACGCTGTGTGGTGTAACGTGATGTGCCAGGACGGCGACGGTCGAGATCCGTTTGCAGATCTGCCTCAGTGATTTCCAAACCTGGAGGGCATCCGTCTACGATACATCCTAGTGCGATACCGTGACTTTCCCCGAATGTCGTCACTCGGAAATGTTGTCCGATACTGTTTCCTGCCATTACTTCCTCAAATTATTGTCGCCACGCTCGAACTGTGGGAGCGCAACTGCTTATCAATTCTTCGTGAATTCATAGTGGCGGTATTACGTTTTGATGTAAAGCCCGTTTTGGCGGAAAAAACAAATCAGCCTGAATTTTCAAGCTCACTGCGAAGCGGATAAAAAAACACCGAGCACTGGGCTCGGTGTTTTCATTGTTTGTTCGACTGGTTTGCTTAGACAGACTTAGTCTTTGTACAGTTTGAACTCTTCTGCACATTCAACTAACTGATCACGTGTTAGCATGAATACGCCGTGACCGCCGTTCTCGAACTCGACCCAAGTAAATGGGATCTGAGGGTACTGTTCCATCATGTGAACCATCGAGTTACCGACTTCACAAATAAGAATACCGTTTTCTGTTAGGTAGTCTGGAGCGTTGGCAAGAATACGACGAACCAGTTTTAGACCGTCAGTACCCGCGGCTAGACCTAGCTCAGGCTCGTGCGTGAACTCGTCTGGTAGGCTGTTCATGTCTTCTTCGTCCACGTAAGGTGGGTTAGACACGATCAGGTTGTACTTCTCTTTTGGCAGATCACGGAACAAATCTGAACGGATTGGGAACACTTGCTGCTCCATACCGTGATCTTGTACGTTTTGTTCAGCCACTTGTAGAGCGTCTGTAGAGATGTCGATCGCGTCGACTTCTGCTTCAGGGAAAGCGTGCGCACAAGCAATCGCGATACAGCCAGAACCCGTACATAGGTCCATGATGCGAGTTGGCTCTTCCACCAACCAAGGTTGGAATTCCGCTTGAATCAATTCACCGATTGGAGAACGTGGCACAAGTACACGCTCATCAACAAAGAACTCAAGACCGCAGAACCATGCTTTGTTCGTTAGGTATGCAGTTGGTGTACGCTCGTTGATGCGTTTTACTACGCGCTCAACAATACGTAGACGCTCGCTTGTCGTTAGGCGAGAGTTCAATACATGCGGAGGCACATCAATCGGCAAGTATAATGTCGGCAGGATAAGCTGAACCGCTTCATCCCACGCATTATCAGTACCATGACCGTAAAACAAGTTAGCGGCGTTAAAGCGGCTGACCGTCCAACGAATCATATCTTGAAGGGTATGCAGTTCCGATA
>NZ_BAOG01000048.1 GCF_000400365.1 Vibrio jasicida CAIM 1864 = LMG 25398 | reverse complement strand
CCAACGTGGACTCCGAATACATTAGCGCAAACCAACTCCGTTATTACTTAATTGTAGTTGCAATAACGGGGCGGACCATACATTTTGTCTGAATAAGTGGCGAATCGGCTAGGACGCCTAGCCCGGAGTTGCTGGCAGTTGGGCCTCATTCCCTGACAAGGGAAAACCTCTTTGCTTTTAAACGACAAAACCCAGTCCGAAGACTGGGTTTCTAAATAAGTGGCGGAGTGGCTGGGCTTGCACACAAGCGGGGCTCGTTGGTCGTAGACCAAAAAATAACATCGTAAATGTGAAAAGACCTCAGCATTTCTGCTGAGGTCTGGAATAAATGGCGGAGCGGACGGGACTCGAACCCGCGACCCCCGGCGTGACAGGCCGGTATTCTAACCAACTGAACTACCGCTCCGCACTGGTTAG
>NZ_BAOG01000049.1 GCF_000400365.1 Vibrio jasicida CAIM 1864 = LMG 25398 | reverse complement strand
CTTCCATTCCGAACTCAGAAGTGAAACGAATTAGCGCCGATGGTAGTGTGGGGTTTCCCCATGTGAGAGTAGGACATCGCCAGGCTTGCTTACTGTTTTTAGATTTTAAAAAATCTAAAGGCAAAACTGAGATTTAGCATTATTTAAGTAAGACTAAGTTTTAGTAACAATTTGTGGAGAGATGGCTGAGTGGTTGAAAGCACCGGTCTTGAAAACCGGCGTACGTTAATAGCGTACCTAGGGTTCAAATCCCTATCTCTCCGCCACTATT
>NZ_BAOG01000050.1 GCF_000400365.1 Vibrio jasicida CAIM 1864 = LMG 25398 | reverse complement strand
CGAACAAAATCTTAAATTGAAGAGTTTGATCATGGCTCAGATTGAACGCTGGCGGCAGGCCTAACACATGCAAGTCGAGCGGAAACGAGTTATCTGAACCTTCGGGGAACGATAACGGCGTCGAGCGGCGGACGGGTGAGTAATGCCTAGGAAATTGCCCTGATGTGGGGGATAACCATTGGAAACGATGGCTAATACCGCATG
>NZ_BAOG01000051.1 GCF_000400365.1 Vibrio jasicida CAIM 1864 = LMG 25398 | reverse complement strand
GAGATAGGGATTTGAACCCTAGATACGCTATTAACGTATGCCGGTTTTCAAGACCGGTGCTTTCAACCACTCAGCCATCTCTCCGTTGTTGAGGCGCATAATATAAGGCTTTGAAAACCTTGTAAACCCCAAAATGAACTGTTTGGATGTTTACTGTTCAATTTTGTGTTGTTTGCGGATAAAAGAGTCAAAAAAGCTCTCCGAGTGGAGAGCTTTTTTCAATTAATTGCTTTTCGAATAGAAGCGCTGCAGTTCTGTTAGTCCTTGCATCAGGACAGGCAGTTTAGGCGTTGTTTCTCTTAAGCGTTTGTAGTTGTCATCATACAGCTTGTAGTTACCAAATTTATCGATAACTGTCGTTTGGGAGCTGGTGATCAGCGCTATTTCACGAGTGTCGCCCGCTAAAATCCAGCGGCGACGACTTTCGTCAAATAGGTTACGACCACTGCTGTAATCATAAGGGTTCGATGAGACGCCTAACATGTCTTGTAACAGCGTCACCGACAAGTCCAGATGGCTTGTACTGTGCGTAAATTCACCTGGCAGCATTCCTGGCCAATGAATAACCATAGGGACCTGAAGCTGGTAGCGGCTGTAATTGCTGTTCGCTCCCCAACTGTTGGTATTGGTCTCATTAAACTCGCTACCGTGATTAGAGGTGATGACCACTATCGTATTGGTAAGTAATTGTTTTTCATCGAGATCAGAAATGATTTCAGCAACTGTCTTATCGGCAGATTTTACCGCTTTCTCATATGCTTTCTTGAATCGCTCGCTGGCTGGCATTTTTTCATTTGCCGCTTCTGGTTCAGATTCAAAGTTATCGACGGTGGTGACTTCGATGTAGCTAAACCAAGGTTGGCTTGCTTGTTCGGTTAGCCATGTATTCCATGCCGAAATGGATTGTTTGTCGGTGTGTGCTTGCGTACCGTCTAACGTGTTAGCAAGATTAACTCCACGGAAGATTACTTCTGAGTAAAGGTCATCTTCAAAACCATTTCCGCTGAAAAAACCAAAGCTATAGCCTTGATCTTTTAATACATCCAAAAGAACCGGTGCAGAGCCTTGTGCTTTGATGCTACTTGCGTAGCTACTTGGTAAGCCATAAAACAGACCGAATGCACCGTACGTGTCATTGCTAGAACTGTAGTGGTTTACAAAGTTTTGGCTGTCTTGTGCAAACTGGTACATGTTTGGCATTTCGTCTTGGTTTAGTGCATCTGCACGTAAGTTGTTCACACTGATCATCAGTACGTTCAATTTGTTACCACGACGATTAAATTCGAGTTTTTCGAGCGGGTAGCTCACCAGGTCAATATTACCTTGGTTTTCCGCTAAGCGTTTTAGGTATTCTTCACGGTCTAGTAGGCCATGTTTTTCCATAAAGCTCTTCGCGGTCATTGGGTAAGACAACGGGAAATTAGAGCGCTGGCTAGTAATCGGGTTATAGAAATAGGCATCAGCCCAAATATAAACCAGATGGCTAGTGATAAAGCTCAAGAAGAACACTGCGGCCAGAGGGCGGCCAACGTGTTTATGGGAAAGTTTGCGTTGTTTACGCCAAACCCATTCTGATAAGCCTAACTGAACCAGGAAGATAAGTGGCATAACCACAAAAAGGTGCTGCAAGTCAGAGCTGATGGCACTTTTATCTTCGCTAAACAACAACTCCCAAACCACGGGGTTTAAGTGCAAGTTGATGGATTGGTAAGCTTGGGTATCGATCAGTAAGACCGTTTGACCGACGGTTGCGAATATCACTGCCACCAAACGGAAAAGCTTCCTAGATGGCAGGACAAACGTCAGCGGGAATAGAACCAACAAGTAGAGCGCGAAAACAAGAAAGCCAAAATGGCCAACCCAGGATACCGCCAGATAGAATTGCCCCATTAGGGTTTCTGGCCAAGGCGACTGAACGATATAGCGCGTACCTATCAACATCGATGCAACGATGTTGAAGAATGCAAACCAGTGACCCCAACCAACCAGTCGAGATACACGTTCGCCGTATGAGTTTCCGCTGTCTACCATGTACTTGTTCTATTATCCGTTATTAGTGTGATTTTGGCACTTCAAGAGAAGATACGAGCGCCTGAGCAAATTTTTCAGCAATAACTTTGCGTTGTGAAGCAGCAACTTGTTGATTTAAGACATTGGTTGCGATATTTCCGGCAATCATTAGCGTCAACTCAGGAGAGGCGGCGTGTTTTTCTAGTACAGCGCCCACTTCAGCAAGAATTTTCTCTACTTGTTCGTCAGTATATTTAGATGTAATCGGCATAAAGACTCTAATAATGATAGTAAAAGCGGCTTATGATAACCTACAATGCCCAACAACTTAAACCTTGTAGCAAGATAAAATCACTATGAGCCTTCATCTTTCAAACGTTATTCTGCATCAATTATGCAAAAACGATCAGGACGAACTGGTTGTTAAACTTCGCCCGGCATCGTTAGAGAACGATACCGCTACAGAAAACCTTGTCGCGGAACTGCATCGCGTATTCCATTCTAAAGCAGGTAAAGGTTTTGGCTCTTTCCAGTCAGACAGCGAATTTCAATTTTGGCTTCAAGAAATGCGCAAAGGAGAGCGAGATTTTTACGACTTCTCACAAATTAGTGCAAATCGCTTGAAAGAAGAGTTGATTAAGTACCCATTTGCAGACGAAGGCATTTTAGTGTTTGCGGAATACCAAAGTTTAGCAACGGATTACTTGTTTATCGGCATTTTGCCTATGAACCAGAGCCTAAAGGTAACTGAAGGCTTGGATATTGATGCAACAGATTATCTAGACATCACTAAAATGGATATTGCTGCGCGCATTGACCTATCAAGCTACGATACTGACCGTGAATCAAATCGTTACCTTTCTTACATCAAAGGACGTGTTGGCCGTAAAGTGGCAGACTTCTTCTTAGATTTCTTACAAGCCGATGTTGGCTTAGATACCAAACAGCAAAACCAAGTGTTGATGCAGGCAGTTGAAGACTTTTGTGCAGACTCTAAGCTTGAGAAGCAAGAAGCGAATGAGTACAAAAAGCAAGTTTACAACTACTGTAACGAGCAAATTAAAACTGGTGATGAAGTTCAAATTTCTGAGCTATCTGGTGAATTACCGCCTAGCCAAGATGGCACCAGTTTCATGGACTTTACTAAAGAACAAGGTTACGAGTTGGAAGAGTCTTTCCCAGGTGATCGCTCAACCGTACGCAAATTGACGAAATACGTAGGAGCAGGTGGCGGTTTGAACATTAGCTTTGACAGCCTGTTGCTTGGCGAGCGTATTTTCTACGATCCGGAGACGGATACGCTGACCATTAAAGGGACGCCTCCGAATCTGAAAGATCAGTTGAGTCGCAACTAATTCAAGAAAGAGAGAGCCATGTGCTCTCTTTTTTTATGTGAAGTGTGCACAGTTTGAGCATGAATCATGGTATATGCTTGTTATTAATAGAAATAGTCGAGGAATGAGTGTTGCAGCAATTAAAAGAGGGAATAAGACGAGTCGTCTGGATTTTATTTGTTGTGTGGTGTGCGTTTGCCGTAGGTATATGGCTTCAGGCGCAACAGACCATGAGAACGATGTCTACCGTGGACGAACTTGGTAGCAAAGTAGATGAAGTAAGAAATATTTTTCATTTCGAACTTCCATATCGTGCTCAACATGTCGATCAAGTTTCTCTTAAGCTCCAATTGGTTTATGCGGTTCGCTTACAACTCGAAAGTGAACAGGGCCAAGGATTGGGTGCTCCAGACTTAACCCAACTTCTTTATTCGACAGACCGTTTTTTAGAGGGTGCGAAGAGCTTTATTGGTAGTGATAGTGAACTCGTCGCGCTCGCAGACCAATTACGCAACAGTCGAGAGTCGGCAAGCAACTCTCAATCACTACAGACGATGTACTTTCGGCTCGGCGCATTAGTGCTAGAAGCGATGTTTAGTGACTCTGCGACTAGTGCAGACACTTATCAAGAATTAGATTTGTTGTTTACAGAATCGAAAACTTTAGCGCTTGAAGAACAGTCCTCTTTCCAACGTCGCCTTGCTCAAACATCCAGCGTGCTTGCTGCTCACGCAAAAGGCAGTCATCTTTCGAGCCAATTGCTCAACCCTGAATTCCCGAACCAGCTGGCTGCGATTAGTGCTTCGCTAGAACAAAAACTGTTGGTTTACCTCTTGCTGTTGATAATGGTAAGTGCTTCCTTACTTGTATGTGTTTGTTGGGCTTTGTCTTATAAAGAGTCAGTTCTAACCGAAGGAAATCAATCCGATTCAGAAAACATAAATTCGCCAATGCAACCACTCTCTCACCAACTTGATAGGGTTGAGCGGGGGAGCGAGCAGACGGAGCTTGAACCAGCAAATTCAACTGAGGTGACGAACGGACCTGAGAGAGGCGATTCCGAGTCCCACCAACAGTTGTTAAATGAAAGTCCCGAACCTTACATTGATATAGAAAGAATGCTTGACTCTTTGTCCGACGATGAAGAGTCCGTGCGCATGCTGTTAGACGTGTTTATTCAAGATCATACTGATGACGGCAGTAAGCTAAGAAGATTGTTACTGGAAGATAAAGAACATGCTCAGCGAGTTGCGCACAGCTTGAAAGGGGTATCGGGCAGTATAGGTGCAATGCCTCTACACTATATCTCTGGAGATATCGAATCTTTAATTAAACAAGGCGAGCAAATCTCAGACGATAAATTGAGTCAGTTAGAAGATACGTTAAAGAAAACGACACTTTTTGCCGAAAGAGTTCTCATTAGTGAAAACATTCGAGAAGTGCTAACGGATTGATATTCCTCTGACTTAAAATATAGGGTGCTGAGGTATTAAAGGTGCGTTCACGAACCTGATGCCTTGGTTCGTTCTGTTCCTGTTCTACACATTTTGACCATAGGTAATTTCATGTCCATCCGTCGACTGTCCTCTTTGATGGTAGCTTGCTTGGTTTTGAGTCTTTCAGGGTGTTCCCTGCTAGAGGTGAAAATCGACAGCCAAACTGTACCGCTCACTAAACAAGAACTCAACATGCGTATAATGACGCGTGAATACGCACAACAGTTTTTTGCTCAAGTCGAACAAGCTGCTGATGTGCTCCAAAAAAACTATGAGCCGAGCGACAAAGTAAACCAATCTTATATTCTGCTGTGGAAGATCAATGCTGAAGAAGGTCTTCAAGCGGCGGCTTATCAAGTTTCCCCAATGGCTGCGCTCATAGATACGTGGGTGTTTACTCACCAGATGAACCAGTTTTATAGCGAAGGAGCGGGCAAAGATTTGTTTGCGACGGGTGAAGTTAAACAAGTCTCTGCACATCTAGCCAAAGAAGTCGATAAACTCGCTCAGTCTCTTTTGAAAAAAGACGTTTATGAAAACACCAAAGTGTTTGTCGCTGACTTTGTAGAGAAATACCCATTCGCGGATCTAAGCATGATTCGTACACCCGCTTACCGTGCTTGGCTTGAGGCTAACCAAATCAGTGAAGAAGAAGCTGTCACAACATTGGGCACGATGCCAGAAGCCATCGGTGATGTTTCTGACCGCTTAAGTTTGGTGTCTGAGCAAACGCCTAAGATCATGACGTGGAAAGCGCAACTATTGGCGTTAAATAGTTCCGCAAGTATTGAGCAAGTAAACGCAGCACTAAATAGCTTGAAGGTGACTTCTGAGTCGTTAAAGGACTTTATCGATAATAACCCTGAGTACATGCGTAACTTAGCCGAGCAAATGGCGGTACAGTTACAGCCTTTGGTTGAAGACATTGACCAGAAAACGGAAGAGCGTTTGTCTCAGTTGAGTGAAGAGCGTCAAGCTCTGGAATTGATGGTGGCAAGAGAGCGCCAAGAAATCGCTCAAATCATCACAAGTGAGCGCGAGAAGTTTGCACAAGACCTAGACCACGTATCACAAGAGGTGGTGAATCTGGCTATGGACAAATTGATTGAGCTTGTGAAGAGCACCATCATCTACTTTATTCTGTTTATCCTAGTGATCTTCTTTGCTCCTCTCGTACTTGGTTACGCCTTGGGTAAGCGCTCTGTGGTAAGAGCCAGCACTAAATCGGCGTAATCATTTAGAAGTCACAACACGAAATAGCAGACACAAAAAAGGACCGAATCATCGGTCCTTTTTTATTTACGGAAAGTTTCTATCTATGGAAAGCTGATTTAAGCCGTTTGCTGCTTGAGTTCAGCTTCTGTCTGTTCTTCTGTTGCTGGAGCCGTCGGCTCGCATTTATCAACAAACCAGCCCATGTAAGAAGTAAAGATGGTAACGATAATGCATACGAAGCTCAGCCACATGAACGGTGCGTATGATAATGTTGCCACACCCAAGATGCTTGCCATATAGATTCCGTTGTCACTCCACGGCACCATACCTGATGTCAGTGTGCCACCGAACTCTGCGTTACGAGATAAGTTTTTGCGTTTGTAGCCAAGGCGGTCGTAATTCTTAGCACAGATCTTAGGCGTAAGAATCAGTGATACGTACATCGCAGAGCCAAATACGTTACCCATGAAGGCCGTACCAATCGTGCTCGTCGCAAGTGAACCCGCGCTCTGAACACGTCGTTCGAACAGCTTTGCAATAGTCTCAAGCACACCTACTTTGTCGAGCAGGCCACCGAAACCAAGACCAAACACGATTACCGCTACAGAGCCCAACATAGAAGACATGCCGCCACGGTTGAGAATCGAATCAATGAAGTCGACTCCTGAAGAAATCGCAAATGGTGCCCAAGCCGTGTTAAACGCCGTCAGGAAGTCCACATCCTGAATCATCACTGCCCAAATAATACCTAGCAGAGAGCCAAAGCTAATTACAGGGAAAGAAGGCATACGCATCGCAAGTAGAGCCAATACGATGACCACTGGAACAAAGGAATAAGGCGTGATGAAAAATTGTTGCTCCATTGCCTGAATAACAGAATCCACTTGGCTCATGTCCACTTTGCCAGCGAAGTGAAAGCCAAATGCGGTAAACATGATACCAGTGATAATGTAGCTGATCAGCGCGATAGGTAGCATACCCTTGATGTGCTCAACGACTTCTACATTCGACATAGAAGAAGCAAGGATCACAGAGTCTGAAAGTGGAGACATTTTGTCACCAAAGTAACAACCCGATAGCACCGCGCCTGCGGTGATTGGGGCTGGAACTCCAAGACCTTGACCAATACCCATCATGGCAATACCGGCTGTACCCGCAGCACCCCAAGAAGTTCCCGTTGCTAGCGCAGTCAAAGAACAGATGATCATGGTAGCAAGCAAGAAGATAGAAGGGTGGATTGCTTTCAAACCGTAATAGATGATGGTCGGAACAATACCACCTGAGATCCAAGTACCGACTAAGGCTCCTACAGCAAGAAGAATTAGCACGGCACCTAGGCCATTAGAAATGCCATTTAATGCGGCTTTTTCTAGGTCTTTGTATTGATGGCCGAGCCTTAAACCCAACAGTATGATAATGAACCAACCAATGTACAGCGCTAGCTGAATAGGAAGGTCTAATTTGGCAGTAAATGAAAATGCCAAAAGTAGAAACAAACCTAGTGAGATAAATACCTGTATCAGACTAGGTAAGCGTGTTGTAACTTGCTTCATATGTGCCTCTGTCGTTCTTGGAGCAATAGAGGAAGGCCGCTCCCTGTTTTAATCGGCGCCTAACATACATTAACAAAAATTATATTTCGAACATTTGGTGCTTTATCTTGATGTTCGTCGGTAAAAACGTTTGCTTGTGAAATTAATCACCATTAATTATTAATATTAACGGTTTGAAATGTTTTGTGATGTAAAAATTATGTGCTTCAAATGTTGTTTTCTCATTGAGTGGTAGGACCATCGGTGTTGATTTCACACTTTTCTTTCGTCATTTATCCAGTTGAGCGTAAAGAAAAAGGAAGAAAATGGACTTGATTATAAAATTTCGCCGCAAACGTTAAAAAAGTTGCGTTTATTTGCAAATTAGGGCTTGAGATTTTGTGTCGAAAATTGAACTATGGAGAAAGTTTCAGAAATATACATGGAGAGTTAAGCGATGAGAGTAGGTTTAGTTGGTTGGCGTGGCATGGTTGGTTCAGTCCTTATGCAGCGCATGGTCGAAGAGAAAGACTTCGATTTGATCGAGCCAGTTTTCTACAGCACGTCTCAAATAGGTATTCCTGCACCAAACCTAGGTAAAGATGCTGGTCTACTTCAAGATGCGTTCGATATTGAAAGTTTAAAACAGCTTGATGCGGTCGTTACGTGTCAAGGTGGTAGTTACACTGAAAAAGTTTACCCAGCACTACGCCAAGCGGGTTGGAAAGGTTACTGGATTGATGCTGCTTCTACGTTACGTATGGCACAAGATTCTATTATTACCCTAGACCCAGTAAACCTTGCGCAAATTCAGCAAGGTATTCATGGTGGCACTAATACATTTGTTGGTGGTAACTGCACAGTAAGCCTAATGCTAATGGGGCTTGGTGGCCTATTCGAGAAGGGTTTAGTTGAGTGGACAAGCGCAATGACGTACCAAGCGGCGTCTGGCGCAGGTGCACAAAACATGCGTGAGCTGATTTCTCAGATGGGTGTGATCAACGATTCTGTAAGCTCTGAATTGGCTAATCCAGCAAGCTCTATTCTCGATATCGACAAGAAAGTTGCAGACACAATGCGCAGCTCTTCTTTCCCTTCAGAAAAGTTTGGTGTGCCACTAGCTGGCTCTCTTATCCCTTGGATTGATGTTAAGCGTGATAACGGTCAAAGCAAAGAAGAGTGGAAAGCGGGCGTAGAAGCGAACAAGATTTTGGGCTTCCAAAATGCGCCAGTGCCAATCGATGGTACATGTGTCCGCATTGGTGCGATGCGCTGTCACTCTCAAGCTCTGACAATCAAGCTGAAGCAAAATGTACCAATGGATGAGATCGAAGAGATCATCGCAACGCACAACGATTGGGTGAAAGTCGTTCCTAACGATCGTGACATTACGGCTCAAGAACTTACACCAGCGAAAGTGACAGGTACGTTGTCTATTCCAGTAGGCCGTCTACGCAAGATGGCAATGGGTGATGACTTCCTAAATGCCTTTACAGTAGGTGACCAACTATTGTGGGGGGCTGCTGAGCCACTACGCCGCACTCTACGAATCATCCTTGCTGAGAAAGCTTAATTTGTCTCAATGTTGAGATGGTCATTTTGAAAGCGCCCAATTGGGCGCTTTTTTGATATGACAATGACAGTAAGCTGACTTTTGTTGCATACCGTTGCCGCGAAATTAATCCATTGGAGTGCGGTAATGAAACAAAATACAAAAGGTTTTACTCTCATAGAGTTAGTGGTTGTCATCGTCATACTCGGCATTCTAGCCGTCGTTGCCGCACCTAAGTTTTTAAATCTTCAACATGATGCTAGAGCTTCCTCTATTCAAGGTATGGCTGCTTCTGTGCACAATGCAGCGGAAATGGCATATGGGAAAGCAGCCGTTGAAGGAGAAGAAAACTCGCCGTCGTACCATGTAGAAGGTGCGGGTAACGTACACTTTGGCTATCCTGCAGTAGAGAATGATGGTTTGGAAGATTTCCTAGATGCAGATCTGGGTTACAAAGACGGTACAAAAGACTGGGTTTGGGATGCGTACAATACTGGTGGTAGCGTAGCCGACCCAGACTACAAAGTTATTACCCAATCAGAATGGGTTCAAAAGTATGACCGCGAAGCAATCAAAGTGAGTAACTGCTACGTGAAGTACACCGCGGCAATGGAGCCGGATGACGAATACAACGTGGAAGTGTTTACTGACGGTTGTTAAATCGAGAATAGACTTTTCCATAGGGTTTGTTCATTTCCTGAGAGCCTACAACTATGCAAAAGCCGATGTGAGTTCATCGGCTTTTTTGATCGTAGAGTTGGGGTTCAGGGTCGTTGGGAACGCTACACTCCAATACTTGGGAGCACACTGCTTTAAGAATCGAGAGGATTTTGTTGGAGCGCTAGGCAAGAAACTACGTTCTAAAAGGCGTTGACAGAATTTGTCCCCAGAAAGACAAAGTATTCCCGATTCCCGATTCCCGATTCCCGATTCCCGATTCCCGATTCCCGATTCCCGATTCCCGATTCCCGATTCCCGATTCCCGATTCTAATCTTCCTCATCCGCTCTGACGACGCGATTATCAGGATCTGCCAGCTCACTACCACAATGCTTACAATGCATGGCATCCGAATCATGACCAGAACGATTGCAGTTGGGGCATTTCACAAGCTCTTTGTGAGCATTCATCTCATTGCTCAGTTCTGCGGTAATAATCCCGGTTGGAACTGCCAATATCGAATAACCAAGCAACATAGTTAATGACGCGATTGCTTTACCGAGATGCGTTTGCGGCACCATGTCGCCATAGCCTACCGTAGTAATCGTCACAATCGCCCAGTAGATGCTTTTTGGGATACTCGTAAAACCGTTGTGTGGCCCTTCAATCACAAAGATCAACGCACCAAAGATAGTGACGAGAATTCCCACCGTACTAAAGAAGATAATAATCTTGCGTCGCGCCATTAAAAGGGAGCGCAATAAAATATTCGAGTCTTGCAAATAGCGAACTAACTTTAAAATACGGAAGATGCGCATAACACGCAGCAGTCTAACGACCCCCATAAAGGAAGCGCCAGGGAAGATGATAGCTAAGTAGGTTGGCAGTATCGCTAAGAGATCGACGACACCATAAAAGCTGGTGGCGTAGGACTTAGGTTTGGGCGAACAATACAGTCGTAGCAGATACTCAATGGTGAATAAAGCGGTGAAAGTATATTCCACGTAGCGCAACTCTTGCGACCATTCTGTCATTACAGTCGGCAGAGATTCCAGAATAAGAACCACGAGAGATGCGATGATCGCGACGATCAGCGCGATATCAAAGATGCGTCCGGCACGAGTATGAGTACCGAAAATAATCACATATAAATGATGCTTTAGAGACTTGCGAGGCATGATGTTGCACTATCGACGTTAAAATGAAACGGATTGCAACATCATACCAGAAGTTAAGAAACTTAGGCTAAACCAGGAAACAGGTTTCTTAAACCGTTCGCGATAAACTCAATACCAAGCGCGCCGAGGATTAGGCCCATAATACGAGTGATCACGTTGATGCCAGTTTGTCCAAGGAAACGCACAATTAAAGGCGCGGAGCGGAACAGTAACCAAGAGCAGAAACAAAACAAAACGATCGTTAAGCTGATACCAACTGTATCCAGCGCGCTAGGGTAGCGTGCGCCGTAAACGATGGTTGAGCTAATTGCACCTGGACCTGCCATTAACGGCATGGCAAGTGGTACGACACCAATTTGCTCACGGCTTACGTATTCCGTCTTCTCTTGCTTGTTTTGCTTATCTTCACCCAACTTACCACTCATCATCGAGAATGCGATGCTTAGAAGCAGTAAACCGCCAGCTACGCGAAACGAATCGAGCGAAATACTGAACATGTCCAGCAACAACTGACCAGCAAACAAAGAAATAATCAGAATACTCGCGACAGCAATATTGGCTGTCGTGGCGGTTTTGCTTTTCTCTTCTGGCGTCATATGCCCAGTCAAAGACACAAAAACAGGCATGATGCCTACCGGGTTAACTGCGGCGACCAAACCGAGGAAAAACTGTAGGAAAATAGCTAACTCTAAAGTCTGCATGTTGCTTACTCGTAAACGTTCACAATAGTGAAAAAGAGAGGGGGTAATTTTAGGCGTAATGTAAGGCAAAAGTGCGTTGGGAAGAAATGAAAAAAACTAACGTATTTGGGCTAGTATTTGTGAGAAAAACTAATTATTGAAAGAAATGTATGCATTATGGAAACGAATTGTTACGTAGAAGACTGGTGAGAACCTGAACTGATTTACACAAACGTTAACATTCGCACATTTTTCACAAAAATAAGGGTGGTTTGTAGAGAGATATGACGCATTCGATATACTCTCAGTAGCACAAAAATTAGGGTCCACATGTAATTTTGTTGGCTAAAAATGAAACTTTTTTACAGATTGTTGTTGTTTCTTTTATTTTTAAGTTCGTTTGCTTCTTTTTTGTGCAATTAAAAATTAAGCTTAATTTGTTTGTTTATCAATTATTTAGCTGGTTTTGTTGTGGTAAACCACTACTTTGGGGGTATTTCAGTTGTGAGAACTGATCCAAGTCAATTTTTTTCACACTCTGAAATATTATACTCAGCCCTGAAAGCAATTTACTAAGATGGTTGTTAGTTAAAACGCTGATAAACAGTCAAAACGAAAGACAATAGCCTTACTAAAAAGTTTTTAATATTTATTATTTTAGGAGATCCACCATGCCTGTAACTAACTTAGCTGAACTAGATGCTCTAGTAGCACGCGTTAAAGCAGCACAAGAAGAATTCGCAACGTTCTCACAAGAGAAAGTAGACGCAATCTTCCGCGCAGCTTCTCTTGCAGCTAACCATGCTCGTATCCCACTAGCACAACAAGCAGTTGCTGAATCTGGAATGGGTATTGTTGAAGATAAGGTAATCAAAAACCACTTCGCTTCAGAATTTATCTACAACAAATACAAAGATGAAAAAACATGTGGCATCTTGGAAGAAGATGACAACCTAGGCACGATGACTATCGCAGAGCCTGTAGGTATCATCTGTGGTATCGTTCCAACAACGAACCCAACTTCTACAGCAATCTTCAAATCTCTAATCTCTCTAAAAACTCGTAACGGCATCATCTTCTCGCCACACCCACGTGCGAAGAACTCAACTAACGATGCAGCGAAACTAGTTCTAGATGCAGCAGTAGCAGCGGGTGCTCCAAAAGACATCATCGGTTGGATCGACCAACCATCTGTAGAGCTTTCTAACGCTCTTATGAAGCACGACGGTATCGCTCTTATCCTTGCAACTGGTGGTCCAGGCATGGTTAAAGCAGCATACTCTTCTGGTAAGCCAGCAATCGGTGTAGGTGCAGGTAACGTTCCTGTAGTTATCGATGAAACAGCTGACATCAAACGTGCTGTTGCTTCTATCCTTATGTCTAAGACTTTCGATAACGGCGTAGTATGTGCTTCTGAGCAAGCTGCAATCGTAGTTGGTGAAGTATACGACGAAGTGAAAGAGCGTTTCGCTTCTCACAAAGCTCACGTTCTATCTAAATCTGACGCTGATAAAGTACGTAAAGTACTTCTTATCGACGGCGCACTAAACGCGAAAATCGTAGGTCAACCTGCTCCAGCAATCGCTGAAATGGCTGGTGTTAAAGTTCCTGCTGATACAAAAGTACTTGTAGGTGAAGGCCTAGGTAAAGTTTCTTACGATGATGAATTCGCTCACGAGAAACTATCTCCAACTCTTGGTCTATTCCGTGCTGACGACTTCGAAGACGCAGTTGCTCAAGCAGTAACAATGGTTGAAATCGGTGGTATCGGTCACACATCTGGTCTTTACACTAACCAAGACGTTAACGCAGACCGCATCCGTTACTTCGGTGACAAGATGAAGACTGCACGTATCCTTGTAAACATCCCAACTACTCACGGTGGTATCGGTGACCTTTACAACTTCAACGTAGCACCTTCTCTAACTCTAGGTTGTGGTTCATGGGGTGGTAACTCTATCTCTGAAAACGTTGGTCCTAAGCACCTTATCAACAAGAAAACTGTAGCTAAGCGAGCTGAAAACATGTTGTGGCACAAACTACCTAAGTCTATCTACTTCCGTCGTGGTAGCCTTCCAATCGCAATGAGCGACCTAGAAGGTAAGAAACGCGCATTCCTAGTAACTGACCGTTTCCTATTCAACAACGGTTACGCTGACGAAGTAGTTAAACTGCTTAAAGAGCAAGGCATCGAAGTTCAAACATTCTTCGACGTAGAAGCGGATCCAACACTATCTGTTGTTGAGAAAGGCGCAGAAGCAATGAAGAGCTTCCAACCTGACGTAATCCTAGCTCTAGGTGGCGGTTCACCGATGGATGCAGCTAAGATCATGTGGGTAATGTACGAGCACCCAGAAACTCACTTCGAAGAACTAGCAATGCGCTTTATGGACATCCGTAAACGTATCTACAAGTTCCCTAAAATGGGTCAAAAAGCTGAGCTTGTATGTATCACTACAACTTCAGGTACGGGTTCTGAAGTTACTCCATTCGCAGTTGTTACAGACGACAAGACTGGTGCTAAGTACCCACTAGCTGACTACGAAATCACGCCAAACATGGCTATCGTTGATGCGAACCTAGTAATGAACATGCCTAAGTCTCTAACAGCATTCGGTGGTTACGATGCTGTAACTCACGCTCTAGAAGCTTACGTATCTGTTCTTGCTAACGAATACTCTGATGGTCAAGCTCTACAAGCACTTAAGATGCTTAAAGAATACCTACCATCAAGCTATGCAAACGGTGCAAACGACCCAATCGCTCGTGAGAAAGTACACAACGCGGCAACTATCGCTGGTATCGCGTTTGCGAACGCATTCCTAGGTGTTTGTCACTCAATGGCGCACAAGATTGGTGCTGAGTTCCACCTACCACACGGCCTTGCTAACGCGCTACTAATCTCGAACGTTGTACGTTACAACGCGAACGATAACCCAACTAAGCAGACTGCATTCTCTCAGTACGACCGTCCACAAGCACGTCGTCGTTACGCTGAAGTTGCTGACCACCTAGGCCTAAGCCAAGCTGGTGACCGTACTGCTCAGAAAATTGAACGTCTACTAGCATGGCTAGAAGAGCTGAAAGGTGACCTAGACATCCCGCTGTCGATTCAAGCAGCAGGCGTTGCAGAGTCTGATTTCGTTGCGAAACTAGACGAGCTAGCGGTTGAAGCGTTCGATGACCAATGTACTGGTGCGAACCCACGTTACCCTCTAATCACAGAGCTAAAAGAAGTACTAATGGCTTCTTACTACGGTAAAGCATTCGTTGAAGGCGAAACTTTCGAAGGTACAACTGTTATCAAAAAGAAAGCAGACCAAGTAGCGAAAGAAGCAGCACCAAAAGCTAAGAAAGAAAAAGCTAACGCATAAGCAAGATGTTAGTTATGGGATAGGTTTTCGCTAGCACGAAATCTACCATCGGGAAAAAGCAAAGCCCCAGTCGAGAGACTGGGGCTAATTATATGGTCCGCCTCACTCTCAAGCCCTACGCTTAGAGTAGGCTCTCAGAACGAGGTGAACCATATGTCTACCATTC
>NZ_BAOG01000052.1 GCF_000400365.1 Vibrio jasicida CAIM 1864 = LMG 25398 | reverse complement strand
CCAACCATCACCGACGTAGACGCGATCCGTGTGGATGAAGATGACTTAGCGACGATTGGCTCTGACGGCTCAGATCCAATTTCAATCGGTGGCAACTTTACTACAACGATTGGCTCTGATGGGGTAGTAAGCTACCAATTAGATACTGCTGCAACGCCAGTTGATGGTCTAACATCACAAGGTGTGGCTGTGACCCTAACGGAAACTGCAAACGGTGACGGCAGCTTTACTTACCAAGCAACGGCAGGTACTGAAGTCGTATTTACACTGACCGTGAATACGGATGGCTCATACAACTTCACGCTTCAAGGGCCAATCGACCATGCTACAGACAGTGATGAGTTGACACTGAACTTCCCAATCCTCGCGACAGATTTTGATGGTGATACCACCACAGAAACGATCCCAGTCACCATCGTGGATGATAAGCCGACTATTACCGATGTCGATGCGATTACCGTTGATGAAGATGACTTAGGCACGATTGGTTCAGATCAGACTGACCCGATTTCAATCGATGGCAACTTCACTACCACACAAGGCTCGGACCGAGTGGTGAGCTATCAGCTTGATGCTTCCGCAACACCAGTGGCTGGACTCACATCACAAGGTGTGGCAGTCACGCTAACTGAAACCGCAAACGGCGATGGCAGCTTTACTTACGAGGCGACAGCGGGGACTGAAGAGGTCTTTACGCTGACAGTGGATACTGATGGTAGCTATAACTTTACGCTTGAAGGCTCAATCGATCATGCTGTTGATAGCGATGAGTTAACGCTCAACTTCCCAATCATCGCGACCGACTTTGATGGCGATACCTATGCTGAGACAATTCCTGTCAAGATCGTTGATGACAAGCCGACACTTGGTGGCATCGAAGCCCCAAGTGTGCAAACGGTTGATGAGGACGATATCCCAACAATCGGATCTGATGGTACGCAGTCAAACAGCATTGCGGGTAACTTCATCGCGACTGATGGCTCTGATGGCATTGTGGAGTACGGCGTTTCTGACCTAACGACGCCAGTACAAGGCCTGACCTCTGGTGGTCAATCACTGGTTATGGTTGAAGTATCAAACGCAGGTGGCGTTTCAGTTTACGAAGCTCGTATTGATGGCACGACGACACCAGTATTCCGAGTGACCCTCGATGCCTCTGATGATAGCTACACGTTCGATTTGCTTGCTCCTCTCGATCATCCAAATGCTGATGGCCAAAATGAACTAATCATCAATTTGCCGATAAACGCGACTGATTTTGATGGAGACGTGTCGAACAACATCACCTTACCAATTACGGTTGTGGATGATGTTCCGACCATTGATGGTTTACTAGCAGGCAGCGAACAAACCGTTGATGAAGATGACCTACCAGCAGGTACAGATGCTGCAAGTGCAGAAGATACTGTTATTTCAGGTACTTTTGATATCACCGAAGGTGCTGACCAAGTTGCTTCTATTCAGCTGAGTGACTTGACCACGCCTGTTGCGTCACTGACTTCAGATGGTGAAACTATCACCTTAGTTCTGTCTTCTAGCGCAAACGGCGTGAACGTATACCAAGGTGTCGCTGGCAATCCTGCTGAAGTGGTGTTCGAACTGACTTTGGATGCGACGAACAACACCTACGACTTCGATTTACAGAAGCCGCTTGATCATCCAGATGGTAATCAGCAAAACGAGATTGTTATTAACCTCCCTGTGACGGCGACAGATAATGATGGTGATATTTCACCAGCCTTCACATTGCCAATTACCGTAGTGGACGATGTTCCAGTTGTTACCAATATTGAAAGTCTACGTGTCGACGAAGATGACTTACCTCTTGGTTCTGATGGAACGAAAGAGTCATTAACGGTATCAGGTGAGTTCGAAGTCACTAGCGCAGATGGTATTGATGCTTTCGAATTGGATCTAAGCTCAAATCCTATCCCGAATCTGAAATCGGGTGGAGAAGAGGTAACACTTTCTCAAGACGTTGGCGCTTCAACTGCTGACGCGCTTGTTTACGTGGGACAAACACCGGGTGGAGTGACGGTCTTCACGTTGACACTTCATCAAGATGGTAAATACGACTTTGAGTTATCTGGTCAGTTAGATCACGCGGTTAACTCTGATGAAATTTTGTTGAATCTACCTGTGAAGATCACGGATGGCGACAACGATACCATCACTGCGACCTTGCCAGTGACCATCGTAGATGACAAACCAACCATTGATGCTATTAGCTCTGGTAGTACCTTGTCTGTGGATGAGGATGATATTCCAAGCCAAGGTTCGGACGACACGCCAGAATCCAATATCATTGGTGGCAACTTTGACGTTACTGATGGTGCCGATTCTATCGTTAGCTTCCAGTTGGATAGTTTAACATCGCCTGTTTCTGGCCTTACCTCAGATGGTCAACCGCTTGAGTTGGTTGAGTTTTCAAATTCAAACGGTGTGATTGAGTACCGAGCTTATGTACAAGGTACGACGGACACCGTCTTTAAACTGACGCTAAATGGTTCAGCAGACAGTTATGAATTTGAACTGTTGGGTGCACTTGATCATCCTGCGGGTAACGATGAAAACTCGTTAGTCATCAACTTCCCAGTCAACGCGACTGATTTTGATGGCGATATTTCAAATAATATCACCTTGCCGATCACAGTGGTGGACGATGTTCCTGCGATTGTGAAAGTGACAGACACTAGCCAACAAACAGTCGATGAAGATGATCTTGCTGGTGGCTCAGACACGACAAGTAGCGATTCAACGGTATTAACTGGTGGATTTGAAGTCGTTGATGGTGCGGATGAGATTGTCAGTTACCAAGTTTCTGACCTCAATGCCGTTGTGTCTGGCTTAACTTCGAACGGCAACAGCATCGAGTTGAATGTGGTGAGCTCGGTTGGTGGTGTAACCAGTTACGAAGCGGTCATTACTGGCACATCAACTAAGATCTTCACGTTGTCTCTTGATGCGAATAACGACAGTTACCAATTTGAACTATTGGGACCAATCGACCATGACGCTGTTCAAGGTGAAAACAACCTTGTCATTGATATTCCAATTACAGTGACAGATTTTGATGGTGATACGTCATCATCACTGAACCTTCCAATCACCATTGTTGATGACATTCCTGAAATTACATCAGCAGATGCGTTGGCTGTTGACGAGGATGATCTCGCTAATGGCTCTCAGGCAACCAACAAAGACAGCCTAGAAGCAACAGGTAATTTCGATACGGTGGAAGGGGCAGATACTGTTGTCTCTTACCAGTTGGATCTTACTTCTAACCCGATCCCAGGAGTCACTTCAGGTGGTCTCGCGGTGACGTTAGTTCAAACCGCGGTAAGCAACAACAACTTTACTTATCAAGGTCAAACACCGGATGGTAACTCAGTGTTCACGCTAGTTTTGAACGCTGACGGCTCTTACAAGTTTACGCTTGAGGGTGCACTAGACCACTCAACCCAAGGCGAAGATACACTCATACTCGATCTTCCAGTCTTCGCGACCGATGTCGATGGCGATACGGCCGGTATTAACTTACCAGTGACGATTACCGATGATGTTCCAACCCTGCACGATGCGTCTATTTCACGTATTGAGGGACAAGGAAACCGTACGGTTCGCTTATTCCGAGACCCTGTAGAAGGTGATGATGATCTTGGTGCTGACGGTGCACAAGTGACTTCATTCTCGGCTGATGATTCAGGCATTTACTTCAAGCAAAACGGTGTTGACTCGGACTCTGTTGATTTGAACGGCAGCAACCAAGTTGTGTTCGTTCACAAGGTTCTTGACGGAGTGGATACCGAAATCGGTCGTTTGATTGTACGAACTGACGGCCGCGTGTCTTTCCGTCCGAATGACGATCTTGATCATACAGAAACTGACTCTATTGATTTCACCATCAACGTTGTTGCAACCGATGGTGACGGTGATACTAGTGATGCAGATGTTGATATCTCAATCACCGACCGTAACGCGCAGATTAATACGTCAACCATCACCGCGTTCGAGGACCAAGGTCGTGGTGGTGTTGTCGCAGGTGTGGATTCTGCAAATACCCAAGATAACCTATCAACCTTGGATGTGACGCCAGCGAAAGTCGATTTGGTTATCGATTTGCATGATATCGATCGTAACGAGAGCCTAGGTGACATCACTATTCGAGATGCCAATACTCACAACGGTACGTTCTACTATCGAGACGGTAGCGGCAACTACATTGAATTAACGCCTGTCGGCAATACGGTTGTTCTTGATGCATCAAATGTCGAACAATCATTCAATGGTGAGCTTGTCTCGCTAGATAACTTGTACTTTGTACCAGATCGCCATTCCTCAACTGATGCTTCTGGTATCGATCCTCGTATCCGTGTGGAAATTCTTAACAATGGTACGCCAGATCACACGATTAATGGTCGCTTGGATATTGAAGTTGATGCGGTTGCAGATATTGCAACGTGGAACGCGAGCAGCACCTTCGATTATACCGTTGATGAAGATGGCAACAATGTTGAGTTAGACATTGAGGCGAACACGCAAGATATCAGCAACCCAGAGTCCATCGTATACGAACTTGTCTTTACCGAGGGTGGAGACAATGCGACGTTGGTTTACTCAGATGGTACACCTATTCCAGAAGCGGGTGGCAAATACCTTGTTGACGCAAGTCGTATCAATGAGGTTGAAGTCGATCCTTCAGAGCACTTCTCGGGTCAAATCAAGCTCGATGTCACTGCCATCACAACCGAAGGAACGAATCCGTTAACCGGTAAAGAAACAGCGCGTTCTGATACAGAAGAAATTGTTATAGACGTGAATCCTATTGCGGATGAAGGTAGCTTCACGGTTCACCGAATTAATATCTTCGAGGACAATGCTCGCACTCAAGACACCGTAGATCCAGTGACTGATCATGACCCACTGCAACTGAGCGAAGTGATTAAGATGACACCTTCTGCGGATATAGATGGGTCAGAAGAGCTGTTTGTACGCATAGACAATTTCTCCATTGATGGTGTGACGTTAGTTTGGCTTGATACCGCAAATCCAAGCCAAATCAATACAGTTACAGACAGTGGCGGTAATGTTCTTTACTACGAAATTCCAGAATCAAGCCTTGCTAATGTTGAAGTGCTTCCTCCGTTACACAGTAACGAAGACTTCACGTTTGACGTAGAAGGTATTGTGAAAGACAACGCCTCTCTATCAACGGGCACCGCTCAAGATATTCGTTCTTTGGGTACGCAATCGGTGATTGTCGCGGTGAAAGGTGTAGCGGATATCCCAGACATCGAGCTGAATGATAAAACTGGCATTTGGAATATTTTTGACGATGGTACCGTTCGTGGTATCGAAGCGGAAATCGACGAAAATGGAGAAGTTGGCTTGGCCTTTAGTGTGGTATCTGGAGAGCTGAAAGATAACCCTGCTGATAGTTCAGAGTCGATCACAGTGCTTCTGTCAAATATCCCTGATGGTGTAGAACTGTTTGATAACGATGGTGCCTCTATCGACTTGACGTTTGTTGGATACGATGGAGCAGGCCAACCGATTTACGAAGCAAACATTACCAATGCTAACGTCAACTCGGGCATCGTTATTCGACCTGAAGCGTCGTCGACAGAAAATATTACCATCACAGCAACCACTATCGTGACTGAGAACGATGGTCATACGCGTGAGGTAACAGGTGAAATCCGCGTTAAAGTTGCCCCTGTGATTGATGCTCAAGACAACTATGTCGTTAGCTCTGAAGGCAATGAAGACACGCGCATTAATATTGATTGGGAGCCGACAGCAACGCAAAGCCCGGATGCGGACGAGTTCTTTGCTGGCCTAACAATCAGTGGCTTCCCAAATGGCAGTACTGTTTATGTTGACGGTGTCGCGCAAACCGTGACAGGTGGCAGCATCACGCTCACTCCGGGAACTACCGAGTCAGAGCAAGACTTCTCTGCCAGAATCACTCAAGATGGCTATATTCAAGTTCAGCTTGAACAGGACTCAAGTACTGACTTTAGCTTGAGTACACAGGTGACGGTGAAAGAAATTGATGCAGAGTATGTCGACTCAGGCAATCCGGGTGAGGGCATCGCATCTACCGTGATCAACGGTACAGTCAATGTTCAAGTGAATCCGGTTGTTGAACCAGAGAACTCAACAGGTGATGTCGCTGATCAAACTCGCCTTCTGGTTGAAGAATCTGGTGGTACAACGACAGATGTGGTTCGTGCCGACGCTCAAGGCCATATCGACTTCACAATTAACACCAGTGCTGGTGGCCAAGCCGGTGCTAACATCATCAAATATCAAGAGTTTGATGATTCTTCTGATGAAGTCGTGACTCAATTGGTGGTTCAATTCAGTATTACTGACCCAGAAATCTTGAATCAGCTAGTCATTGTTGGTGCATCGAATGAAGGTGGTGGTCGCTGGACGATCACTGATGAAGAGAACTTCTCGATTATTGCGCCAGCAGGTTTGGATCTTACACCTAATGATGACACCGACGACGGCGATAACAACGGTATTTCTTCAATTGGCTTAACCATCTACGCACAAGTGAACGACTTGGGTGAAGATACGGTCGAAGAGGACGCAACAGTTCAACGTCAAACTGACATCACACTTGAGTTCCCAACAGACATCACGCCTCAAACCAGCGTTGCAGCTGAAATTGACCTTGATAACACGGTTCAAATTGATGGCAACGAAGACAATACTGTTGATTTGGGTACGCAATTGTCATCTAAAGTCACCACCATTAATGCCGATGGCGTAGAAGATGTCCTAACGCTTGTTATTGACCCTTCATCACCTGGTGTACCTCCAGGCCTAGTTATTGGTGGCACTGATGTTGACTTCGTTGACGGCAAATACGTGTTCCAAGCTTCGATTGATGCGAGTGGCAACATTACTGGTCTCGATGGTTTGACCCTACGTGTTGCCGAAGATTGGGCAGGTGACTTCACGCTCCCAGTTCTGTTTGTTACCACCGATACTCAATCGGGTGATGAAAACACTACGCTAGAGTCGCTACCTGTTCAGATCTTGCCAGTTGCGGATGTCCCTGGTTCTTCGGGGGATCAACCTCTTGATAGCAATGTGACACCAGATGTGACAGTCGATATCACTGGTACGTTAGGCTTAGATGCTGACAAGCAACCAGTGAACGACCTTAACAATGATGTCCCAACCAACGATGGTATTGGCTACGAAGACGGCTTGATTCAACTCAACTTGAATGTCGACTTTGCTGACAACCGTAATAACTTGCAAGCGGGCAGAGAGACGCTCACCAACATTAAGCTCACGCTTGATGACACGACGTTAGGTGAGTTTGTTGACGCGAGCGGCAACCCATTAGGCACAAGTATCGAGTTCAGTGCTGCTGAAATTGCTGCGGGCGCATTGGATGAAGTGTTGTTCAAGCCGAAAGAGAATTACCCAGTCGGTGGCGGTCAAAATACCGTTCAAATTAATATCGAAGGGGAGATCACGGATACAGCAATCATCGATCAAACAACGCTTGCTAACCCTGGCGACGATACCGATGTTCGCACCTTCACTGATAACGTGTCGTTTGAAATCAAACCAGTGGTTGATGACATTACGATAAGTGGTACAGATCCTTCTCAACCTATCGTTGTCACAGGCGATGAAGATACCCTTATTTCATTGACGCAGTCAGGCTCCGGCGTATCGGTGAGTCTAAATGATGATGATGGTTCAGAGCAGTTTGTTTCCTTGAAGCTTACTGGATTACCGACCGACTTTATTGTGACTTCTAGCTCTCCTGATTACACGGTGAAAAACAACGGTGGTGGTGAGTGGAGTATTCAACTGAATGATTTGACACAAACATTTGTTGATTTGAGTTCAATTCAAATCCAACCACCGAAAAACTTCAGTGGTGAAGTTGATATTGGCATTACAGCGTTCACACAGGAAGAGTTGCTTAAAGTACCTACGGAACACACTGGCAACTTCAAAGTGATCATTGATCCGATTGGTGATGATGTTGATGTAAACCCAGATACCTTAGTTTCAGGTAATGAGGGTGAAGACATCGAAATCAATATCAATGCCCTTGTGGTTGATAACCAAGAGTCGATTGGTGATGGTGCGAATTATGAAGAGAACGATCCAGAAACACTTCGTGTAGAAATCGCGAATGTGCCAGACGGTGCAAGCATTGAACTTACCGACGGCACTGCATTTGCCGACCTAGGTGGCGGTGTGTTCGTTCTAGAGATTGATGCTCAAGATCTGGATAAAGTGGTCTTTAACTCTGGCGATCGCAACGACAATTCTTGGAATGGCACATTAGAGTTTAAAGTGCAGGCCGTTGATACTGGCTTAGATGGAAGCCAAAGCCTAGGCACACCGAAAGAGTTCGACGTTAAAGTCGAGGTAGAAGCTGTTAACGACCGCCCAGAGTTTGTTAATACAGTGGATGTTGAAACGCAAGAGGATACTCCGTTACTGCTTAATGGCTTCAGCATTACAGACGTTGATGCGGTGCTAGATGATCCGAATGCTGAGTACGTGCTCAATGTTAATGTAGACAGCGGTATCTTGGAGCTCAATCCAACGCTTATCACTACTTACAACCTAACCGTGAGCGGTGATGGTACGGACTCCGTTGAACTGAAAGGCACTGTGGCCGATCTAAACAATGCCATTGCAGACGGTTTGATTGAATTTAATCCGGACCTGAACTTCTTTGGTGACGTTCAGGTGGACGTGACTGTCGATGACCAAGGCAATGAAGGTATCGTGATTGGTGGGGTAGATGACACCCTAAATACCAACAGCAGCAACTTCAATATTGAAGTGACAGCGGTGAACGATACCCCAGAAACTACGCCAGTGACGCTACCGGATATTGCAGAAGACAGTGGTGTGTTCTCTATCTCTGAAGCAGATCTTATCGCGAATGCGACAGACGTAGAAAACGACAACCTCACTGTTAGCAATGTTCAGTTAACCGATCCAAGTTCGGGCAGCATTACTTTCAACAGCGGTACTGGTGAGTGGGAGTTTACCCCAGCACCAGATTATAACGGTCCAGTTGAAATCACGTACACCATTACAGATGATGGCACGACAGATGGTGCATCCGATCCTAAATCGGTTAATGGCAGCGCGTCGTTCAATGTAACGGAAGTAAACGATGCACCAACCACGTCTGAAGTGACACTTTCTGATATTGCTGAAGACAGTGCGGCGGTGGAGATTACCCAAGCTGATTTGTTGGCGAATGCCTCTGATATTGAGAACGACACGTTGACAGTGAGTAGCGTTCAATTGGTCGACCCAAGTAGCGGTACATTGGATTTCGATAACGTCTCAGGTACATGGTCATTTACACCAGCCCCGGGCTACAACGGCACGGTGAACCTGACTTACACCATTACCGATGACGGTACGACGAACGGTGCTTTTGATCCTCAGACAGTGTCAGGAACGGCAACCTTTGAAGTTACCGAGGTGAACGATTCTCCGGTGACATCTGAAGTAACGCTAAGCAGTACGGAAGAAGATGGTAGCGCGGTGACGATTACTGCGGCAGAACTTCTGAGTAATGCGAGCGACCCTGAATCGGACAATTTGACCATTAGTAATGTTGCTTTGGCAGACTCTTCGGCGGGTATGTTAACGCAAGTCAGTGCGACAGAATGGACGTTTGAACCTGCTGCAGATTTCTTTGGCGACGTTAATTTCACTTATGAAATCACAGATGACGGAACCACTAACGGTGCGCCAGACCCAATCACAATTGCTGGCACAGCAGTGTTGAATGTTGAAGCGACCAATGACGCACCTGAAATCACAGCAACGTCGGTAACGGATACGATCAACGAAGCCAATGGCCAGAAAATTACTGGTATTAGTGTAAGCGACATCGACTTCACTGGTGCACAGGCGAATGAAATCATGACGGTGACGCTAGCGGTGACAGAAGGTGACGTTCGTGTTGAGCCACCGGCAGGTAGTGGTGTCACTGTAGGTGCGGGAATGTTTGGTGAAATTATCCTAATGGGTACACCAGATAACATTAACTCCGTTCTTGGCGCGACAGATGCTTCTGAGGGCGTTTTTGTGGATGCAGGAGACGTGGATGCTGCTTCAATCACCTTATCGGTTAAAGTCGAAGACAACGGTGTGTACTTTGAAAATGCATCGGGTACAGCATTGGAGGCGAATCAAGATTTCACTATCAATGTGACCCCAGTGGCTGATGCGCCAACGTTAGGTATCGATCCTCAGTTTAACTACGTTCGTCAAATTGCTGCTAGCCAAACCGCGAGCAGCCAAGGTCTTGCAATTGTGGGTATTATGGCTGCATTGACGGACATTGACGAGGTGCTTTCACTGGAACTAACGGGTGTACCTGCTAGTGCAGAGGTGACAAGTGGTGTTTCTCCATCAGGCATTAGTTTCGATGGCACCACTTGGACAGTACCAAGCGATGAAATTGATACACTAGAAATTGTGGCGACGGACACCAACAGTGGTATTGATACCGGTTCTTACGATATTTCTGTTACCGCGATATCAACAGAATCTAATGGTGATGAAGCCCAGTCTGCACCTGTCCAAATTAGCTTGGATGTGAGCGGTGATAACGACGATATTGATCAGTCAAGTGCAACAGACGACAGCTACCTAGTTGGTGGAGACACAGGCATTAACTTAATCGGTGGGGAAGGTGACGACCTTATCGTGGGTGGCGATGGTGATGATGTGCTTATCGGTGGTTTAGGCTCAGATATCCTAACTGGTGGTGACGGCAGCGATACCTTCAAGTGGACAGTGGATTCGGTTGATGAAGGGGCAGTGGATACCATCACTGACTTTACGGTGAACGAAGACATGATTGATTTACGTGAAGTGATCTCTGACCTGAACAGCCCAATGATCGATATGGATGATCTGTTAGGACATATCTCAGCGGATTATGACGCATCTACAGAAGCGGTATCGTTGAACATTACCACCGATACGAATGTGCATCAGACCATTGTAGTTGAGCACTTAGGTGACGCGATTGACTTCAATGGGCTCAGCTCGAATGAGATCGTTGAATCTCTACTCAATAATAACATTCTGTCTAACGGTTAAACGGACATAAAGCCAAAGCGCGGTAGCTCAATGAGTTATCGCGCTTTTTTGTATCTGAAAGGTGATGTTTTTGAAAGCAAGTGGATACAAACAAATTAACCCAAATACTTGTTCATCAGATGGAGCTAATACTGGAAATTTGGATGCTTAAACGTGTATATCGAGAAGGCTACCAATCACTTCATTACTTTTATCAACGACAGAAGCGCCGATTCGGTTGTAGCTTGCGGCTTGAGTCAAATTAACCAAAGGTTCGACGGCATTTGGAGAGGGAGTAAAGTTAGGAGTGTTAAATGAGAGTTCGGAATCTTTGACTAGTTCAACCTTATTGAAGTCTAGGTCGTTTTCTTTCACAAAGTCTTTTTGGATGTCATGGGCAGCGTCTTCAGCCATCTTTTGCGATAGCTGAATCATTTGATATCCGGATTGAATTCCTGATATTGGCATGCTGCTTCTCTCACTTGTTATGCTTTTGTTAGCATAGGAAGTGTTGTAAATTCGTGCAAGTGCTTTTGTTAATCTGTTTGATTAAGCAAACAGTTTTGAAAGCATTTCACGTTCTTCACTCGACAGGAGTGGGCTTTCTTTTTTATTCAGAGAGTGATTAATATCGCCTTGAAGCGACTTTAATTGGCTCGCTGTCAGGTCATTAATCTTTTTTCTTAATTCATTAAATTGCTGAGTAGTCATCTCGATCTCCTCACATTTCTTGGGCTTCTCCTTCATCCACCCACCTCAGCGACCTTCATGGTCACAATTAAAGAATGTTCTAATATTCTTAGATTAGTTTTTGAATGGTGTTTTTTTGTCCGAGTAATGTCAGTAAGCGTCAAGTGCCTTGTAAGACTTTTCTTATGAATAAGCACGCTAATCATAAAGGGGTAGAATCATAGTCTACCCCTTTAATATGGTTACTTAGTTCAATATTCTTAGTTCGTTCTAGGTTGGGTTAGTTCACGCGAACGGCAAACTTAGAAGCGAGTGAATGCAGCTCAGGCAACATACGGTAAATCAGATGCAGTTGCTGTAGCACCATGCGGGCTGAATGGTCGTCTTCATCACGCCATTCATTCAGTCTTTGCTCTAGATCTGCATCATTGATTGATGATAGGTCGCATTCTTCACAATGATGATGAAGTTGGCGATGCAGCACATCCAAATGCTGGTGAATGCAGCGATGTGCATCGAGCACAAGTTGATGAATAGATTCATCTTCAATTCTCGTGCGGTGGGCGCCTAACGCTGAGATGTAACTCAGCATCGCGTGGTTAAGCGTTAAGAAACGGAAACTTTCGTCTACCGCAGTGCGATACTTACCTGGTTCCGCCAACATTGTACTGATGGCAGAAGAAAGGTTTGCATCATTGTTGTGTGCTTGGCGGCGAGCAATACGATAGCTGAGGTTGTCTTTCTTACCAATACGGTATTGACCGATGATCTGCCCGAGATACTGCTTGTTGGCATCAATCGCATCGGACATCACTTTGTGTAAACGTTTTGATTGCCAATCTGGCAGAATCACCATGACGGCACCTACTGCTAAAACACAACCAATCAACGTGTCCGCCAAACGTGGCAGTACTACGGCGTAGCCTTCGCCTAACTGATTGAACAAGAACAAAACCAACAAGGTAATAAACCCCGTCGCATAGCCGTAGTTGTTAATACGAAATGCAAAGAACATCACCCCCGAGAAAACAATGAATACTAACTGGCTTTCTTGGGAGGGGAAGAAGGTAAGTAGCGGGACACCAATTAACAAGCCCGCTAATGTGCCGATCACACGAGCAGTCAGCTTTTGTCTTGTTGCGCTGTAATTCGGCTGACAAACAAATAGGGTGGTTAATAGAATCCAGTAACCACGGTCGATATCAAATGCTTGAATGATGCCGTAACCGGCTGTCAAAGCAATTGACATACGCAGCGCATGACGGAACAACATCGAATCTTTATGTAGATTCGCCGCAATACGTTGCCACATTGCTTTAAACGTGTGTGGGTTGGTGTCATCGAGTACGTCTTCTTCTAGGCGTTCAGCATCTGGGTTATTGATGTTGCTCAGTTGCTTCTCAACAGTCGCTAAGTTATTGAACAAGTAGGTCAACTGAGCTAATAGGCGTTTCCAGTGACTTTGGTCTTGCTCTTCTAAATAGCCTAGTGAGTTTTGCAGTTCTGCTAAAGCCAAAATAGATTGGTCTGTGTGAGTATACTCGTTACCCAAGCGGATAGCATGGGCGATGTCGCGACACGCTTGTGCTTGTGATTCAAGCAGGTATTTGAAGCGAAACAGAACATCAGAACGCTCAAATTCTGTCGCAAGATCTTGATAACGATAGTGGCTTGAACTGACGCGTTCATGGATATCTTGTGCGATAAAATAGATGTTCAAGAAGCGGTCACTTGGACCATCGATATGGCCGCGCTTAGAACGGCTAAGCAACGTCGCTTTACAAGCATTCAGTGCATTCACAGTCGCAGCGTTGAGTTTTGCTGCTTCTATACGCATGGGTTGTGGTGTGAGATTGGTGACTGGATGAAACAGCTTTGCCTTGGCATCTAGGTAGTTTGCAATTTGAAGAAAGACAGTCGCGAGGCTTTGTTGAACGGGTTGAAGCGGCCAGAACATCTGCCAGATCATCGACATAAAGTAGTACCACGCAGCGCCTGTCAACAACAGAAGCGGTTGGAACCAAATATTCGTACTTTCGTGCGCCCCTAGCATGGTGTAGATCGCAATCAACAAAGAGCCAAAGGCAATGCTAGCGTATTTAGGTCCAATGGCACCCAGCATGATAAAGCCGAAGGTAGAGACAAACAGGCCGATAGCAAACGCCCACGGTGTATCAAACAATATCTCGATAGAGAAGGCAGCAACGGCAAAACAAATGAAAGTGAGCAATAATGCCTTCACCCTACCTGTAAAACTGTCATCGCTTTCTGCCAGAGCTGCGGCAATGACACCTAAGATAAGCGGAGTGATCAAGGTGTTTTGGCCGAAATACCAAGTAGGTATCACCACACCAAGCAAGGTGATCAAAATGAGAATGCTATAGTTGATGGTTTTGTTTGCCCAATAGAGCCGAAGTTTTAAAGCTGCTTGCACGATGCGCCTTTCGTAGCCGGTGG
Organism: Vibrio jasicida CAIM 1864 = LMG 25398; assembly: GCF_000400365.1. Taxonomy (GTDB): domain Bacteria; phylum Pseudomonadota; class Gammaproteobacteria; order Enterobacterales; family Vibrionaceae; genus Vibrio; species Vibrio jasicida. The sequence goes on along the minus strand of NZ_BAOG01000052.1, from coordinate 73,010 downwards.
AAAACGAGAGAATTTTAACAAACTCACTATAGCGTGTTTATGACCTAATTTAATAAAAATCATCAGTTGCTCAGGAAATCAACAGAATTGTCATTGACTTACTGAAGGAGGCTTGTGATGGAAGCGTGTCTCTTGTTCACAAATTCAACAGTAATGTGAATTTTAATTAAGAATACCGACAGAACGCGATTTGTGCTTCATCCATCGCTACAATTTAACCGTCTAAAATGATATAAAACGGGAACTTCTATATCAAAAGGCGCACCTTTCATGCAGCTTACTGCCTCTAATAAAGCACAGTTTTTTATTCAAAATGAGTATTACCAAGTCGAAATAAAAGAAAACAGTGTTTTATTATGTTCAGTGGGTAGTGAAGAACACATCCCGTTTACGATTTGGAATGGCAAAGTGTCGGTCAAAAGAGGCCTTTTATGGAGCTCTTTGCAATTCTTTGCTCATGAGCAAGATGGCAAACAACAAAGCTGGTTAGTTCAAGGCCTACCTTGGCCTCAATGCCGCAAGTTTGCTGTAGAGGCGGTGCGTCAATATCAGGATTGGCATAATACTCAATGCCGTAAGCTTGCCGAATTTCTGCCTAAGTGGGAAGACGAGTTATATCAGCTTAAAAACTTGCCTGCTTACTTACCGCATTCTCAAGTACAAAATTGGGTCGATAAACTCAACAACGAATTGGTTGAGATTAAAACCAGTCTCCTTGAAGCGAAAATGCGCATGCCAAAGCGCATGGCTGAAATCGAACCTTGGATTTCTGAAACGTCGAAAACTTTGAGCCAACGTAACCATGATTGGCTAGAGAACGAACGCCCGAATTGGGAAGTGTTGTTCAACCGTATTGAGTCGTCACCTCTGAATCTCTCCCAACAGCATGCCGTCTTACTCAACGATGATCATAACCTTGTGTTAGCGGGTGCTGGGTCTGGTAAAACGAGTGTATTGACGGCACGCGTGGCATATTTACTACAAAGTCACCAAGCGCAAGCAGAAGAATTGTTGATGTTAGCGTTTGGCCGTGATGCGGCTAAAGAGATGAAGGAGCGTTTGGTTGATAAGGTTGGCCTCGCGGCAGAAAACGTGCGCGTGAACACCTTCCACCAGCTTGGATTGCGTATTCTTAATCAAGTCGAGCCTCAACCGGTCGAAATTAGTCCGCTGGCTTTAGACGATAATCAACGCTCGGCTTGGTGTATTGACTGGCTTAAGAAACATTGGATGACACCAACCAACTTTAAACGTTGGCAGAAGCACTTGGATAAATGGCCGATTGCTTATTTGAAAGGTGACGATGAGCTAGGTAGCCATTCAGAAAACCCTAAGTTGATTGCTTGGTTAGACAGTCAGCTTTCGCAACTTGCTGCGGTCGGCTTGACCAAAAAGCAAGTGCAAGAGAAGCTAGTGAATCATCAAGACTACACGCGCTTGAATAGCGAACTGGCTTTGTGTTGGCCATGTTTTAGTGCATGGCAAAAAATGCTCAAAGAAACCAACCAGGTCGATTTTCCTACCATGATCAGTCGTGCGACGGATTATGTGACCAAAGGTAAGTTCATTTCACCTTGGCGTTTTGTGATGGTAGATGAGTATCAAGATATCTCTCCAGACCGCTTGGCTTTGATTGAAGCTCTGTGTGAATCGACAGAGAAGCAAACCGGCGCGACTTTGTTTGCTGTGGGGGATGATTGGCAAGCGATTTATCAATTTGCTGGAGCGGACGTGGATTTAACAACTGGGTTCCAAGATCGCTTTGTTCACTCAACGGTTCATTACCTTGATACGACCTACCGTTTTAACAATCAAATTGGTGACGTTGCGAACACGTTCATCCAAGAAAACCCATCGCAATTGCCGAAAACACTCAATAGCCATAAGCAACGTAAACAAAAGAGCGTACATACTGCACCAAGCAATCAAGTTGAGAAGATCCTAGATCAACTTAACCAGCAAGCGAAGAAAACGAAATCGGTACTGCTGTTAGGGCGAAACCATTATCACAAACCCGATCTATATGACGATTGGTTGAAGCGTTTCCCGAACCTTGAGATTCGCTTTATGACGTGTCATGCAAGTAAGGGGAGGGAAGCTGATTTTGTTATTATCTTGTCTGTGGACGAAGGGCAGTTCCCTGCTAAGAAAAAGCAAGCCCACATTGATGGCGCATTGACGGAGTCAAAAGACAAATTCTCTTATGCGGAAGAGCGTCGTTTGTTCTATGTTGCGCTGACTCGTGCTAAAGAGAAAGTATGGATCACGCACACCGGTGCTGGCTCTGGGTTTGTTCAAGAATTGGTGAACGGCGATTATCCAATTGTCACTTCTCGTTAGATAAAGACTTCACGTTAGAAGCGTTTCTTTTCGGTTAGAAACAACAAAGGCGATACTCGGTATCGCCTTTGTTTTATGTGTGATTTAACGTTCAGAGCTTATGTACGTTCTGCTAGGTAAGCGTCGTAGTCTGGCACTTCAATGTCCACTTCTTGGTCAATCAGTGGGGAATTGAATAGGAACTTAGCTGTAGCGCGGTTTGTCGCGACCGGAATGTTCCACACGCTTGCAATACGCAACAGCGCTTTTACATCTGGGTCGTGCGGTACGGCGTTCAGTGGGTCCCAGAAGAAGACGAGTACATCGATGTTGCCTTCAGAGATGAGAGCACCAAGTTGTTGGTCACCGCCCATTGGGCCACTGATCATGCTCTTGATTGCTAGACCGGTTTCCTTGCTTAGCATGTGGCCAGTCGTGCCTGTAGCGTACAAGAAGTGGCTTTGCAGTTTCTCTTTATTCTCTTTAACCCAACGAAGTAGCTCAGGCTTGCAGTTGTCATGGGCAACCAATGCCACATGTTTGTGCGCTGGCATGGTACGAGTCTTTTTTTGCATCAAGTTATTTCCATTTTTATGATTTTAAATTCGTTGCTGTCCAATAAAACACGTTTTTTATCTATCAATCAACTGCATTAACGCTGAATGTCGGCCTATATTCTGACGGAGATAACGATTCTTCAATTGTGTCGTCATGAAGAGTCTTCGGAGTTAGCGCTTTAATGGTTGGTGACGCATGTTTCTCATACGGTTGCTGACGTAAATAATGCACGGCTTGCATCACTGATAAACGGCCTTGTTGGACCATTTTATCGGTAGGTGCAAATAGGACTTTGTGACGCAACAAACCTCGGTAAACACCATGGCTGAGGTAAACCGAAACTAAACCAATGTCCTCGGTTTTACCCGCGCTGCGTAATTCACTGATTGCGGCCTCAATCGCAACGGCGCTGCCAACAATGTAATCAATGTTGCCCATATCAATCACACGTTGGACTAGATTGCGTTGCAGTTCTTTGTCGTTATCTGCCCAGTAGGAATCGACGATGTTAATGTCGCTGTCTTTGATCGCTTCATAAAACCCCGTTGTTACCGGTTTTGTTCCGCCACGTGTTCTTGGTCCAAGCAATAAAGCGATGTTGGTTTTGCCTGACCCTTTCGGATGTTTGTCTGCGAGGAACTTACCTGCTTCGTAACCCATCCAATACCAATCAACACCAACTTCACCTTGAAGTAGCTGTTTTTGTTCTTGATCGAGTTCAAGTTGGTTTACGGTCGCAAACACGGGCGTATTGCCTATCCAGTTTTTCAGGTTGTGTTCGTAAGCTTGTGGATCGACCGTTCCAAGAATAATGGCATCTGCACCCCATTGGGTACACAAAGCCAGTTGTTGCTCTTGGCGAGTTTTGTTTGGGTAACCACCAGCCTCTAAAACACGAAGGTTGATACCAAGTTTTTCCGCTTCGGAAACCATTCCATAGTTTACTGATAACCAGTATGAGTCCTTTAAATGAGGGTAAATAGCACAGACTTTCTCTGTCGCAAAAGCTGGCACTGAAGCGAAAAGTGACATTGCGAGAGCTGAATGCTTGAAAATTGTGCGAAATGAGCGCTGATTTATAACCATGAAATGAAGTTCGTTGGCATAGATTAAGTAAACACTGCAAAATATAACGTAATATGTCGCCGAACACGAATATTAAGGTCAGGAAAATATGTTGCTAGCTACCGCAAGCATCGGTCGCAAACTGTTATTGTCTTTCATTGCGATGGCAATGCTGGTCATGCTGTCTGCGCTAATCGGTGTATCAGGGTTTTCTCTGGTGGCAAAAACAGAAAGGAACGTGGTGGACGCTGCCATACCGGCAATGATTGAAGCTCGACAAGTTTCGGAGCTCAGCACTCGCATTATTTCATCGGTGCAAATGTTGTCGAATGCGCAAAATGAACAAGAGCGTAAAGAGGCGGGACGAGTGCTGTTTGATCAGCTTGAATCGCTGCTTACTCACATCAAAGAACTGGGTGGCGAGTCGTTTGACGCTGATTTACTCGAAACCTTAGAAAATCACGTCCAAAACGTCATCAATAATCTAGCTGAATTGGGTGTGACGGTAGAAAGAAAGCTGTGGCTCGCCAAAGAGATCGATACGCGCGTAGAAGAAATGCGCTTATTGAGTGAAGAGCTTGAGCAACTGACTCGCACCCAAGTTCAAAACACCAGTACGATCGCGGTTGCTAACGTCACTCATATTTATGACCTTCTTGAAACCAACAAAAAAGCTCAAGTTTACCAAGCTTTGGATGCGCTCGTAGAAGTCGATCTCGATCTGACTGAGCGACTGCATGAATTGCACTTATTGGCGTTTAAGATGCTCAACCAGATTGAAGAAGCTCGCACCCTCACCAATGTGGATCGTATTCAACAAATCCAAACTGAGTTTGAAGACAATCTAAAAATCATGAAGCGACGTGTATTGGCGGTAGAAGACCCGACTCGCTCAGAGCAGATGGGGCAACTACTGAAAGAGCTGGGTAAACGACAAGTTGTGTTTACTATCCTGCTTCAACAATACGAAAACAACGAGCAGTCTCAAGAGTTAATGCAGGGGACGTTACAGCTCTTCTCTGAGCTAAATGGTACCGTCAACAAGCTGGTGGATGACTCAAACCAAACGACACGTGTGGCTGTCGATGAGCTTACGAATACCTTGAAGTTCGCACAGTGGTCCCTGACGGTGATTTCTATCATTGGTTTGATCATAGTTGTCTTGATCTTGTGGCGTGTCGTGTATGTTTCGGTGGTTAAGCGTCTGGGGGAATACTCGGCAGCGCTATTGTCGGTTGCACAAGGTAATTTGGCGGTTGAGTTAGAAGTAAAAGGCAAAGACGAACTTGCACATATGGGGCAGGCGATCATTACGGCACGTAACACTGCGCAAGCGCTTAAAGTCGTGGCCGAAGGCGAAGCGCAAGCTAAGCGAGAATTAGAAGAACACAAAGAGCACCTAGAAGAGTTGATCGAGCAACGTACCTCTCAGTTGAAACAAGCAAACCGTCGCTTAAATGAAGAGGTGCTTAACCACGCGAAAGCGCGGAAACAAGCCGAACAAGCTAGCCGTGCGAAGTCTGCTTTCTTGGCAACAATGAGTCATGAAATTCGGACACCGATGAATGGAGTGCTTGGAACCGCTCGCCTGTTAATAGACTCAGGGCTAAACCCAATTCAAAAGCGTTATGCAGAGATCATCAACCGCAGTGGTAAAACTCTATTGGCGATCTTAAATGACGTTTTAGATTACTCCAAAATCGAAGCCGGGCACTTAGAGATACGAAGTTTAGGTTTCGACTTGCATCAGATCGTTGAAGACACTTTCCAGCTAATGAACGGTAAGGCACAAGAGAAGAAGCTGCTCTTTTCTTACCATATTGAAAGCGATGTAGGTCGTTATTGGAAAGGTGACGTGACACGTATCAACCAAGTGTTGAATAACTTAGTCGGTAACGCGATTAAGTTTACTGAGGAGGGGGAGATTGATATCTACGTCAGCTTGAATCCAGAAGACGAATCACAAGTTTTATTTGAAGTCTCAGATACCGGAATTGGCATTGCGAAAAAAGACCAGAAGACGTTGTTTGATGCCTTCACCCAAGCGGAAGGTGGTTTAAATCAAACTGGTGGTACAGGTTTAGGTTTAGCCATTAGCCGCCGTATTATTCAAGCCATGGGTGGACGTCTGGACGTTGACTCTGATGAAGGCTATGGTAGCCGTTTCTGGTTCTCGATTCCTTTGGAGGAAAGTGAACCAGTTGAAACCGTTTCTATTGCGAGTGCACGGTGCAAGATCAAAGCGAAGGTGTTCATTGTCGAAGATAATCCGGTAAATCGGGTGGTTGCGGAAGGTTTCTTAGAAAGCATGGGGCATGAAGTCGTCATGGCGGAAGATGGTGCGCAAGCGGAACGAATCATGCAAAAACAGGACTTCGATATCGCATTAGTCGATATTAATTTACCTGACTGTAATGGCACTGACTTGATTCATCGACTGAAACACATAGAAAGTAACAAACCAACAGAGAAAGCACTTGCACCAACACCAATGGTTGCGGTTTCTGCTCACGTATTTGCTGAAGAAGTAGAAAGCTACTTAGCAGCGGGTTTCGATGGCTACTTACCGAAACCAATGGAAAAAGAAGCACTTGCTACGCTTATTCAAGACATGTTAGATGGCAAACAGCTTTTGCTGCCCCAAATGAGCAAGTGTGCCCCTCAGGATGAGACGATAACAATCACTGATATTAACGAGACACCGGTCATCAATGAGCCGACAGCAGAGGATCCAGCAATGGTTATCATCAATCCGAATGTGATTCAGTCAGACATGAAGATCTTGGGCAGAGAGAAAATGCTGCACATCATCGACTTGTTTAGACAAACCAGTACTGACGTACTGAGTCAGATGGAAACATCTGCGGATAATGGCGATAGCCGAGCAGTAAAAGATCTTGCTCACAAGTTGAAAGGCAGTGCAGGCAGCTTAGGTTTGACGGCATTGATGGATACCTGCCAAAGCATTGAAATTGCATTAGAACCATTAGAAGTATACTCAAGCGAGCAAGACATTATTAAGAAGCAAGTGACCGATTCGGTCGTTGCACTTGACCGTTTGATGGCAGAATAAAAGGCGTGTGATGCGCCTTGCGTCTTGCGGTTAGCTCGTGGGCTAAAAACAAAAACCTCCGGTTTGCGCCGGAGGTTTTTTCTATTCGGTCAGATCATCTTCCCACTCGAACCGAGTGTCTAGAGCATAAGGATCATCTTCGAACGGATGTTCCATTCTGCCACGCAAGTATTCGAGTTGGTGCTCAAGCATGTTGACCGTGTCGTAATCCCCCTCTGAGCAGGCAACGTATATCTGTTGCTCGAGAGCGGCGATGTTGTCTCGGATACTCATGAGAACCCCCTTAAATCATCATCGATTCTCAAAACGATTATAGTCAAGTAAACCAAATTCGATCGGTTGTTTTGTACGATACCAATCGTGGATACGATCGCTAAATGGCCAGAACTTTTCTGAGCTTCGGCGAATAGCAAAATTATCCAGTAACTTAACGTAATCATCCTCGGATTTAAGGGTGCTAAATTGATCGACAAATTCTTTTACTTGATCTTCTTCGATTGAGAAAAACGCTGCTGGATAGCTGCCAACCACACCTCGAACAATGGTCATGTCATCTTTCGCAAAGTCTCGATTGCTCTCCTCATTAAACAAGCTAGAAATGTTGATGTGAGCGTTATTATGAATAAGAGTGAAAAGCTCATCCTCACCGGATTTGCTGCGCACCATTAGCATCGTGATTTGCGGTACCGTTTTTAGCCCTTCCCCACGAACTTGGTTGATGCTCGCCAACTGCTGCTCATTCTCTACGGTCAGCGCGGTATCGACGATGTCGTATCGTGGCAACAAGATAGGTGATACTTGCTTGCGCAGAATATCTAATAGCTCCGATTTAGGATCGTCGGTGTGATACACAACACTGGTCGGTTGGCTAAATGGTGCCACGTTGCGTTGTAAGAAGTCGCTTAGTTGACGCGGTTGGTCCTGATACCAGCTTGAATGTTCTTGGTGGCGCATATCAGCAGGAAGTAGGGCAATAAAGTTACTTTCCCCTTCAAGGCGTAAGAAGTCCATGAACATGCGGGTAATCAGCTGGTGGCCAAAGTTACCGTAAACATCGAAGCCGGTAACAAGTAGGTAGTGGATACGTTCAAGCAGAGCATAGTCCAAAACCCAAGCCGTTTTCGGTTGTTCGCCCACCAAACCTTGCACTACTGACGCGCTGTCAAAGTGACGGAAGACCGTAAGAGCTGCATTCGGATTTGTACCGTTGCCGTCCCAAATTACGTCGGTCGATAGGTGCTCACCGTTCTTAAACCACTTGTTGATGAAGTCAGATTTGGCTTCTAGGTAGCGTGCTTGCTGACGCGAGTATTTCACCCAGTTGGTTACTGGCACAGTATTGCTTTCAAGCTCGCCGGGAAGTTTTAGGTTCGCTGCTTGTGAGCGGTAGAATTCGTTGACTTCAGGAATGTCGGCCTTGTCTGGGTCTAGGAAGAATACCCAGAAGCGATCATTAATTACATTTAATGCCAGCTGACCACGACATACCGGACCTTTGATGTAAGCCATGATGGTGTTCTGAGCGTTGTCCAACATGAACTTGAAGCGAGACTTCACAGGCAAATCGATGAATGCGGTCATTGGGTTTGCGGCGATTTCAGGCTCGTAGCTTGGTAATTTTGCTACTTCATAATCGGCATCAATGAACCATTTTTTCCAGTTCTCGATACGTTGTTTGTTCAGCGCAAACGGCATGTGCGTCTTATCTACAATAGTGCCTTGCTCAGGAATGATTCGGTAGTACACACGTTCAACCCCCGGATCATCATACGGACGACGCGTTGTGATGCGTTTTACTGGCTCTCCCGGTGGCGTCGAAGATCGCACGAGAGTGAAGAAGCGAGGTTGCTCACCGTCCAGCTCAGAAAAGAACAGGTGCGATAAGAAAAGGTGTTCGTAAATATAACGAGCGGCGAGCTGGTTTTTGCGAGAACTCTTGTTCAGCAGCGTCTCGTATTTCTGAACCTCTGCTTTTTGTTGCTCGGAAAGCGGGATATGCGCATTCATGATGCCGCCATTTTCCAGCCAAAGCATGAGCGTTTGATATTCTATCGCTGTTAAGTTCGGCATCCCGAAAGGCATTCCCCATGTCGGGTTGTCTTGTTCGTATTTTGCGTACTCTTCTATCGTCGGACACGTTTGTTCACGGTCGATAGAAAAATCGAAGCCTTCTAATTGAACTTGATCAGGGAGTGGATGACGTTTCTTTTGTTGCAACATACGAGCAATCAAACCTGCATCCATATTAGCCGTCATGCTCTGCTCACGCTCGTTGAGCACAGGATGGAAGCCAGCATCACGCCATTCTTGCGTAGTTTGCGCGTCTTCAAATAAGCGAGTTGGGGCTGCTGCGGTCAAGCGTGTGCCTTCGTAAACCAAAGCTTTGCTTGCACCACGGTCGATGCCTTCTACGGAAGAGAGTTTTAACTGGCAAGGGGCATCGTAGCAGGCGTGACAAACCACACATCGATTATCGACGATAGGTTTTACTTCATGTTGAAAGAAGTCCGCTTGGGGCGTTTCAATAGCAACAGTACGCTCACGCACTTCTTCAGGGCCAAACAGTTTGTCGTAGTTTAGGCCCGCATAGGTCGCACAACCTGCAAACAGAGTGGCGATACACAGTGTAAAAATTAAACGTAAATTCATTGAGTTATTTTGAGTAAATTGAATTTGCGTTAATTAAAGCAAAATAAGCCGCCAAATACCAAAAATCGGAGCAAATTGCTCCGATTTCCGGGTTGTTATTGTTAGCTCAATGCCAAAGTAAGAGACAAACCTAGAACGAGTAAGTCACGTTAAAGCGGAAGTCTCGCCCCGGGCTTGCATAGCCTTGGGCGACAGGACTGCCGATGTATTCCATGTACGACGCATGGTCAAAGTAGTATTTGTCGAATACGTTCTTAACAGACAGCGTTAGAGATAACTCTTCGTCAGCGAGTGGCATCCAATATGCGTAAACATCGTGTACGCCGTAGCCAGGCTTTTCTGGATGAACGGTTGGATCTGCCACGTCGGTTAGACGTTCAACAAATCGAGCATTCCAGCCAAACTCCAGTGTTTCCATCGGCTGATAGATCAGATCAAGCACCCAAGTGTCACCGATAGATGTGCCTAGGGTAGAGTCATCATCCGAAAGTGGAGTGCCGTTGAGTTCTGGGCGTGATTGGTTGTAGCTCAAGCGAGCTGACACATCTGAAATCGCATAACCTAGGTAAGCGGTGATGCCTTGATTATCTAAATCGCCAACATTGGTGTACACGGCCCCTTGATTGGTGACGACATCTTTGATGGTACTGTCAAAGAAGGTTAAGCCAGCAAAGAATTCGTCATATTGGTAGTTTGCACCCAGCTCTAGGTTGCGCGCTTCCTCTGGCTTACGGTTTGGATCATTTTCGCGGTAGTCGATGACAAATAACTCTTTGATTTGTTGCCCACGAAACGCTTCCGCATAGCTCGCGAATAGGTTCAAACCTTCAAAGGCGTTGTAATTGATACCAACGTTAGGGCTAAAACCACTTGAGTCAAAGTCTTGGTCCATGTTGTCGGTCAGTTCATACCAATCATAACGAGCACCAGCGGTGAGAATGAGAGCGTCTGTCAGCATCCAGTCGTCTTGAACAAACAAACCGTAGACAGTGCCTTTCTCTTCATCATCCTTTTTACCATCGTAATTGGTCTCAAATTCTGATTTGTCTTTCTTGTAATCTAGGCCGTAAACCAAAGTATGATCGGTGAGTTTGCTAGTGTTGAAGATCTTCACGCCAGAAGTTTGAATTGAGCCATCGCTCGTTCCCCAACGTGGGTGATCTTTGTGGGCAAGACGACTGTCCGTGTAGTAGAAGGTCGTATCGAGATTGAATAGGTCACTCGCGCTGTATTTGTGGTTTAAGGTGAATGTCGAGCGGTCCGTCTCTTGGTCTAAAGGTTCGTTTTTGAAACTTGGTTGGAAGTGCGGGCGATTCAAGCGTCGTCCATCGTCATTACGATAGTCGTAGCTTACTGAGAGGTAGTGTTCATCATTGAGTTGACCGGATAGTTTAAGGAGGGCAACTTGCTGTTCTAGCGCTGTATAATGCTGCTCTTTACCTTTGCCATCTTGAATATTGTCACCATCGATGTAACCGAATGATGCCAACAAACCAAGTTGATCGGCGACTTCACCATAAAGACTTGCCGATACTTTGTAGCCTTCATTGTTGGTGTAGTAGCCACCTTTCAACATTGCACCGTAGGTTTGGTCTGCAGCGAGTAGATCGTGTGCATCTTTTGTGGTGAATTTAATTGCGCCGCCAAGTGCACCAGGGCCGTCTGTTGCTCGTCCGGCGCCTGCACTCACATCGACTTGCTTAAGCAGCTCTGGCTCGATCGATAATCGGCCTTGGTGGTGAAATAGGTTACCGGATTGTTCTGCACCATCGATAGAGACATTCAGCATCGTATCTTCTAGACCTCGGACGTAGATCTTTTGAGAAATACCTGATGAGCCACCGACACTGACTTCGGCATCCTTTCTGAAAATATCATTAAGATCTTGAGCTTGGGATTTTGCTAGTTGGTCAGAGTCTATCGAGATATCGACACCTTCCGGTGTGTGACCAGTCACCTCGATAACTTCCATATCATCCTTGGCGTAAGTCGCTTGTGACGCCACTAAAAGCGCGATGGTAAGTGGGCTTAGCTTAAATACGGTTGAAGCAGACACCGTAACCTCCATTGTTAATGAGAATTATTATCGAGTGAGATTTTGGTGATTCTTCCACGCTGAGTAAACGACTTTTACAACTGTTACAATCCTTGTTATGGGTGAGGCTTAACGTCGTTTGGGCAAGGTAATATCCATCACTAAACCTCGCTCTGGCGCATTGTAGGCAATGATCTTGCCGCCAACGGCTTCAATGTGCCTCTTCGCTAACGCTAGCCCGACACCAAAGCCCTTACGTGATGCGACTTGATTATTGGCTTTAAAGAAAGGTTTGAAAATTTGTTGATACAAACTTGGGTCGATACCAGGCCCAGAATCGGCAATGACGATTTGATAATGCTCGCTACTGTTTCGCACCTCAATTCTTAGCGCTTCATTGGGTTGGGTGTAACGTAAACCGTTGCGAATGACGTTTTCTAACGATTGGCTGAGTGCCATTTGGTTGGAGTCATTGATAGGTAATGGTTCGTCTTGCTGCAGGAACACGTGCCTATCGGGGTATTCAAATCGTGCATCTTCAACGATGATTTCAACCAGTTCCGCTAAGTCAAATGCTTCCGTTCTGAGGTTTGGTTGTTCGTTTTCAATCCATGCAAGGGTGAGAGTGTCTTCTGCTGTACTGCGCATCTTATGAGTGTCACTCTTAATGCGTTGCAACATTTGCTCGCGCTCAATGTTTTTATCGACGCAGTCTATGGCCATTTCTATACGAGCGAGTGGGGTACGTATCTCATGTGACATGTCGGCGATTAAGTTTCTGTTGTGCTGAATCACATCTGAGGTTCGCTCCGCCATTTTGTCGAAAGTGCGTGCGACTTGGCTTATTTCATCGTTGCCTAACTTCATGGTCTGTCCAATCCGCGCCGAATAATCCCCTTGGCTGAAAGCTTGGCTTGCTCGGTGGAACTGCTGTAATGGACGCATGACGTAACGGTACAAATACACCGTGAGTGCCAATAAAGAGAGAAATGGAATCACAAAACGGAACAACCAAAACGCATGGGACATGTAAGTGCCGGGGCGCATTCGGTCAGGCAGTAGAATCAGAAAATGATACCCAAAAGGAGAAAGTGGCACTTCCATGATTGGATTATCTGGAAAATCGAGGTGGATTTTCCACTCAACACTTCGACCAATGCCGTAGCCTTCCCAAAAGCGCTCATTGAGTGGATTGCCGCCTTTTACGTCTAGGTGTGATTGCAGAACCGTTGCCCAAGTAGACTCATTCGCAGCAAGTTCTTCTAACCAAGTGTCCAAACCTTGCCAGTCTTGTTGGTCGATATATGTTTGTGCAGTAGAGCCCCAGTCGAGGATCTGTTGACGATGGGACTTCTTTAGATAGCTCATCTTTTCATTAGAAAGAATGGCAGCGCTATGAATCAAAGAAAAGAAGATGACCACACCGAGAGATAAGACGACAAACAGTCGCCAGAACAACATTTTCTTCATTTGAAAATATACCCTTTGCCATGCACGGTCTGGATACGGTCGTTCGACATACCTTCCGCGATAAGACGTTTGCGCACGCGGCTTAAGTGCATGTCTAGGGCTCGGTCATATTGGCTAAATTGACGCTCTAGGACGGTCTGGTAAAGGAAGGGTTTACTCAGAACCTCTTCGCGGTGCTCAATTAACGTCCACAGCAGTTTAAATTGAATAGGTGTTAATTGAATGGGGTCCATCTCAGGGCAATGATGGAGCGTTACCGTGTGAGTTTGCTTATCGAGAAGTAACTCTCTCTCACTGAGTTGCGTCGCGGAATTGGGCTGCTTGATGAGTTGGGTGCGACGTAAAATTGCTTCTATACGTAAACTCACTTCGGTGAAGTTACAGGGTTTGGTGATGTAATCATCGGCTCCGCATTTAAGGCCCTGAATTCGATATTCTTCTGCACCAAATGCAGTCAGCATAACTACGGGTGTTTGTGACTGAGAACGAATGACATTAAGCACTTCGAAACCATCGAGATTGGGGAGGTTGACATCGAGTATGACCAAATCAAAGTCTTGCTGCTGAAAAACCTTAACGGCTTCATCCCCGCAAAACATCGAGATGACTTGATAGCGTTGTTCTTTAAGTAGCCGGGTGAGTTGAAGGTTGAGATCTGGGTCATCTTCTACCAATAAGATTGAAGGAGCAGGAACGGATGAACTCGATGACCAGTTTGGCTTTGGATGAACGGGGGCTGACGTTGGGCTAAACATGTTGATATATCACTTATTATCGATAATGCGAACTATTATCAATAATGGCTTGGTTAAAATCAACGTGATGAATGAGAAAGCTATCAGTTATTTATACAGAGCCTTCAAAGTGCGACATGTCTAGAAGTTTTACTTAAGTGGGGAAGGTCGCGACAAAAAGAAAGCCCACCTGAATCGGTGGGCTTTTTCGGTAGTTGCAAAAGAAACTAGTTCATTTTTTTAACTTCTTGCTGAAGTTGCTCTAGCTGCTTCATCTTGCCTTGTAGGCCAAGAGATTGGTAGCTAATCGACGCTGGGTTCATCATCTGACCTTGCTGCATTGGGTAATCTGGCAGCGTCTTGAAGAACTCACCAAGAACGTCTTGGATTGGTACGAACAACCACATGTTGTCTGCCATCCAGCGTAGGTACATACCAGATTCGTGCGGTGCTTTCTCGAATGGGTCAGCACGTAAATGGATGATCTTCGGCCAGTTAGGAGAGAAACGAACTGCATCGGTAATGTTACCTTCTAGGGTTGCGAAGTGCAGTTTCCAGTCGTTCCAACGAACTGCGTTTAGCTCACCATTAGCAGTGAAGTAAAGCAGTGACTCACGAGGACCTTTCTCTTCTTTACCTTGGAAGTAAGGCATGAAGTTGTAACCATCAATGTGTACGCGCCAGTCTTTACCGTTCGCTTTGTAGCCTTTCGCTAGCTTCTCTTTCACGTCAGGAACGCCGGCAGCAGCCATTAGAGTTGGTAGCCAGTCTTGGTGCGCCATCATTTCGTTGATCTTAGTACCTGGTTCGATTACGCCAGGCCAACGAACAAGTTGAGGTACGCGCATACCGCCTTCCCATGTCGTGCCTTTTTCACCATGGAATGGTGTTGCACCGCCGTCAGGCCACGATACAGTCTCTGCACCGTTATCGGTTGAGTAGATAACGATGGTGTTGTCTGCGACACCTAGCTCATCCAGTTTATCCAGTAGAATACCCACTTGATCATCATGCTCTAACATGCCGTCGGCGTAGATACTGATGCCAGATTTACCTTGGTATTTCTCTTGTAGACGAGTCCAAACGTGCATACGAGTGGTGTTGTGCCAGATGAAGAATGGCTTGTCTGCTTTCACGGCTTTTTCCATGAACGCCAGTGACGTTTCTAGGAATTCTTCATCCGCGTGCTCCATACGCTTACGCGTCATTGGGCCAGTATCTTCAATCTTACCGTCAGCAAAAGACTTGATAACACCGCGAGGGCCGTAGTTTTTACGGAACTCTGGATCTTTCGGGTAGTAGTAGGTTTCTGGTTCTTCTTCAGCATTGAGGTGATAAAGGTTACCGAAGAACTCGTCGAAACCGTGGTTAGTTGGCAAGTGTTGGTCTTGGTCACCTAAGTGGTTCTTACCAAACTGAGCCGTCATGTAGCCTTGACCTTTAAGCAGGTCTGCAATGGTCGGCGCCCAATCAGGGATACCGTGAGTAGAGCCTGGCATACCGATTGTAAGCAAGCCAGTACGGAACGGTTCTTGGCCTGTGATAAATGCTGCACGGCCTGCAGTACAAGATTGCTGACCGTAGTGATCAGTAAATAGTGCACCCTCGTTTGCAATACGGTCGATATTCGGGGTCTCGTAACCCATCATACCTTGGTTGTATGCACTGATGTTCCAGTAACCAACATCATCACCAAAGATCGCTAGGATGTTTGGTTTGTCTGCTGCCACTGCTGCGCTTGAGGTTGCCAGTACGCCGAGACCGACAGCCAGCT
Source organism: Vibrio jasicida CAIM 1864 = LMG 25398 (assembly GCF_000400365.1). Lineage (GTDB taxonomy): Bacteria > Pseudomonadota > Gammaproteobacteria > Enterobacterales > Vibrionaceae > Vibrio > Vibrio jasicida. The sequence continues at coordinate 57,333 of NZ_BAOG01000052.1, read as the reverse complement.
TGCTCATTTGGTTAGCCATAAAAACTCCAAATTGGTTGTAAGTTGGAAAAGAAGCTTAGGTACCGCCCATGCTTCGTTGGCTATTAAGTTAATGATGCAATTGAAGAATGTCGCTTTATAGTGTTTATAACCATAAGTTATGTAGAGAAATAACTTGTTGTTTTATCAGTTGATTGTTTCGACCTTAGGATTTGTGGGGAAAACTGAAGCGAGACTCAGGTCACGTTAATCCGCTTTCTAAATAAGGATATAAGACCTTAGTTTTAACCAAAGTATAATTATGCTATTTGATTCGCATTCGTCTGTTTTGTGAGCTATACGTTTGTGTGCAGGATGCACTTTTCTATTACATACAGAGGTTTATATGACAGCGAATTATGGCGTGAAACGCCGATTAGCGATTCTTGCCGCTGCTTTTATCGGCGCGACAAGTAGCAGTATCGCAGCAGAGAAACCGAATATTCTGGTCATTTGGGGCGATGATATCGGTCAATCTAATATCAGTGCTTACACATTTGGCTTAATGGGATACAAAACACCGAACATCGATAGCATTGCAAAAGAAGGCATGATGTTCACCGACTACTATGGTGAACAATCTTGTACTGCAGGCCGTTCTACCTTCATTACCGGACAAACGGTATTGAGAACGGGCTTGAGTAAGGTTGGCCTTCCGGGGGCAGATTTGGGTCTTCAGGCAGAAGATGCAACGATTGCAGAAATGCTTAAACCACTGGGCTATATGACAGGTCAGTTTGGTAAAAACCACCTTGGCGATAAAGACGAACACCTTCCAACCAATCACGGCTTCGACGAATTTTTTGGCAACCTTTACCATTTGAACGCCGAGGAAGAGCCTGAGAATGTGGACTACCCGAAAGATCCAGAATTCCGTAAGAAATTCGGTCCTCGTGGGGTTATTAAGTCCTTTGCTGACGGCAAAATCGAAGATACCGGCCCTCTAACGCGTAAGCGTATGGAAACGGTGGATGGAGAAACGTTAGATGCGGCGCTTGATTTTATGGATCGAGCAGTGAAGGCTGACAAGCCTTTCTTTGTCTGGTGGAACGCAACACGCATGCACTTCCGCACACACGTGAAAGAAGAAAACTTGGGCAAAACTGGCATCAGTTTTTATGCCGACGGTATGGTAGAACACGATAACCAAGTAGGCGAGCTGCTGAAAAAAGTGGATGACTTGGGCATCAAAGACAACACCATCGTATTTTACTCAACCGATAACGGCCCGCACATGAACTCTTGGCCAGATGCGGGTACAACCCCATTCCGTGGTGAGAAGAACACCAACTGGGAAGGTGCGTTCCGTGTTCCTGCAATGGTACGTTGGCCGGGTAAGATTGAAGCGGGCAGCGTTTCTAACGAAATTATGCACCACATGGACTGGATGCCAACCTTGGTGGCGGCGGCTGGTGATGACCAAATCAAAGAGAAGCTGCTGAAAGGCTACACGGCGGGTGATAAGACATTTAAGAATCATCTCGATGGTTACAACTTCTTGCCTTACCTAACTGGTAAAGAAGAGAAAGGCCCACGTGAAGAGATCTTCTACTTCACTGATGATGGTGATTTGAGTTCACTTCGCTTCCGCAACTGGAAGATCGTATTCCTAGAGCAGCGCGCAAAAGGCACACTACGTATCTGGGCTGAACCGTTTACGTCATTACGTGTGCCTAAGATCTTCAACCTACGCATGGACCCATACGAAGTGGCGGACATTACGTCTAACACTTATTACGACTGGCTGATTGACCACGCATACATGCTGGTTCCAGCACAGGCTTATGTAGGTAAATTCTTGGCAACGTTCGAAGAATTTCCACCGCGACAAAAAGCAGCAAGCTTCTCACTTGATCAAGTGATGGAGAAGTTGCAGGAAAGTCACAACAAATAAATTGATTGCAACCAAATGTGGGGCTCTTCGGAGCCTCTTTTTTTTGCACTGTGTTTAATTTTTTCTTAAAACGCATGTAATTGCTTGTCTAAAAAGGAAAAACACTTCTATCTTTGATTGGAGAATAAAAAGAATCACACACAAGGACAGTTATGACTCAGTGGGCAAGTTGGAAGCAGGCTTTGATCGGCCTAGCAGCGCTCGTCAGTTTTTCTCTGTTTGCACAGGAAACAGTATCTAAACGGTCAGCTTCTGCACAAGAAACCGTGTCGGTCGCACCACAATCAATCAATTCTTCAACGCAAACTTACGTAGGCAGCGAAGCGTGTATTGATTGCCACAAGAAAGAAACCGAAGCGTGGCAAGGTTCTCATCACGATATGGCGATGCGTCATGCCGATGCGGAATCCGTTCTCGGTGATTTTGATGACCACACATTCACTTTTGAAGGTAAGCCAAATCGCTTCTATCGAAAAGGGAGTGAATATTGGGTCAATATCCAAGGGCCTGATGGTGAGTGGCATGATTACAAAATCAGCTACACCTTTGCGTGGGAGCCGCTCCAACAATACATGGTGGAATTTGAAGACGGGCGTGTGCAGTTAATTCCTTTCGCTTGGGATTCGAGAGCCAAGCAAGAAGGCGGACAGCGCTGGTTCCATCTTTATCCCGACACCACTCCCAAAGATGAGTTTTACTGGACGAACACGGGTCAGAATTGGAACTTCATGTGTGCTGATTGCCATTCAACCAATCTAGAAAAAAACTACGATGCAACTGCCAATACGTATTCAACAACATGGTCAGAAATCAATGTCGGTTGCGAAGCATGTCATGGCCCAGCCAGTGAACACGTAGAACTTGCCAAACAAGCGGAAAAATCTGGGAATACCATCACCTCAGCGAACCATTATGGCTTTGATCGAGATTTAGGTATGGCAGTAAAAGAGTGGGTCTACGAAGAAGGGCACAGCACGCTCCAACCAAAAGAAATCGCGATGACTCATCAAGTTCAAACCTGTGCGCAGTGTCATAGCCGTCGTACACAGTTAAATGAAAGTGCGGACCATGTTAAAGGCTCCTTCTTGGATAAATATCGTCTAAGCCTAATTACACCGGAGCTCTATTATCACGATGGTCAGATTTACGATGAAGATTACGTTTATGGCTCATTTTTGCAGTCTGCCATGGCAGAGAAAGGGGTAACTTGTACCAACTGCCACGATCCTCATACCGCAGAGTTAAAAATCCCTGAAGAAGCGGTTTGTGCTCAGTGCCATATTGCGTCTGACTACATGCCGGAGAATCACACCTTCCATGAGGCAAATACCGAGGCATCCCAATGCACCACTTGCCACATGCCGGAAACGACCTACATGCAAGTTGACCCGCGTCGTGACCACAGTTGGCATGTGCCACGTCCAGATCTGAGCCAGCACATCAATACGCCAAACGTCTGTACATCATGTCATGAAGACGAAACCAATCAGTGGGCGGATCAGAAAATAGGTGAGTGGTTCCCGAATTCGAAATACCGCAATCAAAAACACTTTGCCGTGGCATTCTACGCCGATTCTATTGGTCATCGTGGTGCGCCTGATGCGTTAGCGTATTCTGCTCAAGACTCATCGTTGAGTGATATTATTCGTGCATCAACTTTGGAGAGAATGGGCGGCAATACTGGGCAAAACACCTTAGTGTCATTGGCAAGAGCGGTGAAGCATGAAAGCGACATGATTCGTCTTGGGGCTGTTGCTGGGTCTTCTGGTTATGAGTTCAGTGACCGGTGGCAAATCCTCGAATCATTACTGAGTGATCCTGTCTTATCGGTGCGTGCTGAAACTGCGGGTGCGTTGGTCCGTCATTATCCAGAGATGAACCCGCTGCAACGCGATAAGATTCGTCAGCCGTTGGAAGATTACATGGAAATCCAGCGTTTCAATGCGGATCGAGGCTTTGGACGAACTAATCTGGCGAACGTCTATCGAGACCTTGGCGAAACAGACAAAGCCATTGCGTCTTACCAAAAGGCGATTGAAATAGAACCTTACTTCGAGAACAGCTATGCAAACTTAGCCGATTTGTATCGTGCACAGGGCAATGACAAAAAAGCATTAGAAACCTTGATGGCCGGGATTGAAGCTCAGCCGAAATCGAGTGCTTTGCCTTACAGCGCGGGTTTGGCATGGCTTCGTGTTGGAGATAGCGCTAAGGCAAACCAATATTTGAAACAAGCGGCTGAAACGGCAGAACACAACCCGCAGTATTGGTATGTTTATGGGCTCGCTCTGGAGAACTCAGACGTGCTTGCGGCCAGTAAAGCGTTGAACACCGCTTACAAAGTGGGAGGCAACCCACAGCACTTGTTTGCGGAATGTGAGGTGCTGGCTAGAAACTACAAAGATGGCTCTGTTGCATTTGCTTTTGAGCAGTGTTTGAAGCAACTAGGAGAGTTTGCGACAGCTGATGTGATTCAGCGTTTAAGAGCCTCTATAAATCAATAGGAGCGGCATGGGCAAACTCAAGTTGTTGCTTGACCTGTTCCCTTAAGCGCTGATGAGCGGGATTGTGCTCATCACGCTTATGATAGACGAATTTATAGGGGATACGGTCGATTTCAATCGGGCATTCAAGGATCTGTAACTTGAGTGCCTTACTCCATTTCATCGCAAACGATCGAGAAACAACGCCTAGACAATCTCGTTGTGCAACATACATTGCCATCCCCGCCAAAGATGACGTTACGATCTCTACATTTCGCTCCTGAATCGGCTCTTTTGCCAGTTGCTCGAAGCCAGAAGTGTTGTTCCACTTGCCTGAAAATATACAGTGAGTTTCACGATAAAAATCTTCTCGGCTCAGTGTCCCTTGGATTCTTGGATGACTTTGACGACAGATGATCATTGCGGGTTCATCGTAGGCGTTTTCTATCACGAAAGAGGAGTCTTTGGTGATAATGGTATCAATCACTAAATCCATTTTTTGCTGTCGAATTTGTTCAAACAACAAGTACTTTTCCGGTGGAGACTCGTGGAAAACAACGTTTTCAATCGGATTTAAACTGTGGAGTAAGGTTTCTGAGCAGCAGACTTGAAAAGTGGTTCTTTCTGAAATGGCGTTGTCTACGATGCTCACTGCCTGACGAAACTGCGGCATGAGTTGATACGCAGTTGAAGTGGGTGCGATCCCTCGTCCTTGTTTGACGAAAAGCTGTTTTCCTACCACTTGTTCAAGCCGCTTAATCGAAGCGCTCACCGCAGGTTGCGTAAGGCCTAAATGGTCGGCCGCTTTGGTGTAGGACTGATATTCAGCGACCACCAAAAAAGTTTGAATCAAGTTTAAGTCCATCTTGTTACCCATAAACTAAATTTATATATCAACGTATCTGAACTCTATTTATCCGTCAAATAACAAGTTTTATCTTAATCAAATCTTGGTATCTGATTTCTACCAAGATTCGCAGCAACGGATTTATGGAGCCCTTTTATGGCAAACCACGATAAAAAACGCGTCAAGAAGCTGGTATTAAACGCTTGTACGCTTGCGATCGGAGCGGCATCAGCGACCGCTTACTCGGCAGAACAGCCTAACATTCTCGTTATCTTTGGTGACGATGTCGGTTACTGGAACTTGAGTGCTTACAACGGTGACATGCTGGCTTACAGCACACCAAATATTGATAGCATTGCAAGAGACGGTGCTAAGTTTACCAACTTCTACGCTCAGCAAAGCTCAACGGCAGGTCGCTCTGCGTTCATCACGGGACAAATGCCAAAACGTACCGGCTTGTCTAAGGTTGGTTTGCCAGGAGCGAAAGAAGGGATTTCTGAGAAAGATCCAACTATTGCGACACTGCTACGTGACCTTGGTTACGCAACGGGTCAATTTGGTAAAAACCACCTTGGTGACCGCGATGAACACTTGCCGACCAACCACGGTTTCGACGAGTTCTTTGGCAACCTTTACCACTTAAATGCGGAAGAAGAGCCGGAGAACGTTGACTACCCACAAGATCCTGAATTTAAGAAGAAGTTCGGTCCTCGTGGTGTGATCCACTCTTATGCGGATGGCAAGATTGAAGATACCGGCCCATTGACGCGCAAACGTATGGAAACGGTTGATGACGAGTTCCTAGATGAAGCTGAGAAGTTTATCGAGAAACAAGTCAAAGCCGACAAGCCATTCTTTACGTGGTTTAACACCACGCGCATGCACAACTTCACGCACGTTCCAGACGACTACAAAGGTAAAACAGGCGCAGGTTTTTACGCCGATGGTGTGAAGCAACACGATGATCAAATTGGTCACTTGCTCAATAAGATTAAAGAGCTTGGCGTTGATGACAACACCATCATTGTTTACACGACAGATAATGGCCCAATGATCAACTTGTGGCCAGACGCGGGTATGACGCCATTCCGTAGTGAGAAAAACACCGGTTGGGAAGGTGGCTTCCGTGTTCCTGCAGTGATTAAGTGGCCGGGCCATATCCAAGCGGGCACGACGTTTAACGGCATTGTGTCTCTGGAAGACTTCTTACCAACATTGGTCGCTGCGGCGGGCAACAGCAACGTCAAACAAGAACTGTTGAAAGGCAAGAAAGTGGGCGATATGAACTACAACGTTCACTTAGACGGTTACAACCAACTGCCTTACCTAACGGGTAAAACGGACAAGTCTGCTCGTAACGAATTTGTTTACTGGAGTGATGACGGCGATTTACTGGCTTTACGTTACGGCAAATACAAATATCACTTCTTGATTCAAGAAAACGAAACCGGTTTGGATATCTGGAAGAAACCATTTACTAAACTCCGTGTACCACAAATCTATGATTTGAGTATCGACCCATTTGAGCGTGGCGATACTGGTATGGGTTACGACCGTTGGATGTACGAACGTTCATTCTTGATGATGCCTGCAGTTGAAAAAGTAAAAGAGGTCATGGAAACCTTCAACGAATACCCGCCGCGTATGGCTCCGGGCTCGTTTGTTCCGAAATAACGTTTTGTCCATAGATCCATAGACCCTAGTTATTGTCCTTAAATACAGCGCCCAACTTGGGCGCTGACTTTCTTCTGCTTTCGAGATCGTTCTTTATGAAAAAACAAACTCACATTCATACTACTCAAATGTCATTAACTCCCCTCAAAACGGCGTTTGTATCTAATAGTGATAAAGTCGAACGACGTTTTCACGTGATGGCGAAACCGGGCGGGGCAAAATGCAATATCGATTGTCAGTACTGTTTTTATCTGCACAAAGATGAATTACTCAATCAAGGCACTCAACCAAAAATGGACGATGCAACACTTGAGGCATTCATAAAGAGCTATATCGAAAGCCAAGATGGTGAGGAGGTTGTGTTTTCTTGGCAGGGTGGTGAACCAACACTGTTGGGGTTGGATTACTTCAAGAAGGTTGTCGAACTGCAAAACAAATACGCTAAACAAGGCGTTCGCATCGAAAACGACCTTCAAACCAATGGCTTGTTATTAAACGAGGCTTGGTGTCAGTTTCTGCATGACCACGGGTTTCTGGTTGGTTTATCGATAGATGGTCCTGAATTTATCCACGATAAATACCGCAAAACCCGAAGTGGAAAACCGACCTTTCAACGCGTCATGCAAGCCGTTGAGCTGATGAAGCGTTATAATGTGTCATTCAATGCTTTGGTGACAGTAAACCGCTTTAACGCCAAATATCCGCTCGAAGTGTATCGCTTCCTCACTCAAGAACTCGGCGTCACTTATATCCAATTCACACCTTGTGTTGAACCTCGGTCTTTCACTCAAACCGCTCCCCATTTCTGGAAAGAAAACATGTCTCCAAAACTTGGCAGCGAATTAGCAAAGCCGGGACATTTGATGTCAGTGGTTGCGGACTGGTCGGTCGATGCAGAAGAGTGGGGCGAGTTTCTGATTGCTGTATTTGAAGAATGGGTGAACAACGATCTTGGCAGAGTCTTGGTCAACCTTTTCGAAACCGCTGTCGTGCAAGTGATGGGGATGCCTTCGCAGTTGTGTGTTAGCGCAGAGTTCTGCGGCAAAGGCCTAGCGATTGAACACAATGGGGATGTGTTTAGCTGTGATCACTACGTTTATCCGGAATACCAACTGGCTAACATTCATGACCGATCTCTGAATGAAATTGCAATCTCAACTCGTCAATACAGCTTTGGCATGGCGAAAAAGTCTTCTTTGCCGCAATACTGCCTTGATTGCCCGTATTTGAAGTATTGCTGGGGAGAATGCCCAAAAAATCGGTTACTTACCGCGCCGAATGGTGAGGCTGGTCTAAACTACTTGTGTCCGGGAATAAAAATGTTCTTTGACCATTCGCTGCCAATCCTGGTTGGCATATCAAGGTTAATAAAGTCTTACAACTCAGGTGAATATAGCGAATATAACCTTTAGTTATTACTTTCAGTCTTATACTCAACTTTTAACGCTCAGGCTCCCGTAAACTCAATAGGTAGACTATGAACCACGCACAACAAGCCATTAATGAATTAATCGAACAAACTGAAAAAAGCGTCATTGGACAAAGCCATGTGGTTCAGGCTTTGGTGATAGGGTTATTGACCAATGGTCACGTACTTTTAGAGGGCTTACCGGGAACGGCAAAAACCCGCTCGGTGAAGTCGCTTGCGAACCTACTTAACACCAGCTTTGGTCGTATTCAGTTTACACCCGACTTATTACCTTCTGACGTAACAGGTACCGAAGTGTACCAAGAGTTGGATGGTAAGCCTCAACTCCACTTCCAACCGGGACCAATTTTCAACAGCATTGTGTTGGCGGATGAGGTGAACCGTGCGCCAGCAAAAGTACAAGCCGCACTGCTAGAAGCAATGGCAGAAGGTACGATCACAGTGGGTGATAAGACACACGTCTTGCCTGAGTTGTTCATGGTGCTTGCAACGCAAAACCCTGTGGAGCAAGAGGGGACGTATCCATTGCCAGAAGCGCAGATGGACCGTTTTATCATGAAAGTGACTGTTGATTACCCAGAAGATGAAGCCGAGCGCGATATCATTCGTCTGGTACGCAGTGAAGAGTTGGGTTCAGAAACCAGTAATGAGCTAGTGACGCCAAAACACATCGAGCCTGAATTAGTGATTGAAGCGCGTCGCCAACTTCCTTCTATAGCCGTGTCTGAATTAGTCGAAAGCTACATCGTAGCGTTGGTAATGGCGACACGTAAACCAGAGCGTTACGCCGATTCCCAGCTACAAAAATGGATCGAAATCGGTGCGAGTCCTCGTGCATCTATCTCGTTAGACAAATGTGCGCGCGCTTATGCGTGGCTACAAGGGCGTGACCATGTAACGCCTGATGACGTGCGTGCAATGGTGCCATCGGTGCTGGGACATCGCTTCTCACTTTCTTACGATGCACTTGCCGATGGTGTCGATCACCAGCGAGTGGTGCAAGAGTTGCTTGATTGTGTAGAAATCGGATAAGCAGGAGGGACTATGGCAAAGCCAACGCTTGCTCCTCAATCCCAAGGGCTCGATCCTCGCTTGTATTGCGATTACTCACGCTTAGTACGTTTACAAGCGCAAGCCGAATCCTTCAGCCTGCTGCCTCACTTGAAAGCGGGCAGTGTGCTTTCTGGTCGTCATAACTCATTATTCCGCGGACGTGGTTTGAACTTTGAAGAACTGCGTCACTACCAGCTAGGGGACGACATCCGAAACCTAGATTGGAAAGTCACTATGCGCACGGGCAAGCCTCATGTGCGCAGTTACACCGAAGAAAAAGACCGCAATGTGATTGTTTGTGTTGATCAGCGCAGTGCGATGTTTTTTGCCTCTACCGAGGTCATGAAATCTGTAGTCGCTGCTGAGGTCGCGGCTATGTGTGGTTGGCGAGTATTGAAAGACGGTGACCGAGTCGGATTTGTTATCGCCTCTGACTCTGCTCTATACCACAGCAAAGCCCAGCGTTCGCAAAACGATTTGCTCGCTCAACTGAAGCGACTCTCTCAGGCCAACCAGCGCTTAAATGTGGACTCGTTAGATTCAGACAAAGTGACGTTCAGTAAATGGATTGAGCTCATTAAACGGATGAAGCTAAAACAATCCACGCTGATTTTCATCAGTGATTGGCGCGATTGCGAAGAGCACCACCTTGATCACCTTAAGCAGCTTCAACAGCATAATGACGTGTTAGCGGTGATGGTAAGCGATCCTCTAGAGCAGTCGCTTCCGCAAAATTTGGCGAAAGTGAAATGGGTGATTGGTGATGGTCGTTACCAGCTCAACTTAGACAGCAAAGCCAAAGTCGATGCCGCCAGTGCCAGTTTGGTTGAGAAAGCGCAGTTAAAACGTCAATCACTGGCGCAACTCATGGCAATCAAAAAGCTGCCTCATATCGAAGTCGACACAACAGGTGACCACATTACTCAATTCCAAAAACTCGTTGGAGGCCGATAAATGACAGACTTACACACGCCTCCAAGCACGTATATTCTGCGTGAGCTGCATGACGTCGCGGTGCCAGAAAGCGTAAGCTGGGTGCCACAAACCATTGGTTGGAAGATCCTTGCAATTGTGGGTGCGATTGTACTCATGTATGTCGGCTACCGACTGGCACACCACTGGTGGGATAACCGTTACCGTAAAGAAGCTATTGAAGCGATTTCTCGTTTAACACCAGATGACGCCAGCATGCCGAAAGCGCTGTTCTCGATTCTGAAAATCGTCTTAATCCATCTTGATAGCTCTCATGCTCGCTTGTTTGATACCGCGTTCCTGCGCAAGTTAGATGAGCTTAACCCCAAGCACAAATTGTTTGATGATGAAGTATCTAAGCGATGGCTGCAAAGTATCGTTGACCCAAGTGTTGAACTGGAAAACACAGAGCGTTTACAACTTTTTGAACGTGCAACTGAGTGGGTGAAAGAGCACGATGAGAACGCTCACAACATTGAAAAGCGCACGCTTGCCTACAAAGCGCGTGCATTAAAAGGAGGTCGCCATGGGTGATCTTCTTGCTTCATGGCTTGGCATGAGCAGTTTTGAGTTTGAGCATCCGCTTTGGTTCATCATCTTGCCGCTGCCTTTGGTAGTGTATTTCCTCGTCCCAGCTTACCGCACCAAACAAATGGCCATCAAAGTGCCGTTCTTTAGTCAGCTTGTGGATGCGATTGGTGAAACGCCGTCAGAAGGCGCAAGCCAACTCACTCCGAACTGGTGGCAGCGCGCAACGCTCATCATCTCTTGGCTTTTGGTCGTGACCGCAATGGCAAAGCCGACAGTACTTGGCGAGCCACAGGTGCGTGAAAGCTTAGGCCGCGATGTTATGGTCGTCGTCGATTTGTCTGGCTCAATGGCAGAGCGGGACTTCACATCCAAAACCGGTGAAAAGATCTCTCGTCTCGATGCAGCCAAAGAAGTATTGAGTGACTTTGCCAAAACGCGCAAAGGCGACCGCTTAGGGTTAATCTTGTTTGGCGATGCGGCATTTGTTCAAACCCCTTTCACGCCCGATCAAAAAGTGTGGTTAGAATTGCTTAACCAAACGGATGTGGCGATGGCTGGGCAAAGTACTCACTTAGGTGATGCAATTGGCTTGGCGATTAAGGTGTTTGAGCAAAGTGAAAAGTCGCGTACCGACGTAGAAGAGAACAAAGAGAAAGTCGCCATTGTTCTGACAGATGGTAATGATACAGGAAGCTTCGTTGAGCCGATTGATGCGGCGAAAGTCGCGAAAGCCAAAGATGTACGTATCCACGTGATTGCCATGGGTGATCCACAAACCGTGGGTGAAACTGCACTAGCTATGAATACGATCAAACGTATTGCCAAAGAATCCGGTGGTAAGGCGTTTGAAGCGCTCAACCGTGACGAACTTGCTAAAGCCTATGATGAGATTGGTAAGTTAGAGCCACAGCTTTATGAAAGTACCACTTACCGGCCCAAGCAAAGCTTGCATCATTACTTAATGGCTTTGGTGGTTGCGATGTATTTAACTGCGTTCTCGTTGGCAACATTTAAGCGTCGTCGACTATCAGTGACCAGTGAAGCTTCTGCACAAGCAGACAACGTAGAAGGAGATCGCCATGTTTGATTCTCCTTTCTCTAGCATGGGGTTAGAACAGTTTGTCACACAGTTCCATTTCATTCGTCCAATGTGGCTATTGGCGTTCATCCCGATGTTTCTTTTGCTTTGGTTAAGGTGGCGAGAAGAAGCCAAACCAAGTTGGAAAGACATTCTTCCTGAGCATTTACGTAAAGCACTAACGATTGGCGACTATGGTTGGCGAAAACAACTGCCACTTAAGCTGCTTATGGTGATAGTAGCGATTGCCATCATCATCTGTGCCGGACCTTCTTGGGAGCGCCAAGCTTCTCCTTTTGGTGAAGATAAAGCTTCCATGCTGGTGGTGTTGGACAACAACGATTCAATGTTGCAAAAAGACCTTCCGCCAAGCCGTTTGGAACGTTCTAAGCAAAAGATCCGTGACCTCTTGGCCGCACGAAAAGGTGGCAGCACTGGGTTGGTTGTGTATGCGGGTTCTGCTCATGTCGCAATGCCTGTGACGCAGGACAGCAAAGTATTCGAACCGTTTCTAGCGGCGATAACGCCAGAAATCATGCCGGTTGAAGGTAAACTTGCTGAAACGGCGTTACCTTTGATTGACCAACAATTACAAGGCCAACCGGGTTCTACGGTTCTGTTGGTTACGGATGGCGTGAACCCTGCAACCATTACCGCTTACAAAAACTACTTTGCCGACAAGCCTTATCAATTGCTTATCTTGGCTGCGGGTAACTCGGACATTGTTTCTAACAACCCGGTCGATTTGGACTCGTTGAATAATCTTGCCAGCGCGACTGGTGGGCGCCTTGTGGAAGTGACGGTCGACAACAGCGACATTGAGAAGCTGAATCGTTTTGTTGAGCGAAACATGCAACTCAATGGCGAATCATCCATGCCTTGGAAAGACATGGGCTATCAACTGTTGTTCCCAATTGCGCTCATTATGATGCTTTGGTTCCGCAAAGGCTGGCTAGTGCAATGGTGTGTGGTGGCGATGGTGTCAACGTCTTTGTTTATGACGCCAAAAGCTATGGCGGAAACGGTCTCGCTCAAAGCGGATAAGCCTGAAGTGGTGCAAGAGGTAACCGTCTGGGATAAAGCGTCTCAATGGTGGTGGGATTTATGGCTCACCCCAAATCAGCAAGGACAGCGTTTGTTCAACAAAAACGAATACCTTGAGGCAGCAAAGCACTTTACGGATCCGTTGCGTAAAGGAACAGCTTATTATTACGCAGGCGAATACAAACTGGCTCATACCGCTTTCTTGGAGATGCAAAACGATCCATCAGATGCGGTAAAAGACTATGGCTTGTACAATGCTGCGAGTGCGTTGGCACGTCAACGTGAGTACTTGGCCGCGCGTAATTTGTTGCAAACACTGGCAGACAAAGACACCTTGAGTGAGCAATTGCGACCAGACGTCGAGCACAACCTAAAAGTCATTGGTGGCATTGTCGAAGAGATTAATCGCACCAGTGAAAGCCAAGCGGGGACAACAGACGGACCCGAAGAGTCGTTTGAACTGGGTGACAACCCACAAACGGCAGATGGGGCAGACGAAAAAACCGCGGCTGAATTAATGCTGAAAGAGAAACTCAATGCGAACGAAATCCTTGGTAGCCAAGAACTGGCGGATAAGTGGTTAAAACGTGTAGAGGCCGATCCTAAGTACTTCTTGCGCGCTAAATTCCAAATTCAACTGCGTGAGCCCGTGAAAACGCAGCCACAACCGCAACGACAACAAGAAGAGGAGCAAGCACAATGATGAATGCATTCAAACTTGGTGCTGACTCCGTGGTTGGGCGTTTAAGCACTATCTTGATGGTGTTTACTTTGTTTTTTACTGGTTTGGCGAACGCACAAGACATTCAAGACTTGCAGCGCAGTGATAATGTTGAATTGTTAGCATGGGTTGGTAAGCAGGGAGCAGGGGCCGATACGAAGGAAGCACCTAAGTTCAGTGTGAATGAGCAGGTGATTTTGTACATCGAAGTCGCAACGCCTCGTTGGTTCACAGGTGGTACACGCATTGGTAGCGTAGAAATCCCTAACGTGATTGCAAAGCAGCGTAACCAATTAGCAACCAACTATACCGAGCGCAAAGGGGGGCAAACGTGGTCTCGTCAGCGTTGGGAAATAACCTTGTATCCGCAAGCCTCGGGACAATTTGTAACTCCACCGGTCGCCGTTGGTGTGCAAGTCTCTGCGCCTGATGGTTCGAAGGTCGCTGGTACGCTTTATACGCAGCCAATTAAGTTTGAAGCGTCTATGCCTTCTGGATTGCTCAGTGATGACTCTGCATGGTTTACCGCGACTAAGGTGAGTGTGGATCAGAAATGGACAACGTCTAACGATGAGCTGAAAGTCGGTGATGCAATCACTCGCACCATAACGATCAATGCACAAGACAGTTTGTCAGTATTGCTTCCAGACTTGTTATCCAATGATTCTACTGCCAGCTATCAAGCATACCCTCAACCAAACCGCTTAGACGATAAGCAAACGCGTGGCGATTACCAATCGAGTCGTATCGAAGAAAGCGTATATGTGATCCAACAGGGCGGTGAGTTCACCTTGCCTGAACACAAGTTCCAATGGTGGAATAGCAAGAGTAAAGCGCTGGAAACGGTGGTGATTGAGGGTAAGACCTTCAAAGCCAAGCATACATTCAAATCCTTTGTTAGAGCTTATTCTGGGTGGTTGATTGGCAGCGCAGTGACGCTATTTGTTCTCGTTATCGCCGCCTTGAGCATTCACCGTTATTATCGTTCTCGTCCTACGCCGCCATGGTTGGTGTTCAGACGAATGGTGAAAGCGAATCGATGGGGCGCTGCTCGAGCAAGCTTGTATAAGCAGCTGAGAAGCAACACAGGTGGTCTTGAAATGAGTAAAGCCAGTGACACTGACGTTTGGCAGAAGCGTTCACAGCGCCTACAAGAGGGGCAGGAGGATGCAAGCTTGATGAATGCGCTTTGGAAAGGGATACAAGCGCTGAAGCCAAAACGCCTCAAGTGGGCGATACCAAAGGCTTTGCCGCAACTCGATAAGCAGACAAGTAATAAGAAATAAAAACGAAAAAGGACGCTGATTCAGCGTCCTTTTTTTGTTCTTTTTAATCGCAATAAGTACATGAAATGTCTATTTTAACGTGCTACAAATGACGCAAAGAAATAATATATTTCACATATATTTAATTCTTATCTTTTAAGTTTCTATTTAAAAGCTATTTCATTGCAATATTAAACAGGTTTATTAGTAGGCTATATATTAATGTCGGTATATTTTAAAATTATATAACCTATAAATCACTTTAACTCCTTTCGTGATGGAGTGTCACTTCCATGTGACAAGCTTTTCGTCTTAACCCTGATAAAGACGGCTTAATCAATGTATATTTCATTTTTGGAATGTTCAAATAAAATAACACTTCAAAAATGGAATGATAATTTGCAAGTTTTTCGATTCAGATTATTAAAATTATCGGTGTATATTTCTTGGGAAACGGAAATACGGAGTGGTTCCGTTTTGATTTATTAATATGTGAACAATAATTATCAGGTTAAATTAATTCTGTGAGTAGGTTTTATCAGAATATAATTTGTAGTCACTTGGCTGATGTATTTTGTGAAGTTTAATTATCAGAAGTTTAATTCGAAATTATTTTAAAGGGTGATTTATGGAAGCTAATATTCACGACGATCCAATATTGGTAGCTGGTAAAAGGATTCTTATTGCTCAAGCAACTTTGGGTCTGGTATTCATCGCGTATGAATACATGCGAAGTGGATCTCTAAGTGCTGAGTCAGCGATTACTGGGGTGCTCATCGCGATTCTACCATCTCTGTTCGGCATGGTATTCGCGTCCATTAAATCTAGGGTGAAACCAGAAGAGAGTTTGCGTGACCTCATGCATCTGAGTCGAAATATCAAAGTCATCTACACCATTGTAATGTTTGTTTTGACGTTTCGATTTATGGCTCTTCGCAACATCGTGGTCCTGATAGGCTTTTGTGTGACGATGTTTGGTCACTTCTTAACGCCGCTGTTCAGAGACCGCTTCGAAAGGAAGGCATAAATGGATACTGTCCAGTCCGCTCATGAGTATATTGAGCACCACCTGACCTTTCTCACCACCGGAAACGGATGGTTTGGAATTAACCTTGATTCCATGATCATGGTTTGGTTGACGGGACTTGTTTTCATCCTTTCATTCCGCTTTGCGGTGACGAAAGGAACGAAAGGAGTTCCGGGACGATTCCAGTGTTTGATCGAGATGGTATTTGAGTTCGTCGATAATATCGTAAAAGAAATATTTCTAGCTAAAGACAAGATTATAGGCCCTTTAGCTCTGACAATATTTGTTTGGGTATTATTAATGAATGCCGTTGATTTGTTGCCGGTTGATTTGATTCCAGCGCTGACTCGTTCAGTAGGTGTCGAGCACTTCCGTGACTTACCTTCAGCCGACGTCAATATTACGATGTCGATGGCATTAGGCGTATTTATTTTGGTTTTAGGTTATACGTTTAAAAACAAAGGTGTGAAAGGGTTTATTAAAGAGTTAACTACTCAACCATTTTCTCATCCTCTGTTATACCCAGTGAACTTAGTTCTTGAATTGGTAACATTAATTTCTAAACCAATATCTTTAGGTCTTCGATTATTTGGCAATATGTACGCAGGTGAAATGATATTCATACTAATTGCGTTAATGCCATGGTGGATGCAATGGGCA
This sequence comes from Vibrio jasicida CAIM 1864 = LMG 25398, assembly GCF_000400365.1. Classification (GTDB taxonomy): domain Bacteria; phylum Pseudomonadota; class Gammaproteobacteria; order Enterobacterales; family Vibrionaceae; genus Vibrio; species Vibrio jasicida. The sequence continues at coordinate 40,637 of NZ_BAOG01000052.1, read as the reverse complement.
CTTAGTGTTCCTTGGGCACTATTCCACATACTAATTGTTGTGCTTCAAGCATTTATTTTTATGGTTCTGACCGTGGTTTACCTCGGAATGGCTGTTGAAGAGCACTAAATCAAAAAATTTATTTCTTAATTAAAAAATTCAATTCTAGGAGTTGTTATGGATATCGTTAGCGCAGTTCTTTACGTGGCGGGTGCATTGCTGATTGGTCTTGGTGCAGCGGGTGCCGCATCGGGTATCGGTAACCTTGCAGGTAAATACCTTGAAGGGGTCGCTCGTCAACCTGATTTAACCCCAATGCTTCGTACTCAGTTCTTCATCATGATGGGTCTTGTGGACGCGGTGCCAATGATTGGTGTGGGTATCGGTTTGTACATCATCTTCGCTGTAGCGTAATTCGAATTAATCAATTTCATAACGTTATAGAAGAGAGGGTGCTATGAACTTAAATGCCTCAATGTTTGGTCAGGCGATCTCCTTCGTGATTTTCGTTTGGCTTTGCATGAAATATGTCTGGCCACCACTTGTAAAACTGATTGATGAGCGTCGTGCTGAAATTGCTCAAGGTCTTGAACAAACTGAAAAAGCAGCAAAAGAGTTGGAACTGGCAAAAGCGAATGGTGAAGCGCTACTGACAGAAGCTCGCTCTAAAGCTCAGGCCATCATCAACCAAGGTAAGCAACGTCAAGATCAAATGGTTGCAGACGCCGTTGAACTGGCAAAGCAAGAGAAAGCGCGCATTGTCGCAGAAGGCAAAGCAGAAGTGGAAAGCGAGCGCAGCAAAGTTCGCCAAGAGCTGAAAGATGAAATGGCGGATCTGGTGATTGAGAGTGCCAGTAAGCTGATAAATCGCAATCTGGATAGCTCGGCTAACCGCGACTTGGTGAACCGCTTCATCAACGAAATGTAGGAGGGCACATGTCCGATTTGACAATAGTGGCTCAACCCTACGCGAAAGCGGCGTTTGATTACGCTCGTGACGCAGAGTGCTTGGATGACTGGCAACAGATGTTTGCCATTACTCAAGTCATCATGGAACAACCAAACACACTTCTGATTCTGGATGATCTCAGTGAAGAAGGCTCGGAACAGCCATTACTGGATTTGATTCTTCACGCTGGTGGCGAATGGCTAAATCAAAGTTTCGAGAACTTTCTTCGCATTATGGAAGAGAGCAAGCGTTTAAAAGCGCTGGGAGAAGTGGCGGTTCAGTTCTTTGAAATGAAAGCCGAATACGAGCGAACCATGACAGTAACAGTGCGTGCTTCAGAACCTCTGGATGAGGAACAAATGGCAAGGCTTAAACAAGCATTAACCGAAAAATACGGTAAAGCCATTACGTTAGAAACACAACTGGATCCATCCCTTGTAGGTGGTGTGGTAATCACAGCAGGACAGACCGTGTATGACGGCAGTGTTCTTACCAATCTCAGCCGATTGGCGACCAACCTACATGTGTAACGGGGTATAGAAATGCAATTAAATTCAAATGAAATTAGTGAATTAATCAGAGAGCGAATTGATAACTTCAACCTCGAAAGTGAAGCGAGAAATGAAGGTACTATCGTCTCTGTCAGTGACGGTATCATCACAATTCACGGCCTTGCGGATGTTATGCAAGGTGAGATGCTAGAACTGCCAGATAACCGCTTTGCGTTGGCACTGAACTTAGAGCGTCATTCCGTTGGTGCCGTTGTGATGGGCCCATATGCGGACTTGTCAGAAGGGATGAAGGTAAAAGGCACGGGTCGTATTCTTGAGGTGCCAGTCGGTAACGGTCTGCTAGGTCGTGTAGTGAACACGCTAGGTCAGCCCATTGATGGCAAAGGTACTGTATCGTTTGAACGTATGGACCCTGTGGAAGTCATTGCCCCAGGCGTAATCGACCGTAAGTCTGTCGACCAGCCAATCCAAACTGGTTACAAAGCGGTAGACTCCATGGTGCCAATCGGTCGTGGTCAACGTGAGTTGATCATCGGTGACCGTCAGACAGGTAAAACCGCAATGGCGATTGATGCCATCATCAACCAAAAAGAACTGGGCGTTAAATGTATTTACGTCGCAATTGGTCAAAAAGCATCGACCATTGCCAACGTGGTTCGCAAGCTAGAAGAACACGGAGCACTAGAGAACACCATTGTTGTGGTTGCGTCAGCATCAGAAGCCGCAGCGCTGCAATACCTAGCGCCATACGCAGGTTGTACCATGGGCGAATACTTCCGTGACCGTGGTGAAGATGCGCTGATTGTCTATGATGATCTATCAAAACAAGCGGTGGCTTACCGTCAAATCTCACTACTCCTAAAACGTCCACCAGGTCGTGAAGCCTTCCCAGGTGATGTTTTCTACCTCCACTCACGTCTATTAGAACGTGCAGCACGTGTTAACGAAGAATACGTTGAGCGATTCACTAACGGTGAAGTAAAAGGCAAAACAGGTTCTCTAACCGCACTGCCAATCATCGAAACCCAAGCGGGTGACGTATCGGCGTTCGTACCAACCAACGTAATCTCGATTACTGATGGTCAAATCTTCCTACAGACTCAGCTATTCAACTCAGGCTTACGTCCAGCGGTTGATCCAGGTATTTCGGTATCTCGTGTAGGTGGTGCAGCGCAAACCAAAGTGATCAAGAAGCTGTCGGGTGGTATTCGTACCGCGTTGGCGCAATACCGTGAATTGGCCGCATTTGCTCAGTTCTCTTCTGACCTAGATGAAGCGACACGTCGTCAGCTTGACCACGGTGAGAAAGTCACTGAACTCATGAAGCAAAAACAATACGCACCAATGACGGTCGCAGAGCAAGCGTTGGCGATTTTTGCTGCAGAGAAAGGTTTCCTCAATGATGTGGCACTAAATCAAGTGTCTCGTTATGAAGAAGAGCTGATGGCATTTGGTCGAACTAACGCACAACCACTACTCGATAAAATCAACCAAACTGGTGATTACAACGATGAGATTGAGAGTGAATTGAACAGCTTGCTGACAGAGTTCACTGCGCTGCAATCGTAGGACCACTAACAGGAGTCCGTTATGGCAAATACCAAAGAGATTCGCACCAAAATTGCTAGCGTGAGTAGCACGCAAAAAATTACGAGTGCAATGCAAATGGTCGCCGCCAGCAAGATGCGCAAAGTGCAGGAGAACATGCAGGCGTCCCGTCCTTACGCGGAGAACATGCGTAAGGTTATCGGTCACGTCTCGTCCGGTACGCTGGAGTACAGCCATCCTTTCCTTCAAGAACGCGAAGTGAAGCGAGTGGCTTACATCATCATCTCATCCGATCGGGGTTTGTGTGGTGGCCTGAACAGTAATTTGTTCAAAAAAGTATTGGCAGAAATGCAGGACTGGCAAGAGAAGGGCGTTGAAGTAGATACGACGCTCATTGGTTCGAAAGCAATCAGCTTTTTCCAGTCCCTCGGGAAAGTAATGGCGCAAACTTCTGGCCTTGGTGATGCACCAAAACTAGAAGACATGTTGGGCGCGGTTAACGCCATGATGGAGCACTACTCCGAAGGCAAAATCTACCGCTTGTTCCTCGTTTACAACCAGTTTGTAAACACCATGGTGCAAAAGCCAACGGTACTGCAAATGCTGCCGTTCCCGAAAGAAGACATTTCACGTGATAAAGAAGCTCGTTGGGATTACCTCTACGAGCAGTCTCCTCAAGACATTCTCGACCACTTGATTCAACGTTATGTCGAATCGCTGGTTTATCAGGGTGTGGTTGAGAGCATCGCTTGTGAGCAAGCCGCGCGGATGATGGCAATGTCAGCCGCGACTGATAACGCAGCGCAACTTATTGAAGACCTACAACTGGTTTACAACAAAGCGCGCCAAGCGGCGATTACTCAAGAGTTGAGTGAAATTGTATCCGGCGCGCAAGCGGTTTAGAGAGAGAATTTGAGGTTTAGATTATGAGTATTGGCAAAATCGTCAAAGTCATCGGTGCGGTGGTAGATGTCGAGTTCGAACAAGGTGAAGGCCCGAAAGTCTACGATGCACTGAAAGTAAACGATGGCAGCAACGGCTCACTGATGCTGGAAGTGCAGCAACAGTTGGGCGGCGGTGTGGTTCGCTGTATCGCAATGGGGTCTTCTGACGGCCTTAAACGTGGGCTGGAAGTCGAATCAACAGGCCATCCGATCACGGTTCCTGTTGGTGAAGAAACCCTAGGTCGTATCATGAACGTGTTGGGTCATCCAATCGATGAGTGTGGTCCTATTGGCGAGCAAGTGTCTTACGAGATTCACCGTGAAGCACCGAGCTATGAAGAACAATCAAGTAGCACTGAGTTGCTCGAAACGGGTGTTAAAGTTATCGATTTGATTTGCCCGTTCGCGAAGGGCGGTAAGATCGGCCTGTTCGGTGGTGCGGGTGTAGGTAAGACGGTAAACATGATGGAGCTTATCAATAACATTGCTAAAGCTCACTCAGGTTTGTCGGTATTTACCGGTGTAGGTGAACGTACTCGTGAGGGTAACGACTTCTACTACGAAATGAAGGAAGCGGGTGTTCTGGACAAAGTAGCCATGGTTTACGGTCAGATGAACGAGCCACCGGGTAACCGTCTACGTGTTGCGCTAACAGGCTTGACCATCGCAGAGCGTTTTCGTGATGAAGGCCGTGACGTACTGTTGTTCGTGGATAATATTTACCGTTATACGTTGGCTGGTACAGAAGTTTCTGCATTGCTTGGTCGTATGCCATCTGCGGTAGGTTACCAACCAACACTGGCAGAAGAGATGGGTGTGCTTCAAGAGCGTATCACGTCGACTAAAAATGGTTCTATCACCTCTATCCAAGCGGTTTATGTGCCTGCGGATGACTTGACTGACCCGTCTCCTGCAACCACATTTGCGCACTTGGATGCGACAGTGGTACTTAACCGAAACATCGCGGCAATGGGCTTATACCCAGCGATTGACCCGTTAGATTCGACGTCTCGTCAATTGGACCCATTAGTAGTAGGTCAAGAGCATTACGACATCGCTCGTGGTGTGCAGCAGACATTACAACGCTACAAAGAATTGAAAGACATCATCGCCATTTTAGGCATGGATGAACTGTCTGAAGACGACAAACAAGTGGTATCACGTGCTCGTAAGATTGAACGTTTCCTTACTCAGCCATACCACGTAGCAGAGGTATTTACTGGCGACCCAGGTGTTTACGTTTCTCTTGCCGATACAATTCGCGGCTTTAAGGGGTTGTTAGCGGGTGAATACGACGATATACCTGAGCAAGCGTTTATGTATTGCGGCAGCATTGATGAAGTGCTTGAAAAAGCGAACAAACTGTAAAGCGCGGGAGGCACTATGGCCATTGCGGTTACCCAAAGTACGTTTCAACTGAATGTGGTGAGTGCAGAAGGTACTCTCTACTCTGGTCCGGCCCATGCACTTGCTGTCGCTGGTGCGGATGGTGAACTCGGTATTCGTCCGGGCCATTCTCCATTGATCAGTAAAATCAAGCCAGGCGTTGCTCGCATTGTGGGGGATTTATCGAAACCAGAAGAGATCTTATACGTTTCTGGTGGGCTAGTTGAAGTTCAACCGGATGTCGTTACGCTGCTTGCTGACACCGCGTTACACGGTAAGGATATTGATAAAGCTAGGGCGGAAGAAGCCCGCAGAGCGGCGGAAGAAAATATTCGTGCGCACATGGACGACATTAGCTTTGCACAGGCACACATGGAGTTGAACAAGGCATTGGCACAACTTCGTGCAGTTGAACTGACGATGAGAATTCGTTAGCCAACACTTCGGAATGCGGTCTGAAGAGTGAGTACCCAAGTCAACTCGTCGTTCAGGAGGTTGACTTCATTGGGTCTAATTAAAGCGGGGCAACTTCGGTTCGCCCCGTTTTTTATGGAAAAAGGGAGGAGAGTGAATTGTTTGATGAGACAAAACGTATCAGTATTGCAAACACTTTTATATAGCGAGGAAAGCATGCTGGCGTTAGAATCCATCACCCAAATTTTGAATATTGAGAATCAACATCAAATGAGCCAACAATTTATGCTTCGCGCGTTGGAAGTGTCTCGCAACGCGTTGCCTGCTTGTCAACCAAACCCACCTGTCGGCTGTGTACTCGTGAAAGATGGTCAGATTGTGTCAGAGGGGTACACTCAAGCGATTGGTGGTAACCATGCTGAAGTTGAAGCGTTAAAGGCTTATCAAGGTGACTTGAGCGAAGTAACGGCATATGTGACATTAGAGCCTTGTTCTTTTGTTGGGCGAACGCCAGCTTGTGCTGCGACACTCGTTAATTGTGGTATCCAGAAAGTTGTGGTTGCCATGTTAGACCCTGACCCTCGCAATGCAGGTCGTGGTATCGATATGCTCAAGGCTGGTGGTGTCGACGTCGAGGTCGGTTTGTGCGGCGAAGAAGTGAATGCGTTTTTATCGCCTTATTTAGGAAAGTCATAACCTTACTGTGATTACGTTTCTATAAAAGCCCCTAGCGTTTTTGTGAGCGGCATTTCACATTGCCGCTCTGCCCGTTTACTGCTAGCCAGTGCGTCTCAACTGTGTGTTGCGAGATACAGCACCGTGAAAGGTGCAATCAAGCCAAGTGTTGCTGCAATGGTGAAATAGATTAAAAACGCCTTCTTCATTCTGAATTCCTTAGATAGCTAGGCTTCTTTCGTAGCGGCCAACGATATAAGCAACGTAACCAACCTTGAATATACCTGCAAAGACGATCGTGCCGATATGCGCGATGGCTTGTTGGATGATTGAGAAGTGATTTGCGTAAGGAAAGCTGATCAATATTGTTGTGCTCATTATTGCCAACGAAATAACCATTACGATTCCACCAAGCGCTGATACAGTCTTAAATTCCATAATCAAACCCCTTAACATGTATTTTATATACATGTTATAATTTGAGGCGAAAAAGTCAACAAAAAGATTGAAAATAAGGATTAAAAGGATCATTAATAAAGGGGATTGAGTGGATAACTATATAGGCAAAGTTATCAACTAAAGATCGCATTATTGTTCCCGTTCCAAGTGTGACCAATATGAAATAATGCGATTTTTTGGGGATCCATTATGACTTTCTTCGTCAATACACGGTTAAAACTACTTAAAACATGCATAGGTGCTCAAATCCAGTGCTTTGACTCGTTTCAGATCAGACTGTTAGCTAAAATAAAACTAACTCCCCGTTTTATGTTGGCGAAATGAAAAGTACTGATTTAAATCTCATCCCCATTTTTGTGGCAATCTATGAAGAGCAGAACCTATCTAAGGCTGCTGCTCGATTAGATATAAGCCAACCCGCTGTGAGCAAGGCCCTTGCACGCTTGCGTGATATCTATGATGAGCCGTTGTTCCACCGCAGTAATTCTGGCGTTGAGCCGACCAGTTTCGCGATGGATATTTATCCAGCCATGGTAGCGGCGCTAAAAAACTTCACTTCTACACTCTCCGCCTCAAGTAGTTTCGATCCTAAAGTTTCTAATCGTATTTTCTCGATCGCTTGTGTTTCGGTAGCCAGTTATGAGTTGATGCCACAATTAATGCGCCAGATTCGAGAGCATGCCCCAAAAATTACGCTCGAAGTTCACCCACTTTTTACTGAAGATTATGAGAGTGACCTGCGCCTACAGCGCTATGACTTGATCATTGATCTTCCGCCTCGCGGGCGCACCGTACTGAAAATGGAACCGATTTTTTCCGAGCGTTTGATGGTGGTATGCAATGCTGAGCACCCCAGAATTCAAGATACATGTACGGTGAAGCAATTTTTGGCAGAAGAGCACGTTGTGGTGTCTCGTTGGCATGCTAGAAACAGTTTGTTGACGGGAGAAGATATTGAAGACTTGGCGAGTCGCAATATTGTTTATCGCGCCGCAGGGGCAATGGAAATGTTGCCAGTGATCGATGGGAGTGAATACATCGGAATGTTACCGTTTTCGACCATCAACCATTTTTCTAAAACCTATAATATCAAAGCGGTCCCGCTGCCATTTAGTGACAGTGAGCATGATCTTTGTGCAATTTGGCATTCGAGTCGTAGCAATGAAAGCGCCCACCAATGGTTAAGAACGCAAATCAAACAAGCGGGTAAAGCGATTCGATAACGAGGAGTAAGTATGAAGGCAATACGTGCCATTTTAAATGGTAAAAAAGCGGGTACTTCAGAGTTGCGTAACGAGATCTTCCGCATGCGGGAGCAGGGTGTAGATGTTCAAGTTCGCGTGACATGGGAATCTCAAGATATGGCGCGTTTGGTCCGAGAAGCGGTCAATGAAGGCGTTAAGCGTATTGTTGTGGCGGGTGGCGATGGCACTGTTAATGAAGCGGTAACGGCATTAAACCAAATCGAAGTAGATCGCCGACCTGAGCTGGCGATTATTCCGATGGGAACCGCGAATGACTTTGCGACGGCGACGCAAATTCCCACGACGATTCGCGAATCATTAGCGCTGGCGATAAACGGTGATGCTGTGGCAGTCGATAGCGTAAAAGCCAATGATCGTTATTTTATGAATGTTGCGGCTGCAGGGTTTGGTGCAGAAATTACCGCAGAGACGCCCGTAGAGCTGAAGAACTTTCTTGGGGGCGGTGCATACACATTGACGGGATTGGTAAAAGCGCTCGGTTTTAAACCCTACGATGGGACGGTCACGATAAAACAAGGCAGCTATAATGGGGAAATCCTAGTTGGTGCATTCTGTAACAGTCGTTTGGCTGGCGGAGGGCAAGAGCTCGCCCCAAATGCATTCATTGACGACGGTGTTATGGACATCACTCTCGTTCACCCATTTCTGCCTCATGAATTGCCGCAAGTCATTCAGGAAATTCAAAATCCAACCGAACTAGGGCAATTCGTTAAACACACTCAGGCAAGTTGGTTGGAAATCGATTTTCCTAAGTTGTTGCCGCTCAACTTAGATGGTGAGCCTTACCGCTCGAGTAAAATTCGTTTTGATGTTCAAGCTAGAAGCATCAACTTGGTACTTCCACCGAATTGCCCTTGCTTATGTGTCGATTCATAATAAATTTACACTTATACACAAAAGCCACCTAAGTGAGGTGGCTTTGTCGTTTTTAGCGCGGAGAGCTTAGATTTTTTGGATAGTATCAACGTCGATTTGCATTGTTGTCGACTCTGAATCAACTTCACCACGAATCGCGACCTTATCTTGTGGTGATACGTCTTGGCCCATCCAATCTTCGTTGTCGATTTCAACTTGGATTTCGCCCGTCTCATCCTTAAACAAGTAAGTCTCGTCACCTAAGGCTTGGACAATGTTCCCCGTTAACAGAACAAAACTATCGTCAGCGGCATTCTGCGCTTCTTTGACGGTATTAATGGCAGATGTCGTTGGGCCAGTAAAAGCGGCCAACGCAGAGCCTGATAAAAGAGCGAGTGTGGTAGCTAAGATCAGTTTCTTCATGCTAGAGGCTTCCTATATTAAAAGTAGTAGGTTGAACCTACGTTAATCGATGCTGTGTTTGCGTAGCTATCAAGTTGGTACTTCGCGTTTGCGCCGATGGTCAATTGAGGGAAGATTTTGTATTCCGCACCAATAGAGAAGACGGCACCCAACTCGTTATTCTTTTCTGTGCTGTGGAAAAGGGTTTTGCTCATTTCCACATCGTCATTTGAAACCAGTTCGTGCTCTTCGTACTTACCGGCTTTCGATTCGTATTGTGTGTAGCTCAGACCCGCTTTTACTTTGGTGGTCCATTTATCGTTTAATGCATAACTAAACACAGGTGCAAGCGTGATTTGTTTTGCCTTGATGGATGAATCCCATTCCATTTCGCGGTGGTAGTCTTTTCCATCAATATTCTGGATGCCTAGGTTCTTTGAGCGGCTATCTTCTAGTTCAAATTGGTTGTAACCCAGTTCTACTGCCCAAGAGTCGTTGATAGAGTAGCCAACAAAGCCACCAAAAATACCGTCTTCCAATTCAGGGTTTAGATTCACACCGTCAGCGTCAAAAGATGTCTCAAAATCGTGGTCAGTCGTGCCGAATCCATATTCCAAACCTACATAAGGCGCTGCTGCAACAGAGAAAGAGCTTGCCGCTAGGATTGTCAGGAGTGTTCTTGTCATTTTTGTTTTACCTCTTCGTTTTGATGAGAGGCATTGTGTGTGAAGAGTCGTGAAGTGATCGTGAAGAAAAGCCTAACGTTTGAAAATAAAAAACTCCCCATGAAGGGGAGTCTCTCATCTAAAAAGGCCTATTTAGTAAACCGTGCACCACTCATTTTTCATGTCGATCAGGTGCCAGTTATCACGTTGGTTGGCCTCATCCATCGCTTTGTCTAAGTGCCCCACACTCGATTTACGGTCGTACTTCCACTCGCGATCTTCATCAGTGTGATGAACGATCATTGCCATAGAGTTTGGTTGGCTTGTTGCCCATTGCATCATTGCGTGGTCACCATCTGAGTTACCAATAGCGAGTACTGGTTTCTTACCAATGATTTGTTGAATATTTTCAACTTTGCCCGCTTTGTCATCAATGGTCAGGATCTCATCTAGCTTAGTGACGGTTGGCTTACCGTCGTTGTAGTCGTACTTGTATTTCAGTGCACTACCAATGATTTGTTGTTCTGGAATGCCGTAAACCTCTGGTGCCCAAACACGCATAAAGTCCACGCCACCGCCGGAGACAATGTAAGTTTTAAAGCCGTGTTCTTGCAGGTAGGTCACCATTTCACGCATCGGCTTATAAGTCAGCTCTGTGTAAGCTTTGCCAAAACGCGGATCTTTTGCGGCTTTCAACCACTCAGAAACTTTCTGTTGGTATTCTTCTACTGTCATGCCACTATGGGTGACTTTTACGATCTCAAGTAGCGCTTTTTCACCACCTTTAAAGACGCTTTCGATGTCATCATTCAATACGGATTTGAACGGCTCTTTTGTCTTCCATTCTGGGTGGTCTTTTGCCATGAGTTTCACTTCGTCTAGCGCATAAGCCAGTTGGAAGTAGAATGGTTTTTCCGACCATAAGGTACCGTCATTGTCGAATACCGCGATACGGTCTTGTTCAGGAATGAACGTCGACTTGGTTGTATCCATCGATTGGTCAACATAGTTCACAATAGCCGTTTTGCTGTCGCCATCTTTCCATGATGGTAATAAGTTTGGATCGCAGTCTAGTGCCATCGCAGAAAAAGATAAGCCAGATAAGACAGCTAGGGCGCAGATGTGTTTCTTGTTCATATTATTATTTACCTAAGTTTGTATGTATTGTTCGAGTACATTCGAGGTGAAATATCTACCCAAGTCACTTTCGCTGAACTTCGCATCTCGAGGTTACTTGGGTATAGAGAAGAACAACGCGGGTTTAGCCTCTTTCCCTAACCATAGACGTAATTACTTGTTAAGAACTCGCAAAGGGGCAGTAACGTCGCTTCTCATGCGTAATCGTGCTTAATCAGCATCTTTAGCAAGGCGAAGTCCCATGTCCGACATAATTATAGACTGGCTTGCGAAATCTCGACGGAAATTCTCTGATTCATCAGAATCATAGGCAAAGCTGCCGCCTCGCACGGACTTGTGTGCTAGGCCGGCTTTTTCATCTTTAGCGTTGTTTGGATTCTCGGTTGGGCCATAGCGGTAGAAAGTATCGTCATACGCGTCGATCACGAACTCACCAACGTTACCTGTCATGTCATACAGACCAAGTTCATTAGGTTGTTTTTGACCAACGGGATGAGCTTGGTTTTTGGAGTTGTCGGCATACCACGCCACATCAGCAATGTTGTTTGAGCCTGCGTAAGTGAAACCTTGGCTCTTGTTACCGCCTTTTGCAGCAAACTCCCATTCCGCTTCTGTCGGTAAGCGGTAGCTTTCGCCAGTCAGCTCGTTCAACTTCTCGATGAAGTAATTCGCCTGTTGCCAGCTCAAGTTGTTAACCGGGATGTCTGCACCTTGGAAGTAACTCATTGAAGAACCCATGACAGATTCAAACAATTCTTGAGTGACCTCGAATTTGGAAATGTAGAAGCCGTCTACCTTTACTTCGCGTACTGGGGTTTCTGCCTTCTTGGCGGAGTCACTGTCCGATCCCATGACAAATGAACCGCCTTCAACCAACACCATGTCTTGATCAATGTTGAGCGCGATAGGGTGCGGTGATTGAGTCGCACAACCACTCATTAATACGCTGAATGATAGAATGGAAAGTGCGGTTAACGATTTGCTTTTAAATGATTTCATCAATAGTTTCTCGCCAAAAAAGTCATGATGAAGATTAGCAATAAACGCTATGAAAAAAGGTTATAAACGGTATAACAAGCCTCTTGTATTAATGAGATTTATGATTAGGTCATCAAGGTGAAAATGGCGTTGTTATGGTCGTATCATCTTAACTTTCATTACGCTAAAGGTGACTCATGCATATTACTCAAGGTCCTCAGTTCAATGGTAAAGCGTCTAAGCGTTTACATGTGATGGCAAAGCCAATTGGTGCGGTATGTAACATAGACTGTACGTACTGTTACTATCTCAGCAAGCAGGACTTACTTGAGTATAAAAAAGGCTGCACGCCAGTAATGGATGAAGCAACACTTGAAACTTACATTCGCCAATACATTGAAGGGCAAAACACACCAGAAATCATCTTCTCTTGGCAGGGTGGTGAACCAACGATGTTGGGTTTGGATTACTTCAAGAAAATTGTTGAGTTTCAAGCGAAGTACAAGCCTGAAGGTGTGATAATTTCCAACGATTTGCAAACCAACGGTACGTTGCTGAACGATGACTGGTGTGCATTTCTAAAAGCGAATAATTTTTTGGTCGGCTTGAGTATCGATGGACCAGAGATGTTACACAATGCTTACCGTACCAACCGAGCAGGGCGAGGCACGTTCAAGCAAGTGATGAACGCTGTGGAGCTTTTGCACGCTCATGAAGTAAAGTTCGCGACACTGACTTGTGTGAATAACCTAACGAGCCGTAACCCAATTGAAGTGTACCGATTCCTACGTGATGAAGTTCGCTCTCCTCAAATGCAGTTTATTCCCATCGTGGAACAAAAAACGTTCCGTACTACCGCACCTCAAACATGGGAACCGCAAGAGCAGTTGAAACAAGGCGACAAGCGTCTTATTCCTGGTCACAAAGACTCGGTCGTTGAATCTTGGTGTGTCGCGGACGAGGCTTGGGGTAACTTCCTTATCGCTATTTTCGATGAGTGGGTACAAAACGACATTGGTAAAGTCTTCGTTCAATACTTTGAAGCGAGTGTCGAGGCGTGGATGGGTCGCAGAAACCCGCTTTGTACACTCGGTGAAATCTGCGGTAAAGGCTTGGCAATGGAACCAAACGGCGATGTTTTTGCTTGTGACCATTACGTTTACCCAGAATACAAGATTGGCAACATCCACCACGAAAAATTAGACACGTTGGCGTATGGTCCTGAGCAGCAAAAGTTTGGCTTTGCCAAGACTCGCTCGTTAACCAAGCAGTGCCAACAGTGTGATTACCAATTCGCTTGCTACGGCGAGTGTCCGAAAAACCGTTTCATTCGCACCAAAGACGGTGAACCTGGGTTGAACTACCTGTGTGCAGGTTGGAAAAAGTTCTTCTCTCATGCTGATAAGGCAATGGCATACATTCTTCGTGCAACGGGTAACCCTGTGGTACATGGCAAATACAGTGATGCAGTGTTACGCCAACAAGCGGCGAAGCGTCCTGTATTCGAAACCAAATTTTAAGGGATTGATATGACATTCTCAAAAACGTTATTAGCCATCGCTCTAGGCGTCACCGTAAGCCAATCTGTTGCAGCGCAGGATGAAACCTTGCTAGCACCGGACCAAGTTTCTTCTGCGAGCGTAACAAGTGCTGAGGAAACCCATTCAGCACAGATGTCGCCACAGCAAGTGGTTGCGAAGTGGTCTTATCAAGCTCAAGACGTGAAACAACCAGTAGAAAAGCGCATTGAAGCGTTGCATGAGCTGGCGAAATACCCAAGTCAAAACGCGCTGGTGGCAGTTGCACGCAGCTTACAAGACCAAGACGCTGCGATTCGTGAAGCGGCTATCGTTGGCGCTGAACCTTACACGATTGAGCATCGTTGGCGTATGATTGAGCCACTGTTGAGTGATCCAGAGGCGATGGTTCGTATTACTGCTGCGACCAATTTAGTGCGTGATTTTTCTAACGTGAGCAGCGAGCAGCAGCAAACGCTTGAAGCGCCGGTTGCTGAACTGATCAGCTACTTAGAGCACAAGAAAGACGACGGCTCCAAACTGTTATTAGCGGATGTGTATCGTTGGCATCATGAATGGGATAAAGCAGATAAAATCTATCAAGCTTTGGTAACCAATCAGCCTGAAAATCCACAAATTTGGTTAAGCTTGGCCGACAACTACCGAGCGCAGCAACGCGATGCCGATGCGGTCAAGACGTTGGATTCTGCGATCAAACTTCATCCTGATAATGCGTCTTTGCATTACTCGAAAGCGCTGACGCTGGTGCGTTTGGATGAGAAGAAGAATGCAGCGACAGAAATCGAAAAAGCGGCCAACATGGCGAAAGATAACAGCTACTACTGGTATCTCAATGGCGTACTGCAAGAAGACTACAACCTAGACAAATCGGTGAAGTCTTTTGAGCAAGCGTATTTGATCTCTGGTGCGCCGGAACAGCTTTATGCGGTTTGCGACATTTATGTTCGTTACGACAACCCGAAAACAGATGAGTGCTTGGGCGAACTAGAGAAAGTCGCACCAAGCTACGTGATTGATCAATTGAAAGAGAAGAAAGGGCAGAAGAACGCCAAAGTAAGTAGCTAAGACCATTCTGGCTCTTTTCTAAGCTTGTGCTGTTATACCCAAGTAACCTCGAGATGCTAGGTTCAGCGAGAATGACTTGGTTTGTAGACGCGGCGGCGATTTAAAGATCTAGTCACTCTAAATCAAGAATCGACAACAAAGTATACAAGCCAAGACAGCTCGCCCTTCGGGAGCGTGTCATTGTCCCGATCTCTGCGTCAAACAACTTGGAAAGAGCTGGCTATTACGCGGCGTCGTTTTCCTTGACCTCGAATCAATGACAACGCTCTGAATCCTGCATCTTGAAGTCACTTGGGTATACATAACAGACTGAGAACGGAACATTGAGGCGATTGAACTCCTTGATCCAACGCCATTGGTTATCTTGGAGTTTATCGCCCGGACCTTTCACTTCTATCCATTCAAACTTCCCATCTTTAAATGCAATCAAATCCGGCATACCGTTTCGATAGAGTTTTAGGTCGCTTAACTGCACGTTAAACAGTTCGACCAACAGGGCATTAGGGATGTGTTCAAGAGCAAGGGATAACAACTCTTCGTTCACATATGCCCAACTGACGAAGGGATTACTGATACCAATTTTATCTCGGTATGTATCAAACAAAGCCTGTGTATTCCCTTGTTGAACTTGCTCAAACGCATTGTCGATAAGCTGCTTTCTTTTATCGGCAAAATCGGCGTGATACAAATCCAATGGTCGATGTTGATAAGCGTTAATGAATGCGCCTTCTATCGGTGCAAAAATCGCATCCCACAGGGTTAATCCTAACAAGCTGTTGAGTAGGGAATTCTCGGAATAGAAGACGGCCCAACCTAAACTTTCGAAATGCGCTTTGGTTGCCAGCTCCACCCGTTGCTGAGATAGATCCAATTCGATGTGGTATTCGCTGCATTTTGGCTTAGTGGCTCTCGGGACTTTCAAGCCTTGTTTACGTTTAACGCGTTGTTCGAGCTTCTGTGCTACCTCAAACTCAGAGACATCAATAGGCTGAGTGAGCATTTCCGTGACAATGTCACCAAATAAATCGTTTTGTTCTAGCTTGTCGTAGATGCGAGCACGACGTTCTCGGCTTGGCGCGAGTGTGGTCGTCTCAAACAGTGCGATTGCAATTTCAAGTTCGTTTATGCGCTCGTAATCGCGGGCAATGTCGTTAATCATGTGTTCGCGTTTACGCTCGACGTAGCGATGTTCAACTCGTTCTGGCATTGCTTCGATAAGAACATCGAGGTTTGCTTTTTGTTTTCTATCGCTTTGCCAATAAAGGTTGGAGATTTGACTGAGTTCGATCAGGCGATCTATTTGTTCTCTATTTTCAAAGAATCGTCGAGCTTCACTAAGTTGGTACGTTTCAAATTGATTCAAACCTAAATCATCAAGGACAAACTGACTTAAGTCCTGATGAGTATTCGCGAAGAATAGGGCTAGCAGTACATCAATCATATGCGCGGAGTTCAGCTTAATCACCGTGAAATCTAGATCTTCGAATTGTTCAAACTTGCTCTTACTTAAACATGCCACCAAGTCCTCTTTTTTAAGGGACTTAGGGTATTGAGGGTAGAGCGATAAGACTTCCGGTTTGGTCAGTAGATTCGCTGCTAATTCCTGTATCGTTAGGTCAGGTGAGAGCGAGACAAAATCATGACCAGCCAATTCACCCAAAGCCGACTCGATATTCTCGATTTCTTGATAGTTGAGTTTGTCGCTACGAAACCAACAGCCTTTGCGACTGTACAAGCGTACGAGAAGACATTGAGCGGGTTTGGATAAGCTTTCAAAAACTGATAACCACAGATGCTCTTCTGAAGTGAGCAAATCACAGTACCACTCGGTGGCGTGCTGCGTGAGTTTAAAGAAGTTATTGAGATAGTAATCTGGGGCGAGTTCGACCGTGTTTTCCATAACCAACTAGCAATAAAAAAGGCTTAACCCATAGGTTAAGCCTTTTTCGAATCAATTTCTGCAAATCTATTGTATAAATAGATCTCAGGGCCTGTAGACCTAATGATTATGCGTTTTTCAGCTGCGCTACTTTTGCTTCAGTCAGTGGCTTAGTGATGAACGCTAGTACGATACATACCGCCATCATTGCTGCTGATACTGTGTAAGCCAGTGTGTAGCCTTCGCCATTTGTCATCGAGAAGCCAACAACAGCAGCACCGATTGCACCACCGATACCCCATGCTGTGTATAGCACGCCGTAGTTAGTGCCGTAGTTCTTCAGACCATAGAATTCAGCCGTTAGAGTAGGGAATACTGCTAGAAGCGTACCGTAACCTACTGCCGCGATTGCTGTACCGATGATCAGCGTGAACTCAGTCTTGAACGTTGCGAACAGAACCATGTTGATGCCCTGTAGAACGAACGCTAGAAGAAGAGTGCGTACGCCGCCGATCTTGTCTGCAAGCATACCTGCTGCTACACGACCGCTTGAGTTAAATACCGCAAGGATAGACGCTAGGTAAACTGCGTTTGGTAGGTTCGCTTGAACACTTGCGATAGTCGTGATGTTACCGATGATCATTAGACCAACAGAAGCTGCGAACGCGTACATGATCCATAGAGAGTAGAACTGTGGCGTTTTAAGCATTGCTTTCCACGTTAGGTCGTCAGACTTCTTAACAACCTTCGGTGCTTGACCTTCTTTTACTTTAGGCTCTGCTGGCGTGTAATCCGCTGGTGGGTTGTTGATTGTTGCTGCTAGAGGAACAGCGATAGCAAGGATACCAACACCAAGAACTAGGAAGCTTGTTTGAATGCCCATGCTGTCGATCAGCGCAGAAGTCACAGGAGCTAGGTAGATAGCTGCTAGACCGAAACCTGCTGCGATGATGCCGTTAACCATACCTTTCTTAGATGCGTGGAACCACTTCATTGCTGAAGGAGAAAGACACGCGTAACCAAAACCGATACCTGCACCAGTGATCACACCGAAAGTGATGTTCAGCATTAGAGGCGAGTTAACAAAACCAGACGCAATCATGCCTAGACCTGTAAGAACAGTACCTAGGATAAGGATCAAACGTGGCCCCATACGGTCTTGAAGAATACCTGCAACAAGAAGACAGATAGAGAAAGTAATAGTTGCAGTCGCGTAAGGTGCAGATGCTTCTGCTGCGCTCCAGCCTGACTCTGTCACTAGTGCTTTGTTGAATACACTCCAAGCATACAGGATGCCAAGACAAAGGTTGATACAGAATCCTGCTAACAGGATGCGCATAGCTTTATCAATCTTGCTCATTTTTGTTCTCAGTAATACCCCTAGGCAAATAGCAAAGAGGGGTCGGTTTAAAGATAAGGTTTGCTCAAAATAAGTTTGCGTTTTTCAACACATAACGTAATGAGCGCGGATTATAACCAATAAATGTGTGATTGGAATCTCTTTTTACCCCTGTCACTAAAAATAATTTGAAGCATTAAAAATGTTTGTAATGGGATGGTTTTATATATGAAGAAAATGTTGATCTAACGTAAAGAATCGCTGGTTTGGTAGTGAGATCCTAAGTGAAACAAGGTGGATAGCGTGAAGCTGAGTGTTTGGTTCACAGTTTAAGCAAAAAGTTTCAAAATATTTTAGTGTTAATGTTCTGTAACAAAAGTGGGCAAAATAGAGACTGTTTTCTGTAAGTGCAGGAACTAAAGGGTTTATAAATTAGAGAATGTTAACTGCTTGTAATAACTTAATTCGGAAGGATGGAGTGAACATAAATTGAACAAAAATTGTGCTTGTAATTGCTAAATAGATAAGCAAAATAGGGCGCAAAATGAGTTTTCATTAATGAAAGGATGCTTTTCTCTACTTGTAGTGAGGTGACTTATGAAATTGTTCCTATTACTTATGGCTTCTGTTTCTGCAGGTGTTGCATCAGCAGATCACATCCATTCATTCATGCTAGGTTTGTCTATTGCAACACTTGCCGTTGGCAGTTGCTACTTCTTCGCATTCCGTAGCTCCCGCTTCCCACAGCTTGCTTTGTTCTTATTGATCTGTGGCATGTTGTCTAAGCTGACGATTACCGTAGTTGGTGTAATGTGGGGGATGTCAGCTGAGTTGATTACTTCTCCAATCGTGTTTGCTTTGTCTTACTTGTTCTTCTCGTTAGCGGTAACCTACTTGTGGTTCAGCTACCGTCAAAGCATTACTAAGATTCCAGAGCGCTTTAGAGTCGCGACAGCGTAAAACCGTTTACGAATATAAAACGCCAGCATTCATTGCTGGCGTTTTACTTTGTGCAGTTAAAGCGTCACAGTCAGTGGCGGTTCTGGCACTTCTAAGAAGCATGCTATCACTCGATACAATTCGCCTTCTGCGACGGTAATCTTGCCGTCAGACTCAATAGCCAAACGACACGCCTTAACAAACTGGCGTCGTTGAAGTGGCTTAAGTTGCAGCAACAACTCCAGTGCTGCGCGACTTAAGCGCCAGTCGTTATTTGGTTCTACTAGCGTGGTTTCTGCAAACCCTAGCGATTTGAGCGAAGCGTTGAATGCTCGCTGCGCGCCTTCGTGCTCTGAATGGGTGACCCATGCCAATTCACGTAGTAACCAGTGAACGCTTTCTTTGAGCTGCTTAAAGGTTTTGTTCTGGCGAGTAGAACCAAATGGCGCAATAAGCTGCTTTTCTAACAAGTTAATGACGCACCATTCACCTAGTGAGTAATGATTATCGGTTTGAGACAATTCACGCAACACTTGGCAAAGTCTACTTTTCTGACCTTCACTTATCGATTTAAGCGCAGGGAGAGCGAGCTCTAGTAGAGGAAGCCTCAAATGTAGGGGCAAATCGTAATCCAGCCACGGTAACAGCTTTGCGTGCGAGACCATTGGAATATGACCTTTAATCATCTCACGTTGCACATCACTACCATCAAAGATCAGAAGCAATGCAATAAAGCGCGAACTGTAGGGTTCACGCGCAATGTCTACCAAGCCTTGGGGCAATTGGCTGATAAGCAGTTTACCCGTTTCACTTAGCTCTGAAGAAGTTTTTGTTTCAACTGGAGTTTCAAGGTGCGTAGAACCAAAGTCGGCATCGGACGAAAACCCACTGACTTGTTCATTTCCAAACGCTGAAGCGTGGTTCTGACTTCTGTGTAAAAAGCTGCCGTCCCAGTTAGGTTCGATGCGACGGATTCGCTCTTCCAGAGGTGGGTGAGTAGCGAAGAAGCCGGTGAAGCCAGACAAACTGCTTTGCCCAAACATCATGTGGCTCATTTGGCTGCTCGCTTGTGCATTTAAGCTAGATCCAGATGCGTGACCGCCAATCTTCTTTAGAGCACCTGAAATGCCTTGGTCATTACGAGTAAACTGAACCGCACTCGCGTCCGCTAAGAACTCACGTTGTCGTGAGATAGCTGCTTTGATCATTGATCCAAATAAAGTACCAACCCAACCAAGCACTAAACATACAATCGCGACCAACATGATGACAGCAAAGCCTTTATCAGAATCGGAGGAGCTTCTTGATGAGCGGCTAGTGTAGTGTGTATTGTCGAGAACCAAGTGACCCAAATGCGCAATACAAGTAATGCCGAACAAGACGCCTATCAAGCGTGTATTCAATCGCATATCGCCATTTAACACATGGCTGAATTCGTGAGCAATAACGCCTTGCAGCTCATCTCGGGAAAAGATGTCAAGCGCGCCTTGTGTAACACCAATGACGGCATCATCAATACTCATGCCTGCGGCAAATGCGTTGATACCTCGCTCTTCCTGCATTACATAAACAGGAGGGACGGGAATACCAGATGCAATTGCCATCTCCTCAACCACATTAAGTAATTGACGGTGTTTTGTGTCAGTTGTATTCGAGGAAATGAGCTTCCCCCCAATACTTTCGGCAACGCCGCGTCCGCCATTAGAAGAAAGCTCAGATAAGCGGAACATCGAACTGATTGCGACAATTAAGGCTACGCCCCCAAAGCACAGCAAGGTGTAGGTGATAGCGGTTCGTTGATCAAACGGCTCACCAGTGACCCCGTAATAAATGGCAATCGACAGTACGCTGACCAAACCAGTGATGATTAATACTGCTAAGGAAAACAGAAACACCAAAAGCCCGGTACGTTGACGTGCGGTATCTTGATGGTCAAAGAAATCCATTAGAACTCAACCTTTGGCGCTTCTTGGATTGCTTCGCTGTCTGCAAACTCCAGCAGCTTACCGTCTTGGAAGCCAAACATATTGGCAAACAGAACGGGTGGAAAAGTTTGCTTGTAGGTGTTGTAGCTGGTCACTGCATCGTTAAAAGCTTGGCGAGCAAAAGCGACTTTATTCTCTGTGCTGGTCAGCTCTTCTTGCAGTTGGCTCATGGTTTCGTTGGCTTTCAGTTCTGGGTACGCTTCTACAACCACATTTAACTTGCCTAGTGCATTTTGTAACATGCCTTCTGCTTGTGCTAATTGGCTAATGGCTGCGTCGCTGTCTGGTGCGTTACTGGCTGCTTTCAAACCGGATATGGCTTGGTTTCGAGCTTGAATCACTCGCTCAAACGTTTCTTTCTCATGCTCCATGTAGCCCTTTGCTGTACTAACAAGGTTTGGGATCAGGTCGTAGCGACGTTTTAACTGAACCTCAATTTGAGCAAAGCTGTTTTTAAAGCGGTTACGTAGCGTCACTAGCTTGTTGTAAATGCTGACCGCAAACACCGCGATAAGCAAAATGATGACGATAAAAACAATAAGTGAAGTCATAGTAAGTTCCATTTTTTGAATGTATTGGAACGTTATATAAGTAGCTGAGATATTAAGCAAATTAGTCTGGCTTATAATGTGCTGTGTTTTGTAAATAAGAGACACATTGCGTATTCAATACGGAGTATCAGAGGGAGGAAAAGTGTTGACGAGGTGTGTTGAATCGATGCAAAAAGGCTCGACATAGAAGCCGAGCCTTTGTTAATCGCTGTTATACAGTCGGTGCTTATGCCGTCATTGGTACAAGAACCATCGTACCGATGATAACCGTAAGCAGACCAGCTAGAACTGGTACTGATGTACGTTTCACAACTTCGAATGGGCTGATGTTTGCCATACCAGAAGTCGCAACGATTACACCAGATACTGGCGAGATAGTACGACCTAAGTTAGATGCTTGTAGCATTGGAATGATTAGGAACGCAGGGTTAAGACCCATCTTCGCAGCCAGTGAAGGAGCAAGCTCTACGAACGCGTAGAATGGAGCGTTACCAGAACCCGTCGCAATCGCAGCGGCAACAGTTAAACCCGTTAGGATAAGCATGAGCGCAATGCCGCCCGCACCCGCGTTGTCTGCAAGGTGTAGTAGGTTATCGATAGCGCCAATAGACATTAGACCTTGTGCGAATACGCCCGCCGCAACCAACAGCATGACTACACCTTTGAACGCGTCTGCCATACCGGCATAGCATGAATCGAGATCTTCAAGTGACTTCTCACCGTCGAACTTGTTCACCACATAGTGAATCACTGCACCTAAGAAGATAGAACCTACCACGATAGTGTAGATGTCTAGAGTCAGTCCAGGAATCGTACGACCGTTGAATAGGAATACACCGATGATTGGAAGGAAAGGAAGAACTGCGTAGAACGCTGGCGCATCAGCTTTGATTTCTGATACGTCAATCTTTTCCATTGGTGTGTTGTCTTTCTTATCTAGGTATTTATTCCAGAAGAAAGCTGCTGCAGCCATTACGATGATTGCACAAATAGACACAGGCAGTACGGTTTGAACCGCGAACACGTCAAGCGCTAGGCCTGATTTTTCCGCAGCGATGACCACGTCCCCAGATGTTGGTGAAAGAATGATTGCCGCAGGTGAAGCACATACTGCAACCGCTGCTGGGCGAGAGATACCCATAGCCGTCATCATCGGGAACAGAGTTGCCATCAACAAAACGCCTAGGCCAGTTGCTGAACTCACTGCAAGAGACATCAAACATGCCACGATGTAAGCCGCTACCAAAAGGACGTAAGGAGACTTGATAACAGAAAGCGGTTTAGAGAACTGTTTTACTACAACATTGTTTGCGCCGATGTGTGTCATGTAAGACGCAAAACCACAAAGTAGCATGATTTGCATACCAAGGCCGCCGCCACGGTATTGAAGCATGTATTTTACGTACTCTAGTGAGTCCGTCACCATATTACCCGTTGAGGTTATTTTTGATGGCAGAACGTCATGGCCAAGCAGACCTGTCATAAGAAGCAAACTGATACCTGCGGTTAATAACACGCCAGCGGCTTTGTAGCCTTTGACAATGAAATAACCCACAGCAATGGTCACTGCTAAGCCAATTAAGAGCTCTAACATAGGGTTGTCTCCAGATATTATGAAAAAAAGAAAGAAACTGTTTCAGTTTATGACAAGGAATTTACAGAATTCTTTCTTGTGGCACGAGACTAAATTAGAGCTAGCATGATCTAAAACAAATAATAGATTAATAAATAATTGCGCTGGATTATATTGTTTAAATTACGTTTTGTAGGTGTTATGCACTGGTTTTATTGATTTTAAAGAACGGAAAATATGAACGATTTGTCGAATAAAAATCGTACGAAATGATTAAAAAGTAGGAAAAGCGATAGTTCGAGCTAGATCACGTTAAAGGGGCTTGATTGAACAAAAAAGCTCCGAATGAACGGAGCTTTTGTTTTGACGTCTTTATATTGAAGCGCGAGTTACACGTTATGCGTAGCGTCGCACTAAGAGGTTCCAACTGCGTTGTTGACGTTCAAATTCTTCCTTAATTTGTTCGTATTTCAGCTTTGATACGGAACGTTCGTACTTTTTCACTACCGTTGCTGTTTTCTCACCAAGCACTTCTTTTCGCGCTTCATAATATTCTTGCATGTGGTGTACAAGTGCATCGAATTCCTGCTGAAGTTGGTCTCGAATCGATTGGCTATTCGGTTTCGTTTCTAACTTTTCTTTTGCCTTTTTCAGCAACTGAGTTGCGCGCGCTTTTTCGATTCGGAAAGTCGATGTCGTACGAAGTTTGGTTGTTAACCCCAGCCAAGAGCATGATTTTATCAACCATTTCGTTGGGTCGTAATGCCACCAGTACACACCATTTCGGTAATCGTTCTCAAAGATATGGTGGAAATTATGGTATCCCTCACCAAAGGTAAAGAAAGCCAAAATACCGTTATCACGAGCCGTGTTTTTGTCTGTGAAGGTTTGCTTACCCCAAACGTGCGCCAATGAGTTAATAAAGAAGGTAGTGTGATGGCTTAGGAAGAGGCGAGCTGCTCCAACGATTAAAAACATTCCCAATACATCGCCGTATATCAAACCCAATGCGAGAGGAAAGCCAATATTGGTCAGAATTGCGAGTGGAACATAATATTTATGCTGCCACACGACGACCTTATCGCGTTTCAAATCACGACAGTTGGTGTACTCGTTTTCTTTCGATTTATTATAGTCGCGTAACATCCAACCAATATGCGAATACCAAAATCCGCGTTTCGCTGAATACGGGTCTTTGTCATTGTCATCTACATGTTTGTGGTGAACACGATGATCAGAAGACCAATGCATTGCACTGTTTTGAAGAGAGAAAGCACCACCGATGGCAAAGATGAATCGTAAAACTGGGTGAGCTTCATAGGTTTTGTGGCTCCAGAGACGGTGATAACCCGCGGTAATGGAGAGATTGGTAAAACTAAAAGCGATGATACCCCAGATCAGATGTTCCCAACCTAATCCGTAGTGGTATGCATACCAAGGCAATACAACAAAAGTCAGAATAAAACTGGCAGAAAATATCAATAGATTCAACCAGATAATGGGCGGTTTATTATGCGTCACGATGTGTCCCTAACTTTGAGCTAACAACTGTTCGCTAGAATATCAGCGTACACGTGTAAGTCAAACTAAAGTTTGACGACTTTGTATCGAGTTGTGACTGCTCTATCGCTGCACAATGTTTATGATTTATCGCGCTTATTGGTGGGATATTTTGCTTTTAAACGAATAATGAGTAGTATTAATCAATGAGCTATGGCGTTAGATTTGTAAAATCTGCCAATAATAAGACCGGAATGAGGTGGAAAATGCCAAAGCTCGATAGAGAAGCAAAGAAATGTAAGAAAATAGGAATACGTAATGGAATTACGATTAGCGGAATATAAGGATTATGAACGCATCGCGCAGTTACACGTGGACAGTTGGAAGCGACATTACCGTGGCATTCTGAGTGACGGCTATTTGGATAGCGAAGCGAGTGACGACAAATTACTGATTTGGCAAACGCGTCTGACAAACCCTCCATTTAACCAACACATCGTATTAGCAGAAGAGGGTGGTCTTCTTCTTGGTTTTGTTTGTGTGTTCGGTAATCATGACTTTGAACGTGGCAGCTTCATTGAAGCGCTACATGTTGATGGTGGTTATCAAGGGCGTGGGATCGGCAAACAGCTTTTACTTGCGGTTGCGGAGTGGCACCAACAATATTTCAAAGACAGTGGTTTATATCTTGAGGTAGTTTCACAAAATGAACCCGCGGTAGAATTTTATCAGCATATCGGTGGGCAAGAGTGTCAAGAGCGCAGTTGGAAAGCGCCTAGTGGAAATGAGGTCATGGAAAAAGTATTCCGTTGGTCCAGTGCTCAATCCTTAGTGAGCGGGATTGAAGAAAACGTAATTTATTCTTAGACATTACTCACGTATCAAACATGAACGAGCAGCGAATTCGCTGCTCTTTTTTATGGCTCACAGGAAAGCAGAAGATTAGAATATTAATCCAAGCTGTTTCAAGGCAGTTTCGCATTGTTGAGCATTTTCAAATTGAATTGCAGCCATACCAACCGCTTTTGCCCCCTCTACGTTATAAGGCATATCATCAAGAAACACCGTTTCTGAAGCAACAAGTTGGTGAGCCTCAAGAAGGTTCTGATAGATTTCTGGTTGAGGTTTCAATAACCCCAATTCGGCAGAAACCGTCGTGCCATCGAACAGCGGCCAGAATTGATACGTTGATTTGAGATACTCAACAATTTCAACCACGTTGTCGGTTAACGCATAGACGCCATAACCCGCAGCTTTTAAACGTTTCAGTAAATCGACACTGCCGTAAATCAGCAATTGTGTCTGTTTTACATAATAAAAGAGTCGTTCACAATCTGCTGCTGAAAGTTGCTTCTCTTGTTGATAACGCTGTTTGGCTTGCGACTCGCTAATCAGGCCTTTATTTAAGTCCATCCAAATTGAGCTTGTGAACAGA
The DNA here is from genome assembly GCF_000400365.1 of Vibrio jasicida CAIM 1864 = LMG 25398. Taxonomy (GTDB): domain Bacteria; phylum Pseudomonadota; class Gammaproteobacteria; order Enterobacterales; family Vibrionaceae; genus Vibrio; species Vibrio jasicida. The sequence goes on along the minus strand of NZ_BAOG01000052.1, from coordinate 14,665 downwards.
TCTTTGACGAACCATTCCACATCGGCATCATTGCCAAAAGTGAGTCTAACAATTTCGATTGGCGACCATCTAACGAGTACATTTCCAACATCGAATACGACATTTTTGATTGCTATTGGTTGCATAGGCTTCCTTGTTTGATAAGTTGAGCCGGTGAGAGCGTGTTCTTTCTAGAAATTGATGTTGCACGGCTTTCCTGCATGAGATATTGCGCGAGTTCGCGTTTTTGTTTATTTAATATTCGAATTTGCTTAATTATTAATTTTGTGAATATAACGAGCTGAATTTAAAGTAGAGCGTCGCGAAATATTTGATTGAAGTCTCACTGCTTATGCTCCTTAAGTAATATATAATTGAAGGGCAAATAGAATGAAAACAAAGCAAACCATAAAATTAGTCAACAACGTTAAGGCTTAGTTAATAAAGTATTCAATATGGACGCGATTCGCAAAGTTTATCAGTACGCAGAACCAAACCTAACGCTAGTAGGATGGATGGGCTTTGTTGGATTCCCAATCTATTACGTGGTGTGGGAGTTTATGTTCCCGCAACCCTATGAAAATCTACCGCTACGTTTACTGTGTTCCGTTTTGTTCTTCGGCATCATTGCTCGTAATCGTATGCCTTTTCAATGGCGCCGATATTTACCTGCTTACTACCAAGTTGCGGTCACACTTTGTTTACCTTGCTTCTTTTTCTACATGTTGTTGATGAATAATTGGTCCAACGTGTGGGTCATGTCCTTTATGTCGGCGATATTTCTGCATATTTTGTTGGTACATATTACGCGAGTAATGTTTGCTCAAACATTTGCCGGGATTGGACTAGCGACGTTTTTTGCTTGGGTTGCTCAAGGTTTCCATTTAGAACTCACGATGGATTGGACTCACGTGCCAATCTTTTTGTTTATTTACCTGTTTGGCAACTTGTTTTACTTCCGTAATCAGGTCGAGCACGAAGCAAAGGTTTCTTTGGCTAAGTCTTTTGGGGCTGGTATCGCCCATGAAATGCGCAATCCTCTTAGCGGCTTACTAACGTCGATTGATGTTATTCAATCCGTGCTGCCCAACCCTAAACAGGGGAGGAAAGAGCAATATGTTTTAAGTGATGAAGATGTGACACTGTTACGGGAAGTGAGCGATGACGCAATGAACATCATTCACTCTGGAAACGAGACGATTGATTTGTTGCTTACCTCCATTGATGAAAATCGTGTCTCTCGCTCAACATTCAAGAAACACTCGGCACAAACTGTCGTGGAGAGTGCTATCGAGAGCTTCAGCTATAAACGTTCGACAGACCGTTTTGCTATCTCTTTGGATGTAAGAAGTGAATTTGATTTCTTAGGTAGTGATACGTTGTTGAAGTATGTGATGTACAACCTATTCAAGAATGCCTTTCATCATCGCAGTTCCGAAGATTTTCATATTCACGTCACCATGTACAGTGATGAAGTCGTGAACCAAATTGTTGTCACGGATAACGGTTCAGGTATTCCGAGCGAGGTGATTCGCAGCATCTTCAGAGATTTTTACACGACCGGTAAATCAGGTAATTATGGATTAGGATTGCCATTTTGTAAGAAAGTGATGCGTTCATTCGGCGGCGACATCAAGTGCCAATCAGAAGTTGGTGAATGGTCTCAGTTCACCATGACGTTTCCACTGATTACCTCAAGCTCGGTTAAAGAAATTAAAAATGAGCTGACCAAACTGAAGACCATTTTAATGGTTACGGAGCAAAACATATTGGTTGCAAAAGTTACTGATATTGCGCGCTTTATGGGGTTTGAATTGACCGTTTTGGATATTGCATCAGCCCTCAAGAAGAAAGAATATGAGTTCGAGTTTGACCTTATTTTTGTTGATATGGAAAGCTTGGATTCTAGAGGAAGTCATCTGGATAAAATTGAGTCTTTGCTATCGTTCACAGAAGCTCGTATCGTCTATTTGTTTGAGCACCATCCAATAGAACGAGTTCGTAATGTGAGTTTTGACGCGATTTGGGTCGAAACCCAAGCGTGGCTCTTGAACACCAAAGCCACTATTGACCGTTTGCTCTATGATGCGAGCTATGTTGTCACAGCACTGCCAGTGCGCCCTTTAGACGCGACAAATAAGCGCACGATAATGGTAGTTGATGACAATGAATCTTTACGAAAATTCACCGCAATGTTGTTAGAAAAGCAAGGTTTTGATGTTATTCAAAAAGAAGATGGACAACAGGCTTTAGATGCGTTGGATACCGATAGTATCGACCTTATCTTGATGGACATTGAGATGCCAGTAATGGATGGCGTAGAGGCGTCACGACGTATTCGTGGGGCAAATAAAGCGTATTCGGCTGTACCTATTATTGCACATACTGGTGATAGTTCTCCGGTAACATTAGATAAGATTGGTTCTTCCGGGATGTCTGATTTTATTGTTAAGCCCGCAGATAAGAACCGACTCTTCGATAAGATTGCAAACTGGATCTAACTGAAATCAATAACGAGTAGAGCTCAGCAACATGCTGAGCTCTTTTATTTTAGCGGCAATACACAAGCTTCCATTCAAAAGGGCCGTTGTCTTTTCTTATTATACGAACTCTAATTCTGGATGGTTAAACGCCTCCTGGCATACCGTAAGCACGTGGTCGATGTCTCGTGGTGTCATATCGGCGTTGATCGAGAAACGTATGATGTTTTTGTTCTTTCCTGTTGCAGGGCGACAGAATACTGCGCCAAAAACATCACGGTCTTCGAGAAAGTCACGCACACGTTCAGTATTTCGTTCGCTACCGCACTCTAAGGCAACAATTTGAGATTCGCTCCGAATATTAAACCCAATCTGTTTTAATCCAGTTCTGAGCTCTTTGGCGCGCTGAAAAAGGTCTTTACGTTTATGATCGGACCCTTTAATGACGTCCAACGTTTTCTCCAAGCGAATCACTTCTTGAGGCAATACCGTCGAGCTAAAAATCGCTGGATAAGCAACAAAAGGAAGTGTTTTCGCGAGTTTTTCTGGGCCGAGAATCGCTCCTGCTCGATAAGCAAAGGTTTTTGCCAGACTGACAGTAATGAAATCGACTTTATCAGTGAGTTCCAGCGCTTTTACCAAGCCAGAGCCGTTAGGCCCGTGTGTTCCTAATGAGTGGGATTCATCCACCACTAAAGCACAATCAAACTCACTCGCCATTTCGTAGATGTCGTGGAGTGGGGCGATCGTACCAATCGTGCTATAGACCGAATCTACCACGATGACGCCTGAGCCATGACGCTGGATCTGCTTACGCAAGTGGCTCATGTTGTTGTGCATGAATGGATGCGCTTGCGCTCCTGCTGCCCGAATACCTTCCCACAATGACATATGCGCAAAGAAGTCGATATAGACCGGTGTTTCAGGCGGACAAATGGTCTGCAGCAAACCAATGTTAGCAGCCCATCCCGATTGGGAAAGTAAACAACTGCCCATACCAACATAGTCGGCTAACAATGCTTCGAAAGCAGGCTTGGAGGAATCGTCTTGTAAGAAGATTGCTGACATCACCACGTTATCGTCGTGTTCAACGATCGCATCCCGATGTGCTTTCTGGATTTGTTCGTTATGAGACAACGCTAGGTAGTCATTACTTTGCATGATTACCGCGTTGCTTTTTGGACGTTTACCAAGAACCAAGTGCTTTTGGTTCTCGTTTTGTTCAATCAAATCTTGAAGGTAAAAATCCAGGCGTTCCTCAACAAAAGAAGGAAGTGGTTTCGTTTTCGATTTATCACTCATAATAAGTTCTCTTCGTAATACAGAAAAACGCCAGCGCTGACAGCTATATAGTTTGACGAATATGAATGAACTGTCATTAGTCAAGTTGCATAACTTTGCGTGTCCTTGCAAACTCGGCATTTAAGGGTTGGGTGAGGTTTGTAACTCCTTACCATTCGGGGGTCTAACTAAGATCGTGCTTGAAAAATAACCGTTAATTTACGTAATAAAAATTAATGATTTTGTTTGATATTTCCTACAAAACTTAACGACGAAAGCAAATTACAAAGAGAGAAAGGGGGGGCTTTTAGAGGTCTTAGTTCCACAAAATGTGAGAACGAATGTCTGACTTTTACGAAAAGAAGAATATATTTTTGATGCAAAAAAGGCGCGATAAATACGCGCCTTCAAAACGATGAGTATTGAACAAGTGTTGGTTAGCGTTTGTTACGAAGGTAACGCTTGCGACGCTCTTCTTTACGCTTGGCTTTTTCTTCTTCTTTACGCGCGGTTTCGATTTCTACTTCGATTAGCTCTTGAGTGATCATTTCTGGAAGCTCTAGAGTGATTTGACCTAGAGTGCCTTGACGCAGCTCGTGAAGAAGGATTTCAGATACTTTGTGAAGGTCTACACGTCCACCCGCACGTAAAGCACCGCGACGACGCCCGATCTCTTCCATTATTTCGATATCAGATTCAGGAAGCTCTTCAATTTGGTAGCGCTCTTTTAGTCGTTCAGGGTAATGAGCGGCTAAGTATTCAACGGTATAGAAGGCGACTTCATCATATTCCATTGCCGTGTCTTTTACTGCGCCAGTTGCTGCCAAACGGAAACCACTGTGTGGGTTTTCTACTTTTGGCCACAGGATCCCCGGAGTGTCAGAAAGAACGATACCATTTTGAAGGTTAATACGTTGCTGACGACGTGTAACCGCCGGTTGGTTGCCTGTTACTGCGATAGTTCGACCCGCCAAAGCATTGATAATGGTCGACTTCCCAACGTTGGGGATACCCATGATCATGGTGCGGATGTTTTTGCCGATTTCTTCGCGATGTGGAGCAAGCTTACGTACTAACTCCATAATTTTTTGGACTTCGGGCTGTTGAGAGGTAGTAATGGCAATCGCTTTTACGTTGTGTTCTTTCTCGAAATGGTCAATCCAAACTTGGGTTAACTCTGGATCCGCGAGATCACGTTTGTTCAGTACTTTTACTACTGGCTTATCTCCCTTGAGCTCCGCGATCATAGGGTTTTCACTACTAAAAGGGATACGAGCATCAAGCACTTCAATAATGACATCTATTTGAGGGATTGCTTCTGCAATCTCTTTTTGGGCTTTATGCATGTGGCCCGGAAACCACTGGATAGAGTTGTTAACCATCTGAAAAATCGCCTTATTGTTTCATGGTTATGCTGGTGGGTTATTCGTCTTATTTACATCACTTATGAGGATGTTAAGGGAGTGGGGCTAATGATCACCACTCGTTACCACTACAGCGAGCATGTGATGATCTTAACACTTTATTGGTGGAGCGGAAATGTTAGAGCAAGAGTGACAGGAAGATATTTAACGACTTAAGCACTGCTGGCGCTCCGATTTGGTCACTTTCGAATCGAAGCTCACAGACAGTGACGAGATTTTAGGTATTCACTAGCCAAGTTCTGTGTTCCGATGAACTGAAAAAAAGAAACCAAAACGATATTAAGAGGCGTATTTATGTAACTCTTTAATGAGCTCTACACGCTCTTTTCTTGCCGCCAACATCATTTGCATGTTTACGGGGGGAGCAGGGTTGGTTCTGATTCGACGTGCATAATCAACAGGAACACCATCAACGATCAGCTCTAAATGCAGGTGTGGACCGGTTGTTCTTCCCGTATTACCTGTTCGGCCAATGGTTTGTCCTTTAGTGACATTGTCACCCACACGAACGTCGCTTCTAGATAGATGTAGATAACGAGACATTGAGCCGTTGGTGTGACGAATATTAATGTAGTTGCCCGCAAAGCGGTTATACCGTGATTTAACAACAACACCGTCCGCAATACTCTGTATCGGTGTACCAATTGGGACTGCGTAATCGGTGCCCAAGTGTGGGGCAATCAATCCAGTGACTGGGTGTTTTCGTTTTAAATTGAAACCAGAGCTAACTTTGTGCTTTTTTGCTAGTGGAAATGAGTAATATGGCTTGCGAATTAGCTTATTGCCATATTCATCGTATGCGTTGTTGTTGCCATCACTAATAACGAAAAAGTTTCTTTTACTACCGGAATAGTAAAAAGAACTAATGTATTTTTCGTTATACCTATTAGTTCGGGTTTTTATTGAGAATTTATCGCCTTTTCGAACGGAGCCAATAATGTCAAATTCGTTTTCAATTAATTTCAGTAGTGATTTTATTTCTTTTTTAGATAATCCAGCGTTTATCAGAGATGTTACAAACGAGTAATCAATGCGGCCCGTTTTAATGGTCGTGCGACGAAAGTTAGTTTTGTATATTTGGCGAATGTTGCTGTGATTTACTACTTTAGGAACAATAGCTTGAATCTCATTCCTGGGGGAGAGTAATTGATGGGTAACTGACACACCCGTAACGATCGCGAGCGCAATGATAATAAGGGGTAGAGCAAAGTTTTGCGCATGTTGTCTTAATATTAAACTTGTCATTGAAATAAAACTGTGCTTAGAGCCGAAAAATTGAGGGGAGTATAATATTTAAAATAAAATCTTACACGCCGTTATAGCTAATTCCTGTGTTTTTACTAATTAAATAACGATAGATGTGAAGTAGCGCCGCTAAAGAGGCTTAAAACTACCTATTTTCTTAGCGTTTATGTTTGATTTTATGGTTATTTTGTCACGTTGAGAAAATTCCAGACAATAATATAATCTCGGCAAAATAGACTCTGCCAAATTACTATGTTCACTAAAAATACACTAAAACCAACGTTAGGTCTCATGGCTGCTTCACTTTTATTGAGTGCATGTGGTGGTGGGGATGGTGGTGATAACACCCCGCCAGCTAGGAATACAGGAAGCATCTCAGGTAACGTTTTTGACGCTCCAGTCAACGGTGCCAAGATCGAGGTGTTTGAATACAAGGATGGAAAAGTCGGCAGATTGCTTGCGGGTACGACTTCTGATGCCTTTGGTGATTACAAGCTTGAATTCGAATCCTCTTCGATGCCTTTGTATGTCGTCGCGCAGCAAGGTAGCTACACCGATCCTCTCACAAAAGAAATTGTGTCATCGAGCGCGGGTAAGACTTTGCGCTTAGAAGGGGTAGTGAATTTTAGTGAAGGTAGTGATCAGAAATTAATGCTCACACCACTGACTAATATCGTTTCTGGTTTAGCTAAGTATAAGATTTCTGGTGGGGAATCTGGCTCGGATGCAGTCTCTGAAGCCTTAGATAGTATCAATGGGATGTACGGGTTCAATGTCAATGAAACCACTCCGATTGATATAACGAAAGGAGGCCAAAGTAGCTTTGCTACACCTGGTCACCAGTACGGAGCTTTGTTAACAGCATACTCTTCATATTCTTATGACCTGATTCAAAGATACGGCCAGTCTGAGGACAACGTCTATACTTCAATGCATTTTGCTGATATTCAATTTCGTGATGTCATCGCTGATGGTCTTCTAGACGGCTTAGAAATCAGTGACTCGACAGGTGCAGTGACGCCGCTTACGTTTGGTCAGCAGAGAATTACTAGCGACGTTTACACTCAAGACCTTTCTCAACACGTTTTGATTGTAGTGAACGACCCAGAGCTTAATATCTCAGGGACGGATGCTGATGATTACGTTGCTTTTAGTCAAAAAATTAATGACTTGGGAAGTCATGGTACGACCGATGGTGTTATTCCACCACGCGATGAAACCGAAATCGATACAACACCACCAACCGTAACTCGCACCGATAGTGATGTATTAGCAAGAACAGATAGCGTAGATATCAGACTTAATGACGATATCGGTGTTCAATCTGTTTCTGCTTATGTGGAATATCAATTACATGGTGCTTGGTCAGGCGAATTCAAATGTAACGATCAACAGACTTCTGGCAGTGAGTTTTGTTCGGTTGATGCAAGCGGATTTGAAGTCGGGGTTCGAGAAACAAACATCAAAGTAAGTGTCGATACAAAAGCCATTGATGCAGTTGATGTCAACCCAGATACCGGCCTTTCTAATGTAACTGCAGCGCGTTTGGTGTTTTACACGGCGGACGTTTTAGGCAATGAACTTGTTTCTGGTAGCAATTCAGGTCATTACGTTAATTTTGAGTGGGATAATGATGCACCTGTCATTTCTGTTACTTCGGCAAGCGCTATTAACAACGTAGTTAAAGAGTACGTATTAAAAGGTATAGTAAAAGAAGCGTCTCAAGACATTAAATCTGTCAGCGTATCTTTTAAGAGTGGGCTACCGAAAGATGTGTCTTGTTCTCCTGTGACCGCAGAGTCGGGCAGCGCTTGTGAGTTTAACGAACCGTATTCGACAGACGATTTCTTATCTACGACTACGTTCGATATCAAGGCGACCGATACCAAAGAAAACGTCGGTGAGTACCAGCATGCAGTAAGCCGTGACGATCAAGCGCCTGCTCAGATCATTACATACCCTGAAGGGGCATCGATGAACTACGTCAATGTGACCGTCGATGGAGAAAGGTCTACGTACGAAGGGGTTTACACGCAAGATACTTATACATCAGACAATGTTCAGTCGAGTAGAGACTACTTGAAGATCGATTATGTCTATGCTGCTTCTGGCTTGAAATCAATTGATGGCGTTGATTTCGCCGATTTTGACGTCAACGTATTGAAAGAGAATAAGATCCCTTACGTACGAGTTCGAGTTTCTGATGTGAACTCCGATACGGTTTTAGGCTCAAGTGCTGACAAACTTAAACTAGTCGTGAAGTACTACCTAAGCCAAAACAATGACAACAACTACGCATTTCAAAACACAACACAAACCGTGGCCTCGACGGACACTATCACCGCGAGTATCCCTCACGAAACTATTTTAGATAGCGAAGGCAGAGTCGATGAGGTTATTTACTACGTTCCTTTCGTAAAAGAGGTACTTGGTGATGGTTTTAAAAACGTTTCAGAAAACGCTAGCCAAAAACTGGTAATTCAAACCATCGACGAGTCCGACAATGAAAGTGCGACGCAAGAAGTTTACTTCCGGAGCAGTTTTGACCTACCTACGATGACGGTTGTGACCCCTTTCATTGGGGCACGTGTGCAATTAGAAGGTTTGAACCCAAATGGTGAATTCACTTCTCTAGCAAGTTGTACCACTATTCAGCAGCCAGAAAGTGATCAAACTACCGCGCTTGATGTTGCTTCGTGTGAAGCCACGACGGACGTTGTCAATTATGAATTCATGCGAGTACGTTTAATTGGTGTAGAAGGGACGGACCCTCACTACTACCAATGGAAAGATGATGCAGGTGCCAAAGCGAGCGTTAATCTAAACAATGCCAATATCGGCGCATATTTTGAACTTGATGGTTCGAATACGTATTACGTGACCGAGCTTGCCACTTACCAGACAGGTTTGTTCGATTATCGTTGGAATCAGGTAGAAGCCGGTGACAAAACATCAGAACGCGCCTCGCAAATTCTCACGGATGTGAAATACGCGCTAGCTGGCGGTAACGAATCGTTCTTTGGATTCGATCCAACCATTACGGCGTACGCTACAAATGAGATGCTTGAAGAGACAATTCCTAGCGATCTCTCTAACGACTACCTGCATCGTTTCCTTGTTGAAGCAATTGATAAATTAGCGGAAAAGACGCCACGCAACAATTCTTCTGATTTCGCTTCCGCTATTTATGACGATCTTAGCTACGATGGTAAAGCAAACGGAATTGGTGCTGGTGGGAATCAAATCAAATTGGATGATTACGAATTCGACTCTGATACCTACCGCAAAGACCTTGCTCAGTCTTACTACGATATCATGACTGAAAAATACGGCATCCCAGATAATATTGCTCAGCTTTATGCCGATGATATTTCTACGGCTAATCCTAAACTTGGCGAAGACAATATCTTTGATAGTGGTGGCGGTAGTATTGATATTTATCCTCCGAAACAAACACTAACAATAGAGACTGGCCGCGAAACAATGGTTGGCGACAAGCTTTATGTCGCGGGTGAAGTGGTATCTAGAGTAGTGTTAGAAGATCCATCTGGGGTTGTAGAGGAAGGTGACCAAGCCCCGAAATTCCAAAGTATGTGGTATGCCATGGGTGACCCTAATACTGCTATTCCATTGGAACTTCAACCACAAGAATCTGGCGATAGCGATAAATTTAGAAAAGAGTACTTCTTTACCTTAAATACAGAGTCAGCAGATCTCACCGATATCATCGAGTTTGCGTTGGAGACAACGGCATTCGATACCAAAGGTAATGGATTTACTGAGGCCGACCCTCTTGTAGAGCGTTTGTATGTAGATAATGACTATCCGGAGGCGAGTTACATCCCTCCTATAGGTCCAGATAAAAACCCTATAGGGGAAGATGTTTATCTGAGTATTAAAAATAACATCCACGATCTAACTTTTGAGTTGAAAGATGTGGTTGATGACAAACTCGAGAAACGTAGCTTACTTTTCTATAAGACATCTGGCGAAAGATACCCAGTTTCATATGAGCAGTTTTATACTAACCAAAGCGATCGGTTTGTCGTACGCCTATGCGGTCAGGAAGATTGCTCGACTCAAGGAACAACAATTAACCCAGGAGATGGTGACTGGTTAGCGGTAGTTAGTGCCGAAGATAACTTGGGGAACGCGGTATCAGATGCCGACAATGGGGCCCCAAGGTTTCGTATTTATATCGACTCTGAGTCACCGGTTGTTAATGATGCGGAAATTACAGAGCGATTGGGTGGCAACGATGTTTGGACTCCGGTGATCGATTGGGGTGATCTTAGTCAAGGTAGCAATGTAAAAGTCGAACTAAGGAGAGGCTCAGGTCAATCCCAAACGTTAGAAGCTTGCGATCCTGAAACAAGCGTTTGTGATCAACCATACCTCATTGGCGAGCAGCCGGATGTTAAAGTTCAATTGGTTGCTGAAGCCTTTAATTACGATTCCAAAAATGAATTTTATGTAACGGCAACGGATAAAGCCTATCCAGCAAACGAGAGTAGGAAGGGGACGTTCAGCTTTCAAGTTGATAATAAGGGACCAGTAATTCTACTTTCTACCCCTTGGATTGAAGACGCTTTGAATAAAGAAAACACCGTAGTAGGACGTAAGTTCAATGTGCTTTTTGAATCAGTGACAGATGATTCTGGTATTGAAGAAGTATCCTTGTTCCAGGTAGATAACCCTACAGTGTTAAAAACGTTTAAGCCTGAGAACCCAAGTCAAAAGTTCGAAATGCCACTTTTGGAAGATGAGACTAAGAATATTGACCTGAATGAAGGAAATCGCATCCGTCTCTATGTTAAAGCAAAAGATGTTCATGGTTTTGAAAGTCAATCGAATACAAATAGCGTAGTTTTTGATAATCAAGGCCCAGAATTTAGCTTGATGGGGCACGATGTTAATAGTTATTACAATAGTGATTATGTCTTTGAGCTGAGAGCTACAGATTTAGGCCCGAATGGCAACGTTTCTACTGAGGGGGTAGATCGAGAAAACTTAGAGTACTGGATATTTGAAGATGTTGAACCAACTCCGGGTACTCCGGGAACCAAAATAGTTAATGCTGACGCTCTTAAAATCCCTTTAGGTGGGCAAAGTGATGGTGAGCATACAATTAGAGTTAAAGGTTCAGATACTCGTGGCAACTCATCGACAAGTGACTTTTTGGTTAACGTGAGCAGTAAGCTTCCCCAATTGGACCTTACGATTGCTTACGCAGATAGTGGTGAATCAATTGACCGAGTTGTATATAACGAAGGTGACATTAAGCTAACTTTAAAAGTAACCGATGTGAGTGGTGTTAAAGAAATTAAATCTACTTATAAATACTCGGGTGAAAGTAAAGCGACAGACTTTCAGTTTTATAAAGTCGACGGTTCAGAGGACACTTGGGAAGCGACGTTAACCCAGCTGCAACTAGGAACTGATGGGAACTATGAGCTGAGTATTAGTGTTGAAAATAATGTCCAACATAACGGTACTCCACTAGTTAGCAACATTAACCGTACGTTAAGCGTCCAGCGTAATGGTGTAGCTATTGATATTGATGAGCCTATAGATTTTCAGAACTATGTGTCTGACGGGGTGTTAGACGTCAAATTCGTAACTAAAAGTGAAGTAAAAGCAAAAAGCATAGAGTGTTGGGTTCGTCGGGAACACAATGGTGACGATGCCCCCCCTAGTGGAGAAAAGCCTACTTCTGGCGTGAAGAATATTTCTTTGGGGCAAGAGCCTAGTTGTAGCGTTGACTCGGAAAATGTTTCGTATTCACCTGCTGTTTTGATCGTCCAAACTACGGGCACGAATGGGGCCGTAGCAGTGCGGAAGTTTGACTTTAAAATGATGGATGCAGAGGCTCCAAAGACAGTTTCACCTGAAACGGATCAATACGTATTTCAGGGCTATGAGGTGACCTATGACTTAGATGATCCAACTAAGTACCTTGCATTTGACCTTATATTTAAAGATGAGTTGTCAGGAGTAAATATTACCGACAACGCGGATTTCCCTAAGTTAATTAGAATGGCTGGAGGTATTCCGTTTAGTGCTGAGAGTTGTGTTTTGAATGCCAATGGTGAAGCTGTTTGCCGTTACAAAGAAAAGTATGCCGATATTATTCAAAAGACGGCGGTTACGCATGCCTACAAAATTTCCAACATTACTGATAATGCAGGCAACTTAGCAGCAGAGCATGAGTTTGAATTCATATTACCAACTGAAAAGCCGGTAGTTGAAATTACAAGCCCTGAAGGTAGTGATGTATTAAATGGTAAAATCCTCAATGTAGACTTTAGAGTTAAGCTTGCCGAATACTCGGACATAGAAAATGTCAGTGTTACCTTTGGTGGTGAGTCTTACGACTTAAAAAATAACGCTGATAACTTCAGAAACTTCACCACTTGTAGTGATGATGACACGTATCGCTGTTCAAGCTTTCATAGTGATGAGTTGGATGCGGGATTAGAAAATAAAGCGTTAACAATCGAGGTTCTGGTCACTGACGTTTGGGAAAACCGTGGGTTAGATTTAGTTGAAGATATTCGATTTGATAATACTGCTCCTGTCATTGGAGATTTGATCACGGTTACTGAGCAACCAGGTGACAAAGTTAGGTTCACTTTTGTCGAGATGAAAGATGACGTCAGTGGTTTAGCTAAGGTTAAGTACACGGTGCGAGCGCTTGACTTTGAAGAAGAAAAAACGAACAAGGAAAACGATAAGGAATACATAACTTATTTCGAGCTATCCAAAGGTGAGCTTTCAGGTCTTGATAAAATTACGGTTGAGGTAATCGCGAAAGATGCGGTGGATAACCAGAGTAGTGAAGACAAGACTATCGATCTGACTGTGCCGACTATTACTCTCTCATTTAATGACATGACTAGCTTGCTGGGAGGCAAGCTAGCATTCACTAAAGAAAGTCAATCGTTCACGATTACGTCTACAGAGGGGGAGCATGTCAAGGCAACTCATTATTCCATTGATATGGTTCCAACTACCGGAGACCCGCTTAACTTCAACGGCAATATTGTGTCGTCAAGCGCGACTGGTACCATGGATTTTGCAATTGATGACCAAGCTGAATACATATACAAAGTGACAGTCACTGACTCAATGGGACGTGCTGTTACAGACTTTAAGCTTTTTAATAAGATCTATGATGCCAAAGGTATCGAATCAGTTGTTGATTTTGAAGTTCCTGAAGTGTCGATCAGCAATATCACGCAGGATGACAAAGCAACAGATGACGGCAAATATCAGTCGGATGTAACTGCTCAGGTAACAGATAAAAACTTAAGTTCAGTAACATCAACAGCTGACAACGGTTCAGGTCTAGCAGTAGGGCCACAGTCAATCACGGAACCTACTAACGATGGCGACCCTTATGTGTTCCACTACTTGTTATCGCCAGGAGATTACACGATAAAAGTAATCGCGACTGATGCAGTCAGCAATCAAACGGAAAAAACGACAACATACAAAGTGGAAGCAGCGACAGTCCCTGAGTTAACAATATCGACGAATGCAAGCACACCTTTGGCTGGTGGCGCCGAAGTCCCGCTTACATTTACTTTTACTGAAGAAGTCACAGATTTCGATATTTCAGACGTAAAGTTAGATGAGAATAATGGCGGTGAGTTGAAACCTTTATCTTGGAGTACCACTGACAACATAACTTGGACAGTCACATACATAACACCAGAAAGAGAAAATAAAGACATAACCATACGGGTCGATGATGGAAGCTATAAGAGCATCAACAATATCCCCGGAAAAGGGGATAGTTTGATTCTGGGGGTAGAAGGTGTATTGCCAACACTGACTAAAGTAACGTTTGATCCTCTGCATCAAGAAATCGGAAAGGCAGTAGACGTTAAGCTAGAGTTTGACAAAGAGTTGCAAGAGGCCACGGCAACATTGGGAACGAACAATGTTACTTCGCTAACGTCTGATCCTGCTGATAAGAAAGTTTGGACCGGTACCGTTAATGTCCCAGACGTACCAGAACTCGGTGTTGGCCTAGTGGTGAGTCAATATAAAGACCTAGTAGGTAATGTGGGTGAGGACAATACGTCGTATGAATTGCCAATCACGCCAACCTTAACCGTTGAAAATATCGGTGATGTTAACGAAACGGGTGCTGCAAGCGTTGCCGTCAGTGGCGATAGCACACGCTTTGAAACTTCTGACGAACTGACCATCAAAGCGGTCGATACGGACAATAAAGAAGTCACGCAAACC
>NZ_BAOG01000053.1 GCF_000400365.1 Vibrio jasicida CAIM 1864 = LMG 25398 | reverse complement strand
TCACTGCCATGGTGATTTCTCCAATTGATTTTCCGATGTAGCGGTTTCCGACGTCTCGGAAAACCAAGTAGTTCTCTCAAAGTTACTTTTATTAACGGCGCATGCCCTGTTTTCTTTAGAAAAATTTTTAGATTTTTTTGAAAATAATTCGTTTGGAGGGGTAATCGTGACGAAGCGGATAAAAAAGCAAAAAAACTTTCATTTTTCGCTAAAGCTTCTTTTCGAATTGTCGATACAGGCTGATTTTGCGTTAAATTCGTGTGGTGCGAACCATTAACCAAGCAGCGTCAAAGCAAGGTTTGGCGCTTGTTTTGCTTGTGCCAGAATAGAAGTACTGACCTGTTGTAAGATCTGCTGCTTCACCATTTGCGTGGTTTCTTTGGCGTAGTCGGTATCTTGAATACGGCTGTTCGAAGCCGCTAGGTTTTCGTGGATGTTATCCAGATTATTGATCGCATGATTAAAGCGGTTTTGATAAGCACCTAGCTCGGCACGATGGCTATCAACGTACTTCATCGCTGTATCTAGGACGGCCACGGCTTGTTGCGCACCACCGACAGACGTAATGTCGATGTTATCAACCGCATCGTAACCTTTTAGCTGCAACCCAAGTTCACTGGCTAAATCACCTGAAAACGATAAAGCTCCTGAAGTTTCTTCTCCAGCCATAAATAGCTGTAACTGACCTTCTTCATTCACAGATGCCGTGACTTTGTCAGTTTGACCATTGATATAAGTCGCAAGCTCTTCGATATCGTCGCCAGCTTTGGCATTAATTTGAATGGTTTCCGTTTCACCAAAACGATTAGTAAACGACATGCTAAGATCATTCGCGCCACCTTTTACTTGCCAATCAGAGCTTGCGCGTCCGTTTGCAATGTAGCTAAAGCCGCCCATATCAATGCCATCACTGCGCATCGACTTTAACTCAACTTGCACTGCTTCACCTGACGCTGCGCCAATTTGAAATGCCGACTTACCAAAGCTGCCATTCAGCAGTTTACGACCACCAAAAGAAGTAGTTTCCGCAATGCGGTTTAACTCATCGTTGAGTGCAGAGACTTCTTCTTGCAGTGCAGTGCGTTCCGCTTTGCTGTTTGAACCATTGGCTGATTGAAGCGACAAATCACGCATGCGCTGCATGATATTGGTCACCTCATTCATCGCGCCTTCCGCAGTTTGCATGATGGAAATGCCGTCATTCGCGTTACGCACAGCGACATCTAAACCACGCATTTGCGATTGCAGACGGTTGGAGATTTGCAGACCCGCAGCGTCATCCTTCGCGCTGTTAATACGCTTCCCTGAAGACAAACGCTCCATGGATTGGTTCAGCATGTCGGTTACACTGGTCAAATGACGCTGTGCGACAAGTGCTGCCACATTGGTATTCACGGTGATCGCCACAAATATTGGTCCTGAAATTAAGGCTTTGGATACTTATCGACCAAATTAAAGAAACGTTTAGTGTTTTTTTAAGAAAAGTGATGCGGTTGCGCATTTCCCGACGAGACAGCGAATAGCAAAAAGCCTAGTGATGGTGCACTAGGCTTTGTGGTTATTCGCAGTGGTGACTCAGACTACTTTCGAACTTCAACACTTGAGTTGGCGGTAAGCGTGACAATTACATAACTCACCTTCTGTCCGTTCACGTATTTGTGCTTGGCAGAAACAGACTGTTCGTCAACGATAAGTGTCGGGTAATCGCCATAGAACCAAGCTTCCCACTCTAAGTTTTCCTCAGAGGTATTGGTAAGTGTCGATCGTTCTAAGCCATCATGACGCAAAGTTAGCTCGTGCTCTCCCATCGGAAGTTGCTCAACCTGAAGCCAGTCAATATCGGTTGTTAGATGTGATGCGGTTACGACTCGATGGTTTGCCGCATCAGGCTTGATGCCCATCAACCCCTCAATGGTATTCGAAATAAAGGTAAAAGAGATTTCAGGATAGTCACCGTTAGTACCTTGAGTTGGACGCTCATGGGGCTCATCTTTGATATCCATGATGTACTGCATCCACTTCCATGCTTCCGCATTGCGATTGTAAGGGAAGTAGGTTTCTGGGATATAAGTGTAAGCCTCAATGTTGTATGGCGCTTCCGGCGTACTGCCTATCCCATCGCCAAGGTTTTTAGCAATGAAGTCTAAGTAGCGGTCGTTACGCTCTCCAGGTTCAGTGATCAGCTTCATTGGCATGAACCAACTGTTTTCTTTACCGAAGTCATTCATACGGAAACCATCACGCTGAACGATGTTAACGTAGTTATCCAACGGTTTATTTGGATCCGCAATACTCCATTCTTCATTAAAGAAGTCTTTAAGTTGCTGTGCTTTCTCTTGCCAAAGCGCCGCCTCGCTGTACTCTTCTCGAGCCCCAAGCATTGCAGCATACGCTACCGTCGCTTGGTATTGAGAGCCGATGCCATCACCGGCTTCGATTGGGAATTCGCCACGCTCATTGTAAGTTGCGGAGCCTTCAAAAATACCACCATAACCTTCGGCAATACCGTTAGGGTCTTGATCGTCGTGAAGCGCGATATAGTCCGTTAGCACCTTGGTGTAAAAACGCCATAAATCTGGGTCTTCGATGTAACGCTTGTCTCCTGTCCATTGATATTGCTTCCATGCTTTTTCTACAAACTCAAATTGCGCAGGCACTTCACGAACAAACCAACTGTCATCTTTGTAGTCAATGGTATGTGGCGTGCCATCAAAGTTAACTGCCCACAAGGTATACCATTTTCTCGATTCCGTAGAATGCTTAGCGAAGGTCTTAAACATCGAAAAGTTTTCGGCATCTAAACCTGCAATTTTGGCTCCACTGACTTGATGTAAGAAGTCGCGAGAGTAGAAAGCCGTTCGGTCAAAATAGCCAGCCCAATAAGATGGGATGTAATCAGCCGTGCCATCACCATCATTATTGTTCTCATCACGGTTAACCAGATCATGCTGCCCCGTCATAACGAAGCGACGTGTTTTATCAATTGCCCATTCAAACGAATCTTGAAGTTTCTGATTGGACGACGTGACGACAACCTGCTTCTCTTTTTCAATCGCCGTTAATGTCCATTTTTTTTCTTTGCCATTTGCATCGGTTACTACCGCTTGCACTGGTTGAGTAAAGTCCACGACTTCACCCACATCCAAATTTGGTCGGCTTTGTTCAGAAACCAAAAGTGTACTCACCGTTATGGCACTTAAATCGGTGCCATAAGGGACTTGGAACTCGACGGTTCGCTGAGTTTTATCAATGCCCGTCACACCGACCTGTTGCGCGGCTTTAAATTGGATGATTTGATTAAAACTAACAGGCTGCCTCTTGTTCACTCTTACTAAAGACACACTGTCGACGCTCACCCCTCCGACATCAGATCCAGTAAACCAGACTTTAATTTGCTCGCCTTTCTCTAGTGGAATAGCAGGCAGAGTATTTGGCTTATATAGTTCCCCTTCTTTATTTTCGTCTTTGGTTTTTTCAATCGTCTGGCTGACGAGAACCTCATCGGTCAGATTACTCAAGCCAAGAATAGCGTCATCACTTGGGCTGCTTATGTAGGCGGATAAATCATAAAAGCCCGTCTCAGGAATAGTGACTATTTGGCTCACATGATGGTTGGTTCCGGTGGCAATCCTCGCCATCGACTCACCAACATAAGCGTCTTCATACTTCACATTGGCAAACCAGTAGCTCCATCCTAAACCGTCATTTTCAAAGGTAGAATTTGAGACAAGGTTATCGCCTTTCGAAGAATCATCATCAGACGAGCTATTACAACCGGACAAAGCAAGGGCGACAAGAATCGCTGAAGCAAGTATTTTCAGTTTCATTTTTTTCTCGTAGGGATAGCGTGGTTATTGGATAACGTTTATTCGGGATGCTGCCGGCGACATGAAATGAAGACACCGGCATGTTAATTTTTAATAGCTATAAGGTGCGTTAAACCGCTTGAATGGATTCTGGAGAGACTTTCGTTTTCTCATCAGAATCATTGGCTACGATATGGTCGTATTTCTCGGTCAGATGATCCTGAATTTTTTGGTGGTAAGCACCGTTGAGTTTGTAGAAGCGGAAGTACACGACCAGTGCGATGGCAAAGAAGAACGCAGGCAGACCGACCATGATGCATTGCATACCGAAGACCGTATCAGGGCTTTGTTCCATATTCGGTACATAATCCACTGCGGTCAGTGCGATACCAATGAAGAAAGCCGCAAAAGCTGAGCCTGCTTTAACCACCAGCGTTTGTACTGAGTAAGCAATACTTTCGCAGCGAGATCCCAGTTTGTACTCACCGTAGTCCACTGTATCCGCCACCATAATGACGTTGAGTACCCAAAATAGCGCCGTACCGATTTGCAATAACACGCCCGCTGTAGAAATCAGCAGAATGCTTTGTTTGTCGTACATGCCTACATAGATAAGTACCGCACTGCCTAGGATCGGGAAGCTCGATGCGCACGCCCATAAAACTCGACGTGAGAACATTTGCGCCAATTTAGGGAACAACACCAGTGTAATTAGGTTCGCAATACCAGCATAAGCCATGTAGTAAGGGAAAAGTTCTTCGTTTCCGACTACATAGGTGAAGTAGTAAACCGCAAAGGCTGTGATGATGTTGGTAGCGAGGTTGTATGACAGTGCCATACAAAGCACGCTGGTCAGTTGGTCATTTTTGTAGATAAGAGAAAGGAGCTTCTTCAGCGAGACTTTTTCTTCAGGCTTCGTCACGTCAAGGTTGCTGGTTGAGTAACGCTCTTTCACATTACGTAACGTGACGTAAGTGGATACGAGGAAACAACCGACAAGCAAAATGGCAAACACTTGGAAACCAAACCCTTTGTCGTCGCCACCAACATAATTCACAAACGGCATAGCAATAGCGGCGGTAACAATCCATGCAAGGCTGGCAAAAAATCGTGGATAAGGAACCAACTCTTCACGTTCACGTTTATCCAATGTTAATGTCGGAACCAGTGACCAAAAAGGAATGTCCATCAAGGTGTAAGTCATGCCCCATAAGATGTAAGTAACCGCGGCGTAAGCGATCAGCCATGGCCCTTCTATGTGATGCGCACTAAACAGCATGATTAACACAACTGAGTTGGTGAGCGTGCCGACTAAGATCCAAGGTTTAAACTTACCCCAACGAGAGCGGGTGTTATTCACGATCCAGCCCATAATCGGATCGTTCACAGCATCCCAAATACGCGCGATTAAGAAGATGGTCCCCACCGCAGCAGCCGAGAGGCCAACAACGTCGGTGTAATAGAACATCAGATACATGTAAACGATGGTGATAGCGAAGTCTTTACCAAATGCGCCAAAGCCGTAGCTCAGCTTGGTATTCATAGAGATACTCATTTGTTACTCCTTACGCCCCCTCATCGAGAAGGCGCAGTATATTCACGTTATTGTCGTTTTTATTGATATTGGTTTTGTGAGTCTGGATTTACTGATGCACCCACGCTGGCAACCAACCTTCGTGTGCTTCTATCAAGTCATCAACAAGGGCATAAATCTCTTCGAGTCCAAGCACTGCTGCAGTGTGAGGATCAAGCATGGCGGCATGGTAAATGCGGTCACGGTTTTCCGTGAGGATGGCTTCTGTCAGCAGCGTTTGAACATTAATGTTGGTCTGCATTAATGCCGCTAAGTGATTTGGTAAGCGTCCTGCTTTGATAGGTTGAATGCCGTTTGCGTCCACCAAACAAGCCACTTCCACACAACAACCTTGTGGTAAGTTGTCAATTAACGCTTCGTTCTTCACGTTGCCGTAGATAACACTCGGCGTGCCTGTCCAAATCGAGTTCATGATGGTACTCGCGTATTCATGTGACTCTTTGACGGTGATTTGATCCGCGTTTTTGAAGTCTTCGAGGTCTTTTTTCCAGTCTGCAATTTGTTCTACACAACGTTTAGGATATTCATCAAGTGGCACTTTATAACGTTCAATCAAATCTGGGCGATTTGGCTTAATGAAATATGGCGTGTATTCAGAAAAATGTTCTGAAGATTCCGTTACGAAGTAGCCCAACTTCTTAAACATCTCGTAGCGGACTAGGTTGGTGCAACGACCATTGTGGTGCAAACCCGGCTTCGGCGCTTTGCCCGATTCAAATACCTTAA
Source organism: Vibrio jasicida CAIM 1864 = LMG 25398 (assembly GCF_000400365.1). Lineage (GTDB taxonomy): Bacteria > Pseudomonadota > Gammaproteobacteria > Enterobacterales > Vibrionaceae > Vibrio > Vibrio jasicida. The sequence continues at coordinate 330,762 of NZ_BAOG01000053.1, read as the reverse complement.
GCAGTTCAGGATAAATGTCGACATACTCCCCCTGCTCGTTTTTCTTTTCGAGCGTCAGGTAGTAAGCCATGTGGTTAATGCCTGCACAGGTGTAACGAAGGTCTGAGTATTGGATATCAAGGTCGCGAGCCAGCTCTTCCGCCGTCCCTTGCACGGAATGGCACAAACCCACTTGTTTGATATGAGGGTATTTCTCGTACATCGCCCAAGTGTTCATTGCCATTGGGTTAACGTAGTTAAGCATGGTAGCGTTTGGACAGATCGCCGTCATGTCCTCGCATACGCTCCAAAGGTGCGGAATGGTGCGAAGTGAGCGCATGATGCCGCCTGGGCCTAATGTATCCGCAATAGTTTGCTCTAAACCATGACGCTTACAGACTTCAAAATCCGTCACGGTACATGGTTCATAACCGCCAATTTGGAACGCAATAACCACGAAGTCTGCGCCTTGCAATGCCTCTTTCTGGTTTAAGTGGCAAGTGATCGTGCCCGTAGCACCGGATGACTCCATTAACTTGCTTACAACGAGATGTGACTCTTCTAAACGGAGTTCATCGATATCCATCAAGGCAATTTGCGCCCCTTTGAACGCTGGCTTGTGGAGCACATCGCCAAGAATGTTTTTCACAAAAATCGTCGAACCCGCACCGATGAATGTGATTTTAGGGCTTTTCATAGTTGAATCCTTTTTGCTTTCATACTTTTGTTTCGATGCAACTAAGTTACACCTCACGCAAGGCCGAATTCGTCTCAGATAAATTAATCACTATCCCGTTTTCTAATATTTAAAATCAGAAAATCCTAAATCTTAGGAAATGGGATATTTTTGTTTAAATCGCGGATAAAAGGGATAACAACGAGTGATGAGCCAAGTTGGCACAACGATTTATGTCACATAATAAAAATCTTATAAAACGGAGTAGTCGGTGTTTTTGAGGCTGTTCTGAGTTTTGTTCCAGAAGATTTGCTACAACGAAGTTATGCAGTTTCCTAAGAGGTAGGTGATGTCTAAGTTAGAGCCCGATGCGCTGAAAGTCGTGATTCAGGATAAATATTCCTCCGACAATGTCTCGGTAAGTCCTTTGTCGTTGTATTCATCTTATGAAAAAATCGATATTGAACTTAGGCCGCCCCACTCTATGCCGGGTTATCACTGGCATGGGCAAGTCGAGGTAAACATTCCTTTTGGAGATGACGTTGAGTACATCATTAATGGCAGCGCTGTGATTGTGAAAGCTGGTTCAATCGGTCTGTTTTGGGCTTCTGTCCCGCATCGACTAACGAACCCGGGGCATAGCCATAACATGGGAATCATCAATATCCCTATTCATCACTTTATGTCGTGGACGTTAAATCGGGACTTAGTTAATCAAATCACCCATGGTTGCGTATTGCAGTCGAGTTCAAACTCACTAGTCAGTGAATTTGAGCTAGCTCGTTGGGCCGAGGAAATGACCCATCCTTCAGAGAGTCGCCAGCAATTGGCAATAGATGAAATAGGACTCATGTTAAAAAGGATGAGCCTAGATGGCTGGGAACAACTGATCGTTAATCGACAAGAGAAATCGACGAAAAAAGGCGTATCTAAACATTCGCAGTTTTACGTCAGTCAAATGCTGGAATACATTGCCACCCATCATAACCAGCCGATCACGATAAAAGATATTGCAGAACACATTGGATTGCACACCAATTATGCGATGAACGTGTTCCAACGAACCATGCAGATGACCATCAAGCAATACATCACGGCCATGCGAATTAATCACGCCAGAGCGCTGTTGAGTGATACCGAACGAACTATCCTGGATATTTCGTTAACGGTCGGTTTTAATTCAAGCAGCCGATTTTATGAGACATTTCAGAATTATATTGGTGTGACGCCAACGCAATATCGCAAGAAGTCACGCGAAGATCATCGCTGGAGCAGTCACAGTACCAGCCCACTTTACGAACTAGAGAAAGGCGCCATTGATGGCAAAAGACCACTGATAGTCAGTTAGTCTTATCAGGCAAGAATGAGGGGAAACAAAAAAGGCAGATCACTCTGCCTTTTTAATCATTGGAGGGTCAGCGAAGAATTACTTAATCGCTAATTCCGCTAGCATTTCTTGTGAAGGAGCGAAGAAATACGCACCTGTTACTGCTTTGGTAAAACGAAGCAGTTGATCAGTTTTACCATCGGTCACACCATACATGCTCTCTAGCATTACTTTGATGTTGTGGATGTTGTTGCAGTAAGAGATGAACAACAAGCCGTGTGCGCCAGTTACCGTGCCGTATGGCAAGCTGTGTCGAACAATCTTGAGGCCTTTGCCTTCTTCTTTAATGTCTACGCGACCAACGTGAGAAGCGGCAGGCACATCTTCTAATTCAATAGAATCCGGTTTAGTACGACCAATCACTTTCTCTTGCGCCGATACGTTCAGGCGGTTCCATGCTGGTAGGTTGTGCTCAAAACGTTGCACCATCACGTAACTACCACCAGCGAAAGCGCCGTCTTTGATCAACGCAACGTCCGCACGTGCATCGCCTTTCGGGTTTTCAGTGCCGTCGACGAAATCTGTCATGTCACGAGCATCTAGGTAACGGTAACCGTATGTCTCATCAACCACTGTCACGTCTTCTGCGGTGTCTACTAAGAACTTACGTAGAACGTAGAAGTGCAAATCATGACGCGTTGAGTGGCAGTGGATCAGAACATCTACGTCCGACGCAGGCGCTACGATGTCGCCTTCACCCAATTGAGGGAAGTCAATCAACTCTTCTGGCATTTGCATGTTTAGGTGCTGCCAAAAAGATTTGGTGAATGCGATAGAAAGGGTTAGATCTGCACCTGGTTGGCTCGCATTGAGCTCTTTTACTAGCTCAGGAAGCGCTTTCAGTTTCGCCAACACGTTTTCACGGTTTTGGTTCACTTTCAACTGAGTGTAAAGTGCAAATGGACCTGCTTCAGGCACAATCGCCGTTTGAGCTTGTGACATTGAGATTTCCTCTATACATTGCCCCTTGCGGGAGCTTTGTTTTAATTTTTTGCTGGCTGTTCTTCTTTGTGCTCAACCTGTGGCACGTGGAAACAGTCTTTTACCCATCTTCCATTAAAAAGATAGATCATAAACCAAGTTAACAAGGTAATTGTAAGCGCGTTCGCCCAATTGAAAACACCATGTTCGAGATAGACATGATACATGGTCTGCGCCAGTTGAATACCGCACAAGATCAAAGTCATCGCACGACCATGCTGAGTAATTTGATTCACCCAACCTCTGTCAGGATGACGCAAGCCCATCAGCCACATCAATAGCAGGCTTGGAATACCCATCGATAGCCCGAGGTATAACGTATTAGAGTCAGGGTAAACAATCGATAGTATCTTGCTACCGCTGTCTCTACTCACTCCTGCCATGGCAAACACCACCCAAGAGCGCGCTAGGAACATCCATCCTAGCCATAACATAATTGGCGCTTTCAAAAATCCATGAGCGTCGTACTGATCGAATGAGTAACGCACAATATCGTCTTCTTAGTTTCATAAAAATGCCACTTTAACCGATCGCTTCAGAGTTGCAACACCGCAAACATGAGAACTAAAGTTCATTTCGTCATCTTACGCAGGTAAACTAAGGTTAGATTTACAGCGACGTCGAAAAAATATGAAAAAGAAAAACACAACAGCACCCGTTCCTTCCCAAGAAACCCAAACTGAAGCGATGAAAATTGCGAAAGCTACACAGAAGCCAGGCCAAACCAAAGAGCAAACCAGATTGGTCGCTCAAGGCATCGAAAAAGGCATTGCTCAGTACAAGAAGCAACAGAAAGAACGCAATCGACAAGCCGATAAAGCGAAGAAAAAACAGCAAAGAGAAAAGCAGCGCCAACATGAAGATACTGCTGAGCAAGAAATGGGAATGGTTCAAGAACCAGCAACCAAACCAACCATCTTGCCGTGGGCGTTACTTGTTCTTAGTTGGATTGGTTTTGCCGCCTATATCGTAATGGGGAGATAACATGTTTCGTTATGTGATGACAGGAAGCATCGCACTGGCTTTGATGGGATGCTCAACGCCTTCGACTTTGTCTTCTATACCAAGTGACAGTGTTCAAATTCGCATTGATAGCCAATTTAACCCACAACATTGTGAATACCTAGGTGAGGTAACAGGCAGTGAGGGGCACTGGTATAGTTACTTGTTCTACACTAATGACGCAATGATGCAGGGCGCAATGCATGACCTAAAAAACAAGGCATCTGCCATAGGCGCGGACACGGTGTTTATGATCTCCCCTCAAGACTTTGTCACTTCATTTAGCGTGCTAGGTGTTGCCTACCGCTGCCAGTAGGTCTATTTCGAATGTAAAAAAAGCCAGCTATTGCTGGCTTATGCACGAAATCCAAGACTGCTAGCGATATCTCCTTCCCGCTCAAGAACCCATTGAACATCAAAAGGCCCCCAATCTGAAAGTTGGTAATAGCCGTCATTATGACGTCGGCCATCTTGAACGAAGATAAGCTCGATGCCGATCCCCGGTAATGCCTTGAGTACATCTTGAATAGTACGACGAGGCCACCCCGTTCTTTCGATCAATTTTGGTACATTTGGCCTTTCTAGGTTTTCCACCAACAAGGCCAAATATAGCCGCCTTGCAAAAACAGGACTCAATTCCATTGACACCTCCTAAAATTGTGCTGATTCATTATTTCTTTTTTGCCCAGAGAGATGTTGCGTTTGATCAATAACTCGACTTTTCCGTGCTATTTAGCCGAGTTTTTTATCAATCTGGATGCCATTTGGTGGTGGATTGAGCTACTAACTCAAACGAAACAGAGCAAAGTTACGCGAAATATTGTCTGCATCATTTTGTCAGTTTGGTTGCTTCTTGATAGGATGCTTAAACAGCCAAAAACAACGCTACATCGGTCATTCATAACGCAAACCGATGAGTAAAAAACAAAAAGAAAAGGAATTAATATGACGATCACCATGTTCGGCATCCCAAACTGCGACACAATTAAAAAAGCCAAAAAGTGGCTAGAAGCAGAAAACGTAGCATTTGATTTCCACGATTACCGTAAACAAGGTATCGACGCTGCAATGGTTACTGAATTTTGTAACGCCTTGGGATGGGAACAAGTCCTCAACAAACGCGGCACGACTTTCCGCCAACTGACTCAAGAACAGAAAGATTCACTAAACGCAGAGAACGCGATTGCTCTATTGGTGGAAAACCCAGCAATGATTAAGCGTCCAATCTTGAAAGTGCAAGATCAACTTCATATCGGTTTCAAAGCAGACCAATACGCGACCATTTTTAACTCTTAATGTAAGGAATACTCAAGGATGACAGACAGTCCAGTACTGGCACTCGCTAAAGACCTGATCAGCCGCCAGTCCGTAACGCCTGAAGATGCAGGCTGTCAGGATGTAATGATCGAACGCCTAAAAGCACTAGGTTTTGAAATCGAAGTGATGGTGTTTGAAGACACCACAAACTTCTGGGCTCGACGTGGTACAGAAGCGCCACTGTTTGCTTTTGCCGGTCACACCGATGTGGTGCCTGCGGGCAAGCTAGAGCAATGGGACACCCACCCATTTGAACCAACCATTATCGATGGTTACATACATGGTCGCGGCGCGGCAGATATGAAAGGCTCATTGGCTTGCATGGTGGTAGCGGTAGAACGTTTTATCGCAGAAAACCCAAACCATAAAGGCTCTATTGGCTTTTTGATCACTTCTGACGAAGAAGGCCCATTCATTAACGGCACCGTTCGCGTGGTTGAAACCCTAATGGCACGCGGTGAGAACATCGATATGTGTATCGTAGGCGAACCTTCAAGTACAGAAGTCGTTGGCGATGTGGTGAAAAATGGTCGTCGTGGATCGATCACTGGTGACCTAACGGTAAACGGGACACAAGGTCATGTCGCTTACCCTCACCTTGCAAACAACCCAGTTCACCAGTCTCTAATGGCTATCCATGAACTTGCCACCACAGAGTGGGACCAAGGTAACGACTACTTCCCTCCGACTAGCTTCCAGATCCCGAATGTTTCAGCAGGTACTGGCGCGTCTAACGTCATCCCTGGCGAGTTCAACGTTCAATTCAACCTGCGCTTTAGCACTGAGCTCAGCAATGAAGTGATCGTTCAACGCATCACTGAGACGCTGGATAAATACGAGCTAGACTACGATCTAAAATGGACGTTCAACGGCGACCCGTTCTTAACAGATACTGGTGCGCTACTGGATGCCGTAGTTGCAGCAGTGGATGAAGTTAACAACACAAAACCAGCCTTGCTAACAACTGGCGGCACATCGGATGGCCGCTTTATCGCCCGCATGGGTGGTCAAGTAGTAGAACTTGGCCCAGTAAACGCAACGATTCATAAAGTGAACGAGTGCGTGAAAGTTGACGACTTAGAGAAGCTGACTGACATGTACGAAAATACATTGAAGCACCTGTTAGCAAAATAAGCCGCATAAGAACGCACAACAACGTATTTAACGAGAACACCATGACACCAGAGCAACTTACCGGAATCACCGATTCGCATCTGCAATCTACCTTAGTCGGGCAAAAGGCTTTTATGCTTCATCCTGAAGTGGCTGACGATTTGCTTAAGATGATTGAAGCGGCAACCGAAGCCGGCTTTAAGATGGAAATTGCCAGCGGCTTTCGTGATTTTCATCGCCAAAAAGCCATTTGGAACGGTAAGTTTTCTGGTGAATTGCCAATTCTTGACTCGAATTCCCAGCCTCTTAGCAAAGCAGAGTTAGGTGACGAAGAAAAGCTCATGGCGATTCTGCGTTGGTCAGCTCTGCCCGGTGGCAGTCGTCATCACTGGGGCTGTGACTTTGACGTTTATGCTCGCAACTTATTGCCACAAGACACCATGCTTCAATTAGAGCCTTGGGAATACCTTGATGGTCACCAGCGTGCATTCTATCAATGGTTAGCCGCTAACCTTGGCTCATTTGGCTTTTTCTTTCCTTATCAACAAGACTTAGGTGGTGTCGCTATCGAACCTTGGCACATTAGCCATAAAGCAGTAGGACAACAGTGCCTCGCGCACCTAACGCCTGCGCTGCTAAAAACTCAGCTGACGCAGCAAAATCAGCTCGATAGCATTGCAGGGATTGAAGTCATACTGAATAATTTGGATAACGTCGTAGAACGATTCATTCAAAATATCACGCCGCCGGAGGCTCTATGATAGAACTGCTAACCAACCCTTGGGTCATTATCATCATAGTGCTCAGCATCGTTGTCGGTAATATTGCTGCGCTTAAGTACACTGCTAAGATGAAGTTTGGTCAGATGGATAAAGGTCGTAAGAACGATTTAGACAAACTGAATGAGCTAGACAAAGAACGCTACGACGATAAAGGCCAAAAGAAGAAAGACGAACCTCGTTAATTTAAGAGTGCTCTTTCACTCAAAATCGTAGACTGAACATTAGACCAAGGCATCGTATTCAGAAGATCAAAAAAGGGACCACTGAGGTCCCTTTCGTTTATCTGTCTTGAAGACAATTGTAGCTAGTCTTTCACAACCGCGGCTAATACCGGCGCTAGTGATTTCAAGAATTCTTCTTCTACTGGCTTACCAGAAGAGTCCGTAATGTTGATTGAAGTACGGTTGCCTAAATCACCCAATAGGAAAGTGTACTTACCTGGGGCTAGGTCAACTGGCTTCACGCCGATGTCATTCCAGAATTCATCATCTGGAGATGCGTACTTCGCGGTCACCGTACCTTGAGATTGGCTGCGTTCTTCAATCTTGAAGCCCATCTTCGGTAGCGTATCTGGGAGACGATTCCAAACCACATTGTACTGAGCACGAGCGATGATCACTGGCAGGCCACTGCGATCTTTACCCATTGTGATAGGGATGTGCTTCACAAGCTCTTGCGCCTTACGCTGTGCTTCTTCACGAACGTGTTGATCATAACGCGCCGTTACCAAGTTAGTCATGAACACGTTGTAACGCTCACGGTTAGTACGTGTCACTTCTTTGACTTGGTTGCCTTCGCGCCAGTCAATCAAGCTAACCTTAAAGCCATGACGACCATTCATCTCACCACGAGTGATTTCATATCGGCTACCGATTTCCATTTCTTCGTCTGGTGAGTTCCAAGTGACCCAACCGGTTTCAATGCGGTTGTCAGTTTGGCTTTCTACAGGAATCTTGTTCTCAGAAACCATCTCTTGAACCGTTCGCCAAACTTTATCCAATTCATCCTTGCGAAGCAGCCATAGTGTCACTTCACCGTCGCTGCTACGGTCAAGACGAGCGCCAGGAATCAGTTCCAGTACTTGTTGAGGTGGGCGAATATCCACGTTTTTACCAATACCACCGCTGTAGTTTCCTTGAGGAATGCGGTAGTTAGGGTAAAACTGAGGAACAGCACCTGCGGGTACACTCCACTCTTCCAGAGATGGGGTGTTCAAATACTCGAAGTCGTCTTTTGCTTGACGACGTTGGTTGGCACCACCTGAACAGGCAGTCAATACGAATACAGCTAGTGAGCTTAACACTAACTGGCTTGAAAGCTTCATTTATACTCCTAAAACACTGAGGGCGTACTTGCCCCCAGCATGAACTTCAATCCTAGTCACTCAATCTTAATAAATGCGGGCGTCTGTTAACGCTTGTTTCACAACTGGCTGAGATTTTTCAGAAAGCTCGACAAGAGGAAGACGTAAACCACCTTCTTCAATCAAACCAAGCTTATGTGCTGCCCATTTTACTGGGATTGGGCTTGATTCAACGAACAGATTTTTGTGCAGTGTCATCAAACGTTGGTTGATAACTTCTGCTTCTTCGTACTTATCTTCACTTGCCAAATGGAACATGTCAGCCATGTCTTTAGCCGCAATATTATTCGTTACCGAGATAACGCCGTGACCGCCAAGTTTAACAAATTCTAGGCCAGTCGCATCATCACCACTTAGTAAGATAAAATCTTCGCCACAAAGTTCACGGTGAAGTGCAATTCGGCTTAAATCACCGGTTGCGTCTTTTAATGCCACGATATTATCAAGCTTTGACAAACGTGCCACTGTCTCAGGCAATAAATCTACTGCAGTACGACCTGGTACATTGTACAAAATTAGAGGTACATCACTCGCTTCAGCAATAGCTTTGTAATGTTGGAACAAACCTTCTTGTGTTGGTTTGTTGTAGTAAGGCGTCACACTCAGGTAACCAGAGATACCAGAATCCGCTAATAATTTGCTAAACGTAACTGCTTCGTGAGTTGCATTTGCGCCCGTACCAGCAATCACTGGGATACGACCGTCCGCAAACTCAACGATTTTATTAACGACCTTTACATGCTCTTCAATGGTCAGAGTCGCAGACTCACCTGTCGTGCCTACTGCCACAATACCGTCAGTACCTGCTTCTACATGGTACTCAACAAGCTTTTGCAGACCATCAAAGTCTACTTCACCATCTGGCTTAAATGGTGTAATCAGCGCTACGATACTTCCTGAAAACATGTTTATCTCCCTCAATTTACTCTTTCTGCATGGTACTGTAATGCGATTGACAAACACAAGAGCGTAAACTCGCTTACAAAGTACAAATGAATGAATAATTACCAGTTGTTAGAGGTCTCGCAACTAAATTGTGAATTTTGTTCTCAATTCCAGCCATTCTGATAATCGTATTGTCTTGTGGCAAGCCATTACCCAACTCAGCTTGCCATCTTAAATTAGCCGCGGAATATACTCTTTCACCTTTAAGCTCAAGTCAGCACTGAGTGAATTAATAGAGTTCTCAACAACCAAAGTGTTCACATAATCAACAAAGCGTTTCCATGAGTTTAAAAAAAGAACTGACTCGACATTTCTCTGTTGTATCTGTGCTAACATCTCTCTATTGAAAGAAAGGACAAGAAGCTCATTTATGAAGCAACATCTGGTACTTACAGCGGTTGGAACGGATCGTCCGGGCATATGTAACCAAGTGGTTAGGCTCGTCACTCTTGCTGGCTGTAACATTGTCGATAGCCGTATCGCTATCTTTGGTAATGAATTTACCCTCATTATGCTACTTACTGGGAATGCCAGTAATGTCACCCGTGTTGAAACACAATTGCCACTGCTTGGGCAAGAACATGACCTTATTACCATCATGAAGCGAACGTCGGCGCACGAGTTGCTCGACAACAGCTACACCATGGAAGTGTTTATTGAATCTGAGGACCGCATCGGTCTTACGGAAAAATTCACTCAGTTCTTCGCTGATAAACAGATTGGCCTACATTCTCTTAGTGCGCAAACCATCAGTAAATCAAAAATTCAGCTCGATGCGGATCAATTCCACATCGCAATCACTGCATCAGTGAGTGCAGACTGTAACCTGATGCAACTGCAAGAAGAATTCGATGAACTTTGTCATACGCTCAACGTACAAGGTTCTCTGAATTTCATTAAAAACACACTATAAGTAAAGGAAATAATAATGAATACGCTGACAGCAGGCTCGCCAGCGCCAGCCTTCTCTTTGCTCGACCAAGATGGCAACACCGTTTCTTTAGGTGATTTTAAAGGTAAAAAAGTTCTGTTTTACTTCTACCCTAAGGCGATGACGCCGGGTTGTACGACCCAGGCAAAAGGTCTGCGTGATGTAAAAGCAGCGCTAGATGAACACAACGTTGTCGTTTTAGGCGTAAGTATCGATCCAGTAAAACGCCTTGGTAAATTCATCGAGCGTGATGAGCTAAACTTCACGCTACTTTCAGACGAAGATCATGCAGTTGCAGGCCAATTCGGCGTTTGGGGCGAGAAGAAGTTCATGGGTAAAGTGTACGATGGCCTTCACCGCATCAGCTTCCTAATCAACGAAGAAGGCGTGATTGAGCACGTGTTCAACAAGTTCAAAACCAAAGACCACCACGAAGTCGTTCTAGACTACCTTAACAGCAAGTAATTGTTAAAATACCGACAGAGCCAGCACCTTTTTAGCTGGCTCTTACCCTAAATCGCTTAGCTAGCCCCCTGAACTACTCTCCTCTTGCGACTCTTCAATAAGCCGTGACTACAGGTACTTTCTCTGCAATATTTTAAAAGATAATGGTTGCTGACTCATTTATATCCCAAAATGAGTAATTTTCGTCTCTTATTGAGCGATACTGTTCAAGGTAAAGCAGCGTTCGATCAAGCTTTAAAGCCCTCCGAATGCCATTGTTTGCTTACTCAAAAGATGGCATATTACGGTGGACTTTAGTTTGACTAACCCAAAAAGATACTACAGATAAGCTAGGTTTCTTGTTTAAGCCTTTTCTAGTGACAAACATCTTTAAGATCATGATTATTTCTCAGGCTATGTCCCCCCTCTCTCTTGTTTCAACTATATGTCTATTATGGATTAATCCTTAAATGGAAAAAAAAATAAATCTCAAAAAAGCAGATGAATATGAGTACAGAGTAGCAGCTCTACACGCAATTAAAGCTCTTGATAAATACTTGGAAGGAGAGCCGCACTGTCAACGCATCGGAAGTGAACAAGGCGATATCCCAGAGTGGGATGACATCGTTCTATATGGTGAACAAACAAGTTGTACACATTATCAAGTAAAACGGCAAACACAAGACTTTTGCAAAAGAAAGCTCACTCGTGGAACCTTCACCAATCAGAAAAATGACAACAAGCCCACCTTGCAAGAGCAAAGTGTACTCGACAAAGCGTTCGAAAGCCTAGGGAACTATTTTTCTGATCCCGCAAAGAAGCCTTTTGATAAAACGTTTACGCTTATTATCCCTAATGCTGGTGTACTAGTTAAAAAAGATCTCTATATTTCTCAAATTCGTGAGGTGCTCACAAGCTGCCATAAAGCCGGTTCAACTCTAGAATCCTTTGAGAAAGAAAAGGGTTCTGCCGAAAAACTACGAGAATGGTTAAAGTCTTGGTGCAATTTCAAAAATAATGAAACGATTTATAACTGTCTATCCAGATTAACAATTGAAATCGAAGACTGTAATGAAGAGCTAGATAGAAAGTGTACGGATATACTATCTAGATGGTACAACGATGAAGGTACCGTTTTTGAAAAAATCCGATGCTTTCTTGTAAAAAATGCATCATCTACTCAGACAATTACCCCTAGAATGCTCGCTAATCATGTCGATAGTTTTTTCAAACCTCAAGCAGACACTTGGGCATACTATGAAAAAAGCAATATGCGAAAGTGGGCTATCGCGGGAACACTATCCGGGCACTTAGAGCAAGTTGAACCAGCCAAAATAGTTGTTGATAAGCTATGGGGTCCTTTAAAGGGACGCTACGAATTACAGCTATCTGAGTATAATACTGGAGAGTCTTGCAACTTAAGTTTGTCACTAGCAAGACTAGCAATTCACGCAAAAAACTCTGTTTCAATAGCACACAACAACCCTGCTGGTTGGACTGCATACATAACTAGTAAACTCCTCAAAACCTTTGGCACATCAGATTGCGATGTAGATAAACAACTAGCTATAGAAAAAAGAAAGAAGTCACAAGTTACTGATCACCGAGAGCTATCATCATCTTCAAAAATAAAAGAAGAATCAAAAGAGCTATCTAATAGTATGGACCAAAAAACTTGGGAGTTAGTCCAACAGAAGGTCAACAGTTTAATAGTAAATATGGAACCTGGTGATGTACAAGATGCCGTGGAGGAAATGTGGAATGCCTGGGAAATTGATCTGCAGTCGAATACAGGCCTTCAAAGCAATGTTCTAAGCGGCATGCTATATGCCACATCTGAAGGAGACATAACTCTCGGCACTCTCAGAGCTGGGCCTGTTACCGTAAGCTTGATAGGTGAGGCCTTGCATTTTTTACTTTTAATAGCAGTCGGGTTAGAAGATAAACCAATTGAGATAACTGCCTTTGAAGAAAAGTATTCGGTGAAGACAATAGCATTAGCTTTTTGGTCTGGCCCAGCGACCAAAGTAACAACGCCTCGGCAGTTTTTTCTGCGTGAAACACAAGAAGAACGAGCACAGCTATTAGGCCAAGAAACATCCAAGCTATTGCTCTTACCCCAAACATCAGCGCCAAAGTCTTATATTGAGAGAGCATCTCTCGCTTATTGCAAAGGTGCAGGTGAAAACATTGCTGTAAGCCGTACACCTAATACTGTAATTACAAGAACTCACGATCTTCAAGACATTATAGAGTCGAATGACATAGAGAGCTTAAGGAATTTTATCCAACAAGAGATTAACTTCCGAGATGAACAACGCGAAAAACAAATCAAAGATTTAACCCAGAGAGTTTAATAATGCACGTTGATACCTGGTTAGACGAGATCAAAGAGACATTACCTACCCATTACAAATATGTTCAGCTCGACAGGGAAAAGAAAGTAATTACAGACATCTTACCCGAAGCTATAGCAGGCAGAGTTTTATTTCTTCAGCGCCCACCTTCTGAAGACAAAGGACCTAAAGGTATTAGAACCATCCTTATTTCTTGCGTCGATACACTTGAGCAATCGGCTGAGGTACTTCTTTGGGCTGCAAATATACGAGATAGACTCCCGGAACCCCTTCCAACGGATCTCTACTTGTTTCTCGATATCAAAGAGGCGGAAGAAGAAGACTGTAATAGGCTGGAAGCAAACGAATTATACTGCAGGAAATACCTCAAAAGACAAGGAGAGTCAGCACAAGAATTTATCTCTAGGACATTCTTAGCCCTTCCCATTAACAGTGGAACAATAAATGACCTATCTGATCCTATATCCGTCTCTTTGTCCAAGACATCAGGCATGTATAAATGGCTAGCAGAAGAGCATCAAAAACTATGGCGGGATATTCTACTTTCAGACGAACCCGCTGAAGACTTAATAGAAAAGCTAATGTATATAGACGATGAGAATGAGTAATGGCAACTTTAAAGAGTATAAAAATAAGCAATATTAGGAGATTCGGCAAAGACGTTTCTATTCCAATCTCACCACAAGCCTCTATTATTCTTGCCCCTAATGGAACGGGTAAAACATCGCTATTTGAAGCTATAGAGCTTGCAATTACCGGAAGAGTCGAGAGGCTAGAGAACGAATTAATTGCTCTAATCAAAGATACTCACAACTTTGCAGATGTTTGTTTAGACTTTGGCGACTTTCAACAAGCAGCATCGCTCACTAGTGCAGGGAGGGTAGAATGGACGCCTGAACCTAAAATATTTGGGCAAGCAAAAGAGGAAGATGTTAGCTATCTACTGAGACTTACACACCTTTTAGATCAACGTGATAAGCACTGGTTTATTCAAGAAGAAGCTAAGACGGCCGGAGCCCTCTTATCCAAGCTTCCTATTGGTCAAGAAGCGCAAAGAGTCGATAGTTTGAAGACAAAATTGACTCGTTCAGCAAAAAAATTAATTGAAGCCAAAGAACAAGATATAGAAAACTTAAAAACCAAGAGAGACCATTGGAACGAGCTATTATCGAAAAGGCTTCAAACTAAAAAGCGCTTTGGTTCGAAAGTACTTCCTTTTGAGAAAATTTCTCAAAAACTACAACAGTTCGCTGAAAAGGTAGAGGGACTTGACAATATCGAGAGAGTCTCGACTGAACATCACATATGCAAAAGTAATTTCGACTCGAAACTAAAGAGTGTTCAGTCAGATATCGTAAATCTATCACAAGCAACTGGTTTACTTGAACAATTCAAAACTAACAAGACCTCATTAGAGAAGTTACGTACTGATAAAAAAGAGCTGTTGATCACCAAAGAGCAATTTCAAAACGAACGTGACGCTCAAGTATTAAACATTTCGAAAGCACAAGAAGTAATTCGCGAGCTAGATGATACAATTGAAAAACATAGAAAAGAATTAAAAAAGCTGGAAAAGGCCATTGAGCTTTCAGATACGCTAATCCATAAAAAAGACAAGCTAGTTGATGTAGTAAAGCAGTTTAACAAATCAAAAGCACTTAAAGAAAAATCTAAATCTAATCTAGATATTTTAGAAAAAGATACTCTAAAGCATTCGAGTTGGGAAGCTAAGCAATCTGACTGGGTTAGAAAAGAAGGAGTACTGAGCAAGGCAGAAAAAGACTTAACTCAGTGGACATTTTATAACAACGAGTTAAATACTCTCTACAAAAGTATGTTATTGCTAAACCAAAAAATCGAAAGCTATAACGAACAAGAAGCTGAAAACAACGCTAAATTATCAAACGCAAAACAAAAAATTTCTGAGAATAACCTTCATATCGAATCATTAAAGAAGACCAGTGATCAAGTTAGAGCAGCCGTTTCAGCAATCGCCGCTAATATATCTGGCAAACAAGGGAAGTGCCCTGTTTGTGGTGAAAACCACGGTGTTGATGAGTTAAAAAGAAGATTGGAAGCTCAACTAATTGATGCAGATCCAGAGTTAAATCGATTGTATTCCCACGATGTAGAACTGAAGAACGAACTTAACAAAATTGAAATGGCAACAGCAGAGTTTCAGAAAGAGTTCTCATCTGTCTTTGCTGAAGCAAATTCAAATCAAGAAAACATATCTTCGCTTGAGCAAAAGGTAAGACAAGTAAGATCAAACCCTACTTTCAACTTCAAAGAAATTGAAGAAGCCTCTGCAATTGTAAAAGCTATGAAGCGAGAGCAATTAGAACTAAAGTCACACTTAGATAACGAACTCCAGTTGCTTCCTAAAAACCCAGGTTCAGAACAGTTATTGCAGGAAAGAGTTCATCTGGAACAAGTTATAGATTCATTTAATCAAAACCAAAATGCCCTAGTTGAATTACAAAAAAATATAGAATCATTACAACAGGAACAATCAGCCCTAAACGCAACTATTTCTCCTTATGAAGACAAGGAGACTTTGACGCAAAAAATCCTAAAGTTCGTGGAGAAGGCAGAAAAAGAAAAGCAAACAGAAAAAGCATGCAAAAAGCAAATTCACTATATAGATGATAATGTAAGTGCGCTTGAATCCCGTATATCTAGATTAACATCCGAGATGCGTCAGGTTGAGGAAAGCGTAACTACTTTTCTGAACAAATGGCGACTGCTTGGTTTTGACGAAGAACCTAGCCAAAAATCAATGAGTTTAAAGCTCGAAAGCTTAGAGAAAGAAAGAGTAAATATTGAAGAATCCCTTCAAAAGCTAGATGAACTTAGGAAGGAAATTGCTGCTTTTCAGAGTTCTAAAGCACTACAAGAGATTCAAAAAGATATTGATGACGTACGAAAAGGGATTTCTGAAGAAGCATATAGCACTGATTTAAACAAAAAAATAGAGCAAACGTCGGACTTGATCGAGAAGTTGAAGCTCAAGAAATCTACCCTAGACTACTTTTACAACGCCTTGAATGATGAAATCAATAACATCCAAAGCAAAGTTGAAAGTATCGAACCGTTGTGGAGATCACTGCTCAACCGTGTTGTTCGAGAACAACGTTTTTCTAAGACTGGTTTAGAATTTACAAAGAAATACAACAAAGCTCATGCAATGGTAAGCGTTCCAATATCTAGAGCCTCAGTAAGTGCTTCAAAAGTAGCTAGTGAAGCTCAAAAAACTGATCTTCAGCTTACATTCTTGCTATCTATGGCACTGGCATCACCTTGGTCACCATGGAAGGCTCTGCTATTGGACGATCCTACACAGCATCATGACTTAGTCCATGCATCAGCGATTTTTGATTTGCTTCGAGATTATATCTCTGAGTATGGATTCCAACTAATAGTGACTACACATGATCCGGTACAAGCAAACTTCTTGCGCCGTAAACTTGAGAGTGATGGTATAGAAGTGAAAATAATTGAGCTCGTGCCTTCTAGTGGTGGCGTAAAAGCTATTTGCGATGACGCACACATCTAAGCGTAACGGCTTTCAGAACCTAAAATAGCCACTACATAGTGGCTATTTTCCTTTGTTTGCACCCCATTTCAGTAAAAATGTTAAAATACAACCATTCACAGGTCGTTTTTGGAGGAACTATGGGATTTTTTGGTGATTTAGTTGACGAATGGGAACAAAATAATGTTGAGAAAAACAGAAGAAAAATCAAGATATTAAAGATCAAGCTAAGAAAGACGCCAAATTTTTCGCGAAAAGAATCGATAGGGATTCAGGACAACTGAACTGCTTTGTATACTCGGCCGATGAAATAATCGAAAGAACCCTAAAGCAAAACTGGTTAGATCTCAATCCGCACTTTAAGTCTGAGAATCCTGTTTAGCTTACAAACGTAAAGGGAACAAAATTTTAGACAGCTACAGTTTGACTTGTCACAGTTGTGATGACGTTGCCCTGCCGATACCTGGAACAGAGCGAAATTATGAATGTGTGAGTTGTAAAAGACGATTTTCTGGCGTTAAACATCCTTTGTTTTGACTTTCAACGTTCGCTACCCATATGATCGCTAATGGTTAACAAACAATGCCTGTTCGCCCCCCCCTTTATCGGTAATCAGTTGCGGTAAAATACGTGTTAGTTTTTCTATCATAATTTATTCATTCCATGAGCCGGTGGCGCAGCAAATTCACATCCCTGTTGAGTCTGAATACATGAGCCAGCAACAATCAACGAGAGAAAAAGTCTTGCAAAAAAGCCGATAAAGGCAGTGCGGAAGTAGAATCTGGTAACTTTGGTTCAGCCGTATCGGGCTGGATGGGTACAATGGTATCTAAAGCAGCATCAACGTTATGGGATGTTAAGGCTGGTGCAGTTTGTAGTCTATTGGCTACAGCTCTCGGTAAGTACTACGGATTTTAATGCAAGTGTTTAAGGGTTCAAGATACTTTTACTCATCTGGTACAAGCGGTTTCCCAGATTACGCGTAACTTACTTTTGTCCAGAACTTTCACAGTTGGTACTTTGTAACTCAGAAGTGCCCCAAACTTTTATAGAGTCTGCTCACTTTTAGATAAGAAAGAGTAATGTTCTTGGTTGCAATCCAATTGGGTAACAGCTTGTTGGATAAACTCTAGCCCATAATTGTGTAAGTTGCATGTTCGTTCCAATTAGTGGCAATCTGTTTTTGCTACACTAGAGTAAGCGTGTCATAAAATCACCATGTGAAAAGAATAAGGTTCTAAGCAGCAATGAAAGTTAAAATTGAGAAGACCTGTGATGGTGAAGCTTTCTTCAACATTCCAGAAATACTGCAAAAAGATTTGCAGTGGGAAGAAGGCGTGATTGAACACGTGTTCAACAAGTTCAAAACCAAAGATCACCACGAAGTGATTGTGAACTACTTGAAAGAGAACGCGTAAGCTTAGCTTTCATCCAAATACCAAAAAGCCCAGCAATCGCTGGGCTTTTTATTGAAATCAGTTTCTATTCTTGTATCGGTTCGGCTTCTTCCGAGCTTGGCAGCGCGTTCCATACTGCTTTCACCAACGTCGCCAATGGAATAGCAAAGAATACGCCCCAGAAGCCCCACAATCCACCAAACACCAATACTGCGACAATGATAGCCACTGGGTGAAGGTTGACTGCCTCTGAAAACAATACTGGCACTAATACGTTGCCATCTAGTGCTTGAATAATACCGTAAGCAACAAGTAACCAGTAAAACTGAGGCGATAAGCCCCATTGGAACAAACCAACAATCGCCACAGGTACTGTCACCGCTGCCGCGCCGATGTAGGGGATCAGAACGGATAAGCCCACGGCAACCGCAAGCAGCGCTGAGTAACGTAAATCAAGAATCGCGAAGGTTACGTAGCTCACGCCACCAACGATAAGAATTTCAAGCACTTTACCGCGAATATAATTCGAGATCTGCTCGTTCATCTCATGCCAAACTTTGTTCGCCAACTTACGGTTTTTAGGCAGAATACCGCTTGCCATGCGTAGCATTTCTTCTTTGTCTTTCAGTAGAAAGAACACCAACAGAGGAACAAGAATCAGATAAACCGCTAACGTAGCCAAACTGACGAGTGACGCCAACGAACCTTTCACCACACTTTCACCTAAGCCTATTGCTTGGTTTTTCGCATTGGTTACCAAGGTTTCCACGATTTGTAAGTTCGCCAGTTCTGGATAACGCTGTGGTAAAGTAGCAATGAACTTTTGCAGACCAGCATACATGTTCGGAATGTCGTTGATTAGGTTGCCGACCTGAGTCCAGATGGTTGGCACTAAACCAAACACCGCAATCAGCATCAAGCCAATGAAAATCAAAATCACCGTAATGACAGAAAAAGTACGTGGAATCCCCAAGCGACACATTTGCGTCACTGGCCACTCGAGTAAATATGCGAGAACGATGGCAACTAACAACGGTGCAATCAAATGCCCGAAGAAATAAATGGTGATAAAGCCGAACAGCAAGATCGCTACAAGGCTCACGGCGTGTGGGTCTGAAAAGCGTCGCTTATACCAACGACTTACCATCTCAAGCATCTTATGATGATTCCTTATTGAAGACTGTCAAAATGAAGTGTTCTGACGTGGATTCGCAATCCACTGTATAGCCTTGATTTTGCAAATACTTCACAATGTCTTGTTTAGAGCTCTTGTCTACAACTTGAATAACAAGCTGTTGAAACTGCGATGTTTCTCCTTGAAACACTTCAGCTGCGTGACGCTTAGCAAGTAACAGTGCCATAGGGCAGCGTTGATCACGCAAATCAAGTAACATGGATTCCATTGTATTGCTCTGCAACTATGATAGGGTTGTATTGTAACGGCTTTTTGAGCTGGTGCTAGTGATTTAAACGTAGACGACAAAGACTTCTAAATTAACAATTTGAAGTTATGTGTATGACAATTGACGAAACCAATTCGTTTATTTTCGGTCTTATAGCTAGCATATTCATCCGACACGGATGACCATAAAGCCTGTGCTGACGTTGAAAGGAATTCATCTCTCAAGCACAGACTCGGTATTTTGGAGAATCTTTAAACCGTATGTTAAAACGCACTCGCTCGCTAGTTTGTTTATGCCTTGCTGCTGCATTGAGTACACCAACACCTATTTACGCCAATAGCCTTGATCTCCCTGATATTGGTACGGCAGCTGGAGGCACTCTGACGATAGATCAGGAGTTGATTTACGGTGACGCCTACATGCGTATGCTCAGAGCCAGCAGCCCTATTGTTAGCGATCCCGTCATCAATGAATACATTGACACACTTGGACACCGCTTGGTCGCCAATGCGAATGACGTAAAAACTCCGTTCCACTTCTTTATGATCCGTGACCGCAACATCAACGCATTCGCCTTCTTTGGTGGTTACGTTGCCCTGCACTCGGGTCTATTTTTGCACGCTCGTACTGAAAGTGAGCTTGCCTCTGTTGTGGCGCACGAAATTGCCCACGTTACACAGCGTCACCTTGCGCGAAGCATGGAAGAACAAGCTCGTCGCTCGCCAGCTACGATGGCGGCACTAGCTGGTGCGCTGTTGCTTGCTATTGCCTCTCCAGAAGCGGGGATGGCAGCAGTGACGGCGGCAACAGCTGGTAATATGCAGAGCCAAATCAACTACACTCGCTCAAACGAGAAAGAAGCCGACCGTTTTGGTATTGCGACCTTGGCAAAAGCTGGGTTTGAAGCTCAAGCAATGCCTCGCTTTTTTGGTCGTCTTGCGGACGAATACCGTTACGCAAGTAAGCCCCCCCCAATGCTTTTGACTCACCCATTACCAGAAGACCGTATTACCGACAGCCGAGCACGTGCTAGAGCGTATCCACCATTGCGAATTCAACCATCTATCGATTACCACCTGACACGCGCTCGCATTGTAGCCCGCTATGCAGGCATTGATGGACAAGCAGCGATGGGGTGGTTTGAACGAACACAGAAAAAAGCGTCACCAGAAATTGTCCCGTCTTTTGATTACGGTCGCGCGCTGGTGCATTTAGATAATAAGCGTCTCGATAAGGCTGAACCGTTGTTGAAAAAACTGCTTCAACAAGACCCAGCGAATCCATTTTATCTTGATGCCATGACAGATCTGTACATCGAGCAGAAACAGCCGCAAAAAGCCGTAGATATGCTAAGTCGTGCCTTAAAGCGCAATCCACAAAACAAAGTGCTGACCATCAACTATGCCAACGCTTTGTTGGAAGCAAATAAGAATGAAGAAGCCGTACGTATTCTTCAACGTTACACGCACGATAACCCAGAAGACACTAATGGTTGGCACCTTCTATCAAAAGGTAACCACGCACTGGGCCGCAATGACGAAGAACTTGCCGCTCGCGCGGAAATTTTAGCGCTGCGAGCAGGATGGAATAAAGCTATTCAATATTATTCTGAAGCAAGTAAAATTGCAGATCTGGGAAGCTTGAAACAAGCACGATACGACGCTCGTATCGACCAGTTAATGATCCAAAGAGATCGATTCATGGCATTACAATAACGAAATGGAGAAAACCATGTCAGTCGTGATTTATCACAATCCTCGTTGCTCAAAGAGCCGTCAAACACTGGAACTGCTAGAGCAAAATGGTGTGACACCCGAAGTGGTTAAGTACCTAGATACACCGCTTAACGTGGAGCAACTCAAAGCACTTTACACTCAACTTGGGTTCTCTTCAGTTCGCGAAATGATGCGTACAAAAGAAGACATCTACAAAGAGCTTGCTCTCGGTGAAGCGTCAGTGACAGACGAGCAACTGTTCGAAGCAATGGAAAAAAATCCAAAGCTTTTTGAGCGCCCTGTTGTTGTTGCAAACGGCAAAGCAAAAATTGGTCGCCCGCCAGAGCAAGTATTGGACATTCTATAAATGGATTGCCAGGTTCTTATTTTGTATTTCAGCCGTCATGGCTCTACAAAACAGCTGGCAAGACAGATAGCAAGAGGAGTCGAGTCGACTCCTCATTGTGAAGCGATTTTGCGTACAGTTGAAGAATTGTCACCTCACTCACAGCCTCCTTCTGATCCAATTGTTACTCTAGAAGAGTTGAAAAAGTGCGACGGTCTTGCGTTTGGCAGCCCAGTTTGGTTTGGCAACATGGCCGCACCACTCAAACACTTTTGGGATCAAACCACACCTTTGTGGGTAAACGGTGACCTTATCGATAAACCTGCTTGTGTGTTTACCTCATCATCTTCTATGCATGGTGGCCAAGAAACCACGTTACAGAGCATGATGACACCACTGCTGCATCACGGCATGATGGTGTTGGGAATCCCCTATTCAGAGCCAGAACTGCACACCACCCAATCAGGTGGCACACCATATGGCGCAAGCAGTGTAGGACAAGAACCAAGTCTTACGGCAGAAGAGATTCGTCTCGCACAGCAATTAGGAAAACGACTGGCAGCGACAGCACAAAAGCTGAAAGGCAGTCAGTAAGCTCAAGGATAAGTAAATCGATGACTGACTCTATCGACCAACCACCTCTCAGCAAGCAAACTCAAACCTATCGTTATATGGCGCTGTTTGGCAATTTAGCGCTACTGGCTTGGGTCGCCATTTGGCAACTGGCCTTATCGCCTCACCCACACCTGAGCAGTACCACATTAGCCATTGCTTGGTGTGTTCCGTTACTGCTCCCATTACCGGGAATTTTAGCGGGTAAGCCATACACCCACGCGTGGGCAAACTTTGTGCTGATGCTGTACTTCTTACACGGTTTGACCATTTTATACGTCGATGATGGTGAACGCTGGCTTGCCGTTGTCGAGTTACTACTCACCTCACTGGGCTTCTTGGGTAACATCTTGTTTGCACGAGCGAGAGGTAAAGAGCTAGGGTTGAAATTGAAACGCCTTTCTCAAGTTGAAAAGGAAGAGAAAGCCAAATTCAACAAGTAGTCTCGTGAAGTTTCAAAATCAAAAAAAGAGTCGCACTAGGCGACTCTTTTTATTTGTTTGAAACCCCAATCAAGACCGTCGATTAACCAACATCTTCTGGATTTTCTACCGTATCTTTTTCTAGCACAGGCGCAATTTCAGAATCCGCATCCAGCTCTGGCTCAACTTGTGCACGAACCGGAGCTTTCCACTTGTAAATAAGGTCATATTGCTCTGGAGCTGGCTGAGCAACAACAGGCTGTTTCGCTTCTACTGCGCTCTGCTCTGCCGTCAACTCTTGAACCACAGCACCACTCTCTGTAGCTTGGCCTTGCTCTGTATCAGCAGGAAGTTGCGCTGGTTGCGCAGGCGCTTCTGGAAGTTGTACCGCCGCCGGTTCTAAACCCGCCATTGGATCTTCGGTGACTTCCAATGGACGAATAGAGGAAGCTTCTTGTTCAAACGCTTGTTGAGAAGCAAGGAGGTGAATAGTCAATGTCACAGCATTGCCTTGTACACGCTTGATCTCGGTGCTCGCCACTGAGTTTAGCTTAGTTAGGGAATCCTCTAGGTTGAAGAAATCCATTGCTGATTCAACATCAACCACTTTTACATCGATCTCTTCTGAAGATTTGCTCGAGACAACAACCGCGCTTTTCTTCGCATAATAATCAGCGATACCACCAATCATCGCCGGAATCGCATTCGCACCAGAGGCAGAGCCACTACGTGGCGATTGCTTAGACTCAGACAATTGTGTTGGCGCTTGGTCATACAAAGTCCAACGGATCTTGTCACCTTGTACGCGTACAACCAAAACGGCATCCACAGGGTAACGTTGGCTTGCTTGGCTGATTGGGTCAACAAAGCCGCCCCACAGATCAGACACGTTCACACCGGTAACATCATCAAAGTCACCCACAGGCATCGTGATAGGTAAACCTCGTGACTGTGCCGCATCACGCAACGCTGCAACACTTGAAGAATCAGAATGCTCCCAAGTGATAGTACGGTCGTAACCTTGTTCTTCCACTAACCAAACAAGAATGTTGGCACGACTTGCTGACCACGTTGGCAACTGTGCTTGCGTCAACAATGAACGGATTTGGCCACTATTGAACAGCATCTTCAAACTGCTTTGACCATCAAGTTGGCCGTAACCAAGTTGAGAAATATAGCGAGAACTTGAACCCACTGCTTTCTTAATTACTGGGTTGCTAAGGGAAGATTCGCTGCCTGTTGCACGCACAATCACATCTTGCATACCTTGTTGACGGGCGAGTTCTTCGCCGTCTTTTTGCTCACTGTCGATCGCCACTTCGGCACGATAGATATCCACCTGAGTTAATGCATAAACTGGCAGAGACAACCAACCTATCAATAAGAGAGCTAAATAGCGCATAGTTTTCATAATCCTCTGTACAAGAACACGCATCATAAGCAACTATCAAACGGTGAGCAAGAAGAGTACTGAGTGAATTGTCTGTATTCTGACCAAGTTAAAACCCACCATGAAAACAAACTATTCGTCTCTGTTATAAATCCATACAAAAGTTTGATCTAGGCAACATTGCAATCGATTGCCAGATGATAATATTCGCCGGATTTGTCTGCGTATCTCTGAATAGGAAATAATTATGAAAAACGCGTTACAAGGCGCTCAGATGCTCTTTGTCGCTTTTGGTGCTCTCGTGCTGGTACCACTTCTTACTGGCCTAGACCCAAACGTTGCTCTGTTTGGTGCTGGTGTCGGTACTCTTCTTTTCCAACTGATTACTAAACGTTCTGTCCCTATCTTCCTTGCCTCTTCTTTTGCGTTTATTGCTCCTATTATGTTCGGTATCCAAACTTGGGGTATCGGTGCAACCATGGGTGGCTTGATGGCTGCTGGTTTAGTGTACGTTGGTCTTGGTGCGATGATCAAAGTACGCGGCGTTGGCTTTATTCATAAAATTCTGCCACCTGTGGTTGTCGGCCCAGTGATCATGGTGATAGGACTTGGCCTCGCTCCTACCGCGGTCAACATGGCAGTAGGTAAATCGGGAGACGGCGCGATTCAATTAGTGAATGGCGATGCGGCGGTGATCATCTCAGCGGTATCACTTTTAACGACTATTACACTAAGCGTGTTCGCGAAAGGCTTCCTAAAGTTGGTTCCTATCGTCGGCGGTATTTTGGCAGGCTACACAGTATCCCTGTTCTACGGCGTGGTTGATTTCACACCGGTTGCTCAAGCAGCTTGGCTTGCAATGCCAAACTTCACTGCACCAGAGTTCAACATCAACGCCATCTTGTTCATGATCCCAGTAGCGATTGCCCCGGCGGTTGAACACGTGGGTGACATGCTTGCTATCTCAAACGTAACGGGCAAAAACTACCTGAAGAAACCAGGCCTGCACCGCACTATCGCCGGTGACGGGGTGGCAACAATTGCAGCTTCTATGGTTGGCGCACCACCAAATACCACGTACAGCGAAGTAACAGGAGCGGTAATGCTAACGAAAGCGTTCAACCCTGTAATCATGACATGGGCAGCGGTTACTGCCATCGTACTTGCGCTGGTAGGTAAGCTAGGTGCGATTCTACAAACCATTCCAGTTCCAGTAATGGGCGGTATCATGATTCTACTGTTTGGTTCTATCGCAACCGTTGGTCTAAACACACTGATTAAGAACAACGTTGACCTGCACAAATCACGTAACCTAGTGATTGTAGCGGTAACCCTAGTATTTGGTATCGGCGGCATGGCTTTCGGTATTGGCGAGTTCAGCCTACAAGGTGTAAGCCTATGTGGTATCGTTGCAATCATTCTTAACCTAGTGCTACCACACGACCTTGGTGAAAACCACGTGGTAGATAATGCACAGATGGAAGAAGACAACGCGAAGTAAGTATGGTGGCGGCTTGATTGATTTAAATCGCCCTTCCTGATCTCGTAGCTCGCTTCTAAATAGCAGAGACAAAAAAGGCTTGGTTTTCACCAAGCCTTTATTTTTTTGAAATTCAGTAAAGCAATAATGCTTATTGAGTACCGAAGATCTTGTCACCTGCATCACCAAGACCAGGAACAATGTAACCTTTGTCGTTTAGCTTCTCATCGATTGCCGCTGTGTATAGCTCAACATCTGGGTGCGCTTTTTCTAGTGCTTCGATACCTTCAGGAGCCGCTACAAGAACAAGAATCTTGATTGCCTGACAACCTTTCTCTTTTAGAAGATCGATTGTTGCGATCATAGAACCACCTGTTGCAAGCATTGGGTCAACAACTAGAGCAATACGCTCATCGATGTTAGAAGCAAGCTTGTTGAAGTATGGCACTGGCTCAAGTGTTTCTTCATCACGGTAGATACCTACAACACTGATACGTGCGCTTGGCATGTGCTCAAGAACGCCGTCCATCATACCTAGACCTGCACGCAGGATTGGCACTACTGTTACTTTCTTACCCTTGATTTGGTCAACTTCTACAGGACCATTCCAACCTTCAATGGTTACTTTCTCTGTTTCAAAGTCTGCAGTCGCTTCGTAAGTAAGTAGGCTACCGACTTCTGTCGCTAACTCACGAAAACGCTTCGTGCTGATGTCACCTTCTCGCATTAGACCGATTTTGTGTTTCACTAGAGGGTGTTTAACTTCAACAACTTTCATTTCCATCTCCGGCTTTATTGGCAATATTTAAACAAACCTTCAGATTATACATGATTTTTGCAGGGATATCAGGATAGATCACTAAAGAAAAAAACCGACGCAAACGTTTGCTATCTGTATTTAACCACTGGTAGAATAGCGCCGTTTTCATATCCAACTTAAAAACCGAGGACTTCCCTGTGAGTGGTAACAACTCTTCTCTTAGCTATAAAGACGCT
This sequence comes from Vibrio jasicida CAIM 1864 = LMG 25398, assembly GCF_000400365.1. Classification (GTDB taxonomy): domain Bacteria; phylum Pseudomonadota; class Gammaproteobacteria; order Enterobacterales; family Vibrionaceae; genus Vibrio; species Vibrio jasicida. The sequence goes on along the minus strand of NZ_BAOG01000053.1, from coordinate 304,189 downwards.
GGTGTAGATATTGATGCAGGCAACGCGCTTGTAGATCGTATTAAAGGTGCGGTTAAGCGTACTCGTCGCCCTGAAGTGATGGGTGGTATCGGCGGTTTTGGCGCATTGTGTGAATTGCCGACAAAATACAAACAACCTGTACTGGTTTCTGGTACTGACGGTGTAGGTACAAAACTTCGCCTAGCGCTGGATATGAACAAGCACGACACTATTGGCGTTGACCTAGTGGCAATGTGTGTAAACGACCTAATCGTTCAAGGTGCTGAGCCCCTATTCTTCCTAGATTACTACGCAACAGGCAAGCTAGACGTAGATACCGCGGCAGACGTGGTTTCTGGTATTGCTGATGGCTGTGTTCAAGCAGGCTGTGCACTAATCGGTGGTGAAACTGCTGAGATGCCGGGCATGTACGAAGGCGAAGACTACGACGTTGCTGGATTCTGTGTTGGCGTAGTAGAAAAAGAAGACGTGATTGACGGCACGAAAGTGGCAGCAGGCGACGCACTAATCGCTGTTGGCTCAAGCGGTCCACACTCAAACGGTTACTCTCTTATCCGTAAGATCCTAGAAGTTTCTGGCGCAGATAAAAACGAAGAGCTAGCAGGTCGTACTATCGGTGAGCACCTACTAGAACCAACTAAGATTTACATCAAATCAGCACTTAAGATGATTGAGAAGCACGACATCCACGCGATTTCTCACATCACGGGTGGTGGTTTCTGGGAAAACATCCCACGCGTACTGCCTGAAGGCACAAAAGCCGTTATCGATGGTAATAGCTGGGAATGGCCAATCATCTTCAAATGGTTACAAGAGAAAGGCAACGTTGAAACACACGAGATGTACCGTACGTTCAACTGTGGTGTTGGCCTAGTCGTTGCACTTCCAAAAGACCAAGCAGACGCAGCGGTTGCTCTTCTTAAAGAAGAAGGCGAAAACGCATGGGTGATTGGTGAAGTCGCTCAAGCAGAAGCAAACGAAGAGCAAGTTGAAATCCAATAACTTGCGAATCAAGCTCAAAAAATAAAAAGAATGAGGACGCGATGTCCTCATTCTGCTATCTGGAACATCGAAAACCATTCTAATAGTAGGTAATTTAGCGGATACGCACTTCAAACCTACAATAGCAAGGCAGTCTCAACATCATGAAAAACATAGTGGTCCTCATTTCGGGTAACGGCAGTAACCTTCAAGCCATCTTGGAAGCTTGCGAAGACAGTATGCCAAATGCACAAGTCGCAGCGGTGTTCTCCAATAAAGCTGACGCTTATGGTTTAGAGCGCGCAAAACAGTTTGATGTGAATGGGCATTTTGTCGATCCAAAAGCATTCGAATCCCGTGAAGACTTTGATGCTGAACTGATGAAACAAATAGATGAATACCAACCGGATGTGATTGTACTTGCAGGTTACATGCGTATTCTCAGTGGCGCGTTTGTTTCCCACTACCTGGGTAAAATGATCAACATCCACCCTTCCCTTTTGCCTAAGTATCCGGGGCTACACACCCACCAGCGCGCTATTGATGCTGGCGATAAAGAACACGGCACCAGCGTACACTTTGTCACAGAAGAGTTAGACGGCGGCCCTGTAGTACTACAAGCCAAAGTACCCGTCTTTGAAGACGACGATACCGATGCCCTAGCCGCGCGCGTACAAACGCAAGAGCACAACATCTATCCAATGGTGACTAAGTGGTTAGTCGAAGGGCGATTGTCGATGACCGAGGGCAAAGCGTATCTCGATGGTTTTGAGCTAGGAGCTCACGGCTACGCCGCCGAGTAACTCTTAATTCCAAACACCAAACGTAAAAAGGCAGCCATCAGGCTGCCTTTTGTTTTATTCAAATGTTTTACTGCGAGAAAACCATCACTCCAACGGTTCTGTCGGTGCTTGGTTACCCGGCTTCGGCGCTGCAAAGGGGACATCCTCCAGAGCCTTGGCATTATTCAACACCAATTCTCCGACATGGAATAAACCAAACTCACCCGGTTTCATTCGTTGCCATGCCTCATTGCCAGTTAATGGTTGAGTCGCAATCACAGAAACCACATCATTTGGCGTGGTCTCTTCTTGGAAGTTGATTTCGACATCTTCATCCAATAGGGCCGCTTTGCCAAATGGTGCGCGACGCGTAATCCAATACAGATGGTTGGTACAGTAAGTCATCACAAACTCACCGTCACTGAGCAGCATGTTAAACACGCCCTTGTCTCTCAACTTATCGCAACACTGAGCAACATAAGTAAAGACCGACTCCATATCCTGAGGTGGCTCAGGGTATTTATCTTCCATCTGTTTGAGCAGCCAACAGAAAGCCATTTCGCTGTCGGTTTCTCCCACCGGACGGTGACGACCCGTATACAAATCTTGGTAGTCAGTCAGCTGACCATTGTGTGCAAAAGTCCAGTAGCGTCCCCACAGCTCACGCGTAAATGGGTGCGTGTTCTCTAAATTCACTCCGCCTCGGTTTGCTTGGCGAATGTGGCTAACCACCGCACGACTTTTTATCGGGTAGTTCTGCACCAACTCAGCGATCTGAGAATCACAACTAGGGTTTGGATCTTTGAATGTTCGGAAACCCTTTCCTTCATAGAAAGTAATTCCCCAGCCATCACGATGCGGTCCAGTGCGACCACCGCGCTGCATCAATCCAGTAAAACTGAAACAAATATCGGTTGGAACATTTGCGCTCATGCCGAGCAATTCACACATGGTTAAACGAACTCCTTACCTTAAAACACCACCAAGCCCAAACGAGGCCAAGCTGAAAAGCTTATTCCATCTCTTTTTCAATCAACTGAATGATGATGTGAATAATCTTAATGTGTACTTCCTGAATGCGGTCTGCGTAACCAAAGTGTGGTACGCGAATCTCGATGTCCGCTAGGCCAGCCATTTTGCCGCCATCTTTACCGGTCAGCGCGATTGTCTTCATGCCTTTCGCTTGCGCGGCTTCAATCGCTTTTAGGATGTTGCCTGAGTTGCCTGACGTCGACAAACCAAACAGAACATCGCCTTTGCGGCCCACTGCTTCAACGTAACGAGAGAATACGAAGTCGTAGCCAAAATCGTTACTAACGCAAGATAGGTGGCTTGGATCTGAAATAGCAATACCAGCGTAACCCGGACGGTTTTCACGGTAACGACCTGTTAGCTCTTCTGCAAAGTGCATAGAGTCACAGTGAGAACCACCGTTACCGCATGACAACACTTTACCATCTTGCTTGAATGAGTCAGCAATCATTTTTGCTGCCGCTTCGATTTGCGCGATGTTGTGGTCATCACTTAAAAACTTATTCAGAACTTCAGCAGCTTCGTTTAATTCACTTCTAATCAGATCTTGGTACATAAGACGTTCTCTTTATTATTTCGGCCACAGCAGTGAGGTTGAGGCTCTCGCTTGGCAAATTGTTCTGATGCGAATCTCGCACCGGACATTTCATTACTCTGAGTTTACCCACAAACGAGAATTAGTGTCGATAGTGAACCAACAGATTTGGATTCATCGCGGTAATAAACTTGTTAACTTGCTTACGAAATCATCACTCAACTCCCAACTTTAGAATTTTAACTCTACATAGATCACTTTTTACCCAATCTTGGGTTTTACATTTTATTAATATTTTGATTACACTCATGAGAACTGGTTAGACCTCTTACCAAAATACAGACGTACAACATTAATAAAGTCTGAAAAGGAAAAAACATATGGACATCTTGCTCTCAATCGTAGCGATGACAGTTGTGTTAGGCATAACGCTCTACCACAGAATGTCTCTCGTGAAATCCGTCAGTCTGCTAACTGCTGCCATGCTAGCACTGACGATCGCAGGCTCAGTTGGTGTTATTGGCTGGGCACTTTATGTACTTGCCGTTGCGGTATTCGCCGTGTCGGGCATTCGCCAATCACTGATCAGCCGCAAAGCGCTCGTGATGTTTAAGAAAGTCCTACCTGCTATGTCTCAGACCGAGAAAGAAGCATTGGACGCTGGTACGGTCTGGTGGGAAGCGGAGCTATTCAAGGGCAAACCTGAATGGGAAAAGCTTCACGCAATCAAAGCGCCTAAGCTGAGCAAAGAAGAGCGTGCATTCCTAGATGGCCCAGTTAACGAAGTGTGTGCCATGGTGAACGACTACCAAGTCACTCACGAGCTTGCAGATTTGCCACCAGAAGTATGGCAATACCTGAAAGACAACAAGTTCTTCGCCATGATCATCAAAAAGAAATACGGTGGTCTGGAATTCTCTGCATACGCGCAATCTTTGGTACTGCAAAAACTGACTGGCGTTTCTGGCGTGCTGTCTTCTACGGTTGGCGTACCGAACTCATTAGGTCCTGGTGAACTCCTGCAGCACTACGGTACAGAAGAGCAGAAAAATCATTACTTACCTCGCTTGGCTGAAGGTAAAGAGATCCCATGTTTTGCACTGACTAGCCCAGAAGCAGGTTCCGATGCGGGCTCTATCCCAGATTTTGGTGTGGTATGTAAAGGCGAGTGGCAAGGTGAAGAAGTCCTTGGTATGCGTCTAACTTGGAACAAGCGTTACATCACTCTAGCGCCAGTCGCAACGGTTCTTGGTCTTGCATTCAAACTGCGTGACCCAGAAGGCCTACTAGGTGACCAAGAAGATCTTGGCATCACTTGTGCCCTAATCCCAACTGACCTTAAAGGCGTTGAGATTGGTAACCGTCACTTCCCGCTTAACGTACCATTCCAAAATGGCCCAACTCGCGGTAAAGACATCTTCGTACCGATGGACTTCATCATCGGCGGTGAAAAAATGGCAGGTCAAGGCTGGCGTATGCTGGTTGAATGTCTATCAGTTGGTCGTGGTATCACGCTACCTTCAAACTCAACAGGCGGCATCAAAACCGCTGCGATGGCGACAGGTGCTTACTCGCGCATTCGTCGTCAGTTCAAACAGCCTATCGGTCACATGGAAGGCGTAGAAGAGCCATTAGCACGTCTAGGTGGTAACGCTTACGTGATGGATGCAGCCAGCAACCTAACCGTGGCAGGTATCGACCTAGGTGAAAAACCTTCGGTTATCTCAGCTATCGTGAAGTACCACTGTACGCATCGTGGTCAGCAAAGCATCATCGACGCGATGGATATCGTAGGTGGTAAAGGCATCTGTATGGGTCCTTCTAACTTCCTAGCACGTGGTTACCAAGGTGCACCAATCGCGGTAACCGTAGAAGGTGCGAACATCCTAACTCGTTCAATGATCATCTTCGGTCAGGGCGCGATTCGTTGTCACCCTTACGTTCTTGAAGAGATGAATGCTGCTTATTCTGACGCTGGCGATGCGGTTGAGAAGTTCGACAAAGCACTAGCGGGTCACGTGAGCTTTACCATGAGTAACCTAGTTCGCAGCATCTGGTTTGGTCTAAGTGATGGTTTAGGTTCAACGTCACCAACCAAAGACGCAACCAAGCGTTACTACCAACAATTGAACCGTTACAGCGCAAACCTTGCTCTACTATCGGATATCTCGATGGCAGTACTAGGTGGTTCGTTGAAGCGTAAAGAACGTCTGTCTGCGCGTCTTGGTGACATTTTAAGTCAGCTATACTTGAGCTCTGCAACATTGAAACGCTTCGAGCAGGATGGCCGCCCTGTTGAAGACTTGCCATTGGTACATTGGGGCTTGCAAGACAGCTTAAAACAAAGCGAAGCTGCCATTGATGAGTTCCTAGCAAACTTTCCGAACAAAGTGATTGGTCGTGCACTGCGTGTATTGATCATGCCATTTGGCCGAGTGCGCAAAGCACCAAGTGATAAGCTAGACAGTAAAGTGGCGCGTATTCTACAAACGCCAAGTGCAACACGTTCACGTATTGGTCGTGGTCAGTACCTAGAACCAACGGAACACAACGCTGCAGGTAAGATTGAGTTGGCACTGTCTGTGATTCTTCAAGCTGAGCCTGTGTTCGACAAAATATGTAAAGCGCAAGGCAAACGCCGTCCATTCATGCGTTTGGATGTGATTGCTCAAGAAGGTCTAGAACAAGGCGTAATTACTCAGGAAGAAGCAGATCTGCTAAGAGAAGCGGAACAGCATCGCCTAGACACCATCAACGTAGACGATTTTGAGCCAGAGCTATTGGCCGCAAAGCCGCTTTACCCTCAAATGGAAAACGTCGCTTAAGCGAATGATGACTTAAACGATAAATAAGAAAGCAAAACGGGAGCCGAGGCTCCCGTTTTTTATTGAATATCTGCTACGCACAACACGGTGTTAGCAAAGAAGCGTTTATTGTTCGTTATCTTCTTCAACAATAAACGACTGTTCAATTCTGCGCAGTTCTTCCTGCTCTTTCAGCTTAAGTTCTTCTTGAAGCGTCGCTTTGCGTTCGTTCAAATCTTTCTTCTCTGACTTAGTCAGGAACTTCACAGCCTTTTTGTTCGCCAATGCGTACGCAACGACATCTTCACCTTTTTCACGGCGCTCATTCACGCGTTGAGAGAAACGTTCGTTGTCACGCGCTTTACGTTCAGCTGAAGTTAATTTGCTCATTTTTGTGCCTTTAATAAGAATACAGCAGCCCAATTGCTGCCCTCAGGTAAACAAATGAGAAGTCATTCATATAGCTGATGGCGTGAGTCTAGCATAGATATGCAAAGGAACAGCGAAGTGATTGTGTGTGCATACTAGAACCTACTGCCGAGTACTCTGTGGAGGGTGAAGAAACAAACGCCCCAGCGCGCTAACAATAGACTCTTAGTCTCGCTGGAGCTCGCTAGAATGACAGTTTACTTTGAGTTGTCAGGTTACTACACGCACAATGTTCCTGGGCTTTCGTCATTCTGAACAGTGAGGAACGAACGTGATTCAGAATCTACTCACCAAGAGAGCTTAACTAGGCAGACAAAAGATCCGGCTTGGAAAAACATCCGCCAAATACTCTAACTCCGTAATAGATGTACGTCGCTCTAAGATTCGACATGCCATGTTCAAGGCATATTTGACGTAGAAGCCTATCCGCTTGCTCTCGACTGCTTTGCGGCAATACTTCCTCCCTCATGAGCTGATACAACGCATCATGCACCAAAGACGCTTTAAGAATGTTCTTGGTATCAATCGCTGGACCACTCGCCCCATCCCATGAATAGCCTTTCTTAATCGTCAGCCAACCTTGCTCTGATAGACTCAGAAACGCACTATCGAAAGGCTGTGCGAGGGTAATACCAGTTTCAATCTGTTCTTCGGAATGAAGGTTGTATTTGTACGTCCGACGTTTTTTGTACTTCATAAGAGGCCTCCTAGTCACCTAGCTTCTCTGAGATGTAGAGCTTAGAGCTTTCACACTCAAATCAGCTTTAACCCACTTAGTGAATATCACGAATGATTTTGCAAATCGAACCGACATTCATAACCTTCGCCAAGAGTGTCACAAAATTAGATGCGCCATAAAAAGTAAAACGGAGCCAATCGGCTCCGTTTTCTATTTAAATTCTTGCGCCCTACTTCTTCGGCACTTCTAACTGCATCTCTGGCATGGCTTGGCGTTTGGCCTTGAGCTTGCTCCAGATGATCCAGAATAGAATCACCAGAATCAATGCAATCACGTTGCCGATGGCGATGATGATCATGCTACGCTTACGTTCGGCTTCGCGCTCGGCGATGATGCGTTTTTCCATTTCGATGCGGCGTTGCTCGGCAAGCTCTGCTTCTTTAGCAAGACGTGCGGCTTCTAGATCCACTTCGTCGACCACACTGAACGTCTGCTCTTTAATTGGGAACACCAATGAGCGCTTGGTAGACAAGTCGGTAGCAAAGACTTCACCGTGCCATGAATATTTGCCAAGTTCAGGATCGTTATCCATCTTCAATGTGGTTTTAGAACCATCAGCCGACACCTGACCTTGGCTGTAACTGATAAAGCCGTCTGGTGCTTCTTGCTCAACGTTTACGGCAATGGTTCCGGGCGTGATCATGCCTTGCTCACCACTAACCACCAGCTGATGAGGTTGGTCTGCATGACGAGATTGAATGAAAGTACGTGAGATTGGAGATGGGTATACCAGTACCACTTGTTCTTGTGCTCGCAGGAACACGCCGTTGCCAGAAGTAATGCGCGCGCGGTATTTACCCGGTTCGACATCAATCGGCAGTTGAACGGTAAATACACCATCGCCTGCTTTTTCATCAAGATCTCGGCCATCATCGGCAAATTCGCCAATCACCATTGGTACAGGGCGCGCTTCTTTGATCAGTTCGTCTTCGTTCTCAACAAACTTAGTAAAAGTCACACGCAGGTTTACCCGGTCTAGGAAATCACGCAGTACAAGCGGCTTATCGTCTGAGGTCAAACGTGCGGTAAATTTTAGAGCTTCGCTATTGTAAAGGCGGTTTGGAAACACATCGGTGCTGAGCTTGAGGTGCGAAATCAGACGGATGTTATTTTTCGGGGTAACTTTGCCGACGGCCTGCCAAGGACCCGGCATGGGTTTATCTATCGAGATGATGTCGAGGGAAGATTCTTGATACCAACGAACGTTGTCGTAGGTGCCCCAAGCGTAATATTTTTTACCATCGGGGCGGACAAGGACGACGGGCTGAGAGCTCTGTTCACGATAAACCAAAAAAGTAATCTGTTCGATGGTGGGATCGACACGAAAGCGGTTATCTAACAAAGACATGGCGGACTCGCTCGCAGCAAACGCGAAACAACTCCAGAACGCTAAAATAGCGACTGACAAAGCCCTCAACATAGTCTCTCCTAATAACTACCAAATACTGTCGTTCACCAGTTCGAGTCTTTTCTGGTGTGCTTCTACTTCATCGGCAGTTGCACGCAAAACCTTTAGCGCTTTTCTTCCTTCAACACGACGAATGCCTTCCGCTTCACCGTCTTTTTTGTTGGCGTTGAATTCTAGACTCGTTTGACCACCCGTCATTAGGAGGTAAACGTCAGCTAGAATCTCCGCATCGAGCAATGCCCCGTGGAGAGTACGGTGTGAGTTATCAATGCCGTAACGTTCACACAAGACGTCGAGGTTGTTTCGCTTGCCCGGGAAGATTTTCTTCGCCATGGCAAGGGTATCGGTCACCTTACAGTAGTCATCCGTCTTACCAATGCTTGGATTGAGCATTTCAAACTCATAGTCCATGAAGCCGGTATCGAAGGGCGCGTTGTGGGCAACCAGCTCGGCACCTTTGATAAAGTCGAGAAACTCTTGGTGTACGGCTGAGTAATCTGGCTTGTCGACCAAGAAGTCATCGGTAATACCGTGGACTTCAATCGCGTCTGGTTGGATTTCACGGTCAGGTTTTAGGTAAACGTGAAAGTGACGACCAGTCAGCTTACGGTTGATGATCTCCACGGCACCAATTTCGATGATGCGGTGACCCATGTAGTGAGGACCACCTTCTAGGTTCATACCCGTGGTTTCGGTATCGAGAACGACAATACGATTATGTTCAGAATTGCTGCTGGTATTCATAAGGTTATGTGTGTCAGACTATGCTTTATTAAATGTTTCGGCTAATAGTACCAAAAATATGACCAAACACGTTGAGATTTTCACAGACGGATCTTGTTTAGGAAATCCAGGCCCTGGCGGTTACGGCATTGTCTTGCGTTATAAGCAAACAGAAAAGACCCTCGCCAAAGGCTACACGCTCACCACAAACAACCGTATGGAAATGTTGGCCGCTGTTGTGGCGTTACAAACGCTAAAAGAGCCGTGCCAAGTGACGTTGACTACCGATAGTCAGTACGTGCGCCAAGGCATTACGCAATGGATCCACAACTGGAAGAAACGCGGTTGGAAAACGTCAGATAAAAAACCTGTGAAAAATGCCGATTTATGGCAGGCATTGGATAAAGAGACTGCTCGCCACCAAGTGGATTGGCGCTGGGTTAAAGGCCACGCGGGTCATCGTGAAAACGAAATGTGTGATGAATTAGCACGCACAGCCGCAGAAAACCCAACCGAAGAAGATACCGGTTACCAAGCGTCTTAGTTTTTACTGCTTGATACCTTTTCTACCGCACTGCCCTCTCTGTTCATCACGCCCAGTGGTGTTAACTTTCTCTTCAAACGCCAATGTGGCTTGATAGGTTTGAGAGGGTAAGTTCGCTTACGAGCGACGATGTAATACAAACTCCCCGCCGGCGATGCCCAATCCCCCAAGCTGTTTTCCAACCATGTCCACATGGTTTTGTAACGTGTCATAGGAAACAGAGCATAACGCTCGCAATGAATCACCTGATAGTTCAATACCCCTAACCAGTCTTTAATCCGGTTCGCGGTGAACATTCGTCCACTCCAAGGCAAATTATTTCTGCGCCAAGGCAACAAACTCGCAAGTCCAGTGAAACTGATTGGGTTGAATCCCGTAATAATAAGATAACCATCATCCATCATGACGCGATCGACTTCTCGCAGCAGTCGATGGGGATCACTTGCATAGTCAAGCTGATGGGCGAGGACCGCAACATCAAAGCTTTTCTCTAAAAAGGGTAATTCGTAACCATCTGCAATGACATTATGCAACGGGTTCTGGATATCTACGTTGACTTGGTGTTGAATGTTACAACTACAGCTGGTTAGCTCACAGCTCAACCCGCCCAATTTAAGCATGTGGTAACCGAACAATTTCGGACACCACTCGTCGAGTCGGGTTTGGATTGACTCAAGTACCCACGGGCCGTTATTCATTTCTGACCAGGTCGACGGGTGCTGTAAAGTTTTGTTGCTGAGTGCTGGTTTCATTAACCACCTGACTTAAAAGGGTGACGGAGAACGAACGTGTTAGAGATCAAAAGCATACCCGCATTTAATGATAATTACATCTGGCTGATTCAAAATAGCGATAAGCGATGCGCCGTGGTTGATCCGGGCGATGCTAAGCCAGTGTTGGAATATTTGCAGGCTAACGAGTTAACTTTAGAAGCGATCTTAATTACACACCACCACAACGATCACATTGGTGGCGTTCCAGATTTAGTTCATGCGTTTCCTCATGTTGCAGTGGTTGGTCCGAAAGCAGAGCCAATTCCAACCTTAACCAACGCAATGGAAGAAGGCGACAAGCTAGAACTGTTTGGCGAAATCTTCATGGTACTGGGGCTGCCTGGCCACACATTAGGTCACATTGGCTATGTTGGTGACGGTAAGTTGTTCTGTGGTGACGTGCTGTTCTCGGCGGGTTGTGGCCGAATCTTTGAAGGCACACCAGAGCAGATGTTTGAGTCACTAAGCAAAATAATGAAACTGCCGGAAGAGACAGAAGTGTTCTGCGCACATGAATACACGGCAAGTAATGTAGCATTTGCGCTGGCGGTTGAGCCGGACAATGAACATTTGCGTCAATACCGTGATGATGTAAACCGTCTACGCGGATTAAATATTCCTACCCTTCCTACGACGTTACGCAAAGAGAAGTTAATTAACCCATTCCTGCGTGCAACGAACGCAGAGGTCATAAAATCTGTAACAAACCGTATCCAAAATAGCGACCCATGCTCGGTTTTTACAGCTTTACGTGAGTGGAAGAACGAATTTTAACCATTTTCTGCTTGTAACTTTGCTAGACGCAAGTATTATCGTGAGCTGATTTTCATAGAAGCGCCTCTGGCGCTTCTATTGCGTTTGGGGCTGATATAAATCTGTTTGTATTTCACCCAAACGCATAAAGTAGCGGCAAAACCGCCTCTACCCTTAGTTAGTGTTACAAGATGTCTATTATCTTGCGACTGCCACGCACTTTGTTGCGCGACAGGCAGGAGAAGATAAACAGGCCCTAAATAGGCTGAAACCATGCGTTTGAAGTACAGTTGGGCGTTGGCGTTACTATTATCTGGCTGTCAATTGACACAGTCAGATTCTGCAAGCACTCCAACACCAGAAACCAATAAGTCAGAACAAGCTGTTAAGCAAAAAACAGCTCAGGCTGACTCCGAGAAAAAGCAATCGATAGCAAAGAAACCTGCTAAAGAGACGCCAAAAGCCCTTTCCCCTCAGGAACAAGACGATGTGTGGCGACGTATCGGCATGCAACTTGAAATGGACATTCCTGACAACAAGAAAGTGGCTTACTACCGCACTTGGTATTTAAAGCATCCTAACCACCTGCGCACAGTATCTGAACGTGCACAGCCGTTTTTGTACATGATTACCACCCGTATCGAAGAACGTGGCCTTCCGATGGAACTGGCGCTGCTACCGATCGTAGAAAGCTCATTTGATGCTTTTGCCTACTCGCACGGCAGTGCAGCAGGTTTGTGGCAGTTCGTTCCAGGCACCGGCAAAATGATGGGTCTAGATCAGAACTACTGGTACGACGGTCGCCGTGATGTTTATGCTTCTACCGATGCAGCACTGGATTACCTAGAGCAGCAAAGCAAGCGTTTTGACGGCAACTGGGATCAAGCGATTGCGGCTTACAACAGTGGTGGTGGCCGTGTATCGAGCGCAATTCGTAAGAACAAAAAGCTAGGCAAACCAACGGACTTCTTCTCTTTGGATCTTCCAAAAGAGACCAGCAGTTACGTTCCTAAACTGCTTGCACTAGCGGACATCATTGCGAACCAAGATAAGTACGGCATCGACATTCCGCCGATCCCGAACAAGCCAGTTCTGACTCAGGTTGATCCAAAAGAACAACTAGACCTAGCAATTGCGGCAGACTACGCCGGAATTGGTGTTAAGGAGCTGCAAGGTTACAACCCAGCATATAACCAATGGTCTACTGCACCTGACGGCCCACACCAACTTCTTATTCCTATCGAGAAAAAGGATCAGTTCCTTGCTCAAGTGAAGAAGAACCGTGGTAAAGGCATGAAGGTCGCACGCTATAAAGTGAAGTCTGGTGACTCGCTCAGCGTATTGGCTCAGAAGTACGGTACGACAACGAAAGTTATCCAACGTGCTAACGGCCTATCGAACAACAATATCCGCGTTGGTCAGTACCTAATGATCCCAACGTCGACAAAAGACGATACAAAGTACGCCTTAACTGCTGAAAATCGCCTGAACAAAACGCAATCTCAATCTCGTGGTCAATTCAAACTGACTCACGTTGTGCAATCAGGCGAGAGCTTGTGGTCAATCGCAAAAGAGAACAAGGTTTCTCATAAGTCTTTGGCAAAATGGAACGGCATGGGACCAAAAGACACCTTGCGCGTTGGCCAAAAACTGGTGATTTGGAAGAACTCTGATAAAGGCGCAGTGATTCGTACCGTGTTCTACAACGTACGTTCTGGCGACACCATCAGTGGTATTGCAACCAAGTTTAAGGTGAAGGGTAACGACATCGTGAAATGGAATTCTCTTCAAAAGCAGAAGTACCTGAAACCAGGTCAGAAGCTTAAGTTGTATGTTGATGTAACTAAGGTAAGTGTATGAACCCGTCGAGTAACCCACTTATCATGTTGTTGGATATCTTCCGATCGCCAACATCTTGCTTCTTAGCGCTGTATCAGCGCGGAGGTTGGGGGTGGCAGCCGTTCATCATTTTGATGCTCAGCCCATTCCTATTCTGGGGCGCCTACTTCTCGAATGTGGATTTTACTTGGTTAAGTGATCAACTGACCGCTCAGTTCCAACAGATCGATCCAAAGCAAATCGAGTTGCTGGAGCCAAACACGCTGATGGCAAGTGCGATCATCAATGACGTATTCAATCGTTTTGCAACACTGCTGCTATTAGCGCTGTGGTTCTTTCTTGCAACCAAGGCAAGTAAACAGCAATACGGTTACTGGAAATGGTTCGCTGCTGCGAGTGCGATTTTATTCCCAGCCGTGTTGGGCGATATTGCAAGCTACGCGAGCTTATTACTGAAGCATGGTCAGGTGATGACTTACGCTGCCGATTTGAATAGCCTAAACGGGTTACTAAAGTTACCTTTGACCAGTGATTGGTCACACTTTGCAAGCTCATTACCATTGCTATTGCCATGGTATATCGTGCTTGGCTATGGTGTAGTTTTGACTTGGACAGAGTTCGAACGCGGACAGGCTCTTGTGATTGCGAGCCTGCCTTGGATTGCGTTTTACGTAATTTGGGCGTTGTACATCGTTATCGCTTAATGGACCAAGGTAATCCGTTAGTCGCTTAACGTAAACGACACCAACAGTGGATTATGATCGGAAGCGTCGCTCTGCGGCGCTTTCGCGTTTTTGAGGGTTAACCCGCGATAAAACACATGATCAAGCGGCAAGCCTGTAATGAACTGAGTTCGATTGTCTTGGCTGAACTTTGCTTCTTGTAGATTGGCTTTTTGGAGTGCTTTCTTCATTGCCATCACGCGCTCTTCACTCCAACTATTGAAATCCCCCGCAAACAAAATCGGGCCTTTGTGCTCTTTCAATACCCTTTCTAACGCAGACAATTGCGAAGTGTATTCCTCGGTACCAACGGTAAAGTTGATCGCGTGAATGTTCACCACCGCTAAGGTTTCACCATTGCTAAGCCTGTATTTGCTATACAGTGCCGATTTCGGCAAGCGCAACCACGGTTCTTTCGATGTGTACGCACAAGCGAGAATGGGCTCTTTTTGCGCAATGCTGATCACACCAGCACCACTTCCTAATGCTTTAAACGCACTGACTTGATTACTGACCCAATGCCCTTCCACCAGCCAGCTTTTGAAGTCGTCCGTTAAGCTTGCTTCTTGTAACAAGAGCAACTGTTTATTAACGGAGAATGTATCCAACGCTTGCTTCCAGTTGTCTCGGTTTTGTTTGTAAATGTTCCACACTAAGACATTTAGCTCGCCATCCTTATCTAGCACTTGCGGCTTATCAAACTCCATGCAGCGGATATCTTGCTTAATGTTCGCCCCTGTTTGAGTAATAATTTGTGGTTGCTCTGGCACGGTAAAAATCACCTGAAAGCTCACCACCGCAGTAATAATAAGAAAAACTAACGCAAAAGCTAAACGCGGATACATAGGCTTACCTAAATACAAAAATGGCACGCATAAAATGCGCATAATAAAAAAGGAGCCCCAGTCGGCTCCCTCTTAGCTTACTCAAATTTTCACCATATGCTGTAGTGAAATCTTATATCTATCTGGATAACAGATTAGATCGCATCTTCGTCTTCTTCACCAGTACGGATACGCACTACGCGTTCGACGTCTGTTACGAAGATCTTACCGTCACCAATCTTACCGGTTTGCGCCGTTTCGATGATGGTTTCTACACACTTGTCTGCAACGTCTTCCGTCACTACGATTTCTAGCTTCACTTTAGGAAGGAAATCCACCATGTACTCTGCACCGCGGTACAATTCTGTGTGACCTTTCTGACGACCAAAGCCTTTCACTTCAGAGACGGTCATCCCTGTAATGCCTACTTCAGCCAATGCTTCTCGAACATCATCCAATTTGAATGGCTTGATAATCGCTTCAATCTTTTTCATGTTCATCCCTTAAGCTTCAATCGTTTGCGCATATTATCGGTTAGCGCCTCACAACATTCAATCCTTGTTGTGACCAAGCACCTGAAAATCCTGACACTGGTGGGATTTATTTGCCGATGAATGTAACAAAGTCGCGCAATCAGCAATCCCAAATGCCCAAAACGAAAAGCCAGAGCACTGGCTCTGGCTTGGTCTAAATCTTTGTCTGGGTTACAGCTACAAACCGCGCTTACTTCAAGCTCGCATAGTATGCCGCCAAGTTAGCAATGTCTTCATCAGACAGCAAACTTGCTTGTGCTTGCATCACCGCGGCTAAACCACCAGTGCGCTGGCCTGCTTTGTATGCCTTAATTGAGCTAGCAATGTACTGCTCATTTTGACCTTTTAAGTTTGGGTAGCCAGGAATCACAGCAATTCCATCTGGTCCATGACAAGCAGCACAAACGCCAGCTTTTGCTTGGCCAGCAGCCACATCGCCTGCCGCCATTGCCTGCCCACTTAACATGGCTAGCGCGATTCCTGCGCCCATAATTATTTTCTTCATTGCTTCACCTAATCGATTATTATTTAAAGATATTTTTGTTTTATAACCGATATTGTTGCATGAATTACAACATCTTGCGCCAGATCAGTTCACAGTCTTGACCACTAAAGGCTTGATCAACGAACAGGCCAGCGACGGCAACCACTTTATCTTCATACATTAGAATTGGAATTTGACGACGTCGCCAGCTCGGCACATTGTATTCCTGAAAGAGTTTTTTCAGCTTACGACTGTGGTGACGAGTCGTCGGGTGTGCAGACAAGCCTTCAGGGTTAAATGTAATTCTAAGTCGCTCTGGGTGCGCAGGTAGGGTAATACTTAGCTCACATGACTTGGTACTCAACTCAAGCTCCCCTAACGGCTCAGGAAGCTTTAGAGGCGTATTCAAAGGGCACTCGGCTTGCCACGAGGTCACATCTGAAGTTTCAGTGACCCAGTAGAGTCGATGTTGAAAGCGGCGCACTTCACCTCGCTTGATCTTCAATTTTGGGTTGGCGTGCTGTTGAGCCCGCGCCACTTCATCCCAAATCAGGTTCAACTGCACTTGAGACGGCATATTGGCATTGAGTTTTGCCAGCCACATACGAATCAAACGTGCGCGCGCCAACTCACTGTGTGCCGTTAAAACGTCAATACTCAAACTCAAATCCGGCTGCATTGCCTGATTGAATGCCGCTTCGAGCAACTCATCTAGCAAGGTCTCTTGCTGGGCACACAAAGTCGCACTGCGTTGCACCGCTTGGTGGATGCTCGGCCAACGTTCAGATAGCTCAGGCACAATGCGATGACGGAGGAAGTTACGATCGTAACGAATATCTTGGTTACTTTCGTCTTCTACCCAATCCAGTTTTTGCTCTCTGGCTGCCGCTTCGATTTGCTCTCGCTTAATGGTCAGTAATGGGCGTATTAATGTCCCACTAGCAAACGGCATACTTTCTGCCATCGACGACAACCCTTTCGGTCCACTGCCACGTTTTAGTGCCAATAAGAAGGTTTCGACCTGATCATCGGCATGTTGACCGGTCAGCAGTAAGTCACCGACTGCGATGTGCTTCGCCAGAGCTTGATAGCGCGCTTCACGAGCTAAAAGCTCAATGCTTTCACCACTGTTAATATCTAGGTTCACGCGTTCAACGGAACATGAGAACCCAGCTTGCTGTGCCCATTGCTTGCACTTTTGTGCCCAATCATCAGCATTCACACTCAAACCATGATGAACATACACAGCATGACAGTTTATTAGTTGGGAATCTGCAGAGCTACCGTCTGCTGAACGCGCTTGTTGGTAACGACTCAACAGCTCAAGCAACAGACGCGAATCCACCCCACCACTGAACGCCAAAACGATCTTAGTGTTTGGTTGATGATAGCGGTCGAGAACTTGAGCAAAATTTGAGTAAAGCGATTCCATAAGCAATCCGGTAGAAACAAAAAAAGGGCTGGACACATGCCCAACCCTTTCTATTTTATCTGTTATCTCAAGAGAGATCAGCTAGCGCTTAACAGTGACCGTAATTTAGCAGTAACCGTAGTTCATTAGACGCTGGTAACGGCGCTCAAGTAGCGTTTCGTGATCCAGCTGTTCTAGGTCTTCTAGCTGACGAAGCAGATTTGCTTTCATATTCGCCGCCATTTGAACGTGGTCACGATGTGCACCACCTAATGGCTCTTCGATGATTTCGTCGATAAGCTCAAGCTCTTTTAGACGAGGAGCAGTTAGACCCATTGCGTCTGCTGCTTGAGGTGCTTTGTCTGAATCACGCCATAGGATTGAAGCACAACCTTCTGGAGAGATTACTGAGTACGTTGAGTACTGAAGCATGTTCACGTAGTCGCCTACACCAATAGCAAGTGCACCGCCTGAACCACCTTCGCCCACCACGTTACAGATTACTGGTACTTTAAGACCAGACATCACTTTTAGGTTTTTTGCGATTGCTTCAGATTGACCGCGCTCTTCCGCGCCAACACCTGGGTATGCGCCAGCTGTGTCGATGAAAGTGATGATAGGCATGTTGAAACGCTCAGCCATTTCCATCAGACGCAGTGCTTTACGGTAACCTTCTGGTTTAGGCATACCAAAGTTACGCTTCACTTTCTCTTTGGTTTCACGACCTTTTTGGTGACCAATGATCATCACTGGACGGCCTTCAAGACGTGCGATACCACCAACAATAGCTTGGTCGTCTGCGAACGCACGGTCACCCGCCAATTCGTCAAACTCTTCAAACGCGTGCTGGATGTAATCCAATGTGTATGGACGTAAAGGGTGACGAGCCAGTTGAGCTGTTTCCCATGCGCCTAGGTTGCTGAAGGTTTTCTTCTTAAGTTCTAGGCTCTTTTTCTCAAGCTGTTCGATTTCTTTATCAAGGTCAACTGCAGAATCACCACCGTGACGAGATACGTCACGTAGCGCTTCAATTTTCGCTTCTAGTTCTGCAATCGGCTTTTCAAATTCAAGAAAGTTTAGGCTCATCTATGAATCCTTTTTGACTCAGCGTCTAACATATTGCGCTGAATTTTTAGTTAAATTCGAGTTCTACTTGGCCTTTGCCAAGTAACTGTTTTAAATCGTCTAGCAATGTATCACTTGGCGTTACTCGCCATTCGGTGCCCAATGTTAACCGCGCTCTGGCGTCGGCACGCTGGTAGTATACATTGACAGGTACGGTTCCGGCTTTGTACGGTTCTAAAATACGCGTAAATTGCTCAAAGAATTTATCGTTAATTTGGCTCGCATCGATGGATACTGACAAACCACGTGCATATTTTTCACGTGCACTACCAAGATCCATGACCTCACGCGCCGACATTTTAAGGCCACCATTGAAGTCATCAAAGCTGACCTGTCCAGAAACGACCAAAATTTTGTCTTTTTCGAGAAGTTCTGCATATCTATCGAGCGCATCCGAGAACAACATCACTTCCATTCGACCACTTCTGTCATCCAAAGTCATCAAACCGATGCGTGTTCCGCGCTTCGTTGTCATCACACGAGCTGCAATAACCAAGCCCGCAACGGTCACAGATTGATCACGTCGAGTTGGTGTCGCATCTTTTAGTCGACAACTAACGTACTTATTTAGTTCCTTTATGTATGCGTTTACTGGGTGGCCTGTCAAATACAAACCTAGCGTCTCACGCTCACCCTCTAACCATACTTTCTCTGGCCACGCCGGAACTTGGGTGTATTTGTGTTCCACTTCTTCCGGAGCATCGGTCAATACGCCGAACATATCAGTCTGACCAAATGCTTCAGCTTGGTGATGTTGGCTGGCCGCTTTGACCGCGTCATTCAACGATGCCATCAACGCCGCACGATGTGGACCAAGTCGGTCAAGTGCGCCCGCGTAAATCAGTTTTTCGATAACGCGTTTGTTGACCTTTTTCAGATCGATGCGCGCACAGAAGTCAAACAGATCAATGAAGTGACCGCCTTTATTCCGCGCTTCTAAAATCGCATCAATTGGGCCTTCACCCACACCTTTAATTGCGCCAATACCGTAAACAATCGCGCCGTTTTCATCCACGTTAAAGCGGTATAAACCGGAGTTAATGTCTGGCGGTAAGACGGTCAGTTTCATGCGGAAACATTCGTCTACAAGGCCAACGACTTTTTCCGTGTTGTCCATATCGGCGGTCATTACCGCTGCCATGAACTCTGCTGGGAAGTGCGTCTTTAGCCATAGCGTTTGGTAAGAAACCAACGCATAAGCTGCCGAGTGCGATTTGTTAAAACCGTAACCTGCAAACTTTTCTACCAAGTCGAAGATTTTCATCGCCAACTCGCCATCGACGCCGTTAGCAATCGCGCCTTCTTCAAAGGTGGCACGCTGCTTCGCCATCTCTTCTGGCTTTTTCTTACCCATCGCACGACGAAGCATGTCCGCACCACCAAGGGTGTAGCCAGACAGTACCTGTGCAATCTGCATTACCTGTTCTTGATACAGGATGATGCCGTAAGTGGGATCCAGAATCTCTTTAAGTGATTCGTGTTGCCACTTTTCATCTGGATAAGAGATCGCTTCTCGGCCGTGTTTACGGTCGATAAAGTTATCTACCATGCCCGACTGTAGCGGACCGGGACGGAAGAGGGCTACCAGTGCGATGATGTCTTCGAAACAATCCGGCTGAAGACGTTTGATCAGTTCTTTCATACCACGCGATTCCAGCTGGAATACCGCAGTAGTTTCTGAGTTTTGTAATAGTCGGAAAGACGCCGGATCCACCAGCGGGATCGATTCAATTTGAACGGATTCTTTACCCTCACGTTCTAAACGTGGGTTAATCAGGCCCAGTGCCCAGTCGATGATGGTTAAGGTACGCAGACCCAAGAAGTCAAACTTAACTAAGCCAGCGGTTTCAACGTCGTTCTTATCGAACTGAGTAACGGGAAAGTGGCCTTCCGCATCAGCATAAATCGGCGCAAAGTCGGTGATCGTGGTAGGTGAAATTACAACACCACCCGCGTGCTTACCGGCATTTCGTGTACAACCCTCTAGGATACGACACTTATCGATCAGCTCTTTGACTTCTTCATCGGCGTCGTAAAGCTCTGGTAGCGCTGGCTCAGCTTTAAACGCTTTCTCTAGCGTCATACCTGGGTCAGGCGGAACCAGTTTCGAGATACGGTCAACGAAACCAAATGGGTGGCCCAATACACGGCCAACGTCGCGGATTACCGCTTTTGCCGCCATGGTACCAAACGTGATGATCTGCGATACCGCATCACGACCGTACATTTCTGCTACGTGGTCAATAACTTGGTCACGTTTGTCCATACAGAAGTCGACGTCGAAATCGGGCATAGAGACACGTTCTGGGTTCAAGAAACGTTCGAAAAGAAGGTCATATTCCAACGGGTCAAGGTCGGTGATCTTCAGTGCGTATGCCACCAAAGAACCAGCACCCGAACCACGACCTGGGCCTACTGGAATCGCATTGTCCTTCGACCACTGGATGAACTCCATTACGATCAAGAAGTAACCCGGGAATCCCATTTGGTTGATTACGTCGAGTTCGATTTGAAGGCGATCGTCGTATTCTGGTCGACGCTCTTTACGCTCGGCTTCGTCTGGGAATAGGAACTCAAGACGTTCTTCCAGGCCTTCACGAGATTTCATCACCAAGAATTCGGTTTCTTCCATCCCTTCGGTTGGGAAGGCTGGCAGGAAATATTCACCGAGACGAACCGTTACATTACAGCGTTTAGCGATTTCGACACTGTTTTCCAGCGCTTCAGGAATGTCGGCAAACAGCTCGCACATTTCCTCTTCCGTACGCAAATACTGCTCTGGACTGTAGTTCTTTGGACGTCGTGGAT
The DNA here is from genome assembly GCF_000400365.1 of Vibrio jasicida CAIM 1864 = LMG 25398. GTDB lineage: Bacteria > Pseudomonadota > Gammaproteobacteria > Enterobacterales > Vibrionaceae > Vibrio > Vibrio jasicida. The sequence goes on along the minus strand of NZ_BAOG01000053.1, from coordinate 282,940 downwards.
CCTCTAGGGTGTAACCATCGTGGATCGCAACGCGGATTTCATGAGCATCAAACAAGTCTTCGCTGATGAACACCACTTCGTTAGTTGCAACAACTGGCAGTTCTACCTCTTCTGCCAATTCAATCGCAAAGTGAAGGTAGGTTTCTTCATCTGGGCGACCGGTTCGAACCAATTCTAGATAGAAGCGGTCAGGGAAGTATTGGTTATAAAACTCGACGCAGCTGTCGACAACTTTACGGTTGCCTTTTAGCAATGCCTTACCGATTTCACCGTTCTTCGCACCAGAAAGAATGATAAGTCCTTCTGACAGTTCCGCTAACCATGCTTTATCGATAACAGGCTGATGTTGAACGTGACCACGTAAATACGCTTTGGAAATCAACAATGTTAGGTTTTTATAACCGGTGTTGTCCGCCGCCAATACGGTCAGTTGTGTCAGTTCCTCGCCAAACTCATCGGATTGCATTTTAAAGTCTGCACCAATGATTGGCTTAACACCACTACCGTGAGCTGTGCCGTAATATTTCACCAAACCACATAAGTTGGTGAAATCGGTCAGTGCCATTGCTGGCATGCCGAGTTCGGCGACTTTCTTAACGAGCGGTGGAACTTTGTTGATACCATCCACCATCGAGAAGTCACTATGGACACGAAGGTGAATGAACTTGGGATCTGACATTAACAGGTACCGTAAAACTAAATCTTGTTGGGAATTCTAACCTAAGGGCTGGCTTATAACACCAAGCAGCCGCTAATTATTCTTCAATACCAAGCGCTTTCTTCACTGGCTTGAAGCTCTTGCGATGTTCACTGATCACGCCGTGCTCTTCAATCGCTTCAAAGTGCGCTTTGGTTGGGTAACCTTTGTGCTTTGCAAAACCAAACTGTGGGTATTGCTTGTCCAATTCTTCCATTTCTTGGTCACGAACCACTTTTGCAATGATTGAAGCCGCGCTGATTTCCGCAACTCGCAAATCACCCTTCACCACCGCTTGGGAATCCATTGGCAACTGCGGACAGCGGTTGCCATCGATAAGTGCGAGGTCTGGCTGCACTTTCAAACCGGCAACTGCACGTTGCATGGCAACCATGGTGGCTTGCAATATGTTAAGCTCGTCAATTTCTTCAGGAGAACAGCGACCGACCGCCCAAGCTAAGGCTTTCTCTTTAATTTCGGGCAGAAGTGCGAGACGTTTTTTCTCGCTCAGCTTTTTCGAGTCGTTCAAACCCTCAATTGGGTTATTTGGATCTAAGATAACCGCAGCGGTAACAACGTCGCCGACAAGAGGCCCACGCCCTACTTCATCTACACCCGCAACCAATTGGTAACCTTGTGGGTATTCAAACGGTGGGAGCTCTACTTTCGCTTTGGTCGTTTTTGGTTTTACAGCCATGGTAAATCTCTATTTTTCAATCAGTTTTAGAACCGCATTTGCAGCCTGTTGGTCCGCGTCTTTGCGTATCCAGTGATGCATTTCCGTAAACTTATCCAACATCTGTTGGTTATCGCTCTCTAGTAAGCGAGACACTTCAGTGAATAAGTTTTCTGGAGTGCACTCTTCTTGCAGGTATTCTTTTACTAACTCGCTATCCGACAAAATGTTTGGTAATGACACGTATTTGGTTTTCAGCAGGCGCTTGGCTAAGAAGGCGGTAACCGCGTTAACACGGTACCCTACAACCATTGGTCGTTTTAACAACATACACTCAAGCGCGACCGTACCAGACGCCAACATCACGGCATCAGACGCCGTAATCACATTACGAGCGGTATCGTCTACCAGTTTGAAATCCAACTCTGGCGCATACTCTTTCCACGCTTGCTCGAATTGCTCGCGACGTTTCTGATTTACTAACGCAACAACAAAGCCAAGATCAGGGAACTTCTGATGCAGTTTTTTACAGGTTTCAATAAACGGTTGAGAGAGCATTTTCAACTCACTGCCACGACTCCCCGGAAGCACCGCTAACCATTGTTTATCATGTTTTAAACCTAGTAACTCACGTGCAGGAGCCTTGTCTGAATGCAGAGGAATGGCATCTGCCAATGTGTGACCAATGAATTCACAAGGCACATTGAATTTGTCGTAAAACGCTTTTTCGAAAGGTAAGAAAGCCAATACTAGGTTGGTTGCCGCTTCAATCTTGAAGATACGTTTTTGACGCCAAGCCCAAACAGAAGGGCTCACGTAGTGTACCGTTTTGATTCCTGCGTTTTTTAAATCTAACTCAACACGTAGGTTAAAGTCTGGTGCATCGATCCCTACAAAGACATCCGGCGGATTTGCAGTGAAATACTTAATCAGCTCTGCTTTCACTTTTAATAATCTTGGTAAGCGACCCAGAACTTCAACCAAGCCCATCACAGCCAACTCTTCCATTTCAAACAGTGACTCACAGCCTTGCGCGATCATTTTAGGGCCGCCAATACCGACAAATTCTGCATCTGGGTATTGTTCTTTAACTGCTTTGATGAAGCCTTCGCCAAGAGTATCGCCTGACAGTTCTCCGGCAATGATGCCAATACGTAGTGGTCTTTCCATCTTTCTTTCGCTTTTTCCTATGCGCTATGGATAGAGAGTAATATCCGAGGATCTTGCTATTTTACCCTATCCATAAAACACAAAAAGACCGCAGCCCAATTGGGCGCGATCTTTTCTCATTAACCGCACATTCGTAAATTAACGAATGATGCCACGTTCCGTTGTTTCCAGAATGTCTGAGAAACGTTTTACTGCTGGCCACTCTTGTGCCATTTCAGCAAGGATCGGTTTCACTTCTTCTAGCGTTTTACCTGAGCGGTAAAGCTCTTTGTACGCTTTTTGCAATGCACGGATTTCTGGTTTTTCAAAACCGTTACGCTTCAAACCAACCAAGTTCAAACCAAATGGTGTCGCATGGTTACCTTGTGCAAGTACGTAAGCTGGTACATCCTGAACAACTGCAGAACAGCCGCCAACGTAAGCGTAAGCACCTACCGTACAGAATGGGTGAATCGCAGAAAGTGCCATAACGCCAGCATGGTCATCAACCGTTACGTGACCGCCAAGAATCGCGTTGTTGCCAATGTGAGTATGGTTACCAACGATAACATCGTGAGCAATGTGCGCGTTAACACACAGCAAGTTATCATCACCAATCACAGTGGTTGCTTTGTCTTGGACAGTGCCACGATGAACCTGAACCGCTTCACGAATCACGTTGCGGTCACCGATAACCACTGTTGTATCTTCGCCACCGTACTTCTTATCTTGGTTTTCTTCACCAATGACAGCATGTGGGAAAATGCGGTTGTCTTTACCAATTGTGGTGTGACCTTTGATCACTACGTGAGACATCACTTCCGTACCTTCACCGATCTCTACCGTTGAGGTGATGTAAGTGAATGGACCAACAGTCACGTTAGCGCCAATTTTCGCGCCTTCTTCTACCACCGCAGCTGGGTGGATTTTAGCGGTTTCATGAATCATATTAAAACTCTCGACGAGCACACTTCAGCTCTGCTGAACATACTACTTCGCCGTCAACCTTCGCTACACCTTTGAATGCAGCAATGCCGCGACGCTCTTTCAAAAATTCTACTTCAATAATCATTTGGTCGCCTGGTACTACTGGTTTACGGAATTTTGCACCGTCAACACTTGCGAAGTAGTACAGCTCATTTTCAGTTGGCGCACCAAATGATTTAAATGCAAGTAAGCCTGTCGCCTGCGCCATCGCTTCCAGAATAAGAACACCTGGGAAGACTGGCAATTGTGGAAAGTGACCTGTGAACTGAGGTTCGTTAACCGACACGTTTTTAATCGCGTGAAGGTACTTCTCTTCTTGGAAGTCAATCACTCGGTCGATCAATAAGAATGGGTAGCGATGAGGTAGTAGCTCTTGAATTTCAGAGATGTTCATCGTTTTCTTTTCAGTAGTCAAAGTCGTCTTCCTATATCAATACTCAACAACCAAGATGGCAAGGCAGCGGCAAAAGCCACTTAATCAGGAAATGCCTGCAAAGTGTATACCAGCTTGGTGATAAATCTACTTATAGCGCGTCATTATAGAAGAAAAAGACCCGCATTTCGCGAGTCTTTGTTCAGAATTATGGAACTAAGATTCTTCTTTCGGTTCCAGCTGCTTCTCAACAGCTTTCAGGCGTTTGTTCATATCGTCAATGCGATGAACTCGAGTTGCCGTCTTACGCCACTCTCGGTTCGTTTGCAGTGGAATACCTGACGAATACAAGCCTTTCTCTTCGATACTGCGCATAACCATGCCCATACCGGTGATAGCTACGCCATCTGCAATCGTAATATGTCCGTTAAGAACCGACGCGCCGCCGATCTGGCAGTATTTACCAATTTTGGTACTGCCAGCGACAATAGTACCACCTGGCATCACGGTACCATATCCGATCTGCACGTTATGAGCGATTTGAAGCTGGTTATCAAGAATCACGTTGTCTTCAATGATGGTGTCTTCAAGCGCACCACGGTCAATCGTGGTACATGCACCAATCTCAACACGATTACCGATGCGCACTGAACCAAGCTGAGGAATTTTGATCCACTCGCCTTTATCGTTCGCGTAACCGAAACCGTCTGAGCCGATGACTGTGCCAGATTGAACCAGACAGTCATCGCCAAGTGACACTTCATGATAGATAGTAACATTAGCCCAAAGCTTGGTGTTGTTGCCTAACTTTGCGTTTTTACCGATAAAACAGCCCGCACCAACAATAACGTTGTCGCCAAGCTCTACACCCGTTTCAATCACTGCATTTGCACCGACTGCTACGTTTGCACCCATCTTCACGTCTGCTGCAATCACGGCACTAGGTGCAATGTCTTCAGCAGGCTTCGGTGTGGTATCCATAGCTTGAACCACACGAGCAAAAGCTACATAAGGATCAGTGACAACAAGCGCATTGCCTGTACACTGCTCTTTGTGCTCTTCCTTCACCATCACGACTGTTGCGAGACATTCAGCAAGGTGCTTTGCGTATTTTGGGTTAGACAAAAAGGTAACGTCACCTTCTTGTGCTTTATCCATTGGAGCTACACGGCTTACGACGAGTGACTCGTCACCAAATAGCTCTCCCCCGGTAATTGTCGCCAACTCGGCTAATGTTAATGTCTTCATAACTTCTTATTTTAGAGCTTTAATTACGTCTTCAGAGATGTTGTATTCTGGCTTACCGTACTGAAGAGAAGAAATATCGATTACCATATCGTAACCTTTCTTCGTTGCTACTTTCTTCACAGCATCTTGAATCGTTTTGAATAGCTTCGCTTTTTCTTCAGCTTCACGACGTGCGCTTGCTTTCTCTAGAGCTTGAGCTTTTACTTTGTACTCGCTGTCTAGTTTAGCGATGTCGATACGTAGCTTTTCAACTTCGTCTTGGCCTAGAAGTTGGCCATCACGCTGTAGCTTTTCAATCTTAGTCTTCGCTTTTGCTTGGATAGACTTCAGCTCGTCTGCCTTGCTCTTGAAGTCTTTCTGCATTTTTTGTAGAACCACTTCGCGCTGAGGAAGAGATTGGAAAACCTGAGCCGTGTTTACGTAAGCAATTTTCTGAGCAGCTTCAGCCGCGTTTGCAAACATTGAAGAGCTAAGTACAAGAAGGCCAATCCCAGCCGCTTTGATCATTTTATTCAAAATATTTTCCTCTTTAGAAGGTTCTACCGATAGTGAACGTGAAGAACTCTTCATCGTCGCCATCATATTTCTTAATTGGTTTCGCTAGTGAGAAGACTAGTGGCCCCATAGGAGACATCCATTGCAACGCCGCACCGTAAGATGAACGGTAGTTGGTTGGATCTGAGTAATCGTAGTAGTAACGGTCGCCGTATTCAGCACCTGAGCTACGGTAATCAAATTCGGTATCCCAAATACTCGCCATATCGAAGAAGATACTGGTACGAATCTGGTTACGAACTTCATCCGAAGCAAATGGTGTTGGTACGATCAACTCGATACTCGCCAGCGCTACCGCGTTACCACCAACAGAATCATCTGTTGCGGTGTCCGCACCGTTATTTGAGCCTGAGTAATCACGGTAAACCGCTTTTGGACCTACAGAGTTAGAGCCGAAACCACGTAGTGTTGTAAAACCACCTGCGTAGTAGTTTTCGTAGAATGGGAACAAGTTATCGTTACCATCCGTTTGACCATAACCGTTACCATAACCTAGACGACCACGGAACAAGAGCGTGAATTCATGCTTCTTAGTCAGTGGCACGTATTGACGAACATCATACTGCATCTTGAAGTATTGAACGTCAGAGCCAGGTACGGTCATCTTATAGAATGCACGTTGGTGGTTACCCGCTGTTGGGAAGTAGCCACGGTTTAGGTTGTTACGTGTCCATGAGATGTTGAAGTCAAAATCGTTTGTATTCAATGCGCCGCTAGAGTCGATATTGTCTGCTTGCGCTTGTAGGAACTGTTCTACCTGTAAGTAAGGCGACAAGTTACCGATCTTGTTGTGGGTATAACCAACACCAAACTCAAAACGGTTCAATTCGTCGAATGGGAAACCCCATGTCAAACTTGCACCGTAACTTTGGTTGGTATAGTCAACGATACCCGCTTCAGATGCTTCAAACTCGTCATAGAAGATCTTACCACCCAAACTTACACCATCTAGGTTCCAGTAAGGGTCGCGGTAGTCCAAACTCACGTTTTTCTGGTAGTCGTTCATCATCGCGTTAATACCAACGCGGTTACCACTACCGATAAAGTTGTCTTGTTGTAGACCAACTTGGAAGCTGACGCCTGATTCAGTACCGTAGCCGACACCAAAGTTAACGCTGCCTGAGTTTGCCTCTTTAACTGAGTAAACTAGGTCTACTTGGTCATCGCTGCCAGGTACACGTACAGTTTGTACTTCTACGTTTTCGAAGTAACCCAGACGGTTTAGACGCGTTTTACCCGTTTCAATCGATTTCGAGTTTAACCAGCTGCCTTCCATCTGACGCATCTCACGACGCAGTACTTCGTCTTTCGTAGAGTTGTTACCCGTGAAACGAATATCGCGTACGTAGATGCGGTTGCCTGGTTCTACGTTCACAACAAGTGATACTTGTTTGTTTTCGTCGTCGAACTCAGGAATGGTGTTAACTTGCGGGTAAGCGTAACCAGATTCACCAAGCACACGTTTGATACCTTCTTCCATCGAAGTCACACGAGAACCGTTGTACGTCTCGTTGTCTTCAAATGGAACCAGCTTTTCGAACGTTGCTTCTTCACCGATCAAATCACCACGGAATTTCACGTCCTTCACGGTGTACACGTCGCCTTCTTCAAGACCAAGCGTAATGTATACGCCTTTTTTGTCAGGAGAAATCGCCACTTGTGTCGAATCAACGTTAAATTTCAGATAACCGCGGTCAAGGTAATAAGACTTCAGCGCTTCGATATCACCAGCAAGTACTTGCTTTTGGTATTTTTCGTCCGCTAGGAAGTTCCACCATGGCACGTCTACGTTTAGGTTGAAACGAGAAAGAAGGTCTTCATCAGAAAAGACTTCATTGCCGATAAAGTTGATTTGCTGAATTTTTGCCGATACACCTTCGGTGAAGACAAATTTCAGATCGGAACGGTTACGAGGCAATGGAGTAACAACCGCTTTTACGGTCGCGTTGTATTTACCAACGCTGTAGTAAAAGTCTTCCAAACCTTTTTCGATGTTGCTTAGCGTAGTACGGTCAAGCGCTTCACCTTCGCGAACACCAGAAGCGTTCAGGTTTTCTTGTAGCTGCTCATCCTTGATTGCTTTGTTGCCTGAGAATGAGATGCTAGCAATCGTTGGGCGCTCTTTCACTTGAACAACCAACACATCACCGTTGCGCAGTACTTTTACATCTTCAAAGTTACCCGATGCGTACAGTGCACGAATGATCTCAGCAACATCGCCTTGGTCAACAGTATCGCCGACACGTACAGGCATCTTCAGCAACGCAGCACCCAGTGCCACACGTTGCAATCCATCGATCTCAATATCTTGAACTACAAAGTTCTGTGCTCCGTTTGCAGATACACTGGTCGCCAGTAAACTTGCAAACAGAATTCGCTTAATCGCCATACTTGTTCTAATTATTCCTTGCTACTGCTTTTGTCTCTGAACTATCACAGACGAGTAAAATCATTAAATAGCGCTAACGCCATGAGCGAGAAGATAATCGCACCACCAATTCGATAACCCATTTCCTGTACCTTTTCAGGTACTGGGCGTCGGATAACGGCTTCGATTGCAAAAAATAGCAAATGACCACCATCCAACATTGGTAAAGGAACGAGGTTGATAATACCTAGGTTAACACTAATTAGTGCGAGAAAACCTAAAAAGTAAACCAGACCGTAGTCTGCCGTCGCCCCTGCTCCTTTGGCGATTGAAATTGGCCCACTCAGATTGTTCAGACCAACATCACCTACAATCAGTTTCTTAAGCATGCTGATTGTAAGTCCAATAACTTGACCAGTTTTGTCAATCGCTTTGCCAATAGACTCGAATACACCAAACTGTAATTCGAAGCGATAACTTTCTGGCCATTCTGCGACTTCAGGTGCGATACCCGCAAAACCAACCACTTGTTTGTTAGCTAGCTCACGGCGACCTGGAGTCAACGTCAATGATTGCTCATCACCCTGACGTAACACCGTCAGGTCAATTGGCGTTTCTGGGTTAGAACGAATAGCTTCAACCACTTCATTCCAGTTAGAAATCTTTTTGCCGTTAATCGCGACAATCTTGTCACCAGCCAGTAAACCCGCCTTTTCACCCGCAGCGCCTTCACTTACTTGCGCTAACTCCGTATATATCTCTGGAGTGAACGGCGTAAAGCCAAGTGAATGCATTGCTGATTGAGTTTCGGGATCAAATTTCCAATCACGGATATCAAGAGTTTTGGTCACTTCAAAGCCCACTTCATTCGATGAAGTTAAGGTCACTGTCATTGAATCATCGCCAATATGAGAGATTAAACCCATGTTGACTGATTCCCAATCCGGAGTTTTGATACCTGAGATAGATTTTAGTTCCATCCCTGTTTCAATTCCTGCCTGAGCAACGATTGAATTGGGCGTAACTTCACCAATTACAGGTTTAACCGCTGGCACACCAATCAGGAAAACTAACCAATACGCAACGATCGCGAACAGGAAGTTGAAAATAGGACCCGCCGCAACAATTGATGTGCGCTTCCACAATGGCTTTTGATCAAACGCCATGTGCTTTTCGTTTTCAGGTACTTCATCAACACGGCTATCCACCATTTTGACGTAGCCACCCAATGGGATCATTGAAATGCTGTACTCAGTGCCATCTTTGCCTACCTTGCTCCAGATAGACTTACCAAAACCGATTGAGAATTTCTCAACCTTGACACCACAACGGCGAGCAACCCAAAAGTGACCAAACTCGTGCACAGCCACCAAGATGCCCAATGCAACGATAAAAGAAACCAAATTCCACAAAATACCAGTCATTAGCTACGCTCGCGTAAAAATTCTAAGGCGATAGTTCGTGCCATTCTATCTAGCTCTATCAAGCTTTCCAAGCTATTCACATTCTCACTTTTATGGCTTGCAGTTATTTTGTTCAAAACTGACTCATTGATGCGAGCGATATCTGTGAAACCAAGTCGATTATTTAGGAAAGCATCAACGGCAATTTCGTTCGCTGCATTCAGAGCCGTTGTGGCATGTTGGCCTTCGTAGCACGCATCGATAGCCAGCTTCAAACACGGATAGCGTGCAAAATCTGGCTGAAGGAATGTCAATTCACCTACTTGAGTAAAATCTAACGGTTTCACTCCCGCATCCACACGGGATGGATATGACATGGTTAATGCAATCGGGGTTGCCATATCTGGCTCTCCCATTTGCGCCAGTACAGAACCATCGCGGTATTGAACCATGGAATGAATGACAGACTGAGGGTGAATGATCACTTTCAGTTGTTCACGAGCGGCGTTAAATAGCCATTTTGCTTCAATGTACTCAAGGCCTTTGTTCATCATGGTTGCAGAATCAACCGAGATTTTTGGCCCCATTGACCAGTTAGGATGAGCAATCGCTTGTGCTGGCGTCACTTTATCTAACTCTGCAATATCGGTATAGCGGAATGGACCACCAGAACCAGTCAGCAGGATCGAGGAAATGCCATACTCTTCTAAGTTGCAACGGCCTAGATTAGTTTGAACTTGTTGTGGTAGGCACTGGAAAATCGCATTGTGCTCACTGTCTACAGGAAGTAACTCTGCGCCATGTTCTTCAACTGCGTCAATGAACACTTGACCAGACATCACAAGTGCTTCTTTGTTTGCCAGTAGCACACGCTTGCCCGCTTTTACCGCTGCCATTGTTGGCAACAGACCTGCAGCACCCACTATTGCCGCCATTACGCTATCGACTTCTTCCAGTGCAGAAACATGACAAAGTGCATCAACACCACCTAATACTTCAGTCTTTGGCGAGATTGAAGCTAGCTCAGCGCTTAATGCCACTGCCGCAGCCTTATCCGCCATAACAGCGTATTTTGGTTGCCATTTGCGGCAAAGTGCGACCATCTTTTCAACGTTAGTGCTGGCCGCTAATGCGACGATAGAAAACAGCTCAGGATTTTGTTCAACCACTTTTAGTGTGCTTGCACCGATTGAGCCTGTTGCACCAAGAATCGTTAACTTTTGCATGATGTAAGACCGTTAGAAAAACTCAAGAGCGACGATGCCGCTCCCGATTAAATTAGAATACGTAGTAAAGAAGAGCAAATACTGGGAATGCAGCGGTAAGGCTATCGACACGATCTAGGATACCGCCGTGACCTGGAATGATCTTGCTGCTGTCTTTGATGCCTGACACACGTTTGAACATGCTTTCAACCAAATCACCAAGCACAGAAATCACGACAGTAACCAATGTGATGACCACCATGTGAATTGGACTAGTAAATTGGATATCAAACCAACCGGCGAACAACCAGCCAACAATTAATGCTGCGATAATGCCGCCAATCAAGCCTTCTATCGTCTTGTTTGGGCTCACATGAGGCGCCATTTTGCGCTTACCCATGCTTTTACCAGCAAAGTAAGCACCACTATCAGCAGCCCATACCAAGAAGCAAACATACAGCACAAGTTTTGCGCCGTGGTATGGATCTACTGCAAAATCAGAAGCCCTAAGAATGATCACACTCCATAAGAAAGGGATCAACGTAAGGAAACCAAATACATGGCGCAACACTTTACTACTTTGCCACAAATTAGTGGTTTTAGGGTAAGTAATTGCCATTCCACTTGCGATAATCCACCAAGCAAAACCGAGTGCTAAAACGGTGTAATGCGGAGCTGCCAGTTGGTTAAGGCTTGCTGCATCAGGCGAAATGAATAGAAAACTAAGTCCGGTAACAACGGCAGCCGGAACAAGGGCAGCAATGCGAGATTTGCTTTCTGTAAACTGAGTCCACTCCCAAAAACCTAATAGGGTTATCGCGGTCAATGCGATGATAAAGCCCATTAGTGGTAACTTAAAAATACCTAAAATAACCAGGGGAGCTAAAATTAGTGCTGTTATTATTCTCTGTTTCAAACTAACTAGTCCTTATTGAGCAGCCATCAATGCCTTCACTTGTTCACCAGTACAACCAAAACGACGCTCTCGGTTGATAAACCAAGTCACAGCCTCTACTAAGCTGTCTTCATCGAATTCAGGCCAGTACTCAGGAGTAAAGTACATTTCAGCATAAGCCATTTGCCACAGCATGAAGTTACTGATGCGACACTCACCACTAGTACGAATCAATAGATCGACTTCTGGTAGATCAGCCATAGTCAGATGCTGGGTAATCAACTGCTCATTGATATCCTCTACACGGATCTCACCGTTACGCGCTTTTAACGCTAACGATTTGGCCGCCTCTGTGATGTCCCACTTGCCACCATAGTTGGCTGCAATGTTAATCACCATCCCCGTGTTGCCGGCAGTTAGAGCTTCCGCTTCAAGAATTTTACCTTGTAAGCGTTCACTAAAACGGCTGGTATCGCCAATGACACGTAGGCGTAAGTTGTTTTTGTGCAGCTTTTTCACTTCACTCGATAAGACAGAAATGAATAGCTCCATTAAAAGGCCGACTTCTTCTTCTGGACGACGCCAGTTTTCGCTGCTGAAAGCGAACAAAGTCATGGCTTTGATACCAAGCTTGGAAGCGGCTGCAACGGTCTTACGAACGGCGTTTACGCCCTTTTTATGACCGAATACACGAGGCTTTCCTTTGGACTTAGCCCAACGACCATTACCGTCCATAATGATGGCAATATGTTTAGGAAGGGAATCAGAGAAGGCTTGAGAATTTTGCATAGGGAGTTAATTGAGTTCCATCAGTTGGATAGACTAACACAAAAAAACGCTGAGCTGTGAGCACAGCGTTTTCCAACAGTGATGTGGATGGGAGTATTAAACTTCCATCAACTCTTTTTCTTTTGCAGCAAGAACGTCGTCGATCTTCTTAACTGCTACGTCAGTCAATTTCTGAATTTCGTCTTGTGCTTTACGATCTTCGTCTTCAGAGATTTCTTTATCTTTTAGAAGACCTTTTAGGTCGCTGTTTGCGTCACGACGGATGTTACGAACAGCAACACGTGCGCCTTCAGCTTCACCACGAACGATCTTAACTAGGTCTTTACGACGCTCTTCTGTTAGCGGTGGAAGTGGAACGCGGATGATTGTGCCAGCAGACATTGGGTTTAGGCCAAGGTCAGACATCATGATCGCTTTTTCAACTTTTTGAGTTAGTTCTTTGTCGAAAACTGTGATTGCTAGAGTACGAGCGTCTTCAGCAACAACGTTAGCGATTTGGTTAAGAGGAGTAGCTGCGCCGTAGTATTCTACAGAGATGCCAGATAGTAGGCTTGGGTGTGCGCGGCCAGTACGAACTTTTGAAAGGTTGTTCTTTAGCGCTTCAACGCTTTTGTCCATGCGCTCTTGCGCGTCTTTATTGATTTCGTTAATCACGGTTTCACCTTAAAAATGTCATCTTTCATGAAGAAAGCTTAAAGGGCTTAAGCAAAGCAAAACGCCATCCAATGTCTCTTGTTGAATGGCGCTGAGATTTACGCGTCAGCGCAGATCAACGTGCCTTCAGCTTCGCCCATTACCACGCGACGTAGTGCGCCTGGCTTATTCATGTTAAATACGCGGATTGGCATTTTGTGGTCACGAGCAAGTGTGAACGCAGCCAAGTCCATCACTTTCAATTCTTTATCCAGAATTTCAGTGTAAGATAGCTTATCATACAGCTCTGCGTCTGGGTTTGCTACTGGGTCAGCAGTAAATACACCATCAACTTTTGTCGCTTTTAGAACTACGTCAGCTTCGATTTCGATACCACGTAGACAAGCCGCTGAATCTGTTGTGAAGAATGGGTTACCTGTACCTGCCGAGAAGATTACTACACGGCCTTGGCGAAGTTCGCGGATAGCGTCTGCCCAATTGTAATCGTCACACACACCCTTTAGAGGAATTGCAGACATTACGCGAGCATTTACGTATGCGCGGTGAAGTGCGTCACGCATTGCTAGACCGTTCATTACTGTTGCTAGCATACCCATGTGGTCACCCACAACGCGGTTCATGCCCGCTTCAGCCAGACCAGCACCACGGAATAGGTTACCACCACCGATTACCACACCAACTTGAACACCCAGTTCAACCAGCTCCTTAACTTCTTGAGCCATACGGTCAAGAACCGCAGGGTCAATACCGAAACCTTCTTCGCCTTGAAGAGCTTCACCACTCAGTTTTAATAGAATACGTTGATACGCTGGTTTAGGGTTCGTAGTCATGGAGTTTACCTTCCAAAAGAGAGTTGTTGATTAACAGTCATGAATAGACACAAGGTGACTTATAGCTATTCATCACGGCTAAGTTTCGCCGCTCTTTTCGTAAAAAGACCGCAGCCAAGGCTACGGTCTAATATTTGCTCTATACGCTAAGGATTAACCTTTTTGTACCGCAGCAACTTCTTCAGCAAAGCTCATTTCTGCAGCTTTTTCGATGCCTTCACCTACTTCTAGACGAACGAAAGTAGATACAGATGCACCTTTTTCTTTCAGCATTTCACCTACAGTTTTCTTAGGTTCCATGATGAAAGCTTGACCAGTTAGAGAGATCTCGCCAGTGAATTTCTTCATGCGGCCAATAACCATCTTCTCAGCGATCTCTTGAGGCTTGCCTTCGTTCATAGCGATTTCAACTTGAACTTCTTTCTCTTTAGCAACTACGTCAGCTGGTACGTCTTCTGGGTTAACGAACTCAGGACGAGAAGCAGCAACGTGCATAGAAACGTGCTTAAGAGTTTCAGCATCGCCTTCACCAGCAACAACAACACCGATTTTCTCACCGTGACGGTAAGAAGCAATTGCATTACCTTGAACGTAAGCAACGCGACGGATGTTGATGTTTTCACCGATTTTTGCAACTAGTGCAACGCGAGTTTCTTCGAATTGAGCTTGAAGCTCTTCAACAGAAGCTTTAGAAGCTAGTGCTGCAACTGCAACGTCTTCAGCGAATGCAGTAAAGCTAGCGTCTTTTGCTACGAAGTCAGTTTGACAGTTAACTTCAAGAAGAACAGCTACGCCGTTTTCTTCTTTGATGATGATTGCGCCTTCAGCTGCAACGTTACCAGCTTTTTTAGCTGCTTTCGCTGCGCCAGATTTACGCATGTTTTCAATTGCTAGTTCGATGTCAGCGTTTGCTTCTACAAGCGCTTTCTTACATTCCATCATGCCAGCGCCAGTGCGCTCGCGAAGTTCTTTAACTAGAGCAGCAGTTACAGTTGCCATTCTCTATTCCTCGTTTGATTCGAAATAAGGTAAAAAACAGGGGCCTACATTGTCGGCCCCCATTGCTAACTATAACTCAGTCTATGCTACAACAAGGTTTCACATAGACTAAGTGTGACGCAGAGCCGCTATTATTCAGCTTCTACGAAACCGTCTTTTTCAGCAACTACTGCAACGTCTTTGTTGCGACCTTCAGTTACTGCAGATGCAACAGCGTTTAGGTATAGTTGAACTGCGCGGATCGCGTCGTCGTTACCTGGGATGATGTAGTCAACGCCGTCTGGGTTAGAGTTAGTATCTACCACAGCGTATACTGGAATACCTAGGTTGTTAGCTTCTTTAATTGCAATGTGCTCGTGATCAGCGTCGATTACGAATAGAGCGTCTGGTAGGCCGCCCATATCTTTGATACCACCAAGAGATTTCTCTAGCTTCTCCATTTCACGAGTACGCATTAGAGCTTCTTTCTTAGTTAGTTTTTCGAAAGTACCGTCTTGTGCTTGTGCTTCGAAATCTTTTAGACGCTTGATAGACTGACGAACTGTTTTGTAGTTCGTTAGCATGCCGCCCAACCAACGGTTGTTAACGTAGTATTGGTTGCTTGCGATTGCAGCTTCTTTAACAGCTTCAGATGCAGCGCGCTTAGTACCTACGAATAGAACTTTACCTTTCTTCTCGCCAACTTTAGCTAGTTCAGCTAGAGCTTCGTTGAACATTGGTACAGTTTTTTCTAGGTTGATGATGTGAACGCGGTTACGAGCACCAAAGATGAATGGCTTCATTTTTGGGTTCCAGTAACGAGTTTGGTGACCGAAGTGAACACCAGCTTTCAGCATATCGCGCATTGATACAGTTGCCATTTTAAAATCCTCTATGGGGTTAGGCCTCCACATCCCCCATAATTCCGACCAAGCTTCTGCTCAGCACCCCGGAACATGTGACGGAATGTGTGTGATTTAAAGATAAAAGTTAATTGGAAGAAGCTTGCTTCGCTACTCTTCTAATGAAAAGTAAAGAGAACAGTCCTCGATTCCGGCGCGCTTTATACCATATTTTAGCCTAAGATGGCTAGTAAAAATTGTTTCTTACACTTCTTACCCCCATTGCATGACCACCCTACTCTTCACCAAATTCCATCACTACACTTTAAGTAAGAATGACTCATATTCTTAACTGGCTTGGGTTAAGCAAGGGTTGTCTGATAGAATGCGCGCATTCGCACGTTTACGTGCTTACGAATAAGTAGAGAAAGCCAATGTCAATCAAGATTAAAACTGCTGAAGAAATCGAACGCATGCGTATTGCGGGCAAGCTAGCCGCAGACACTCTAGAAATGATCGAACCGCACATCAAGGCGGGTGTGACGACAGAAGAATTAAACAAAATCTGTCACGATTACGCTCTAGAGCGAGGCGCTTACTCTGCACCGCTTGATTACCATGGATTCCCTAAATCAATCTGTACGTCAATCAACCACATCGTTTGTCACGGCATCCCTGCGACAGAAGATGAAAAAGGTGCAAATGGCCAAATGAAGCCAGCGGTACTTAAAGATGGTGACATCATTAACGTTGATATCACGGTTATCGTGCCTAACGATGAAAACGCAGATCTAAGCGTTCGTCCACAAGGCTACCACGGCGACACTTCTAAGATGTTCCTAGTTGGTGATGTATCTCCAGCAAACAAACGTTTGTGTATGGTTGCTCAAGAGTCTCTGTACATTGGTATGCGTCAAGTTAAGCCTGGTGCAACAGTTGGTGATATCGGTACAGCAATCGAGAAGTACATCAAAGAGAACAACAAGAACAACCCACGCAACAAGTTCTCTATCGTGAAAGACTTCTGCGGTCACGGCATCGGTGATGAGTTCCACGAAGAGCCACAAGTGGTTCACTACAAGAACAAAGACCGTCGCGTACTAAAAGAAGGCATGTGTTTTACTATCGAGCCAATGATCAACGCAGGTAAGTTTGGCTGTACAGTCGACGCACAAGACGATTGGACGGTATACACTGGCGATGGTAAAAACTCGGCACAGTGGGAACACACCATTGTGGTGACGAAAGACGGTTGTGAAGTGCTGACGCTTCGTAGCGACGACACGATTCCTCGTTTAATGAAAAACGCATAATCGCATATCACTTTCCTTATCCCCGCCCATGCGGGGATATTTTTTATCTGCTTCAAATTTGTTAGATTGCTTACAGTAGCAAGTTGCACGGATAGCAAATATGACTCTTCAGTCCCCTCTTTCGTTTACCGATGAACAGATCAACATCGCTGAACTTAAGCAAGAACTCGAAAAATTCAGTTCATTCCAAAAACAAGAATTTCTTAACCACCATCCGGTCACCAATTTGGTGTTGTCACGCGCTGAGTACATGGACTTACTCCTCAACCGTTTGTGGCAACACTTTGGCTTCAAAGACATCCATAATATATCGCTGGTTGCAGTAGGTGGTTATGGCCGTGGTGAGTTACACCCCCTTTCTGATATCGACATTTTGATTTTGTCGAACAACAAATTACCGAACGCCCTTGAAGCTAAAATCAGTGAATTCATTACCCTACTTTGGGATTTGCGCCTCGAAGTCGGTCATGCCGTTCGAACTGTTGCTGAATGTGCGGAAATTGGCCGAGCGGATTTAACTGTTGCAACCAACCTACAGGAAGCTCGTTTGTTGTGTGGTAGTGAAGACACTTTCCAAGCGTTGAAGAAAGTGGTGCTATCCGACTCTTTCTGGCCAAGTGAAACCTTTTACCGCGCCAAGATTCAAGAACAACGTGAGCGCCATGCTCGTTACCATGACACCACCTACAACCTTGAACCTGACATCAAGTCAACCCCAGGCGGTCTACGGGATATTCACACTTTAAGTTGGGTAGCACGTCGTCACTTTGGTGCGACTTCATTGCTGGAAATGAGCCGCTATGGCTTTCTTACCGACGCAGAATACCGTGAGTTGGTTGAGTGTCAGGATTTCTTATGGCGAGTCCGTTTTGCTCTGCATATTGAACTACGCCGTTATGACAACCGTTTAACGTTCGGACATCAAGCACAAGTGGCTGAACATTTGGGCTATGTCGGCGAAGGTAACCGCGGCGTCGAAATGATGATGAAAGAGTTCTACCGTACGCTTAGACGTGTAGCAGAGCTTAATAAAATGCTTCTCAAGCTGTTTGATCAAGCGATCATCAACGGTGGTGCCTCTGCAGATGCCGAAATCATTGATGAGGATTTCCAACGCCGTGGTTCACTGATCGAGGCTCGCAAACCCGCGCTGTTCCAAGCTCGTCCTGAAACCATTTTGGATATGTTCCTGCACATCGCCAATGATTCGAGCATCGAAGGCGTGAGCCCTCCTACGTTGCGTCAGTTGCGTACTGCGCGTCGTCGCTTAAACAAGTTCTTGCACACTATTCCTGAAGCGCGTGAAAAGTTTATGGCACTGTGTCGTCATCCAAATGCGCTGCATAAGGCGTTCAGTCTGATGCACAAACTTGGTGTACTGGCGGCGTATCTTCCGCAATGGAGCCAAATTGTCGGTCAGATGCAATTTGATTTGTTCCATGTTTATACCGTGGATGAACACAGCATTCGCCTACTCAAACACATCAATACTTTTAGCTACGCAGAAAACCACAGCAAGCACCCGATTTGTTGTGAAGTTTACCCTCGTATTCAAAAGAAAGAATTGCTGATTCTGGCCGCGATTTTCCATGATATCGGTAAAGGGCGTGGTGGCGATCACTCCGTTATTGGTGAAGGTGAAGCGTATGATTTTTGTATTGAGCACGGCCTATCTAAACCTGAAGCGAAATTGGTAAGTTGGCTAGTAAGGCATCACTTACTGATGTCTGTGACCGCTCAGCGACGCGATATATACGATCCAGACGTCATCACTGAGTTTGCGAAACAAGTACGTGATGAAGAGTATCTTGAATACCTAGTATGCCTGACTGTTGCCGATATCTGTGCGACTAACCCAGAGCTTTGGAATAGCTGGAAGCGTACCCTGCTCGCGGAATTGTTCTACTCAACTCAGCGCGCGTTGCGTCGCGGCTTGGAGAACCCTGTGGATGTTCGTGAACGTATACGCCACAACCAGCAAATGGCGTCAGCGCTACTGCGTAAAGAGGGTTTCTCGGCACGCGAGATCGAGGTGCTTTGGCAGCGCTTTAAAGCCGACTACTTTTTGCGTCATACCCATAAACAAATTGCTTGGCATTGTGAGAACTTGCTGCGTATGGAAGACGCAAGTAAACCACTGGTTCTGATCAGCAAAAAAGCCACGCGTGGTGGTACCGAAGTGTTCGTCTACTGCCCAGACCAACCAGCCCTATTCGCGACGGTGGTTGCAGAGCTCGATCGTCGTAATTTTAACGTTCATGACGCGCAGATCATGACCAGTAAAGATGGCTATGTACTCGATACCTTTATGGTGCTGGATCAACACGGTAAAGCAATTGAAGAAGGTCGTCATGGCGCTGTCACCAAGCACATTACTCACGTATTGGAAGATGGTCGTCCGACAAAAATCAAAACACGTCGTACACCAAATAAACTTCAGCACTTTAACGTCAAAACCAAAGTCGACTTTCTACCAACTAAGAGCAAGAAACGCACTTTAATGGAGTTCGTGGCACTTGATACGCCTGGGCTTCTAGCCAAAGTGGGGCGTACGTTTGCAGACTTAGGCATTAACTTACACGCCGCTAAGATCACCACAATTGGAGAACGTGCAGAAGATTTGTTTATCCTCACAAGTGATGCTGGTGGTCGTCTGAGTGATGAACAACAAGACGAATTGCGCGAGAAGCTGATTGAAAAGTTGTCCGATTCTGTTTCTGCGTAAAAGCGATTAAGCAATAAAACCGTGGGCAAGAACCAGAGCGATCTTGCCCACAAGTTGAGCAATTTGACTAAATATCAGCTATCTAGCTCATAAATGGGCTGCTACAGTTATACGGAAAACTTATTCTAGTTATGAGACAGAGGTAGCCTATGTATCCCCACCTCACTGGTTTGGGTATCCACGAACCAAAACAAATTGAACGTTACTCCCTACGCCAAGAAGCACACAAAGACGTCCTCAAAATTTACTTCCACAAACAAAAAGGCGAGTTCTTTGCCAAAAGCGTTAAATTCAAATATCCACGCCAAGTAAAGAACGTCTTGGTCGACAGCGGCAGCCATAAGTACAAAGAAATTACTGAAATCAATCGTAACTTAACTCTAGTCATCGACGAATTAAACAAGATAACTAAACCGGTGAAAACCGCAGAAGTGGACGTGAAGCAGAAGATTCTGTCCGATCTTCGTCATCTGGAAAAAGTGGTTTCGAGTAAAATCGCCGAGATCGAAGCGGATCTAGAAAAGCTGAAATAAAACGTTAAGAACTAAACAATTTAAAAGGGGTTGGTATAGATACCAACCCCTTCTTTTTGATTGAATCAAAGCGGAGCTCATCAAACTAACGACTTATTGCACCAATGATTCATCCCACTCGAATCGTGCAAACAATTTTTGCCACGTTTCATCAATACCCGCTTTCATTACGATTTCTTGCTCGGTAAATGGGTGGACAAAACGTAACTCCGACGCGTGCAGCAACAAACGGTGAGAATCAAACTCTGTACGATACAACTTGTTATGCTTACCATCACCATGGCTGGTGTCACCGACGATAGGATGACGTAGGTGGGCCATGTGGCGACGCAGCTGATGCTTACGCCCTGTCTTTGGCTGCATTTCCATCAAGCAATAGCGAGTGGTTGGGAACTTACCTGTTGAATACGGCACCTCAACTTTCGCTAACGGTTTGTAGGCTGTCACTGCATCCTGCGCTTCTTTCTCTTGCGAAGCGAACTTATCGGCAATTTTATCCAGCTCAACTTTTAGCGCGTAATCGAGAACGCCTTCTTCTTCGATCCAGCCGCGAACGATCGCGTGATAGGTTTTCTCCATCTTATGTTCAGCAAACATCGGCATCACTTGCGATGCAACTTCACTCGACAATGCAAACACAAGCACACCAGACGTCGGACGATCCAGACGGTGCAAAGGAAACACATGTTGGCCAATTTGATCGCGCAGCGTTTGCATCACGAAAACTGTTTCGTGTTTATCTAACCAACTGCGGTGCACCAACATACCTGCAGGCTTATTTACTGCAACAAAGTACTCATCCTGATAAACGATCTCCAATTCCACTGGAGTAACAACTTGTGATGTTTCTTGTTCTGACATTGAGATTACTTACATAGTTCGTCGATGGTTCGGATGGTTACAAGTAGCTCAGCATAATGTGGTTCTTGCTTCCAAGCTTCCGCGAAATACGGTTCGATAGAAAAGCCACGCGGCAAAGGCTGATTACTTTCCACTAACGCGCGCATACGTGCAATAAAAATCCATTGTAACCACTCATGGGGATGCAGCGTATCAATCGCGAAAGGTTCTGTGCTCTGTAACGCTTCTGTCGTAGGCATGGTTTGTTGCCACAGCTCATAGTGCTGTAATTGCGCTTCAAGTTGTTGAAGTAAGTCGACCAATTGGATGTTTGTTGCCATTAATTCCGTCTCGAACCTTGAATTAGCCGAGAATGATACCATTTCTTGTGAAAAGAACATTAGGATGTCGTATTTAATGGAAAACATTCAAACACTCACCCAGTTGCTTAGCAACAGCCAATGTGAGTATCAAATCTTCGACCTTGGTCGTCGTATCAAGACCATCGATCCACAAGTCTTCGCCGACGTAGAAAAAGGCCAGTGCCCTTACCCATTCCCAATGCAACGTAAAGCGCACCTCGCGATAGCGTATTGGAATGAACAAAAACAACCGTGGATTTGGTTTCTAAAATTTGAGCTGGATGAACGTGGTTTGCTAAAGCAATCCGATATCGGTAACTTCATTAAATACGTTGTAGAGGCGATGGGAACTCGTCTGAATGAGGAAATGTCGGAAGAGCAACAACAAAAGCTTTCTAACAACCCATATACTTTCAAACCCGCTGAAGAGAAGATGGCGGTATTTCATAGCCGAGTTCGCGCTAGTTTAGATTTACCCACCAGCCAGTATTACGAACATACTCAGCACTATTTCACTGGTGGTCTCGGTTGGGAAAACTGGCAAACCGTTGGTCTACAAGGTATTACTGATATGGCCGCACGCCTTGGCCAAGAGCAAAATGCGGTGACACTACGTAAGGCCTTAAACCATCTACCAAACGAACCACGCTACGCTCTGCTTGGTGCTTTAGAACATGTAGAACTGCAAGAGCGCCTAGCACAGCGTATTGCAGAACAAGCACAGCAAGAGATTAAAAGTGATGAGCCTGATCTGTTCCTATTATCTGCGTTAATCCGTGCTCTAGCAGGCGCATCGTCGGAAATTTCACTGCCAGTGTTAAACACAATTTTACAAAGCCCACGTTTAAGTCATCAAGAGGTCTTAATTGGTATCGCAGGCCGCACTTGGCACTTATTGGCTGATGCAAATGTCGCTGAGCAGTTTTTACTGCGCCTTGCTCAAACAGGCAACCAAGCACTCTTCAACCAATTATTTGCCGACTTAGTGATGCTGCCAGAACTAAGAATGGTTCTGCTACCTCTATTACACTCTAGCCCATCGGAAGAGCTAGCGACGGCATTAGTCAAATTGCAGCAAGCGACCAAGGGATAATAAAGGATTAGGGATGATTGGTGACTTACTAGCCATTTTAGGACTGTGCTTTTTCTGCTTTTTGTTTTGGCAACAAAGACGCCAATCAGAATTAGCGAAAGCGGCTATTACACGCAAATGCGAGCAACTTGATCTGCAATTGGTCAGCATCGCATTTGGTGCACATAAAATGAAAACGCCAGACGGAACCTGGCGTTGGCATACAGTGTATCAATTTGAGTTCTCATCTCTTGGTGACGATTGCTACCAAGGAGAATTGACGATGATCGGGTTTAGGCCGCTGAACTTTCACCTACCGCCACATCGCTTGTAAATTCCATTTCAAAGTAAGGGCCGTATAGGTCCTTGCTTTCTCTTGTCTTTGTAAATCCAAGTTTTTCCAGTACTGCCATGGATGCTTTGTGATGACTATTCACATTTGCTTTGACTTTGTGTAGTCCAAGCTCACGGCACGCCTTCGGGAAAAACGCCTTTAGCGCTTCTGTTGCTAATCCTTTACCCCAATAAGCTTTATCAAAGATAAATCCCAGCTCTGGTTCATGCTCCAGATTCGAAATGAACACGTGTCCCATATAGTCACGGCTGGTACTTTCAAGTACCGCCATACTGTAGACATTCTCATCATCCAGAATCTTCTCAAACAACTGTTTCGCAGAAGACACGGTATGTGGTCCATTCATCTCTGCGCGATTCTTAGCGCAGCAATTTAACATCACGAACTCTAGTTGCAACGACTCATTGTAGGGTAGAAGAAGCATTCTTCTGGTTACTATGGTCACATCTGTTCCTTGATTACAGCAAACTTAATTTATCCGCATAGCAGAAGCTCAAGAGCTATTCATTTGTTATGCGGTACATAACGCCTTTTAGAGAAGCCGAAAGTTAAACCAACTGATTGGAAAGAATATTGATCTGGATTGTTTTTTATTCAGTGTTATGAGGAATTTATAAATTATGTGATATTGACACTTTTAATTATCTGAAATTATGAAAGTGCAAAATAAGAAAGACCCCGACACTAGCGTATCGGGGTCATAGTCTTACTCGCAGCAGTCCGGCTACTAAATAGTGCTCCATGCATCATCCATAATAGTGGCTGATTCCGTCAGCTTAGTCCTTACGTCGCCGTCCTAGCGGTGTCCTTATCATCCTGATAGCTAACAATCCTCGTTAGCGCGCATCACTTGTTCCTTGAGCGGTGTCCATTGCATCTTCCTGATGCTGTCCTTACCTCAATCCTAAGAGGGGTCCATTGTCTATCCTTAGTCATCAACATCCTATTGATGATTGTGTCCTTACAATGTCCTGCGCTCCGTGCTTGATCACTCATCCTGAATAATCAAATCGTCGTCCTGACGATGACCAAATCCTTGGTGCTTTCCTGTTCCATGTCTGCTTCCTGCCGACAAGGTTTAATTTACGCTTTTCCTTGTAAATCACAATCAGCCCAAGATATTCTTTTGTTTGAAAACTTAGTTAAAAAGATGTTAAATCGTTATTTTTCATAATCTTATGCCAACTAATTTCTTTTGTTCTGACGACGAAATCGTTTTCTCTCACAACCTCTGTGAGAGATCTCGCACAAGGGTCTGCCGAAATTGCCATTCGCTAATTTCAGCGCCTCAACGTATGATGACAGAAGTCATTTTAGTAGGGACAAAATATGTTAACTCAAGACGTCACTAAAGAGCTGGAAGCCGTGATGGAGCAGTTGCAACAGCAAGGTAAAGAGCCAACCGTTGCTCTGGTCAAAGCTCGAATGAAAACGCCTGTGCCTATGCCAGCATTAATCGCAACCATCAAAAGTTGGAAAAGCGCGAATCGCATTCCTAAAGTTGAAGTTGCGGTACAAACACCGAAAGAAGAAGATCGCATCACCATTCTGGAAAACACAGTAGCTAAACTGGTGGCTCGTGTTGAAGAGCTTGAAGCCAAACTAAATGAGAAAACAGCATGAAATTATGGGTAGATGCAGATGCTTGTCCGAAAGTCATTCGTGAGACTATCGTACGTGCGGCAGAACGAACCGGTGTTGAGTGTACCTTTGTTGCAAACCACGTAGTTCCTGTACCAAAGCGTGCCAATATTCACTCTCTGCAAGTGCCTGCCGGTTTTGATATTGCGGATAACGAAATTGTTCGTCGTGTCGAAGCCAATGATCTGGTGATCACATCAGATATTCCACTTGCAGATGAAGTCATTAGCAAAGGCGCATTGGCGCTAAGTTCACGAGGCGAGCTTTACACGAAAGATACTATCAAAGCGCGACTCAATATCCGTGACTTTATGGATACCATGCGATCAAGCGGTATTCAAACGGGAGGGCCAGCAGCGCTGTCTCAAACGGAACGTCGCGAGTTCGCCAATCACCTCGACAGAATCCTCGCAAAACGTTAGGCATTCATTTTTACCCACAAAAATCGTCGCCAGTGAAATGAGAACCTCAAAACTCCGTTCTTTGTTGTTATAACAAGAATGGAGTTTTATTTATGAACGCACGGATCGTCGTCCCCTTTTCATTACTTTTCTTTTCTACGACGTTGCTTGCCAGCCAAGAACCCTTTGGCATTGTTGGCGGTAGTATCACCTCTGGCGAAAGCGCTTTTTCCGTCAAAGACACACCTCAGTTGGTTGCGACACCTAACTTGTTCTATTCCGGCCCTATCGGTTTTGTCGATGGTAGCTTAGCAAACTGGCAGGCGTTACCTTATGTGGGGCTATCAGCAAACTGGCGCTTCGCGGAAGTCTCCGATACGTTTGCCGATCTGCCAAACGGCATTGACGATCGTGATGGCAATGGTGAACTTGGTATTACTTTGGGCACTGTTGGCGCAAGATTGACTTATCTGCATGATGTCACCTCAGATCACAATGGTTACGAAGTTCAACTGCATCTCGGCCGGACACTAGAGACTTGGTTACCACCGTTTACCCTCACCCCCTTTCTAGAAGTCGATTACCGAGATAAAAAACTCTCTAACCATCTGTACAGTGTCTCTGCGCGAGAAGCGGCAGCATCAGGGCTAAGAGAATTTAAAGCCAATTCTACTTTTGTTTACCAAGCAGGACTTATTGGTCTTTATGAAGTCACACCATCTTGGATTGCAATCACCAAAGCAGAATTTATTCATCATGACAGTGACAGCACATTGATACAGCGTGATATAGGTTGGTCGTTAGAAGTCGGTCTAACCTATCGTTTCGCAGGTCTTTGAACGAAAAAAGCCTGCGATAAACGCAGGCTTTGATTGAGCTGAGTGAGGTTGCCTATTAAGGCGTGTAGTATGTCGCTGCACCTGGACCTACTGGTAGACCGAATACGAATACCCACAGGTAGAACAGCACACTCCAACCAACAAGGAAGACAATCGAGTAAGGCAACATGGTCGCGATCAGCGTACCGATACCTAGATTCTTCATGTAGCGCGTTGCTACCGCAAGGATAAGACCGAAGTAGCTCATCATTGGTGTGATGATGTTCGTCGTTGAGTCACCGATACGGTAAGCCGCTTGAATGGTTTCAGGAGCGTAACCGACTAGCATTAACATTGGTACAAAGATTGGTGCAGTTACTGCCCACTGTGCTGATGCTGAACCAATCATCAAGTTGATGAAGCCACACATTAGGATGAAGGCGAAGAACAGCATTGGACCAGTTAGACCAATTTCTTGTAGGAAGCTTGCGCCTGCTACTGCAAACACTTGGCCAAAATTCGTCCACTTAAAGAAAGCAACAAATTGCGCCGCGAAGAATACCAGTACGATGTACATGCCCATTGAAGACATTGACTTCGACATGGCATCAATGACATCACGGTCATTCTTCATCGTACCAACTACGCGACCGTACACAAAACCCGGTACCGCGAAGAAAACAAAGATAAACGCGACGATACTCTTCAAGAATGGAGAGCCCGCTACTGTGCCAGCGTCAGAACGTAGAACACCATCAGCAGGAACAATAGTCCATGCTAGTAGTGCAGACACTGCCAATACTGCGATACCCGCAAGCTTAAGGCCTTTTTTCTCTACGTCAGTTAAACCGCCCATCTTGTCTTGAGACAAGTCTTCAGCCGCTTCTTCGTCATTATATTTACCAAGTTTTGGTTCAACGATTTTCTCAGTAACAAATGCACCGGTAATCGCGATGAAGAAGGTAGAAACAAACATGAAGTACCAGTTTACTTCTGGACCAACAGAGTAAGTTGGGTCAATCATCTGTGCTGCTGTTTCAGTGATGCCTGATAGCAGTGGATCAACCGTACCGATAAGTAGGTTTGCAGAGTAGCCGCCCGATACACCAGCAAATGCAGCGGCAAGGCCAGCTAGTGGATGACGACCTAATGAGTGGAACAACATTGCTGCCAGTGGAATCAGTACCACGTAACCAAGCTCAGAAGCCGTGTTTGAAATGATACCAGCGAAAACAACGGTTACAGTAACCATGCGCTGAGAAGCGCCCATTACTAGGCCACGCATTGCAGCAGAAAGTAGACCAGAATGTTCTGCAATGGCAACACCAAGCATCGCAACCAAGACGGTACCTAACGGTGCGAAGCCAACAAAGTTTTTCACTAGATTTGTAACAATCAGCTGTAAGCCTTCAGCATTTAGCAAGCTTACGACTTGAATCATACCATCAGCAGCACGGCCAGGCGCACCCTCTGGGCGCGGGTCGACAACGGAAACTTCAAAGTAACCAGCGATACCCGACATAACTAGGATTGCAAGACAGAAAATGGCGAAAAGTGTGATTGGGTGGGGTAAAAGGTTCCCCAAATATTCAACTGTATCTAGAAAACGCGTGAACAGCGGCTTCTTTGGTGAGTTTTGTTTCATTGAAGCAGATGAACTCATCTGTTCCCTCCTTGTATTTATTCCTGCGCATTTGTGACAAAAATGTCATAAAGCTTGCGCAGGGTACTCGACACAAGGGTTAAGTGAAAGTTCAAAACGTTACAGAATGTAACTCAAAGGCGGATTTATGACCTATTATCGATAAAAATATAGTTATATCACCCACATACAGATCATAAATCAGAATTATAAGTCACACCATCCCATAAATCGATACGATATTTATGGTTATTTCTGCACCGCCTTAAAGCGTGGGTTCGTTTTGCAAATAACGTATAAACGCCCTCTTCTTTTTACGATCTGACAATCTGGGTGACGGCTTTTTGCGCTCTTTAATGACTTAACAACCTTCATTTTTTACTCCTTATCTTTATTGAATTGACCAAAGCGGCGATTGAAGTTAGCAATACGACCTTCAGCTTGTACGACACGTTGCTTGCCTGTGTAAAACGGGTGAGAGGCAGATGACACATCCAGTGTGAAATATGGGTAAGTCTTGCCGTCTTTCCATTCAATGGTGCGATCAGTTTGTAGTGTCGAACCAACAACAAAGTATTCGTCTACGCTGGTGTCATGAAATACTACAGGACGGTATTCAGGGTGAATTCCTGGTTTCATATTAAAATTTCCCTCTTGATTAATTGTTATAATATAACATATCAATTAGGAATCATTCTCAACAAAAAAGCAAGCGGAATTTTGTGGTACTTTAGTTTTCATCTTCCATGTATAAGACACCATATTCATGTATTCCATTGAGCCTATTGGCGTAATTGAAAGCCCATATAAAGAGAAGTTTGCGGTCCCTCGCCAACCTCGCTTGGTGCCTGCGGCGCATTCACGTGTCAAACTTCAAGGCGCAGCAAATAGTCCAGAAGCCCTTCGTGGTTTAGAGCAGTTTTCTCATGTATGGCTACTGTTTTTGTTTGATCAGAACTTAGAAGCGGGATGGAAACCCACCGTGCGCCCGCCTCGTTTAGGAGGCAATGAACGTGTTGGCGTCTTTGCGTCACGTTCTACTTTCCGTCCCAATGGCATTGGCATGTCGGCAGTGGAAGTCAAAGGTATTAGCAAGAAAGGCGATCAGATCTATTTGGATCTTGGTAACGTAGACTTGGTCGATGGCACGCCAATTGTTGATATCAAACCATACATCCCCTACTCAGATTCTATTACAGAGGCACAAGGTGGCTACGCAGAAGACGAACCCGAAACATCTCAGATCGGCTTTTCTTCAGCTGCACTGGCGGCACTCAAAAAGCGTAGCGATACTGAGTATGTCAAAACAGTGATCGAGCAAGTTCTGGCACAAGATCCTCGTCCGGCTTACAAGAAAAACAAGCCTGACAGTAAGGAATATGCGGTAAATTTGTTCGATCTGAACGTTAAGTTCACGGTTAGCGATAACTTAATAACAGTTACTGCGATTGAAAGCTTTTGACAAAGGCATTTGGCTGATATTATAAGCGGCTAACAATTTTCCCTTTGTGGGACCTCATGCTCCTGTCCATTCTGGCTTGAGTATCTAACTTTAATAAACGGATAAATTTAATGCGTACCAGTAATTATCTTCTTTCTACTCTGAAGGAGACTCCAAACGACGCAGAAGTAGTGAGCCACCAGCTCATGCTACGCGCGGGTATGATCCGTAAGCTGGCTTCAGGTCTATACACCTGGCTGCCTACTGGTCTACGTGTGCTGCGTAAAGTCGAAAACATCGTTCGTCAAGAAATCGACAATGCAGGTGCAGTCGAAACTTTGATGCCCGTTGTTCAGCCGTTTGAACTATGGGAAGAGACAGGTCGTTCTGAGAAGATGGGTCCTGAGCTACTTCGCTTTACTGACCGTCATACTCGTCCGTTTGTTCTTAGCCCTACAGCTGAAGAAGTGATCACTAGCCTTGTGCGTAACGAAGTGAGCTCTTACAAACAGCTTCCGCTAAACCTGTACCAAATCCAGACTAAATTCCGTGATGAACGTCGTCCACGTTTCGGCGTAATGCGTGCACGTGAATTCTGCATGATGGATGCATACAGCTTCGACATCGACAAAGAAGGTCTAGAGAAATCTTACCAAGCGATGCACGACGCTTACTGTAAAGCATTCGATCGCATGGGTCTTGAGTACCGTCCAGTACTTGCTGACTCTGGCGCTATCGGTGGTAGTGGTTCTCAAGAGTTCCACGTACTTGCTGAAAGCGGCGAAGACCTAATCGCATTCTCTACTGAGTCTGATTACGCAGCGAACATCGAAAAAGCAGAAGCGGCAGCACCTGCAGGTGAGCGCGCTGAGCCAAATCAAGAGATGACGTTGGTTGATACGCCAAACGCGAAAACAATCGCGGAGCTTGTAGAGCAACACGGTCTAGCGATTGAGAAGACAGTGAAAACTCTATTCGTGAAAGCGTCTGATGAAGTAGATGCTGACATCATTGCTCTTATCGTTCGTGGTGACCACGAGCTAAACGAAGTGAAAGCAGAAAACCTACCTCAAGTTGCTTCTCCATTAGAGATGGCATCAGAAGAGGAAATGCGTGCACTGATCGGTGCTGGCGCTGGTTCTCTAGGCCCTGTTGGTCTTGAACTGCCATTCATCGTTGACCGCTCTGTTGCTGTAATGAGCGACTTCGGCGCAGGTGCAAATATCGACGGCAAACACTACTTCGGTATCAACTGGGGCCGTGACGTTGAATTAGGCCAAGTTGAAGATCTACGTAACGTAGTAGAAGGCGATCCAAGCCCATGTGGTCAAGGCACGCTAATGCTTAAACGTGGTATCGAAGTTGGTCACATCTTCCAACTAGGTAATGTTTACTCTCAAGCGATGAACTGTGGCGTTCTTGGTCCTGACGGTAAAAACGTTATCCTAGAAATGGGTTGTTACGGTATCGGTGTATCTCGTGTTGTTGCTTCTGCAATCGAGCAAAACCACGACAAATACGGTATCATTTGGCCAGACGCACTAGCGCCTTTCCAAGTGGCTATCGTGCCAATGAACATGCACAAGTCTGAAGAAGTGAAAGAAGCGGCTGAGAAGCTGTACGCTGAACTGACGGCTATGGGTATCGAAGTACTATTCGATGACCGTAAAGAGCGCCCAGGCGTGATGTTCTCTGATATGGAACTTATCGGCATTCCTCACACTATCGTGATCGGTGATCGTTCAATGAAAGAAGGCAACTTCGAGTACAAGAACCGCCGCTCTGGTGAGAAAACAGCGATTGCTATGGCAGACATCGTTGAACACATTAAAGCTCAACTGCAATAAGCACATTGTGCTGAATACAGAGTGATAAAAAGGGTTGGCTTCGGTCAGCCCTTTTTTACGTCTGTTTTTTAAGCCTTTTGGCCCTACCTAATATTGGCGCTGTTAATCTTTGGTTCAGACTCATCACCTTACACTGGATTCAATCTAGTAAGGAGGTCATTCATGGATCTAAAAAGTCTTCTTAACCAAGCGCTCAAATCAGACCTAATCAAGCAAGGTACCGATGCGATTGGTAAACAAACCAGCAATATCAAATCCTCATCAAGCTCTAGCCAACTGAAAACACTTGGTGCCGGCGCGATTGGTGGCGGTCTTATCGGCATGTTAATGGGCTCTAAAAAGAGCAAAAAGATGGCCAAGAAAGTCGGTACAGGCGCACTCAAAGTCGGTGGCGCAGCGGCATTAGGTGCTCTGGCTTACAAAGTCTACAATGATTGGCAAGCGAAGCAGGACACACAGGGCGTCAACGAAAGCTTCGATCCTGATGACAACAAACATGCAAAACTGATCCTTAAAGCCATGATTGGTGCAGCCAAAGCCGATGGCCACGTCGATGAACAAGAAATGGCTCGCATCGAACAAGCACTGACAGAAATGGGTGCAGATGATCATGTAAGACAGTTGGTTCATCAAGAGCTGCATAAACCTCTCGATCCAGCAGAAATCGCGCGCTTAGCAACGTCGCCACAACAGGCATCAGAAATTTATCTGGCGTCGTTGATTGTGGCCGATGAGCAAAACTTTATGGAGAAAACGTATTTGCAGGAGCTTGCGAAGCAGCTCAACCTTTCTCCAGAGGTCACTTATCAGTTAGAAGCACAATTACAGTGATGAATGTTTGCTCAAGTTGCGTGTTAACTTGAGCCAAAACAATTCTCTGCTTTGAGTTTCAAAACGGCTATGTGTATATTTGAGAGCAGTTATCATTCCTTAAGGATTTAGCCATGCAAGTATACGGCTGTTGTGAATTAGTTCGTGAGCTTTACGCTCAAATCGGTAGTGGCGATCAAGGCTACATTCCTCAAGCGATCTCGTGTGCAGTAAAAGCGTTAAACGACATCGCTGCCGACGAATCCCTACCAAAAGAAGCTCGTGAAAAAGCCGCGTTTGCAGCAGCAAACCTGCTGATTTCAGATTTTGAGGATAAGTAATGAATCTGGCAAATTTTGAGTCCATGGATCCAATCATGTTAATGAGCATCGTCAATATGAAGCTGCGTGACGACTTTGCCGGTGATCTAGATAAGTTGGTCGTATTTTTTGATATCGACCGTGCTGCGCTTGAAGCAAAGCTGGCGACGGCAGGTTTCGATTTCTTACCTGATGCAGGTCAGTTCCGTTAATCGTGAGCCGAGACGGATAGCAAAAACACGAATAGAAAAAAGGGCTTGATGCATTCATCAAGCCCTTTTCTTTTATGTTTTGAGTCAGCTTATTAGCCGAACGAAGCCCAGATAACAGTCGCCACGAGAATCGGACAAACAAACTTCACGTATGCAGGCCACAACTTACCAAACCAACCTTGGGTGAACTCAGGACAACCTTGTTCAAGCTCTTTGATTTTCGAGTGACGATTCCATACCCAACCACCAAACAGACAGAACAACAGTGCTGCCATCGGTTGTAAATATTGCGTCGCGATAGTCGCAACCATGCCAAATAGTGCACCGAAGTTAAATACGATAACCACACTGAACAGCGCAATCAGGCCACCCAATACCCAGCTTGTCGTGCTGCGTTTAGTGTTGAATCGCTCACCAACCAGAGCAACCGGACATTCAAGCATCGAGATAGATGACGTCAGTGCTGCAATCGTCAGCAGTAAGAAGAACACGATTGAGAACAGTTGGCCAAGCAAACCTAAGCTATCAAACATCAGCGGTAGAACTGTAAATACCAACGTATCTGAACTTAATAGCGAACCATCTTCTGCATAGATTTGAACGCCTTTTTGCATCGCAACGAACATTGCTGGCATCACCACTAGACCAGCAATAAAGGCAACTGCGGTATCGACCATAGTCACGTTCATCGCCATCTTCGGCAGGTTCTCTTTCTTACTTAGGTAAGAGCCATAGATAAGCATCGAACAGCCACCGATGGTCAGTGAGAAGAAGCCTTGGCCCATTGCGGCAAGGATAAGTTTGCGATCCCATACTTTCTCGAAATCAGGCACTAGGTAGTGCTTCAAACCTTCCATCGCACCGTTTTGCGTCATGATGTAGATGAGCAGCAAACCGAACAGAACAAACAGTGCTGGCATTAAACGTGTTGACCACTTCTCAATGCCCTGCTTCACGCCGCCTTGTACGATCAAAATGGTTAATACATAAAATGTAATCGTACCAAACAAGTTGCGTTCAACGCTGAAGCCTTTCAACCATTGTGTCGCCGCTTCCATACCCATGATGTCGGTCACTGCGCCCAACATAAAGCAGATCAACCAACCGCCTACAATCGAGTAAAACGCCAAAACCGCACTTGGCACACTCAGACCAATCCAACCAACTAGGCCGCCAAGCTTCTTGCCCACAGGGTTGTCTGTTAAAGAACGCATGCTGTCTACTGGGTTTGCTTGACCATGACGACCGATCGCCATTTCAACCACCAGCATTGGGAATGCAACGATAAGAATCATCACCAAGTACACCAACAAGAAGGCACCGCCGCCGTTACTTGCTGCTTGGGTAGGAAAGCCCCAAATGTTACCTAGACCCACTGCAGCACCTGCTGCCGCTAAGATGAATCCAAGGCGTGAGCCAAAATGCTCACGAGGCTGAGAAGAAGTTTGTTGTGTCATACCACTCACACAAAATATCAATGAACTAGCTGACTAGTACAGTATAGCAATATCTTCTACTCAACAAGAGTCATTAGGTTAATTACTCGACAATCAGATCAATTAGCAGACATTCAGTTTGTAAATTTCCACGTACATCTCATATTCGCCAAGTATCGTTTTTTGTCTTTTTGATGAATTTATAAATCAGCGTGAAGTGAGCCGAAAAATAATGAGCCGAGTTGTAAAGTACGAATAGTTCAACGTGATTTCGTGTTGAAAAGTGAAACATAACGCTTCGAATTTCTCTCCTGATGTCTATTTATCAACTAGTTATCTAATTAGTTCAACAGAACATCTTGTAACTCAAGGAGAGAAAAATGAAGGTCACGCTACTGCATGGTGCGGTCATCGCGGCACTCAGTGTCAGCTACCAAGCTCAAGCTTATAACTGCCAAAATTTATCAGCATGGGATGGTACCACCGTTTATAACTCTGGCGATCAAGTACGGACCCAAGGCGCAGCTTATGAAGCGGCCTATTGGACCCAAGGCAATAATCCGGTAAACAACTCGGGACCATGGGAGGCTTGGAAAGGCCTTGGGCAATGTGATGGTGGCGGTACAAACCTACCTCCAACAGTCTCATTCTCTTCTCCAACCGATAACGCACAGATACCAGAAGGCAGCGTAATAACGCTATTAGCCAATGCTGCTGATGAAGATGGGCAAGTGGCTCAAGTAGAGTTCCTTGCTGGGAATCAAACTGTTGCAATGGTAAGCCAAGCCCCTTTCCAAGCTAACTGGACAGCAGTAGAGGGTGTCTCTCAGTTAACGGCAATCGCCACCGACAACGAAGGTGCGGTAACCGCAACCAATGTTTCTATCTTCGTTCAACCACAAACCGAATTGCCACCTCCAACCGTTTCTCTAACGAGCCCAACAGGTACAGAAACACCAAATGTAGGTGACACTATTTCGGTAACGGCCGATGCAGCAGACAGCGATGGTTTAGTCACCCAAGTTGAGTTCTTCTTAAACAACCAATCCGTGGCTGTCGATACTGCGGCTCCATATGAATATGTCTGGACGGCGGCAGTCGGTACTCATACCTTCAAAGCGCAAGCAACCGATGATTCGAACCTGTCAACCATGAGCCAAGAAGTCTCGCTCGTCGTCAGCGACTCTAGTTCTGGCGGTTGTGCAGACGCCTTGCCTTATGTGGCAGGTAACCGCTATGAAGCAGGTGCACTCGTCTCTAATCTCAACCAGAAATATCGCTGTGATGTTGCAGGCTGGTGTTCTTCTGATGCAGCCTGGGCTTATGAGCCAGGTGAAGGTTTGTACTGGCAGGATGCATGGACTGGGCTAGGTGCCTGTTCGACACCGCCTCAAGTCGCTATCACCGCACCAAGCGAAGGCCAAGTATTACTCGCAGGCGACAATGTTGAAGTCTCGGCGGATGCCAGCGATGCAGACGATAACGTGACTCAAGTGGAGTTCTTCGCCAATGGCACCAGTTTAGGTGTGGTTGCTCAAGCACCATACTCAGTCTTGTGGAATGCAACGCTAATTGGTACCAATCAACTTAAAGCCGTTGCAACAGACAACGATAACAACACGTCCGAGTCTGTCGTTAACGTGACTGTGAGTGACCAAGATTTGGTGATTTCATTGACGTCACCGAGTGCAGGTCAAACCGTCGGTTTAGGTAAAAATCTCGTTCTAAGCGCGGATGCAACCTCACTAACCTCTGGCGTGAAACACGTCGACTTTATGGTGAACGGTGCCATTGTCGCAACCGACACGACAGCACCTTACTCGGCGAACTGGACACCTGCCGCGATTGGTAGCTTTACGGTAAGCGCTCAAGCCACCGATCTTGCAGGTACAATAGCGCTTTCTGATGCGGCATCGATTACCGTTGTTGAACAAACTGAGAAACGTCATAAGTTGATTGGCTACTGGCACAACTTCGTGAACGGTGCAGGCTGTCCTATCCGCCTCGCTGACATGTCTGATGCATGGGATGTGATTGATGTTGCCTTTGCAGAAAACGACCGTAACAGCGATGGTACCGTGCACTTCAACCTGTACTCTGGTGACATCTATAGTGATTGTCCTGCGCTAGACCCAACTCAATTCAAGCAAGACATGGCCGCTCTGCAAGCTAAAGGTAAGAAGTTCGTTCTGTCTCTTGGTGGCGCAGAAGGCACAATCACACTCAACACTGACCAAGATGAAGCAAACTTCGTGTCTAGCCTAACCGGATTGATTGCTGAGTGGGGTTTTGATGGCTTGGATGTAGATTTAGAAAGTGGCTCTAACCTGCTGCATGGTTCGCAAATCCAAGCTCGTTTAGGTGGTGCTTTGTTGCAAATCGAGCAGAACATGGGCGGCGATATGTACCTAACCATGGCACCTGAGCACCCTTATGTACAAGGTGGCTACATTGCTTATAGCGGTATTTGGGGCGCATACATTCCTGTGATTAACGAAACACGCAGCACACTCGACTTGCTACACGTTCAGTTATACAACAACGGTGGCTTGCCAAACCCTTACTTACCAGGATCGGCACCAGAAGGCTCAGTGGATATGATGGTGGCGCAATCTAAGATGTTGATTGAAGGCTTTGAATTAGCAGACGGCACCATGTTTGAGCCACTGCGTGATGACCAAGTCGCGATTGGCTTGCCGTCGGGTCCAAGTTCAGCTAACTCAGGTCAGGCGCCAACACAGAACATCCTAGACGCATTAGATTGCTTAACCAAAGGCACTTCATGTGGCACAGTGAAACCAGCATTCAACTACCCGAACTACGCTGGTGTGATGACATGGTCAATCAATTGGGATGAACACGATGGCTTTAACTTCTCGAAACCAGTGGGCGATAAGTTAACTCAGATGAATGCGGAATAACTCGTATAGATACTGAATAGTACCCATGTAAAAAGAGCGCCGATAACAGGCGCTCTTTGTTATTTGTGTTTCGCGAATTAAATCGTGAAGACTTGGTAATCTTTTAACGCTGGGATCTTCTTCAGCAGATCTTGCTCTTCACCTGCCATATCATCCAGTGATTCACACAAATCTTCCGCTTGTTTTTCGACGTCTTTCGAATGCTCAGCTAAGCGTTCTTGTACCTTGGCTTGCAGTTCCGTCATGCTTTCAGACAGCGCAGTCAAGTTCAAACCACCGTCTTCTTTCATCTTGGCAGACAAAGCGTCAAATGCGCTGGTTAGGAATTCTTTGTTAAAGATTTCTTGTGCCTTTTCGAAGTCTTGTGACCATGATTCTGTCATCGAGTCAAAACTGTCAGCAGGCAGAATAAAATCACCGTCTTTGTAGTAACGGGCTTCTACATCGGCAAAGAAATCCTTTACCGCAACCTTAACGTTATCAAACGAATCAGGCGCATCAAGGCTTACTGCGATATCATCGATGATGTCATTTGCTAGGGCTAAGCCATCACTCGCCAGCTGTTTCGCTTGCGGAATATAAGCATTCATCTTCTCGCGGTAACTTTCAATTGCCGCTTTTTGATCATCATCTAGCTCGATCATTTCACCTTTGATGAACAGGTTATTGTCTTCATCGACGACCGCTTTTTCACCATTGGCATGTACGATTTCTAAGTTCTGACCATCCATACGAACTTCGTTGTTAATATCAACGCGACACTGAGCTGCGTAGCCACTGGCACTGATAGTCAACAAGGAGAGCGTGAGCAGTTTCTTCATTACTTTCTCTTTTTCATGATTATTCTGTTTAACTATAACAGCCACCTATGGGTGGGATGTCAGCAAATCGTCACGACTTCATAACAAGTTGTTTTATCGCCAATTTTCATCTCAACTTCCTCCCCTTCTTCTTTCCCCATCAAAGCACGACCAAGGGGGGATTTCGGCGTAAGAACAAACACCTCTTTGCCTTGCCATTCGACAGTCAATCCGCCAGAGCAAGGCCCTATAAAGAAAGCTTTTTCGATATCATTTTCGTCCACTAATTCAATATAAGCACCAACCGCGATACGAGCATCGACAAAATCACGCAACACAAGAGTGCGGTACTGGCGAAGCTCTTCTTCACTTTCTTGCACGCGCATGGCCTGTCCATGCGCAAGATAAGATGCCTCAAGTGCTAGTGTATCGTATTTATGCTCAGGGACAGTTTCTTCATCTGTCGCGGCGTCAATTGCTCGTTGTGTAGAGGCGTGAGCAACTTGCAGCTTCTCTTCTAAGTGTTGAATGATAATTTGGACTAAGTCAGCTTTGTTCATACTTTTAGGGCGCGCATTAAGCATTTAGAATGTGGTAATTTAAAGAATCGTTTTCTGCGACAGTTTACCATCAAATAGAGGTTTCCCTATTATGCAAAGTGACCGACTTCAGCAAACACTTCAGTCTGTGTTTGGTTTTGATTCTTTACGATCAGGACAGCAACCCGTCATTGAAGCTGTGATGAGTGGTCATTCCGCTGCCGCAATCTTTCCGACTGGCTCAGGTAAATCACTTTGTTACCAACTGCCCGCGACTTTGCTACCCAATCTAACGTTAGTGATCTCGCCGCTTTTGGCTTTAATGAAAGACCAATTAAGCTTTTTACAAAGTCGAGGGATTCCTGCAGCATCAGTGGACAGCAGCCAAAGTCGCGAAGAAACTCAACAAGTAATGGCGGGCGTAAAAAGTGGCAAGATTAAAATCTTGATGATCTCGGTTGAACGCTTGAAGAACGAGCGCTTTCGAGAGTTTATTCGTCAAATTCCTATCTCTTTAATGGTGGTCGATGAAGCGCACTGTATCTCTGAATGGGGCCACAACTTCCGCCCTGATTACCTCAAACTTCCGCAATATCAGCAAGACCTCAACATCAAACAATCTCTATTGTTAACCGCCACTGCAACCCCTGCGGTTATTGAAGATATGCAGAAGAAGTTCAATATCGCGAGTGAACACATTACAGTGACTGGCTTTTATCGCCCTAACCTTGATATCTCCGTTATTCCTTGTGAAGAAGCGAATAAGCCCACTCAACTTGGCGATCTTATTACGGCTGCACCAAAACTTCCGACCATCGTCTACGTGACACAGCAGCAAACCGCCGAGCAAGTGGCAAAGTCTTTGATCCATTTGGGCGTCAATGCACATGCTTACCACGCTGGCATGAAAAGCGAAATCCGCGAACAGATTCAACATCAATTTATGGCGTCACAAATTGACTGCATTGTCGCGACCATCGCGTTTGGTATGGGAGTCGATAAATCCGACATTCGCCGAGTAATTCACTTTGACTTACCTAAGTCAATCGAGAACTACGCGCAAGAAATTGGACGTGCAGGGCGGGATGGCGAGCGTTCAGAATGCATTTTACTTGGGAATACTTCGGGCTTAACCGTCCTAGAAAACTTTGTGTTTGGTGATACCCCAGAACCGATCTCAATTCATTATGTGTTGGAGCAAATTCGCGAACATGCTCCTCAATGGGAAGTAATGGCTTTGCGTTTATCTCGAGACAGTAACATTCGTCAATTGCCATTAAAGACACTGCTAGTTTATTTGGAGCTTGCCCAAGTTATTACCGCAAAATACAGTTATTTTGCTGAATATCGCTTCAAGTTTTTGCAAGATCAGCAATTCATTCTCAACCAATTTCACGGTGAACGTCGCCAGTTTATTGAGGCTATTTTTACCTGTTCGACAAGGGCCAAAGTTTGGTGTCAGGTTGATTTGGAAGCGCTGTGGATGCATTACCAATCGGAGAGAAGTCGAGTGGTTGCGGCTTTGGATTACTTCCATCAAAACGGCTGGATTGAGCTGGAAAGCAAACAACTAACAGATGTGTATTCTGTCCTTCCAGACACTCAAAGCCAAGACGGACTCGCTCAGCATTTGGTTGAATTATTTCAATCCAAAGAACGCAAGGATATTGACCGTATCCATACCATGCTGAATTTATTCCAATCTGACGATTGCTTGAGTCATCAACTGGCCCATTACTTCGCTGATCACAATGCACCGACGCAATGTGGTCACTGCTCAGTATGTCGCGGGCACGTCGCTACGTTTCCAAGCTCTCAAAATGAAATACCTGAACTCACTCACCTATCAGCATGGATTAACGAATTCATCCAACTATCACCTACCGCCGTCAGTAATGCAGCGGTTTCTCGCTTTTTATGTGGCATTAGTACGCCACTTATCACTCAGTTAAAAGCGAGCAAACTGCAAGGTTATGGAGCAATGGCGAATGTCTCTTTCGAGCAAGTATTGAAACAAGTGGAAATCGCTCGATCCTAGAAAAAGCTCAATTGACGAGCTTGTGCTTCGGGCTTGAGCATCACACTCAAGCCCAGCAAACGAATTTCTCGACCATTTTGGCGTTTAAGAATATCACGCAGCAGCACCTTGAAATCCTCTAGTTCCAACTGGGGATGAATGTGCTCAATCGTCGTAAGTTGAAAGTCAGCAAACTTGAGCTTGATGCCTTGCTTGATGATCGATTTATCTGGATTGGCTTTCTCTAGCCGTTTTTCTAATTCTGGGTAGAGTTTTTCTTCTATTACTTTCCAGCATTCATCGTAAGTCGAGATGTTCTCGCTAAACGTACGCTCAACACCAACTGATTTACGTTCACGCTCTACCACTACTTCACGATCGTCAATACCGTGACTGCGTTTCCATAACGAAGCACCTTGACGCCCGAACTGACGCAGCAGTTCACGATAGTCACTTTTTTTAATATCTTCACATAAGTAGAACCCAGCTTGATGAAGCTTCTCCAAACTGACTTTGCCTACTCCAGGAATTTTTTCGAGTGGAAGTTTGTCCACCACCTCCTGAACTTTATCCGGCGGGATCACAAACTGACCGTTTGGCTTATTCATGTCAGAGGCTACTTTGGCAAGAAACTTAATCGGTGCGATGCCCGCTGATGCGGTCAATCCCAGTTCAACATGTATATCGTGGCGAATCGATTCGGCAATTAAAGTTGCAGAGCCTCGACATGCTGATGAGTCCGTGACATCGAGATAAGCTTCGTCTAAAGAGAGAGGCTCGATGATTTGCGTGTAACGCTCAAAGATGGCACGAATCTGCTGAGAAACTTGTTTATACACGTGCATGCGCCCCGGAACCACAAGCAGGTTCGGACATAGTTGTAATGCTCTTGCGGTTGGCATTGCACTGCGTACACCAAACTTACGTGCTTCGTAATTGCACGTGCTGATAACGCCTCTCTGCTTTTCATGCCCACCAACCGCAAGGGCGACTCCCCGATAATTTGGGTTATCGCGCATCTCAACGGCAGCATAGAAACAATCCATATCAACGTGAATTATTTTTCTTATTCTTTCAAGCACGATCTACACACAAAACAAATACTGTTTAAAAAAACAGTATAGCCATAAATAGCCGCTTTGAAAATAGTGTTATCTGGAGTCAATAATCTGAATTATTGATAGCACTGTATTCACATTTCGTTATTATTGATGCAAGTAACACTAAAAGTAGGGACACTTCTTTGAGTAAGAAAATACTGGTTGTCGAAGACAGTCGCGCCTTCAGAAATTATTTGCATCAAATCTTAAGCCAAGCTGGTTATGAAGTGCTTGCCGTAGAGAGTTTTGAAGAAGCTAAATCCTTTTTGATGAATGAACATGACTTATTATGTGCCGTTCTCGACTATTGTTTGCCGGACGCACAGGATGGAGAGATCATCGACCTCCTCCTTGCTTGTAAACATAAGGTCATTGTGCTGACAGCCATGTTTCAGGAAGATATTCGAGAGCAAATGTTGGCAAAAGGTGTATTGGACTACATCCTGAAAGACAGCATGGCATCTGTCTCTTATCTTCTGCCATTGCTTAAGCGCTTGACCAATAACCAGCACCACAAATGTTTGGTTGTTGATGATTCGATGACCGTTCGTCACCATGTTGTTCAGCTGTTAGAACATCAATATATTCAAACGCTTCAAGCCGAAAATGGACAAAAAGCCATTGAGCTCATCGAGCAAAATCCCGACATCACCTTGGTTTTGACAGATCATGACATGCCGGTAAAAGACGGCATCACTATGATCCGAGAACTGCGCCAAAAGCTGGATAAAAACCAACTGGCTATCCTAGGCATCTCTGGCAGTGACGACCACACCATGACCGCACGCTTTCTGAAGGCTGGCGCTAACGACTTTTTATATAAACCCTTCAACCAAGAGGAATTTTTCTGTCGTGTCCATCAAATCTTAGACATGAAAGAAGCGACTACCGAATTGTTCCGGATGGCCAACCAAGATTCATTAACTGGCTTATGGAATCGTCGATTTTTATTTGGTCAAGCTTGTTGCGGATGTAAACAGCGCAACATCGCGATGCTAGATATCGATTTCTTCAAAAAGGTGAATGATAATTACGGGCATGACGGCGGGGATGCAGCCTTGGTGATGGTAGCGAATATCCTGAAGATCTATTTCCCAGAAGACGTGATTGCACGCTTTGGTGGTGAAGAGTTCTGTATACAATCTTGTGGCAGTTATGATGAATTCGTCAATCGACTGGAACAAATGCGTCAACGTGTAGAGAAAACACCCGTACCTTATCAGGACGAGAGTATTCAAGTAACGATTAGCGTTGGAGTATCAAACATCGACGGCAACCTTGACCAACAGATTAAGGTAGCGGACGACCGGCTGTATCAAGCAAAAGGGAATGGCCGAAATCAGACCATTTACCAGTAACGAACATTCACGGCTCAGAAAAAATAAAACCCAGCGCGAAGCTGGGTTTTTCTGTTTAGGATTCACATATTAAGCAATGCGATCTTTTTCCCATGCAGCAAGTTTTTCAGCACGTAGTGCTTCACGAGCTTCACGTTTTTTACGTGCATCACATGGTTCAGGACAGTTACATACCTTCTCGATGCCTACCGCACCAAGACCACCACAACTGCCTTTCACTACCTTCTTCTGGAAGATGTAGCCAACTGCCATCGCGGCAATCACCGCAACAAAGACAGCAAAAGTAATTAGAAATGTACTCATTGGGACATGCTCACTAAGTTGTTATTTCTTCATGAACGGCTTGTATGCTTCCGAAGCCAGTTCTTTAAAACCATCGTCCGTTTTCACAATCATGAAAACTGGGATGTTATTTTCATTCGCGATTTCCATGCCTTTGTCTTCACCTAGCACCATAATACCAGTAGCAAGACCATCAGCTGTCATCGACGATTTATCCAGTACCGTTACAGACACTACCTTATGATGAATAGGTTTGCCTGTTTGAGGATTGATGATATGAGAGTATCGCACACCATTGCTCTCAAAGTAATTACGATAGTCACCGCTTGTTGCAATTGCCATATCACCAGGCTCAATAATTTCTTGGATTGAGCGCTCATCAACAGTTGGCTTTTCAATCGCGATGCGCCAT
The DNA here is from genome assembly GCF_000400365.1 of Vibrio jasicida CAIM 1864 = LMG 25398. Taxonomy (GTDB): domain Bacteria; phylum Pseudomonadota; class Gammaproteobacteria; order Enterobacterales; family Vibrionaceae; genus Vibrio; species Vibrio jasicida. The sequence goes on along the minus strand of NZ_BAOG01000053.1, from coordinate 240,094 downwards.
GGCACACCTTCGCGGTTAAGGCCTTTCAAGCGCATCTCACCACCAACTTCCACCATATAGTTGTGAATGCCTTGAGAGTGCAAGTAATCGGCTACTACATCCACCCCCCAACCTTTCGCAATAGTCGATAGGTCCACGTATAGGTTCGGGATGTCTTTTGACATCTTGTTACCTTCAACGGAAAGATGATGAATGCCAGTATTCGCTTTGCGTGCCGCCAGTTCTTCATCTGAAGGCACCACATCAGGGCGCGCTTCAGGGCCAAACCCCCAAAGATTAACCAATGGTCCTACAGTTACATCAAGTGCACCTAAAGTAAGGCCGTTAAGACGAATCGCTTCTTTCACTACCGTAGCGGTTTGTGGCGAGACTTCAAACGGTTCACTGGTTTGATGCTGATTAAATCGACTCAGCTCTGAATCTTCACGGTATGTCGACATTTGATCGTTCACTTCTTCAAGTAAGCGATCAATCTCTGCCTGCAAGACATCTGGTTTTGGTAAACCATCTTGCTCGATGTATTTGATGTTATAAGTCGTACCCATTGTTGGGCCACTTAGATGAATTTGATCTGCTGGTTGGTCGCAGCCAGCTAAAACCAATAGAGAAGCGAATGCAACAAGCCATTTACTCACTTGTTTACTCCTATTGTTGTTAAATTGATATGGAAAATGGGTTCTCTTGAGATAAACCGATTTCCTATAGCAACTGTTGAATATCATTTTGTATTTTACAAAAAAGAATGGCTAGCTCTTACAGAGCTAGCCATAGATTCAATCACTTAGAGGGATTAACCACCGAAGTCATCTAGTAGGATGTTTTCATCCTCTACACCTAGATCTTTTAGCATGCCGATTACAGCAGCGTTCATCATAGGTGGACCACACATGTAGTATTCACAATCTTCTGGTGCTTCGTGATCACGTAGGTAGTTCTCGTAAAGAACATTGTGAATGAAGCCTGTGTAACCATCCCAGTTATCTTCTGGCATAGGGTCAGACAGAGCACAGTGCCATACGAAGTTATCGTTGTCAGCCGCTAGGCCATCAAAGTCTTCTACGTAGAACATTTCACGCTTAGAACGTGCACCATACCAGAATGACATCTTACGCTTAGAGTGCAGACGTTTTAGCTGGTCGAAGATATGAGAACGCATTGGGGCCATACCTGCACCACCACCAACGAATACCATTTCAGCGTCAGTGTCTTTCGCGAAGAACTCACCGAATGGACCAGAAATCGTACACTTGTCGCCTTCTTTTAGAGACCAGATGAACGATGACATGATACCAGGTGGTACGTCTGGGTTGTTCGGCGGCGGAGTCGCGATACGAACGTTAAGCATGATGATACCGTGTTCTTCTGGGTAGTTAGCCATAGAGTACGCACGGATCGTTTCTTCGTTTACCTTAGACTCGTAGCGGAACAGGTTAAATTTATCCCAATCACCACGGTATTCTTCAGGTACATCGAAGTCAGCGTATTTAACGTGGTGAGCTGGCGCTTCAATCTGGATGTAACCACCAGCACGGAAAGGTACTGATTCGCCATCTGGGATTTGTAGCTTAAGCTCTTTGATGAATGTTGCTTTGTTATCGTTAGAGATAACTGAACATTCCCACTTCTTAACGCCGAAGATTTCTTCAGGAAGCTCGATGTCCATGTCAGTTTTCATTGCAACTTGACACGCTAGACGCTCACCTTCACGTGCTTCACCTTTAGTAATATGGTCAAGCTCGGTAGGTAGGATGTCGCCACCACCTGATTTAACTTTTACGCGACACTGACCACATGAGCCACCGCCACCACAAGCAGAAGATACGAATACGCCAGCACCAGCTAACGCAGATAGTAGCTTACCACCTGGTTGTGTAACGATCGCCAGTGAAGGGTCATCGTTCACAGAAATTGTAATGTCACCTGTTGGTACAAGCTTAGACTTAGCGAAAAGAATCACTAGTACTAGCGCAAGTACGATCAGAGTAAACATCACTACACCAAGAATAATGTCCATTGACTATTCCTTAATTAATGCGGTTTACCCGACTTACAGTTGAACACCAGAGAAAGACATGAAGCCTAACGCCATCAGACCTACAGTGATGAACGTGATACCAAGACCACGTAGACCAGGAGGTACGTCTGAATACTTCATCTTCTCACGGATACCTGCAAGAGCAACGATTGCTAGCATCCAGCCCACACCAGAACCGAAACCGTAAACAACAGATTCAGCAAAGTTGTAGTCACGTTGTACCATGAAAGATACACCACCGAAGATCGCACAGTTTACTGTGATCAGCGGTAGGAAGATGCCAAGCGCGTTGTACAAAGGTGGGAAGAAACGGTCAAGAACCATCTCTAGAATCTGTACAAGTGCCGCAATTACACCGATAAAGGTGATGAAGTTTAGGAAGCTAAGGTCTACGCCCTCAACTAACGCGTTCTCTTTTAGAACTAGGTTGTAAACTAGGTTGTTCACAGGAACCGCGATAGTAAGTACTACCACTACTGCAACACCCAGACCAAAAGAGGTCTTAACTTTCTTAGATACGGCAAGGAAAGTACACATACCTAGGAAGAAAGACAGTGCCATGTTCTCGATGAAAATCGATTTAACTAGCAGACTGATGTAATGTTCCATGACGTCCTTACTCCTTCGCTTCGATTTGTTCAGGTCTGATAATGCGGATAGCCCAGATCATGAAACCGATTAAGAAGAATGCTGATGGTGCAAGTAGCATCAGGCCGTTTGGCTGGTACCAACCACCGTTGCTCACTAGAGGTAGTACTTCTAGGCCAAATAGTTTGCCTGAGCCAAACAGCTCGCGGAAGAAACCAACAGTGATAAGAACGAAACCGTAACCAAGACCGTTACCGATACCATCAATTAGAGATGGGATTGGCGCAGACTTCATCGCAAATGCTTCAGCACGACCCATTACGATACAGTTCGTAATGATCAGACCTACGAATACAGATAGCTGTTTGGAGATATCGTATAGGTATGCTTTAAGCACTTGGTCTACCACGATTACTAGAGATGCGATGATCGCCATTTGAACGATGATACGCACACTGTTAGGAATGTGGTTACGGATTAAAGAAACAGAGAAGTTCGACAGTGCGGTTACGAATGTTACCGCTAGTGTCATTACAAATGCTGTTTCTAGTTTAGTTGTTACTGCAAGAGCAGAACATACACCAAGAACCTGCAACGCGATCGGGTTGTTATCCAACACCGGCGCCATAATGCTCTTTTTAATGTTTTGTGCGCTAGACATTAGTTCAGACCTCCGTCACGAACTTTTGCTAGGAATGGACCAAAGCCCATGTCACCTAACCAGAAGTCGAATGTACCTTGAACACCGTTACCAGTTAGTGTCGCACCAGATAGGCCGTCAACGCCGTGTTCAGAACCTTCTGGAGCACCACCTTTAACAATCTTGATTGCTGGTTTGTGGTTCTCGTCGAATAGTTTCTTGCCAACGAATTGAGCACGCCATGCTGGGTTCTCTACTTCACCACCAAGTCCAGGAGTTTCACCTTGCTCGTAGTAAGTGATACCAGACACAGTGTCACCGTCAGTTTCAACCGCAACGAATGCGTACATCATTGACCAAAGACCTGTACCGTGAACAGGGATGATAACTTTAGATACTTCATCACCGCTTTTCACTAGGTAAACGATACCTGTATTAGCACGACGTAGGATCTTAGCTTTGTCTTCATCAGCTGTTAGCTTGATAGACTCTGCTGGATCTTTCGCTGCTTTACGTTGGTCATAGTTAGCTGCTGTAGAACCGTCTTCTGCAGTCTCGACAAAATCACCTGTTTTGAAGTCAACTAGACGAGGTTCAATGTACTCAGCAAATAGCTCAGGTACTTTTTTACCGTCAGCTTCAATGCCAGCAACTTCTACAATCTTTGATTGCTTATCTAGGACAGCGTTAGCTTTTTGCTTATCACGCAGGCCTACTGCCGCTGTTGATACGATGATTGAACAAACAAGGCTCAACCCGATAACAACACCCAGCGTCTTTTTAATGCTGTCGTTATTACTTGCCATAGCGTGCTAGTCTCCGCTTGATGTTCTTCTCGATAACTACATGGTCGAACAGAGGTGCGAATAGGTTCGCGAATAGAATCGCCAGCATCATACCTTCTGGGTACGCTGGGTTAACTACACGAATCATCACACACATTGCACCGATAAGGATGCCGTACCACCACTTACCACCGTTGGTAAATGAAGCTGATACTGGGTCCGTCGCCATGAAGAACATACCGAATGCAAAACCACCTAGAACTAGGTGCCAATGCCAAGGCATGTTGAACATTGGGTTGGTGTCAGAGCCAATCACGTTGAACAACGTAGACACTGCAATCATACCGATCATTACACCCGCAATGATGCGCCATGAAGCGATTCGCATGTATACGATCATCGCTGCACCGATCATTAGAGCTAGAGTCGATACTTCACCAATTGAACCTGGGATGTTACCGATGAAAGCATCCATCCAAGTGATAGGAGCGCCAGTGATGTTGTTGATCAACGCGCCGCTACCGCCGTGAGCCCATTGGCTAAGAGCAGTTGCACCAGAGAAGCCGTCAGCTGCTGTCCATACTACGTCACCCGAGATTTGAGCTGGGTAAGCGAAGAATAGGAACGCACGGCCTGCAAGTGCAGGGTTAAGGAAGTTACGACCAGTACCACCGAAGATCTCTTTAGCTACAACAACACCAAATGTGATACCTAGTGCCGCTTGCCATAGAGGTAGCGTTGGTGGAACGATAAGTGCGAATAGAATAGAAGTTACAAAGAAACCTTCGTTAACTTCGTGCTTACGCACCATACAGAAAAGCACTTCCCAGAAACCACCAACAATAAATACTGTTGCGTAGATTGGTAGGAAGTAAGTCGCACCTAGTAGCATTTTACTGCCAACACCTGCTTCAGCACCTATGGTGCCGCCAAGCATTTCTGTTAGCCAGTAGTGCCAGTTACCAGAGATAACTGTCGCTAGTTGATCACCAGCGTACATGTGGTTAAGTGCTGCGATAGCTTGGCCACCCGCGTTGTACATACCCCAGAACATTGCTGGGAATACCGCGAACCAAACCATGATCATGATACGTTTTAAGTCAACGCTATCACGGACGTGCGAGCTACGTTTTGTTACTAGACCTGGCGTGTAGAAAAGCGTTGCCGCTGCTTCGTACAGTGCAAACCATTTTTCGTGTTTGCCGCCTGGTTCAAAATGATGCTCGATATCCTCTATGAATTTCTTAAGCATGGATTACCCTTCCTTCACAATGGTATCTAGGCATTCACGAAGTAGCAGACCGTACTCGTATTTACCAGGACATACAAAGGTGCACAATGCTAGATCTTCTTCATCCAGTTCAAGCGCACCCAGTGTTTGAGCACTGTCAGTATCGCCTGCACATAGATCACGAAGCAGCAAAGTAGGTTCCATATCAAGTGGCATTACACGTTCGTAGTTGCCAATTGGAACCATTGCACGATCACTACCGTTAGTCGTTGTTGTCATGTTGAACAACTGACCTTTAAAGATGTGACCAAGGAAAGATTTCGTGATTGAGAATTTGTTTTTACCAGGAACAGCCCAGCCAAACAGTTCTTTCTCACGACCTTCACGCAGGACAGAAACCTGCTGATGGTAACGACCAAGGTAAGCATGTGGACCAGACGCGTGAGTACCTGAAAGTACAGAGCCTGAAATCACACGAACTTCACCTGGCATCAATTCGCTGTCAGTTAGGTCTTCAAGAGAAGCACCTACAACAGTACGAAGAAGACGTGGGTTATTCACTACAGGACCAGCAAGAGATACAACACGATCTGTGTATAGCTCACCAGTAAGGAATAACTTACCGAACGCAATAACGTCTTGGTAGTTGATGCTCCAAGCCACGTTTTGTGCATTTACTGGGTATAGGAAATGCATGTGGGTGCCAGCAAGACCTGCTGGGTGAGGGCCATCGAAGACGTGTTCTTCTACGTTAGACTGAGAAGAGCGTGGCAAACTAGTGCCAGATTTACATACGTAAACCTTGTCTTCTGTCAGGGCTGAAAGAATGTCTAGACCTGCAACGAATGCTTCTTGTTGTTCATTAATGATCAACTCAGGCTGAGCTGCTAGTGGATTAGTATCCATTGCAGTTACAAAGATAGCCTTAGAATTTGAATCGATTGCTGGAACCTTGCTAAACGGACGAGTACGTAAAGCGGTCCAAAGGCCAGAATCAACCAGTTGAGTCTTGATCGCTTCACGATCTAGATTTGCTAGTTGAGCTGCTTCGAACTTATCAAATGTTACCTGCTCTTCGCCTGCCACTTCAATCACTACAGATTGAAGAACACGCTTAGCGCCACGGTTAACTTCGATCACTTTACCGGCTGCTGGTGCTGTGAACTTAACGCCAGGGTTCTTTTTGTCTTCAAAAAGAACTTGCGCTTTTTTCACTTCATCACCAACGCGGACATGCATGGTAGGACGCATGCCAACGTACTCTTCGCCAAGCAAGGCGACTTTTTTGATGGTCTTACCATCATTAATCACCTGGGATGGAGTTCCTGCGATAGGAAGATCCAAGCCCTTCTTTATTGTAATCATACGCACTTGCACTACTTTTATCGGGAAAAAGATTCTTTTGATTGCGTAACTTTTAGACACGACATCAGTGTCCGGTTTCGATGCTGTTTAAAACATCAAAATCGCAACATCCTATTAATTATCTCGTCACAAATATTAGGCGAGATTTATCAGGTGCGGTAGTCTAGCATTTTTTAGGAACTTGATGCCATGACCAATCTTAGGAAAGGAGGGTTTATTTCGGTAGAATCGAGTGTAAAAGGTTAAAGAATAGTCATAACTTTGACCCATCGCACAAATGCCAAATCCCTTGCATCTGCTAAGGAAATAAAACATTCACGCTTTGAAACATGCGTTAATTTTCATTCATTTGTTGAAACACTGTTAACACATTTTTTAACCTTTATTTGTGCCACATTTTAATCCCGTAAAGATGTAAAACAAAAAAAGATGGTCGAAACCATCTTTCTAAATCAGTGTTTTAATCACACTCTAACGACCGCCACCCATACACATCGGACTATCTGGTGCACCGTCTTGCTCTTGTTTCCATTCTTCATTGGTGTAGGTGTGAATCGCCAATGCGTGAATGTGATTATCAAGTTCATCAGCCAGTACAGTGTGTACTTGACGGTGACGCCCAATGAGGCGCTGACCAGCGAATGCATCACTGACCACTATCACTTTAAAGTGACTTTCTGAACCCGGTGGAACGTTGTGCATGTAACTCTCATTGATCACTTTCAAATAATTAGGTTGCAACTCACTATGCAGTTTCTTTTCTATGATTTCTTGGATCATATTTCATCCTCATTGATGCCAATTCGCTAAGTATATACTCTCGATTGGCAAATTAAATAAGCGAACTCATATTCCCCTCTCTTTCAATGTGCCATGATTTAGCAAAAGCCTGTGAAAATCAGTAAATTTGACAGCTTTTTGTATCTTGAGCTCTCATCATTTGCGACAATAATCACTTATTTCCAAATTGACTTACGTTTAGCTATGAAAACCGAACTGAATCTTCACGAGAGAAGCCTATCGCTTCATCGTTTCCCTAAGCGCTCTAACGAGACTCTTCAAGCATGGGATGCGGGGGATGAGTACCTCATCAATCACGTGGAAGAGTTAGCAATACCAGATAACCAAAACATTGTTGTTATTAACGATAGCTTCGGCGCTTTGGCATGTTGGTTTTCGGACAATCACAATGTCACCCTCATGAGTGACTCCTTCATCTCACACAAGGGTGCACAGCAAAACCTCGAAGATAACCAATGTAAGCCAGTCGCCTTTCTCACTACGATGGACGATATCCCTGAGAATACAGACTTGGTCTTGATGCAATTGCCAAAAAGTAATCGCCACCTAGTTTGGTTATTAAGTCAACTACGTAAAACGCTACCTGACTCTTGCCCAATTATTGCCGTCAACAAAGCAAAAGAGATTCACACTTCAACACTTAAATTGTTTGAAAAACACTTAGGTGAGACAAAAACGTCTCTCGCGTGGAAAAAACATCGTTTGGTGTTTTCTAATGCTAATACACTGCCAGTCATAGAAGTCGATCCGATGACCGCTTGGGGAGTAGATGGAGAAAACATTCAACTGAAAAACCTACCAAATGTTTACTCAGGCGAAAGTCTGGACTTAGGTGCACGTTTTATGCTTCAACACCTACCTCAAGATCCAACGTTGAAACACATCATAGACCTCGGCTGTGGCAACGGTGTGCTATCAGTGAAAATGGGCCAATTAAACCCTCAAGCCCGCCTAACGAGTGTGGATGAAAGCTTTATGGCTATCGAGTCAGCTAAACAAAACTTAGTTGATAACCTAGGCGAACCTTACGACATTCAATGCATTGCAAATAACTGTTTGGATGGTTTTAACCCTGATAGTGCTGACATGGTGATGTGTAACCCACCATTCCACCAACAACAAGCAGTAACCGACCATATCGCTTGGCAGATGTTCTGCGACTCTAAACAAATTTTGAACAAAGGTGGCAGATTACTAGTCATAGGTAACCGTCACCTTGGTTACGATGCGAAGCTAAAACGTCTGTTTGGCGATAAAAATGTGAAACTAGTCGCTTCTAACAGTAAGTTCGTGATTTTACAGGCAACAAAAGATCCTGCTAAATTAGGCGCAAAGCAATAAAGCCCTGACTTTAGCAACATGTTTAAAAGGAATAATAAAATGAGAAAACTGGTACTCGCGGCTTCGGTTGCCTTGCTTGCTGCATGTTCAGCGCCACAACAACCACAACTGAACCTACAGGCTGAATCGACACTAAGCACTAACCCGATCGTGCAAGGCAAGACGTACAGCTTAACCAGTAAAGACGTTCGTGCAGCGCAATACGTTGCACTTGTCGATAACGGACGCTCTAACATTCTGCCAATCCATGCCAAGCAAAACCTACGTATTTCGCTAGAAGAGGCGCTAGAGAAACAGTTCTCTTCTCAAGGTTTTCACTCGGATTTAAACAGCGATAATTCTATTCAATTAGAAGTACAAGAAGCGCTAGTCAACGTTAAACATTCTGTGATGGAAAACGAGATGGACGCGAAAGTGATTCTTGAAATCACCGCAGAAACTCCGCAAGGCAAGTTAGTTAAGACCTATACTGGTACAGCTAAACGCTCAGGCACACTTAGCGCTTCAGACTCAGACATTGAACAAACATTGAATGATGTCGTGGCTTTAACTCTGAAGGAAATCGCAAACGATCCTGAGCTTCGTCAATACATGCAGGAGCGATTCTAATGTTACGCAAAGCGATTCTTTCTTTGGCACTATTAAGTTGCAGTGTTTTTGCAGGCCCTAAAGTGGCGTTTGAAACAACACTAGGTAACTTTACTGTTGAGCTTAATGAAGAGAAAGCACCTATTACTGTCGCTAACTTCCTTAAATACGTGGAAGATGGCAGTTACGAAGGTACCATTTTCCACCGTGTTATCCCTGGTTTTATGGCGCAAGGTGGCGGCTTCAACCAAGACATGCAGATGCAAAAAACTTACGCGCCAATCAAGAACGAGGGTAACAACGGTTTGAACAACGACCGAGCAACGATCGCTATGGCTCGTACAAACGCACCTGATTCTGCAACACGTCAGTTCTTTATTAACCTCGTCGACAATGACTTCTTAAACTATGGTGCTCGCCCACCTGGTTATGCGGTATTTGGAGAAGTGACGGAAGGTTTTGACGTCATTCAGAATATGGCGAAGCAGCCAACCAAGTCTATCGGTCGCATGCGCGATGTCCCAGAGACGCAAATCGTCATTACCAAAGCAACTCTACTCAAGTAGCCAAAACCATAAGCCCTTTGAATATTCGAAGGGCTTTCTCTTTTAGTGGCTCTATTTTAACGGATTGATTTATGTCTTCATTACCTTCCATCACTTGGTTGGAAACGGTAAAAAGTTACCTCGATAAACGCCTACTTTGGGTTTTCATGCTGGGTTGTTCCAGTGGTTTCCCTTGGGTCCTTATCGGATCTAATATGTCTGGCTGGCTAAAAGATGCGGGCCTGACGCTCTCTGCTATCGGTTACTTTGGTAGCGTGTTCGCGGTTTACGCGATCAATTTTATGTGGGCTCCTCTGGTAGACCGACTTAAACTGCCCATTTTGCATCGTTTGCTTGGGCAACGTCGAAGCTGGATATTCCTTTGCCAAAGTATCGTGTTAGTAGCGACGCTGTTTATTGCCGGTGTAAACCCTGCCGAGAATCTTGTGTTGGCATCATTACTAGCACTCTGCATTGCGACCGCTTCTGCGACACAAGATATTGCTATTGATGCTTTCCGTATCGATACCTTCCCAAAAACAGAAGAATCTAAACTGCCACAAGCTTCTGCTATGGCGGTGATTGGTTGGTGGACGGGTTACTCACTCCCTGGGTATCTAGCCTTTATCAATGCAGACAGTATCGGTTGGAATGGTGTCTACTACGGAATGGCGTTTATTGTCATTTTACTGATGATGTTTACGCTGTTGGTCGGTGAACCGAAAACCCAACGAGAGCAACTTCAATCTGAAGCTGAGCAACGCCATAAAGAAGTGATGGGTTCTAAAGTAGTAGCTTGGTTTACCGTAACGGTTGTAGAGCCCTTCTTAGACTTCTTTAACCGAAATGGTGTTCGCGTCGCTATCACGCTATTGCTGTTTGTTTTCTTATTTAAGATTGGTGAAGCTTTCTTAGGTCGAATGTCGATTGCCTTCTACAAAGAAATTGGATTTAGCAATGAACAAATTGGCTATTACTCCAAATTGATTGGTTGGGGCGCAACCATGTTGTTCACCTTTGTCGGCAGTATGTTTAATGTGAAGTTTGGTATCGTACGCGGCTTAATGATAGGTGGTATCGCAATGGCAGCAAGTAACCTGATGTTTGCTTGGATTGCGAAAGTGGGTCCAAACGAGCATCTTTACTTGGCAACGATCATTGTCGACAACTTTACAACGGCATTCTCGACTGTTGCATTTGTGTCCTTCTTGACTATCTTAACCGGACAAGCCTTCTCGGCAACTCAATACGCCTTGCTTGCATCTCTTGGCAACTTTGGTCGCACTACCCTCGCCTCTTTCAGCGGGGAACTGGTGGATTATCTCAATGATTGGACGACTTTCTTCATACTAACCGCATTAATGGTTGTGCCTAGTTTGATCATGCTTTATTCACTCAGACACTACTTTACTGAGCTACTCGAGAAAGCAAGGCAAAGAGATTAAAGAAAAATGATTGAAAAAAACCACCGAGATTCGGTGGTTTTTTGGTTTTGTCTGCCGCAATGTTTAAGGGTACATGCCTTTACCAAACAAGTTAAAGATTCTTGCTACGCCTTGTGTAAATATCATCGGCTCGGTGAGTACGGTTAAACATAAACAGTCTTCACCTGCTTTAGTAAATGGGCTGTGTTTAACAGACGCATCTCTGACAAGTACATCACCCACTTCGTAGTGACCATCTTCATCACTAAATCCACCGTGCAAAACCAACGTTGACTCTTGCCCTTTGTGTGTATGCTGAGGAATTCTCACGTCTTCGCTTATGTACATAAGATTGACACGTGCATCTTCGCCCAAATCAATCTGTGCGCTGTAGACTTTACCACCGTAACTCTTCCATTCACCGACTAGATCAGAAAAACGACTCAGCGTTTTCGGCAACTTAAAATCTTTACCAGCCACGGCAACTCGCGCAACATCTTTTATGATAATGCTGTCTGATTTTGGCTCAGCGGTGATGATGTCATTGAACATACTGTCAAATTCGACGTCATATTCCATCACCGAGCTTTCTATTACTACGTCGGCCTGCGCCGCTTCTAACTGGTTTACATACGCCCGACATTTTGAGCAGGTTTCTAGGTGAGTGGCAACCACCAAACCAGAAACTGCATCAATGCTTCCCGAAGCGTACGCCTCTAACAAGTTGTTATCTGGATGTTTGTTCATAATTGCTCCGTATGCATCGAATGCCTCAGTTTTTCAACCGCTAACCTCAATCGAGACTTCACAGTGCCCAAAGGTATATCGAACAATTCAGCGACCTGTTGGTGCGGCAGTTCTTGAAGGTACACCGCTTGGAGTACTTCTCTTTGGTTTTTCGGCAGTATGTCTAAAAATTTGACTACCTGATCTTTGAGCATATCTTGCTCTGGTGAGTAATGGTCAACCAAATCAGGCGGGTAATAATCTGAAGGCCAAATGTCGTCAGAATGAATATGTAAGTCTTTGCCTTTCTGCTTTCTCAGCAAATCAAAACAGAGATTACGAATTATGGTGTAAATCCATGTGGATAAAGCACTCTTTGTACCATCGTACAAATGAGCTTTCTGCCAAACGGTTGCCATGGTCTCTTGTACCATCTCCAAAGCAACTTGCTCGTTTCCAACATGCTTGTAGGCGAACTGTTTTAACTTAGGCGCATAAAAACGAAAGACAAATTCGAACGCATTTTTATCCCGCGCCTTCACCTTGTCCATGTATTCATTCCAATCGCTACGCCCAAGTTTCTGCGGGCTTTCACTCATCATAATCGGCCTTAATCATTGGGAGGAGTGCCCTCCTCCCCCTTCGTCCTTAGTCTGTGATGTCATCAACGATTAGGTTGAAGCCACCATTGTTGCCATCATCGATAGCGACTACTTGGTATACGACGCCATTCATTACCGTTACAGGTGCAGAATCTATGGCTACTGTAGATGGGTCGCCGGCAACCGTCACCGTCACAAAATAAGACCCTTCCGTCACGTATACGCCTTGTACACTTTCTTTATACGCAAAATTAGCTATTGCTGGATCACTTCCTTCGATTCCCGCGCTAGAAGTGAGATAAATATCGACCATTTCAGCCACAGGATTCGCAGCTGCATGCGTTACGTTCAAGGTTGCGCTGGTTGCAACTGCACGACGCATGTCTTCAACGACCAGTGGTTCGATTGCAATTGCAGGAGTGACAACACCAACTGCATAAACGCTATAATCCATACCGCCTTTCACTTCTAAACCGTCAACATCGATAATTGGGTCCGTCGTTGTGCCATCGACAAACACATCAATATCATAAGCTTTTGGCGCAAGGTCCAAGTACCCTCGAATCTGTTTAAACTCCAAATCCGCAAGCGGAGCAAACGCAGCACCATCAACGTGGACGTCTACAACCGGAGCACCGTCAACTAAGTGCCCTACTCGCACTTCGGCTTGGCTTCCCATATCTTCAAGTATAGAAGAGCCAGAACCATCTAATACCACTAACTTCACCGGAGAGGTGCTATTTGAATCACCAGTCTTAATAGCAGCAATGGTCAAATTAGCATTGGCTGGGAGAGGAATGGTTCCCGAATCAAACGCTACTGTGTCACCCACGGCCAATCTCACTTGGTAATCGCCTGCAGGGATATTCAGCACATCCGTTGACGCTTTATAAGCGAGATTAGTAATCGGTGATGAATCTGCCAAGGCTGCACCGGGTGCAGTCACATAAAGGTCTACAGCTGGGACGCCAGAAGCGGCATGTACCACCTGAACATCTAAACTATTTGCATCCGCCATCGAAGTCGCGCTACGAGTAACAATTAAAGGTTCAACAGGATTTGGTGCTCCTGAAGCGTCACCCACGACAAATGCTGTATAGTTTAGGTCCGAGTCGAGATCTAATGAAGTTTTCGGTACAACAGTTACCGTTTCAGCGCCTGGAAGCTGTACATCAACTTGAACAGAGTTACTGCCCTCGGGTAACTTCACGTATCCCGACCCGACGCCATAGTCTACGCCGGTTAACGCCGCTCCATCATTTATCCAAACATTAGCCAACGGCGCGTCAGCGGAAGCATGTACTGCTTGAAGGTTTGAATACTCTATCGAGTCGCTATCTGAGCCGCAGGCAGCAATCCCTAGCACAGCAACCAGCGTTACTGCAGTTTTGGTTAGTCCTTTCATATCCTTGTCTCTCTTTGAGGTGGGGCTTCGATGGCATCATTAAGAAAATCGAGTGCCGGAAGACAATCCTCTGCACTCACCAATCGTTCAAATAGAGCGCTGTCCAATGGCAATAGCTCGAGCCATCTTTGCACTACCCACGACGGGTCATCATAAAAACGATGTTGGTAAAGTGTCCCTAGTTGAGGAAACTGCTCGTACACGTGAGCGAGTTGATGGCTTAAGTAAATGAAGTCTGGCGACGACAAAGGCTGCTGCCAGTTGTCTAACCACTCAACCTCTGCATGACGCAAACCATCTGAGTCTGCTCTAATTCGCTTGACCGTAAACCGTTTTTCACCGACTACGGTGATACCAAGAAGCCCATCACTGAGTGTTTCAAAATCAACGATGGTGACCAAAGTTCCGATGGATGACACATTTCCCACCGCTTTAGGGTCCCCCTCACTACCGACAAGACAAACACCAAAACCCACGTTTTGGAGGCTGCATTCTTTTACCATTCTTGTGTAACGTGGCTCAAAAATACGCAGATTCATTTTGCCTTCCGGTAAAACTACTGAGGTTAATGGGAATAACATGACTTCTTTCATTCAAACGTCCTCTTTGGTTCCCACACTCATACGAACGGACTATTAGTCAGATCACTAACGATTTATGTTGGTTAATCGACTGGCTTAAAAAGTCATAAAAACGTTTACGCAAACGACACTCGTCACATATTTATTGCAAACTAATGCAACAACCAAAAAGTTCCGTGAAATAAATGAATTTCGTGACAAGCCTCACTAAAAACCTTCATTTTTGCATCCTTTATCACTTTCATTTGAGATTTTTATCGCTATTATTCCCGCCAATTGGAAAGCGCGGCACAGATTGCGTGTTCTGAATCATTACAAACATAGAGAGTCCCCTTATGCGTAAATCACTTTTAGCTCTTAGCCTTCTAGCGGCTACTTCAGCTCCAGTTATGGCTGCTGACTACTCAGACGGCGACATCCACAAGAACGATTACAAGTGGATGCAATTCAACCTTATGGCTGCTGTTGATGAACTACCTGGCGAATCAACGCACGACTACCTAGAAATGGAATTCGGCGGCCGCTCTGGCATCTTCGATCTTTACGGTTACGTTGATGTATTCAACCTAACTTCTGATCCAGGCAGCGACAAAGCTGACGCAGACTCAAAAATCTTCATGAAGTTTGCTCCACGTATGTCTCTAGATGGCCTAACTGGTAAAGACCTATCTTTCGGTCCAGTTCAAGAGCTATACGTAGCTACTCTTATGGAGTGGGATGGTTCAAACGGTGGCGTGAACACTCAAAAAGTGGGTCTTGGTTCTGACGTGATGGTTCCTTGGTTCGGTAAAATCGGTCTTAACCTTTACGGTACTTACGATTCAAACAAAAAAGACTGGAACGGCTTCCAAATCTCGACTAACTGGTTCAAACCATTCTACTTCTTCGAGAACGGTTCATTCATTTCTTACCAAGGTTACATCGATTACCAATTTGGTATGGATGACGATTTCGGTGCACTTAACACTACTAACGGTGGTGCTATGTTCAACGGTATCTACTGGCACTCAGATCGCTTCGCAGTTGGTTACGGTCTAAAAGGCTACAAAGACGTGTACGGTCTTAAAGATGACGGTCTAGCTGGTAAAACAACTGGCTTCGGTCACTACTTCGCTGTAACTTACAAGTTCTAATAGAACCGATAAGTTCCCCAAAAATGGCGCCTCTTGGCGCCATTTTTATTTGCTTTCCTTTTTTCCCTCATTATCCTTGCAGCAAACCTTTTTAATGAGAGCGTTTGGTGAATATTCTCATCCTAGGTCCAGGAGCCGTTGGCTCACTTTGGGCGACTAAATTCAAACTTGCTGGACACAATGTTTCCTTGTGGGGAAGAAGCTCAAACAGCGAGCAGTTGCTCCAACTTGATGACAACTCAGCAATCAGTTTTTCTAATCAGCACATCCCTTCTGTTCGAAATGCAGATCTGATTGTCGTGACAGTAAAAGCATGGCAGGTTGAAACCGCGATTGAGCCTCTTCTTCCTTACATCAACACTGACACCATCATAATGTTGATGCATAACGGAATGGGAACCGCACAACTCATCGAAGCCAAACTTGCTGATAACCCATTAATAGTTGCAACAACAACACACGGTGCTTACAAACCAATTAAAGAACAGGTGCTTCACACTGGTCAGGGAAATACTCAACTGGGTGGCTTTAATGCTAAAGGTGTTCAATGTGGCTTCTTAGCGGAGGTGATGAATCACGCTTTGCCAGAGGTGAATTGGAACCCAAATATCAACGCTGCACTGTGGACCAAGCTTGCGATCAACTGTGCTATCAACCCTCTAACCGCCATTCATCAATGTAAGAATGGTGAGCTTGCCGATCCGGGATTTGCCTCCGAGTTAGCGAACATCACCCATGAGTTGGTGGAGGTAATGAATACAGAACAGATAAAGGTCGATTTTGATTCTCTTCACACCACCATTATGCAAGTGGTGAACGCAACAGCAGCCAACTACTCTTCAATGAGACAAGATGTTTTCCACCAACGTCGCACCGAAATCGATTTCATTACCGGTTATTTGCTGAAAGCTGCTGAAAAGCATCACATTAGTACGCCAGAGAACGCCAAACTCTATCAACGCATCAAACAGATTGAACAAAGCTGGACAGAACAATGAATAAAAAGATCTTAGTACCTATCGCGCCGGGCACAGAAGAAATGGAAGCGGTAACCGTTATCGACTTAATGGTTCGAGCAGGCTATGACGTAACCGTCGCAAGCGCAGATTTCGATGGTGCACTGACTATGAAAGCGTCTCGAGGCGTGACACTAACCGCGGATTGCAAGCTAGTTGATATTGCCGATGACGAGTTTGATGCGATTGTTCTGTCTGGGGGCGTAGGTGGTGCAGAAACCTTCCGTGATAGCACCATCATGATTGAGATCCTGAAACAGCACATGTACGAAGGTAAGCTGGTTGCGGCAATTTGTGCAGCGCCAGCTTTGGTTTTGCAACACCACAACCTTTACCCTGAAGCCCTGATGACATGTCACCCAAGCTTCCAATCTCATATTCCTGAAGACAAATGGCGAGCTAAGCGTGTCACCATGGATGTGAATCACAACCTACTGACAAGTCAGGGGCCAGGAACCGCGCTTGAGTTCGCGATGGAAATCATTATCAAACTTTCTGGTAAAGAGCATGGATGGATGGTCGCAGAACCGTTAGTCACTATCCCAACACTGCATTATCACGAATTCGGTGACGAATAATGTTTGACGTATACGCTGTACGCGAACAGTTCCCAGCCCTAAATCAAGACGTCAACCAGTCGCCTTTGGTTTACCTTGATAGCGCAGCTACAACGCAAAAACCGCAGTGCGTGATCGATGTGATTAGCCGTTACTACAGTGCACAAAATGCTAACGTGCACCGTGGCAGTCATAGCTTAACAGCCAACGCGACCAGCCAATTTGAAGCCTCTCGTGAAGCCGTTGCTAAGTTCATTGGGGCGAGCAGTTCAAAAGAAATCATTTGGACTCGAGGCGCAACCGAAGCACTAAACCTCATCGCGCAAACTTATGCTCGTAGTACACTCCAAGCGGGTGATGAAATCCTGATCAGTGAAATGGAACACCACGCGAACATCGTGCCTTGGCAGATTGTCGCGGAGCAAACGGGCGCGAAAATCATTAAGGTTCCGATGACCTCTGGTTGCCAATTCGACATCAATGCGTTTGAAGCACTGTTGTCGGAGCGCTGTAAAATCGTAGCGTGCGCACAAATCACCAATGTGACGGGCTCTCGTCAACCTATCGAGAAAGTCATCGCCATGGCACATGCGGTAGGCGCAGTTGTCGTTGTCGATGGTGCACAGGGCATTGTTCATGAACAGTTGAACTTGGCAGAGCTCGATGTCGACTTTTATGTCTTCTCTGGCCACAAGCTGTATGCACCTGCTGGGATTGGCGTACTGTATGGCAAGCTTGAACTGTTAGAAGCGATGCCACCATGGCACGGCGGCGGCAAAATGGTTGAAAGAGTCTCGTTCGAGAAGACCATCTTCTCTGCCTTGCCGGGTAAGTTTGAAGCGGGTACTCCGAACGTCGCCGGCGCGATTGCTCTAGCGAAAGCCATCGATTGGTACCAAGGCTTCGATCAAACCGCAGTAGAGGCACATCTGCATTCTCTGCAGAACAAGGCTTACCAAGCACTAAGCCAATTGGATGACATTCAAATCCTCGGTTATCAGCCGAATGCTTCAGTGCTTACTTTTGTAATGGATGGCGTTCACCACCAAGACATTGCAACGCTGCTTGATCAACAAGGTATCGCTGTTCGCGCTGGACATCACTGTGCTCATCCTCTGATGGATGCGCTTAACGTCAAAGGCACGGTGCGTGTTTCTTTTGGTATCTACAATACGTTAGAAGATGTTAAGAAGCTGATTGCAGCAGTCGAGAAAGCGGTCGATATGCTTTAACAATATAAATATACCCAAGTAACCTCGAGATGCTAGGTTCAGCGAGACTGACTTGGTTTGTAGACGCGGCGGCGATTTAAAGGTTTAATGTATCTAAATCAAGAATCGACAACAAAGTATACAAGCCAAGGCAGCTCGCCCTTTGGGAGCGTGTCATTGACCTGATTGCTGCGTCAAACAACTTGGAAAGAACTGACTATTACACTGCGTTGTTTTCCTTGCTCTCGAATCAATGACAACGCTCTGAATCCTGCATCTTGAAGTCACTTGGGTATACCACTGTAGATTTATAGGAAAAGGGTTGAAACCGTTTGGCTTCAACCCTTTTCTTTATTCTGTTCTTAGTGCGGTTTTAACTAACGCCAACTACTGAGCTTGTGCTTTGATCTGCTCAACAATCGCTTTCAAGCCATTGCCACGCGATGGGCTTAGGTGAGCAATTAAACCCAGTTTTTCAAAGTAAGCATCAATATCAAACGCTTGGATTTGCTCTGCCGTTTTGCCATCGTAAGCCGCTATCACCAAGGCAATCAAACCACGCACGATACGCGCATCAGAATCAGCGCAGAAGTGCCATACACCTTCTTGCTCTTTACTCACCAACCACACTAGGCTTTCACAACCAGATACGGTTACTTGCTCTGATTTAAGCTCTTCAGGCATTTGAGGCAGCTTTTTACCCCATTGAATCACCTGACGGTAGCGGTCTTCCCAACCTTTAAATTGCTGCATGGTTGCGGCGATGTCTTCGCTGGTGATGTCAGTGCCAAACGGCGAGACAGGGAAATCAGTCATGATGCGCTCTCTTCTCTGAATTACTTCTTATGCTTTTGGATCAGCTTTTCAACGATACGAGATACCGCAACAAAACCGAACGTTGCGGTTACGACCGTCGCCGCGCCAAAACCACTCGCACAGTCCATACGTTTTGGACCTTCTGCTGTCGATTTCACGCCACATACTGAACCATCGGCTTGTGGGTACTTCAATTGCTCGGTAGAGAACACACAATCGATACCAAACTTACGCGCTGGATTTTTTGGGAAGTTATGATGACGACGTAATGTATCTTTGATCTTCTTCGCCAGTGGATCTTGGATCGTCTTGGTCAGATCCGCCACCATGATTTGGGTTGGATCGATTTGACCACCAGCGCCGCCTGTCGTGATCACTTTAATCTTGTTACTACGACAGTAAGCCAGTAGAGAGGCTTTTGCTTTTACGCTATCGATCGCATCCAGCACGTAATCGAACTCTTTGCTCAAGTACTCGTGCTGGTTATCTGGTGTGATGAAATCGTCAATCAGATTCACCTTACACTCTGGGTTAATCAGCTTAACGCGCTCTGCCATCACTTCAATTTTGCTTTGACCAACCGTGCCAGTCATCGCATGAATTTGACGGTTAATGTTGGTCACACACACGTCATCCATATCGATAAGTGTCAACTCACCAATACCAGTACGTGCAAGCGCTTCTACCGCCCATGAACCTACACCACCAATACCAATCACACACACGTGTGCAGCACGAAGAATTTCTACTTCGTTGTTACCGTAGAGACGACGAGTGCCACCAAAACGTTGGTTATAGCTGTCAGATGCCGGAGTATCGAGTTCACGCATATTGAAGTTCCAGATGATCGATAGAAAAACAAAGAGTGCGATTTATACGCACTCTTTGAGGAAATGTCTAGATGATGAGAGGTGATTCCTCTCGCTAGGCGGCTATTGTAACTTCTCTGGCGGCAAAGCCCAAGGTGCTTGCGTTGGCGTGTTTTCCAAGCCCAGCTTCCACACTCGACCAAAATGCTTGTAGTGACCCGCTTCGGTACCAGCACGTGGTCCCATGCCGTGGTATAGGTCAAGATGGTTTTGCTTCACCGCACCGCCAGTATCTAACACAATAAGAAGACGAAGCTGGTGCGCCCCACTCCATGTACCATCTTTATTAAGCAATGGCACTTCCGCCAAAATTGGCGTACCCATAGGTAGAATCGAACGATCGCCTGCTACCGATGCCATTGGTAATAGTGGAATACCTGCAGATCCCGTTACTGGCGCATCCGCTTGTGGAGCAAAGAATACATAAGAAGGGTTTTGCTCTAACAACTCACGAACCGTTGCTTCATCATTCTTCATCACCCAGTCTTTGATGGCTTTGAGTGACATCTCTTCACGTGACACTTCACCACGCTCAATTAGAATTCGGCCAATACTCACGTACGCTTTATTGTTCTTACCTGCGTAAGCAAAGTATTCCAGCGTATCGTCATCTTCGAAATGAACAAAGCCGCTACCCTGCACTTCCATCATGAATGGATCAATACGGTTGGGTGCGTAACCCAATACCAGACCTTGACCGTCTAACGCTCCGTTATAAATTTCTGCACGTGTTGGGCAGCTTGAACCACAATTTGGCTTGCCATAAACCGGGTACTTATATGTTGCATTTGGTTGATGACGCAATTCCATCACAGGAGAGAAATAGCCTGTGAACAACACGTTGCCCTTCTTATCACCACCACCAAGCTGCGCAGCTTGAATACCGTAAGCACTGAGCGCTGTCGTATCACCACTCTGCAATGCCCATTCGCTCAACTTCTCGTAAAGTGGCTGGTACATTTTTGCCATTGAAGGCGACTTAATCACAACCTGTTCAGCTTGTTTGTTGAACTCAGTGAAATCTTGCGGCTTGTTGGATTCAACGACATCAGCTTTGTTCAAGATATGCGAAAACTCGCCATCGTAATCTTGCTTAGCAAGTAGGTTCTGTTCAGGCTCAGCCGCACAACCAAATAGCAGACTTAAAGAGACAATAGGAAGGAGTTTTTTAAACACGTGTTTTTTCCATAAAAGAAGATAGCAAAAGGATGGCAAACAAATGCAAACGACGCAATTGAAAAGCTGCGACAAAGTGTATCAGCGATAAGGCAAAGGCTTTAGTTGCTGCCAATTCATCCATAAAAATAGAGAAGCTAGATAATAACAGCAATGTAATCAAACGATTGTCCGGACAATGTCTGATAGAAGTGGCAGGAATTTTAAGATCCCCAAAAACGCTGACCCTCTCACACTGAGACTCAGCAAGCAGTTATAGAAAGAATTTTACGAATATGAAGCGCTAGCGAATAGCTAGGTTCGAATGACCTTCTAGGTGAAAAACGGGCAGATAGTGGGCATTTGAATCCAACTTCATTTCAGAATGATGCTGATCGAGAAAGTCAAATCGACGCACTGTAGAACCAACCTTATAAGAAAGTGTGTCGCCATCAAATTCGAAATCCGTTGCGACGGTTGAACCTCTCACCATTACACCACGCTCACTAAGAATAAACTCTTCACGAGCATATGGCGCCACGTCTTGCTCTACCCACTTGCCATAAATCACTGACTTAGAAATTGGTGGGTTTATATATCGAGTAATCAAATCACCATACATCATAAATACAACTATCGTACCTACGATCGCCGTTAGCATAAGCGAACGCTCAATCCATTTACGAAGTGGCGATTTTGTAGAGATATTTTGCTCTGATTGAGCAGCGATCGCAGCATTCTTATTTACAACTGAAGACATGAGGCTCACGTGTTTGAACTAGGCGGGAACATTGTACCCTCATCAACCAAACACAACCAAGCATCACGCTCACGATGTTTGTGCTTTATTCCAAAAAATTACCTTGCCAACAATTGAATAAAAAGACAATATTAAAGCATAAATAAACACAAGGAATGGCTGTAGTGAAAATTCGTAGTACTGCTCTGGTTAAAGGATTCCGTCAATCCACACCCTATGTTAACGCACACCGTGGAAAAACCATGGTTTTGATGCTTGGGGGCGAAGCCGTTGCCGATAAAAACTTTGGCAACATTATCAATGATATTGCATTGATGCATAGCCTTGGTATTAAAGTCGTCGTTGTTTATGGTGCCAGACCACAGATCAACCAACTACTAGAGAAACAAGATCTTGCTACGCCATACCATAAAAACGTTCGAATCACAGATGAAGCCGCGCTTTCGGTAGTTATGCAAGCAGCAGGACAGCTTCAACTGGCGATTACCGCGCGCTTATCCATGAGTCTTAACAACACGCCAATGGCGGGTACCCAACTTAACGTTGTGAGCGGCAACTTTGTCATTGCTCAGCCACTCGGTGTTGATGACGGAGTCGACTATTGCCACAGCGGGCGCATTCGTCGAATCGATACCGATGCAATCCACCGCACACTCGATCAAGGCTCAATTGTATTACTCGGCCCAATCGCCAGCTCAGTGACAGGGGAATGCTTCAACCTTCCCTCAGAAGAAGTCGCGACTCAACTAGCGATTAAGCTTGGTGCGGATAAATTGATTGGGTTCTGCTCTGAGCAAGGGGTTATTGATGACAACGGTAATGCCGTCGCGGAATTGTTCCCTATTGAAGCAGAGCATGTCATCACGAAACTCATGGCAGACACCTCACCAGATTCCGACTATAACTCTGGAACATTACGTTTTCTCAAAGGTTCGATTTCTGCTTGCCGTGCAGGTGTGCCAAGAAGCCATCTTATTAGCTACAAAGTTGATGGCGCACTCATCCAAGAATTGTTCTCTTTCGATGGTATCGGTACACAGGTTGTCATGGCCAGTGCCGAACAGGTGCGTGAAGCGGACATCGATGATATTGGCGGTATTTTAGATCTTATTCGCCCACTAGAAGAACAAGGTGTGCTAGTAAGGCGATCTCGCGAGCAACTTGAGCAAGAAATTAATAAGTTCACCATCATCGAAAAAGACGGCTTGATCATCGGTTGTGCGGCTTTGTACCCATATATTGAAGAGCAAAAAGCGGAAATGGCTTGCGTGGCTATTCACCAAGATTATCGCGATGGTAACCGTGGATTATTGCTACTCAATTACATGAAGCACCGTTCAAAATCAGACAACATCAATCAAATCTTTGTGCTGACCACACACAGCCTTCATTGGTTTAGAGAACAAGGCTTTTATGAAGTGAGCGTTGATTATCTTCCGGGGGCAAAACAAGGACTGTATAACTTCCAGCGTAAGTCAAAAATTCTGGCATTAGACCTGTGAGAATTAAAGAAACGTAATTCAACCTAAACCTAAATAGTTATGCAAACCTTTACATTGACATTGGTCGCAATTTAACCTTTTCAATATACATACTGTTGGTTATACTCTGCGCGACAAACGGTCGTATTTTAAACAATCGGCAAATGGATCTAGGTGAATAACTATCACCCTAAAGTGCGGAGCAGGCTTGGCTGCTCTGCATGACGCATCAAGGACAGTTGTTACTCTTACAATGAATAAGATGAGCACTGTTATGAAAACCATTATTTGTAACTCACTTCAAAGCTTCTGGGATATGGCGGATAACCATTTTCTCGAAGGGCTCGACGTCCACTGCGTATTCCCCGTCAATGACGCCATTAAAGATTTTATCTTGGCTTATCAGCAACAATACAAAATTCGCAGCGTGTCATTTACCAATGCGTTTACACAAAATTAAAGAAGACCGAGCACCGCGCTCGGTCTTTTTGTATGTATGTTCAATAAAAGGCCATAATTAATAACGTCGAGAATATAACGAATAGAATGATTAGCAGTATCAACCAATAAACCAAGCTAACCTTAATCAGCCATTGAGGACTTAGACTGCGTACATCGCTCAGTCTTCTTTTTCGACCAAGTCGAGGAAACGCGATGGCAGCAAGCAAGCCCGTGCCATAGATAAGAGAGCCAAAATGAAAACCGGAACTGATGGCTAGCTCAACTTCCATATAATGCTCCCGTGTATAAGCGTATTGCTTAACCTCTTCAGGAGTGACACATGTAAGAATTATACCGACAATCAGATACCAAAAAATGAGCAGACCACCAGCTATAAAAAATACGACAAACGATAGCTCTACCAAAGACATGATAAGTCGAACTACCTTTGATAATTAAGAGATGGATAGCCATGTAATCATTGAGATAATGACTGTAAACATCAGAAGCAACATTACCGTTGTATAAAACACACACACATAAATAAACCCTCGTCCGCACACACTCCGAATATCTGCCAGCCCTCGCTTTCTTCCCAACAGGGGGAAACATACGCTAGCGATCAAACCAACTCCATAGATAAGAGAGCCAAAATGAAAACCGGAACTGATTGCTAGCTCAACTTCAGAAAAATGTCGCTCATTGAAAGCGTAGTGCTTTACATTTTTGGGTGTAAAGAAGACGAGAAAAACACCTAGCACTACAAACCAAGTAAACAACGCAGCGCCTGATACAAAAAAAGCGATAAATGCGATATGTAGAAGCCAGGAAAAATCCACGGTCACACCTCATGCGACATCAAAGCTCAAACAATATCGTCGAAAAAGCATGGGGTTCAATGCAGGTCGAATTACTCGGACATAAAAATGGCGGGATTACGACCCGCCACATAAAAAACATATTCAGTTCGTGAAAAATTCTCATTTTTGAATGAGTAAAATCAGTTTCTAAGTCGCTCAACCAACCCACTCGCGCGAGTGGTTTTCACTTTAATACCACGCTTGAGAACATTCATCTCGGCGTACATCGCAAGGCGTTTCTTCGCGCGAGTAATACCTGTGTAGATCAGCTCACGAGTGAGGATTGGACTGAAATCTGGCGGCAGTATCATTAGCGTGTATTCAAACTCACTGCCCTGTGATTTATGAATGGTCATCGCATACGCGGTTTCATGTTCAGGGACTCGGCTTGGCAGCACCGACTTCACGCTGCCATCTGGCAGTTCGAAGAACACTTTGAGACGCGGCTCTCCTTCGCTGTCGTCTCGCATACAAATGCCAATATCGCCGTTATACAACCCCAAGCCATGATCGTTACGCGTGACCATTACAGGTCTGCCGTGATACCAAAGCTCGTCTTGGGTTTGAATCAACTTACGTGCAGCGAGTGCTTTTTCAATGCGTTGGTTTAAACCTGTCACACCAAAATCACCTTCACGAATGGCACACAATAATCGGCATTGATTAAAGGTATCCAACACGGCTTTGGCTTTGTGGGTCAGTGTTTCTGGTTCCCCAGTCTTCTGGTCAATCTCTTGCTGTCCGATGCGTTTTAAATAACGACCATATTCGGCAACCAAAGTCTGCATCATCTGATTGTAATTTTGGCTGCTCAGTGCGAAATGCTCGATATCAGCAAAATCACGATTCCAAACGTCGTCTACTTTTGCCGCTGAGCCAGCGTTGACCGCTTTTGCTAGCTGACCGATACCAGATCGAGCGTCGAATCGGTAACTCTTTTGTAGCATGCACAAGCTATCGGCAATCGAAGCATTACTGTTGGTACTGTACGCCAACGTGTCAAAGCCTGTTAACTTCGCGACCGCAGACGCCTGCTCTTTGCCAAAGCCAAATGCGTGGAACGAACAGATATCACCAAGCACCGCACCTGCTTCTACCGACGCCAATTGGTCTTTATCTCCCAGTAGAATCAAACGCGCATGCTTGGGCAGCGCATCGACGACTTTGTACATCATCGGCAGATCGACCATGGAGGCTTCATCCACCACTAAAATATCGAGGTGTAGCGGATTTTGTTTGTTGTGACGAAACTCTGCACTGTTTGGGATCGCGCCCAACAGGCGATGCAAAGTGCTCGACTCGGTTGGAATTTTCGCTTTAAGCTCAGGCTCAACTGGCAACTCTTGAATCGCTTTACCAATAGATTCCGTCAAACGTGCTGCGGCTTTACCTGTTGGCGCCACCAGCTTGATGGTGAGGTTTTTCTCTTGCCCTGCTTGCTCAATCAGCGCGGCTAGCAGTTTGGTTACCGTAGTGGTTTTACCCGTCCCCGGACCACCGGAAATCACCGCAAAACGACGCGTCAGTGCTACCGCTGCCGCGACCTTCTGCCAGTTAACACAAGCTGATAACGGTACAAGCTTGTCCAGCACTTGCAGATCGTGAACTTGTTTCGCTTGGCAGACTGCCGCATCAATGGCTGACCAATCGAGACTGTCTACAGTAACCACATCCAAGTGGTCACAGACTAGCTGCTGGCGTAGCACTTGGTTGTTGGTTCCTGCCTCTGCCACTTTGGCTAATGCATTGAACAAAAAGTGATACTGACGAGCGAATAAATGATGCAGCAACTCAGACAAACGTGTGAATTCTTGAGGCTGTAGGTTTACAGCCGCACTGAGTTGATTGAGCTTGTCCGCCAACGTCACTTCATAGTGCCAGTAACGATGCAAGTAGAGCCGTTCGCCATCAAACATCATTGGCAAGGCTTCACCTTGAACACCAACCAAAGGCGACACTTGCAGAATCTCAACCCAATTAACGCCTTGCAGCTGAGTATTAAGCGCTAACGCAGACTCTCCAAACAGACCAAGCTTACTGGCAAGGTCCGCTGGTTGCCCTTGGCTGTCAAACAGAGGCAAGCAGATGTGTCCTTTCCCTAACTCACTACTGACCACGCCAGCAATTAATGCCAGTTCTTGGCTGTTCGCTTGTTGCTCAACTTGCGAATAGATAAAGCGCGCGAACTGGAAATCCAATTGGCGAATCGCACCTTTGTTTGCTAACGATTCTAAAGTTGCCAATAGATTTCGTGTTGCTACAGGGCTGCTTTGCTCAGAAAGAAGATCATTGGTTTTCATCAAATTAACTCCATCTGACCCGATTCACTGGATCGCGTGTCAGGTGCTTGACCATCAATCAAATGATCCATCTCTTGTAAAAATTCAAAGGTTGGCTTGGCAGAAAAAACACCATGATCACTTTGCCCATCCATACCACGCAAGAACAGGTAATAAACGCCGCCAAAGTGCTGTTCATAATCATAATTTGGCAATCTGCTACGCAAGAAACGATGCAGCGCCAAAGCGTAGATTTGGTATTGCAGATCGTAGCGATGATCCGCCATCGCCGACTTCAACGCATCGCCATGGTAATGGAATACATCATCACCTAAGTGGTTCGATTTCCAGTCGAGGACGTAGTATTTGCCTTGGTGCTCAAACACCAAGTCAATAAAGCCTTTCAACATGCCTTGCACGGTTTGGAAACCCAAATCGCCCGCTTTGGCAGACAGCGGATCATGACGTTGAATCACGCGGTTCAATGCAGGTGCAGACAACACTTCAATCGGCAATAAGAATTCCATCTCAACCAAACGTTGCGCCGGACCTTTTTGATTGAGCAGCAGGGCTTTGCTATCCAACGGCGTTGCCAGCACGGTATCAATCAACTGTTGCAGGATTGGCAGCCACTCTTCATCAAGCTGTTCACTTTCCATCAAGCCGAGGATGATTTGGGTGTTCTCTTCCGTTGTCGCGGGCTGAGTAAACTCAACTTCCTCAAATAAGCTGTGCAGAAAAGTACCCGGACGTGCGCCACGCGGGAAGTTGAAGATAGAGCGTTCTGGCTCAACCAATTCCGCCTCATCTTGCTCTTCTGAAGAATCGATATCAAAGCCGGTAATTTCAATCGTCGCGTCATGCTCAGCATGATGAGAACCTTGTTTAACCAAGCCCGAGTAACTGGTGATTCGCCAGTTTCTATCAATTGGGTTTTGCAGCTCTTTAGCTGTCAACGCTTCCAACTCGGTTTGCTCCGCAACATACATCTCGTCGTGTTGCTTTGGAGGATCACAAATCACCACGTTATCGAGATTCTCTTGCTGCTTTTTCAGCCCAACAAACAGGTCGTTGATGCCACCCTCTTGACCATTTTGCACCAAGTAACCAATCGCACTGTGATGCACACCGGTTGGCTCTTTGGTTGAGCGACCATTACGCAGTGGTGAAGCACCAATAAAGCAGGCATACACGGCACGCGTTAGCGCTACGTAGATAAGGCGCAAGTCTTCAGCGAGGCGTTCTTTATCTGCCTGTTTTAACGACGCATCGTTACCCGTGATATCAAGAACGGTGCGATCGTTCTCAGCATCGTAGTATTTGGCTTCACTTGCTTCTCGGTAACCAAACACAAATGGCAGAAAGACCAAGTCATATTCCAGACCTTTGGATTTGTGAATGGTGACGATTTGCACCAAGTTACGCTCTGATTCCAAACGCTGAATTTGGTCATCGCTGCCACCTAGCCCATGTTCTGCATCGCTGATGGATTGCGCTAACCAACGCAGCAAACCGTGGTCGCTGTCTAATTCGTTACTCGCTTGCTGCAATAGTTCACCAATGTGCATCAGATCGGTAAGTACTCGCTCACCGTTTTCGCTTTGTGAGCTCGCCTCTTCTTCTAGCAGACGCTCAGCAATATGGCGTTTACTGATCACTGCTCGCAGCATAGGTAGCACACCACGTTGCACCCAAAGCTTACGGTATTCTTTGAACTCGTTAACCACATTTTCCCACACGGTTTCATCGTTGTTGAGGGCGTCTAAGCTGGCTGCATCCAGAGCGAATAATTCTGATGCTAGGCTGGCGCGCAATGCTCTGTCGTTTTCTGGTGTTAATACCGCTTGCAGCAAACGCTGTAAGTCTTGCGCCACAGAGCTAGTAAACACGCTATCGCGGTTAGAAAGGTACACACTGGCAATGCCTTGGTCTGCTAACGCCTGTTTGACCATGCGACCTTCGCTACCCGTGCGCACCAACACTGCAATGTCACCCGCTTTGACTGGATTCTGCTTTTCTCCATTGACCAAACACGCTTGGCCTTGTTGCGCTGCGGTCAAGATGGTTTGAATTTGGCTCGCCGTCGCTTCTGCCATAGCGGTGAGGTATTCACCTTTTGGCAGAGGTTTCTCTTCCGCTTCTTGCAGCCAATAAGTCAGTGCAGGCTGTTTTTGACCACCCATGGTCCAAACGCGTTTGTCTGCACTTGGGCTGTATTCCACAGAATGGAATGGAATATCAGAGTCATAAATAAACGGGCTATCTGGCAGAGCAAAAATCTGGTTCACTGCCAATACCATATCGGCACTTGAGCGCCAGTTGGTACCAAGCGTGTAGTGAGCACTAACTTGGTTACGCGCCTTTATGTAGGTGAAGATGTCCGCACCACGGAAACCGTAAATCGCCTGTTTCGGGTCACCGATCATAAACAAACCACACTCAGGATTATCCAAATAAATGCGGCTAAAAATGCTGTATTGCAGTGGGTCGGTATCTTGGAATTCGTCGATCATCGCAACCGGATAAAGCGTGCGAATACGCTCTGTCAGTAGTGCGGTTTCATCGGTATCAATCGAGGCTGAAAGCTGAGTCAGCAAGTCATCAAATGACAACCATTGCTTCTGATTTTTTGCTTTTGCCAGCATCACGCGACAATGCTCAATCGCATGAGCTAATAATGGCGCTTTTAAGCTGATTGGATTGGCAAGGAAAGTTTCAATCGCCTCAAACACTGGGTGCTGTGCCGCAGTTCCTTTCGGGGTTTTCTCGAGCAACACATTCTGCGCGAACTTCTCCAGCTTATCTGGATAGTCATAGCCTGTAGTTTCTGTCGCAGCCCATGCGTTGACCGCTTCTAACCATGTCGGCAGAGATTTTTTGGTGTAGCTGCGTTTGTTGACGTCAGAATCAGAAATCAGCGCGAGGAAATCCTCTTGGCTATCACGCCATTGGGCTTTCAAAGCATCAATTTGCTTTAGGTTTTGCTCATGCAAATCGGCAAGGCTACCTTGTATTGCAGGAACAGAGAGACTTAGCGGCGCGCCTGTGAGGTAGTTGCTGATGTCATACAACAGATCTGATGGCGAGCCCCATAGTTGGCGCACTTCTCCTGCCAAAGCGAATGGCAAAGTATAGAAGTTACGACGCCAGTAATCGGCAACCACTTGCGCTTTAAGATGGCTTTCGTCTGTCACAAACTCATTATTGAAACGACTACCGGATTCGAATGCGTTTTGCGTCAGCATGCGTTGGCAGAAACCGTGAATGGTGTACACCGCGGCTTCATCCATTTGGCGCTCTGCTTGCAAAAGGATCTCAGCGGCTTGCTTATGATCCTCGATTTCTTCCAATAAAGGTTGAATCACAGGATCTGAGCTTTTCCCACGAGCGAATGCGATCCTCGCGTCGTGAATACGCGCACGAATACGATCACGCAGCTCCGCCGTTGCGGCTTCGGTAAAGGTCACCACCAGAATTTGATCCACGGTCAACGGCACGCGGTGCTTCGTATCAGCAGTACCATGCCCTAGTAGGAGTCGCAGATATAAACCTGCGATGGTAAAGGTTTTACCCGTACCCGCAGAAGCTTCAATTAACCTTGCACCATGCAGTGGAAAAGTCATGGTTTGCAGTGGAGTTGGAACTGACATTTGCGCCATAACGCTGAATCTCTCCGGATTATCGACTGACCGAACTGTGATCTGTCGTTAAAAATTCTATTTATATGTCTAACAAGTTGGAATATTTAGAGGTTAGTGGGATCTCACTCACGGTTATCCTGATCTTCAACCGCTAGTATGCGCCTCACGAGATAAGCCAAGCCTTTCAGGCAGCTACACTCAAACGAATCATGGTCCCTCTGACCTTGTGGCCGTACAGCGAACGCCCTACAAAAAATAATGATTTTCTGGCGGCCACCCTACTCTTTTTCATCCTTAATCATCCCAACTTACTTTTCATCATCGGCATCCATCGCCGTCAATCTTGCGCCTTGAAGAACCAATGCGGTCAGCGTGCGGACTTCTGCTGCAAGCTCATCATTCCAAGCCGACCAAATACGCGAAATATACGCATTATTTCCTTCGCCTGGGCTCATGTAACCATCATTAAATGCGTCCGCCATTTTCTTCAGCGATTTCTCTTCGTCATCAGCCCAGTGGCCACGACTAAAGCCCGCCTCGACACACGCCAGTGCTGTTTTCGGGAAATATGGTAATGGCTTGGTCATGCCTTCAAAAAACAGACGTACTAATTCAGCAAGTAGTTGTTTCGCTTGCGCAGCGTCTGCCATTGCTGGGTAAACTAAATGCACCGCACCTTCCTTGCGGTCATAACCGATAACGTGGGTCTTTCTAGCGTGACCAGAGGCAGACATAGCAAGATGATCGATCCATGCAGCAAGGTAATCCTGCGCACGAATTTTACCACTGCGGTAGCGAATCAACCCAGATTGATAGCATTGAGTTAGCCAACCGGTTAGACGGATATTCTTTCCTTCACCAAGTACATCGAAGGTCAGGTCGATTTCTAAATCGTCTTGCGGCGCACCGGATAAAAACGCCAACTTATCCACCAGCTCTTCCGCTTGCACGCGATTGGTTTCAAACTCGATATCACCAAATGCGCCAACCGGTAATTTGCCCTGTGCGCGTTGCTCACTCATAAAGTGCTTGAGTACGTCTGCTTTTGCGGACGGTTGATTAATGGCGGTTTCGAGCAAGGTTTCTAGTAACTCATCGCGCATTTGATAGCTTTCTAAGCCGCCTAATATAAAGGGCTCATCGTCTTCCATCACAGGCAATGGCGGCTCGAACATCACTTTCAAACGGCGGTTAAAGAAATACTGAACTGGTAAACGCCAGAAGCGTTGTAATTCCACCAAGTCCAACTCGATTGGGAAGGTTGCGCCAAGCAAGTAATCATCCAATGCGCGGTTAAACTCGCCACGCGCATGACCTTGCGATTGATTGCTTTGGGTCAACGCGGCCGGAATCCACTCTTTGGCATAGCTTGAATGAGAACCTTGAAATGCACTTGGGCTAAATGGCACCATGGCATGCACGTTCACTAACTCGTTGAGTAGTTTATCTCCGGAGTCATCGACAGACTGGTCTTGATCGCCATCTAGGCAGTAGTTCTGATGGCAATATTCCATCAACTCCGACACCAGCACAGACGGCACGCGCTCAGTGTTGTCTTGGATAGAACGTCCAACGTAACTGATGTACAAACTTTGCTGTGCAGACAGCACGGCTTCTAAGAATAGGTAACGGTCATCGTCTCGGCGTGAACGGTCACCCGGTTTAGTGCGCCCTGTCATTAAGTCAAAACCTTCTGGTGGCATTGATCGCGGGTAAACACCATCGTTCATACCAAGTAGACACACGGTTCTAAATGGGATCGAGCGCATCGGCATCAGAGTACAGAAGTTCACTTGTCCGGCAAGGAAGCGCTGGCTGACCCGCGTTCCTGACAGCTTGTTTTGTAGATACTGGCTAACAATAGAAGGCGACAAGGCATCATCAAATGCCGCATCGGTTAGCTGTTCTTTCAATTGACTTAAGGTATCTCGAATGGACTTGAGCGCCATTTCCCCTTCTAGCTCAACGGAGAAGAAGTCATCCAACATCGCCACCAAGGTTTCACGCCATGCATCAATCGACTGAACATGGGAAAGTTTGCGGCGATATTGGCTAATTTGTTGAATAAAATGGGCTAACTTACCAGCAAGCTCTGCGCCCATGCCTTGCACTTCATTGTAGGGCGAGAGGCTACCTTCTTGCGCTTCAAACAAACCGGCAGATTCTGGCATCGCGTAACCTAACAACATACGCTGGATACCAAATTGCCATGTATTTTGGCGCGTTTCTGGCAGTTCAAATTCGCTGCCGGTATGGCTATCTAGCCCCCAGCGAATGCCAGATTCTTCCACCCATTGTTTGGCTTGAAGGAAATCATCTTCGCTGAGATCGAATCGCTTCAAAATCGCCGGCGTTTCTAACAGCTCAAGTAATTCAGAAGCCAAGCAACGTGTATTCGGTAAATTAACAAGTTGCATGAAAGCCGCCAAAATTGGGCTTTCTTGATCGGCCGTTCGGTCTGAAATCGAGTAAGGAATAAATCGCTCACCCGGCGCATTGCCGAACACCGCCTGAATCGCAGGGCTGTAGGCATTGATGTCTGCCACCATGACAATAATATCGCGCGGTTTCAGTGTCGGATCGGCATCGAACATCGCCAGAAGCTGATCGTGTAGCACTTCCACTTCTCGCATTGGGCTGTGGCAAGAGTGCAAGCTCACGGATTTATCACCCAAACTCACCACTTGTTTGTGCTGGCTGCTGTCGATTTGCTCGTCGTCTTGGTGTTCTTCTAAATTAAGAATGTCGGCTTGAAGTTGATGGAGCAGACTGTCTCGCTCGACATCAACAAAAGCTTCTATCTCATGGGATTCAAGCTGCGACAACAGATACATGTTATCGCGTCCAAGTTTGCCCATCGAAGCCAACAAACTGTTACCCACCACATCGGTATGCAGCTCATCCACCACGTTTTCTTCTAGTGAACCTTTTAACTGCTCAGTCTCACCTTGCACTTCAGAATGGTCTTCTTGCCACACCACGTGCTGACGATGTTTTGCTGCTAAGCGAGCTAGGAATTTACGGTCGCGTACTTCACCCCAATAATAACGGCAGGGGTTAGTAAACATTAGATGGACATCAATGTGTTCACCAATGGCTTTTAGCGCATCCATGTAACGTGGTGGCAGTGAAGAGATACCAAACACAAACAAACGCTTCGGCAGATGATCAAAATTGCCGTTGAAGTTTTCTAGCGTATCAATGAAGTGTTCGTACAAATTGGCACGATGATAAGGCGATTGTCCAAGAGTAACCGTGTGATCGTACAATGCCTGCCACAAAACCGGCTGCCATGGGTGTTCGTCTTCAAGCTCAGGCACCGTTTGTCCGGCTTCCCAGCTTGCAATCCATTCTGGGCGGTACACCAAATAGCCATCAAAGATATCGGCAATTTTCTCTGCCAATTGATACAACTTGGAGTTGTCACTGTCGTCTTGAAGATAACGTGCCAAAGGTTCGAATGACGCTTCGTTCAACAAACCCGGAAGCAAGTGCATCAGCTTCCACGTCATGGCTTCTTTGTTGAAGGCACTGCGTTTTGGCACATCAGCCAATACTTGGGTGAACATGTCCCAAATGAAAGTCGCTGGCAGCGGAAACTCTAGGTTTGCCGCAACACCAAACTCTTTCGCCAATTCCATTTTTAACCACTGAGACATACCTGGGCTCTGCACCAGAATTTGCTCTTTTTCGAATGGGTTTTCTAATGGGTTGATGCGAATCAATTCAACAAGAAGTGATTTGAGAACATCGACCTGATTGGAGTGATAGACAGTAAACAAAGTAAGTGCACCGAATGCCAATGGAAACTGCTAGCAAGCTTAGCACAGCCGCATTTATTCCTAGAGCGATCTCGATAGCTTAAATAACAAAAGGTTAGAGATTAGACAAAGTTTGAACAAGTAATCAACTGGCTGTAGACAATGACTTCCCTTCCTCACTGAGTACTCAAGGTAGATATATAAAATACAGCGGAGTTGGAAGGAAGGGATAGCTCACACCAGTGTATCCCCCCTAGCGAGCATATTGATGAAGTAAATGTTGCCTTAACACAGACACACTCGACAATATCACCCTCCTTTGGAACAAATGAGGGTGATAGTTCTTTGAACTGTAGCCGACAGGAAGCCCAGTTTTGTCATCAACTAACCAAGAGCCTGCTGGGTGACACTTATCCAATTTATAGATAAGTGACCAAACGCTGACACCTAGGATTTCAGCGACCGCTTTATTACTGGCTCTAAAATGGTTGTCGTTTAAGTAGTGTAAGATTTCTTCGAGAGAATACTGCATGCTGATACCGTGTCTGAGCATGTTATTTGCGCAGCAATCGGAACACAAAAAGCAAAATGACAGCGCCGATGGTCGCAGTAATAATCCCCTCAACGCTCAACACACCTACAGCACCAAAACCAAACATTGAACCTACGTAGCCACCGACAAATGCACCGAGCACACCAAGAATGATGGTTGCTAGCCAACTATTTGAAGTTCTCGTCGGCAATATCCATTGAGCCAATACACCAGCAACTAACCCTAAAACCGCCCAAGCAATGATAGCCATGTAAAAATCCTTCCTATTGAGAAAGTTAACATTCTAGAAAGTTATATTTTTTATACATTAGCACTCGGTAATTTATACATTTGCGAGTGCCTAAGTCAGCCAAAGGTTATGACTTTGAGTAGGCATAGTGAAGAGAGGTAAATTTCGAATTGCCATTTTCTGCATGAGAACTCTCGCTACAATGGCTGCGGTTACTAAAGTTTGATGTATTAAAATTGTATCTAATTTTCCGCCACCCTTTTGGGGTGGCATTTTTTTATCTGCAGATTGGCTTTAGATCCCACCCTACCGATACAAAAAAAGCCTCTTGGCGAGAGAGACCAAGAGACTTTGCTTTACGAGTAAGACTTATGCGTGATGTGTCGTCATCAAGCGTGGTTGGATTAGTAAGTTATTGATGTATTGCAAACCTACGTAAATCACCACAATCGTTGCCACAATCAATTCGATACCTGCTAGACCGCGAACTTGTTGTACATAGTGCGCTGCTAGACCATTTGCTTCCATCCAATTTGCTGTTTTGAATAGAGCCGTTGCACCAATCACCATTGGGAAAGTAAACGCTGCATAACCTGGGCTAAATGGCAGTCTTAGTAATTTAAAGAAGGCTAAGTAGATGATGGCAGTCATCAATACTGCGATACCAAACAACAGAGCAATAATCACTGGTGAAGGTGTTGTCGTTACGGTTAAGTAACCCGCTAACGATAGGCTTGCTGGTGCCGCCATGATTGCCATGGTTGGTTTTGCTGCATCTGGAATTTCATGAGTGAACATGAAACGGTAGATCATCATTGGCAACATCACCGCGTAAGCCACCATACCGAAGATCAACGCACCGTGTGCAATAGGTGCAAGCACTGGGTTACCTGAGAAAGACACGTCTGCAACGATAATACCCACTGGTGGTACGAACCAGCTTGGCACCATGTGGTGTAGTTCGAAGTCTTTCGCGCGGTGGTACAAGAAGCTCACTAGGAACACAATATGTAGAGCTACCGCCACTAACCAAAGCACGTCACCTGCAACAGGGAAAAAGTGCCCTAGAGAATTTGAAGCCACCATGGTTCCCATCGCGAAAGTTGGAACGACACTACCCACCACAGGGTGCGCAAGATCTTGTCTCAACAAATGATTGTGAAAAAGAAATTTAGTCGCCAAGATTGCTAGCAGTACGCTTGCAATACCTGCGCTAATCCACTGTCCATAGCCATGTAATTCGGCGAAGTTTTCCCAACTCCAACCTAAGCTCGCAATACCAAGAGCCAGACCCGCCATTGGGGTTGGTGCTCCCATTACTTTTGCTTTTGTTCTTTGAATCATTACGACCTCAAAATCTAGGCTAACTTTCTATGGGGTGTATATTACTCTTGCACTTCGTTCCAATATATCTAATTATTTAAAACTAACGTTCAGATAAACTTAACGGAATATCATGCCTAGTCATATCTCTCTTAAACAACTGAAAGTTTTTACTACGATCACTCAACACAAAACGCTAACTGCGGCTTCTGAAAGCCTGTTTCTTTCTAAGGCGGCCGTGAGTATGGCGCTGTCTGAGTTAGAGAAACAAATTGGTCATCACCTATTTGATCGGGTGAACAACCGCTTAATTCTCAACCAAGAAGGACAAAAACTTTTGCCCCTCGCGGATGAACTCCTCAACCGAGCTCGGGATATTGAGAGTGTGTTCGATGGCGACCAAACCTTATCAGGGCTGCTTCGCATCGGTGCCAGTGACACCATCGGCAACCAAGTTGCACCTTACCTGTTAAGTGATTTTCGTGATGAAACGAATCACCAGTCGCAGAGTTTATTCATCTCTAACTCTGCCCAGATTTGTGACATGTTGATCGCGTACGAACTCGACATCGCGCTCATCGAGGGCAAGACCATACACCCAGAGTTGGAATCAACGCAATTCAGTGAAGACGAAATGTGTGTGATTTGTCCGCCGGACTACCCTAACTTCGATGAAGGACCTATCAGCCTAAACGAGCTCGAAGACACGGAATGGATTCTGCGTGAGGCGGGTTCTGGCTCTCGAGAGTTCTTTATGCGCGCCATCGCTCCGCGTCTAGAACACTGGCATGAGGCTTTTCAGCTAAACACCACCGAAGCGCTGATCAATTCGGTATCTGCCGGACTTGGCCTAGGTTGTTTATCACGCCTATCTGCTGAACCTGCAATTCGCGATGGTCGTGTGAAAATGCTCAACATGCCACTGGACATGAAGCGTCGCTTCTGGCTTTTGATCCACAAAGAGAAGTATCAAAACCCGCTCCTGCGTACATTCATTGAATTCTGCCAAGATTGGGAGCGACCAGAGAACCCACATCTTAAAGATGGCTAGTTCGAGATGGGTCGTTCACGGGAGATAGTTCAATGCAGATAGTTCAAATGCTGGTCACTTAGTTGTACACGGCTCTCATTCTGAGGCTTGTCGCTAGACTTAACTGGTCAAAAACTGTATAAAAAGCCAGTATAAAATTTAACAAATTAACTTAGAGGACCAACCATGGCTGTAATCGTCAAGTACGTGGTAGAACGCAATGGAGAAGAGAAAATGACTTTTACCTCTAAAGCGGAAGCTGACGCATACGACAAAATGCTGGATATGGCGGACGAGTTATTCTCACTGCTAAGTAAGAGTGAACTTCTAGAAGACGAAGGTAAGCAAGAAGATCTTGCAATGTACCTTGCGCAAAACAAAGAAGAAGTGCTTTACGCTCTAGGTGCAAAACGTAAACCTGCACCAAAAAAAGCAAAGAAGCTTGAAGCTGTTGAAGAAGATAGCGAGCAAGAAGACGCTGCATAAGCCTCTCACTTGTTTAGAAAAAACGTCACATAATGCGGCGTTTTTTTATGCGTTGCATTTATCGCTATATATCTCTGAGAATATAAAGAACCGATTTAATATCCCAAATTGCTCTAAATTTCATGTTGCAGATTAGTGTGACTTAGATCTAATCTAAATGGGCACGGTGATGGGGTGCCACCGGAATCGAAAGATTCGAACCGCTTTAAAGCTAATGACTCCTACAGAAACGAAAACAGGTCAGCCCTGTTGGAAATGCTTTCACCTATATTGTGAAAGCAAGAGTTCTGTAGTGAGCAATTCAACTCTTCTCCAACCCCGCTCCTGTTTTCTCAAAAATTAAAAAGATATCCAAAATAGTTGTTAACTCAACAAGGCGACAAACGCGTGAGCCTCCTGAACATAGTTTTTCTATCTGATGGAGCGAATAAGAGCAGTCAACGCCGTTGAGTCTGACCAATATGCCGGATATCGTACACTGGGAAAACATTATGCAATACTCACACGAAATCCAATCAATGTGCCCGATTCAACGCGGCGATCTTCATGCATCTGCACCGATCCCTGTTGAAGGCGCAATGATCAATCCAAAAGACGTTATCGCGATTTCTGGTCTTAGCCACGGTGTTGGTGCTTGTGCTCCTCAACAAGGCGCAGCAAAACTGACCCTTAACGTCAAAAACGGCATCATCGAAGAAGCTTTGATCGAAACGATCGGCTGTTCAGGCATGACTCAATCAGCCGCGATGGCCGCAGAAATCCTAACTGGCAAAACCATTCTTGAAGCACTGAATACCGATTTGGTATGTGATGCTATCAACGTCGCGATGCGCGAAATCTTCCTTCAATTTGTCTACGGTCGTACTCAATCTGCTTTCTCTGAAGGCGGCTTGGAAATTGGTGCGGCACTGGAAGACCTTGGTCAAACTCAACGTAGCCAAGTGGGTACTAGTTACTCAACTAAAGCAAAAGGCGTGCGTTACATGGAGTTAGCTGAAGGCTACGTAACAAAACTCGCGCTAGACGAAAACAAAGAAGTGATTGGTTACCAATATCTCAACCTAGGCAAGATGATGAAAGCCATCAACGAAGGCGTATCTGCTGCAGAAGCCGCAGACAAAGCAACGGGGACTTACGGTCGTTTTGACGAAGCCGTAACTACTATTAACCCACGCCAACAATAATTGCCACCTAGAGGAAAGAGATTATGAACACTCCAATTACTGAATCTGTACGTCGCACATTAGACGAAATGCAACTTTCTTCTCTGGAAGAGGCTTATCAATACTGTATGGATCGTGATATCGACCCTAAAGCGCTGGTGATGGACACTCAACCTATCGCGTTTGAAAGCGCTGCAGATGCCTACACACTGGGCACTGCTTTGGCGATTTTCCGCGGTGCAAAAACAGCGGAAGAAGCTGCAAACATCATCGGTGAAGGCCTTCAAGCCTGCACAAAACCAGGCAGCGTGGCAGAGCAACGCCAAGTGGGTATCGGTCACGGTGAATTGGCGGCTCGTCTATTGAATGAAGAAAGTGGCTGTTTCGCTTTCCTTGCGGGCCATGAGTCATTCGCAGCGGCAGAGGGCGCAATCAAAATCGCACTGAACGTGAACAAATCACGCAAAAATCCGTTGAAAGTGATCCTAAATGGTTTGGGTAAAGACGCCGCTTACCTAATCTCACGCATCAATGGTTTCACTTACGTACGTACTCAATACAACTACCAAACTGGTGAGTTAGTGGAAATAGAACGTCGCCGTTTCTCCCAAGGTCCACGTGGTGAGATCCTTTGCTACGGTGCAGACGATGTACGTGAAGGCGTGGCTATCATGCATAAAGAACAAGTGGATGTGAGCATCACAGGTAACTCAACCAACCCGACTCGCTTCCAACACCCTGTAGCAGGTATCTACAAAGCGGAACGTAACCGTGAAGGCATGCCTTACTTCTCTGTGGCATCAGGTGGTGGTACTGGTCGTACTCTACACCCAGATAATGTGGCGGCAGGTCCTGCATCCTACGGTATGACCGATACCATGGGTCGCATGCACGCCGATGCGCAATTCGCGGGTAGCTCTTCAGTACCAGCACACGTAGCGATGATGGGCTTCATCGGTATGGGCAACAATCCAATGGTAGGTGCAACGGTTGCACTTGCAGTAGAGGTCGGTGAGCTAAGCCTCTAAGTCGATTTATCGCTTTACTATCCAAAGCCAGTAAATCCAACAAACCCAGTGTAGGGGGAGTGACTTCGGTCCTCCCCTTATTTTTGTTGCCTTGATAGTTAATCAATGATTTGCGACACATTTCTCATCAGACAAACATATCTCTAAAAAGACAAAAGGTATCCATCTACGGACTTTCTCCATTTCCCCTCTTTAAACTCCCGAACACTCTCTTTATGATGACTGACAACTTAATTATTTCTTGTCAGTGAACAGACGGGACACAAGACTCAACACATGGAGATCAACTATGGCTTTCTTCTCTCTAGCCTTTGGTACGGCAACTAAAAACCGCGACGGCAAAATCATCGAAGCGTTTTTCCCAAACCCAGTTCTTAACCCAAGCGAAGCGCTTGTTAACGCACTAGCAGCAGTAGCAGGTTACGAGCAAGGCAACCAAGCTATCGAGATCTCTGCAGCACAAAGCGCAGAACTGGCAGCAGCATTTGAAGCAAACGGCGATGCTGCAAACGCATCATTCGCAGCAAAAGCAGCAGAATCAGCACAACCACTTGTACTGGTTATTCTTGCCACTGACGAGCAGCCACAAAGCGTTGCTGAAGGTTTCCTAAAACTTCAACTTATCTCTAACCGCCTAGTTCAACCACACGGCACGGTACTAGACGGCATCTTCGGTCTACTACACAACATCGCATGGACTAACGAAGGTCCAATCGACCTACCTGAACTAGCAGAGCGTCAAATCGAAGCTCGCCTAGCGGGTCGTGCACTAAGCGTAGATTGCGTAGACAAATTCCCTA
The DNA here is from genome assembly GCF_000400365.1 of Vibrio jasicida CAIM 1864 = LMG 25398. GTDB lineage: Bacteria > Pseudomonadota > Gammaproteobacteria > Enterobacterales > Vibrionaceae > Vibrio > Vibrio jasicida. Next base: position 198,845 of record NZ_BAOG01000053.1, on the reverse strand, counting down.
AAATGGTGGACTACGTGGTACCAACTGGCGTTCGTATCGCTGACACTTCTCGCGTACGTCTTGGCGCACACGTTGGCGAAGGCACAACGGTAATGCACGAAGGCTTCATCAACTTCAACGCAGGTACAACTGGCGTGAGCATGGTTGAAGGTCGTATCTCTGCTGGCGTAGTGGTTGGTAACGGCTCTGACATCGGCGGCGGCGCATCTATCATGGGTACGCTTTCTGGCGGCGGCAAAGTGGTGGTTTCTATCGGTGAAAACTCTCTACTAGGCGCGAACGCAGGTCTTGGCTTCCCAATGGGTGACCGTTGTACTATCGAATCAGGTCTGTACGTAACTGCTGGTTCTAAAGTGCGCATGCTAGATTCTGCTGGTCAAGAAGTAGAAGTAGTGAAAGCACGCGATCTTGCTGGTGTGTCTGACCTACTGTTCCGTCGTAACTCTGTAACAGGTCAAATCGAGTGTCTTGCAAACAAGAGCGCGGTTGAACTGAACAGCGAACTGCATAAAAACAACTAATAAGAATACCCAAATAACCTCGAGATGCTTGATTCAGCGAGGCTGACTTGGCTTACAGACGCGGCAACGAGTTGAAGATCTAGTCAGTCTAAATCAAAGCTCGTTAACAAAGCATGAAAGCCAAGACAACTAGCCCTTTGGGAGCATCTTGAAGTCATTTGGGTATTGCAGTGAATTAGCCCTACGAAAAATCCCCCAGCAGGAAACTGTTGGGGGATTTTTTAATTATCAGTCTTAACTAGCGCTTTATCGGACGAATCCACATCGATAAATCAGGGCATTCGTACTTTAAGTGATCCATGAATTGCTTTGCTTCCGAGTATTTGAAATACACGTCACTAAACAAATAGTACGAGCCGTGAATATGGTGCTCATATAAAGGTGCAGTCGCACATTGTGCAAATACCTTGTTCGGAGGCTTAACGCCAGAGTAGAGCTGAACAACATAAGCCTTAGAGTTTGATGTCGATGGTAGAGATGGTTTTGGTGGTGGCGCTGGATTCGATTTCTTTTGACCAGTTTTTTTCTCTAATAATGAACAGCTGGCAGCGTTGATATCAAAAGACATCACTTTCGATTTATCCGCGGCATCCAGAATATTGACGCGCTGAGCCTTCGCATCTCCAAAACACTCTTTTGCCAACGCATAAGTTGCCAGTTCGCTCAATACACAAGATGACGAGTCGTAATAGATTTGCTGCACACCGTTGTTCAACTGCGCTTGCGGAGAGCATTTCACCATCTGACGGAACTCTGCGCCATCCAAGATCCACAAATCGACCGCTTCTTGAATCGTGAGCTCTGCTTGTGCACTAGAAGCAAACCCAAAACAACTCAATAGTAAGCCCCCCCAGAAATAAGGCTTACCTTTATTCGACGGAAACACCTACTCGTCTCCACCACCATCTTGATCCGAAGACGCTGGCGCTTTTCGTGCGTAATTTGAGAACGCCTCTGGACCATCTCTCTCTGCAGCTAGCTTCTCGATTTTTTTATCCGTTTCGTAATTAACTAATGCGTATACAGACCAAATGGCAGCGGGCAACCAACCAACCAAAGTAATCTGCAATAACAAACAAATTACTCCCGCCCAATAACGGCCAATAGTAAAAAATTGCAGCCAAGGAATTAGAATGGCAAGTACTAGTCTCATGTCATGTCCTATTAAGTCTTTTATTATTCATGATCGTATTGCGCACTAATGCTCGGCTTATCAGCGAATGAATTGCCGTCGGGATCGCTTTGTTCAAAAGAAAAGGCCGCCTAAGAATTTGGAGCTACGAACCGACATGTGAAGCAAGACTTAAGCGGCAAGCTGAAAGGGCAAACTAAGCCAATGGAACACAGTCTTCTCCACAATGGCATTAGCAAAGGGCACCAATTTACAATACCCCTGTATAGTAACCATATCGGTGGTGTGAATATTTAGCATCTGCAAATCAAGAACAATGGGAATGCATACACAGCGGGAGCAATGAAAGAGAAGTAAAAGGTGTTGATCGTGTTCCATACATATAAAAATCCCCCAACAGGAGAGTCACTGTTGAGGGATAATGATTGCTCAATGAGAGCCTATTGTTACGACATGGCGTGTGACGTAATACTGAGCGTTTCAAACACTCAGTTTTTTAGAACTTTACTTGTTCAGAAAGTTCACCGCTTTATCAGGGAAATCAGTAAACAAACCATCCACTTTCACCTGATTGTAGAAGATGTCCATCATCCCATCGAAGCTGTCGGTGTAAGCAGGAATACGCCCAGGGTCCGCTCGGAAAGTATAAGGGTGTACTTGTAAGCCCGCGTCTTTTGCCGCTTTCATCAAAGGTTTGATGATGATGTTATCCTTGGTTGATTTTTCATCCACCAACATTGGCTTCCAAGGACCGATCCCTTCCGCGTATTCCGCGACCTTCTTCATACCATTGGCTTCAAACATCCAGTCATAACTGTATGGTGTTGCCTTGTCGCCTTTGTACTCCATGGTCTCGTTCCAGTAGGTGTAAGCCATGAGCTGAACGAGCTTTAAATCCATGTCCATTGCAGGCATGAGCTCACTGTTGATGCGTTGAAGCTCATTCGCATCAAAACACTGAAGATACACTTTGTCGTCTTGTGAGTCGTAACCGTACTGCTTTAAAACGTTAAGCACCGCTTTTGAGATGTCTTTACCTTCATGGCGATGGAACCAAGGCGCTTTAATTTCTGGGTAGATACCGATGTCATAACCCAGTGTTTTATTTAAACCTTGGATCAACTCAATCTCTTCCGCAAAAGTAGGAACGGTAAAATCTGATTTCCACATTGGGAATCGTGTCGGATAACCAGCAACCTTGTTACCTTTATCATCGATGTTAAAGCCTTCAGTGACTCGCAATGATTTGATTTCTTCCAAAGTGAAATCAATCGCGTAGTAGCGACCATCTTTACGAGCACGGTCTGGGAATCGCTCAGCCACATCGGTCACGCGATCGAGGTAATGATCATGCAATACGACGAGTTGATCGTCTTTGGTCATCACCACATCTTGCTCGATGTAGTCCGGCTTCATTGCATACGCAAGAGCTTTTGCTTCTAACGTATGTTCTGGCAGATAACCCGATGCTCCTCGGTGCGCGATAACAAGCGGTTGTGCAACCGCTCCAGCTGAAATGCCGAGAGCGAGAATCGTCATGCAAATTGACGTTGTTTTCATTGTTCTTTCCTTAACTTATTGAAGGAGCAGTATTCCACCGCCCCTTTAATGTTTTATGACGCCAATGCTTCTTTCTCACGAGCTTTTTGTTCGTGATGAGCGCGTTCACCCAAGAAAGCGTAAATCAAGCAGATAATAGAGGTAATACAAGACCCGACAAGAATGATGAACCCACCATCCCAACCGAAGTGGTCAACGGTGTAACCAAGAATAGCGTTCGCAGCAACAGCGCCACCTAAGTATCCGAATAACCCGGTCAAGCCAGCGGCAGTACCCGCCGCTTTTTTAGGAGCAAGCTCTAGTGCATACAAACCAATCAACATCACTGGGCCGTAAATCAAGAAACCGATAGCCACCAGCGCCATCATATCGACGGCTGGATTACCTGCTGGGTTAAACCAGTAAACAAGCACCGCAACCGTGACAAGAACCATAAATAAGATGCCAGCAGGGGCGCGTCGACCTTTAAACACTTTGTCAGAAATCCAACCACACAATAACGTGCCAGGAATGCCAGCCCACTCGTATAGGAAGTAAGCCCAAGAAGATTTATCTACTGAGAAGTCTTTTGCTTCTTTTAAATACACTGGAGCCCAGTCCAACACACCGTAGCGGATCAGGTAAACAAACGCGTTCGCGATCGCAATTGACCACAACAATTTATTAGAAAAGACATACTTGAAGAAAATCTCCTTCGCACTCATTTCTTTCTCATGAGACTTGTCGTAATCGTCTGGGTAGTCGTCTTTATACTCTTCAATTGGCGGAAGACCACAAGATTGAGGTGTATCTCTTACCGTGAACCAAATAAAGACAGCTACGAGCGTGGCAAAAAATGCAGGAACATAGAAAGCGGTGCGCCAATCGTCGTTAAATGCCCAAAGACCAAGAATAAATAGTGGACCAATTAAACCACCACCTACGTTATGCGCCACGTTCCAAACCGATACGATCTCGCCACGTTCTTTACGTGACCACCAGTGAACCATGGTTCGACCACAGGCAGGCCATCCCATACCTTGGAACCAACCGTTTAGGAACAATAGAATAAACATCGCGGTAATGCTGCCCGTAGCCCAAGGCATAAAGCCGAAGCAGAACATCACAAGCGCAGACATTAACAGACCGCCACTTAAGAAATAACGAGGGTTAGAGCGGTCAGAAACACTGCCCATTAAGAATTTTGATAAACCGTAAGCAATGGAAACTGCAGCTAAAGCGACACCTAAGTCACCACGGCTAAAACCTTGTTCAATAAGGTAAGGCATCGCCAAGCTAAAGTTTTTACGCACTAAATAATAGCCAGCGTAACCGACGAAGATACCGATGAAGAGTTGCCAACGTAAGCGAGAATAGGTGCCGTCGATCTTATCGGACGATAAGCGATCGATATGCGCCTTAGGTTTGAATATTCCAAACATAGGAACCTCATTAATTATGTGAGCGATGGTAGGGAGTAATAAATCGCGAACGAGCAAAAAGGAGTTTCGTTCGAAAGTGAATGCATTTTATGAAATACAATTTTTATTTCTGTGATAAATGTTGCATAGGAATTAAATTTCAGTAAATACAGTAGACTAGAAGTATTTAATTAGACAGTGCTTCCATTTCCCCCACATTCCGTTACTGTCTATATAGAGCATGAAGTGCGCAAACGAACAAAATCATCGCTATCTTAAGTAAACCAAGCGCTCAAATGACCACATAAATGGATAAAAGGTAGAGGTTGAAGAGATAAAACACACTATTTAAGTAATTAAAGACCAGCATGATGTGTTGCAACAATGTCACTTCGTTAACAATTAGCATCGACATCAGCCAACCAATCCCAAAGCGCATTCAAAACAAATCTCTAGTAAAAGACGTCGTATCAACCACAAATAAACTTCTTCATTCTTAACGGTGGTTTAACTCAGAGCAACGAGCTCATCAATATCAGCCTCCCCCTTATCATCATTAGTGTCAGCTAGCTCTTTAGGGGTAGTTTTCAACCAGTAATCTGAGTAATTTCCCACCATTCGCGAAGCAGCTTCACAAAACTCCTCTTACCAGTTTGTGCATTGATTTTCACATCGGTAGTTTTAGGCCGAAAAATAGAAGTAGAAGCTTCTGAATCGTTTTATCGAGTTTCCTTTTTGAGCAAAAGATGCGTCAATTAACAAAAACGAAGAGTTTGATTAACAAATTTATGCTCAAACGATCACTTTTAACGCTCGTTTGTTTTCGCAAACGTTTATATATGCACAATAGAACCGTGCTAGATAAGCATAAATATTAAAGGACTCTTAACATGACAACGAACAAACACCCCTCACTGCTCGGAGAATGTTTGGCCGAGTTTATCGGTACCGGATTACTTATCTTTTTTGGCGTAGGCTGTGTTGCTGCACTCGTTTTGACCGGAGCTCAATTTGGTCAATGGGAAATCAGTATTGTATGGGGCTTTGGCGTCGCCATTGCAATTTACTGTACTGCGGGCGTATCCGGTGCACACATCAACCCTGCAGTTACCATCGCGCTGGCGATGTTCCATGGATTCGATAAGGCGAAAGTGGTGCCTTATATCATTGCGCAAATGCTCGGTGCATTTTGCTCTGCCGCTTTGGTTTACAGCTTGTACAGCAACCTATTTACTGATTACGAAATCGCACACAATTTCGTTCGTAGCAGCCAAGACGCATTAGCAACAGCAGGTATTTTCTCGACTTACCCACACGCTTCTCTCTCTTTCTTTGGCGCTTTTGCTGTGGAATTCGTGATTACTGCAGTGCTAATGTTTGCCATTCTTGCTCTTGGTGATGAGAACAACGGTGCACCTCGCGGCGCTATGAACCCATTACTTATCGGTATTCTCATTGCGGTTATCGGTGGTTCTTTAGGCCCACTGACTGGCTTTGCGATGAACCCTGCTCGTGACTTCGGCCCTAAACTGTTTGCTTACTTTGCCGGCTGGGATTACGCACTGACCGGTGCGCGTGAAATCCCATACTTTATTGTTCCAATTCTTGCTCCTATCGCAGGTGCTTGCTTCGGTGGTTGGTTGTACCCGAAAGCGATTGCTGCATATCTGCCACAACAAGGTCATGGCTGTACTATCCCTAACCAGTGCGAGACCGAAGAAGAAGCAGAACAAGCTCAAGCTTAAAACCAACTCATTCGAACATTTACTAAAATATAAATAACGAAACAAAAGGATTCTTACCATGACTGAGCAAAAATACATTGTTGCCCTAGACCAAGGCACGACAAGCTCTCGTGCTGTCATTCTGGATCATGACGCGAATATCGTAAGCGTCGCTCAGCGAGAATTTACTCAGATTTATCCAGAGGCTGGTTGGGTTGAACATGACCCAATGGAAATCTGGGCAACTCAAAGCTCTACTTTGGTTGAAGCACTTGCAAAAACCGGTATCCGTAGCGACCAACTTGTTGGTATCGGTATTACCAACCAACGTGAAACCACAATTGTATGGAACAAAGAAACAGGCAAGCCGGTTTACAACGCGATCGTGTGGCAATGTCGCCGTACTGCCGATATTTGTGAAGAATTAAAAGCGCGCGGACTAGAAGATTACGTTCGCGACAATACAGGTCTGGTTTTAGACCCTTACTTCTCTGGCACAAAAGTGAAGTGGATTCTAGATAACGTTGAAGGCGCGCGTGAAGAAGCGGAAGCGGGCAAGTTGTTATTCGGTACAGTGGATACTTGGCTGGTTTGGAAAATGACACAAGGCCGCGTTCACGTAACCGATTACACCAACGCTTCGCGCACTATGCTTTTCAACATTAACGACCTATGCTGGGATCAGAAAATGCTGGATGAATTAGGTATTCCAGTGTCGATGATGCCAGAAGTCAAACGCTCATCAGAAATCTACGGTCAAACTAACATTGGTGGTAAAGGCGGTACTCGCATCCCAATCGCGGGTATTGCAGGTGACCAACAAGCCGCGCTTTACGGTCAGATGTGTGTTGAAGCTGGCCAAGCGAAGAACACCTACGGTACAGGTTGTTTCTTGTTGATGAACACAGGTCAAGAGAAGGTCACATCGAAAAATGGCCTGCTGACTACGCTAGCATGTGGTCCAAAAGGTGAACCAGCTTACGCCCTTGAAGGTGCAGTATTCATGGGTGGTGCTTCAATTCAATGGCTACGTGACGAAATGAAGATTCTGGCTGGTGCTGAAGATTCAGAATACTTTGCGACCAAAGTAGATACTTCAAATGGTGTTTACGTTGTACCTGCGTTTACTGGTCTGGGCGCACCATATTGGGATGCTTACGCTCGCGGTACGATTGTCGGTCTAACTCGTGGCGTAAACTCTAACCACATTATCCGTGCAACTTTGGAAGGTATCGCTTACCAAACTCGTGATGTGCTAGACGCAATGCAAGCAGACTCGGGCATTAAACTCGCGAATCTTCGTGTGGATGGCGGCGCAGTGGCGAACAACTTCCTGATGCAGTTCCAATCTGATGTTCTTAATACCGAAGTTCATCGTCCTCAAGTGACCGAAGTGACCGCTTTGGGTGCAGCCTACCTAGCTGGTCTAGCGGTTGGTTTCTGGGATAGCATTGATGAACTGCAAGACAAAGCAGTGCTCGATCGCACATTCGAACCACACGATGATGAAGAGAAACGTAACCGTCGTTACAAAGGTTGGAAGCGCGCAGTTAAGTGTGCTCAAACCTGGTCTGAGCTTCACGACGAAGACGATTAATTTCTGATAAACGATTAGTTTCCCCCTGATTAATCGTAAAGAGCGCCGAGTTGGCGCTCTTTTTTTGCGTTCGATCGCGGATTCCCTATTCCCACGACTTCTCACAATGCGCCAATTCGAGCACAATAGAGCGAGTTTCTATATTCGAATTTGAAGCATTGGCGATTACCAGTGCACAAGGGAGTGCTAAGTGAAGCAAATACCAAGACACCAACAGATTGTTGAGTTGGTGAAAAAACAAGGCTATGTCAGCACGGATGAGCTAGTAGAAAAATTTAATGTCAGCCCTCAAACTATTCGTCGCGATCTCAACGACCTAGCAGATGAAAACAAAATACGCCGATATCATGGTGGCGCAACGATTCCGCTTAGTTCAGAGAATACCTCCTACAACACGCGCAAAGCACTTAACTTCAACGAAAAGGACGTAATTGCTGACGAGTTGGTTAAACATATTCCCGATGGCGCAACTCTGTTTATTGATATCGGAACGACACCAGAATCGGTTGCTCGTGCGCTCAATAAAAATCACAAACAGCTTCGCGTGGTGACCAACAATATTAATGTTGCCACCATTCTGTTACCAAACCCAGAAATCAAAGTGATTTTGGCGGGCGGTGAAGTTCGCAACCGTGACGGCGGCATTGTTGGAGAAGCGACGCTCGATTTCGTCAAGCAATTCCGCCTTGATTTTGGCATTTTGGGTATCAGTGGTATCGATTTTGATGGCTCACTGCTGGACTTTGATTACCACGAAGTTCGCGTTAAACAGGCGATTATCGATAACAGCCGCAGCGTTTTCCTTGCGGTTGACCATTCGAAGTTTGGTCGTAATGCGATGGTGAAACTGGGCAATATCGCGCAATTGAACATGGTATTTACCAACAAACAACCACCAGAAGAGATTCTCGCGATTCTAAAAGAAGCAGCAGTTCCGCTCGAAGTGGTTGATACGCAAATGGAAAGAGCCATAACCGAATAGCGTTTACACTCACTATTTACGCGCATAAATGACCTCTGTCTTAATTAGGCAGAGGTTTTTTTGTGCCCAAATCACACAAAACGCTCACAAACGAAAATAAATAATGACCACAAACGAAACCTAAGCTAGGATAAAATCATATTCTAAAATGCTCGTTCGCTCACCAAGAGGTCAAATTTATGAGTATCCAACAAAATGCTTCCACGACGAATTCATCCCCTACTCTAGACATGATCGTGATCGGCGGCGGCATTAACGGGGCAGGTATTGCTGCAGATGCTGCTGGCCGTGGTTTAAGCGTCGGTTTGTACGAAGCTAACGACTTCGCATCGGCAACCTCTTCTGCAAGTTCAAAACTGATCCACGGTGGATTACGTTACCTTGAACACTATGAGTTTCGTTTGGTTTCGGAAGCGCTCGCTGAGCGTGAAGTGATCTTACGTAAAGCGCCTCATGTGGCTCTGCCAATGCGCTTCCGTTTACCTCATCGTCCATTTTTACGCCCAGCTTGGATGATCCGCTGTGGCCTGTTCCTTTACGATAACTTGGGTAAACGAACCACTCTTCCAAGCAGCAAAACCGTCAACCTAGCAAAATCAGGTCTACTAAAACCTGAAATGAAAACCGGTTTCGAATACTCAGATTGTTGGGTAGATGACGCACGCTTGGTGTTGTTGAACGTTCTGGCTGCAAAAGAGAATAACGCAGAAGTTCGCAACTACTGTCGCGTAGAAAAAGCACACCGTGAAGGCGGCATTTGGCATGTCACTATTCACGACGTCACCACAGACCAACGTTTCGAACGCAAAGCGAAAGCTCTGGTTAACGCTGCAGGCCCATGGGTGAAACAGTTCTTTGATGAAGGATTAGAGCAAACCTCCCCTCGCAACATTCGTTTGATAAAAGGCTCGCACATCGTTGTTCCTCGTATCCACAACGAGCCGCAAGCCTACATCCTACAAAACAAAGATAACCGCATCGTATTTATGATCCCTTACTTAGATAAGTTCTCGATCATTGGTACCACAGATGTGGAATACAAAGGCGATCCGCGTGAAGTCGCGATCTCCGAAGATGAAGTCGATTACTTGATCGATATCGTTAACCAACACTTTGTCCACCAGCTAAACCGCGAAGATGTGGTATGGACTTACAGTGGTGTACGTCCGTTGTGTGATGATGAGTCTGACTCACCGCAAGCGATCACACGTGACTACACACTAGAACTGGACGCGGAATACGACCACGCACCTTTACTTTCAGTGTTCGGTGGCAAGCTCACGACTTACCGTAAGCTTGGTGAAGCAGCAATGAAGAAACTTGCCCCATTCCTACCTGAAATGGGTAAAGATTGGACAGCAAACCAAACCCTTCCTGGCGGTAACTTCAGTTGTAGCCGTGAGCAATTGGCGAAGATGATTCATGCGAAATACTCATGGGCATCAGAAGCGATGTTGCTGCGCTATGTGACTCAGTTTGGTACACAAACTTGGGACCTAATGGAAGACACTAGCAGCGTAGAAGATCTTGGTCATTGCTTCTCAGAGCAAGCAAGCGGCGTATATCAACGCGAAATTGATTACTTGATGAATCACGAAATGGCGCTAACCGATGAAGACATCTTATGGCGTCGCACGAAACTTGGTTTATACATGAACGAAGAGGAGAAAATCGCACTGGCAGAATATCTAAAAGAGAAGCTGCAACAGAAAGTCGTTAGCCTCTCACAAGTAAGTTAAATTGGACTCTCCTAATACAAAGCCTGCACCCCGCAGGCTTTTTCTTTTTCCGGTGAATACTCAGCATCAAACGCTTCTATCGAAAGCACAAAAAGTTTTAATTTCAGGCGATTAGCACTCTTACTTATTATTTTCTTCAGTCGGCAATTGCCCTCACCTCTAATTTAATCGGTATCCGATGAAGAAATCGCTAATCCTGAGCTTACTCCTTCTCGGTGGTTGTTCTGTCGCTCCTGAAGAAACACCACCATGCGCATGTGATGACTACGTTCCTCCTTATGTAAAGCCGCCAAGCGCATCGAACGAAGACAACATCAAACAGTTACTGGCTTACATCGCTCAAAAAGCCAAAGATCGCTGGGGTGAAGATGAGTTCGTTGAAGCAGGCAAACACCGTTACGTGAAGTACCTTGACAGTTACAACACCCGAGCACACATCGACTTCGAGACGGGTAAGATTTATGTTTCGACAATTTCTCAGTACCACCCAACGGAGAAGCTGCAAAAAGCCATCGTTCAAACTCTGCTCATGCCTGCCGATCCAGCTCATGCAGAATTGTTTAGTGACAAAGAAGCGGCTCTGCGTGGAAAACCCTTCTTGCTTGGCCAAGTGCTTGATCAAGATGGTAAACCAATAGAGTGGGAATGGCGTGCTAACCGTTATTCGGATTACCTGATCGAGAATAAGCTACAAAAGAAAGCCATCAAACGCGGCAGTGCTTACTATGTCGAAATCAATATGGTGAAAGATCACCTAGAGCAACGTGAGTATCAATATGCAGGCTTGATTCGCGATGCTGCTAAACGGTATGGATTGCCAGAAGACCTTATCTTTGCCGTGATCAAAACCGAAAGTAGCTTTAATCCTTATGCGGTTTCTCATGCCGGTGCTTACGGCTTGATGCAAGTGATCCCCAAAACAGCGGGGGCAGATGTGTTTAATTTGGTGAAAAACAAACCGGGCATTCCAACCAAAGAGTACTTGTTCGATCCTGCCAATAACATTGATACAGGCGCGGCGTACTTCTACATCTTGAAGAACCGTTATCTTCGCGATGTGAAACACCCTACCTCGAAGCATTTTAGTATGATTTCCGCCTATAACGGCGGTACTGGCGGCGTGCTTTCTACCTTCAATAGTGACCGAAAACGCGCGATGAATGAGCTTAACAGCCTTAACCCGACTCAGGTTTATGATGCGTTAACCACTCAACATCCAAAAGGGGAAGCAAGACGCTACTTGCAAAAGGTGCTGTATTTCCAGAAAGACTTTAGCGAAGGGAATATCTAATTTTATCTAGCCACAGAACGAAAAACGCCGCTTAGTTCCACGGAGGGATAGAACTAAGCGGCCATGTAATTACACGAGAGACTCCTATGGGTCTTAAACGTCAATTGGCTAGTTAATCACTCGTGTGCATACGAGTAATAACATCTACAGAGTAGCGGAGTCCGCACCTTCTAGCACGCTCAAATCCCACTATAGAATTCAACGTTTTTCACATTCTTAACAATTACCTTACTAATTGTGGGTCATTTGCGGAAGCAAGCTCAAATAAAAAGGGCTCATACCATTGGTTGAGCCCTTCTTTTATCAATTCTGAACTGTGATTATCCGGGATGACCATCCACTCTTGGTTTCAACAGCATCATTCCGAATCGCCATACGAACATACCGAAAGCCAGAATCCACAAGGCGGCACTGACATCAATCCAAAGTAGCATGTTTGCAGGGTCAAAAATCACGCCTAAGCTTCTTGCTAAAGCCGCGCCAATCACGGCAGCAAAAGCGATACTCATGTTTGGGCCTTTGTAAATCATGCGACCGGTGTGCCCCATGGTCACTCGAGAAATCATTGCTAAGATCAAGCCTCCTAATGCTCCGATAGCAAATAGGTGAATCAAGTTATGATTAGCAAACGCATTATCCCAACTACCACGTAGAATCAGACTCAAAGGCAAGCACAAGTAAGCTGCATGTAAAGACCACACCAACGGCTCGCTAAGTGTCAGCCAAGGCTTCCAGCGCAGGAATCGAACCAACTGCGCCACACCGGCAAACAACATAAGTGGCTGACCAAGTTCCGCAAACGTCACAGGGAAGAAGCTCAACACGAACAACATGACCAAAGGTAGGTTTGCTAGCCAATCTAACCACATTAGCGGCTGAGCCTTTTCAAAGTTAAATCGACGAGCAGTGAAAAATGGAATCACTCGTCCACCCATGACGGAAAGCAGCAGAGTGAACCACCAAAGCATCGCTTGCCATACTGCAGACGAGGTAAATGGCGGCATGCCTTTCACCGTTGCGTAACTGGCAAAGTTAGCAAAGATGGCGAGCAAGAATAACGGCACAAAAAACAGGTTCCGCCAACCTTTCGCACGGTAAACACGAATGCCCACTTCGTACGCTACAAACAGCAAAAACAGCGCTTCAATGCTGCTGGTTAACCAAAGTGGTGCTGGTGTCCAAAGCAGTATTCTCGGTGCAAGCCACAATGTAAATATCGCTAACAAGGTGTAGTGTTTCGTGCCGTTAATGCCCGTCCAGTTTTGCACTGCAGTCAGCACAAAGCCCACTACTATTGCCATTGAAAAACCAAACAACATTTCATGAACGTGCCACCACAACGCCGGAACACTCAATGCACTTGGCTGTCCGGTTTGGAACATCCATACCCATACCGCAATTGCGACAACAGCATAAATAGAGCCAAACAGGAAAAACGGTCTAAACCCTAATCGCAGCCATGCAGGGATTTTTTCTTCCACTTTTTTATCGGTGATATTCAGCATTGTGATGCCCTTAAGTACCCATTTGATACCGTTCAAAAATTCTACGCGTTCGATATTAACACAAACATGCATAAAAAATACATGTTATAAAATCAAACTATCCTTTCGAGGTAAAACCTGTGCTTCACACGTTGCTTGGTTGGTAGTGTTTAGGTATAACGGATAACAGTTATTTCGTCGAAGCAAGGGAAGCAATCGAGATGTATATATTTGGCTACGGCAGTTTAATCAATGCCGCCTCGCGTAAGTTAACGGGTCAAACGGGAGAAGCCATCCCAGTCATCGCTCATGGACTGGTGCGCTATTGGGGCAAAGTTGACGACAGCTATATTTTGTCACCCTTGGTTGTGAATGAAGGCGAAGGGCAAGTCAATGGCGTACTGCTTGAAGTCGACGATCAAGCGCTAGCGGATTTTGACCGACGCGAGCGTGGCTACCATCGCATTCAAATCCGTCCTGATCAGATTGAAACAGAGGCCACTTTTAACTCTGAGCACAGCATTTGGGTTTATGTGAAAAACGATCCGTTACCACCCTGCTCGCTCAGTCCCATCATGCAAAGCTATGTTGATACGGTCCTCGCTGGATGCTTAGAAGTCTCCCACGCCTTTGCTGAGCACTTCGTTCGCCATACCGTTGGTTGGCATCATGCCAAAGAAAACGACCGCCACCAGCCCAAATACGGCAACTTAGCGGGCGTACAAGATCATCATTATGAGTTGATTGATAACCTAATTAAAAAGGGAGCCTAGTGGCTCCCTTTTGCTATTCTCATATTCTGTTTGTGTGAGATTAGAACTTGTAATCAACACCAGCGTATAGGCTGTCGAAATCAAAGTCGATATCACCACCGCCTTCAACATCGATCGTTACTGTAGAAACACGGTAACCACCAGAGATAATTAGACCTGAAGCGAACTCGTAACCCACTTCTGCACCGTAGTTGAAACCAACATCACTACCGTCAGTTTTCACATTAAGGTTTGCAAGGTTTGATTTAGACTCAAAATCTACACCCATCACACCAAGACCTGCAACTGCACCAACATAAAAACCAGTACCAGAGAATTGGTATTTCGGTTTTGCATTTAGGTTGAAGCCGTAACCATCAACAGTCACTTTTGCCCAGTTACCTGAACCAGATGCTTTTTCTTCAAAGCTACCGTAGTAGACGTATTCGCCCTCTAGTGCCAGTTTGAAGTTTTCTGAGTATTGCAGCTCTTTACCTACCGCAATACCAAGACCCGTAGCTGAAGAGCTTGACGAGTCACCTTCAACTTTAAGGTCTGAATTTAAAATATCCGCACCAATGTACCAATTACCTTCCGCCTGAACCGACGCCGAAGCAACCACTGCACCTAAAGCCAATAATGGCAATACTTTTTTCATTATAATTTCCTAATTTTTCATACTGTTAGACAGCTTTTAAAAGCGCGGAGATTATAAATAAAGGTGAATATGATTCTATTGATTCATTTATAAAATGAGATCTAAAACATAAATAACTGTTATATAAACAATATATGACTAGATACTAAACGATTCTCACACCAGCTGGCATCGCGCGTTCAGGCGTTAGCAGAACACTTTCTGATTCATCATCGGTTTCAGCACACAGCAGCATGCACTCGGAGGTTTCACCACGCATCTTAGCTTTCGCAAGATTACACAGCACCACCACTTGTTTCCCCATCAACTCTTCTTCTGTGTAGTAAGGCACCAAGCTGGTGACGGTTTGCAGTGTTTTCTCACCGATGTCGATCTGCACGATGTAAAGCTTATCTGCGTTTTCGTGACGAGCCACTTCGATGATTTTTCCGGTGCGAATTTCTAGTTTTGCGAAGTCTGAGTAAGCGATCGTTTCCATTGATTAAAACCTCAAGTAAAATTTTACTAAAACAAACTCTACGTTATCAGTTAGTACTTTAAATACAAGAGGTGAAGATCGCATTTTGATGAGCAAAGATCGTGCTGTTTACAATCGTCCTTTACCAAATCTCACTCAACTTCGGCCAACCCCACGCCGTGATCTCTACACCTTTGAATATGTCTTGGAAGCTAAGTGTTTGTCGGTGGTGAAGCATCGGACTAACCACACCTTCATAGATCAGCACAGAGCCAAGTTGCTCTAACTGGGTGAGGTAATCTTCCGGAGCGCTAAACTGTCGAATTTGGTTGATCTCAACCACCAGCCAGTCGCTGACGTCAGATCCGATCGTGGCGTGCAAAACAGGATCGCTGAGGAAAAACAGTAAAGCCGAGACTTGTCGGTTGTCATCCAAGTTAAAGCTGCTCAAGACGATCTCTTCACTAAAGCCCTCTCCAGACGCTTTTTCAATAAATGCTTCAAACGAATAAACGTTTACTTCAACTTTGATGCCATGTTCCATCAAGATTTGCTCAGCGGCTCTCGCACTGCGTTGAATACCAAGATGGGAATAACAGGCGATTCGGATTGAACTCGGTAGTACTACCTCATCACTTCTCAGGTATTTGACGTTGTGCCAGAAGGGGAAAAAGTTATGTGCGATCTCAGCCCCGAAGGTGGTTTCGTTGCGCTCCAACTGCTGCCAAATGTTCTCACCACTCAATGCATCACTCAGCCAACGTCGCTGAGCGTGTGATAAGTTAGAATGATTGTGATTGAAAATCATAAGCAAGCACCCTTCTTCCACGCGATCTTTCGATGCTGTGTGTTTGGTATCAATGATGCGCTCATCCACTTCTTCATCTGGAGAGTTGGTGATGACCTTTTTCGAGTACTGCTCTGTCTTAGGTAAATCGTGTGGGTAGTTGGATGCCTTTGCACCTTCCTTCTTGTCACTGTTTAACGACCAGATGGTGACTTTATCAGTGAGGGAGCGAAATCCGTGGAAGCGCTCATTCGCCAACAAGGTAAGCTTATTGTTCGTATGCGATTCCAGAGAGAAAATGCCACAGCCGATGCTATCGGAAGATAGGTTATTGAGTTGCTCGACAGGCTGTAAAGAGTATTTCAGATCACTCAACAATGCAGCGAAGCCTTTGTCTGGCCGAGTAAGTTGAACGGAAAATCGATAAGGCGACTCGACGGAAACCGTTTCAAGGTGATCGAGCTCATTTTGATAATATGGAAGCTGCTGCCAATGGTTTAGTAGCTTCACCATCAGCTCTGCATCCACTTTACCGCCATGATGAAAGCAAACGGACGGACGAAGATAAAACGTCCAAGTTCGCCACTCTTCATCGGTTTGCCAATGATGCGCAATGTTTCCGACTAACTCACCTTCAGGTGTCATAGAAACCAAGCAAGCGTGAATTTGACGAATTAAGAAACGCTCGCTGTTTCGTTGCGGTGTGATTGGATTGAGCGTAGCAAAAGAGCGGTTATAGGTGAGTTGTACACTGACTTTGCCTTCTGTCACTTGGGCGCCGGAAGTTTGCTTGAGCAGTTGCTCAAACACGACTTGGTCGAAGTCAAGAAACTCAAGTGCTCGGTCGTATTTGCTCTCTTTGATCCATTCAAGAGCGATAGAGCGCTTCACCTCTGTACGATCGATGTTACGAATTAAGGTCGAACGTTGGTTACGCCCCACTCTGGGTATCCAAGCGATCCAGTTGAGCGCATTCATCTGCTTGAGAATAGCTCGGGCATGCCTTGCGCTGGTGAACATCTTGTCTGCAATCTCGGCAAGCGTCACCGCGTATTCCTCTCGCAGCTCAAAACTCTCTACACGTTCGTAGTAGCGAAAAAGATTAATACTCTCCAAAACAGGCACTCCAAAACTAAAATTCTGTTCCTTATATTAGCGTTTAATGTATTCATTCAAGTAAAAAGGTCTAAAAACTTAGTTATCAGGAACAAGAAAAACAAAATTCACTCTGTTTTTTCATGCCTTATTTTTACCCAAAATACACTTAGATTCTGACGCAGTCCTATGGTTGAGCGATCGAGACAGTGCCCTTCAATTGGTTAAGGCCCTCTATTTTTAGCTCAGCACACCACTTATAAAGCTTTAGCGATAGCAACCAGTTTTTATGTTTATGCTCCAACCCCCGCAAACCATAATCACGATGCTATCGCTAATCTCCCCGCTTCCCACAGTTTATTCATGACTGCGCCACTCAAGATTTTTATCTAACAAGTTGGAGTATTTTTATGTTTGCTAACTTTTTTGCCAACCTTTCTAAGGTCGGTAAGGCGCTCATGTTGCCTATAGCCTCAATGCCCGCGGCAGGTATCCTTTTGGGTATTGGCTCGGCGCAATTTGGGTTCATTCCACCCGTAGTTTCTGAATTGATGGCAGAAGCGGGGGGCGCGGTCTTCGGTAACCTGCCGCTTATCTTTGCGCTTGGCGTTGCTATCTCATTTACCAACAATGATGGTGTTGGTGCGGTTGCGGCAGGTATTGGTTATTACGTATTAGTCGCGACGCTAAAAGTCATGGCTGGCGTGCTGGGTGTGGACCATATCGACACAGGTGTGCTCGGTGGCATCATCTCCGGTGCAGTTGGTGCGTATATGTTTAACCGTTTCTATACCATTAAGATGCCAGCTTACTTGGCCTTCTTCGCGGGTAAACGATTTGTCCCGATCGTCACGTCATTTTCTATGCTGTTTTTGGGTATTGCGATTGCCTTTATTTGGCAACCAATTGGCTCCGGTATTGATTGGTTTGGCACATGGGCAACCGAGCAAAACCCATTGGTGGCATTCTGGGCTTACGGCACCGCGGAACGTGCTCTGATCCCATTTGGTCTGCACCATGTGATCAATGTGATTATTCAGCTTCAAGCCGGTGAGTTTGTGAACGCTGCTGGTCAAGTATTCCACGGAGAGATCCCTCGCTTCTTCGCTGGCGACCCAAATGCGGGCAACCTAGCAGGTGGTTACCTATTCAAGATGTTTGGTCTTCCTGCGGCGGCAATTGCGATTGGCCGTGCAGCAAAACCAGAGAACCGCACCAAAGTTATGGGCATTATGATCTCAGCTGCACTGACGTCGTTCCTAACTGGTATCACTGAGCCTATCGAGTTTGCGTTCTTGTTCATCTCGCCTGTGCTTTACGTGATTCACGCGATCATTGCGGGTCTGGCTTACCCACTGTGTATCATGCTGGGCGTAAAACATGGCTACAGCTTTAGTGCAGGTCTTATCGACTACGTGACCTTCTTTGGTATTTCGACCAAAGGCTGGATGATCATCCCACTAGGTTTGGCATACGCAGCGCTGTACTACGTAGTGTTCACTTGGTTCATTAAAACGTTCGATCTGAAAACACCAGGTCGTGAAGATCAAGACAGCAGCAAAGCCGTCAATGACACCAGTTCAGAGTTTGCCAGTGAGTTGGTTAGCGCGTTTGGCGGCAAACAAAACATCTTAAGCACCGATGCTTGTATCACTCGATTGCGCATCCAAGTCGCAGAGCAAGACAAAGTCGACGAAGCGAAATTGAAAGCACTTGGTGCAGCGGGTGTGGTGCGAGTCGGTACAGGCGTACAAGCTATCTTTGGCGGCAACAGCGATGTGTACAAAACCCAAATGGTTGATTGGATGAACAACAACTAGCATTCTGAGCGCCATTTTCTGTGGCCTGTAAAGAGAAAATAGAAACGACAAATCGCGGTCACATCAATGACCGCGATTTTTGTTTTCATGCGACTAATCAACGCCCGACTCAAGATAACGTTTACACATCACATATATTCAATAAATTCATAGAGTAAGAACAAATTCATCCCAATATAAAAATGGTGTTGATTGCACTTATTACACAATGGGTGTTTAATACTCCAATTAACGTTATTTAGCCCAAGAAAGGTCCCTCATGGCAACAATCAAGGATGTCGCGAAAGAAGCCGGCGTATCGGTCGCGACCGTCTCTCGCGTGATCAATAAATCACCGAAAGCAAGCCAATCTTCTATCGACGCAGTGACGCAAGCAATGAGCAAACTGGGCTACCGTCCAAACGCAGCGGCGCGTGCACTCGTCAGCCAAAGTACCAACACCATGGGCGTGCTTGTGGGTGATGTCTCAGACCCGTTCTTCGGCACACTGGTGAAGTCGGTAGATAACGTGGCGCGTGAAAACGGCAAACACATTCTGATTGGCAATGGCTACCACAACCCAGAAGACGAACGCCAAGCGCTAGAACTTCTGATCAACAGCCGTTGTGAAGCCATTGTGATTCACTCTAAAGGTTTATCAGATGAAGAACTGATCGGCTACGCCAAAGAAGTTAAAGGCATGGTGTTGATCAACCGCCATATCCCAGAATTGGCAGAGCGTTGTATCTCTCTTGATAACCGCAAGGGCGCGTACTTAGCGACGGAATATTTGATTCGTCATGGTCACACAAAGATCGCTTGTATCGCCTCATCCCATGACATCGAAGATACCGATGAGCGTTTACAAGGTTACCAAGCGGCACTGAAAGATCACGATATCGAGCTATCAAAAAGCTATGTCGAATATGGTGAGCCAAACAGTGACGGTGGCGAAACAGCCATGACCAACCTGCTGACCAAATCACTCGCAATCACTGGCGTGGTGGCGTACAACGACTACATGGCAGCAGGCGCGCTGGCAGCGTTAGACCAAAACGGCATCGACGTACCAGAAAAAGTGTCCATGGTTGGCTTCGACGATGGCTTAATTGCTCGCTTCGTCAATCCAAGTTTGACCACGATTCGTTACCCAATCGAAATGATGGCAGAGCGTGCCGCGCGTTTGGCGCTAGCGTTATCACGTGATGAGCAAGTGGAAGATGACACCATCATCTTTAGCCCGACTTTAGTGCGCCGTAACTCGGTGGATCGTCTTTAAGATATCGCGCTAGTCAGTGCCAAGAAAGGTTACAAAGTAAAAGCTCTGCCACCGAAGTGACAGAGCTTTTTCTTTTTGGGGTGTTTGTAGAGAGCGTTATTTTTCCAACTTTTGATGAGCTTTTGACCTACTGTGAGCAAAAAGCCTACGGCAAACCAAAAGCTCGAAAATGCTCAATCTACCTAGAAAGCAAACTGATAAGTGGTGCAGAAGCGGTACTCTTGTTCAGGCTCAAGAATACAGCTTGGCTGCATCCACTCAGCATGGTTTGGCGAATCTGGTAAAAACTGCGTTTCTAACGCCAGACCCGCGTAATCGTTATATTCACCGCCACGACGATTTGGTGCGCCAGCTAACCAGTTGCCCGTATACAATTGCATCGCAGGCTTGTTTGTCACCACTGACAGGTGCACTTTTTCATCAGGAGAAACCACCAACGCAACCGGTTTTGAAACATCACGATGAGCATCAAATAAGTAGCTATGGTCATACCCTTTGGCGGCAATCTGCTGTTCATCTTGTAAGAAGTGTTCTGAAACTGGTTTTTCACTTCTAAAGTCAAATCCAGTGCCTTTCACATCTTGCAATTCACCCAGCGGAATACCGACCTCAGAGGTTGGTAAGTATTGGCTTGCAACGATGGTTAAGCGATGCGAACGACAATCTAAGTCCGCTTCTGCCCCCAACAAATTAAAATAGGCATGGTTGGTCAAGTTGATCGGTGTCACTTTATCTGTCTTAGCGAAGTACGCAATGCTCACTTGGTTATCATCAGTCAACGTATACGTCACTTGCACTTCTAGATTGCCCGGAAAACCTTGGTCACCATCTTCAGACAACAAAGAGAACGTCACTTGCTGATTCGAGTGAGACTCAATCTTCCAACGACGTTTATCAAAACCTTCTTCACCACCATGCAGACAGTTGCCCGCTTGGTTAGTAGACACTTGAAATACTTCGCCATTCACTTCAAAAAGACCATTGGCGATGCGGTTTGCGTAGCGACCAACAGTGACACCCATGTAACCCTGTTGCTGCATGAAACTCCCCATCGTCCCCACTCCGAGAAGCACTTCACGCAACTCCCCATTCGCCAAAGGTAAACGACAACTCAGCCATGTCGCGCCAATATCCATAAAGGTAACGCTCATGCCTATGTTATTTTTCAGTTCGACAACGTTGGCAGGCGCGCCATCAAAGGCGGCCTGCTGTGTCATCGTGATAGTTAATGGCTCAGTCATCTCTCGCTCCTACTGCGTCTTAAAGCACTTTGAACTTAAAGCAATTTTTCACTTAAAGCACTGCGACTAAACCAGCACCGTTTTTCGCTTGGCACACGTAGATGGATTCTTTCAAACCCGTTGCTGCTTGGTATTTCGCTTCTACCGTTGCTTTCACCTCGTCAACCAATGCTGGCGGTACCATTGCAACGATACAACCACCAAAGCCACCGCCCGTCATACGCGCGCCGCCTTGCTCGCCAATCACTTCTTTCACCATCTCAACTAACGTATCGATTTCTTTGACTGTGATTTCGAAATCATCACGCATGGAAGCATGAGACTCAGCCATCAGTTCACCCATACGCTTCATGTCGTGTGCGCGAAGTGCTTGCGCCGCTTCTACTGTGCGATCGTTTTCTGTGATCACGTGACGAGCGCGTCTTGCGACCATTTCATCCAGCTCGGACACTTTCTCGTTAAACTGCTCAATCGTCACATCGCGCAGTGCTTTCACACCGAAGATACGCGCGGCTTCTTCACACTGCTCACGACGCGTGTTGTATTCGCTGTCGACCAAGCCACGTTTTTTGTTTGAGTTGATGATCACCACGGCCATGTCTTCAGGCATCGATACAGCTTCAGTTTCTAGACTACGACAGTCCAATAGCATAGCGTGGTTTGCACGACCTTCTGCCGAAATCATTTGGTCCATAATGCCACAGTTACAACCGACGAATTCGTTCTCTGCTTGCTGCCCATTTAGTGCGATTTCCGCTTGGCTGATTTCTAGATTGAACAACACTTTGAACGTTTGACCGATCACGACTTCCAACGCTGCAGACGAGCTTAAACCCGCACCTTGAGGGACGTTACCGCTAACAGAAATATCCGCACCAGAGAATTGGTAACCACGAGCAAGCAGACACTTCACCACACCGCGAATGTAGTTCGCCCACATTTTGTCTTGTTGGAAGGTGATTTCTTGCGTGATGTCGAACTCATCCACGGCGTTGCCGTAATCCACAGAAACCACGCGCACTAGGTTGTCTTCACGCTTCGCTGCCGCCACAACGGTTTGGTAGTTGATCGCACATGGCAGTACAAAACCGTCGTTGTAATCAGTGTGCTCACCAATCAGGTTTACACGACCAGGCGCTTGAATAATATGACTTGGGGCGTAACCCAGCACTTGTTCAAAAGAGGTTTTCACATTTTGGATTAGATCAGACATAGGGACGTTCTCTTAAATTATAAATTTGGTATTGGTGTAACCAGCGTTAAATCCTGATTTCCAGTTTCGTATTCACTCGGTCTAATCCTCCCCCTTAATAAGGGGGGTCTAGTCCTCCCCCTTATCAAGGGGGAGTTAGAGGGGGTTAGCCCTCCCCTCCCGAATAAAAGGGAATTTGACCGAGCTTTAGATAAAACCAGCGATAACTCCGGCTATTCATTAATTGGTTTATTGCTCTTTGTTATGCACATCGCTTAGGTCACGCAGACGCTGCGCCGCTTGTTCTGCCGTTAGGTCGCGTTGACTTTCTGCCAGCATTTCATAGCCAACCATGAACTTACGAACCGTTGCACTACGTAGCAGTGGCGGGTAGAACAACGCATGCAGTTGCCAATGGTCGATATCGGTGCCTTCTTCAAAGAACGGCGCGTAATGCCAGCCCATTGAGTAAGGGAAAGAGCATTGGAATAGGTTGTCATAACGGCTGGTTAACTTTTTGATAGCAACCGCAAGGTCATCGCGTTGCTCATCGGTTAGCTCACTCATTCGACGAATATGCGTTTTAGGAAGTAGCATGGTTTCGAATGGCCACGCCGCCCAGTAAGGAACAACAGCAATCCAATGTTCGGTCTCAACCACTGTGCGTGAACCATCTTTAAGCTCAGCTTGCACGTAATCCACCAGCAAGTTACTACCATGCTCTTGGTAGTACGCTTTTAAGTTGTGTTCTTTGCGTTCGATTTCGTTTGGCAAGAAACTGTTTGCCCAGATTTGACCGTGCGGGTGAGGCTGAGAACAACCCATGGTCTCGCCCTTGTTCTCGAATGCTTGAACCCAAACATAGTCTTTACCCAGCTCTTCGATTTGATCATTCCATGTGTCAATCACGCCACGAATTTTGTCGACCGGTAGCTCAGGCAAAGTTTTGCTGTGATCAGGCGAGAAACAAATCACTCGGCTCAAACCGCGCACACCTTGTGTTTTGAACAGTGGGTTATCTGACTCAGGAGCATCTGGAGAGTCCACCATCAGTGCTGCAAAGTCATTTTGGAACACATACGTGCCTTGGTAATCTGGGTTTACATCACCAGAAATACGCTCGTTTGTTGGGCAAAGGAAACACTTCTCGTCGTAGCTTGGTAGCTCATCAATCGCAGGTTTCTCATCAGCGCCACTCCATGGGCGTTTTGCACGATGCGGTGACACCAAAATCCACTGACCCGTTAGTGGGTTGTAACGACGGTGTGGGTGATCCACTGGGTTAAATTCAACATTCGACATCTTACTTACTCAACTTTTAGAATTTCTTTCATCTGCATTCCCCAATGAAATTGGAGTTGCAGCTAGGCGGTCAATCAACAACGCTGCAGCATCAATTACGCAGGGGAATAGCCTTGCGGGTTATTTGACTGCCAGTTCCACGTATCTGCCGTCATTTCCGCAACACTGCGCGTCGCTTTCCAACCAAGGTCTCGCTCCGCTTTATCTGTACTTGCCCAGCATTCTGCGATGTCACCCGGGCGACGAGGACAAAGCTCGTAAGGCACTGGATGGCCGCAAGCCGTTGCGAATGCTTCTACCATTTCAAGCACACTAGAGCCTTTGCCCGTACCTAGGTTGTAAATGTGCAAACCGGCTTTTTCACCTACCGATTTAAGCGCTGCGATATGGCCATCAGCCAAGTCCATCACGTGGATATAATCACGCACGCCTGTGCCATCCGGCGTTAGGTAGTCATTGCCAAATACCGACAGTTTCTCGCGGCGGCCTACTGCCACTTGCGCGATAAACGGCATCAAGTTGTTTGGGATGCCCTGAGGGTCTTCACCCATAGTGCCCGATGGATGCGCACCAACTGGGTTGAAGTAGCGCAGCAACGTCACGCTCCAATCATTTTCTGCGTTGAACAAATCGCTCAAGCACTCTTCCACCATGTATTTGCTGCGACCGTATGGGTTAGTGGTAGCCCCCGTTGGAGAGTCTTCCGTAATCGGTACAATGTCAGGATCGCCGTAAACCGTTGCCGATGAGCTAAATACAATGCTTTTCACGCCCGCTTTACGCATGCTGCGCGCCAACACCAATGAGCTATTCACATTGTTGTCGTAGTATTCCAATGGTTTCGCGACAGATTCGCCCACCGCTTTAAGGCCAGCAAAGTGAATCACAGCT
Source organism: Vibrio jasicida CAIM 1864 = LMG 25398 (assembly GCF_000400365.1). GTDB lineage: Bacteria > Pseudomonadota > Gammaproteobacteria > Enterobacterales > Vibrionaceae > Vibrio > Vibrio jasicida. The sequence continues at coordinate 173,962 of NZ_BAOG01000053.1, read as the reverse complement.
TGAATGTCATGCTTGGCAAATACTGAGTCCAAAAAGGCTTCATCGCGAATGTCGCCTTGGTAGAAAGCCGGTTGCTTACCGGTTAGCGCTTCAATGCGGCTTAACACTTCCACTTTGGCATTACACAAGTTGTCGACAATGATTGGCTCCATACCTGCTTCAATCATCTGGACACATGTGTGACTGCCGATGTACCCCATACCGCCTGTGACAAGAACTTTCACTTTTGCTTCTCCACTTTTGCTGCTCGATGCTTGGAAATTGGTTGAGCCTGCTCACCAAGCAAATTCGCTCATCTCTTAACTGGCTAAAAGTCTACCAATCAAAACCGATCCAGATCCGTGATCAAACTCAAAATAGTGTAAACGTTTCCACAAAATTACATCACGATTCAAAATCAATAAAAATAAAGAAAGCTGGGTTATAGAAGAAAAGTGGGAAAGATTTATGATACTTACATGTACAAACGTTTACACAGTGTAAGAAAAACACGGTAATTCACGCAAACAAGAAAGATGATTTTCCGCAATCGATACCTGACATTGCTCTTACAAAGCAAGAGATAAAGCCCGCTACAGTAGCCTCGCCCCAAATGTAACCTTTTGTAACAAGACTCAAATCTGCGTCTTTTTCCTTTTATCGGGGCATGCTGAGAACAAAAACAAATCTGAAGGGCCCTCATGCTACGCAAGCGAAATGAATTTCGAGATCATAATCAAGAAGTAAGGTTATTTAAAAACCGTGCCGTCGTTGCCTTTCTCGGCATGGTTATTTTGCTGGGAGGATTAGTCGCGAACCTCTACAACTTGCAAGTTAATCATTTCAAAGATTACCAAACTCGCTCTAATGACAATCGCATTAAGATTCTTCCTATCGCGCCCACTCGCGGTCTTATCTATGACCGCAATGGCGTATTGATTGCTGAAAACCGCCCAGTTTACAACCTCGATATGATCCCTGAGCAAGCAGGCGACCCCGATGCTTTGCTTGAAAAACTCGCTCATTACATCGACATCACACCAGAACAAATTGAGTCATTCAAAAAACGCTACAAGCACACTCGCCGTTTTCGTTCTGTCACCATTTTGAACGAACTCAACGACAAACAAGTTGCTCGTTTTTCGGTGCATCAACATGAATTTGATGGTGTATTTGTAACTGCAGATCTTAAACGTTACTACCCTTACGGGAAGGAATTAACACACGTTCTAGGCTATGTTTCTCACATTAATGACCGCGATCTACGACGCTTAGACAAAGAAGGCAAAGCACAAAACTACCAAGCGACTCAGAACATCGGAAAACTGGGCGTAGAGCGTTACTACGAAGACATTTTGCATGGCACCAAAGGCTATGAAGAAGTAGAAGTAAACAGTCGCGGGCGCGTGATTCGTACCATTAAGTACGTACCGCCAATTGCAGGGAAAGACATCGTTTTAAACCTCGATATCGAACTACAAGAGTATGTTTATCAGCAACTGGATAATCGTCAGGGCAGCGCTGTTGTACTCGATCCAAGAGATAATAGCGTCCTTGCGATGGCATCTAGCCCAAGTTATGACCCAAACCCATTTGTGAACGGCATTTCCAGCAAAGCCTACAGCGCATTGTTGAACGATCCAGCCCACCCGCTCGTAAACCGAACCACGCTAGGTGTCTATCCACCCGCTTCAACCGTCAAACCCTTTATGGCAGTCGCTGGGCTTGAAGAACATGTGATCACGCCAAGTACGGTGCGTAACGATCACGGTTCTTGGCGTATTCCAGGTTCAAAACCGAATTCAAAAGCTTGGCGAGATTGGAAACGTTGGGGTCACGGCAACGTGGATGTTACCAAGGCAATCGAGGAATCGGTTGACTCGTTCTTCTACCAAACCGCATTTGATTTGGGTATTGACCGCATCTCTAAATGGATGAACAAATTCGGCTTCGGCTTACCGACAGGCATTGATATCTATGAAGAGAGCAGTGCTAACATGCCGACACGAGAATGGAAAATTGCCCGTCACCGTACGCCTTGGTATCAAGGGGATACTGTGCCGATTGGTATTGGGCAAGGTTACTGGACAGCCACTCCGATGCAAATCGCCAAAGCCACTTCATTCCTTATCAATCATGGCGAGATGAAAGCACCACATCTGCTAAGAGCGGTGATTGAGCACGGTGAAGATTTTGAAAACCAAGTTGAAGTCGCACCGAAAGATCTACCACCAATTGAAGGTGTGCCAGATAAATACTGGGACATTCCAATCAATGCGATGCGCTTGGTAAACAATGGCGCACATGGCTCTGGTCGTCGCGCATTTAAAGGCGCGGAATACAGCAGTGGTGGCAAATCCGGTACAGCCCAGGTATTTGGCCTGCGCAAAGACGAGGTCTATAACTCGAAAAAGCTCGCGAACCACCTACTTGACCACGCGTTGTTCACTGCGTTTGCTCCGTATGACCATCCAAAATACGTGGCGACAGTGGTGATTGAGCACGGAAACGGTGGTTCAAAAGTCGGGGCACCGTTCATTCGCCATGTATTTGACCACTTGCTTGTCGAACCAGATAAAACCAAAGGTAAAAAGTCTTAGGTTTAACCTTATCGCCTTGCTACTCATGTTAAGCAGCAATAGTGAACAACAAAGCCCGACCGGAGAGTCCTAGCCGCTCGGGCTTTTGTTTGCTTAAAAAACCTCTTTTCCATGTAGTCACTTTATTTCACCCACTCGCACAGTTTTACTAAAAATTTGTGCATCCATAAGTAGCTGTTTACAATGGTGGGATTATTGCTTATCTCACTGGGACAGTGAGCTTTGCCAACGGGAAGTGAACATGGCAACACTAAAAGATATCGCTACAGAAGCGGGCGTCTCACTTGCAACCGTCTCACGCGTGTTGAATGACGATCCGACTCTGAGCGTAAAAGAAGAAACCAAACACCGCATCTTAGAGATTGCTGAAAAGCTGGAATACCGCACCAGCAGTTCAAAAAAAGCCACCAAAGAGGCGAAACAAAAACACCACTTTTTAGCTTTGTATAACTACAAGCAAGAAGCAGAGGTGAATGATCCTTACTATTTATCCATTCGCCACGGGATTGAAACCCAATGTGATAGATTGGGCATTACGCTAACCAATTGCTACAACAGCGAAATTGACGTCGAAACACAAAAGATCACCGGCATCCTTTTGGTTGGTAAAACCGATAAAGCGATCATCAATAAACTACCTAAGCGCCTCGCAGACAGCATTTGTTATATCGACTTCTCAGACAGCGAAAGCATGTACGACAGCGTTGATATCGATCTTGCTCGCATCAGTAAGCAAGTCGTCGACTTCTTCGTCGAACAAGGTTACCAGCGCATTGGTTTCATTGGTGGACAAGACGAACCAAACACCGCGGACATTCGCGAAAACGCGTTTGTGGAATACGGCAACCTAAAAGGTGTCGTGTCAGAGAATGACATTTACCGCGGCGATTTTTCTAGCCTCTCGGGTTACGACTTAGCCAAAGTGATGTTGGCCAAAGGCGACTTTCCGACAGCACTCTTTATCGCATCAGACTCGATTGCGATTGGGGTTTTACGTGCTATCCATGAGTTCGGTTTGAACATTCCACAAGACATTGCTCTGATCAGTGTGAATGACATTCCAACCGCGCGCTTTACCTTCCCACCGCTCTCTACCGTGCGAATTCACTCAGAGATGATGGGCATACAAGGGGTAAACTTATTGGTAGAAAAATACCGCGATGGTCGTGCGCTGCCATTGCAAGTCCACGTACCAAGCAAACTCAAGCTGCGCGGCACGACTAAGTAGTTATCCCTCTTTATTCTTATTTTATAAGGCACTGAATCCTCAGTGCTTTTTTATTTCTCTTATCTAAATTCCCGTCATTTTTTACTCATTTTACCCAGAAAATAAGCTTGGGATGCTATTCCTTTATGCTGATCACATCTTGCTCACCGATCGCTATTTAAAACGTGATCAAGTTAAAGTTAAACGTTTTCACTAATTTATTTTAGTAAAACTTTTACTAATATCTTTCCCAGATAACTCATAAGCCTTTTCACAATACATCGGCTGCATTTCTTTTGGGCAGATTCGACGCTGACGATACCGCGTCGACATGACCAAGCTAAGCCGAGGGGAGAACAAACGTGAACAACTGGGAAAACTTCCTCCATCTACATGAGAACCGTATGGCACCACGTGCTTACTTCTTCTCATACGATTCAGTTAAAAACGCACAAACGTTCCAACGCGAGCTGAGCAGCCGCTTTAAGCTGCTGAGTGGTCAATGGACATTCAACTACTTCACTAACCCGCTTTTGGTTCCTGAAGCGTTTTACTCTCAAAAAATGGAAGATTGGGGACACATTACCGTTCCAAACATGTGGCAAATGGAAGGCCACGGTGACCTTCAATACACTGACGAAGGTTTCCCATTCCCTATCGACGTACCGTTTGTCCCAACCGACAACCCAACTGGCGCATACCAACGTACTTTCACGCTTGGCCAGCAATGGGACAACAAACAAACCATCATCAAATTTGATGGTGTTGAAACTTACTTCGAAGTTTACGTAAACGGTCATTACGTTGGCTTTAGCAAAGGCAGTCGCTTAACCGCTGAATTCGACATTTCTTCTTACGTTCAACCAGGCGAAAACTTATTGTCTGTGCGCGTCATGCAATGGGCAGATTCGACTTACATTGAAGACCAAGACATGTGGTGGACGGCGGGAATCTTCCGTGATGTTTATCTTGTAGGAAAAGCGCACGTTCACGTTCAAGATCTGACTGTTCGTACTGATTTCGCCGACGATTACCAAAGTGCCACTTTAAGCTGCCAAGTTGAGCTAGAAACCCTGTCTACTGCGGTTGCGTCCGGTTACACGCTGGAATACACGCTCCAAGACAAAGGAACTGTGATTGCTAGTGGCCAATGTGATGCACTGACTATCCAAGACAACAGCCAAACAAGCTTTGCCATTGATGTAATGAACCCAATCCATTGGACAGCGGAAAATCCATACCTATACCAACTGTTCATTACGCTAAAAGACGCACAAGGCAATGTGATTGAGGTGATCCCGCAGCGCGTTGGCTTCCGCGATATCAAAGTGCGTGATGGTCTGTTCTACATCAACAACCAATACGTAATGCTGCACGGTGTGAACCGCCACGATAACGACCACCTAAAAGGTCGTGCAGTCGGCATGGAGCGCATCGAGAAAGATCTGATCTTGATGAAGCAACACAACATCAACTCAGTTCGCACCGCGCACTACCCTAACGACCCACGCTTCTACGAACTGTGTGACATTTACGGCTTGTTCGTAATGGCAGAAACCGACGTAGAAACCCACGGCTTCGCGAACGTTGGCGATCTCAGCCGCATCACCAACGATGCAGCTTGGGAAAGTGTGTTTGTAGACCGTGCAGAACGCCACGTTCATGCCCAAAAGAACCACCCTTCTATCATCATGTGGTCACTGGGGAACGAGTCCGGTTACGGCTGCAACATCCGCGCGATGTACGACGCAACCAAAGCGATTGATGACACCCGCTTGGTGCATTACGAAGAAGACCGCGATGCAGAAGTTGTCGACGTGATTTCTACCATGTACTCACGTGCGCAGCTCATGAATCACTTTGGTGAACACCCACACGAGAAACCACGCATCATTTGTGAATACGCACACGCGATGGGTAACGGCCCTGGCGGTCTAACAGAATACCAAAACGTGTTCTATGCGCACGACCACATTCAAGGTCACTATGTATGGGAATGGTGTGATCACGGCGTATTAGCACGTCATGAAAACGGCCAAGAGTTTTACAAATACGGCGGCGACTACGGCGACTACCCGAATAACTACAACTTCTGTATGGATGGTTTGATTTACCCAGATCAAACACCTGGACCGGGCTTGAAAGAGTACAAACAAGTCATCGCTCCAGTGAAAATTCAAGCAGTAGAAGGCACGACAAACACCTTCACCGTAGAGAACAAATTGTGGTTTACCAACCTTGATGATTACACCATCACAGCGGATATCCGAGCGGAAGGTGAAACGCTGCGCAGCGTGCAGTTTAAGGTCGAAGAACTTGCAGCAAACAGCGCTCGTGAAATCACAATTAACCTGCCAGAACTGGACGAACGTGAGGCCTTTATTAACTTCACCGTGCGTAAAGACAGCCGCACTTTGTACAGCGAAGCGAACCACGACATCGCGGTGTACCAATTCCAACTGAAAGAGAACACAACAAGCGAAGCCGAATTTGTTAGCCATAACACACAAGCGTTAGCCACCTCAGAAAGCCGCTTGGAACATGTGATTGAAGGCCACAACTTCACTCTGACCTTCTCTAAAGTCAACGGCAAACTGACCTCTTGGCGCGTCAATGGTGAAGAGCTGATTCAATCTGAGCCTAGACTGAACTTCTTCAAGCCAATGATTGATAACCACAAACAAGAATACGAAGGTTTGTGGCACCCAGCGCACTTACAAATCATGCAGGAGCACTTCCGCACGCTACAAGTCGAAGCAACGGATGAATCGGTTTCGATCACGACCACCAGCATCATTGCGCCACCGGTGTTCGATTTTGGCATGCGCTGTACCTACCGCTACCAAATCAACGCACAAGGTCACTTGAATGTGGAACTGAGCGGTGAACGCTACGGCGATTACCCGCACGTTATCCCTGTAATTGGCTTGGATTTGGGCATCAATGGCAACTTTGACCAAGTGAGTTACTACGGTCGTGGCCCTGAAGAAAACTACCAAGACAGCCGCCAAGCAAACTTGATTGATGTTTACCACAGCACGGTAGCCGACATGTTTGAGAACTACCCATTCCCACAAAACAACGGCAACCGCCAACACGTTCGTTGGGCATCACTGACGAATCGCCACGGCACGGGGGTGTTGGTGAAACCACAGCAAGAAATCAACTTCAGTGCTTGGTTCTACACCAACCAAAACCTGCACGAAGCGCAACACACCATTGAGCTAGAAAAGAGCGGCTACATCACGCTCAACCTTGACCATCAAGTGATGGGACTGGGCTCAAACTCATGGGGCAGCGAAGTGCTTGATTCATACCGCGTTTACATGGGCGAGTTCCGCTATGGCCTAACACTGATGCCACTTCAAGCAGGCGATTGCAGTGCACAAGCCATGGCAAACCATGATTTCGACAATGCGTTCTTCACTCAACCTAATACTCAAACAGCAAACGAGGCGTAATCCATGATCGTGTTAGACAACTTAGAACAATTCAAAGTCGTGTACCGCGACGGTCGTAAATGGAACCGCTGCGTGGAAGCGATTGAGAACATCGCCAACATCAAAGACGGCGTGATGTATTCGATTGGTGACTCTCTGGTTTACATGATTGAAGACGGCACAAAACAAACCGACCTGTTTGAAGGTAACCGCCGCTACTTCGATGTGCATTACTACCTAGAAGGTCGCGAAACAGTGGAGTTCGCCGACAAATCCGATTTACGCCTAGAGCAAGCATATCGAGATGAAACTGACCGCGAATTTCTCTCCGGTCAAGGTGAGACTCGTGAGCTTTGTGAAGGCCAAGTTGCAATTTTTGATAACGATAAAGCGTACCGCTTCCACGGTGACAACCGAGTAAGAAAAGTGGTGCTCAAAGTGACCATCGAAGATGGCTATTTCCTAAATAAATAACGGCTTACAGGCAAGGCCAGACAACGCGTCTGGCCTAACAACAAAATAATTAAATAAACCCAAAGTAATTCAGATCACAGATCAGTTGTAGACCTCAGCAATCCAACGCGATTACGAATAGTATTCGCCCAAGGATGATAAAACGGTCAATAGCACTATCACTGAGTTACGAAGGGAATTGACGTGATTCATCGGAGGACTCTATGTCTGAATCTATGCGCGGCACCATTGGCAAATTCGCCTTGCTGTCGATGACATTTGCGGCGGTATTTAACGTCCGTAACATCGTGAACAACAACATTGAGCTTGGCCTTAGCTCTGCCCCTATCTTCCTTTTCGCGACGATCGTTTACTTCATTCCATTTGTATTCATCATTGCTGAGTTCGTTTCGGCGAACAAAAACTCTGAGTCAGGTATGTACGACTGGCTTAAACAACCGCTTGGCTCTAAAGCCGCTTACCTAGGTTCGTTCCTCTACTGGTTCGTGAACCTATTTTGGTTTGTGTCTCTGCTACCAAACGTGATTGCTTACGCGTCTTATGCGATGCTTGGTTACGAATACACCTTCTCACCAATGGTCACGTCGGTAATTTCGATCGTTCTGTTCGCAGCGGCGACCCAAATTTCAACCAAAGGCGCATCTTGGTTAGGTAAAATTTCTGAGCTGGTTGCTTACGGTGTGTTTGCCCTATTCGGCATTTACGTTCTCGGCGCGCTAATGGCGCTGGGCGGCGACACTTACACGCCAGCAGAGCCAATCACACTAGAAGCAATGAGCCCAACCATTAACTGGGCAACGTTAGGTATTATGTGTTGGATCTTCCAAGCAGCAGGCGGTGCAGAAACCGCAGCGGCGTACCTAAAAGATGTAAAAGGCGGCCAAAAAGCCTTCATCAAAGTGATCATCATGGCGGGCGTCTTGATTGGTGCGATGTACGCTATTGGCTCACTTTTGGTGAACGTGTTCGTTCCGCGAGAAGACCTAACATACGCAGGCGGCATGGTAGAAATCTTTACCGGTATGGCTCAATACTTCGATATTTCAACAGTATTGGTTGGCCGCTTCGTTGGCATCATTTTGTTCATCGCGATGTTTGGCTCAATGATGATGTGGACTGCGGCACCAGTAAAAATTCACTTCTCTGAAATTCCAAAAGGTGTATACGGCGAGAAAACCACAGAGCTAAACGAGCATGGTGTACCAGTACGTGCAGCATGGTGGCAATTCGCGTTCGTTGTGGTGATGCTGATCGTCAACGGCTTTGGTTCAGAATCCGTGCAAGACATGATGAACCAAGCGATCAACCTAACCGCAGGTACGGCGATGCTACCGCCAATCTTCATCATGGTGGCGTACTTTGTGTTCCGTCTAAAACACGATGATACACCGCGCGACTTCCGTATGGGTTCACGCAAAGTGGGCATGAGTGTGGTGTCTGTACTAATTGCAATCTTTGTGGTGAGTATGACCGCGTCGGCATTTCCAACAGGCGTTGACTTGGTACGTGCGTTCTTCATCAACGTGTTTATGACTGCCGTCTTCTCTGCTCTGGCTTGGTGGTGGATCTCTCGCTTTGAAAAGAAGCAAGCTATCAAACAACAAGCAACGCAAGAAAAGGCGCAAGAGCCAGTAACGCAAGTATAACCGACCTATAGCTCGGTTACTTAAAGGGCACCCTCGTGGTGCCCTTATAAGATCAATTACCTGTGATCAATTCTGCCACTAGCTGACGCAGCCAAATCCCTTTATCCTCGTTATTACGACTGGTATGCCACAACATGGCGATATCAAAATCCGCCACCGCAATCGGCGGCTGGACGCTCACCAAGTCGTCCGAGAACCCTTCCGCTTGCGCCATTTTCTCCGGCACAATCGCAACCAACTCACGCTGTTTAAGCAAGTTTCGAATTGTCAGAAAGTTACGTGAAGCGACGGTGACTTTTCGGCTCAAGCCATGCTCCGCAAGCTTTTTGTCTACTTGTGTACTCAAGCTGCCATCAGGACTCACTAGGGCTTGCTCGATATTGGTAAAAGCATGAATCGACAGTTGTGTTTCACCTTTCAAAACTCGCTTATCACACAGACACACGTGCTTTTCTGTGTAGAGGTACTGGCTCTCAAAGTTATCGTCGAGCACAGGCATACTGCCGATGATGACATCTAATTTATCGTGTTCCGTTATCGCCACGTAATTGCTGCGGTTGACGTTGATAAAACTTATTTGGGCTTCTGGCGCACGCTTACGGATTTCATCATAAAGCAGTGGGGCGAAGATGAATTCGGCGTAGTCGGTTAAACCAATGCGGCACACGCCGGCGTAGTTTTCTGGTCGAAAAGCGGACTTCGTCAGTAAGTCTTTGGCAATCGAGTCCAATAAATGATGCACCGTCGGCGCAATATGATGTGCGTGTTCGGTTGGGTCCATCTTATGACCTTTACGCTCAAACAATGGGTCATCAAACAACACGCGCAAACGCGACAAGCTGTGGCTCATGGCAGACTGACTGACAAAGCTTTTCTCGGCCGCCAAGCTCACACTGCGATAGCGATATAGGTAAGAAAAGGTCACCAATAGATTTAAGTCGATATTGCGCCACTGAACATCATCTTTCACAGAACACCTCATCCTATTTCATTCATAGATGAAATTAAAACTATTAATTTGAATCATCTTAGTACATTTCTTACAGTAGATGCCGTTTTATTGGAGATTTAACAGGCTCAACATGTTTACCATTTTTAAAACCTTTTTTTGGCTTGGTTGGATCAGTTTCGGTGGCCCTGCGGCGCACATCGGTTACTTCCGCCAAACGTTCGTTGAAAAGCTCAAATGGATTGATGACAGCGAATACGCACAGATCGTGGCTTTGAGCCAATTCTTACCGGGCCCTGGTTCTAGCCAAGTTGGCTTTGCTCTGGGTTACAAACGCGGAGGCCTAGGCGGCGCATGCATGGCGTTTCTTGGCTTCACGTTGCCTTCCGTGATCATCATGTTGGCGCTTGCGATGGTAAGCAGCCAGATCACTGATACCGCATTGTTCCAAAACATCGTTCACGGCTTGAAGTTGCTGGCGGTCGTTGTGGTGGCAGATGCGACTTGGGGAATGTACAAAAACTTCTGTCAAAGCAAACTAACTGCCGGCTTGTGTGTGGCAACCGCCATTGCGTTATTGGTTGCACCGAGCATCGCAACTCAAATGCTGGTGCTTGTAGTAGCGGGCTTGATTGGCACTCAATATCTAAAGAAAGAATCCACAGCACCTACAGAACCTTTTAAACCAACCATTGCACCATTGGCGCTGTTCGCAGTACTTCTAGTTGGTTTGCCGTTTGTGGCTCACACCCTTCCGATGATCGGATTGTTTAGCGATTTCTTCCAAGCGGGTAGCTTAGTGTTCGGTGGTGGTCACGTGGTACTTCCGCTACTGCAAAACATCGTTGGCGATCAACTCAGCCAAGACGCATTCCTAACGGGCTACGCCGCAGCGCAAGCAGTACCGGGGCCAATGTTTACCTTCGCGACTTACATTGGTTACGAGCTGTCTGATGCACCTATCCTAGGCGCGCTAGTCGCAACATTAGGTGTGTTCTTACCGGGCTTCTTATTGCTGCTTGGCGTGCTAAAGAACTGGCAAGCGCTGGCTGGTAAACCGGCAGTGTCAGGTGCAATCAACGGCGTAAACGCATCGGTCGTTGGTTTGCTATTGGCAGCACTTTACCAACCAGTATTCAGCAGCGCTGTCGTTGCTCCAATCGACATCGCTCTTGTGATAGCTGGTTTCTACTTACATAAGAAACTTAACTTGTCGGTGCTTTGGATGATTGTGTTCTTTGTCACAGCAGGCATCGTAACAGGCATGATGTAAGCGCATCGCTAAGACAAAGACAAGAGTGCAACGCCCGCTTCCAATTGGAGGCGGGCGTTTTTAATTCCATCGAGTCAGTAGTTAACACCTATTCCTTTGCTGGTGGTTTTTCCTGTTCATCCGCTGGAATGTAAACGTCTGCTCTACGGTTTTTAGAACGACCCGAAGAGGTATTGTTGGTTGCTATCGGTTCAGATTCACCAAAGGATTTAAGCGTAGTTTTCTGTTCGCTCACCCCGTAATAATGCAGCTCACGAGCGGTGCTTTTGGCTCGATTATGACCCAAGGTTTGGTTATACGCTTTGGTGCCAATCCAATCGGTGTGCCCTTCTACTGTTACTTGATAGTTCGTTTGAGCAAGTTGACGAGCCACATCGCTCAATACATTTCTGGCCAACGGGGTAAGGTTAAACTTGTCAAAGGCGAAGTGCACTCGCGCAATCAATTTACCTTTATCGCTGACCTCTCCGCTAAACTGAGCAATACCTAAATTGGAGATATAAGTCAGGCAATCATTAGGATTGGTAAGTAACGATGAGTTCTTCATCAGCGCCCACTTCAGTGCAGGGTCATTACTCACATCCGTTACTTGCAAATAACCATCACGATGCGATGCCACACCCGTCACGTCGCCAACCTGAATCGAGTGCGAGTATTCATAATATGACGTCCCGCAGTATTCGGTCACTTTTGAACTGACTTCACTGGCATTCGCACTAACGGTCGTGAAACCGGCCACCAGCATCCCTGTAATTAGCATTGTTTTGGTCATATCTCTCACCCATATAGTCTCGATACACCATTACCACGAGATCCTTTCTGAATTAGTTCTTCGATTTTCTTAATGAAGTCTTCCGTCTCTGTTACATCGATGATGTCTTCATCCGGATTCAACACACAATCTTGGAAACCGCTTTGCGAAGATGCACTGAAGTTCACGCCAATGACGCCAATGTACAAATTGCCGTTCTCAGTTTGGAAGTGTTTACGCGCCTTATCACACATACCTTGATTGACTAATCCCGGAAGGATTTGTGTATAAGGAAACTCCATACCATCACTGATTACTATCAGCATTTTAAGACGGTCATTGTATTGCTCTGTTTCTTCTTCGTTACTGCCATTTGGACGTCCATCTTCCATGATTTGCAAGCCACGCAGCATGCCTTGATAGGCAGCAGTATTCCCACCCGAGCTCATGGTTTGTACCTTGTCGAGGTTTGTTTTGTTGGCAGTCAGTGGAATGGTATAAAAGCCCGAATGGCCAGTCCGCGTCATACTGGAGTTATAAAGCTTGTTATTGTTCGACCTAAAGTGAAAGGTCAAATTGTTATTCGCGACTTTATCGTCAAACATGTGTCTAACCGATTTTGAGTAACCGACATAGTCAGGAATCTCCAGGCGATTATTATTGATATTCACCACATCTGCGACTCGCTTCGCTTGGTCTCGCTCCCAACTTTTTTTGTTTGGGCAGTCGGTGCGTTTGTTGGCACATTCCTCCACAGCTTCTTCAGAGTAAGGAGACCAATAGTCCCAATTTACCTGCTCATACTTCACTGAAGAGACACTTTTGCGGTAGTTACCTTTGTACCTTAACTGACTGGTAGAGTAGAGGTTGTCATTGATCTTCTCTTGCACTCGCAGGTTAAATGGAATGATGGCAATACGATTCAGTACCTCACTCTCACCTTCTCGCGGAACTAAGATACGATTTGAAATTTGCTTAACCGCATCTTTGAGGAGATCAATTTTAATTTCGCCATCCCAGCTGTTGTTCATCGACCCTGAAAAGTCAGTCACCAAAACCAGATCAATGATTTTGTCTCCTAAATAAAAAGGATATTTCGCTGCAACGGCTTGTCCAGCGAGTTTCTCTTGAGCCTCAAAAGATGGAATTAAGTTACTGGCAAACCAAGAGTTGTGAGTGGTAACCGCTTGCACGGAATACTGAATTTTTTCTGTATTATCGTTGTCTTCTGTTGGCTCTTCGTACGTCCTCACCGTTTGGATATCAACATGGGAAATATCACGCACATAGTCATTGATGTACATCGTCGCCAATGCATCCGCTTGGTTCGATTTGTCGTCTATCGTAATAGCCAATGCAGCAGTTTGCGCTGCGTCTCTCAGTCGACTTGTCTCTTGGATATAACGCGTCCCCTCTACAGCAAAAAATGTCATACCAAAAACAGGCACTAAACTCAGTGCGAACCAAATTGCCGCAATCCCTTTTTGATTGCGACCTGAATGAATTGGAGCTCGTTGTTTAATAGTGAAATTCATCGTTACCTCCCCACCACAACAGAACTGGATGTGATTGTCATCGTGGATGCGCCTGAATTCCCCCAAAGCTGGGTAAACCAAGAGTTTTCTTGCTGACAAAGCGTTACTTGATACAAAGAGAAAATCACGCCATTCTCAACGGGTGCTAACTCTGACTTCGTATCTAAACCCGCAGCCTCACAGCCGAGATTTTTGTACTCGTTACTTTCAAAAGCATTTAACGTCGCCTTATTGTGCAATGCTTCAATTTTGATAGCGACGCTGCCTGGTGTCGTATCAAGTAGACGTGACGCAAGTGTCTGCATGTCCGTTTCATCACTTGCGTTTAAAGGTAATCTTTCGTCGTAATAACGACTTCGCTCTTTAAGGATATTAGCTAGCGCAAAACTCCCACGATCAAGTTGAGCACGAGCTAATAACTTGTCACTGATGTCCGTCATGAAATAAAAGATGCTAATGAGAGCAATCAAAACAAAAAACAGCTCAATAGCAAAAACACCTTTTTGTCGGGATCGTATTTTCATCATCACTCCTCCCAACCTTCATGTTCTAGGTTAATCAGTGTGCTTTTAGTAATCGGGATAACATCGTTGGAAAATACGTTCAAAATTGGCGTGTAGTTATAGGTCAACGTAATTTCAGCGATTGCATACCCTTGATCGTCTTCTCCCATCTCGGCATCAGAATAACTGGTACCTGAAATTAGATCGGCGTATGTCAAATAGTACCGACCAGACACTTCAAAGTTTTCAGCAGGAACGAGTGACGTCCATAATGCCCCTCCGTCCTTCATCGCCGAATCCAATGTTAGGTTGTAGTTATCGTAGGAGTTTCCGCCTTCAAACACCTTTGTATTTCTGACTGACTCCCTCAACGCATACTCAACTAAGTTGGTTACGTAAATTCTAAATCCCATTTCAAACAGCATTGCTAATACTAGGACAAGCACCCCAGCTCCTAATGCAAATTCAACTACGGTTACGCCCTTTACCTTTCTTCGAGAATACTTCATACCGCCCACCCTTATTACCGGTGTAACTGCCTCGAGATTTGCGCTACTTGAGAATCGGTAAATGCTCCTTCAAGCAGATCTCTCGCCTGATAGACATCCCCTACTTTGAACAGTGCGATAGCCAAATTCGCTCGCACTTTCTGGTTACTTGGGTTCTCTTGATAAACAGGAACCAATAGCGATATCACGTCGTCATACTGTCGTTGTGCAAGATAAACTACGGCTAAATTGTTTTTTACCGCCACGTCGTTATAGCCTTTTAGACGAGCTTGATTGAACGCATTTTTTGCTTGAGAGAATTGGTCGGTATTGCAATAGGAGATGCCCGATAATACATAGATTTCTCCGCTGTCGTTGCCCATTTCGATCGCGCTTTTATAACGTTTCAGAGCCAAAGAATCTTCACCATCTTGGCTATGAATCTGACCTCTTAATTGCAGGAGCTCGCTATTCTTCACTCCTTGATTAAGCAAATGGTCAGCATAAAACTTAGCCGACTCAATATCGCCCTTATCAAAATACACTTTTGCCAGTTCCTGCATGATCTGGACGTCTTCAGGTCGCTTTTCTAGATGTCCTTTATAGTGATTAATTAGGCCTGTATGGTTATCAACACGCTCCATGTTTTGCACCACACTTTCTTCACTATCGATTGTGGAACTGCAACCAAAGAGAAAAAAAAGTGAGACACTGACAAAAGTTAATCTTTTCATTATTTCTCTCCAGTAAAGCCCGTAAAATCCACTTGTAAAAAACCAGGAGCGAGAATAAAAATGACGATTGGAAACATGATCAATAGGATCAAAGGCACGCTCATTTTGGCTGACAATTTACCCATTTTCTCTTCAATTTCGAGTAACTGAATCCGGCGCATATCTTCAGCTAAATCACTTAATACGTTAGCAACCGAAGCTCCATAGTGAAGGTTTTGAATAATCGTTAAGACAAAGCTGTTAATTTCTGGTGCAGGCAAGCGAACGGAAAGATCATGCAATGCTTTTTCTATCCCATGTACTTTGCCAGCTTCTGATGTTTTATTGATTTGATAGCACAAATCTTTGTCGAAAATTTTTAGCTCTTGTGCTAAATACGCAAAAGATGCTTCAATAGTCATACCGGTCTGCACACAAACTGACATAATATCAAGGACATAAGGTAGATTTCTCGAAACCTTTTTCACTAAATAACGTTTACGTATTTCAAGAAGTAAGTCAGGGATAATAATAGCCCCGACACCTAAAACAATGATCATCAAAGCTTTATTGATCAAAGTAGTCTCAATAAGTAGTACCAAAGTAACACTGCATAAAAATAAAATAGCTTTAAATGGAAAGTAATATCTAGCTAGCCCTTTATTGTAATACCCAGCATTCAGCAATTTTTGCTCGAGATCTTTTTTACTACCTTCACCAAACTTGACAATAAAAGATTCAACTTTTCTCTCTGTATCTTTCTTCCTTCCATACTTCAAATATTTACTCAATATAATTTCTTTCTTACGAGTAAAATAATAATCATAAACTAAAAATGATAATGACAGGATAATCAGTAAAACACTCAGTGATAAGATCATCGTCTTACTCCTTTAACAAGAAGCCAAACAACGAATAAGCCTAACACTTCACTACCTACAACATAGTAAAGTACCATTCGCCCTTGAGGGTCATTTAGAATAAAGTCGATGTGGCTCGGGTCAATTTGATTGACCATGAATGCAAATGCGATCGGTATTGCAGCGACTACTTTAGCGGAGATGCGTGCCTCAGAGGTCATCGCCATTTTTTTCGACTCTAACGTTCTGGCATCAACCAAAATGCGAATTAGCCTTGCCAATACATTTTTTAGTTGTCCACCACGGTTAATATTGGCGCGTATCGTAATGGTAAAGAAGATGTATTCAGGATAAGGGAATGCTTTACAAGAGCGAAGTAACACCTTTTCTGCATTTTCCCCCAGTTTAAGTCGATCCCCCATTTCTTTAAATTCTCTCCCGACTTCTCCTTCCATGTTTTCGCCAACAAAAGAAAAAGCGTGCATTAAACTCTCACCAGCGGTTACGGCACTCATCAAAATGTTCAATGCGTCCGGAAATTTCTTCTCGAAATCCAAACGACGTTTGTTTTGCAACCAGTAATAGCCCCAAACTACTGAAAATGTGAAAACACCAATAGAAAGTAGCATTGACTTAATATCTAGCACTTCATAAATGGTGTAATAGCTTAAATAAGCAGAAAGAACGACAAACACAAAAATAATGAAGTTTGCTCTTGGTCCTAAGACCTTTATTGCAGGAGATAAATTATTTTTGAATCTCTGCCAACGCTTTTGTTCCATCAATGCGTTCAAATTAATCGCCGCAATAATATCTTCGTCGACTTCAGTCTCTGGAAAGTAATTCCCTATTTTGCTTCTTCGGTGACTCGTTAAAAGCAAAACGGCAATACCAAATAAGATAAAAGCAATCCATAACATCATGATCTTGCTCCTTGGAAGGCTTGCATTAGCTCTTCATATAAGCCGTAAAAATGTGCTTTCTTAACAAGCTCGGAGCGCTGCATAAGGCCCTCGGTCATAAAGCGTCCTCTTACCGCTTCACCATACCCCACTTCGTCGTATTGAAAGCGGAAGATTTCCTCCATCACCACGCTATCGCCTTCGAGCCCTACGATTTCAGAGATGCTGGTTATTTTCCTTGAACCATCACGCAGTCGGTTCACTTGAACCACCAGCTCAATAGCACTCACAATCGCGCGTCGAATAGCATCGAGAGGCTGATTTAAGTTCGCCATCATTACCATGGATTCCACGCGTGATATTGCATCTCGTGGCGAGTTAGCATGTAGTGTCGACATGGAGCCTTCGTGACCCGTATTCATTGCTTGGAGCATCTCAAATGCTTCTGAGCCGCGACACTCACCGAGGATGATTCGATCAGGGCGCATGCGAAGCGCATTAATAACCAAATCACGCTGAGTCACTAAGCCCGTGTGTTCCACACTCTCCGCTCTCGTTTCTAGGCGAACTAGGTTGGGTTGCTCTAGACGAAGCTCTGCCGCATCCTCAATTGTCACAATACGCTCGTCTTCACTGATGTATTGTGAAAGCGAATTTAATAAGGTGGTTTTACCTGAACCCGTACCACCCGAGATCAGAATGTTCATTCGGCAACGGGAAGCAATTGATAACAATCTCGCCATGTCCATCGACAGTGAACCAAAATCAACAAGCTCTTCTAGCCCGATATTTTGTTCGCGGAATTTACGTATCGAAATTGAGGTACCATCTAAGGCAATGGGTGGGATAACGATGTTGACACGACTACCGTCCTCAAGACGCGCATCTACGGTAGGAGAAAGCTCATCCACACGACGTCCGATCCGCGCAGCAATTTGTTTTGCTATCGTCAGGACTTGCTCTTCATCGATGAAGGTAATGTCCGACTTTTCTAATTTGCCATGCTTCTCAAAAAAGACGTTATTGGGGCCATTTACCATGATGTCGGTTATCGCTCGGTCATCAACCAGCGATTGAATAGGCCCAAGACCAAAGAGTTCATCCAGCATGCTTTTGACCAAACTTGACTTCATCATGGTCGTGACTGGACGATCAAAGTTCGTCGCTAAAACATCGACAGCGTTTCGGATTTGCCCTTCAATTTCCAAACGAGAAAGGCTTTGTATTGCTTCAACATCTAAAGCCTCAAAAATCTGTGACCGAAAAGCCGTGTAGATCTCTTTATTTGAACTCATCTTACCCCCAATTTAGCGAGCCAACCGCTAGCATGTTGAGTGGATTGTCCATTGATCAAACGAGTAAGATCATCGATAGCATGATTGATATTTCGATCGTGTTTGTGCGCGCGCTTGCCCTCAATAAGAAGGTGAGCCAGTGAGCGACAATACCCCATATCAAGATTGACTTCAGAACCAAGATATTTCTGGAGATCATTTTGTTCGATAACAAACGTGTTCTCTGGTCGGTGGTGATTTGCAAGTGTAATAATCCGGATCCGCTTGCTCATTGAAAGCTGCTTATTCTCAAGCTGTTCAAGTAACGCTTTGGCATTGCGGACGGAAGAAACCGAAGGCTCAAAAACCACCACGACCACGTCGTAATTTTCAATCAACATATTGGGGTCAACACGAAAGTCGACGCTTCCCGAGAAGTCTTCGATCATAAAGTTGGTGTTTCGACTCAATAATTCGCAAAGTGTCTGGCTATAACTGAAAATGTCTGACTGAGATCGGTCACTATTAAGTGAAAGTAAACGTAAGTTTTTACGCACTTTGGTCAGATGACTTAATGCCCCTTCCGTATCTAACTCATGGATAGGGACAGAGTATTCGTCGATGGAGCGAGATTTGAAGTCATCTAGCGCAAGGAGCACATCAATATTGCTGTCATTGTATTGATGGTCGACCAACACATTATCGATATTATTGGCGGCTAACTTCGAGCTAATTTCAGTGGCAATAAACGACGTCCCTATCCCACCTTTGCTTCCGACAACTGCAACACGCTTTGCTTTTCGCTGTTTACTTACCCCTGTGTAAGTCTGCAAATTACGATGTACATTCATGACGAAATCAGCAAACTCGTGCTTGTTGATTGGCCAATAAAGATAATAGAACCCTAACTCTTTGAGCTGACGTAAGACGCAGATGGAGTCTTCTGTACCGATGACAATAATACCTTTGTGGGTCGGCATTTGGTTGGTTAACGCTTGAGCATCCGTGACAATGTCAGATGACTCCGTGAGTTCAAGAATGACAATATTCCCACTTTGCTCAGAGTAAAAACCTTTAGGAACCGAACTCTGTTTTACGCACGTTGGTGCACTCCACCCCTCAAACTCGAACATTTCTTGAACCAGAGACATACACTCTAAGCTCTGGTAAAGCAGTACACACCCTGTTGGCCCATGTGCACTTTCTATGATTTGCGGTTTGCTCTCTTTGAGAGATTTTCCTAAGTCAAACATCACAATCCCTCCACGATACGTTCCTTGTGTGAGACTTGCTTCATCCTAGCTACTTCAGAAAAGCAATTCCGACTGACATTCACCTCTTCTATCTCAGAAGGTGCGCACTGGTGCGTCACTAATGCGTGGTAAGTAATCGTCAGTTGGATGTCATTCGACAGCGAACTGTTTTGGCGCACAACAAACTCATCCGCTCTCAAACGCAACGCCGTCTTGTCTTTAAGTGATTTATAAACCACTTTTTTACCCTTATTGCTTCGATATTCAACAAGGTAACTCGCCCCTGAATCTATCTCGTCAACCGTGTCAAAAATCATGTTCAACTTTTCTTCCGTTTGTTGAGTAGATTTCACCGTAAACTGATAGATATGGGTTTCAGGGTAAATAAGCGCTTCCGCTCCTGGTCCATTGAAATAACGCTCAGCACACCCAGAAAGTAATAACGCGCTTAACACTGCCACAAATAAAGTTTTCATTGAATAAACCCTCCTTGAGACAGCAATTGAATGGTTGGGTCATTGCCTTTGTTGCCTTCTTCACTATCCGAAATTTTCAACCAACGGCGAAGTGTCGACGTTTTGCTCATGTAGGGCATTTGGATGTCTTTCTTCTTCATTGGTTTGACAAGATTAACGGTCGCAACAATGATCAGCTCCGTGCGTCGTCTATCTGTAGAGGCTTTGCGAAACGCAGCCCCGAGAACAGGAATATCGCCAAGCAGTGGAATTTTTTGCAGCTCTTCTAAATCGGCGCTACTCATCAACCCACCAAGTACAAAACTATCGCCATCACCGAGTTCAATCGTGGTCATCGCTCTTCGAGTTGCAAATTGGGGTACTTCCAGCCCAGCAGAGCGAATGTATCTTTCTACTTCGCTAACTTCAGGCATAAGGCGCATTCGAATTTTGCCCTCATGAAGGACTTTCGCGGTAAGGTCGAGTTTGATACCAAACTCTCGGAAGGTAATGTTGATATTATTATTGGTGGTAACAATCACGGGCACTTCGCCACCAACGAGAAAGCTCGCAGACTCTCCTGAGATAACGGTAAGGTTTGGCTCGGCGAGGACTTGGGCAACGTTTTCATTACCAAGTGCAGTGATCAAAGTGGTGAGATCGGCAGCATCAAATTGTTGGAATAAAAACTCACCGACATCCGCCCCAACAGAAGACCAATCCACACCTACAGTTTGAGCGAACGTTTCTGTCACTTGAGCGACCGATATTTTCACATTGACCTGTTGATCCGTCGCGACCTCAATAAGTTCTAATATGCCTTCCCACGTCATATTGCGAGCAAAGATCATGCTTTGAGGTTCTTCAACATCGTAAGCATCACTTTCAAACTCCAAGACTTGGGTCTCTTCCCACTTCTCCGTTTTGTCTCTTCCGAGCAAAGTAGCGACCATTCGATAAATATCATCACGTTGCTGTTCCGATTCAACAACCCCACTCACTGCGACCTGATTACCCACCGATTCCACTTTGATGTTGAGTTCAGGGTAGTGAAGCTTGATTTGACGTCGGACCAACGACAGATCAATATCGACAATAATTCGGTCAGAGAGCAGCACTTTCTTCGATTTACCGTAAATGATGAATCTGGCTTGCCCGACATCCTTGGCAAAAACAACGACGGTATTTTCATTTACAACGTTGTAGTCGACAATTTCAGGGTCACTGACAAATACGGTCGAGATCGGTTCTTTCACCTCAATATGTTGACCATCACTCACCGTGATATAACGATCGCCAGAGAAAGCGGAAAAACTTAATAAAAACACCAAAAACCAAGCGTATGAGAATATCCTTTTTGTTTTCATCACAGCTCCTCTCCTTGGGCAGATTGACGAGAAGATCCTCTTAACTCGGTCACGCCACTATAATTGCCGATCACATCACGAACTTCTGCGAAAACAGGCTCTTTGTAGCGATGGCTTCGGTATACCTCTAGATGCATCGTTTTCTGCGCGATAGATAACTTGGCGATCTCACTGGGCTCGACTTCAACAACGATGACTATTTGATGATCATCTTCACTTGAGACATTTGATTTAACTCGGGAGTCCACTGGCTCTTTGGTATTACCGACACTGAGCACTTTGACGTTTCTCAAAATCAATTGTGCGTTCACGCCACTAAAATCAATTGCGTCGGTATCTTCATCGGATAAGTTTTCTTTTGGGGAGCCCACAGAAAGTACATCAACATTAGTACCTGGACGGATATAACCTTTGACCAAGTTACGAGTACTCACCAGTAAAGAATACGGCTCTTTCCCTTCGGTAATGAGAAGGTCGATATAGCGAGGGTCGTTTTCTTTAACTTGATATTCAGAGAAGACGATTTTTCCAGCTTCAATGTTTTTTGAAAGGAGAGTAGACGGTGAGAAATCCAGCTTTATATCGGAGTTAATCCCCTCTTCTAAAGCGATATTAAGCAACATCTGCTCTTTTTGAACATCATCGATTTCAATAGGTGTTCCGCGCTCTAGATTGCTCTTCGCACGCCAGACCTGAACATAATGAGCCTGTGGCTCATCTGAATTGCTTGGTTGGGATACGGTTGGGTTTTGCTGTTGAGGCTGGGCAGTCATATGGTTGTAAAGTCCGATGCCTCCAACCAGTAATGCTAACAGTGCAAAAACCATCCCTATACGAGATCGCATACGCCCCTCCCGTTTTTTAAACGGATGTTTTCAAAAGAAGTGCCGTATAAAACCCACAACAAATTGCAACACCGTAGGGGAGCCCGATCTGAGATTTCTTACCCTCTCCAGTAACGTGAGATGGTCGCGGTAGTATCAGGTAGGTTACTGCCAATATCCCTCCGTATATCCCAACGAAAATCAATGCCTCTAAAAGGCTTTGAGTTGGGAGTGAGAAAGAAAAAGCAGCAATAAGTTTTACGTCCCCTCCTCCAAGTACCCTAATTACATGGAGGAAAAGCAAAGCAGACCAACAAATACCTAAAACCCAAAGACTTGATAATGAAAAATCTGCAATGCCAATTGCAATCGCTAAAACGGCAATCACCGATACGTGACTATTTTTGATGGTTCGCTCTCTGATATCAGAAAGCGACACAACAAAACAAGCAGTCGCTAGTGCGAGATATAAAAACAGCATTTAGTATTTGTGGTACTGCTATGGCGTAGTCAAATCAGTGGCGATATTACCAAATGCCGTTGTCAGACCTTGAATAAATGCACCATTACCGTTAAAAGTTAGAAGCAAGAATGCCGCCATTGCAACACCAATTAGACCGTACTCAATAGCAGTTACACCCTGCTCATCATTTTTAAGTTCGTTTAGGTAGTTTGTAATGTCTAGATAAAGTTTAGTAATCATGGTTTGTCCCTCTTTCCTTGTTTCGTACTAATTGCTTAGCACTTTGATCGTAGACACCGGATCACTGTCTCAAAAATGAACAACATCGGTGTTACCGATTCTGCCAATACTCTGTATTCCAATTGTCCTTATTCTTTAGAGGTATCAGAAAAAACTTCTATCTACAGTTCAGTTAATTAGCTATCACTCTTCTTCTTTGACTGGCAAAAATAAGATTTTGTACCACAAACTTAAATTGTGACATACATCACACTTAGCTAAATTATTAGTTAAGCCTTCTTCATACCCATTAAGCTAAAACTTAAGGACTAGAGGAAAGAGGAAGCACCTCGATGAAACTTCCCTTCGACAATCTGATCTCTTTTCATGCCGTGATCACTCATGGTTCTTTCAGCAGTGGAGCAAGAAAGTTAGGTAAGTCTCAATCGACGGTAAGTGGTGCGGTGAAGAGCTTAGAAGAGGAGCTAGGCTATCTGCTAATAGACAGAAGCAACAAACAAGTTGAACCAACAGAACGGGGAAAGAAGATCTATCAGCTGGCAACGCCCATCATCAACAAGTACAACGAACTGAGCCAAATCGCCGAATCCCTGTTGAGAACTGATCTATACCATATGCGAGTCGGCATTGATTCTCTGGTGTTTAACAACGAAGTCAAAAGTGCACTCATTGAGTTCTCAGAAGCCTTTCCTGAAATTGAACTTACTGTCGTCACTAAACCAAGTCGAATTCTGGGTCAATACGTCAATAATAACCAAATCGATATTGCCATCTGCAACCCTTATCACCGCACCAAATTAGACTTTAATATTGATGAGCTTTTTACCGTCAACTGCAATTGGATTGTGCATCGAGAGTTAATTCAAGAGGGTAAGCCCACAGAGTCTCGACTACTCTTATTGGATGGGTGCGAAGATTTGATCGACCTTTCGAATGTAGCCAAAAACAACATGTGGATACTCGATGACATCAGTACCATCATGGAATTGTGTATTGCTAAGAAAGGCATGGCGTTCCTTCCGCAACATACGATTGATAACTCCATGCATCAGGGGGTGTTAGCAAAGGCCCCCAGCGAAAGTGCGTTGTTTGGGAAGCAGCTGTACGCCTCGTTGATTTGGCCAATACACTCTGACTACGGCAAATACCATCAATGGTTGCACGATAAATTAAGAAAAGGGCACAAACACTTTTAACTGGAGTCGAGATGTCTTTCTACTCTCCATTATTCAAAAACTACCTTCTCATCGTCTTGAGCATTGTTTTGCTTTATGCCTCTTACCCAATTCAAGCAAAAATGACTGCGGTAGACAAAAACTCCGTTGCTCAACAAAATCGGCAATCATTGAACAATAAAAAGCTCAGGCTGAAACCTGCTCCAACCGCCTCTACCAGTTCAAGAAATCACGTTATTGAACTTCGAGGAAAAAATACGCCTTCTTCCCAAACCGTTTATTCGTTCATCAAAAAGCCAACATCGCCTGCCGCGTTACAGTATTTACCCACCATCGTCGCAGCATCAAAACAATGGCAGATTGATCCTGCTCTTATTCTTGCTGTCATTCATACGGAAAGCGCATTTAACCCCAATGCGGTATCTCATGCCGATGCAATTGGCTTGATGCAGGTGATGGAAAACGGTGGAGCATTAGAAGTCTCTCAGCAGCTCTATTTTGGCCGAAGGATAGAAAGAGAAGCATTGTTTGAGCCTGAGTTTAATATCGATATAGGCACGGCATATTTACATATTCTCGAAACGGAGTATTTACACGCTATTCACTCAGAAAAGAGTCGAACCTTACTCGCAATTGCGGCCTACAACTGCGGTTTATCGAATTTAATGCGCTACTTGTCTTATACACAGTCCATTCCAAGTTTTACTAAAGAAATGAATAAATTAAATGATGAAGAAGTCTATTTTCGACTGACACAAGCACTGCCAATTGAGGAAACTCGGCTCTATGTCGCGAAAGTGATGAAGCTTTATCAGCACTATAAAAAGCACCTCACCAATACACCTTAATGATGGACTTAACCGTACTTTGGCCCAAAGAATCGATAAGCTGTGATCCTTGACAGCAAGTTACTGTTTTTTCTCTCCCCAAATAATCATACTCATGCTATCGTTAACATTACATTAACAACAACAAACCTGCGATTAACATGGAGTTAGAGAATGATTCAGCCTAACGAGTTAAGTGAGCAGACTTGCGCTCTCCCACCACCAAATGAAATGATTCTCAAATGGGCAGCGGAGCGCCCAGATGAAGTCTACTTAAAACAAATCATCAACCGACAGTTTGTTGAGTTCACCTACGCCGAAGTGGCCGACCAAGCACTAAAATTGGTTACCGCTTTGCGCAATTTGGGGATTCAGCCGGGCGATAAAGTCGCGCTGGTTTCAAAAAACTGTGCCGAATGGTTTATCTGTGACCTTGCCATGATGCTCGGCGATTACGTCAGCGTACCTATTTTCCCGACTGCGGGTGCAGATACCATTGAGTACTGCCTTACACACAGTGAAAGTAAAGCGATCATAGGCGGTAAGTTGGATGATCCGGCCGCGACCCAACAAGTCATTGACGCCATGCCTGATGTGATCAGCATTGCTTTACCTTACGATACCGCGCCGAAGTGCCAACATCAATTTAAAGCATTGATCGCTAATGCGCAGCCGAGTGAGGAGCGTCCTCAGCACTACGATGATAAGCTAATGTCTCTGGTTTATACATCTGGTACTTCTGGCCTGCCTAAAGGCGCAATGCTGACCTATGGCGCGTTCAGTTGGTCAGTACAACAACTGATCAACCATATTGGTATACAAGAAAACGATCGCTTGTTCTCTTACTTGCCGCTTGCGCACATTACTGAGCGGGTATACATCTTTGGTTCGTCAGTCATGGGTGGCGTAACGACTGCTTTCCCAGAGTCACTCGATACTTTTATCGAAGACGTGAAGATGCACCGCCCTACGCTGTTTATCTCCGTGCCACGCTTATGGACACTGTTCCAACAACGTATTCAAGACAAACTGCCACAGAAAAAACTCAATATTCTGTTGAAGATTCCTTTCGTCAACTCTCTTATTAAGAAGAAGCTGGCTGACGGCCTTGGCCTTGATCAAGCACGTGTATTGGGATGTGGCTCTGCGCCAGTATCTCCTGCCTTATTGGAGTGGTACCGCAGTGTCGGCCTCAACATTACCGAAGCTTGGGGCATGACCGAATCTTTCGCTTACAGCACACTAAACTATCCGTTCCGCGCAGATAAGATTGGCTCGGTCGGTAATGCAGGCCCTGGCATTGAACTTAAAATCGCTGACGATGATGAAATCATGGTTCGTGGTAACGGCTTATTCTCGGGTTATTACAAAAACGACATCGCAACTCAAGAGTCATTTGACAGCGATGGTTGGCTGCATACAGGCGATATCGGCTTTATTGATGCGGAAGGCTACCTCACCATTCAAGGTCGTAAAAAGGACACCTTTAAAACCGCCAAGGGTAAGTTTGTTGCTCCAGTACCAATTGAGAATAAGCTCTTTGAGTACAGCCGTGTAGAAATGATGTGCTTGATCGGCTTAGGTCTGCCTGCACCGATTCTGTTGGTCGTGCCACATGACTTCCCGAACTTTGATCGAGAGCGCTACGCTCGTACCACTCGTAAAGTGATTGAGAGAATGAACCAAGATTTAGAGTCTCATGAACAGATTAAAGGGGTATTGATGATCCAAGACCCGTGGAGTATAGAGAATGGCGTGCTCACACCAACACTCAAGATAAAACGTCATGTGCTTGAACAAAAGTATCATGAAATTGGTCACAACTGGCCGAAAGGCGATCTCGTTGTTTGGGAAGAAGATTTGTAATTATCCTTCCTAACTCACCCCAATATCACCCCTGATGCTGACAAAGTTGCGCATCAGGGGTGATTCTTTTCATACCTTTTCATACTCCGCCCGCTCTAGCTTCACCGCTTATTTTCCTAACTTATTGTCTTATCGATATTTGTATTCTAGTCATTTGGTACTAACCTTTTTTAATACAGGTGCACATGATTTGTTAGCGTAGTTTTGCTTACAACAATATGAAAATGCATGAATCATATGCCGCAGTCTATTCGTTAAATACTTTTATACATCAACGCGTTGAGAACTAGGTTAATAAAAAATCAAAGACTAGACCTACAGGAATATTTGCCATGGAATTCAGTACTCAGCATTTTGTTGTACACCTTTTAAGTCGAGATAATTCATACTCTAGGGTGATTCGCGACTTGATTAAGGTTTCCTTTCCATACGTCAACTTCGTCAATAGCGACCGCTTCACCCAGTTGGATGAAAACAGTCTCAACTCAATCATATTGTTCGACGTACAGACCATGCCATGCCCTAAGCGATATGGTATTGCGCCTAACGAACGAGATGAAAAGTGGATCGCCGTTAATGTCAGCTCCCAAACCTCATTAGAGTGGCTAGAAAAAGGCTACTCAGGGCAGATTTGCCATGGACTGGAACTGCTTCCCAAAGCCGTCTCTGCGGTCGCAAATGGCGATGTTTGGTTCCCGCGCCACATCTTAAATAAAGCCATTCATCACTACCAACAGGGGACTGAAAACCCTGTCGTCGCGGCCGAAGAGCTTAGCTCTAAATTCTTGCTTACCAAAAGAGAGAGTGAAGTGTGCAAACTCATGCTTCAAGGTCTCTCTAATACGCAAATCGCAAGACACTCAAATGTGAGTGTGAATACGGTCAAAACTCATGCGTCCAACGTATTGCATAAATTAGATGTGCATTCTCGCTACGAGTTAATGGCGATGGCAAAAGATCAGTTCTAAGCTAACTATAAGAAATAAAAAAGGATTATTGATTAATTCAACATTAGTCAGGGTGTAATCAAATAGAGTTGAACCAAGTTCACCCCTTTTTCACCCTAACTAATAACATCACCTCACCTTTGTCGGTGAGGTTGAGAGACTCCTCTCCTCATAAGCTAGTAGAGCGATGCAACGATATGCATTCATTACTAACGAGGGATTGAGTTATGAAAAAGTTACTTCTTGCTTCAGCTGTAGCTGCAGCTGCTGCTTCACTTTCTTTTGGCGCTTCTGCGGTTCAGTTTAACAACCCAGTAGACTTTACAACGCTGAGCAAAACTGACCAAAAAACGATTCGTATTGAAGGTCGTGTGCCAAAACGTTGTTTACTACGAATCGGTAAGAAAGATGTGAAAAACAATGTTCTGCGTAAAGCAAACAAAGTGCACTCAGATTCGTGGGATAACGGGTTCAACAACAAGAAAGTGTTAGTTGGTAACTTACGCGCTTGGTGTAACTACGGTACTGATTTGGACTTCTCAGTAACTGCTTACAAACTTCGCGGTGTTACTAAACACAATATGGGCATGAAAATTAACTATAAAGTAAAAATTGGCTCTGAAACCGTTGCGAACACTAAAAACCACCATGGCATGGAGCAAATGGCAACTCCGCTTCCATCAGTTGGTGAGCACTTGGTGAACAAGATCAACAAGCATCCAATTTACGTGAAACCTGAAGATTCAGGCTTTGCACGAGCTGGTAAATATAAAGGTCGTATCAAAGTAAGCCTTGCTGCATCAGGTCCAGTAATGCCTTAACCGAACGACATCTTTATAGATAATATCTTTTAAAGGTAAAGGCAAAAAAACTTGGCTCGGTTATCGAGCCAAGTTTGTTATAGGGAGATAAATCTATGGCTAGGATCACCACTCTTCTCTTTTCTTTATTGTTCAGTTCTGTCTTATTTGCTTATGAGGTAAGTCCGATTTACTTAGAGCTTGATGATGTGGGACGGGGTTCCCAAGGGCTTTATAAAGTAACAAATGTAGAAGAAGAGCCCATTCTGCTTGAAGTGAGTGTCTATCAAGCTGATTTCTCTAGTGGGGAGGAAATCTTAACGCCATCAGAAGAGGACTTCTTAGTTCTCCCACCTCAAGCCAAAATCGATGGACAAAAATCACAAACATTCCGCGTCCGTCACATGCCGAAAGGTAACATCAGCCAGACAGTCACCTACCGAATTATCTTTACTCAGATTGAACTTGAAAATCAGGTCGAAGACGAGACGGATGACAGTTCGATCTCAATGCTATTAGAGTTTGCGACCCTTGCCTTCGTTTCACCAGCATCCAGCAAATCCATTCCAAAAGCGTCGATTCAAAATAACCAAGTTGCGTTAACCAACGATGGCAAACGCGTACTGAATATGAACGGGATGGAATTCAATTTCTTCGGAGGCAAGTCAAACGAGACTATCGATTGGGAAGTGTTGAGCAATAAGAGTAGTGCTTATTTAATGCCGGGGAGCACGGTGAAATACGCCCTTCCTAGCAAGTTAGGACAACCAAAGAAAGTCACCGTAAAAACATTAGACTAATGAGGTTTTCATGAAGAATCTCATTATAGGCCTTATCTTCTTGCTGACCTTGCAAACTGCAACTGCTCAAAGTTGGTTATTTCCATTTCCGTTGATATGGGGGGAAAGGACCCTTGGGGAAATCGATGCGTATTCGGATGGGATCACAGTTGGCTCCATCAATGTAGAACAATTGACACAAGCAACTGAGCAATTAGTCAATGCTGGTACGCTCGACGCCCTCCGAAACTTACCAGACGAGTATGTCACGGTCGAGCAATTGAAGCAGATGGGAATAGCAGCAGAATTCAATTCATCAGATCAAAGCATCAACCTCGTGATTGATGAATCCGCAGCGGCTGATTTCCTGCTTTCTTTCGGCAGTAAATACGAGCCTGCGCAATATTCAGAGAGTGCATTTTGGACCATGCAAAACACCTTCAATGCCAGTACTGATTACACTTTGTTTAGCGATTCAGACAGTGAAAATACGCAAACATGGTTAGGAGAATGGTTGGTGAAGGCCAACATAGGTGGGGTTCGTGGTGCCAATATCGACGTCTCGGGTTTTATTACTGATGGCGACGATATTGACTCTGACGTTTATCGTGGGGAGGCAAGACTCTTCTTCGATGAACCGAGCACGCCTTGGCGTTTAACCTTCGGTGATGTGACTCAAACCAGTGCCGGTCATTTACCTAGTACACCGTTAGGCGGCGTTGCATTTGAGCGTTTGTATCAAGACCTTCAACCAACTCGCAATATTCAAAATGGTGGTACACAACCTTTAGTGCTTAACGAAAGTGCTGATGTGGAGATTTACATCAATGATATTTTCCTCACCGAAATCCGACTTCCACCAGGCCGATACACCCTTGATGACCTTCCGCTGGTCTCTGGCACTAATGATGTTCGGTTAGACATCAGTTATCAATCAGGCCGCACAGACACCATTGTTTATAGCCAATTTTTCAATTCTCGCCTACTGCGTGAAGGCATCTCTGATTTTGGATTTTACTCAGGACTGATTTCGACGATTGAGGACAACAACTTCAAATACGATGATGAGCAATGGGTAACGTCTGGGTATTACGATTACGGTATCAGCGATACCTTAACGCTTGGCGTAAACGGCTTGTATCACCCAGATGGGCAACAACTTGGTGTTATCGCTACCATTGGTTCAGATTGGGGGAATTTGGGGTTAAGGGCCTCCGCTCAAAACAACAAACCCAATGATGAAACTGGCAGCATTTACAGCCTGGATTACTCTCATCAACTTTGGGGAACGGACAGTTATGGCTCACCAAACTTTCGCTTAGGTGCTGAATATCAAGATCAGTATTTTTCACTGCCTTGGCAAATTGGCCCTTCAGCGACAGGGTTACGAGTGTTCTCTAACTATGTATTTACCATTACGGATGATCTCAATCTCATCTTAACTGGGGACTATCGTGATTTTGAAGAAGAGGAAATTGAATGGCTAGTTTCGTCAGAAATTGCGTGGCAATGGTATAGCCTCTCGCTCTCTGCTGGTGTAGAAAAAGAGGAGAACCCAAACGACAATATTGATGAAACGCGCTTCACCTTCTCCGCGGATTGGGATTGGAATTCGGTTTCTGGGGAATATAACGCCAATGTTTCCTATTCGAATGAGCCCGATACTTATCGAGCACAATTCCAACGTCCATCCGATGATTACACTGGCAGCTATGGCTATGCTATGACCGCGGAAGGCGATGCAGATTCACAAACCTATTCCGTTGAAGGCGATTATGTTGCCAACCGATTTATTGCCGATGCCAAGGTCTCCCACCTAGAATTTGATAACGCAGACAGTTACCAAACGGCTTCCGTTCGCGCGAGTACGGCATTGACATTAGCAGACGGTAACTTGGCGTGGTCGCGCCCAATAAATGGCCCAGTTGCGATTGTCGCAGTTCATGAGTCACTAAACGCAGACGTCGAGATCAATGCTGTCGCGGATGATCCCGCAGAAGCCATATCAACTTCTACAATAAATAATGCGGTTCAATTGTCTGGTGGGCACCAGTTATCAACGATATTTATCAATGTGCCTGATGCGCCCGTCGGGTATGACTTTGGCGACAGTGAGTACAGCATTACTCCAGGGTCTCAAACCGGACACCTCATAAAAATAGGGTCAGCAGCATCGAAAACCATCATTGGTACGATTGAACTTAGCCAGAATAAACCATTAAAACTATTCCAAGGTCAGTTAGTTGGACAACAGAAAACGTATGAATTTTTCACTAACCGATCAGGTAGATTTGTTGTAGAAGGCGTTGCGCCGGGCGATTACACCATCATGATAGATGGCTTCTCCCCAACGAAACTGAACGTCCCTGATACAAATGAAAATCTGATTTATCTACCCACTTTACTTATTAAAGAGGGATAAACAATGAAACACCTAATCAAACTCTCAGTGCTTGGTTTTGCCCTACTTTCCCATTCAGTCTGGGCGGAATGCAGTGGCAAATGGACGCTCAATGTCGACAGAAGTAACGTCGAATTTAAACGCGATTTAGGCGCTTATATACCCGTCTACCTTGAACTCTCAAGAGACATCCAACGCTGCCGCTTTCCGATGGCCATGGTCTCGGTTAACAATAAGCAATCTAGCTACTTGAGCTCAATAAGTGGAAACCTACCCCTGACGATCTTAGACAAAAACTTTCGTCAATTAAGCCACTTTCCTAATAAAGGGTTCCAACTTCCACTTGATAATAGCCAGAGAACCAAGTTTTGGATTAAAGTCCCAGAGGCCAAAACATCTGCCTCTGGGAATTATACCGGCCTGCTAGAAGCCTCCATTTCACTAGATAGAAAAGAAGAGACCAAGAATGCAAAAGTAAAACTAAAGGTACCCGCCTTTGTCGCATTTAACTCTGCACCGAATACTCCCAACCTTCAGCGCTCCGGCAATTCAGGTTATCGCTTCCAGTTAGGTGAACTTGAATCCAACCGAACCTACCGGTCTGATTTTGATCTTCTGTCTAATTCAAACGTTCGCTTAGTCATTAAACAAAAGTATGGTGAGTTAAAACAAAAGTCAGAACCAGACTTTACGATTCCCTATACCCTCAAGTTTAACCATACCCAGGTAAACCAGA
The DNA here is from genome assembly GCF_000400365.1 of Vibrio jasicida CAIM 1864 = LMG 25398. GTDB lineage: Bacteria > Pseudomonadota > Gammaproteobacteria > Enterobacterales > Vibrionaceae > Vibrio > Vibrio jasicida. The sequence continues at coordinate 141,235 of NZ_BAOG01000053.1, read as the reverse complement.
AGTCGGTTTATACCTTCTCTAATAATGAAGATACTAAGCGGTGGGGTTTACCTCTCGAAGTAACGCTAGGCAACATTGATTTTGCCCGTGCGGGAAGATACCAGGACACGATTACGGTAGAAGTGAAAGCGATGCCTTAAAGTGAAACCACCAAGTACAAAGCCAGCGGTGAATTGCCCGTTGGCTTTTTCTTTAGCTAGCGTTCAATCTCGCCAAAACGGTTTCTGAATTTCCGTTTGTACTTCACTTTCGTTGTAACCAATATCATCCAAAAGATGCTCTGGAAGGTCTGATAGATGACGCCGTGTACGGTAATTCTTTCTCCATACGACTAACTTGGAAAAGATATACTGAACTAAACGCTGACGTGGTTTCGAGGCCCATCGCCCACAAGTTTGTGCTGTATTGTTCATATCTCCTCCTTTTGATTCACATTGACCACTTAATAATCAACGACTACCCTGTAATGCTCAAACGATAGAATCTGACATTGAGTTAAGGAAAACTAATGTGAAAGAGCGGATGCCACCATTACAGGGACTGTATTACTTCTATATCGCAGCAAAGGAAGGCAGCTTTAAAGTTGCAGCAACACACTTGTTTGTGACTCCAGCAGCGATTAGCCAACAGATACGTCAATTGGAAGCTTTTCTTGGTACCGATTTATTTGTGCGCCAACACCGTAAGATACTTCTCACTCCAGAGGGCAATTTGCTTTTTGCTCAAGCTGAACGAGGGTTTAATCACCTTCAACAAGGTGTGCGTTTGATTAACCAAGATCCCAACCCGAATCACCTCTCTATTTCAACCTTGCCATCTTTCGCCCATCATTGGTTGGTTCCTCGTATTACCGCTTTTCGACAAAGGCACCCTGAGCTATCACTACTGATGGAGCCCACCAATGAACTGGTATCATTTCAAGATAGTCAGATTGACCTGTGTGTTCGTTACGGCCGTGGCGATTACCCAAACTTAGAGTCTCAGTGGTTGATGGATGAGGCTTTTTATCCGGCTTGTCATCCCATTTATCAAAAGGAACACGGAATCTATCGGGTTGAAGATTTACACAAAGCAGAACTGATTGAGGATTTGTGGCCAGATTTAGATTGGTGTTTGTGGCTAGAGACACTAGGCCATAAGTCAGCCAAGCCAACCCTTAAATACAGTGGATCTCATTTAGTACTGGAAGGTGCACTGTCTCTACAAGGTGTCGCTTTGGTTAAGCACAGCTTGGCGTATCGTTATATTCAAGACGGTAAACTGGTTCGAATTGGCGATATAGGAATTCAACCCAAATATGCTTATTACCTTTGCGCTCCCACTGGTTACCTGAAACGACCAAAAGCACTATCGTTTAGCCAGTGGATAAAAGAAGAGATTGCTGAGTTTGAAAAGACCACGGTTAGAGACTTTGAGACCATAACCTTGGCTCAATAAAACTAAGATTTAATGACGAGCCCAGCAACAAGTGCTGTTGATAGAAAGTGAGAGAACAGATAGTAAAAAGCCCCGCACTAGGCGGGGCTTTGAGATTTTAAAGAGTTAACTTAAGAATTACTTCTTACCGTCACGCTCTTTAACTTCTGCGATTACTTGCTCAGCAACGTTTGCTGGACATGCTGAGTAGTGTGCGAACTCCATAGAGAACTGACCACGACCAGAAGTGATAGTACGTAGGTGACCGATGTAACCGAACATTTCTGATAGAGGAACGTCAGCTTTAATACGAACGCCTGTAGTACCAGCTTGTTGGTCTTTGATCATACCACGACGACGGTTAAGGTCACCGATTACGTCACCAACGTTGTCTTCTGGAGTGAACACGTCAACGTTCATGATTGGCTCAAGAAGTTGCGCGCCTGCTTTAGGCATAGACTGACGGAATGCACCTTTCGCTGCGATTTCGTAAGCGATTGCTGATGAGTCAACTGCGTGGAAACCACCGTCGAATAGTTCAACTTCAACGTCTAGAGTTGGGAAGCCAGCTAGAACACCAGTATCCATCATTGACGCAAAGCCTTTCTCAACTGCAGGCCAGAATTCTTTAGGTACGTTACCACCAACAACTGTTGATTTGAACGTGAAGCCAGAGTTTGGCTCACCTGGTTTGATACGGTAGTCGATCTTACCGAACTGACCAGAACCACCAGACTGTTTCTTGTGCGTGTAGCTATCTTCAACTGGTTTAGTGATAGTTTCACGGTAAGCTACCTGTGGAGCACCTACTTCTAGCTCAACGCCGTAAGTACGCTTAAGGATGTCTACCTTGATATCTAGGTGAAGTTCACCCATACCTTTCAGGATAGTTTCACCTGAATCTTCATCAGTCTCAACTTGGAATGATGGATCTTCTGCAACCATTTTACCGATCGCGATACCCATTTTCTCAGTAGAACCTTTGTCTTTTGGAGAAACAGCAATAGAGATTACTGGTTCTGGGAAGATCATAGCTTCTAGAGTACATTCATGCTTAGGATCACATAGAGTGTGACCAGTTTGAACGTTCTTCATACCTACTACAGCGATGATGTCACCAGCTTGAGCTTCAGTAAGTTCGTTACGTTCGTCAGCTTGCATCTCACACATACGACCGATACGCTCAGTCTTACCAGTTGCAGAGTTAAGGATTGTGTCACCCTTCTTCATGCGACCAGAGTAGATACGGATAAATGTTAGTGCACCAAAACGGTCGTCCATGATCTTGAACGCAAGTGCTTTTAGTGGCGCGTCAGCGTCTACTGTAGCTACTTCACCTGTTGCTTCACCAGTTTCTGGATCTGTTAGAGGCTGAGGATCAACTTCGTTTGGAGCTGGTAGGTAATCTACAACAGCGTCAAGGATAAGTTGCATGCCTTTGTTTTTGAATGCAGAACCACAGAACGTTGGGAAGAACGCTAGATCACGAGTACCTTTACGGATACAAGCTTTTAGTTGATCGATAGTCGGCTCTTCGCCTTCCATGTAAGCTTCCATTAGGTCGTCGTCTTGCTCTACAGCAGTTTCAACTAGCTCTTCACGGTACTGTTCTAGGTCATCAAGCATGTCCGCAGGAACGTCTTGGATTTCGTAGTTTTCTGGTAGACCTGTGTCATCCCAAACGTAAGCTTTACGGTTTAGTACGTCTACAACACCAACGAAATCGTCTTCACGACCGATTGGTAGAGTCATAACTAGTGGGTTTGCACCTAGTACGTTCTTAACTTGGTCAACAACGTTGAAGAAGTCTGCACCCATACGGTCTAGTTTGTTTACGAAGATCAGACGAGCAACTTCTGAGTCGTTCGCGTAACGCCAGTTTGTTTCTGACTGAGGCTCAACACCACCAGAACCACAGAATACACCGATACCACCGTCAAGAACTTTAAGTGAACGGTATACTTCAACTGTAAAGTCTACGTGTCCAGGAGTGTCGATTACGTTCAGGCGGTGACCGTTCCACTCACAAGTTACTGCTGCAGACTGGATTGTAATACCACGCTCAGCTTCTTGCTCCATGAAGTCAGTTGTAGACTCGCCGTCGTGTACTTCACCAGTCTTATGGATTTTACCAGTAAGCTTCAGGATACGCTCAGTTGTGGTAGTTTTACCCGCATCAACGTGCGCGAAAATACCAATGTTTCTGTATTTTGATAAATCAGTCATTGTCTTACTCTGTTAATAAGGTATAAAGTGCGCGCAGAGTATATCACAATCTGTCAAGACGGATACCTTTGCGTGCCATTGGAACAAAAAAAATTTTAACGTCGATTTTCCACCCTCAAATAATAGTCAAACTTCGCAATTTGTGTGCTTAATTCAAGAATAATGAGGATGGGTTCAACATTATTGTTACCCCTTAAATTGGGGCACAAGATGGCATTTACAACTCATCAAATGCTTCAATGGCCTCCGAGAGTTTTTTCACACCATGGATTTGCATACCAGGAATTCCGCCCTTAGGCATATTCGCCGCTGGCACTATCGCTTTCTTAAAGCCGTGTTTAAATGCTTCATTTAAACGCTCTTGGCCACTTGGTACTGGCCGAATTTCACCCGCCAAGCCAACCTCACCAAACACGACAACATCTTTCGGTAACGGGCGATCGCGGAAACTCGATAAAAGCGCCATAACTAACGCAAGGTCAGCACTGGTTTCTGTCACTTTTACACCACCGACGACATTCACGAACACATCTTGGTCTGCCATTTGAAGACCACCATGCTTATGCAGTACCGCTAATAATAAAGACAGGCGGTTTTGTTCTAGGCCAACCGCAACACGACGCGGGTTTGCCAGTTGTGAGTAGTCCACTAGCGCTTGAATCTCTACTAATAGAGGACGCGTACCTTCCCACACCACCATAACGGAAGAACCCGATGTTTCCTCTTCACCACGAGATAGGAAAATCGCCGAAGGGTTATTGACCTCTTTCAGTCCCTGTCCCGTCATAGCAAATACGCCAAGCTCGTTCACAGCACCGAAACGGTTTTTATGGCTACGCAAAGTACGGAAGCGGCTGTCAGTGCCACCATCGAGCAGAACTGAACAGTCAATAATGTGCTCAAGTACTTTCGGGCCGGCAAGGGTACCATCTTTTGTTACGTGACCAACAATAAAGACGGCGACATTGTTTTGCTTTGCGTATCTCGTTAATGCCGTTGCTGATTCACGTACCTGCGCTACACTGCCCGGTGACGACTGAACGTCAGACACGTGCATAACTTGAATCGAGTCGATAACCATAATGCGAGGTTGCTCTTTCTCGGCGATTTGGCAAATTTTATCGACGTTCGTTTCCGACAACATCTTTAGATGGTCTTTCGGCAGCCCAAGGCGAGAGGCTCGCATCGCGACTTGCTGCAAAGACTCTTCACCCGTCACATACAAGGTTGGCATTTGAGAAGAGAGTAAGCACATGGTTTGCAGTAATAAGGTCGACTTACCCGCACCAGGGCTACCACCAATCAAAATCGCAGCGCCAGGAACAACACCACCGCCTAGAACACGGTCTAGTTCTTTAAAACCACTGGTGAATCTTGGGACTTCTTGTAAATCGATTTCCGATAAGGTTTGAACTTTCGATTCTGTTGCTGAACCAGCATAACCACTCAAGCGTTCATTGCGCGCAACCGTCGGAGAGGCTGCAATACGAACTTCAGTAATCGTATTCCACGCGCCACATGCGTTACATTGCCCCTGCCAACGTGGGAAGTCTGCGCCACAATCATTACAAACATACGCTCGTTTTGCTTTCGCCATGATGCCTCGATTTTTTCAACACTCGGTTTTTTCAACAAATGTGACCAAGCACAGCCATGTCAGACCTTATATGAGCAGAACTATTGATATACTCAAGTTTTGCTTTGCTTAGCCGATATAATTCGAATAACGACATACTTTAACAGAAATAATGCAGCAATCTGAAATTCTCTCGCTCGCAGAACGCCTCATCCCTGTTTATGGCGCTGATGACTTTGATTTCGTCCTGGGTCAATTGACTGAAGGAGAGCCACCATCGGCCAAAATTCTAGTAAAGATGGAGCTCAACCGTGTCATGGCTCCTTGTAAAAAGAGCATTGATTTGCGAGGTCGAGTGAAAGGTGAATGTCGTGAATACTTATTAGATGGCATTCCACATTGGCTGGATGACGTCGCCTTTAACGCTTACCACAAGAACCTGAAAAAGTACGGTGGTTACACCGAGGGCATGTGGGAGGCTTTGGTCAACACACGCAATAACTTCCGTGTGATGAGCAAAAATAATGGTAAGAGTGAAGAACGATCGCTGACCGATCCGAAAAGCCCTTTTCTTGCAGAGCCTGTGCACCTTGGGTATGACCTAAAACGTCAAGAGAAGCGTTTAAAAGTACAGTCCCAAGTGGAAATCGTTCGTTCAAAAGAGCAAGTTATCCATGGGTTGAGCATCGACCTTTCTTGTTCGGGGGCGAAATTCAAAGTCCCTAGCGCTTTTAAATACAGTCTGGGAGAAGTCATTCAGGTGACTTTTACTGAGTTTGCGAGCAAGTCTCAGGTCGCTGGCATTGAAAAGCCAATGACCTATCGTGTTCTGGCCGTAGATGATTGTTATGAAAATGACTCGATTCGCTACCTAAGAACGATTCGCCTGACGGAAACCAACATCATCGCTCGTGTGATTGACGAAGCACTAAACAGTGCAGCAAAACGAGCTCGTCATGACAACCAAGATAAAATCATTCGCGCTCGAACTCGTGGTTACGAGCACATTGCTCTCAAGCACACGAGCAATCTACCTCTGTTCTTCGAAGGTAGCGAACTTAAGTTAGCCATGTTAACGCCAAATAACCAAAAGTTATGGCAGTACTGGCACGATGAACGTAATCAGCAAGTATTTGGTTCGTTGTTCCATGAGCAAAGAATGGCATCGCTTATTACGCCTGGAGTTAAAGGAACAACCAATGTGCTTTATTCCTTTACCCATGAGCATGAAAATAAAACCTACTTCTATTCAATGCTCCGTCCAGAAGCGACTAGAGAACAACGCCAACTGTTTTGGCACTTAGGTGCAAAACGTTCAAGTTGGCGTGCGTTCCGTATTTCAATTTTTGAACTCTCTGAACAAGAGAAAAATGACCTTGCAGCGTTCTCTTCTGAGCTTGCTGAAAGCTCACAAAGACTAACACATGTCGGTATTTTGCAAGAGATCGCTGATGATAAATCCGGTCAAGATTACCTACTGACGGAGAAACCTCGTGTTCCTGCGAACACATTAAATTCATTTCGTCAGCCGAGGAAGATCATTGGCAGTCCTAAAGGTATCTATTTCGATGCGCAATCACGTCGCAAGGAACCTCGCTACCGTTTCAAAACACCGTTGGTATTGGATGCTGGCAACCTAAAAGCCGCTGGTTTCACCATGGATATTTCCAAACGTGGCTTGGGCATCAGGTTAGATGAACCTACTGCGCTGCGTTCAGGGCAAGAGGTTCACATCAATTTCCGTGAGTTGCAGCTCTACGATAAGAAACTGCCCCTATCCGAGGTACCTTATCGTATTATTCGAGTGAGTCCTGATGGCCGTAGTGTGCAAATGGTGATAGACGAAGACAGCAAAACCATGCGCGTGATTGCTTTCTTTAATAGCATTATTGAACACAACCAAGACAAACTCATTCAACAAAAAGAGGTGCTACCAAGTAACCCATTGCTAGAAAGGCTGCACAGCGTGTTACTTTCTCGTACCTTGAGTACTCCGATCTTTATTAGTAAAAGTGCCACCTCTTCGGTTAAAACACCAGTGATAGGGGTGAACTTCCCACTTCCAAAACACATCGAGTTGTACGCTCGCTTGGGCCACAATCAACTGTTCTCGCTAGAACCTCTGTTTAAGGGTCGCTCCAGCACATTGATTGCCGACCCCATCAAGCGTATCGATGGCGCACAAGCAAGACATCAAGACATTTATATCAGCCTGATGAAGGTAGGCAGCAAGATCACGGGCCTCGAGTCTAAACTGCACCAAGATTTCACCAGTGTGAAAGAGCGCATTCAATTTATTAAGAAAGCGCGCATGATGGGCGAGTTCTATGCCACACGTATTTCAACCGCGCCGATCTTTGATCCAATGACCTCTTTGCTGCGCCAAGATTTGAGCGACCTGACTCAATTTGGTGTCCATCAAGCCAGCAAGTTAGAAAAAGAACTGACTGCTCTCGTCGGTTACAGTGAGTTTGAAGACATCACGGAAGAGGTCGTCGTCAGGCTTGAACTCACCGAATAAAGAAACACCGCCAACTATAGGCGGTGTTTTCTATTGGTCGGTCTTAAACCTTGAGCTTATGGCTTTGCTTGCCAGCTGATTTTCTGTTGCTTAACCAAAGCGCCTGACAGAATGCATAACACTCCACCGAGCCCCGCAAATCGAACTGATGTCTGCGCTTGTTGCTCGACCTTTGGTTTCGCATGATAAGCAATACCTAGCCCTGCTGCAGACATCATCACCAAGTCATTGGCTCCATCGCCTACGGCCACTGTATTGTGTTGTTCAATGTCATACTCTTCTGCAAGTTCAACCAAGATATCCGCTTTTGTTTGTGCAGAGACAACATCGCCAAGTACCTGACCGGTCAACTTGCCATCGATAATTTCCAATTGGTTCGATTGAGCAAAGTCCAAGCCAACTTTGTCTTTGATGAAATCAGAAAAATAAGTAAAGCCACCGGAAGCAATCGCCGTCTTCCAACCTAATGCTTTAAAGGTCGCAATCAGCGCTTCAAAGTCAGGCATAAATGGTAGTTGGCTACGTACTTGTTCCAAAATCGCTTCATCGGAACCTTTCAGTTTACCCACGCGCTGACGCAAACTTTGTTCGAAATCCAAGTCCCCTTGCATGGCTCGTTCGGTGACTTCTGCCACTTCTTCACCAACGCCTGCCAGCTTAGCGATTTCATCAATACACTCGATTTGAATCGCCGTCGAATCCATATCGAAAACCACCAGCCCTGGCGTAGAGAGATCCGGCACTTCATTAAGCGACGCATAATCAAGGTTAAGGTTCTTCAAAATGATTTCGTGCTCTGGAGTGAGTTGCCCAGCCATCAATGCAACTTCATACTGCCCAACTTTCCAAGTGTCTAAGATTGGATTGTAGAAACCAGTAAAAAAATCGATGTCTTCGAAGTTACGGGGCTCAAGATGTTCACCAAACACAATCCAGTTAGCCTTGGCTTTATCAAGCTGGGTGGCAAAGCGAGTTTCGGGTAGTCGTTTTAAAAGAGTCGTATGCCTTCTGATAGGCAAGCTTTTTGACGCGTCCATGTATATAATCCCTTGTGACTTTGCTAAAACGTTACCTCAACAAGCTAAAAAGGCAAGTCTTTGTTTTGTTTTGAATGGACGAGTAAACAGCATGAGTGAATCCCTGTTCTCAGTGAGGAATGCCCTACGAATCCTAGCGCTGATCCTGCTATGCGTGATGCTATTTATCACCATAAAAAACAGTGTCGTGATCAGTAAGGGCAACGAGAAGATTCAAGCACAGCAGCTTGAAACACTGACAAAAGTTTTGATTTCGCAAGCGTCGTTATCCGCTAGTGAAATGATCATAAATAAAGATCAAGAAAGTCTACTTAAGTTAACCAACCAACTTGCGCAAGACCGTTTAGTATTTGATGCCACCATCTATGATGCGCAAGGTGTACGTTTGGCTTCCAGTGAAGAGGCGCTTTCGGTACGTGAAGTGCTAGGATTAGATACACCGCTGGCGACAGCCTCTATCGGGCGCCAACAATTGGTCGAGCCCGTATCGGCTGATGGCGCTGTGATTGGTTTTGTTCGCGTGACCTTTGAAACAGGTAGTGTAACAGCGATTTCCGATCACCATTACCGTAAGAGCGATCGCTACATGTACATGATGGTTCTGATGAGCTTTGTGTGCGGCATGCTGTTCATTATGATTTTACGCAGACAACCAATCCGCCGTAAAAAAGGTGAAAACCTGTTACTGACAAAGTAGCTCTCATTCGATCTCGGATAAAAAAACAGCCCGCACAATGCGGGCTGTTTTTGTAATGCTTTAAAGCGAAAAGAACGCTATCCCTTCGTCTTACTCTTCATCGCCTAGTAGTACTGAATCAAGTGCAATCAGCATCATATCGTTAAACGTATTTTGACGCTCTTCAGATGTGGTTTGCTCGCCAGTCTTGATGTGGTCAGAAACAGTACAGATAGTCAGAGCTTTCGCGCCATACTCTGCTGCAACGCCGTAGATACCTGCCGCTTCCATTTCCACACCTACGATACCGTACTTGTCCATTACGTCGAACATTTCTGGATCTGGCGTGTAGAACAGCTCTGCAGAGAATAGGTTACCTACTTTCACGTCTACGCCGCGAGCTTTTGCTGCTTCTTCTGCTGCACGAACCATTTTGTAGTCAGCGATAGCGGCAAAGTCATGACCTTTGAAGCGAATGCGGTTCACTTTAGAGTCTGTACATGCGCCCATACCGATCACAACATCACGTACTTTGATGTCTTCGTTCACAGCGCCACAGCTACCTACACGGATCACTTTCTTAACGCCGAAGTCTTTGATTAGCTCAGTCACGTAGATTGAACAAGATGGGATACCCATACCATGGCCCATTACTGAGATCTTACGACCTTTGTAAGTGCCTGTGTAACCAAACATATTACGAACGTCACACACTTGAACAACATCTTCAAGGAAAGTCTCTGCGATGTATTTTGCACGTAGTGGGTCACCCGGCATTAGAACGACGTCTGCGAAAGCACCCATTTCTGCGTTGATATGTGGAGTTGCCATGTTTCTTTTCCTTAACCTGTCTCTAGCGATCCGCGCTGCTGTTGGCGGTTTTGGCTAGAATATTCTCATTTCCGACAAGCAACATTTTCATGCTGCGAACATAAAACTAGGAGCATGATGCTCCTAGTTTTCAAAACCTAAATAATTATAGGAAGTTCTTACCGTAATCCATTGGGGAAATACCGAAGTACGTTGCCAATGTTTGACCGATATCAGCAAAGCTGTCACGACGGCCTAGTGAACCTGCTGGTACTTTCTTACCGTAAACAATCACTGGGATGTGCTCACGAGTGTGGTCTGTACCTGGCCATGTTGGGTCACAGCCGTGATCCGCCGTGAGGATAAGCACATCGTCTTCTTCCATAATATCCAGCACTTCGTTGATACGACCATCGAAGTACTCAAGTGCCGCGGCGTAACCTGCTACATCACGACGGTGACCGTAAGCTGAATCGAAGTCCACGAAGTTAGTGAATACGATCGTATTGTCACCCGCTTCTTTGATTTGCTCTAGTGTTGCTTCGAACAAGGCAGGGATACCTGTCGCTTTCACTTTCTTCGTGATACCGCAGTTTGCGTAGATATCCGCAATCTTACCGATAGAAACCACCTTGCCTTGCTTCTCTTCAACGAGTTTCTGTAGAACCGTTGCTGATGGTGGCTCAACAGAAAGGTCACGACGGTTACCTGTACGCTCGAATTGACCTTTACCTGCACCAACGAATGGACGCGCGATAACACGACCGATGTTGTAATCTTCTAGCTCTTCACGTGCAATTTGGCAAAGCTCTAGTAGGCGGTCTAGACCGAATGTCTCTTCATGACATGCGATTTGGAATACAGAGTCAGCTGATGTATAGAAGATTGGCTTGCCAGTCTTCATGTGCTCTTCACCCAGATCGTCAAGAACTTGAGTTCCCGATGCGTGGCAGTTACCTAGGAAACCGTCCAGACCAGCACGCTCAAGAATGCGGTCAGTCAGCTCTTTCGGGAAGCTGTTCGCTTTGTCAGTGAAGTAACCCCAATCAAACAGAACAGGAACACCTGCGATTTCCCAGTGACCAGACGGCGTGTCTTTACCTGAAGAAAGCTCTGCTGCGTGACCGTACGCACCGATGATCTCTGCGTCTGCATCTAGACCAGGAGCAAAACGACCTGTTGACTCTTTATGTGCCATTGCCAAACCCAGTTTAGATAGGTTTGGAAGACGAAGCGCGCCTTCACGTTTATCGTTGTTTGCTAAGCCTTGTTCACACTGGTCAGCAATATGACCAAGCGTGTCCGAACCTACGTCACCAAATTGCTTCGCATCAGCGGTTTCGCCGATACCGAATGAGTCTAGTACTAAAATAAATGCTCTTTTCATTGCTCGTTCCTTAGGCCCACTCGGCTTCTAATTATGATTGAGTAGGCCTTGTGTAATTACTTGTTCGATTAAAGATCTTCTGCACGGATTTGGCGGTAGACCTCTGGCGTTGGTGTGTATTCTCCGCCTACTTTAATTGCGCTGCGAAGCGCTTTTGCCGCTTCTTCCCACTGCTCTTCTGTGCGAGCATGGATCACCGCTAAAGGCTTGTCACTGTCCGCTACTTCGCCTAAACGAATGAAGTTATCAAAACCAACCGCGTAGTCGATTTCATCTGTTGCTACACGACGACCACCGCCCATAGAAACCACAGCCATGCCGATTGCACGAGTATCCATCGCAGATACAACGCCCGTTTCAGTTGCGTATACTGGTTTGATGATTTCCGCTTTCTCTAGGTAATTATCGTAGTTTTCTACGAAATCTGCTGGGCCACCTAGACCGGCGATCATCTTACCAAAGCACTCAGCCGCTTTGCCGTTATCTAGTGCTTCCATCAATTTCGCACGTGCGTCTTCTGTGTTCTCAGCCAGTTTGCCAAGTACTAACATTTCAGCACATGAAGCCATGGTTACTTCAAGTAGACGAGGGTTACGGTATTCACCTGTTAGGAAACGAACCGCTTCGCGTACTTCCACTGCGTTACCCGCCGAAGACGCCAATACTTGGTTCATGTCCGTTAGGATAGCGGTTGTCTTAGTACCAGCACCGTTTGCTACTGCTACGATTGATTTTGCTAGCTCTTCAGACGCTTCGTAAGTTGGCATGAATGCGCCAGAACCTACTTTTACGTCCATCACTAGAGATTCAAGACCTGCAGCAAGCTTCTTCGATAAAATCGACGCCGTGATCAGTGAAATATTATCTACTGTCGCTGTGATATCGCGGGTCGCGTAAACGCGCTTATCCGCTGGTGCTAGGTCACCCGTTTGACCGATAATTGCCACACCTGCGTCTTTGGTTACTTGACCAAATACGTCGTTTGTCGGTGTGATGTTGTAGCCAGGAATAGACTCAAGCTTATCCAGCGTACCGCCCGTATGGCCAAGACCACGACCAGAGATCATAGGTACGAAACCACCGCATGCAGCCACCATTGGACCAAGCATTAGAGAAGTCACGTCACCCACACCACCAGTAGAGTGCTTATCGACAATTGGACCACCAAAATTCATGTGGCTCCAATCGATAACCATACCTGAATCACGCATTGCACAGGTTAGTGCGATACGCTCTGGCATCGTCATTTCATTGAAGAAGATTGTCATAGCAAAAGCGGCGATCTGGCCTTCAGATACACTGTTGTTTGCTACGCCTTGAATAAAGAAGTTGATTTCGTCGGCTGTTAGAACTTCGCCGTCACGTTTTTTACGAATGATTTCTTGTGGTAAATACATTAGTGCCTCCCAAGCTCATAATGAGCCATGGTAAAAGTAGGATAGAAGAGGTTTGGTAGCACCAAAGCTGGTGCTACCGTTCAGACGCTTTTTTTGGAATTAGTACGCTGTTGGATCAGCGACTTGGTCCGATACTTCTAATGTATTTAGTAGGTTTGTTAGCAGGCTAGACGCACCGAAACGGTAGTGACGAGCATCAACCCAGTTGTCACCAAGGATTTCATCAGCCATTGCTAGGTATGCCGCTGCATCTTCAGCAGTACGCACACCACCTGCTGGTTTGAAACCAACAGATTCTGCAACACCCATATCACGAATAACTTCAAGCATCATGCGAGCGTATTCTGGTGTTGCGTTTACTGGCACTTTACCAGTTGAAGTTTTAATGAAGTCAGCACCTGCTTCGATACAGATTTGAGATGCTTTCTTGATTAGCGCTTCTTCTTTTAGTTCACCTGTTTCGATGATCACTTTAAGAAGGATATCACCACAAGCTTCTTTACATTGCTTAACTAGTTCGAAGCCAACTTTCTCGTTACCCGCCATTAGAGCGCGGTATGGGAAAACTACGTCTACTTCGTCTGCACCGTAAGCAACCGCCGCTTTTGTTTCAGCAACAGCGATGTCGATATCGTCGTTACCGTGTGGGAAGTTCGTTACAGTCGCAATGCGAACTTCTGGCGTACCTTGCTCACGAAGTGTCTTCTTAGCAATAGGAATAAAGCGAGGGTAAATACAGATTGCAGCTGTGTTGCCTACTGCAGTTTTCGCGTCATGACATAGCGAGATCACTTTTGCATCAGTGTCATCATCATTTAGCGTAGTAAGGTCCATAAGTTTCAGTGCACGTAGCGCTGCTGCTTTTAAATCGCTCATTTCTATCTCCGATCAATATTCAAAAAATTCACTACTCAGCTTCACATCACTTCTCTAACTATAATCAACAAGTAGAGACAGCGTGAGATTTTAGCTAAGCAGTCTATTAATGAACGGACTTGGTTCCCTGAAGACTCGGCATATACTGCGAAAAATCATATACCAATTGCTATCCTTGTCACCGCACAGTACCAGTTTGGCCTATGGCACAACAATCTATGATTGCGGTGTCTTTAATATCACATCACACAATAAAACGCTTGTGGGAACTGATATTGGAGGGCAATTCATTTGCCCATCGAGTATGTAATATTCACTCTGTGATTAAGTGGTTGTCAGAACCACCATTTCATGATTACTACATTATAGAGTTTCACCGCAAAACTGTAGCACCAAATAGAGCGCAAACGGTTTGTATCTCAAAATTTCCCAGCCCCTATTCCATCGACTGCGTAAGCGAATTGCATCGACCTACATACGATAAAATTTTCAGGCCTGAAAAACGAAAAATGCCCCGCAGCAATCTCTTGCTACAGGGCATGATTTAAAACGGCGTCTATATATTAAGAACCGATTCTAATTATAGTGCTGCAAGGCTAAGGCAGAAGCCTGCAATAGTCGCTGCCATTAGGTTAGACAACGTACCAGCAAGAACTGCTTTAATACCCATGCGAGCGATATCTGAACGACGGTTTGGTGCAAGGCTACCTAGACCACCAAGTAGAATCGCGATAGAAGAAAGGTTCGCGAAGCCACATAGTGCGAATGAGATGATAGCTGTTGTCTTAGCAGACATTACTTCACCAGTAGCTGCAACAACTTGAGCGCCTTCACCTAGGTAAGGTGTGAAGTTCAAGTATGCAACAAATTCGTTGATTACTAGTTTCTGACCGATGAATGAACCAGCAACAACTGCTTCGTCCCATGGAACACCGATTAGGAATGCTAGTGGAGAGAACGCGTAACCTAGGATAAGTTCTAGTGTTAGTTCAGGCATACCGAACCAACCACCGATGCCACCTAGCATACCGTTAACTAGAGCAATCAAACCAACGAATGCGATTAGCATTGCACCTACGTTTAGCGCAAGTTGTAGACCAGAAGCCGCACCGCCCGCTGCTGCGTCGATTACGTTAGCTGGTTTGTCGTCGCCACCGTCCATTGCTTCTTCGATATCTTCGTGAGGCTTATCAGTCTCTGGGTGAAGAATCTTAGCGAACAGTAGACCACCTGGTGCAGCCATGAATGATGCTGCTACTAGGTATTCTAGTGGAACACCCATAGATGCGTAACCTGCTAGTACACCACCAGCAACAGACGCTAGACCACCACACATTACCGCGAATAGCTCAGATTGAGTCATTTTTGGAACGAACGGACGAACAACTAGAGGCGCTTCTGTTTGACCTACGAAAATGTTAGCTGCTGCTGACATTGATTCCGCACGAGATGTGCCAAGCGCTTTCTGTAGTGCACCACCAAGAATCTTGATAACCCACTGCATAACGCCAATGTAGTAAAGAACTGAAATCAGTGCAGAGAAGAAGATCAGTGTAGGAAGAACGCGGAATGCGAAGATGAAACCGCCGCCGCCGAATACTTCGAACATCTTGTCAGAAACAAGACCACCGAATAGGAAAGATGAACCATCGTTACCGTAGTTGATAACGTTAGATACACCAGTAGAGAAACCGTTTAGTAGATCACGGCCCCAAGGTACGTAAAGAACAAATGCACCTAGGATAAATTGGATAGCAAATGCGCCACCCACAGTTCTAAAGTTGATAGCTTTTCGGTTATTAGAAAATGCAAATGCAATAGCAAGAAGCACTACCATACCGACTAGGCTCATAAACAGGCTCATAGTTTATGACTTCCTTATAAGTTATTTATTGGCGTGTTACAAAATGGAGCTATAAAGCGGGGGCAATTATACTCATCCCGAATCAATTAAAGTAATGCCACCCTCACACTTTCTTATAAGATTCATCATTGATTCACTCTCGTTTGTGAGTTATCTCACAATAAGAAGGAAAACGTTTTCGCTTTTAAACACCATCTTTAGATTTTATTCACATATAGAGAAGGCAGAATTGCTATTTTCCCATAGCTGAGACGCAATCGATTGCTTGTTTTCTATATGCAACGCAGACAGCTCATTTAAGACATAAATGAGTTTTGAAGGGTGATTCGGTTCGCCCTGATAGCCAAGTATAGGCATATCTGGAGCATCGGTTTCGAGTACAAGATGTTGCAGTGGTAACCTTTGAATCGCGTCGCGTGTTTTGTTCGCTCTTGGGTAGGTAATTGTGCCCCCAACTCCGATAAGAAAACCTAATCGAACCCACTCCATCGCCTGTTGATAACTGCCAGAGAAAGCATGCAACACACCCCCTTTCGGCAACTTAGCGGCTTTGACCATTTGGATGAGACGATTGTGTGCTTTTCGGCTGTGTAAAATAACGGGTAGTTCGAATCGTTTTGCCAGTTTGAACTGTAATTTGAGCGCCTGCTCTTGAAGCTCGGCGGGAACCTTGATAGCAAAGTCTAAACCACACTCCCCTATCGCAACGCATTGTCGGTTGCGTGAGGAAAGCAGAGATTCGAGCTCAGGAACAAACTGCTCAAACTCTTGTTGTAGAAAATAGGGATGAAAACCCAGCGCGTAATAAAGATGAGAGTATTGATTGGCCAGCTCTTGAATACGAGCCCAGTTACTCGGCCCGATAGACGGAATCAAGATACGCTCTACCCCTTGCTCACGAGCAAGGTCGACTTGGTGAGCAAAATCCTGTTGAAAGACGTCAAAGTCAAAATGGCAGTGGGTATCAAACAGTTTCATTGTTTGCTTTCCCTTGCTCTGCTTTTTTAGCAGGCTCGTCTTCATGAACTGGGTCTTGTTTATACGGCACACAACTGCGCTTTTGATCAGGCGTCAGCCCCATCTCTTTGCACCAATCGTCATAGCGTTTGAGCCCTTTCTTAAACCAGTTCATCACACTTCCTTTTTAGCTAATAGAATTCGCGTTGCGCCAAATAAAAAGCCGCCGTTAGCTAAGTGTATAGCTAACGGCGGCTTATGATCTAGTACGCAATATAAAGCGAGTTAGATTCGATTAGTGCTCGCGAGTCGCACGGAAATCGATATCAGGGAAACGTTCACGCGCTAGGTTTAAGTTAACCATGGTTGGTGCGATATACGTTAGGTTATCGCCACCATCCAACGCTAGGTTAGTTTGGTTCTTACGCTGGAACTCATCCAATTTCTTCGCATCACCACACTCAACCCAACGCGCCGTTGCCACGTTAACGCCTTCGTAGATTGCCTCAACGTTGTATTCTGACTTCAAGCGAGCCACAACCACGTCAAACTGAAGTACACCAACCGCACCAACGATCAAATCGTTGTTTTGTAGTGGACGGAATACCTGTACCGCACCTTCTTCAGAAAGCTGAACCAGGCCTTTTAGTAGCTGCTTCTGCTTCAATGGATCTTTTAGACGAATACGACGGAACAGTTCCGGTGCAAAGTTTGGAATACCTGAGAACTTCAACGCTTCACCTTGAGTGAACGTATCACCAATTTGAATCGTACCGTGGTTGTGAAGACCAATGATGTCACCCGCGTAAGCGTGTTCTGCACGAGAGCGGTCACCCGCCATGAAGGTAACCGCATCCGAGATACTCACTTGCTTACCTAGACGAACGTGGTTCATCTTCATGCCTTGTGTGTAAGTACCCGAAACGATACGCATAAATGCGATACGGTCGCGGTGTTTTGGATCCATATTTGCTTGAATTTTGAATACAAAACCTGAGAACTTGTCTTCTGTCGCTTCAACGTCACGTTCAACCGCTTGACGAGTCTTCGGTGCTGGAGCCCACTCAGTCAGACCTTCTAGCATATGATCTACACCGAAGTTACCTAGTGCTGTACCGAAGTAAACTGGCGTTAACTCACCCGTTAGGAACGCTTCTTGGTCAAACTCAGGGCAAGCGCCCATTACAAGTTCAAGCTCTTCACGAACGCTTGCTGCCAAGCTTTCACCCACTTTCTCGTCAAGCTCAGGGTTATCTAGGCCTTTGATGATACGAACTTCTTGGATCTCATGACCGTGGCCAGATTCGTACAGAATCGTTTCGTCACGGTGAATGTGGTAAACGCCTTTAAACTCTTTACCACAGCCGATTGGCCAGGTAATTGGCGCACACATCATGCCAAGTTCGTTTTCAACCTCGTCCAATACTTCCATTGGGTCACGAACGTCACGGTCAAGTTTGTTCATAAAAGTTACGATTGGAGTGTCGCGCAGACGAGTAACTTCCATCAGCTTACGAGTACGATCCTCGACACCTTTCGCCGCGTCGATAACCATCAAACACGAGTCAACCGCCGTAAGTGTGCGGTATGTATCTTCCGAGAAGTCTTCGTGTCCAGGAGTATCAAGTAGGTTAACCAGACAATCGTTGAAAGGAAACTGCATGACAGACGTGGTTACCGAGATACCACGTTCCTTTTCCATTTCCATCCAGTCTGATTTTGCGTGTTGTGCGTTACCACGACCTTTAACCGTACCTGCTTTTTGGATTGCGTTTCCGAATAACAGTACTTTTTCAGTAATGGTGGTTTTACCCGCATCCGGGTGAGAAATAATAGCGAACGTTCTACGCTTAGAAACTTCGCCTAAAAAAAGGGGATTTGACATTAGTTAATCTTCTAAATTACTTTCATGCTCACAAAATGGGCAAGCATATCTACTATTCGATATTGTGCGGTATTCTCGCTTATTATCGCTATGCTAGCAAACTGGAAAGACATGAACTCAATTTGCTCGGTTCATCCTCTCTTTCCCTAGGGCTCACATTCCCTAGCGCCAACAATGGAAAACTAGCTCCACACAAAGAGATGTAAAAAATTCAAAAAATTATTATTACATATTCAATAGCCTCGAAGTCAGATACGCATTTATAGCATAAGTGTTGATGAGGTAATTCGTAATGACTAAAAACTAAATCAAAAATAAGTAACTCATAATGATGGCATCTTCTTTGCCATTGCCCGTTTTAGCAGGGTAATAGTTGTAACGACGATCCACTTCATTAAAGCCCGCTTGTTCATAAATATGAATAGCTGGATGGTTACTTTCACGCACTTCCAACCAAGCGCTCTCTGCTTTTGCTTGTTCACAGTATTCAAAGAAAGCATCCAAAAGCTTCTGACCTAAGCCTTTTCCTTGTTGGTGCGGTGCTATCGCGATGTTGAGTAAGGTCACTTCACCCACAATATTCTGCGCATAAAAGTAACCCAATACTTGATGATCTTCCGTCATCACATGATGACAAGCACCTCGACTCGATAAATCTCGAACCAGTGATTCAGCCCAAGGGTGAGAATGTGCTTGCTGCTCAATTTGCCAAACTTGATCTGAGTGTTTAGCTTCCATCGGCGTAATTTGAATCGTCACGCTTTTGCTCCGTTACGAATACGAACAGATCTGCTGCCACAAGGCGCGACGTTGTTCGTTGTTGCCATCAATATCTTTCAGTAGTGGGGAAGTCAGTTGTTTTGCATTAACGCTTGCATCTATTTCACACCCAGCAAACCATACCCACTCCAACTCGTGCTCGCCTAAAGAAGATACTCGGCTCGGTTCTAAATACAGCGCATCGTCGAGCGAGAGTCTAATGCTCTTCAATACACGCTCAAACATCAAAGCTGTCTCGTTTTCAGGACACATTGGCGATACCAATAGGAGTTTACAAGAACTTTGCAAATCCAATAATGGCGACTGATAGCCTTCCAATCTTTCTGGGTGAGTCAGCTCCCATGTGCTGATCCCCATTTCATGTAAATATTGTTTCTCGTTAATTGACATCTTTTGTCACCTATTTGAACGAGGCAATCCTACCAAAATTTCGCATTTAAAGTCAGAGGTGTTATGAAGCTTTTCCAATCATTCGCAATCACATTGCTCATCGCGACCACCAGCTTTACTACTTTTGCTAAGGATAGCAACGATGGTTGGGAGCTGATCGCAGAAAAAACCGTAAACTTCCAAACGGAAACTGATACGGTTGAGCCAAATGGTCTTTTCAAAAATCGTAAATTCAGCAAGATTAAAATCAAGTGTACTCAAGGCACCATGAGCATCAAGAACATGAAAGTGACCATGACTGATGGCAGTGAAAAAAAACTCAAGACCATGGTCGGCACTTTAACCAAGGGCATGTCGACGCGCGCATGGACTCTACCAGGATCTGAAGATGCTAAATTTAAGCGTCTGGATATGGAATACAAAAGCTGGGGTAACATGACTCTGAATGCCGCAGGTATGAGCAAAAAAGCCAAAATCGAGGTTTGGGGCAAAAAACGTATCCAAGAGCAAGATTAATCCACGCTTTCTCTTTGCGCATCGACAACAAAGCCCGCTTTTTAATGCGGGCTTTGTTTCTCTAAGTCGAGTAGATAGACGGCAAACTACAACTCAGAAAACTCTGGTGAGTAATCAATACGACCTGAACGACCATCACACTGGTCTTCTACTAATTCAGCGACACGGAATGCACCTTGTGGAACTTCCCATGCACAGTCAAAACCCATCTCTTCACCAGCTTCAAAACCTTGACGAGCGTAGTATTCTGGCTCACCTAATACCACACAGACTGGGTAACCAAAATCACGTAAAGAATCGAAACCTTCTTTAATCATTTCAGCCGCAATACCTTGACGACGGTAGTCTTCATGTACCGCCAGTGGTGCAAGCCCTTGCCAAGACAAATCTTCACCGTTTAGCGTCACAGGACTAAACAATGCGTGACCAATGACTTCACCTTCATCTGTACATGCTACCAACGACAAAGTGAGCTTGCCGTTTTCACGTAGGCGCATCACTAGATTGGCTTCCGCCTCAGTGGGGAAAGCATGTTTCAATAGGCGGTCAATGGTCAGAATGTCCGCAGGGGCTTCAGTTCGAATAAGCATTCGCTACTCCGGTTTCTTGTGCTGGTGCTTGAACGCCTTTTTGAACAAAGTCAGCCAGTTGGTTCAGTGCAACCTGCATTGCTTTTGGTAACTGCTCTAAGTCGACACTGTCCATCAGGTTTTTCACTTCCAAGCCAAGCTCGGTGTCACCTTCAATAGAAAGGCGACGTTGGAAGAACAGCGTGTCAGGGTCTTCTTTACGACCAGCAATAAGTACTAGGTCGTTAAGGTTACCACTAAAACTCACATCTTCCTGAACCGGTTTCTCTGCTACCACTAACTTTTCATCTTGGTAGCTGATATACCATGCTAAGTTCAAGTCTTTAATCGCAACTTTTAGCCACTTGTCTTCAAGGAACTCAAAATCGCCATCTTCTAGGGCTTCTTTGAACACCATTTTTAGGCCTTCTAACAAGGCTTTTTTCTGAACAGTTTGTGGCAATAACTGGACTGGAGATCGCAAAATTGATGCTGCGTTCTTTACTAGTTGACTGCGAATCTTGTTTAACACGCTAATTATCCGTTACTTTGTCATAAGGTCGTTTATATTACGCAATAGAGTAATACCAGTACCTGTTATGTATCAATAAAACTGTTTGTTTTAGAAGTAGGCAGTTTTACCAACCTTAGCGTCGTTTTTTTGACCTTACGTGTATTATTGACGCTAAGTCGTGGATAAACGCTTTAATAACGGTATGTTCAAAGTTATAGTTATCAAAATAGCGTTTTTATTACACGGACGAATAATCAGGCTCATTGGAGATCGGTAACACCTTAATGCCTTCCCAGCAATTACAACATTGGTTTGCAACGCTAACCTCAAATAGCCCTTTCTTTTTTGCCATTCTTGATAAGAAACACAATTATCGAATGGTAAGTGATCGCTATTGTGACATTGCAGGCTTAGGTCATGATGAAATCATCGGCCTTAACGACAGTCAGGTATTGGGAGAGCAGTTCTACAAAAAGCTCGCGCCCTACTATCAGCGTGCCTTCAAAGGCGAGCATGTCGAAGCAGAAATCACACTCGACGAAACCGATCTCGAAACCAGTTTGCACTTCAGTCTTTCTCCGATTCACGAAGAAAACGAAATCCGTTTTGTGGTTTTTCATGCCGTCGATACATCAGAAAAACAAATTCTGGTTCGCTCTTTAGAAGAATCTGAGAGCAAGTTTGCCAAGCTCACCCAGCTCTTACCTGACGGTTTATTGCTTGTTGAAGATGACATTATCATCTCTGCAAACCCTGCTTCAGCTCGCTTACTAGGGTTAAACTCTCCCCACGAATTACTGGGTGAAGAGCTTACTCGCTTGTTCATTGATGAAAACAGCAAAAAGGTTTTCACCCATCGCATCAGCACGCTGTTATCAGAAAAGCCCTTTGTTTGTTTAACCAGCGCACGTTGTGGATTTGAACGTAAAGTCCAATTGCATGCGGATACTACGGCAATTCTTGGTAGCGAGTCCCAAATCATATTGATCCAAGACGCTGATGATGCGCCAAAACTACTCTCTTCTGCCACCAATGAAGACGCACACATTGATTCACTGACCAAGCTGTATAATCGCTTTGGCTTTACTAAACGATTAGAGCAACTTATTAAGAGCCAGACACCGTTACTGGTTTTCTACCTCGACATCGATAACTTTAAGAATATCAATGACTCACTTGGCCACCACATCGGTGACAAAGTAATTCAAGAAGTCTCCGCCCGCCTAAAACGCTCTTTACCTAATCAAGCTATCATTGGTCACTTAGGCGGTGACGAATTTGGCATCATCCTGCCTGAGCCAGAAAACACTCGCATGGCGGAGATTTTATCTGAGCGCATTATTTCTCTGATTAACCAACCTTTCGATCTGCATCATTTCAGTAAACGCCTAGCATGTTCAATTGGCAGTGTGCGTTACCCAGAAGACGGGCAAGACGCGCGCATTCTGCTACAAAATGCTGATACCGCGATGTACGAAGCGAAAGACCGAGGTCGTAACCGTCTGATTAAATTTAACGATCAGATGAACAAAGAAGCACGAATGCGTTTGTGGTTGGAGATCGAGCTACAAAAAGCATTGCAGCAAAACGGCTTAGAAGTATGGTACCAACCAAAAGTTAACGCCCGTGACTTCAGCATTAACGGTGCAGAAGCGTTAGTACGTTGGAAGCATCCGGTTGAAGGTTATATCAGCCCGGGCGCATTTATCCCCGTAGCTGAACGTGCAGGCTTGATTGAACACCTTGGTCGTGTGGTAATGCGCGATGTGTTTAACACCGTAAAGCGCTGGAAACTGCAAGGCATCTTACCGGGACGCGTGGCGATCAACCTCTCTCCAGAGCAATTTGGTAACCCACAACTGATCGACTACATGGAAAAGCTGCTGCGCACTACCGAACTTGACCCAAGTTGTATTACCTTCGAGCTCACCGAAAGTGCAGTAATGAGCGACAGCGAACACACACTGCAAATGCTTAACGCGATCAAAAAGCTTGGTTTTGCTCTGTCTATCGACGACTTCGGAACGGGTTACTCTTCCCTTTCCTACTTAGCTCGCTTCCCTATCGATGAGCTAAAAATCGACCGCGCATTTATCAACGACATCGATACACTACCGAAACAGGTGACGGTGATTGAGAACATCATCAACCTTGGTAAATCATTAGATTTGACGGTTGTTGCCGAAGGTGTGGAAACCCACCAGCAAGCGACACTGCTCTCGAACCTGCAATGTAACTCGATTCAGGGCTTCCATTTTTACCGTCCTCAACCTAAACACGAAGTTGAAGAGTTGTTTGCGCAAAACCGCCGTCATAAGAACTGATCTCAACTGCAACAAAATCTGAGTGTTCCCCCTTACTCTCAAGGGGTAAATCTCAACTTTATTGAGCTAAACCTAACTTAGGTCAATTTCGCTATTCATAATTCTTCATAAAATGCGGGCACCTTTTTATTCTCTAAAATTGTGAGCATATGGAACTCTTGTGTCCTGCGGGTAACTTGCCTGCGCTAAAAACCGCGATTGATTGCGGTGCAGACGCCGTCTATATCGGCTTTAAAGACGACACCAACGCTCGTCACTTTGCTGGTCTTAACTTTAACGGCAAGAAGCTAGAAAAAGCGGTGCAATACGTTCATGACCGCAACAAAAAGATCCACGTTGCGCTCAACACCTTTGCCCATCCAAATGGCTTTGATCGCTGGACAAATGCCGTCGATAACGCAGCGGCTCTTGGTGTTGATGCTTTGATTGTCGCTGACATTGCGGTTCTGGAATACGCTGCTCGCAAATACCCTGAACTAGAATTGCACTTATCTGTGCAAGCCTCAGCGACCAACGTTGCGGCTGTTGATTTCTACAAACAAAACTTCAACGTGAAGCGCGTTGTACTGCCTCGCGTATTGTCTATCCATCAGGTAAAACAGCTTTCTCGCAACATCACCAGCGATGTCGAGCTGGAAGTCTTTGCTTTTGGTAGTTTGTGCATCATGTCAGAAGGTCGTTGTTACTTGTCGTCTTACATGACCGGCGAGTCACCAAACACCGTGGGTGCGTGTTCTCCAGCGAAATACGTTCGCTGGCAAGAAACAGAAAACGGTCTGGAATCTCGTCTTAACGACATCCTGATCGATCGCTACAGCGCCGGTGAAAACGCGGGCTACCCAACCTTGTGTAAAGGTCGTTTCGACGCTGAAATTGAAGGCGAGAAGAAACGCTACCACGCACTGGAAGAGCCAACCAGTTTAAACACCCTTTCTATGATGCCTGAGCTGTTTGCGGCAAATGTGGCTTCAGTAAAAATTGAAGGCCGCCAACGTAGCCCTGCGTACGTAGAACAAGTAACGCGCACATGGCGTGCAGCGATTGATCGTTACCAAGCAAACCCAGAGGCTTACCAAGTAGAAGCGGCTTGGGATGCAGCGTTGGCAAACGTATCGGAAGGTACGCAAACCACACTTGGTGCTTACCACCGTAAATGGCAGTAGAGGTTAAGATGGATAACTCAATGAAATACGCACTTGGTCCGCTGTTGTACTTCTGGCCAAAGCAAGATATTGAAGCGTTTTATGAGCAAGCAAAATCAAGTTCTGCGGACATCATCTATCTAGGTGAAACCGTGTGTTCAAAACGTCGAGAGATGAAACCTGCGCACTGGTTTGATATTGCGAAAGAACTGTCTACATCTGGTAAACAAGTGGTGCTTTCAACGATGGCACTATTAGAAGCGCCAAGTGAAGTCAACATTATGAAAAAGTACATCGACAACGGTGACTTCGCGATTGAAGCTAACGACGTATCTGCGGTTCAATTAGCTTCTGAGCACAAAGTGCCTTTCGTCGTTGGCCCAGCGGTTAACACTTACAACGCGCACACGCTTAACTTGTTCCTAAAACAGGGCATGACCCGCTGGTGTATGCCAGTAGAGCTATCGCGTGAGTGGCTCAGCAACACGCTGGTTCAATGTGACGAACTAGGTATTCGCAATAAGTTTGAAGTGGAAGTTTTCAGCCATGGTTACCTGCCACTGGCTTACTCGGCACGCTGCTTTACCGCTCGTGCAGAAAACAAAGCCAAAGATGACTGCGAAACTTGCTGTATTAAGTACCCAACAGGTATCCAAGTCAGCAGCCAAGAAGGTCAAGAAGTCTTCAACTTAAATGGCATTCAGACTCAATCGGGTTACTGCTACAACTTGGTCAATGATCTCCCGAGCATGGAAGGTTTGGTTGATGTGGTTCGTCTAAGCCCACTCGGTATCAGTACCTTCTCTGAACTAGACCAATTCCGTTCAAACGAGAAAGGCACTAACCCAGGCAAGATCCAAGACCGCCAATGTAACGGTTACTGGCATCAGCTTGCTGGCTTAGAAGTGAAGAACATCTAAGCCCTTCTCAGGGTTTTCAAGCCAATAAAAAAGCGAGGTGTTAACCTCGCTTTTTCGTTTGCGTTTTTCGATTAAGAAACTTGAACACTCGGCTCTACAGAACTCTCATTCATTAACTTCTTAATATCACGCCACAACATACTCATCACCACTAAGCTCAAAGCAATGTTAGACAGTGGGAATGCAATCCAAATACCAGTTACACCAAATAGCTTGGGCATAATAAACAAGAACGGTAATTGGATAACCATGTTGCCAATGGTCACAAACATGGCTTTGCTGCCTTTGTTCACCGATTGGTAGTACGCCGCAGCAACCACTAAGAAACCATCCAAGAACAATGCAAACATATGGAGGCGAATGCCGACCACTGTCGCATCAATCAGGTTTTGATCGGCATTGTTGAACACCGAGACAAACTCATACGGGAAGATGTTCATCAAAATAACAAACGCGACACCACCGAGCACTGACGTGCCCATTGCGACCTTCAACAGCTTACGAATATTGTCTTGGTTGCGTGCGCCATGGTTATAGCTCACTAAAGGCTGCATACCATTAGCGATGCCTTCCGCGATCAAGTAGTAGACCGTAACGATATAACCCAAGATGGCGTAAGCACCAATTAACAGAGCGCTACCATACTGAGCAAACAGCGCGTTGTGCAGCGCGACCATCATTGAGCCGTATGCGTACATGAAGAAGCTTGATGTGCCGATCATGACAATCTTAGGGATAACATCAAACTGCATCTTCAAGTCACTGAAAGACAAACGCATGTTGGCTCTGGAAGTAAAGAAGTATCCCACACCAAGAATGGTGACCACCATCTGTGCTAACGCAGTCGCAATAGCTGCGCCCTCAAGCTCCCAACCAAGCCAAGCAATAAATAGGTAATCAAGCACGATATTGATCACGGCACCAATCACCATCAAGATGGTGGCTAAGTTCGGGCTATCATCGTTACGCAGCAAAAACGGCACTGCGATTGAACCTAACGAGAACACACACGCAACGCTTAAGATGTGCAGGTACTGCAAACCAAGTTCGTATACTCGCCCTTCAGCCCCTTGCCAACGAATAAAGTCATCAGCGAAGAAGAACAAAGTTGTTGCTACGACAGGCATCAAAGCAACTAAAAGCAAAAGACCAGTTGAAAGAATACGTTTAGCACCTTCACTGTCTTTTTCACCTTGTTTGATAGAGGCGAGTGCACCCGTACCTACGCCCACCATCATACCAATACCAAGTATCGAGCCAATGATCGGCCAGGCTACATTGATCCC
Organism: Vibrio jasicida CAIM 1864 = LMG 25398; assembly: GCF_000400365.1. Classification (GTDB taxonomy): domain Bacteria; phylum Pseudomonadota; class Gammaproteobacteria; order Enterobacterales; family Vibrionaceae; genus Vibrio; species Vibrio jasicida. Next base: position 114,166 of record NZ_BAOG01000053.1, on the reverse strand, counting down.
GGCTAATCCATCAGCCCCTACATAACGACCGATAAAAATGCCATCTACGACTTGATATAAGCCGTTGACCAACATGGCTGCAACGGTCGGAATTGTGTATTTCCAAAACTGTTTATATATAGAGTTTTGCATGACTACCACCAATAGTTAGCAAGGCTAACTAAATAGATAAAAGAATAAAATGTATGTTTAGTTTCCGAGCGCTTTATCCAGTAGCGCTTTCAGTTGCTGTGCTTCTTGTTTATCAAGTTTACGCACGAGTTGTTCAGAAATATCCTTGTAAACCACTTGCTCTAACGACATTTCTTGAATGACTTCTTCCGTTAAAAGAACACGCTTTGAACGTGCATCTTCATTACAAGCAATGCGTTGTACTAATCCTTTTTTCTCCAAACGAACCACCATGTTAGAAGCGGAAGGTTTTGTCACCTGAAGATCCTCAGCAAGGTCCGTAATTCGAACGCCCTCTGGGTAAAGCTGGATCACTCGTAGATAATCAAACTCGTTAAAGCTCAAATGAGAAAGCGGATCTTCCTTGGCATAAACACGCCACGCTTTTGCACAAAAACGTTCCAAATCAATCAAGCTTTTTTCTAATGCCATTGAGTACAATCCATTTAGTTAGCAAGGCTAACTATTTTAGTGAAGAGGTTCAAAATCTTCAAGCACAAAAAAGCCGCTCTAAGTGAGCGGCCTTCTGTTATTTTGCTTCTTCTTTTTGTTGCTCGGCTTTGAGTTTAGCCAGCTGTTCTTGTTGTAGCCTATCGTATATTTGAGCCAACTCTAGGAAAGAGTAACGATGCTCAACATACTCATACACATTGAAAGAAATCGCCAATTTATACAAGGCAATTGCATCAGCCACATCCCCTTCCAGTTGATAGCGCTTACCTAAATAAAAGTAGGTTTCTGTCAGGCGCTCCGCAAGGCGGTAATTTTCACGCGTGCCATCCATAATAGCTTTAAGTGCGGCATCATCTGACACATCACGAAGCATAATGGCAACAAGCACCCATCCCCACTCTTCGCTGCGATCACGTTGGTAGCGTTTCTCTAAGTTCGCTTTCGCTTGCTCAGGGTTTTGCTCTGCTTCTATGATGTATAACCATAATGCACGGAATGGGTCACTAGGCATCTCTTCGTAGTGCTTAGTCATGTCCTCTAAAGCAAGATCAATTCGACCGCCGTAGTACAACGCAATGGCTCGATTACGTTCTGCGTAAGAGTTTTCTGGTGCTAATTCTAACGTTGAGTCAAAGGCTTCATAAGCCGCATCAAATTCACCTACCTGGGTAAAGTACACCCCAAGTAAGTTAAATATATCAGGTTGAGCAGGGTTTAATTGTAGAGACTGGTTGAAGTCCAAACGAGCAAGATCACGAAGACCAACGCTGTCGTAGTAGTTACCACGTTCGTAATGCATTTTTGCGCGCACTTCATCACTTAGATCAGGGCGTTGTAAAAGCTGAGACAGACGCGCGATCTGAACCTCTTGTTGAACACTCGGCTGCAGAGGAACTGCCATCGGTGGATAGATCCATTTCTCCGATGATTGTTGAGATGTATTAGCACAACCGGTCAGCGCGATAGCAACACATAAACTTGCGGTTTGAAACCATTTCACTAATTAGTACTCCTGTTTGGACCGCTCTGGGTTTGTTTCTCTTTTATGCACTATAGGATAGTTAACCTCATTTGAGGGTAAATACTTCGAAACAAACCAAAAAAAAAGGGAGCGAAAATGCTCCCCTTTTATAGCATGCTTTCAGGCTCTTAAGCTAATAAAAGACCAAAAGTCGAAACTAAGATTACTCACCTTTCGCTTCAGATGCGTCAGACGCCTCTTCTGCTGGCTTCTCTACTGCTTCTTTCATGCTTAGACGTACACGGCCTTGACGGTCGATTTCAAGAACTTTAACTTGAACTTCTTGACCTTCAGCTAGGTAGTCAGACACTTTCTCAACACGCTTCTCAGCGATTTGTGAGATATGTACTAGACCATCTTTACCTGGAAGGATAGTAACGAATGCACCAAAGTCTGCTAGACGAGCTACTTTACCAGTGTAGATACGGCCTACTTCAACTTCAGCAGTGATCTCTTCGATACGGCGGATAGCTTCTTTCGCTGCAGCACCTTCAGTTGCTGCAATCTTGATAGTACCGTCGTCTTCGATTTCGATAGTTGTACCAGTTTCTTCCGTTAGAGCACGGATAACTGCACCACCTTTACCGATAACGTCTTTGATCTTCTCTGAGCTGATCTTCATTGTATGAATGCGAGGAGCAAATTCAGAGATGTCTTCACGAGCACCAGAGATTGCTTCATCCATTACAGATAGGATGTGCTTACGTGCACCTTGAGCTTGGTTAAGCGCAATTTGCATGATCTCTTTGGTGATACCTTCTATCTTGATGTCCATTTGAAGTGCAGTGATACCAGATTGAGTACCTGCTACTTTAAAGTCCATGTCGCCTAGGTGGTCTTCGTCACCAAGGATGTCAGAAAGAACAACGAAATCGTCACCTTCTTTAACAAGACCCATTGCGATACCCGCAACAGAAGACTTGATTGGCACACCTGCATCCATAAGAGCAAGAGAAGTACCACATACAGAAGCCATTGATGAAGAACCGTTAGATTCTGTGATTTCTGATACAACACGTACTGTGTATGGGAACTCATCTACAGATGGCATTACTGCAGCGATACCACGCTTAGCCAGTTTACCGTGGCCGATTTCACGACGCTTTGGAGAACCTACAAAACCTGTTTCACCTACACAGTATGGAGGGAAGTTGTAGTGTAGTAGGAAGTGATCTTTACGCTCACCAGTTAGCTCATCAATGATTTGAGCGTCACGTTGTGTACCTAGAGTCGCTGTAACGATCGCCTGAGTTTCACCACGAGTGAATAGCGCGCTACCGTGGGTACGTGGAAGAACGCCAGTACGTACGTCTAGCGCACGAACCATGTCTTTCTCACGACCATCGATACGTGGGTTACCAGCGATGATGCTACGACGTACAACTGTCTTCTCTAGATCGTGGAAGATAGTGTGGATTTCTTTAGTGTTCGCTTCTGGATCTTCAGCAAGTAGCACTTCGTTTACTTCTGCCGCGATTTCGTGAATGCGGTCGTAACGAGCCATCTTTTCTGTGATTTGGTAAGCTTCAACAAGTTTCGCTTCTGCTAGCTCAGCAATCTTGTTGTTAAGCGCAGTGTTCTCTTCAGGAGCAACCCAATCCCAAGCCGGAGTAGCAACTTCAGCTTTGAATTCGTTAATCGCGTTGATAACAACTTGTTGTTGGTCGTGACCGTAAACAACCGCAGCTAGCATTTCTTCTTCAGTTAGGTTGTCTGCTTCTGATTCAACCATTAGTACCGCAGATTCTGTACCTGCAACCACTAGGTCTAGCTTAGATGCATCTAGCTCTGTGTTGCTTGGGTTTAGAACAAGTTGGCCATCAACGTGACCAACACGCGCAGCACCGATAGGACCGTTGAACGGGATACCAGAGATAGCAAGCGCAGCAGAAGTACCGATCATTGTTACGATATCTGGCTGAACGTCTGGGTTTACAGACATTACTGTCGCGATAACCTGAACTTCGTTTTTGAATGCATCAGGGAATAGTGGACGAATTGGGCGGTCAATTAGACGAGCTGTTAGCGTTTCGCCTTCAGAAGGACGGCCTTCACGCTTGAAGAAACCACCAGGGATTTTACCTGCCGCGTAAGTACGCTCTTGGTAGTTTACTGTTAGTGGGAAGAAATCTTGGCCTGCAACCGCTTCTTTCTTACCTACAACTGAAACGAATACTGCTGTATCGTCCATTGTAACCATTACTGCAGCCGTAGCTTGACGTGCGATAACGCCAGTTTCTAGAGTAACTGTGTGGTTACCGTACTGGAACGTTTTAACAACTGGTTTTTCGAACATTGTTATTCCTTGTTTCCGAGCGTTCTTTACGAATAAAGGCGCCTCAGAGTGTGTTAATTGACACTCAAGGTATTACGAATCGCGACTAGTAAAAATGGACTGAGTCAGACTGAAGTACACTTTTAATAGTCGCGACCTTTTGGTCGACTTGGTTGACTGTAATACGATGAGCTTAGTGAAAATCTCAAAACGAGATTTAGCCGCGTGTAGTATAACGGCATAAGTTTGATTTGGCTAAGTTATAGCAGCCAAAATAAGTAACGGGCAACAAAAAAGGGGCATAAAGCCCCTTTTAGACAAACTGCTATGCAGTCGCTTATTAGCGACGTAGGCCTAGACGCTTGATTAGGTCTTGGTAGCGAGCTAGATTTTTACCTTTTAGGTAATCTAGAAGCTTACGACGACGAGAAACCATACGTAGAAGACCACGACGGCTGTGGTGATCGCCTTTGTGTGCTTTGAAGTGACCTTGTAGGTGGTTGATAGAAGCTGTAAGTAGAGCTACTTGAACTTCTGGTGAACCAGTGTCGCCTTCGCCTTGTGCGTATTCTGCAACGATTGCTGCTTTAGTTTCTGCATTCAGAGACATAATTCTCTCCTAATAAGAGTAAGTTTAAAGTTGTAGCAGCCAATCTCTGATTCAGCCGCTACGCGAAGCGCGAATTATAGGGAAGTTTCCTTATCCGCGCAATACAAAAATACCGGCGATTTCGCCGGTATTTTCAATTCATTGGTGAGCTTATGCTTCGTCACGGAAAACCACTAAACGCTTTGGTGCCACTTTTCCGTCATCGTTTAGTTCAGCGACTCCGATGAAAAGTTTCTCTTCACCTGAAGTCATGCGAAGTGGCGTACCAGCAGGTGCGCCGAACACCTGTACAGGCATACCATGCTGAACAAGATTGGTAAGCTCTGCATTGAGGTTTACTTCTGGTAAATCTTCAACCGCAGTATCCATTGGTAGCAATAACGGATCAAGCAGCTCTTTTGGCGCAACTTCATCGCGATGAGCTTGCTCCAGAAGTTCGTTTAAGTGCTCTAACGTCACCATTTTCTCATATGGGTACTTAGCAACACCCGTACGACGCAGCATCGTCACGTGCGCACCACAACCAAGCATTTCACCAAGATCATCAACGATAGTACGGATGTACGTGCCTTTAGAACAATGTACTTCCATCTCAACTTCATCGCCTTCAAAACGGTGAAGCACAATTTCGTATACCATGATCTTACGAGACTCACGTGGTACTTCGATACCTTTACGCGCGTACTCATACAATGGTTTACCTTGGTACTTCAATGCAGAGAACATTGAAGGTACTTGGTCTGATTCACCACGGAACGTGTCGATGCACGCTTCTAACTTCTCAAGGTTCACGTCAACTGGACGCGTCTCTACCACTTCGCCATCAGAGTCAGACGTATCAGTACGCTCACCCAACTTTGCGATTACGCGGTAGCGCTTGTCTGAATCCAACAAGAACTGAGAGAACTTAGTTGCTTCGCCTAAGCAGATTGGCAACATGCCCGTCGCTAGTGGGTCCAATGCACCCGTATGACCTGCTTTTTCAGCAAAGAAAATACGTTTTACTTTTTGCAGTGCATCATTTGAAGAAATACCTGTTGGTTTGTCCAACAAGATAACGCCATTAATTGGACGACCTTTACGACGACGAGCCATTACTCTTCCCCTGCCTGATCTTCTTCGCGACCTGAATCTTGCTGTTTACGTTTATCTTCGCTCACAACTTCAGACACTAGGTTCGACATACGCATACCTTCTACTAGTGTGTTGTCGTAGTAGAAACGGATTTCAGGCGTTAGACGTAGGCGAATACGCTTACCAAGCATCATGCGAATGTGCACTTCGTGCTCACGTAGTGCTGCTAGGCATGATTCTGGCGTTTGCTCACCCACACATAGGAAAGTAACGAATACTTTTGCGTAAGCAAGATCGCGTGATACTTCTACATCAGAAATCGTAACCATGCCTAGGCGAGAGTCACGAACTTCACGTTGAAGAATCATCGCAAGTTCTTTTTGCAGCTGCTGTGATACGCGCTGCGTGCGGCTAAATTCTTTTGACATATTCATTCTCTTAAATAGAAAGAATGGGGGGATGGTCAAGCCAGCCCCCCATGGTGTATTCAACAACCAATTACTATTTGTCTTTCAGACGTTTAGTAATTTTAGTCAATTAGTCTAGAGTACGTTTGATTTCAACGATTTCGAATACTTCGATCTGGTCGCCAACGCGAACGTCGTTGTAGTTCTTAACGCCGATACCACACTCGTAGCCATTCTTAACTTCTTGAACGTCATCTTTAAAGCGACGAAGTGATTCTAGCTCACCTTCGTAGATAACAACGTTGTCGCGTAGAACGCGGATTGGGTTGTTACGCTTAATCAGACCTTCAGTAACCATACAACCAGCGATTGCACCCAGTTTCGGTGACTTAAATACGTCACGTACTTCAGCAAGACCAATGATTTCTTGCTTGAATTCTGGAGCAAGCATACCGCCCATTGCTTGTTTAACTTCGTCAATCAATTGGTAAATGATTGAGTAGTAACGTAGATCAACGCTTGCTGCTTCAATCGCACGACGAGCAGAAGCATCAGCACGAACGTTAAAGCCAAGGATGATTGCGTTAGAAGCTTCTGCAAGTACTGCATCAGTTTCAGTAATACCACCAACACCAGAACCAACGATGTTCACTTTCACTTCGTCAGTAGACAGTTTCAGTAGTGAGTCTGCAATCGCTTCTACAGAACCTTGTACGTCTGCTTTTAGTACTACGTTTAGTTCAGCAACTTCACCAGCAGTCATGTTAGAGAACATGTTCTCTAGTTTAGATTTCTGCTGACGAGCAAGTTTCACTTCACGGAACTTACCAGCACGGTAGTTTGCTACTTCACGTGCTTTACGCTCGTCACGTACTACTGTTGCTTCATCACCTGAAGATGGTACGCCTGAAAGACCTAGGATCTCTACAGGGATAGATGGACCAGCTTGAGTGATTTCTTGACCTAGTTCGTCACGCATTGCACGAACACGACCGTATTCTTGGCCACAAAGAACGATATCGCCTTTGTTTAGCGTACCTGATTGAACAAGTACGGTTGCAACTGGACCACGACCTTTATCTAGGCGAGATTCAACAACAACACCAGACGCCATGCCTTCAGCTACAGCCGTAAGTTCAAGAACTTCAGACTGAAGAAGGATAGCTTCTAGAAGACCATCGATATTTGTACCCTGTTTAGCAGAGATGTGAACAAACATGTTCTCACCGCCCCACTCCTCAGGGATTACGTCGTATTGAGCTAGCTCATTCTTAACGTTATCTGGGTTCGCGTCTTCTTTATCGATCTTGTTCACAGCAACAATCAGAGGAACACCAGCCGCTTTCGCGTGCTGAATCGCTTCAACTGTTTGTGGCATTACGCCATCGTCTGCTGCTACAACAAGAACAACGATATCTGTCGCTTGAGCACCACGAGCACGCATTGCAGTAAACGCTGCGTGTCCAGGAGTATCAAGGAACGTGATCATACCGTTGTCAGTTTCAACGTGGTAAGCACCGATGTGCTGTGTGATACCACCCGCTTCGCCTGAAGCAACGTGTGTACGACGGATGTAGTCAAGTGTTGACGTTTTACCGTGGTCAACGTGACCCATGATAGTTACAACTGGAGCGCGAGGTACTGCTTCTGCGTTAGTGTCGCGATCAGATAGTACTGCTTCTTCCAGTTCGTTCTCTTTACGAAGAACGACCTTGTGACCCATTTCTTCAGCAACAAGTTGTGCTGTTTCTTGGTCGATCACTTGGTTGATAGTCGCCATAGCGCCCATCTTCATCATCACTTTGATAACTTCTGTCGCTTTAACCGACATCTTGTTAGCAAGTTCAGAAAGAACGATTGTTTCGCCAATTACTACGTCTTGTTTTGCTACAGTAGCAGACTTATCGAAACCGTGTTGCATTGAAGTTGGCTTAGCAAGTTTGCCTTTGTTACGGCCCTTACCACCACGTTGGTTACGACCACCACGTGACTGCTCTTCTCTAGCTGGTTTCTTCTTCTTACGACGAGCACCGCCTTCTTCTTTACGGTCAGCTGCATCTTCAGCTTCACGAGCGTACGTAGAAGTGGTTACGTGGTAGTCAGAGTTTTCAAGTTCTTTCTTCTTAGACTCTTCTTCAGACCAACGAGCTTCGTTTTCTTCTGCAAGTTTACGAGCTTCTTCAACAAGCTTAGCTGCTTCTTGCTCAGCTTTACGTTGGGCTTCTTCTTCCTGACGACGCTTTAGCTCGTCAGCTTCTTTCTTCGCTTGCGTATTAACATCCGCATTTTTTGCATTCATGTCTTTCTTAGCCTTTTCAGCTTGTGCGCGTTTTGCCTTTTCTTCAGCGTCACGTTTTGCATCCGCTTCACGTTTCACTTTCTCTTCGGCTTCGCGCTGTGCTTTCTCTGCAGCTTCACGTTTGGCTTGTTCTTCTGCCTCACGCTTCGCAAGCTCTTCAGCTTCACGCTTTGCTGCTTCCTCAGCCTCACGTTTTGCATCGTCTTCGATAGTGCTGCGCTTCACATACGTGCGCTTCTTACGCACTTCTACTTGAACATCCTTACTTTTGCCGCCACCTGCTGCAACACTTAGTGTGCTGCGAGTCTTACGCTGAAGCGTCAGTCTAGTAGGTTCAGATTCGCCCGACGTATCGCCGTGCTCTTTCTTCAGGTGAGAGAGAAGCTTTTGCTTCTCTTCATCCGATACATGGTCAGAACTCGCTTTGTTCATGCCAGCGTCAGCAAGTTGTTCCATTAAGCGGTCGACTGGAGTACCAATCTCTTCACTCAGAGCTTTAACTGTTAATTGTGTCATGCCGCTTCCTCCTTGCTGATATTATGCTTCTTCGCCGAACCAACAGATGTTACGTGCAGCCATGATAAGCTCACCTGCGCGTTCTTCTGTCAGGCCTTCAATACCTTCTAAATCGTCGATACCTTGGTCGGCTAGATCTTCTAGTGTTGCAACACCTTTCGCTGCTAGTTTGAACGCCATTTCACGCTCTAGACCTTCAAGACCTAGTAGGTCTTCAGCCGGCTCAAGACCTTCAAATGACTCTTCTTGTGCTAGTGCGATAGTGGTTAGTGCGTCTTTAGCACGGCTACGTAGTTCTTCAACAAGTTCTTCGTTAAGACCGTCTACGTCAAGCAGTTCGTTAACTGGTACGTATGCGATTTCTTCTAGCGTTGAGAAACCTTCTTCAACAAGCAGTTGAGCGAAGTCTTCTTCAATGTCTAGATACTTCATGAAGTTCTCGATTGATGCTTGAGATTCTTCAGCGTGTTTTTTCTGAAGATCTGCAACAGTCATTACATTCAGTTCCCAACCAGTTAGTTGAGACGCTAGACGAACGTTCTGACCTGCACGACCGATAGCTTGAGCTAGGTTATCTGCTTCAACTGCGATGTCCATTGAGTGTGCATCTTCATCAACAATGATTGATGCTACGTCAGCTGGCGCCATTGCATTGATAACAAACTGTGCTGGGTTATCATCCCAAAGAACGATATCGATACGCTCACCACCAAGTTCGCCAGATACTGCTTGTACACGTGCACCACGCATACCAACACAAGCGCCCACTGGGTCAATGCGTTTATCGTTTGTTTTAACCGCGATCTTAGCGCGAGAACCAGGATCACGTGCCGCACCTTTAAGCTCGATGATCTCTTCAGCGATCTCAGGCACTTCAACACGGAATAGTTCTGCCAGCATTTCAGGCTTAGAACGCGTGATGAACAGTTGGAAACCACGAGCTTCTGGAGCTACTTTGTACAGAAGACCACGAACACGGTCACCTGGACGGAAGTTTTCACGAGGAAGTTGGTCATCACGTAGGATTACCGCTTCAGCGTTGTTACCAAGGTCCATTACGACAGTTTCACGGTTTACTTTCTTAACAACGCCAGTGATAAGGTCACCTTCGTTGTCAATGAACTGTTCAACGATTTGTGCACGCTCAGCTTCACGTACTTTCTGTACGATAACTTGCTTAGCCGTTTGTGTCGTAATACGGTCAAAAGTAACTGAAGGGATATCATCTTCAACAAAGTCGCCTAGTTGAAGTTCTGGATCTTCATACTGTGCAGCTTCTAGTGAGATTTCTTTTGTTGGATTTTCAACATCTTCTACGATCAACCAACGACGAAATGTTTCGAATTCGCCCGTTTTACGGTCAATAGCAACACGTACGTCGATTTCGATCTCGTACTTTTTCTTAGTAGAAGTTGCTAGAGCAATCTCAAGAGCTTCAAAGATACGCTCACGAGGTACCGCTTTTTCATTCGATACCGCTTCTGCTACCGCTAAAATTTCTTTACTCATTGTATTTAGCCTCTAAGCTTAAACTTTTTTAGGGAACTAAAATTTAGGGATCAGGTTAGCTTTTGAAATGTTACTTAGAGCAAACTCTTCTTGTTGCCCTTCAACAGTAACCGCTATTGTCTCACCATCAACGCTGTGGATAGTACCTGCCCACTTGCGGCGGTTGGCAACAGCCATTTTCAATACGATGCTGACCTCGTGACCAATAAATTGCTCGTAATGTGCTGCTTTGAAAAGTGGTCTTTCTAAGCCTGGAGAAGAAACTTCTAGGCTGTAAGCAACAGAAATTGGATCTTCAACGTCTAATACTGCACTTACCTGATGGCTAACTTCTGCACAGGCATCTACATTGATGCCATTTTCATGGTCGATGTAAATACGTAACGTTGAGTGCGCACCCGCACGAATAAATTCTAATCCAACCAACTCGTAGCCTGATGCCTCTACTGGAGCTTCAAGCATTTCAGTAAGTTGTCTTTCTAAACCAGTCATTTTAACCACTCCAGAAACAAAAAAAGGGCTCAGAGCCCAATCAAAAAACCAAGCAGTATCTGAGAGATTATAAAAACTCAGATAACAAAAAACCCCGAAAGTCGGGGTTTTATGCTGCTGGACCCTGATACGTTAAGAATAGCCAAAAATGCTTTTCTTAACTCACAGTGTGGTTAGCACTGTGCAAACTTGCCAATCGCATCATTCTTTCCAATGAAAGAAGAGATTGGTTGCGGGGGCCGGATTTGAACCGACGACCTTCGGGTTATGAGCCCGACGAGCTACCAAGCTGCTCCACCCCGCGTCCGACTTGCTGAGCATTATACCCTCAAACAAGTGATTTACAAGTTTGTAAATTCATGGTGCCGAGAGAGGGACTCGAACCCTCACACCAAAGGCACTAGCACCTCATGCTAGCGTGTCTACCAATTTCACCATCTCGGCTCATAAACTTTTACAGCTTATTGAGGAATCTCATCACCAGTAGGTGCTGGAACTTCACTCGCTGCATCTTTAACTTGTTCTACAACTGGTTGACCTAACGTTGGGTCTACCCATTGTGACTCAGTCTTGTGCGTAGACATACGACCAAGTAGCAAGCTAATGATAAAAAATACGGTTGCTAAAATAGCAGTTGTTCGGGTTAAGAAATTACCTGAGCCGCTTGCGCCAAACACTGTGTTTGAAGCACCTGCACCGAACGAGGCTCCCATATCTGCGCCTTTACCTTGTTGAATCAACACAAGGCCAATCACACCAAGCGCCGCCAACAGGTAAATCACAAGTAGAACTGAAAACATTTTTTCCACCTATGTTCCAAATTGTTGAGCCAGCGCCGTTCAAAAATAATACTTTCATTTTAGAACAAGGCTAGCGACCTCCTAACGGGAGGCGGAGCAATACTAGCGAAAGCCAGTAACGCTGACAAGGGAAAATTAGCAAAAAATCAGCACCAACGCATTAAGCGCTCAAAAAAAGGGCAAAAGTTGCCCTTTTCTCTCGCAAAAGGCATTAAAGCAATGATTAACAACTCGCTTTTACAGCTTCCGCAATCTTAAGCGCAGAGCTTTGAACAAGATCTGCATCCTCACCTTCCACCATAACACGGATCAATGGCTCGGTGCCTGACTTACGAAGCAACACACGGCCCTTATCGCCTAACTCCGCTTCAACCGCCGCTACAGAGTCTAGTACGGCTTGCTCTTCAAGTGGATTGTTATCACCAGCAAAACGAACATTCTCAAGCACTTGAGGGTAAAGTGTCATACCTTGCGACAAATCGTGCAACGACATATCACTGCCAACTACAGACGCAATCACTTGCAGTGCAGCCACGATAGCATCACCCGTAGTTACTTTGTCTAGCAAGATAACGTGACCTGAATTTTCCGCGCCAATTTTCCAGCCTTTAGCAAGTAGCTGTTCCATGACATAACGGTCACCCACTGCTGCACGCACAAATGGAATGCCTAATTGTTTCAAACCATTTTCCATGCCTAGGTTTGTCATTAGCGTACCAACGACACCACCTTTTAGCTCACCACGACGCAGAGCATCACGTGCGATGATGTAAGCGATTTGGTCACCGTCAATCTTGTTGCCTAGATGGTCAACCATGATAATACGGTCACCGTCACCATCGAACGCCAAGCCGAGATGAGCTTGCTCTTCTACAACGCGCTTTTGTAAAGCACGAACGTCAGTCGCGCCAACTTCAGCGTTGATGTTAGTGCCGTTTGGCTCTACACCCATTGCGATCACTTCTGCACCTAACTCTTTAAATACGTTAGGAGCGATGTGGTAAGTCGCACCGTGTGCACAGTCAACGACAATCTTAAGACTTGCTAGGCTAAGCTCCGATGGGAATGTGCTCTTACAAAATTCAATGTAACGACCAGCAGCATCATTTAGACGTGTCGCTTTACCTAGCTCAGCAGACTCGACACACTCGATGTCTTTATCTAACTCAGCTTCAATAGCAAGCTCGATATCATCTGGTAATTTAGTACCTTCAGACGAGAAGAACTTGATACCGTTGTCGTAATAAGGGTTGTGTGAAGCAGAAATAACAATCCCCGCTTCCGCGCGGAAGGTTTGCGTTAGGTATGCCACCGCCGGTGTTGGCATCGGACCAGTAAAGGTCGCTTTTAACCCCGCAGCAGCAAGGCCGGCTTCCAGTGCAGATTCAAGCATATAACCAGAAATACGCGTATCTTTACCGATGATCACTTTCTTAGTACCTTGTTTTGCTAGTACACGACCAGCAGCCCAGCCAAGCTTAAGTACGAAATCAGGGGTAATTGGGTATTGTCCTACTTTCCCGCGCACACCGTCGGTACCAAAGTAACGTCTTTTATCAGACATAAAACTTTCCTTAATTCTTTTAGATATTATTTTTCGTCATCTCGACAATTTTCATTGCTTCAATGGTTTCTTCAAAATCATGAACTCGAATGATCTGTGCACCTTTCATCGCTGCCAAAGTCGCACAGACAACGCTTGCGTTAGCACACTCGCTCGCTGGCTTATCCAATAATTTAAAAATCATGGACTTACGCGAAATCCCAGCCAATATAGGTAAACCAAACTCATGAAACTTGTCGAGATGAGCAAGCATATGATAATTGTGTTCTATGGTTTTGCCAAAACCAAAACCAGGATCAAGAATAAGTTGTGACTTTTCGATCCCTACCGATTCGCACGTGGTAATACGTTCATGCAGAAATTCAGCCACATCACTCATCAAATCATCATAGTGAGGGTTGGCTTGCATGGTTCGAGGTTGCCCTTTCATGTGCATCAAACAGATTGGTAAGTTTGATGCAGCAGCCACCTCTAACGCTCCCGGCTCTTGAAGGGCGCGAACATCATTAATGAGATCTGCACCAGCCTCAATCGCTTGACGCATCACTTCAGCTTTACTGGTATCAACAGAAATCCAAACATCGTGCTTTTCACGGATAGCTTTGATCACAGGAATAACACGTTGCAACTCTTCTTCTAATGTAACGTCTGGCGCTCCGGGACGTGTTGATTCGCCACCGATGTCAATAATGCTCACTCCAGCCTTAATCATTTTCTCAGCTTGGATCAAAGCAGAATCAAGATTATTAAACTTGCCACCATCAGAGAATGAATCCGGCGTGACATTGAGAATCGCCATCACGTGAGGATGGGATAGGTTGAGGGATTTATTATTTGCTTTAATGATCATAGCTTTAATAATTACAACATAAACAAAAACCCCGAGCTTAACTCGGGGTTTATTATCAAAGACTACTCTTTATTCAGAGTCTTTCTTTTCTGGCACTTCGCTTGAAGTCGCTTCTTGAGTCGTTGATTGCTCTACTGGTTTAGTAGGCTCAACAGACTTCTCTTCCGCTTTTACTTCAGGCTTCGCTTGAGGCTTATCGTCGTCTTCTGGTTTATTAGTAGGTTTATCCCCCCAACCAGCAGGCTCACGAATATCTTCTTTACGTTCCATCAGGTCGTCAATTTGGCCAGCATCAATGGTTTCATACTTCATTAGCGCGTCTTTCATCGCATGCATGATGTCCATGTTATCTTCCAAAATTTGCTTCGCACGATCGTAGTTGCGGTCGATGATCTTACGGACTTCGTCATCGATAAGCTTCGCTGTATCATCAGACATGTGTTTAGTCTGCGTCACACTACGGCCAAGGAATACTTCACCTTCGTCTTCTGCATAAAGAAGCGGACCTAATTTTTCAGAGAAGCCCCACTGTGTCACCATCTTACGAGCAATATCTGTTGCACGTTCAATATCGTTGGATGCACCAGTTGATACTTTCTCTTTGCCGTAAATAAGCTCTTCAGCCAGTCGACCACCATACAAACTAGAAATCATCGACTCAAGATGTTGACGGTTCATGCTTACGCGGTCTTGCTCTGGTAAGTACATTGTCACACCAAGCGCACGTCCGCGTGGAATGATAGATACTTTATACACTGGATCATGTTCAGGCACGAGACGACCAACAATAGCGTGACCAGCTTCGTGGTAAGCCGTAGACTCTTTCGTCTCTTCAGACATCACCATTGAACGGCGCTCTGCACCCATCATGATTTTGTCTTTTGCTAGTTCAAACTCAACCATAGATACATTGCGTTTGTTGCCACGAGCAGCAAACAGTGCAGCTTCGTTGACCAAGTTAGCAAGATCAGCACCAGAGAAACCAGGCGTACCACGTGCAATGAGAGAAGGCTCTACATCGCCAGCAAGAGGTACTTTACGCATGTGTACTTTAAGGATCTGTTCACGACCACGTACATCAGGTAGACCAACCACAACTTGACGGTCAAAACGGCCTGGACGTAGCAACGCTGGGTCCAATACATCTGGACGGTTAGTCGCAGCGATAACGATGATACCTTCGTTACCTTCGAAACCATCCATTTCTACTAGCATTTGGTTAAGTGTTTGCTCACGTTCATCGTGACCACCACCAACACCAGCACCACGCTGACGACCTACCGCATCGATTTCATCAATAAAGATGATACAAGGTGCGGCTTTCTTTGCTTGTTCGAACATGTCACGCACACGAGATGCACCAACACCAACAAACATTTCTACGAAGTCAGAACCTGAGATAGTAAAGAATGGTACTTTTGCCTCACCTGCAATGGCTTTCGCTAATAGCGTTTTACCAGTACCCGGAGGACCAACCATTAGAACACCCGTTGGAATCTTACCGCCCAACTTCTGGAAACGGCTTGGGTCACGCAGATAGTCCACCAGTTCTTTAACATCTTCTTTTGCTTCATCACAGCCTGCGACATCAGCAAAAGTTGTCTTGATTTGTTCTTCGCTCATCATACGAGCTTTACTCTTACCGAAGGACATTGCGCCTTTACCGCCGCCGCCTTGCATTTGACGCATGAAGAAAATCCACACACCAATCAGTAAGATCATTGGGAACCAAGAAATAAAGATAGTACCAAGTAAGCTCTGCTCTTCAGGAGGCGTACCTTGTACTTTCACATTTTGGTTGATTAGGTCATCTAGAAGCTTCTGATCATACACTGGCATGTAGGTGACCATTTTGGCACCACCGCCACGACGAACGAAACTAATCTCACCGTCTTTAAAAGTTGCTTCTTGAATCTGGCCTTGGCCAACTTCCTGTACAAACGTGGTGTAGTCCACGGTTCTGCCGTTGCTCTCTCCAGGGCCAAAGCTCTGGAATACCGACATCAACACGACAGCGATAACAAGCCACAGAATTAAATTTTTTGCCATGTCACTCAAGGTGTCAGCCTCTCGATAACTAATTGTAATTAAAGGTAGGGTACTACAGTTTATTAGCTGTAGCTATAGTGTTAACCATGCTCTAAACGAGCGAAATAGTTAACCTTTGTAACCAGTGGCTACAACGAAGACTTCTCGTGAGCGAGCTCGCGATGAGTCTGGTTTTCTGATTTTTACGGCTTTAAACATGTTTCGGACTTCTTTAACGTACTCGTCGAAGCCTTCACCCTGGAAAACCTTTACGACAAAGCTACCATTAGGTGCTAGAACTTGTCGACACATATCTAAAGCCAATTCAACTAAATACATAGCTCGCGGCTGATCTACTGAGTTGTTGCCTGCAATATTAGGCGCCATATCAGACATTACTACGTCTACCATCGAAGGTTGGATTCTTTCCAACAACGCTTCTAATACCGCATCGTCACGAAAGTCACCTTGTAAGAAGCTTACACCAGCGATTGGATCCATTGGTAATAAGTCACACGCAATGATTTGTCCTTCGTCACCTAATATCTTAGCAGCATATTGAGACCAGCCCCCCGGAGCCGCGCCTAAATCGACGACAGTCATACCAGGTTTCAACAATTTATCTTTCGTTTGGATCTCATCAATTTTGAAGTAAGCACGAGAACGATAGCCTTTTTTACGAGCTTCGTTAGCGTATTTATCATCAAAGTGTTCTTTCAACCAACGACCAGAACTAGCCGAATGTTTTTGTTTACTCATTTTAATCCCAACAAGGCGTAAATAGGAGCTATTGTTCTAATAGGCTCAACCTATTGCTCAATAAATTATAGTCTTCAGCAATAGATGGCGTTAAAATAGCTTTTTTCAACCCTTATTTTAAAGAAAATTGGCCGCGTAATGAACCTAAGCACCAAACAAAAGCAGCACCTTAAAGGCCTGGCTCACAGTTTAAAACCTGTTGTGCTAATGGGCGCAAATGGACTTACAGAAGCCGTGCTAGCAGAAATTGAAATCGCTCTAAACCATCACGAACTGATCAAAGTGAAAGTTGCATCAGAAGACCGTGAGACAAAACAGCTAATCATCGACGCTATCGTACGTGAGACGGGCGCTGAAAAAGTTCAGACTATTGGTAAAGTACTTGTGCTATACCGCCAATCTGAAGAGCGTAAAATCGAAATTCCTCGTAAGTAATCTCAACTTACCCTATGGAAGAAGAAAAGGTCGCCAATGGCGACCTTTTTTGCATCTAACGATAAGACATATCGAGTGATTACACGTATTCTACGCTATCGATTTCGAAGTCTTTCGCACCACCTGGGGTTTGAATAACGACTTCGTCGCCTTCCATCTTACCAATCAAACCACGAGCAATTGGAGAACTAACAGAGATTCGACCCGATTTAATATCAGCTTCGTCATCACCAACAATTTGGTAAGTTTTTTCTTCTTCTGTATCGCAATCGATCAAAGTCACTGTTGAACCAAAAATCACTTTGCCTGTGTTGTCCATCTTGGTTACGTCGATAACCTGAGCCACAGACAGTTTGTATTCGATGTCACGGATTTGTGCTTCACAGATACCCTGCTCTTCTCGAGCCGCGTGGTATTCTGCATTTTCCTTCAAGTCACCAAGTTCGCGTGCTTCTGCGATTGCTTCTGAAATCTGTGGGCGAAGCTTTAGTAGACGATCGAGTTCTGTGCGTAGCAATTGTTCGCCACGCATTGTCATTGGAACTTTTTCCATTATATAACCTCAAGGCCAAAGGTGTCTTTGGACAAAAAAAGCCCACCCAACCAAATGGCTAGGTAGTGCGTTCGAAGATTTGTTTCAGTTAGTTTAAACAAACTCCGATATGAAATCACCCTAATTCGATTTCACAGCGTGACAGCGAAAGAAATACCTCGTCATGAATTGTTTTTAGATTTAACCATCATCGCAGTTTATTGGAAAACAACACTGTTCATTACACTAAAAACATCAAAAAAGATAAAAACAAATCAATGTCAGACCAATGTTAGCCTCAACCTAACCGTTTAAATACAACAACTTACACTAAAAACCCAAACAATTGAACACTGTTCATTAGTTGGATTTATATCATTTTACTAACTCATAAGGAAACTTTAGCAGTAAAACATGTCCGGCAAGCTGTTACGTCATAGCTTTTTCGAATGTGGGCGATTCTCACGAGTGAAACTATACGCACAACAACAGCTTGTGAGAGATAACCTCTCCCCCATAAAACAATGATTATGGACAGCTAACTAGGACAAATAAGATGAAAAAGACTCTAATTGCTCTTTCTGTATCTGCAGCAGCTATGGCAACTGGCGTTAACGCAGCTGAACTTTACAACCAAGACGGCACTTCTCTAGAAATGGGCGGCCGTGCTGAAGCACGTCTATCTATGAAAGATGGCGACGTAGCGGATAACTCTCGCATCCGTCTAAACTTCCTTGGTACTCAAGCAATCAACGACAACCTATACGGTGTTGGTTTCTGGGAAGGTGAGTTCACTACAGCTGAAGAAGGCGGCGTAGACGGCAACAGCAATCTAGACACTCGTTACGCATACGCTGGTCTAGGCGGTGCTTTCGGTGAAGTTACTTACGGTAAGAATGACGGTGCGCTAGGCGTTATCACTGACTTCACAGATATCATGGCTTACGCTGGTAACACAGCTGCTGACAAACTAGCTGCGGCTGACCGTTCAGACAACATGTTCTCTTACAAAGGCCAATTCGAAAACCTAGCAGTTAAAGCTAGCTACCGTTTTGCTGACCGTGTAGAAGAAAACGGCGCATACAAAGACAACGGCGAAGATGGCTACTCTCTATCTGCAATCTACACTCTAGGTGACACTGGTCTTGACCTAGGTGCTGGTTACGCAGATCAAGCTGACGCTAACGAATACATGCTTGCTGCTTCTTACACTATGAGCGATCTATACTTCGCTGGTGTATTCACTGACGGCGAAAAAGAAGCTGACTTCAAAAACACTGTAGACTACACAGGTTACGAACTAGCGGGTGCTTACACTCTAGGTCAAACTGTGTTCACTTCTACGTACAACAACGCAGAGACAAACGGCGATACTTCAGCGAACAACTTCGCTATCGACGCGTCTTACTACTTCAAGCCTAACTTCCGTGGTTACGTATCGTACAACTTCAACCTAATTGATGCTGGCGATAAAATGGGTTCAACTGAATTCGCTAACCACAAAGCGACTAAAGCTGACGCAGAAGACGAGCTAGCTCTAGGCCTACGTTACGACTTCTAATTCAGTCTTAAGACTTGAAGATAAAATGCTCGCACTATGCGGGCATTTTTTATATCCAGAATTCTGCAATTTTTCGGTATATACTCAATTGCATAACTAACCTCACGAACTGTCATTATGCGCTTACGTTGGTCTTTATTACTTTTTTCTAGTCTCGCCCCACTTACATCTATGGCTTATCCTCATAAAGAGGTTTTGCCAGAAGGCTCCCGTGTCAGCTTGATTGCTGAAAAACTCAACGACCAAAGCGAGCTAACCGGTATTAATCCAACCGACCAATATTTCCCGCCAGCTAGCACGCTAAAAGTCGTCACCGCTTTGGCTGCGAAACTTGAATTGGGAAACAACTTTGCTTTTCGCACTACCCTAGAAAGCTCTAGCTCGGACGCCGTCATTCATTTTTCTGGTGATCCAACGTTGTTGACTGACGATCTCAAAAATCTACTGACTCGCGCAAAGAAAAACGGTTTAACGCAAATCAAAGGCGACCTATGGCTTGATAATAGTGCCTTTACTGGATATAACCGCGCGGTCGGTTGGCCGTGGGACATTCTAGGGGTTTGTTATAGTGCGCCAGCATCGGCGATCACTCTAAATGACAACTGTGTTCAAGCTTCCATCTACACCAAGAAAAACGGTTCAACACGGGTTTATGTTCCTGAACATCAACCAATTAATGTCAGCACTAGTGTAAAAACCGTGTCTAGAAGCGTCCAAAAGAGCCGTCATTGCGATTTAGACCTAATTGCCAAGCCCGACAACCATTATGAACTTAACGGCTGCCTCGTTGACCGAGGGGACAAACCGTTACCTCTTAAATTTGCCGTACAAGACCCAGAAAGTTACACCAGCAAAAAATTAGAGAAGTTGCTTAAACAAGTTGGAATCAGCTTGAAAGGCAATATCCGTATCGGCACGCCTCCAGAAAAGCAGCGTAAATTGCTCGCGATACATAGATCGAAGCCTTTACCTCAATTGTTGGATCAAATGCTTAAACGCTCTGATAACCTTATTGCCGATACACTGACCAAAACATTGGGCGCGAAGTTTTTTGTCCAGGCGGGAAGCTTCGCTAATGGTACAGAAGCGATCAAGCAAATTATTTTTGCCAATACTGGAGTCGATATTCGTAATGCAAGACTAGAAGATGGCTCTGGCTTATCACGTAACAACCGAATCTCAGCGACCTCTATGGCGGCAATCCTGCGTTACATTTGGCAGCATGAGAAGGAACTCAACCTAATCGCCATCATGCCAAAGTCAGGTGAGTCTGGGACTTTGCAGTACCGAAAAAGTATGCGTAAAGCACCGATCAAAGGGCAGTTGATAGCAAAGAGTGGCTCGTTATACGGGACTTACAATATGGCAGGGTATGGGTTAGATAAGAATGGTAAACCAAACACTGTGTTTGTTCAGTTTGTATCGGATTATTTCCCAGAAAAAAGGGACGATAACAAACCTGTCGTCGCCCCTATTACGCGTTTTGAAAAACTCTTCTATCAAGACATTATCAGCTTCAGTCAGGCAATACCTAAGAAGTAGTTAACAACGGTAAAGTAAATCCACATACCTGAGATATCAACAATTGATGCTAAAACTGGGCTCACCAAAACGGCAGGGTCCAGTTTAAATGCTCGAGCAATAATAGGCAGTAGCCCACCTAATGTCGTCGAAATCGTCACCTGAATAAACAGAGCGACTGCAATAGCAAATGCGATGGTTTCAAGCTCAAAACCGCCCGTTGATTGATTACCGCTAAACAGGATAATTCTGCCAATCATCACGATAGAAATCGTAAACGCGATACATAAAGCGACGCGGCTTTCTTTCCAAAGCACTGCAAGCCATTGACGCTTCTTAAGCTCCCCAGTTGCAAGAGCTCGGATAACTAACGTAGCCGCCTGCGTTCCTGTATTACCACCAGCAGCAGCAATCACAGGCATGTATACAGCCAGCAAAACCAATTGGCTTAGTGTGTCCTCGTATTGAGCGATGATAAGTCCAGAGACAATACCAAGTAATGCAAGGGCAATGATCCAGCCAATACGCTGCTTCACATGCTCGATAACACTCGTCGATAAATAACCGTCCGGTGTATCAACCTCTGACATATGCAGCCCTAGCTGGTGCGCATAATGTCTCGCTCGTTTGTCATACCCTGCTTGTTCTAGTTGAGCAATTAGGCTGTTCACATAACCAACCGAGCAGTGCTGTAAAATACCGACGGCTTCGTCGATAGGCATTACGGTCAATAAGTGTAGCTGTTGCTCCTGCTCATATTGCAGAAATGCATTACGAGCGGCACCAATTTCAACCTCTGAGAAGTTTGGTGTTGTTTCAATAAAAGTGTTGTTCATTACCGTCATGGCGAATCTCCCGATTGGCATTGGTAACGACCATCGACAACGCACGCAAAAGGTTGTTCGCGCACTTGCTTTCTATATAACAAAATCAAGATGCGTGAAGACATCAATGCAATTGCACTGTCTGTTCAGAATTAGTTGAAGGAAATAACAAGAAGGAAAAATAGAAAAGATGCCTTACCACTCAGGTAAGGCGGAGATCGCCAATACCGAAGCAGGTTATTTCGCTCCCTTAATCTTACTCACCCAGCAACTGGGAGGATGGTCGGTATTGTTCATGTAAATCTCCGATAAAGCTGCTCATTTTGCAGCGCGCGTATAGTAACAAAGTTCATCTGTTTTTACAGTCAATGTCACACGATTTCACTAAATTTTAATACAAAAAAAGCGCCGAGTAGGCGCTTTCATTTTGGGCAGTTATTGATTACTTAATAGTAATACGTGCAAATTTGCGTTTGCCAACTTGGAATACGTAAGTTCCAGATTCTGGCGCAAACTTCGCATCAGCAACTTTCTCGCCTTCAATCTTAGCTGCGCCTTGTTTAACCATGCGCATTGCTTCAGAAGTTGAAGCACATAGACCTGCTTCTTTCAGTAGGTTTGCTACTGGTGTGCCCGCTTCAAAATCAAACTCAGGCATTTCATCTGGAATTTGGTTCTTAGCAAAACGGTTCACGAATTCTTGCTCTGCCGCATCAGCATCCGCTTCACTATGGAAACGAGCAATGATTTCTTTCGCTAGCAGTACTTTGATATCACGAGGGTTCTTACCTGCTTCCACATCAGCTTTGAACTGTGCAATTTCTTCCAATGGACGGAAAGACAGTAGCTCGTAGTAGCTCCACATTAGATCGTCAGAGATAGACATGATCTTACCAAACATTTCGCTTGGCGCTTCGCTAATACCAATGTAGTTACCAGAAGATTTAGACATCTTCTTCTCACCGTCTAGACCAACAAGCAGTGGCATCATTAATACCACTTGTGGTTTTTGACCGTGAGATTTTTGCAGTTCACGACCCATTAGTAGGTTGAACTTCTGGTCAGTACCACCAAGCTCAACGTCTGTTTCCATTGCTACTGAGTCCCAACCTTGCAGTAGTGGGTACATAAACTCATGAATAGCGATTGGCTGACCACCTGCGTAACGCTTTTTAAAATCGTCACGTTCTAGCATACGTGCAACCGTTTGGTTTGCCGCTAGACGAATCATACCCTCGGCACCAAGCTCAGATAGCCACTCAGAGTTGAACTGAATCTTAGTCTTAGCCGGATCAAGAATCTTAAATACTTGCTCTTTGTATGTCTCTGCATTGCGCAATACGTCTTCACGGCTAAGTGGAGGACGCGTTGTGTTCTTACCTGTTGGGTCGCCAACCATTGCAGTGAAGTCACCGATTAGGAACGTCACTTCATGACCTAGCTCTTGGAACAAGCGAAGCTTATTGAAAATAACCGTATGGCCTAGGTGGATGTCAGGTGCTGTTGGATCGGCACCGAGTTTAATACGTAGAGGACGGCCTTCTTTTAGTTTCGCGATCAGCTCTTCTTCTGGAATCAGCTCTTCAACACCGCGCTTAATCTCGGCTAATGCAGCTTCAATGCTCGCCATTCTTGTTCACTCCCACAGATTTGGCAAAAATATAATAGCTGAACATCTTACTTGAATAGCGATGCATTTTGAAACACGTTAGACTAGGTAGTTGTCAATTTTTACGTTTAATTTAGCAATCAAGTACCTTATGCATTCGATTTTTGTCAGACTCCCACTCTTGCACAAAGTATTGATCGGCTTTTTTAGTGCCCTCATCATCTTTGCACTATTCTTTTTGCCTGATCCGCAAGACCTCGACCCGCAGCAAAGCCGACTCAAAGTTGGTGAGCACTATTCGGTACCAATTTCTGTAGAATCTCCCGAGCGCAGCGCCTCTTCTAATCTTCCTTCTGTTTTGCGTTGGGAAACCTACAAAGTCAAAAATGGCGAAAGCGCTGCCGTCCTGTTTAATCGTGTAGGGCTCTCCCCTCGTCTTCTTCACGAACTCATCACTTCAGATAAAGAGATCAAAGCGCAGCTTACTCGGCTTCGTCCCGGAGACCGATTGCAATTTGGTTTTGATGAAAATAACGATTTTATACAGCTAAAACGTACATTGAATGCTTTTGAAACTTTCCGTATCAAGTTGCAGGGAAGTAAATACGTCTCTGAAGTCGACAAAAAAGAAGTCGACTATCAATACAACTACGCCGAAGCGACGATTAAATCTAACTTCTGGAATGCTGGTATTTCATCGGGATTGAATGCAAATCAAATCATGGAGCTGGCGGGAATCTTTGGTTGGGATATCGACTTTGCGCTGGATATTCGTAAAAACGACATCTTCCGAGTACTTTATCAAGAAGAGGTCGTCGAGGGCGAAGTCATTGGACGTGGTAAGATCATCGCCGCAGTCTTTAAAAACCAAGGTGACACCTTCACCGCGATTTTAGATGAGAAGAGTGGTAAGTACTTCGACGAAAATGGTCGAGCAATGAAAAAGGCCTTCTTACGTGCGCCTCTGGATTTCCGCCGTGTAACCTCAAACTTCAACCCTCGTCGCCTTCACCCAGTAACCGGGAAAGTTCGCCCTCACCGTGGTACAGACTATGCAGCACCAGTTGGTACTCCAATTTGGGCTGCGGGCAACGGCGTAGTGCTTAAGTCGGCTTACAACAAATTCAATGGTAACTACGTCTTCATTAAACACAGCAATACCTATGTGACTAAGTACTTACACTTAACCAAACGTATGGTGAAGACAGGTCAACGTGTTAAACAAGGACAAACGATTGGTACTCTAGGTGGTACTGGACGAGTAACCGGACCTCACCTGCATTATGAGTTCTTAGTAAACGGCGTACACAAGAACGCAAGGACGGTAAAATTGCCGCAATCGAAATCTTTGACGGGGAAAGCAAAGCAAACCTTTATGGCTAACGCGAAAATCAGCATGGCGAAGCTTGACCGTTACAGTAAGTTACTCGCAATGAAATAATGTTGAGTGATGCGAGTAAAAATTGAATCACCAAGAGGCAGCCTAGGCTGCCTCTTTTGTTTCTGTTTGAGAATCATCAATATTATGCTCACGTCCAAGCATTAGCAGGCAAGGCGTTAAAACCAAAGTCAGCACGGTCGCAAATGCCAAGCCACCAGCAACTGCGGTTGCTAATTGTGACCACCACTGGGTACTTGGTGCGCCAAATTCAACTTTTTGATTCACCAAATCGATGTTCATTTCTAACACCATTGGCAACAAACCTAATATGGTCGTCACTGTGGTAAGCAACACAGGGCGCAAGCGCTGAACCCCAGTCCGTAATATCGCGTCTGACTTTTCTAGACCACGTTTACGCATTTGGTTATAGGTGTCGATCAATACGATGTTGTTGTTTACAACAATACCAGCCAACGCAATCACCCCAATACCCGACATAATGATGCCGAACGGTTTTTGGAAGATGAGCAAGCCAGCAAACACACCAACCGTAGAGAACAGCACAGCACTTAAAATCAAAAATGCTTGGTAGAAGCTGTTGAATTGAGTAATCAAAATCAACGCCATCACACCTAGTGCAACCATAAAGGCACTTTTTAAAAACGCAGAAGAGTTTTCTTGCTCCTCGTTTTGACCGCGAATTTTAAACTCAATACCAGCAGGCAAGCCCAGCTGCTCTACTTCTGCAGCTATCTTTGGTAATTCAAGAGCAAGGTTATAGCCTTCAACCATGTCTGCTTTGATGTTCACTACGCGTCGGCCATCAACACGTCGAATTGTATCTTGCTTGTGGTCTGGCTTAATCTGCGCAAAGTTCGTGATCGGCACTAAGCCGGCCGCCGTTTTTACACGTAATTGGTCAAACCGACCGATATCCCGCTTCTCTTGCGGATAACGCACTAAGATATCGACTTCTTCATCGGCATCATCGGGCAGATAATCACCAATCTTCAAACCGTTAGTCACAAACTGGACAGTATTACCAACCAAAGTCGCATCAGCGGCAAAGCGAGAAGCATCGTCCCTGCGAATATCAATCTGCCAGTCAATCCCCTCTTTATTAGTGGTATCACTCAAGTTAGTTAAAGCGGGATTGCGATCAGCCCAGTAACGAACCATTTTGGCCGCACTGTCTAACTGATCAATGCTTGAGTTTTGTGCCGACATTTCAATGACGAGATCATGCTCTACTGGCGGACCAGCATCGGGGAATTTGTACTCCAACTCTACACCTGAGAATTGATTAGTAGTCTGTTTGAGCTCTTCAATGATGTCTTTCACTTTGCGACGATATTGCCAATCGACAGGCGTAATCTGAATCTGACCAATCTCATCACCATCATTTGAATCCGTTCCGGTACGCGTATAGACACTCTCAAACTCATCGTGTCCTAGCATGACTTTTTCGATCTCTTTCATCACGACGTCTTTTTCGTTGATCGATAAATCACCGTAAGAACGCACCTTGACGGTAAAGAATGCAGGATCTACCTCTGGAAAAAACTCCGCACCTAAGCCAGCTTTGCTGTAAGTAAAACCGACTCCACCCGCAAGCAATATCGCACTAAGTAACACTTTAAGTGGGTGCTTAATCGCAATCGACAACGTACGATAGTAAAGCTTTGTAATGCCCGTCGCTTTCTCAAACTCTCCGTTGTGCAAGTCAACCATCTCTTGCTGGCTTTTCTGGTTAACAGCTTGAGGCTTACCGATGATTCCGCCTATAACCGGCACAAATAACAACGCCATTACAAGAGAAGCAGTCAAGGTTGCAATTAAGGTTAATGGTAAATACTTCATGAACTCGCCAGTAATATCTGGCCAAAAGAGTAATGGAGCAAATGCGGCGAGAGTGGTGGCCGTAGAAGCTGTAATCGGCCATGCCATACGTTTTGCAGCATCACGATAGGCTTCTTTACGTGGTATACCCTCTTGCATCCGCCTATCGGCAAACTCTGTCACGACAATTGCCCCATCAACGAGCATGCCGACTGCCATGATGAGAGCAAACAACACAACAATGTTGACCGTTAAGCCAAATACCGACAGAACTAATAACCCCGTCAGGAAAGAACCCGGAATAGAGATCCCAACAAGCAACGCCGTTCGAACCCCAAGAATTGCAATGATAACAATCACCACAAGAATGATTGCCGAGAGAATGTTGTTTTGCAGATCGTTGAGCATCAGTTTGACGTCATTAGACTGATCCCACGTGTATTTGACTTGTAGGTTATTCGGCCACTCTGAACGCTTTTGTGCCTCGAGCATTACTTGTTTGACTAACTCAACTGTCTCAATGATGTTTTCACCCGCGCGCTTTTTGACGTTGAGAACAACAGCAGGATTACCATCTAAGCGAGCAAAACTCTCAGGATCACGAAACGCCCTACGCACCGTCGCCACATCTCCAAAGGTAATCACCTCTTTGCCATTAACTTTAATTGGCAACTCTAAGACGTCTTTTAAAGAATCAAAAACAGAAGGGACTTTAACTGAGAAACGACCATATCCCGTATCGACAAAACCTGCTGCTACGACACGGTTGTTTAACGCGATCAAGTTGTAGATATCCGCTTGATCCAAACCGTAGCTTTCCATCAGCAATGGATCGACGACGATCTCTACAATGTCCTCCCGATCTCCCGCAATATCGACTTCTAGCACCTGACGATAGCTTTCTAATTTATCGCGAAGTACACGGGCAATTTGTACGGTTGTACGTTCTGGTACAGTCCCGTAAAGCACAACCGTAAGTACTGGTTCTTCAGAGGCAAATGTGACTTCATTTACGGTCGGTTCATCGCTGTCTTCTGGCAACTTCGGCTTAGCTAGATCGACAGCATCACGCACATCGGCCATTGCTTCAGCAAGATCGACGCCTACACTGAACTCTAACGTCACAGAGGCATGACCTTCTGAAGCCACAGCGGTCATTTCTTTTACGCCTTCAATCGAACGCAACTCTTGCTCTATTGGGCGTACCAATAAGCGTTCTGCATCTGTTGGTGAAATCCCCTGATGCCCAACAGAAACATAAATGATTGGGATAGTGATGTCGGGACTCGACTCTTTGGGGATCGTGATGTAGGTGATCACACCTGCAATCAAAATCATCACCAACAAGGTGAGCATGGTACGTGCACGCGATAACGCAGCATCAATCAAAGCAAACATATTGCCTCCTTACTGCTGATTCGCGGCTTCGATGGCATCATCCACCTTCGTCGCCATCACTAAATCACCATCACGCGCAAAACCTTGTCCGAGCACAATGATATCAACTTGGTCGCCCAATCCAGACAGCCAAACGCCATCTTTTTCGGCTTTCACAAGTTGAATAGGTACAAAGTTGACATGCTGATCACGCAGTGTCTTGATGCCAAGGTTGCCTTCTTCATCGAGCGCGAGCATCGCTGCGGTTACTTTTACGGCCAACACTTCGCTCAAAGACAACACAACTTCGGCACTGATCCCCGCAGGCATTGCACTCTCACGGTTATCAATTTCGATCTCAATGGGGAACGTATTGGTTGAAGTCGAAGACACACGTCCGATATAAAGAATTGTGCCTTGGTGGTGGACGTTGTTGATAGTGCGAACGTCAGCGACTTGGCCTTCTTTTAAATACTGAATGTGACGCTCGCTCACATCCGCCTCGATGACTAACTTTTCAAGGTCAATAACGGTAGCAATCGGATCGCCAACACCAACAAAGTCACCAACTTCAACGAATCTATGGTCAAGAATGCCATCGAAAGGCGCTCTTACTTTGGTGTTTTTGAGTGCAGTTTCAACGTTACTTAGGCTTGCTCGAGCATCAACCAAGGCAGCTTGTGCTGTGGCAAACGCAACTTCACCCTGTAAGCCTCGATTTCTCAGAGACTCTGCGGCTTTAAACTCTTTTTCTTTAACACGCAGCATCGCTTTAGCGCGTTTGAGCTGAATATCGAGGTCACGTTCATCAATATTGGCAATCACCTGCCCTTGTTTCACGCTTTGCCCTTTTTGCACATTCAAACTGATGATCTTACCTGCGACTTCAGCCCCTAGGCGAGCTTGTCGATTTGGTGCAGTGCGACCGTACAGTTCAATGGTTTTGCTGGTTGGTTGGGCGGTAAAAGAGTTGAACATCACCTTAGCAACAGGTGTGTCTTCAGATTGAGAGTTTGAAGGAGAAACCGTTTCGTCTTTTGCTTTAAGTTGACCCATTGCGAGCCAAGCAGCTAAAGCGATCACAAGCGTTAGAGAGACTAGCCATGGACGCTCTACAATACGACGTCCAAAAGAAGATCCAGACATACAAAGTCCTTTTTATTTTTAGCTCGCAGCTCTCTTTGGAACTGGGAGTGCGTTTACGTGACTTCCTGCTACGTAAAACTCAGGCAGCCAATTGGCTGCCTGTTGTCGTGTTAATTAAACACTGAATGATGCACCACAACCACAAGTTGTCGTCGCATTTGGGTTATTGACGAAGAAGCGAGCTCCTTCTAAACCTTCTGTGTAATCAACCACGCCACCGATTAGGTATTGCAGGCTCATTGGGTCTACAACCAGTGTTACACCGCTGTTTACGATTGTTGTGTCGCCTTCATTTACGTTCTCATCAAATGTGAAACCGTATTGGAAACCACTACAGCCGCCACCAGTAATGTATACGCGTAATTTCAGCGCTGGGTTTTCTTCTTCCGCAATCAACGTTTGAACGCGAGATGCCGCGGCATCAGAAAAAGACAATGGTACGTTTACTTCGCTCACGAAGACCTCTCTCACTCGTGTAATGCGTCAAGCCTGAAGCAAGACGTCAAATTTATGCTAATTAGAGCGATTATCCAATACCTGACCAACTCGTTCAAGTATTCACCGCCGATTCTTTATATCCGATGCTGATATGTAAGATTACAACGCCAGACTACACATAAATTACCCAAAACGTTTCTAACTTGAAATTAGCTAGGTACAATGCGCTCCACTTGGTCCGAGCAATCAAAAGAGGATAACCCCATGACCAAATCATCAGAGCTATATCAAAAGGCTCAGCAAACCATTCCTGGCGGTGTGAACTCACCAGTTCGTGCATTCAACGGCGTTGGCGGTTCTCCGCTATTTATCGAACGAGCAGACGGTGCCCTGATTTTTGATGCCGATGGTAAAGCGTACATTGATTACGTTGGCTCTTGGGGTCCTATGATTCTAGGTCATAACCACGCAGTTATCCGTCAAGCAGTTATCGATGCAGCACAACGCGGTCTAAGTTTTGGTGCGCCAACTGAGATGGAAATCGCAATGGCTGAACTTGTGTCTGAGCTCGTGCCATCAATGGAACAAATCCGCATGGTGAGCTCTGGCACAGAAGCTACCATGAGTGCTATCCGTCTTGCTCGTGGCTTCACAGGCCGTGACAAGATCATGAAATTTGAAGGTTGTTACCACGGCCACGCTGACAGCTTGCTAGTAAAAGCGGGCTCTGGCGCACTAACTCTAGGCCAACCAAGCTCTCCTGGCGTTCCTGCAGATTTTGCTAAGCATACGTTAACGGCAACATTCAACGATCTAGATTCAGTCCGTGAACTGTTCGCTGCAAACAAAGGCGAAATCGCTTGTATCATCGTTGAGCCAGTTGCGGGCAACATGAACTGTATTCCACCAGTAGAAGGCTTCCATGAAGGTCTACGCGAAATCTGTGACCAAGAAGGTGCACTACTGATATTTGATGAAGTAATGACAGGTTTCCGTGTTGCTCTTGGTGGCGCGCAAGCACACTACAACATCAAACCAGACCTAACGACACTAGGTAAGGTTATCGGTGGTGGTATGCCAGTGGGCGCTTTTGGTGGTCGTAAAGAAGTCATGCAATACGTAGCGCCAACAGGCCCTGTTTACCAAGCAGGCACGCTTTCTGGTAACCCAGTTGCAATGGCAGCAGGCTTTGCATGTTTGAACCTTCTAAAAGAAGAAGGGAACGAAAAGCGCCTAGCAGCAAAAACTAAGCAACTTGCACAAGGCTTCAAAGAACTTGCCGACAAACACGGCGTGCCATTGGTAGTAAACCAAGTGGGCGGTATGTTTGGCTTCTTCTTCACTGACCAAGAAACCGTAACGTGCTACGAAGACGTGACTAAGTGCGATGTTGAGCGCTTCAAACGTTTCTTCCACCTAATGCTAAAACACGGCGTATACCTAGCGCCATCGGCATTCGAAGCAAGCTTCACTTCTCTTGCACACGGCTCAAAAGAGATCGATGCAACATTAGAAGCGGCAGATCGCTGTTTTGCAATTCTGGCAGAAGAAGCGAAGTAAGCTTTTCTCCCCAGAACATCAATACTAAAAAGGACCTTCACGGTCCTTTTTTATTGCCTGCATTACGCTTGCCAGTTAAAAATCACTAAGATAGCTAACACGCCAAGAACGATACCAAACCACGGAATACGCTTAGTTTTCTTTTCACTCTGACACTTCTTGTCACCGTTACAACAACCCATTTTTCTATCTCTTGATTGATAACTGCCTGATTTGTGGTCATTATAACAAGGTCCGTTGCACCTTCCCAATTCGGCTATGTCATAAGCTTGAAAGAATCGTCGGTGCAAAGTAATAAAGGTTTGACGCTGTGGTATAGAGCGCTAGCCGTAACATCATCCGTAAGTTGGATTAATCCCATGCCGAACAATGTAAAAATCACGTCGAGTCACCGAGTGTTAGTTGTTGCACTACTCGCCGCTGCTTTTGCCTGCTATTTATTGGTTGAGCCCTATGTAAACTCAATCGTAATGGCCTTTATCATCTCGCTACTTATGTTCCCAATACATGAGTGGTTTGAGAGCAAAATGCCTAACCATAAAAACTTGGTCTCGCTACTCTCTTGTGTGGTTCTAACCTTTATTATTGTGATTCCATTGTTGTTTGTCTTTGCTGCTATCGTTCAGCAAGGTTCCGTCTTTTCTCAAAACACCTATAAGTGGGTGACCAATGGTGGAATCCAAGATATCTTCCAACACCCTTGGGTAGTCAAAGGTTTAGCACTGGTTAATGAGTACTTACCTTTCGATAAAATAGAACCTCAAGCTATCGCAGAGAAGATTGGTCAATTCGCCACATCATTTGGTTCAAACCTTGTAGCTATTAGCGCAAAAATCCTCGGTGATGCAACGAACTTCCTAATGGATTTCTTCCTAATGTTGTTCGTTTTGTTCTTCCTACTGCGTGACCACGACAAGATCATCTCGGCGATGCGCCATATTCTGCCGCTCTCTCGTAGCCAAGAAGACAAAATACTGACCGAAATTGAGCAAGTATCGAAATCTGCAGTTATGGGCTCGTTCTTAACCGCAATAGCGCAAGGTTTCGCTGGCGGTATCGGTATGTGGCTTGCTGGTTTCCCGGGCTTATTCTGGGGCACCATGATGGGCTTCGCCTCTTTCATTCCAGTGGTCGGTACCGCACTGATCTGGATTCCAGCAGCAGCCTACTTGTTCCTGACTGGTGACACCACTTGGGCAATCTTCTTGACGGTGTGGAGTATCGTTGTCGTTGGTTCGATCGATAACCTATTACGTCCATTGCTAATGCAAGGCAGCGCAGGCATGAACACGCTAATGATCTTCTTCTCGCTGCTGGGTGGTCTGCATCTATTTGGTTTAATTGGCCTTATTTACGGTCCACTGATCTTTGCCGTGACCATGGTTCTATTCAATATCTACGAAGAAGAGTTTAAAGACTTCCTCAACCAACAAGACAATAGCTAACAACCGCTTATTCACTTCAAGCTTGGGCCAGATTATGCGAAAATCTGGCCCTAATTATTTCTGATGAACCAAATTTATGTCTGCTTATATCGCTCCAAGCCAAATAGCTCAGCGTCAACTCGAGTATTTTAACGGAAAACACGTTTTAGTTGCTGGTGAAGTAGAAGACTTATTTCCACTGGAACTGGTGGATCACTGTGAGTCTGTTGAAGTATTCACTTCAAACTACAGCTATTACCGTCAAATCAGTACTTCTGAAAAAATCAAAAGCCATTTTGGTTCAGAGTTTGATGCCGATACGCAGGCAGACATGGTGTTACTTTACTGGCCAAAAGCAAAGCCAGAGGCGGAGTACCTACTCGCTATGTTAATGGCGAAGCTAGGCATCAACACTGAGATCGTGGTCGTCGGCGAAAATCGCTCCGGCGTGAAAAGCATTGAGAAAATGTTTAAAGACTATGGTCCTGTGAAGAAGTACGACACGGCTCGTCGTTGTTCATTTTACTGGGGAACATGCTTGAGCGAGCCAAAGCCGTTTGATCAAGCAGAATGGTTTAAATCTTATACCATTACTCTTGGAGAACAATCCGTTGAAGTAAAAAGCCTTCCAGGTGTATTCAGCCATGGTGAGTTTGACTTGGGTAGCCAATTACTTTTAGAAACGTTGCCAAACCTGTCAGGTAAAGTGCTCGACTTCGGTTGTGGTGCAGGTGTTTTAGGCGCATTTATGGCGAAAGCCAATCCAGAAATTGCGATTGAAATGTGTGACATCAACGCGTATGCCATCACTTCAAGCCAAGCAACACTCGAAGCGAACGGGTTATCAGGTCGTGTTTTTGCCTCAGATATCTATTCAGACACGGCTAAAGACTACCGTTTTATCATTAGTAACCCACCATTCCATAGTGGTTTAGACACCAACTATAACGCTGCCGAAACCTTACTTGGACAAGCACCACACTACATGACACGAGGTGGTGAAATGATCATCGTTGCAAACAGCTTCTTGAAATACCCCCCAATTATTGAGCAAACATTCAATAATTGCGAGACGCTAAATAAGACCAATAAGTTCTCGATTTACTACGCGAAAAAACCTTAGCCTCTCTATTGCGCAGGTGAAATCCTGCGCACTTCTTACTTAAATTTCATTCAACTCTTCGAAAAACTGCGTCACTCCCCACGCTTTGCAATCAACTTTCTTGTCAAAGAAAAAAAACTCGTTAATTTTGTTAATTCTATCGAATCTAACTTCTTATCCGTTTTTAACGAGAACCTTGGCAAGCCCTAGTAATTTGGTCGCTGCCCTTTTATGAGTTGTAATCTTATTCATGTTTAAATTCTACAAAAAGCAGAAATTTAAGCGCCTGCAAAGCACGCTAATGACCGCGTTTTTGGTTCTTAGTATCACGCCTTTGACGATCACTGCGATTTTCTTCCTGCAGTCACACAGTAAAGATCTTCAAGAACAAAGTACCTCACACCTACTTTCTGTGCGTGACACGAAGCAACAACAGATCATCGACTACTTTGCGGCTCAAGAAACTGAGGTCATGGGCTTTGTTCGCTCAGAATTGGCGTATGCCAGTGGTGGTCGATTCTATGGTTTAGTCAATGCATTCAGTCGCCTAGGGCATGATATTGACGAAGCAAGAGAGAACGCACAGCAACGTTATATCCAAGGCAGTGGCGACCAGATAAAAACTTCAATTTTGCCAGAGTCCTCTAACTATGTTGGTAGTGAGCGTTATCGCCTATTACATAAACGCTACCACTGGGCGTATCTAGAACTGTTAAAGCGCTCTGACTTCAACGACATCTTGTTGGTCGACATTGACGGTAACGTGACTTATTCAATCAATAAAGATGACAATTACGGCACAAACTTACTGACTGGCAGCTATAAAGACAGCGCCTTGGGCCGAACATTCAAACGTCTGTCGGAGGACGTTAATGCGCGTCGTAAAGTCAATGAAGATTACACACCTGTTGTGTTTTCTGACTTTGAGATCGAAAACGGTAAGCAAGTCGCCTGGCTAGGTGCGCCGATTGTTCAGCAAGGTTACCTGCACAGCTATGCCATGTTCCGACTACCAAACAATGGCATTACAAAGCTAATTGCAGAAATTAACCGTGATTCTTCTATTGAGACTTTGTTGGTTGGCAGTGATCACAAACCTCGTACAATTAACACCAAGCAAGACAACATCCAAAACAGCCTAGAAATTATCGACAAAGCACTCGCGGGCGAAACCGAAGTAGGCACTTACAGCAACCGCTTAGGTGAAGAGATGATCGCGGCGTTTGCACCCATTGAAACTCGTGGTCTAACTTGGGCGCTAGTCGTACAGCTTCCTGAAAAAGAAGCGTTTGCCCGTGTCCATCAGCTTGAGAAACTGTTTGTGATTGCGATGTTGATTGCAATTGTATTAGTCGTTATCGCTTCACATTACTTATCTAATTTCATCACTTCGCCGCTACTCAAGCTTACTTGGGCAGCAGAGAAAGTGTCTGCTGGTGACTTAGATGAGACGACCTTTAATACTCAGCGAAAAGATGAGATCGGGCGTCTTGCGATCAGCTTTGAACGTATGCAGCGCTCAATTCGAGAAAAGATTCAAACGATTAAACAACAAAACGAAGAGCTTGAGAGCAACATTAAGTTGATTCAAAAGCAAAACGAGGAGTTGCAATTAGCAGACAAACTCAAAGATGAATTCTTAGCAACTACGTCTCACGAATTGCGGACACCGCTACACGGCATGGTGGGGATTGCAGAGACATTGGTATCTGGCGCAAACGGTGTGATTCCTGCGAGCCAAAAATACCAGCTAGACATCATTATTAAGAGTGGTCAGCGCTTGGCAAATCTCGTTGATGATTTATTGGATTATCATAAGATGCGCTATGGCAGCATGGATATCCAAAAATCAGCGGTAAGCTTAGCAAGTGCAACACGTTTGGTACTGGAACTCTCTGGCCACCTGTTAGGTAACAAAACAATCCGCATCATTAACCAAGTCCCTGCGGACTTAAAAGCGGTCTCTGCCGATCCACAACGTATAGAGCAAGTGCTTTACAATTTGATTGGTAACGCAATTAAGTACACCTCAGAAGGTAAAATTGTCATCTCCGCAAATGTGGTGGACGATCAGGTGCGCGTCCAAGTCGTTGATACTGGCCAAGGTATCCCAGCGGAACATTTGGAGCACATCTTTGAACCGCTCATTCAGGCGGGCCAAGATGCAAGTCGTTACCGTCAGGGTGCAGGACTCGGCCTATCCATTAGCCGTCAGCTTATCGAGTTGATGGGCGGCTCACTGTATGTAAGTAGTCAACCAATGGTAGGAACAACCTTTAGCTTCACTTTACCTCTTGCAACAGAAGAGGAAATAAAAGCAACACAAACTCTGGCGGCTCGTGGTCACTTCCAAATCCCTGAAGCAAATTTGGAAAACACCGACGACTTATCTCTGCCAGAAAACCCGGATGGTCCACTACTCTACGTCGCAGATGATGAACCAGTAAACTTACGCGTTTTAGAGAGCTTCTTACGATTGGAAGGCTATCGAGTGCGTACGATTTCAGATGGCCCTGATACGCTAGCGTTAATTGAACAAGAGAAACCAGAGCTGTTGCTATTGGATATCATGATGCCAGGCATGAGTGGCTACCAGGTATGTAGCGAGTTACGTAACACTTACGACCACGCAGAACTGCCGATCATCATGTTAACGGCATTAAGCCAGACAGAAGATCGTGTAAGAGGCTTCGAGGCTGGTGCAAATGATTACTTGTCCAAACCATTTAATAAACAAGAACTAGCCGCTCGAATCCAAGCGCATTTGACAGCAAGCAAAGCCGAAATGCGTCACATGGAAAACAAGTTGCTTGAATCTGAGCTGCGTCAACGCGCAGAAGTCGAAGCCAGTTTACTTGAAACACAAGGACGTTTGTTAGAGCAACTTGAATCTGCTCCAGAGGCCATCATCTGTTTGCGAGAAGACCAACGAATTCGCTTTGCCAACGAGGCGGCTTGTAAACTCTTCAAACGCAGCCTAGAACAGTTAAAACGCTCATCAGCTGATGAACTCATTGCGCCAAAATTCTTAACCGTCAAGCAACCACACTACTGTGGCAAGATTGATATCTACATCGAAGATATCCGTCAAAACATTGAAGCAGACATTCTCAAACTGCCAGAAGGCTCTGGTTTAGACGTTATGTACATCTTTAACGTTGGTGGTGGAGCAAACGCAGCACGTATTCATAATCTGGAAACCGCAGTAGAAGTTCTTTCATGCTATGCGTTCGATGGAGACAAAGATCAACTACAAAAACTGAAAGAGCTGGGCGGAGAGTTTACTCGTCTTGCCGACAAAGCATTAGGCAATAAGAAAGATAAACAAGAGTTGATGCGTGAAGTACTGGTTGATGCGATGACACATGCTTTAGAATACTGGGAGTCCGTTACAGGAGAAACCAAGTTTGCTTTCGCTGAGCAAAGTGGCTTTTGGCGTGTTTACCTAGACCGCAGTACATTACAGACTCGAACACTTGATAAATACATGCGCATCGAAACTCTGCCAAAAACACCACGCTGGAGAACCGTTTTAAACTCGATAGAGTTTATTCTTGAGCACTGTAAAGAACAAAGCCCAGAACGTGCTTACATCGAAGCACAGCGGGACAAACTGCAAAGGCTCCTCACGAGCTAAGCATGCCTATTTTAATTCAAGCCCTGCCTCGCGCAGGGCTTTTTTTGATAGTAAAAGCAGCCACCCTAGCTTCCACAGCAATGCTCAAATGTATTCACCTCATTCACCACTCAATAATGAACCACTTTCCCACCTCAGTCCTTCCTATAAGACTTGGAAGCAACATATCAGAATCATTTTTAAAAGACGATTAAACCAAGTTTTTTCTGGGTTGAGCGACGGCAAATAGCATCGTGTCATTTCGAACAAATACGCAGAAAAAACACTTCCTTTCCCCCATAAAAAAAGCATAATCAGCCGCCAAATTTCATCGCCGAAATGGGCTGTTTTTTACTTTTAAAGGGAAAATTGACCAACAATTAACGGAGATTGCGAAGTCAATCACAACAGAACGGCAGATTAAATTTCACCTAGTTAATTAACAAAATTTTCGTGTGTGAGCCAGATCGCCAAAGCAAAGAGAATGCAAAACAAACATACAATAAAAGACCTATGAAGTAAGCAACCACTAACACACAGTATTTGTGCGGATATAAACTGCGACACATATCAACGTTTGTTTTTTAGCCTACAGAGACTTAAAAACGAACAAAATGACGTTTGTAACGTAGTTGGCTTAGTTTTTAACGTTTTTAACGGGAATCGAGTTTGATTATTTTATGGATAAGGTGTTTTCTTAGTCCTGCCTAAGGCCTACAGGCCACTCTTAGAGCGACACAATTTGAAGTGTAGTGAAGAGGTGGGCCTTGGAGAGTGTTTATCAATTGATGACATTCAATTCCATTAGTGAAATGAAAGCAAATAGTAAGGAACAGCTATGCTTGCCAATATTAAAAAAACAGCACTAGCAACAGCAATTATTGCAACGGCTACTACAGGTTTTGCATCAGTAGCTACAGCCGCTGAGCGCAGTGAACTGACTATCCACCCTAAAGAGTTTACAACTTTTGTTCGTAACTTTAACCCTTTCTTGGGTGCAACTAACCTGCACACAACTACTGACTTTATTTACGAGCCTCTAGTTGTTTTCAACGAAATGCACGGTAACACACCGGTATTCCGTCTAGCAGAAAACTTCCAAATGTCTGACGACCTAATGAGCGTAACTTTCGATATCCGTAAAGGCGTAAAATGGTCTGACGGCGAAGCGTTTACCGCTGATGACGTTGTTTACTCTTTCAACCTAGTTAAAGAGAAGCCAGAGCTAGACCAATCTGGTATCAACTCTTGGGTAACTGGCGTAGAAAAAGTTAACGATTACAAAGTTAAGTTCCGTCTAAGCGAAGCAAACTCAAACGTTCCTTACGAAATTGCTAAAGTACCAGTTGTACCTAAGCACGTATGGAGCAAAGTGAAAGATCCATCAACATTCACTAACGAAAATCCAGTAGGTTCTGGCCCATTCACAGTGATCGACACTTTCACTCCTCAGCTGTACATCCAGTGTGAAAACCCGAACTACTGGGATGCAGCGAACCTAGACGTTGACTGTCTACGTGTTCCACAAATCGCAAACAACGACCAATTCCTAGGTAAAGTTGTAAACGGTGAGATGGACTGGACTTCTTCATTCGTTCCAGATATCGACCGTACTTACGCAGCAGCGAGCCCTAAACACCACTACTGGTACCCGCCAGCAGGTACACAGGCATTCGTTGTAAACTTCAAGAACCCAGATGCAGCGAAAAACGAAGCACTAACTAACGTTGACTTCCGTCGTGCATTCTCTATGGCTCTTGACCGTCAAACTATCATTGATATCGCTTTCTACGGCGGCGGTACTGTGAACGACTTCGCATCTGGCCTTGGCTACGCATTCGAAGCTTGGTCTGACGAAAAGACTCATGACAAGTTCAAAGCTTACA
This sequence comes from Vibrio jasicida CAIM 1864 = LMG 25398, assembly GCF_000400365.1. Lineage (GTDB taxonomy): Bacteria > Pseudomonadota > Gammaproteobacteria > Enterobacterales > Vibrionaceae > Vibrio > Vibrio jasicida. Next base: position 75,087 of record NZ_BAOG01000053.1, on the reverse strand, counting down.
ACTCATACAACGCTGAAGGCGCTAAGAAGCTTCTAGCTAAAGCTGGCTTCAAAGACGTAAACAAAGATGGTTTTGTTGACACTCCATCAGGTAAGTCTTTCGAGCTTCTAATCCAATCTCCAAACGGTTGGACTGACTTCAACAACACTGTACAGCTTGCTGTTGAGCAACTTGCAGAAGTCGGTATCAAAGCACGTGCTCGTACACCAGATTTCTCTGTGTACAACCAAGCTATGCTTGAAGGTACTTACGATGTTGCGTACACCAACTACTTCCACGGTGCAGACCCATACACTTACTGGAACAGTGCTTACAACTCAGCACTTCAGTCTGGCGACGGTATGCCTCGTTTCGCGATGCACTTCTACAAGAACGATAAGCTAGATGGCCTACTTAACAGCTTCTACAAAACAGCTGATAAGCAAGAACAGCTAGAAATCGCTCACGGTATCCAGCAAATCATCGCTCAAGACCAAGTGACTATTCCTGTATTGTCTGGTGCTTACATGTACCAATACAACACAACTCGCTTCACTGGTTGGTGGAACGAAGAAAATCCTAAGGGCCGTCCAAACATTTGGGCTGGTATCCCAGAACGTCTACTTCACGTATTGGATCTAAAACCAGTTAAATAAGTAGAAGTTCATTTCTAGCGGCACACATCCCGTGTGCCGCCTATAAAAATCCCCTTGTGACCAAACCAACATATGGCGCTCGTCGTCAGGGGATTTTTCGCTCTAAATTTCGCTAGGAGCGACCTGAAACCAGAAACAGGGAAAAAATCTGGGTGAGTAAGGTGTGAGTTATGGGTTATTTTTTAAGACGTTTGTCGTTCTATCTTGTCGCGCTCTTGGTTGCAGCGACGTTAAACTTCATTATTCCGCGAGCAATGCCTGGTGACCCAGTTACCATGATGTTTGCTAACGCATCAGTACAGGTAACACCAGAGCGAATCGCAGCAATGAAAGAGCTGTTAGGTTTCGTAGATGGTCCAATTTATGTTCAATACCTGTCGTACATTAAAAACATTCTAAGCTGGGAGCTAGGTACTTCTATCCAGTTCTACCCGCTTTCAGTTAACTCTCTACTAGGCAGTGCATTTGGTTGGTCACTATTCCTAGCTGGTACGGCAGTTGTGCTTTCATTCTCTATTGCATCTGTACTGGGTATCTTTGCAGCATGGAAACGTGGTAGCAAATACGATGCATTTGTAACGCCTGGAACGCTGATTATCCAAGCAATCCCGCAAATGGTTATCGCGATGCTAGCGCTGTTTATTTTTGCAATCGGTCTTAAATGGTTCCCATCTGGTTACGCTTACACACCGGGTACCATTCCTGACTGGACAAGTTGGGAATTCATAAAGGACGTTGGTTATCACGCGGTTCTTCCATTGTTCTGTGCAACGATTGTTCAGATTGGTGGCTTCCTAGTAAATATGCGTAACAACATGATCAACCTTCTTGCTGAAGACTACATCACGATGGCAAAAGGTAAGGGTCTAAGCCAAAACCGTGTTGTATTTAACTACGCTGCACGTAACGCGCTACTACCAAGTGTTACAGCACTTTCAATGTCTCTAGGTATGGCAATCGGTGGTCAGCTTATCATCGAGATGATCTTCAACTACCCAGGCCTAGGCACGGTGCTTCTAAACGCAATTCACGCACGTGACTACCAAGTACTTCAAGGTCAGCTAATTATCATGACAATGTTCATGCTGTGCTTCAACTTAATGGCTGACATGCTGTACATGATTCTAGACCCTCGCCTACGTAAGGGAGGCAAATAATCATGAAAGAACTATTTAAACTGATTTTAGGTAACGCGTTCGCACGTGTTGGTTTAGCCATTATCGCTTTGTTTATCTTTGTTGCAGTGGCTGCTCCTTTAATTACTCAACACGCTCCTGACAAACGCACGGGTAACCCACATGAATACCCTGGCTTTGTTGTAAAACAAGCGCAAAACAACCCTGATGGCTGGGTTGCTAAAAATCTAGCCGACGACCGTCGTACGCTTATCATGTCGAAAAAAGCGGACCACGTTCTAGGTACGTCTCGCATGGGTCGTGACATTTGGTCTCAAGTGGCATACGGCGCGCGAGTATCTCTAGGTGTTGGTTTCGGTGCGGGTATTATCGTGTGTTTCCTAGCAACAGTTATCGGTATCTCAGCAGGTTACTTTGGTGGCCGTGTTGATGACGTATTAAGTGCTGCCATGAACATCATGCTAGTTATCCCACAACTGCCATTACTGTTCGTACTTGCCGCCTTTATCGGGGAGGCTGGGCCACTCACCATTGCATTAATCATTGCCGGTACCTCCTGGGCTTGGGGTGCACGTGTGGTTCGAGCTCAAACCATGGCCTTGCGTGAAAAAGAATTTGTTAAAGCGGCTGAGGTTCTTGGTGAGTCATCTCTTCGTATCATCTTCGTTGAGATTCTACCAAACCTTATCCCAATCGTAGGTGCAAGCTTCATCGGTTCAGTAATGCTAGCAATCAACACGGAAGCTGTAATCTCGTTCCTAGGTCTGGGCGATGCGAACACCATCAGTTGGGGCATCATGCTGTACAACGTGCAAACCTCATCGGCGATGTTAATCGGCGCATGGTGGGAAGTTCTAGCTCCTTGTATTGCACTAACGTTACTGGTTACAGGTCTTGCTCTACTTAACTTCGCCGTTGATGAAATTGCGAACCCGCAGCTTCGCTCTCACAAAGGCATGAAGCGCTGGAAGAAACTAGCAGCAAAAGACAAGAAAGAGCGTGAGCCTGAACTGGCACCACAAAATGCACTATGGAGCGGAGATAAATAATCATGACTGCACCACTAATTTCTATCCGTAACCTATGCGTAGACTACATTACAGATGCGGGCGATGTCCGCGCCTGTAACAACGTCAGCTTTGACATCGCACCCGGCGAAGTATTCGGCCTAGCTGGTGAATCAGGCTGTGGTAAATCGACTGTTGCCTTCTCGCTAATGCGCCTTCATAAGCCGCCTGCGTTTATCACTGGTGGTGAGGTTATTTTCAATGGCGAAGATATCCTCCAGTACAGTGATGACCGGATGCAAGCGTTCCGTTGGAGCGAAATGTCGATGGTATTCCAGAGTGCGATGAACGCTTTGAACCCTGTTCTTACTATGGAAGAACAGTTCTGCGACGTCATCATGCGTCATACCAATATGACGCGTGCTCAAGCAAAAACACGAGCTGAAGGTCTGCTGGAAATCGTTGATATCCACCCAAGCCGCTTAAGCGACTACCCACACCAGTTCTCTGGTGGTATGCGTCAGCGTCTAGTAATCGCAATCGCTTTGGCTCTGAATCCAAAAATGATCATCATGGATGAACCAACTACCGCACTAGATGTAGTAGTTCAACGTGAAATTCTACAAAAGATTTACGCGCTTAAAGAAGAGTTTGGTTTCTCAATCCTGTTCATCACGCATGATTTGTCTTTGATGGTCGAGTTCTCTGACCGTATCGGCATCATGTACTCAGGTGAATTAATTGAAGTTGCACCTTCTAAGCAGATTCTGGAGAGTCCTTACCACCCTTACACCAAAGGTTTGGGTAGCTCTTTCCCTCCACTAACTGGTCCAAAGACCAAATTGACTGGTATTCCGGGTAACCCGCTGAACTTGCTAGAAGTGCCACAAGGTTGCCGCTTCCAAGCTCGTTGCGACCGCGTACATGAAGCATGTACACGAGTACCAACGCAACTACGTCAAATTGAACCAGGTCGTCTCTCAAATTGTCATTTGTACGGCGACACCATTGCTCAAGCTAAGGTTTAACAACAAAAAATAACGCTAGCTAAGAACAAAAATTACACTGGAGAGAATTATGAGCAAACAATTCGGCGAACTGCTGATTGAAGGTAAAAATGTCGTTAAGGACTTCCCTTTAAACAGTAACTCAATCAAACAATCTAAGATGCGTGCAATCAACGACGTATCTTTCAAAATGTACAAGAGCCGCGGCTTGTCAGTGGTAGGTGAGTCTGGTTCAGGTAAGTCTACTACTGCAAAAATGATTGCTAAAATGTACGCACCAACCGATGGCATCATCGAGTACAAAGGTCGTGATATTCAAGACATCACCTCTCGTCACGATTTGATGACTTACCGTGAAGGTGTGCAAATGGTATGGCAAGACCCGTTTGGCTCGCTAAACCCTACACACAACATCTTCCACCATATTGCTCGCCCACTTCTGATCCACAAGAAGGTATCACCGGGCAACAAAAAAGAGTTGGAAGAGCGCGTGTACAACCTACTAGAACAAGTTGGTCTGATTCCACCAAAAGAAACGGCGCAAAAGTTCCCACATCAACTCTCTGGCGGTCAACGTCAGCGCGTGAACTTGGCTCGTAATATTGCGGTTGGAGCAGAAGTGGTACTGGCTGACGAACCAACATCAATGCTTGACGTATCAATCCGTGCCGGTGTTCTTAACCTGATGGAAGAGATGAAATTTGAGAAACAAATGTCTCTTCTTTACATCACGCACGACATCGCGACAGCGCGTTACATCGCTGAAGATCTTGCGGTTATGTACGTCGGCCACATGGTTGAGTGGGGTGACACAGAGGAAATCATTCACGATCCTCAACACCCATACACGCAACTACTGGTTTCTGCCGTTCCTGATCCATCAAAGTCAATCCACGAGAAGTTGAAAGGCAACAAAGGCGAAATCCCACTTTGGACGCCAGAATCAGTTGGTTGTCCATTCGCAGGACGCTGTGTTCATGCCACAGACAAATGTCGTGAGCGACTGCCTGCTGTAACTCAGCTATCTGACAACCACTTTGTTCGTTGTTACTTATTTGAAGATTAATCATAACGAGGGTCAGGTATAAACCTGGCCCCTTTTTCCCTTTATATTTTATTGTTTCCCGGAGAAACTTGAATGCTGCTACTGACTAACCACATTGGTTACGAGCGTCTGGGCCCTAAAAAAGCGATCATCCAGACAAGCCAACCACGTCTGTCTTCTTATACTGCTTTATTGGTTTGTGCGGACAGCCACCAAACTGTCGCTACGCTAACAGTGGAAAAGCAAGGCAAAGTAGCGAGCTGGCATCAAGGTCATTTCTATCTTGTAGACTTTTCTTCATTTAATACTCCCGGTAACTACTACCTTCGTTTCGATCATTTGCGTTCATCTCACTTTGAAATTGGTGAACATATTCTTCTCGATCAAACACTATCTGACGTGGTCCACTACTTTAAGTCTCAACGTTGTGGTGGCATTTTTGATCAACAAGATCGTCAAGTTCCACTGCTAAATTCCGACGAAACCGCAGATGTTCACGGCGGTTGGTATGACGCTTCAGGCGATGTCAGTAAATATCTGAGTCATTTGTCATACGCAAACTACCTAAACCCACAGCAGACACCAATGGTGGTGTGGAACATATTGAAAGGTTTGTCTCTGCTTGAAGGCAACGACAAACTGGCTAAATTCACTTCTACTCGCCTTATTGAAGAAGCCCTGTTCGGTGCAGACTTCCTTGTTCGTATGCAAAACGAAAAAGGCTTCTTCTACATGACCGTGTTCGACAAGTGGAGTAAAGACACAGCTCAACGTGAAATCTGCGCCTACGAAACCCAACTTGGTCATAAGTTTGATGACTACCAAGCCGGTTACCGACAAGGTGCTGGCGTTAGCATTGCGGCATTAGCTTCAGCAGCACGTCTGGAGTTTCACGGTGAGTTCGACCAACAAAAATACCGTAATGCAGCAGAAAACGGCTACTGGCACTTAAAAGAGCACAACACCCAATATCTAAACGATGATGAAGAGAACATCATCGATGAATACTGCGCATTGCTTGCAGCCGTTGAGCTATTCAAGACCACCAAAGAAACACGCTACCTAGAAGACAGCCGCGTATGGGCAAATCGTCTTTCTGCTCGTCAAATGAGTGATGAGCACATTCAACATTTTTGGGCTGCCAATCATGATGGCAGCCGCCCTTACTTCCATGCGGCAGAAGCAGGGCTTCCTGTTATCGCACTATGTGAATACTTGGCGATTGAAGACGACTCTGAGCGCGCTTCAGTAGCAAAACAAATCATAACTCAAGCCTGTGAGTTTGAAGTCTCTATCACCAATAGAGTGAAGAACCCATTTGGTTACCCACGCCAATATGTAAAAGGCGTAGACGAAGCGAAGCGTGATGCGTTCTTTGTGGCACACAACAATGAATCGGGTTACTGGTGGCAAGGTGAGAATGCTCGCTTAGGTTCACTGGCAACCATGGCGTATTTGGCACAACCATTTATTGAGTCAGAAATTCTAAAGCAACAGCTTTCTAAACTCGCACAAGATTCTATCAACTGGATTGTGGGGCTGAACCCGTACGACATGTGCATGTTGGACGGTCATGGTCGTAACAATCCGGACTACCTTCCTCAATATGGTTTCTTCAATGCAAAAGGTGGCGTGTGCAACGGCATCACCGGCGGTTTCGAAGATGAGGAAGACATTGCATTTAATCCACCAGCACAGAAAGACGACATGCTTCAGAACTGGCGTTGGGGAGAACAATGGATCCCGCATGGCGCTTGGTACCTACTCGCAGTAATGAGTCAGGCTCAGCACATTTCGACTTTAGCGAACTCTCAAGAAATTAAGGAGCAATAACCATGGGGATGTATTTTGTAGGTATTGACGGCGGCGGCACTTCATGCCGAGCCCGTATCAAAGACGCGCAAGGTAACTTCATTGGTGAAGCGAAAAGCGGCAGTGCAAACATCATGCTGGGAGCGGAAGTCGCAATGGCATCCATTCTTGAATCAATAGCTTCAGCAGCGCAGCAAGGCGGCCTAACTCAGCAAGACTTTGCCTCTATGCACGTTGGCTTAGCTCTTGCGGGAGCTGAACACAAAACCTCTTGGCAAGCATTCATGGCTTTGGAACACCCATTTGCCAGTATGACACTCAACACTGATGCTTACGGTGCTTGTATTGGCGCGCACAGCGGTAAAGATGGCGCAATCATGATTGCTGGAACCGGTTCTTGCGGTATTTTCCTGAAAGGCCTTGAGCAGCACGTTGTTGGTGGACGTGAGTTCCCGATCTCCGACCAAGGCGGCGGCGCAGTAATGGGATTACGCCTGATTCAACAAGTCTTGCTAGCAGAAGATGGCATCCGTGAAAAAACACCTCTAGCAGCGCATGTCATGGCTCATTTTGAAAATGACATCGACAACGTAGTGGCATGGTCTAAACAAGCTCTACCTCGCGATTACGGTCAATTTTCTCCAGCAATTTTCCAACATGCAGAACAAGGTGATGCACTAGCGATTGAAATGCTTAAGCAGACCGCTGCCGATATTGAGATGTTTCTGGTTGCGTTAAACAAACGCGGGGCGACTCGTATTTGCTTAATGGGCAGTATTGCTGAACGCATCCTGCATTGGCTGTCACCGCCCGTTCAACAATGGGTGGTAGAGCCTCAATTTGATGCGATTGAAGGCGCTATTATGTTTGCTGGTAAACCAGAGCATAACCTTTACGCCGTGAGTGTTGAGTAGGAGTGAGCATGGAATATCGTGTTGATCTAGTGGTCCTTTCTGAGCAAAAACAAAACTGCCGTTTTGGGCTCACCTTTCACAATTTGAGCGACCAAGACCTAAACAATTGGAGCCTGACTTTCGCTTTCGACCGCTATATTCTTCCAGACAGCGTTTCAAATGGTCAACTGACTCAAATTGGTAGCTTTTGCACACTTAAACCGGAAGGTATGGTACTGGCTGCCAACCATCACTATTACTGTGAATTCAGTATTGGTTCAAACCCATTCCGTTATTACTCGGATGGATTTAATGAAGCCATGATTGACTTTGTCGTTGACGGAAATCCACAACGCGCACAAGTTGATGTTACTCCTATCGTTTTGGCCTCACCTTATCGCGAACGCAGTGATATTCCAGCAAGCTTAACGCATGCACAGCCTTTATTACCAAAGCCCAACCATATTGAAGTGAGTGACCTGTCGTTTAGCTTCGATGAGCAAGTTGGTGTCGCGATATACACAGATTTAGCGAATTCAGCAAAAGCATGGTTGCTGGAAGAGCTTGAACGCATTCACCAATTCAAATTGTCTTCTTCTAACAGTGGGAAAATCTTATTCAAAAGTAACCCAACACTGGACGAAGGTACTTACAGACTTAAAGTATCTGAAGAGTCGATCAAGATTGAGGCTGGGTCTTCGTCTGGCTTTACCCATGCTTGTGCGACCTTATTGCAACTACTAAAACGAGACGAGAGTGCCAACACTATGGAAGTGGTGTGCTGCTCTATCAAAGACAGTCCTCGCTTTCGCTACCGTGGCATGATGTTGGACTGCGCTCGTCATTTCCACTCGGTAGAACAAGTAAAACGCCTCATCAATTTGTTGGCACATTACAAATTCAATACCTTCCATTGGCACCTAACGGACGATGAAGGTTGGCGTATCGAGATTAAGTCCTTACCTCAACTAACAGACATTGGCGCTTGGCGTGGTATCGATGAAACCATCGAACCGCAATACACCCATTTAACTCAGCGTTACGGCGGTTTCTACACTCAAGAGCAAATTAAAGACGTGGTGGCTTTTGCAGCACAGCGTGGCATCACTATCATCCCTGAGATTGACGTTCCTGGGCATTGCCGCGCAGCAATCAAATCTCTGCCACACCTACTTGTTGAAGCGGAAGACAAAACCGAATATCGCAGCATTCAGCACTATAACGATAATGTCATCAACCCTGCTCTGCCGGGTAGTTACGAGTTTATCGACAAAGTACTTGAAGAAGTAGCAGCTCTATTCCCAGCGCCTTATGTCCATATTGGGGCAGACGAAGTTCCTAATGGCGTGTGGTCTAAGAGCCCTTCTTGCCAAGCTCTTATGGAGCAATTGGGTTATACCGATTACAAAGAGCTACAAGGGCACTTCTTACGTCATGCAGAAGACAAGCTACGAAAATTAGGCAAACGAATGGTAGGTTGGGAAGAAGCCCAACACGGCAACAAAGTGAGTAAAGATACAGTGATCTACTCATGGCTAAGCGAAGAAGCTGCATTGAACTGCGCTCGCCAAGGTTTTGATGTAGTGCTGCAACCAGCACAAACCACCTACCTCGACATGACCCAAGACTATGCACCAGAAGAGCCAGGTGTTGACTGGGCAAACCCATTGCCATTAGAGAAAGCATACAACTATGAGCCATTAGCAGAAGTCCCTGCTGATGACCCAATCAGAAAGCGCATTTGGGGCATTCAAACTGCCTTGTGGTGCGAAATCATCAACAACCCATCGCGTATGGACTACATGATTTTCCCTCGCTTAACAGCCATGGCAGAAGCATGTTGGACTGAAAAACAACACCGCGATTGGACCGACTATTTATCACGTTTGAAAGGGCACCTTCCTCTGCTTGATTTGCAGGGAGTGAATTACCGTAAACCGTGGAAGTAATACCAAGCTAGATGACAATACATCTTGCTTAAAGAATTATTAAATTTGACTGCAAACGCAGTATTGTAAAAAGGAAATACACAAATGAAATACGGCTATTTCGATAACGAGAATCGCGAATACGTCATCACTCGCCCTGACGTACCAGCGCCATGGACTAACTACCTCGGTACTGAGAAGTTCTGTACCGTTATCTCGCACAACGCAGGCGGCTACTCGTTCTATAACTCTCCAGAATACAACCGTGTTACTAAATTCCGTCCAAACGCGACATTCGATCGTCCTGGGCACTACGTTTACTTACGTGATGATGAGACAGGTGATTACTGGTCAATCTCTTGGCAACCAGTTGCGAAAAGCCTAGACGAAGCAAACTACGAAGTTCGCCATGGCTTGTCTTACTCTAAGTTCAAATGTGAATACAACGGTATTACAGCAACGAAAACCCTATTCGTACCAAAAGGCGAAGACGCTGAAGTTTGGGATGTGGTTATCAAGAACACTTCAGACAAGCCGCGCACAATCAGTGCATTCTCGTTTGTAGAATTTTCGTTCAGCCATATTCAATCAGACAACCAAAACCACCAGATGTCTCTGTACTCTGCAGGCACGTCTTACAATGAAGGTGTGATTGAATACGACTTGTACTATAACACCAACGATTTCGAAGGTTTCTACTACCTAGCTTCAACGTTTGACCCAGATTCATACGACGGCCAACGTGACAGCTTCCTAGGTCTATACCGCGACGAAGCAAACCCGCTAGCAGTAGAACAAGGTAAATGTTTTAACACCGCACAAACGTGTTACAACCACTGTGGCTCTCTACACAAGCAATTTACTATCCAACCAGGTGAAGAAGTTCGTTTCGCATACATTCTAGGTATCGGTAAAGGCAATGGCGACCGCCTTCGCGCTAAATACCAAGATCTCGCTGAAGTAGACAATGCATTTGCGGGCATCAAAGCACACTGGGATGAGCGTTGTAATAAATTCCAAGTGAAATCACCAAACGAAGGTCTAGATACCATGATCAACGCTTGGACCCTATACCAAGCAGAAACTTGTGTGGTGTGGTCTCGCTTTGCTTCGTTCATCGAAGTGGGTGGTCGTACTGGTCTTGGCTACCGCGATACAGCGCAAGATGCGATTTCTGTTCCTCACGCCAACCCAGCAATGACCCGCAAGCGTCTTGTTGACCTACTTCGTGGCCAAGTGAAAGCAGGTTACGGTCTGCACCTGTTCGATCCAGACTGGTTCGATCCTGAGAAAGCTGATGTTAAGCCATCTAAATCTCCAACCGTCGTTCCAACGCCTTCTGATGAAGACAAGATCCACGGCATCGAAGACACGTGTTCAGATGATCACCTATGGCTAGTTCCAACCATCTGTAAGTACGTGATGGAAACGGGTGAGCACAGCTTCTTCGACGAGGTGATCCCTTACGCAGATGGCGGCGATGCAAGCGTTTATGACCATATGAAAGCAGCACTAGACTTCTCGGCTGAATACGTCGGTCAAACGGGTATCTGTAAAGGTCTGCGCGCAGACTGGAACGACTGTCTGAACCTCGGTGGTGGCGAATCTTCAATGGTATCGTTCCTTCACTTCTGGGCATTGCAAGAGTTTATCGACCTAGCGAAATACCTAGGCAAAGAAACGGATGTTGAGAAATACACGGAAATGGCGGCAAACGTACGTGAAGCGTGTGAAACACATCTTTGGGACGACGAAGGCGGTTGGTACATCCGTGGTCTGACGAAGAATGGTGACAAGATCGGTACAGCGCAACAAGCGGAAGGCCGAGTGCACCTCGAGTCAAACACGCTTGCTGTACTTTCTGGTGCGGTTTCTCAAGAGCGCGGTGAAAAAGCGATGGACGCAGTCGATGAGAACCTGTTCTCTGAGTACGGCCTGCATCTAAACTCACCATCATTTGCAACGCCGAACGATGACATCGGTTTCGTGACTCGTGTTTACCAAGGCGTAAAAGAGAACGGTGCAATCTTCTCGCATCCAAACCCATGGGCTTGGGTAGCTGAAGCGAAACTGGGTCGTGGTGATCGTGCAATGAAATTCTACGATGCACTTAACCCATACAACCAAAACGACATCATCGAAAAACGTATTGCAGAACCTTACTCATACGTGCAGTTCATCATGGGTCGTGACCACCAAGACCACGGTCGTGCAAACCACCCATGGTTAACAGGTACATCTGGCTGGGCATACTTCGCAGTTACCAACTTTATCCTTGGTGTGCGAACAGGCTTTGATGGTCTGACTATCGATCCATGTATCCCAACGAACTGGCCAGGTTTCGAAGTGACTCGCCAATGGCTAGGTGCAACGTACAACATCAAAGTCGTTAACCCAGACTCAGTAAGCAAAGGCGTTAAGTCGATTACTGTGAACGGTGAAGCAGTAAATGGTGCCTCTGTACCAGTTCAAGCGGAAGGTTCAGTAAACGAAGTTATCGTTACTCTAGGTTAATCATCTCTTTGGGGGAGAGCTTCTCCCCTTTTGATTTATCCGATGCACTTGAATTCGATAAGTGCATCGGTTCGCTAGCAAAGATTTAAGAAGCGGTGGGACGCCGCTCTTATCGAGGATCGAATCATGATCAAATTTGGTACAGGCGGCTGGCGTGCATTTATCGGTGAGGAGTTCACTAAAGATAATGTACGTTTGGTTGCTCAAGCAGTCGCAAACATTACCAACGCTGAGTCCGTTGCTGATCGCGGCTTTATTATCGGTTATGACCGCCGTTTTCTTTCTGATAAAGCTGGTCGCTGGTTTGCTGAAGTTTTGGCGGCAAATGGCATCGTAGTTAGCTTTATCGATAAGTTCGTGCCGACGCCTATCGTGATGTTTAAAGCAAAAGAGATGGGCTGTGCATACTCTGCGTGTATTACAGCCTCACACAACCCTGCGGATTATAACGGCATCAAAGTCTTCATCGAAGGTGGGCGTGATGCCGATGAAATCATCACAGAAAAAATTGAGTCTCAAATCGCAACGCTTACAGCACAAGATGTGAAAAGCGTCGATTTTGATCAGGCAGTACAAGACAAACTGATTGATATTATTAACCCGATGAACGAGTTCGTCGATTCGATCATCGACTTTATCGACATTGAAGCCATCAAAAAAGCGAACCTTCGCGTTTTGGTCGACCCGATGTTTGGTGTTGCTAAAAATGCGCTGCAAACCGTATTGATTAATGGCCGCTGTGAAGTAGACGTAATCAACGACGGTAAGAACCCTGACTTTGGCGGCTTAATGCCATCACCAAGTGCAGCAACCCTTTACCGCTTGATGCACCTTGTCGAGCAAGAAGGCTATGACATCGGTATTGGTACCGATGGTGATGCGGACCGTCTTGGTATTATCGACGAGAAAGGCAACTTTATTCACCCGAATGAAGTGCTACTACTGCTTTACTACTACTTGCTCGAATACAAAGGTTGGACCGGTTCAGTAGTGCGTAATATCGCAACAACACACTTGTTAGACAAAGTTGCGGAAGACCACGGTGAGAAGTGCTTTGAAGTACCTGTAGGCTTTAAGCACATCAGCTCTCAAATGGAAGCTGACGACTCACTAATTGGCGGTGAAAGCTCTGGCGGCTTAACTATTCGTGGCCATATTAAAGGCAAAGATGGTGTATTTGCATCAAGCCTATTAGTAGAAATGATTTCAGTCACTGGTAAGAAACTGTCTGAGTTACTGGATGAAATCTACGGCAAATACGGATATGCCTACATGGCAGAAGGCGATTGCAAGTTCAAACCTGCGCAAAAAGAAGTGCTATTCAACAAGATTTATGTTGAGAAGCAGTTGCCTGAGTTTGAATTTGAGATCGAGAAAGTCAGCTACGAAGACGGTGCGAAAGTGTACTTCAAGAACGGCGGTTGGATTATTGCTCGCTTCTCAGGTACTGAGCCACTACTACGAATTTTTGCAGAAATGCAAGATAAGGACACTGCAGAACGTGTTCTTCAACAGTTTAAGGACTTCTTGTCTTTATAACTGAACCTTGTGCTCGCTTTGAGCACAATCCTATAGGTGAAGAACACTTGCCCGGCATCAGCGCCGGGCCTTTTTATTTTATAGATGTAAACATTACGCGAAAGCTAATACACCTTGGGTTTCAACTTTTACTATCACACTATCCCCGACATTCAACGCCTGAGCTGAAGTAGCCAACAGTCGGTCACCATTGACATCTATCACGTAGCGACAGTGATCCCCCATAAAGTGCTGTTCAAGTACTTTGATTGCACTCTCTTCATCCGCAGTAATTTGAACATGTTGAGGACGAAGCAGTAATGCACACTCATCATCTACTTGGATTTCCTGCTGAGCATTGGCTTCCACCACACCTAGGTGGGTTTGATATTCATTGTCGGAAATTCTCTTCGCAACAAGGTAGCTACCACCACCTAAGAAGTCCGCAACAAATTTGCTCGAAGGCTGGTAGTAAAGTTCAGATGCCGTGCCGTACTGCTCAATCACACCATGGTTCATCACTGCCATCTTATCGGCAAAAGCAAAAGCTTCTTCACGGCTATGGGTGACAAAAATCGCGGTAACCCCCTGTTCTTTGAAGATTTTACGGATCTCACGGATCAGTTCATGACGAACTTGGGTATCAATATTGGAAAACGGTTCATCCAACAACAGAAGGTCTGGTTTGTAAGCCAATGAACGAGCAATCGCCACACGTTGCTGTTGGCCGCCAGAAAGTTGGTGAGGATAACGGTCACCGTAACCTTTAAGGTGAATCAAGCTGAGCATCTCTTCGACTTTCATCAGCTTTTGCTGCGCCGATTCGTTCTTCAAACCAAAAGCAATGTTCTCAGCGACTGTCAGGTGCGGGAACAAAGCGTAATCTTGGAAGATCATACCGATATTACGCTGCTCTGGTGGTAGCCAGTTTTTACCGTCATCAATCGTAAGACAGTTCAAACTCATTTGACCTGAACTCAAAGGAAGCAGGCCAGCAATCGCTTTCAAAAGCGTTGTCTTACCGCAGCCACTCGCGCCAAGTAGGCAGACAATCTCACCTTGCTCAACTTCGAGAGAAAGTGATTCAAGGACAGTCTGGTCGTCATACTGACAAGTTAGGTTTTTAATGGATAATGCGCAGCTCATCAGTGACTTTGCTCCAGTGAACGGTTAACAACTACAAGCGGGATTAACCCAACAAGGACCAGTAGTACTGCTGGCAGAGCAGCAAGTTCTAAATGCTCATCCGAAGCGAAGTTGTATACATACGTCGCTAAGGTTTCAAAGTTAAATGGTCGCAATAGTAATGCAGCATTGAGCTCTTTCATTGACTCAATAAACACCAACAAACCAGCAATTAGGGCACCACGTTTAACCAACGGGAAATGCACTCGCCAAAGCATGGTATTTGGCGTACAGCCCATGGTACGGGAAGCCATATCCAACGATGGAGAGATCTTATTTAAGTTACTTTCCACACTGCCAATTGCAACAGCCGAGAAACGTACAACCATCGCGAAAATCAGCGCAAACATAGAACCAGAGAAAATAAGCCCAGGTCTACCCCATTCCATCGCTTTCGCAATATCGTTAACACGGTGATCCATAAACAACACAGCAACCATCACACCGATAGCCAGTACCGTACCGGGGACGGCATAGCCCAACGAAGACAAACGCATAAACGCCAAGCTAGAGCGGCCGCCATTTACGCGTTGACTGAAGTTCACAGTCAACGCAATCGCAACACCAATGATTGCAGCCACGACTGACACCACCAAACTGTTCCATGCGTATTCACGAAACTCCGGCGTCCAACTTTGTGCAAAGTAAGTGATGGCGTAATCAAGTAACTGTAGCAATGGGAAGATAAACGCGATTGCCACCAAGCCCCAACACCAAATTAATGCGCCCCACTTTCGCCAACCTCGTAGCTCATAACGAAAGTCTTCATGGCTATTAAACTGACTTTGGAACAGCTTCTGCTTACGACGGCTGTAGCGCTCTGCACTCAATAACAACACTACAATCATCAACATCATTGCTGAGATTTTCGCCGCTGCATTGAGGTTCGAATACCCAAGCCAAGTATCGTAAACCGCCGTAGTAAGCGTGTTCACTGCAAAATAGCTGACGGTTCCGAAGTCACCGATGGTTTCCATCGCGACCAGAGACAAACCAACAGCGATAGAGGGTCTTACAAGCGGTAAAGAGATACGCCAAAAGCTTTCCCAAGGGGAGCATTTTAACAAGCGAGCACTCTGCAGTAGGGAAACGTTCTGCTCCATAAATGCAGCACGACAAAGCAAGTAAACGTATGGGTAAAGAACAAGAGAAAGAACGAAGGTCGCACCACCTAAGGTCCGAATATCAGGGAACCAATACTCACCTGGGCCCCATCCCGTTATATCACGTAAGAAGATTTGAATTGGCCCAGCAAAATCGAACCAGTCCGTAAAAATGTAACCAATGATATAACCCGGCATCGCAAGTGGTAGAACTAAGGCCCACTGTAACCATTTCTCGGTTGGTAGCTTACACATCGCCATAAACCAAGCACTTGGAATACCGAGAATCAAAGAAAGGAGCATCACACCAGCAGTCAAAACTACGGTGTTATAGATGTAGGTAGGCATGACCGTCGACATCAAGTGTGTGAACAGGTCATCCGTTTCGCCAATGGCGGTATAGAAGATCGCTAAGATCGGCAAAACCAGTAACAAGGTGATAGCCCCACTACTGGTTTTCCATAGAGAATATTTATTCTTCATTGCCTAAATACTGCAAGGCTGTATGAAATACAAATGCAGCTGCAAATACATCTCATATCCTTTAATTAAATGGGGGTACAGTTATACCCCCACATGGAATTAAAGGTCAAATTTCACTTCATCTAGTAGCTTGATTGCTGCTTCATGGTGAGAAGCAATATCATCTAGAGAAATCGTATCTGCTTTGTAGTCACCCCAAGATTCCACAAGCTCAGAACGCTTAACACCTTCCTTCACTGGGTACTCGTAGTTTACTTCTGCGTACATTTGCTGCGCTTTGTCACCCGTTAGGAACTCCATAAGCTTCACAGCGTTGTCTTTGTTTGGAGAGAACTTCGCCATCGCCATACCAGAGATGTTCACGTGCGTACCTGTTGTCTCTTGGTTAGGGAAGTTGATGTATACCGCGTCTGCCCAAGCTTTTTGCTCTTTGTCGTTAACCATCTTACCTAGGTAGTAGCTGTTACCTAGAGAAACGTCACATAGACCTTCTTTGATTGCTTTAACTTGAGCACGGTCGTTACCTTGAGGCTTACGAGCTAGGTTCGCTTTTACGCCTTCTAGCCACTCTTTAGTCTCAGCTTCACCGTGGTGAGCGATCATAGAAGATACTAGAGATACGTTGTAAGGGTGCTTACCGCTACGAGTACAGATTTTGCCTTTGAACTCAGGCTTTGCTAGGTCAGCGTAGTTGAAGTCGTCACCTAGTTTGCCAACACGGTCACGTGAAGAGTAAACGTTACGAGTACGTAGAGTCAGAGCAAACCACTCGTTTTCTTTGTCTTGGTACTGTGCTGGTACGTTTTCTTCGATGATTTTGCTGTCTACCTTTTGAACCAGACCTTTGTTTGTCAGTTCAGCTAGACGGCTGATATCTGTAGTAAGGATTACGTCAGCTGGGCTGTATTCGCCTTCTTGAGCCAACTTCTCTGCTAGACCTTTTTTCGCAAACTTCACGTTTACTTTAATGCCAGTTTCTTTAGTGAACTCGTTGAACATAGGTTCAACTAGGAAAGGTTGACGGTAAGAGTACACGTTCACTTCTTCAGCAGCCATTGCCGTTGGAGCCAGAGTAGCGCAAGTAATCGCTGAAAGAGTTAGCAGTTTTTTCATTGTTTAATCCTTTACCATGCTAATGATAACGTTTATCAGTTGCGTTATTATATGCATGTTCAATAAGAAAACAATTAATCAATAAAAAAACCTGCTCATTGGAGCAGGTTTTTTAATGTTAAGTTTGTAACTATTTATTACATTGTGAGTGTTATTTCACAGTCACGAATTCTGGGTAAGCACCAACACCACAGTCGTGCATATCCATACCTTCTAACTCTTCGTCTTCCGATACGCGGATACCGACTGTCGCTTTCAGGATTGCCCATACCACTAGGCTTGCACCAAATACCCAAGCAAAGATAACTGCCGCACCTAGAAGCTGTACACCAAACGTTGCATCACCGTTGCTCAGTGGCACAACCATTAGGCCGAAGAAACCACACACACCGTGAACTGAGATAGCACCTACTGGATCATCAATCTTAATCTTATCCAAACCGATGATGCTGAATACTACTAGCGCGCCTGATACCGCACCAATCGCCACAGCATAAAGCGGTGATGGAGATAGAGGGTCAGCCGTGATAGCAACAAGACCAGCTAACGCACCGTTCAAAATCATCGTTAGGTCTGCTTTACCCCAAGTTGTTTTACATACAAATAGTGCGGCAATTGCACCTGCTGCAGCTGCAGCGTTGGTGTTTAGGAAAATTTGACCAACTGCAGTCGCGTTCTCAAAATCCGAAACCATAAGTTGAGAACCGCCGTTGAAACCGAACCAACCGAACCAAAGGATAAACGTACCCAATGTAGCAAGAGGCATGTTTGAACCTGGGATTGGGTAGATTTCGCCATTTTTACCGTATTTACCTTTACGTGCACCCAGTAATAGTACGCCAGCTAATGCTGCTGAAGCACCCGCCATGTGTACGATACCTGATCCCGCAAAGTCACTAAAGCCTGCTTCTGATAGGAAGCCACCACCCCAAGTCCAGTAACCTTCCATTGGGTAAATAAATGCAGTCAGTACCGCTGAGAAAATTAGGAAAGACCAAAGCTTCATACGCTCTGCAACCGCGCCAGAAACCACTGACATTGCTGTTGCTACAAATACGACCTGGAAGAAGAAGTCCGATTCTAGAGAGTGGTCAGCACCTTCACCTTGTGTGCCAATTAGTGCACCAAATGATGGTAACCAACCGCCTTCACCGTTATCGACATACATAATGTTGTAGCCAACCAATAGGAACATGGTACAAGCGATCGCGTAAAGACAGATGTTTTTAGTTAGAATTTCTGTTGTATTTTTAGAGCGAACTAAGCCCGCTTCTAGCATGGCAAAACCTGCTGCCATCCACATGACCAACGCACCGGAAATGAGGAAGAAAAAGGTGTCGAGTGCGTAACGTAATTCAGTTACCGTTGTTGTTAATTCCATGATAGTTCTCCAATCCCTTGAATTCTTAAAGTGCTTCTGCGTCCATTTCGCCAGTACGTATACGCACCGCTTGGTTTAAGTCGTAGACAAAAATCTTACCGTCACCAATCTTGCCGGTTTGCGCCGCTTTAGTGATGGCTTCTACCACGCGCTCCACATTGTCTGCATGGGTAGCGATTTCTAGTTTTACTTTTGGTAGAAAGTCGACTTGATACTCGGCGCCACGGTATAGCTCCGTGTGGCCTTTCTGACGACCAAAACCTTTAACCTCTGATACTGTCATCCCTTCAATACCGACATCAGCCAATGCTTCGCGTACATCGTCTAACTTAAAAGGTTTTATAATGGCATTAATGATTTTCATTGAATCTTCTCCGCAGCTTTCATCCTGAAACATTCATATTAATCCAAGCGGCGTGCCAACTTTTTATCCCATTGATTTTTATAGAATTAGTGAAATTAACAAACTTATAAACAAAAAGGGCGCACCATATCGGTGCACCCTTTTCACAAATATAAGGCAATCCTAATTAGACTACCCAAAACTGTGCATTAAATGTTCAAAAAGTCTTTCCATTGCTCTATCAAGGCACAAAAATCTTCTATACCACAGCTGGCTGTACTCTCTGCATCGTAGAAATCAAACTCGCTTTCCATTTCCACTTCATACTCATGGCCAAGCGCGTTTTCTTGCACTAGCACCTCATCACCGTGGATCATCAAACTGATCTCTGCACCGGTTAATCTATGCTCTTGAGATGGCGAAGAAAATGCCTGATTAATTAAAGCTTCTACCTGAGCAATTTTTGCTGGGTCTTTGCCTATTTCTTCTTGCAACCAACGACCCACAATCTCATGCCCCATGCTGCATTTGACATAGTATTCGCCCATCAATGTGTTGCGGATGAATTCAAATTCCATCGTGATCGCCTTTTCGTATCAATTTGGTGCGGAGTATACAGGGAGATGTTGGATGGGAGAAGCGAGAGACGAGAGACGAGAGACGAGAGACGAGAGACGAGAGACGAGAGACGGTTTCATTTTATCTTTTGAGGGACAAAGACTATCAACGTGTTTTGAGCTCACACGTTTATCTTTAATATTCTAGCGCTTACTTCCCGATTCCTAGAGCGAAGCATTCTCTCTTTTCGAAGCGCAGCGTTCCACAAAAAAAGCGCCCACCAATCGGTGAGCGCTTATTCAAGTATTAACAAAACTTGCTAAGATTATGCAGGCTCTTGGAAGATCACATCATCTGCTTTCTTGGTGTACTGTTCCATCTTGTGGAAATTCAAGTAGCGGTATGTGTCTGCTGCTGTCGCATCAATCTGGTCCATGTAAGACAGGTATTCTTCCTTAGTTGGAATCTTACCTAGAATCGCACCAACCGCTGCAAGTTCAGCCGAGGATAGATAAACGTTCGCACCAGTACCTAGACGATTCGGGAAGTTACGAGTAGACGTCGACATTACCGTTGCTTTATCCGCAACACGAGCCTGGTTACCCATACATAGCGAGCACCCTGGCGTTTCAATACGAACGCCGGCACGGCCATAAATACCGTAGTAACCTTCTTCAGTTAGTTGGTCACGGTCCATCTTGGTTGGTGGTGCTACCCATAAGCGAGTATCAAGCTGGCCGTTAAACTTGTCGAGCAATTTACCTGCTGCACGGAAGTGACCAATGTTCGTCATACAAGAACCGATAAATACTTCATCAATCTGAGTACCCTGAACGTCAGACAGAAGACGCGCATCATCTGGATCGTTAGGTGCACAAAGAATTGGTTCGTTGATTTCCGCTAGATCGATTTCAATCACATGTGCGTATTCAGCGTCTGAATCTGCTTCCATCAACTCTGGGTTTGCTAACCACTCTTCCATCGCAGTAATACGACGTTCGATTGTACGACGGTCACCGTAACCTTCCGAAATCATCCATTTCAGCATAGTGATGTTCGAGTTTAGGTATTCATCAATCGACTCTTGAGAAAGCTTCACAGTACAACCCGCTGCTGAGCGCTCTGCCGATGCATCTGAAAGTTCAAATGCTTGTTCCACAGATAAGTGCTCAACACCTTCAATTTCTAGGACACGGCCTGAGAATTCGTTGATCTTACCCGCTTTCTCTACTGTTAGCAGACCTTGTTTGATACCGTATAGAGGAATGGCGTGTACAAGATCACGTAGCGTGATACCTGGCTGCATTTCACCCTTAAAGCGCACCAAGATTGATTCAGGCATATCAAGAGGCATAACGCCTGTTGCTGCTGCAAATGCCACTAGACCTGAACCTGCTGGGAATGAAATACCCAGAGGGAAACGAGTATGCGAATCACCACCAGTACCAACAGTATCTGGCAGAAGCATACGGTTCAGCCATGAGTGGATAACACCATCGCCTGGACGAAGCGATACACCGCCACGGTTCATAATGAAATCAGGTAGTGTGTGGTGCGTGTTCACGTCGACTGGTTTCGGATATGCTGACGTATGACAGAATGACTGCATCACGAGATCCGCTGAGAAACCAAGACACGCAAGATCTTTTAGCTCATCACGCGTCATAGGGCCAGTCGTATCCTGAGAACCTACCGTTGTCATCTTAGGCTCACAATATTGACCAGCACGCACACCTTCTACGCCACATGCTTTACCGACCATCTTCTGAGCTAATGTATAACCTTTGTCAGAAGCAGTTGGATCAACGGGTTTAGCAAACAAATCTGTCTCTTCAAGACCAAGAGCTACTCGAGCACGGCTCGTTAGACCACGACCGATGATCAATGGAATACGACCACCAGCACGTACCTCATCAAGCAGCACTTTACTCAGTTCAAAGCTTGAGATCTCAGAACCTTCTTTACGAACCACACCTTCGTACGGGTAAATGTCGATCACATCGCCCATATTCATGTCTTGTACGTTTAGTTCAATTGGTAACGCTCCTGAATCTTCCATCGTATTGTAGAAGATAGGCGCAATCTTACCGCCTAGACAGATACCACCAGTACGCTTGTTTGGTACAAATGGGATATCTTCGCCCATAAACCATAATACTGAGTTGGTCGCTGATTTACGCGAAGAACCCGTACCAACAACATCACCTACGTATGCTAGTGGAATGCCGTCTTTTTGCAGTTCTTCAATTTGGTTGATTGGACCAACGCTGCCAGGTTGATCCGGGTTGATGCCATCACGTTCCATCTTGAGCATCGCTTTCGCGTGCACTGGAATATCTGGACGAGACCAAGCATCTGGAGCTGGAGACAGGTCATCGGTGTTAGTTTCACCGGTTACCTTAAAGACTTTAACCGTGATTTTTTCCGCTACTTTCTCTTTCGTTGTAAACCACTCGGCTTCCGCCCAAGATTGAAGGACTTGTTGAGCGAACGTGTTGCCCGCTTTCGCTTTTTCTTCAACATCATAGAAAGCATCAAACATTAACAGGGTATGAGACAGTGCTTTTGCTGCGATAGCCGCAAGAACATCATCATCTAAAAACTCGACGAGCGGAGCGATGTTATAACCACCTTGCATCGTACCTAGTAATTCTGCTGCCTTTTCACGGCTAACAAGTGGAGACGATACTTCGCCTTTAGCAACCGCAGTCAAAAAGCCAGCTTTAACATAAGCCGCTTCGTCTACGCCCGGTGGGATACGGTTCTCTAGCAGGTCAAGAATAAAGGCTTCTTCACCTTGCGGGGGATTTTTCAGAAGTTCAACAAGTCCAGCAACTTGTTCTGCGTCTAGCGGTTTAGGAACAACTCCTTCGGCAGCACGCTCTTCGACGTGTTTACGGTAGGCTTCAAGCACGACTTTTTCCTCTCATTGCGGTTCCTCCTTCTTATTACTGTTTTTAAAAGTAAAGGAGTGAACATCCTTGGAAACTTGGCTCTCCATTGCCCTTGTTTTCATTCAATTCTTGATTGAGAAACAGCGCCGCAGAGGCCAAACTGTGGGCGAAAGGATAGCAAATTTAACCTTAAATTAAAATCTCATCATTTTGACCAACATAGCAACTTACGACTAAAGTCCTGTTTATTTTGGCTAAATATGCGGAGATATTGCTGTCCTTTTCCCGGTTATTTAAATGATGTTCCAACGATCAGGTACACAGCATCTAAATCTTGCTCTGTACGACCGTATGCCAACATGATTGGTCCTACTGGTGAATCAACACCAAAGAAAATCGATGCGGCATTATACAGTGGCGCTTCATTAAGCTTCAGATCGTTATCTGACCAAACACCACCGTGTTCAAGTGATGCGCCTAGGTACACTGGCGCTTCAAACAGCCCGAAGTCGTTATCCATCCATTTATAACGATACACCAAGCTGGTATAGAATAAGTTCTGCCCAATCAGGCTATTACGTGGGATACCAGATAGATTCAAGAAACCACCAAGTTCACGTGGGTCTAACGGGATCGAGGAGTTTTTGCTTTCTACAAAGCTGTATTCCGCCTGTCCGACTAAAGTATGACGACTGTGCGTCACTGCGCCTTTGAAACGTGCCGTGATCTCATACACAGTATCTTCGATATCACCATTAGTATTGGTTTGACGAAAATCCTCAGGGCTCTTGTCATGAGACACCAGGTAATCCAAATCAATCAACATACCATGCGTGGGAAAAGCAAAGTCGTCTAAGGTATCTAGACGGTAGTTAGCAAACACCCCCAAACGCTCGTAATCAAAAGTCCCGGCAGATGCGAGCGTTGAGGCCTCTATTTGCCCTTTGGTATAACGCCCACCAACACGGAACTCTTGCCATAACGTCGGTTGTACACCCGCAGCAAGTTCCGTTATGAACTCGGTATACGAGACGGGAAGAAAATCGTAAACCGAACCTATATCTGGGTTTTCTAAATCACTAAAAGGCCAGTTTCGGTTTTCGTTGTTGTAATTCAATTTACCCGAAACAAACAACTCCTGACTCGACAATACCGGTGAATAAAGCTCGGCTTCAATCAACTTATCCGTACCCATGTCAACATTCAGCGTTAGCTCGGCACCATGTGAATTTAGATTAGTGAAGTTCGACGAGATACCAATGCCATATTGGCTGTCAGTATTAAAGTCATCTTCTAAGAAAAAGCGGAAGTTCAGGTAGTTTGGTCCCCAAGACTTCTCATTCACTTCAAAGACAAGTAGGTTAACACCTTCAATCTCTTCGAAATGGTAAGTAATCAGTTCAAAGCGATCTAAGGCATAAAGATTTTCGACTGCTTTTTCGATTTCAGCCGTTTTGAGAGGACGACCAGTATCAAGCTCGAGTCGGTTGGTCAGTAAGACATCACTGTAGTGGGTGTTATTGACAATAACAATTTGATCAACAACCCGCTCATCACCATATTCTAATCCTTTACGAACGTCTTGTTTGTGCTCGATATATTTTTGGTATTCCGCGTTAGAGACACTCAAGGATTCAAGCTTGGATTTGAGTTTTTTAGTGATGTCGTAGCCAGCTTGAAATGCACTCGGCATCTTTTCAAATTCTACGGTTTCCATTTGCCCAACATCTGGACGAATGTAAACATCATCATCTTTCAGAGTTTCCGCTTGCTCTTGAGTGCTACGACGCACCAAATAATTCGACAACTGATCCGCAACCGCAAACAAGCCGGTGAAGTCTTCTTTGTTTTTATAATCTGTACTGATGTCGACCGCAATGACTATATCCGCTCCCATCGCGCGCGCTACGTCGACAGGCATGTTATTGACAACGCCACCATCCACCAGCATATGACCGTTGAGCTCGTATGGAGGAAGCGCGCCCGGTACCGACATGCTCGCCATCATCGCATCAACTAAGTAACCGTTATCGAGCACGACTTCATCAAGCTCGACGATGTCAGTCGCGACAGAACGATAAGGGATAGCAAGTTGGTCAAAAGAGTCAAAGCGTCCTAGATTGCCCGTCGTTTCGCGCAGAATGCGCAACATGTTCTGCCCTTGCACAACACCAGTTGGGGAACGCACCTCACCAAACCTCAGACCAAGATCTGTCGTTATTTGGTAGCGGTCTTCGTATTCTTTGTCGCGAACGCGACGTTGGCTGCGATCAACGCGATCTCGGTAACCGCTGTTCCAATCCACGCTGTAGATAAAACTCTCAATTTCATCAGCACTCATACCCGTCGCGTACAAACCACCGACATAAGCGCCCATGCTTGTGCCGGTAATGATATCAACGGGAATGTTCATCTCTTCAAGGGCTTTAAGCACACCAATATGCGCAGCGCCTTTCGCACCACCACCAGCGAGAACCACCGCAATTTTAGGACGAGAGCCGTCCTCTTCGAGATGTTTAGCAAAGGAAGGTGTGGCAATCAAAAAGGAGCAGACCCAAAGCGCAAAACCATGCACTAACGGGCTATTGGACATCTTTTTGAACATTCACATCTTCCTTTACTGAATATTGATCAACTACTTTTACTAAGAATCGACCAATGAAACAAGTCAGTGATAGCGTTTTTGGTAGCCTTACCAATCAAATAAATTATTCAACCAGTTCGATTTTTTCTCGCACTGCTGTTTTATTTGGCCTGTTTTATCCCACACTGGCAACTTATATTCGCTACGACAGTTCAGTTCCAACGCACCATTCGCCGCTTTTTGGAAACCCAATGTCGTCACTTCTTTTGGCCATGGCAATTCCAGTCGCTCAGGAATACGTTGCTGCAAATATTCAGCGTAAACACGCAGAGCACCGCTTGAACCCGTCAACTTGGTAGATTTATTATCATCGCGCCCCAGCCAAACGGTTGTCACTTCCCGACCATCAACACCGACAAACCAACTATCACGGCTGTCATTACTGGTGCCCGTTTTACCTGCTAACGCCGCCCATGAGAATTGGCTTTGTAAGAAACGGCCAGTTCCTTGTGCAACACCTTGCTTCATTGCGTATGTAGTTAGCCATGCCGCTTGCTGATCAACAGCCTGAGCCGAACGAGGCAGTGATTGATAAATCACATTACCATCCATATCGATAACCGAACGCAATGCTGACAGTTTCGCGCGTTTACCCGAGTTTGTTACCGTCTGGTACATCTGTGCGACTTCAAATGGCGTCAGAGAGAAAGAACCTAAGAACATAGATGGCACTGGGCGGATCTCATTTTTATCAACGCCGAGACGTTCTAGCGTATCAGAAACCTCAGGAATACCGAGTTCCATCCCCAAACGAACGGTTGGCACATTAAGAGATTTCGCTAGTGCTAGGTATAGAGGCACATCACCACGGAATTTACGGTCGAAATTACGTGGCGACCAAACGCTACCCTTACTGCCTTTCAAACTTAACGGCGTATCGTGAAGTGTGGTAGCGAGGTTGTATTTCTCTGGTTGCTCTAATGCCGTCAAGTAAATTGCAGGCTTCACTAACGAACCAATTGGACGACTCGCATTCAATGCTCGGTTAAAGCCCTCGTAGCCGACACGCTTACCACCAACCATGGCACGAATCTCGCCACTATGACGGTCAACCGCAACCGCTGCAGCTTCAAGTTCTTTACCTGCTCGCTTAGCCAACTCAGGTACCTTTTTCGCAATCGCTTGTTCTAGCTTACTTTGCGAAACAGGATCGAGAGACGTAAACAAACGTAACCCCGTTTCAGCTTTGAAGTTATCACCCACTTTTTCTTTCAGCTCAATATTCAGTTGCTGGAAATAAGCGGGCTGACGGCTTGCTATACGAGGTTTACTTTGCGTATCTAACGGACGATTGACTGCTTGTTCATACTGTTCAGAAGTCAGCATGTCTTGTTGCATCAAGAGGCGTAAAACTAGATCACGACGTGTTTTCGTGCGCTCAGGGTAACGAATTGGATTGTAGTAAGATGGCCCTTTAACCATACCCACCAGCATCGCAAGTTGGTCGATACGAAGCTCCTGGATTGGTTGTCCAAAGTAGTATCGTGATGCCAAAGCAAAGCCATGAATCGCATCCCCGCCACTTTGACCGAGATAAACTTCGTTGAGGTAAGCCTCAAGAATTCGATCTTTGCTGTATCGATAATCCAAAATCAGTGCGATATACGCTTCACGAACTTTACGCCATAACGTTTTATCACGAGTTAAGAATAAGTTTTTTGCTAACTGCTGGGTCAGCGTACTGCCACCTTGTACGGTACGGCCTGCCTTGATGTTGGCAACAAGTGCACGACCAATCGCCAAAGGAGAGACTCCATCATGCTGGTAGAAATCACGATCTTCGGTCGCAAGAAGTGCATCGACAAGAATTTCAGGGAATTGATCACGACGTAGGAACAATCGTTGTTCGTTTTGATCTTTCTCCAGCATACCCAACATCTTAGGTTCAATACGCAAGTAACCTAAATCTCCTTTTGATTCGAGAGATTGAATGCGCGTTAAGCCGCTGCTTGAGAAATGCAACATCACGTGACGATCAGGCTCAGGGCCATCAGCAAATTCAAAAGGACGACGGATGAGCTCAATACGAGTGGAAGAGGAAGAGTATTCGCCAGGATAACGCGGTTGACTAACCTTACGGTAATTCAAAACATCTAGCTCGTTACGCATTTCTTTGATGGTTATGTTTTCACCCGGATTCAAATTGAGAATGCGAGCGTACACGACCGTTGGCAAATCAAATAACTGCCCATCGAAACGATCTTTCACCACACTATCTAAATAAATCCCGACGAAAAGCAATACTGCGGCCAACGCAATACCCGCCTTCCAACTGAATGACCAAATGATTTTAAGCCAAGACCGCTTGCCATTACTTGGCTTCTTCGATGGCGGTTTTCTCGGTCGCTTCGCACCGCTTTTCTTAGTGGCAGTCGTTTTACTTGACGTTGTTTTCTTCGCTGGTGCTCTTTTTGCACCGGGCTTTTTTGTATCAGTCATTATTCAATTGTCTTTTTGTTTTTGTTGTCGCTACATGAGTGGCAGGATCATCAGGCCAAACGTGTTTTGGATATCGGCCTTTCATCTCTTTTTGCACTTCTTTGTAGCTTCCTGCCCAAAAGGCAGCTAAATCCGTTGTCACCTGAAGAGGCCGTTGTGCTGGAGAAAGTAACTCTAACACCAATCGCTTGCGACCTTGTGCCACCGTTGGAGAAGTGCTCTCTCCAAACACTTCTTGCATACGCACTGACAGCACAGGCTCATGACCAAATTGGTAACGAATGCGCTTTTTCGAACCTGTTGGTAAGCGATAATCTTCTGGCAACCACTCATCAATCTGTTGATTCAACGGCCAACCTAATCGAGCGTTCAACGCTTCCACTAGGTTCACTTTCGCCAAATTTTTCGCCGATGAAACCGTGCTCATGTACGGCTCTAGCCACTCTTCTAGGCCATTAAGCAAACTGGTCTCATCAAAACTTGGCCAAGCTTGCTCAGGTAACCATTCCACTGCGCAGCGAATACGTTCTAACAAATTTTCCGCTGCCGACGTCCAGTTTAGACTCTGTAAGCCCTGACGGCGGACATAAGTGAGTAAAGCTTGTGTCATTTTTTCTTTACCCGGACTCGGCAAGGCTTCACGCTTAATCACCAGTTGACCAAGTTTGATTTGGCGTTCGGCAATCAAACGGCCTTTTTTCTCATCCCAATCAACCAGCTCAGCCGTCGTGAAAAGGTGCTCGAACGTTTCTTGTAATGCGTTGATATCTAAGTCACAAGCTAGGTTAATTTGGCTTGAGTTAGAATGCGAGCGCATCAAATCAATCGCAACTAAGTAATCACAACCACCGAGTGTCTCTTCTGGTCGACACTCAGCACCATGCCCGTTCGACAAAGTAAAACGACCATATTGGTTAACACGCTGCTGCGCAATGCGATCGGGGAAAGCTAAGCTCAATACTAACGCTAGCACTCGCTCATCAACATCAGGTAGGCTGAATACTGTATCCAGTTTGTGCGCCAGCGCTTGAGATCGCTTGTGCAATATAGCTTTCTTTGCATGTGTACCACTTACCCAGCGATGTAGGCTATGCGCGATGTTAGTCACATTGCGCTCGGGCTCTTCAATTAGGGCGACCGCAGCCAAAGCGGTATTTAGCATTTTTTCACTGCACTGCTGTGCTTGAATCATCATTGCTGCTGAGCGCGGCTCTACACCAAGAGCGTGGGCCGTTTTACCTGCAGAAGTGAGTTGGCCTTGCTCGGTAAGTAACCCTAAAGAAATCAACAGCTGTTTAGCCTGAGCAAGCGATGCTGAAGAAGGAATATTCAACCATTTAAGTTCTGCGATATCCCCTGCTCCCCAGAATGATAGTTCCATGACCAAGCTTGCTAAATCTGAGTGCAGGATTTCTGGTTGGGGAACTTGCGGTTGCTGCTTGAATTGGCTTTCCGAATACAATCGGACGCAAATGCCCTCTTCAATACGCCCTGCACGACCAGCACGTTGAATCGCAGACGATTGTGCCACTCGCACTTGCTCCAAGCGCGTAAGTCCATTCTTCAAATCAAAACGCGCCACACGTTCTAATCCAGAATCGACGACCAATCGAATGCCTTCAATGGTCAAAGAAGTTTCAGCAATGTTAGTCGCGAGCACGACTTTGCGTTTACCTCCAGAAGCGGGAGCAATGGCTTTTTGTTGCTCGGCAAAGCTCAATTGACCATATAAAGGGCAAACTTCCACAGAATTAGGAAGATGTGACAGACGTTCCGCGACCTGCTTAATTGCCCCAACGCCGGGCAGAAAAGCGAGCAACGACCCTGTTTCTTTCTGAATTAGACTTTCAATCGTCCTTGCCATTGATGTGGGCAAATGATCATTTGTACCCAGAGGTAAATAACGTGTTTCCACCTCAAAACTTCGCCCTTCAGACTCAATATATTCAGCCTCTGGCAACAAGCTTTGTAAGGCATCTTGGTCAAGCGTAGCTGACATCACTACCAGCTTGAGGTCGTCTCTCAACGCTTCTTGAACCTCTAAACTAAAGGCCAATGCCGTATCAGCATGAATACTTCGCTCATGAAACTCATCAAAGATCAGCAGGTCGATGCCATCTAACTCTGGGTCATTTTGGATCATCCGAGTCATGATCCCTTCCGTTACAATTTCAAGTTGCGTATTTTTACTTACCTTCGTCTCACCACGTACACGATAACCAACTCGATCTCCAACTTGTTCCCCCAACTGCTGTGCTAGATAACGCGCAATATTACGAGCCGCTAAACGTCTTGGTTCTAGCATGATGATTTTGCCCGTGACGGTTTGGCTTTGAAGAAGCTTTAGAGGAAAGAATGTCGACTTACCGGCACCCGGCGCAGCTTTTAAGATCACTTGATGTTGATGATTAACCGCAGCAAGTAATTGCGGCATCACGGCTTCAATCGGCAATTGTGACAAAGGAAATACCTTGTGTTGTAATGTTGGCAACATTGTACATAAAAACAGTCCCCCCTAAAGAAGCAAAATGCATTTCGAACCTACTCTAGAGTCAGCGACTCTGCTCAAACGCTACAAACGCTTTCTTGCCGATATCGAATTGGATAACGGCGAAGTTCGCACTATCCACTGTGCCAATACTGGTGCAATGACAGGCTGCGCCACACCAGGCAACAAAGTTTGGTACTCCACTTCTGATAACCCTAAGCGCAAATATCCCAATAGTTGGGAGCTCAGTGAAACACAACAGGGCCATAAAATCTGTATTAACACCGCTCGAGCTAACCAACTTGCCGTAGAAGCAATTGAAAATAATGTCATTTCAGAACTGTGTGGGTATGACAAACTTCAAACTGAAGTGAAATATGGCAATGAAAATAGTCGAATTGATATCTTGCTCAGCGCAAGTGACAAATCAAAGTGTTATATAGAAGTGAAAAGCGTCACGCTGTTGGATGAAGAAAGCGCATCCGGCCAAGGCTATTTCCCTGATGCCGTGACTACTCGAGGACAAAAGCACCTGCGAGAGCTCACAGAAATGGCACAAACTGGAAGTAGAGCCATACTTTTATTCACTGTTTTACATTCAGGTATTGAAAAAGTATCTGCGGCGCACCATATAGACGCGAAATATTCAACTTTACTAAAACAAGCACAAGACGCTGGAGTGGAAGTTCTCTGCTACAAAGCTGAACTGAGCAATACTGAAGTCAAGCTAATCTCTGCTATTGAATTTATCAATTAAGAGAAAAAATGATGTCATCTTCACAATGACGATAAGTTTGCAATTCAGTAATTGCCTGCACCGCCTCTTTTTGCTATAGATACCCGCCTTAAATTGACTGCAAAGCAGTTGACTAGGTGTAAGTAGGAGATGCTGTATGCCAGAATCAAAGAAGAAAACGATAGGCATCCTAGCCATTGCCGGTGTGGAGCCATATCAGGAAAAGCCTGGTGAAGAGTACATGTCACCAGAACAGGTTGAACACTTTACGAAAATCTTAACAGCTTGGCGTAATCAGCTCAGGGAAGAAGTCGATCGCACTGTACACCATATGCAGGACGAAGCAGCAAACTTCCCAGATCCAGTTGACCGTGCTTCTCAAGAGGAAGAGTTCAGCTTAGAACTGCGTAACCGTGACCGTGAGCGTCGCCTGATCAAGAAGATCGAAAAAACACTAGATAAAATCACTGAAGAAGATTTCGGCTTCTGTGAATCATGTGGTGTTGAAATTGGTGTTCGTCGCCTTGAAGCGCGTCCAACCGCAGACCTTTGTATCGACTGTAAAACACTTGCAGAGATCAAAGAGAAACAAATGCAAGGTTAATCAACCAAGCATGATGATTATTGAAAGGGAGCTCAGGCTCCCTTTTTGTTTTGGCTTAGCTTTATTAGAATAATTTCGAGATACACGCATGACACGCTATGTAGGTCGATTCGCACCATCCCCTTCTGGGCCATTACATTTTGGATCGTTAGTAGCTGCGCTCGGCAGCTACTTTCAAGCGAAAGCCAATCACGGAGATTGGTTGGTACGTATCGAAGACCTTGATCCACCCAGAGAAATGCCGGGAGCTTCTGACGAGATTCTAAGTGCACTACGCGCTTACCATTTGCACTGGGACGGCAACGTCGTATACCAAAGCGAACGTCATCACTTATACCAAACACAAATCGATGCTTGGTTAAAGAATGGCGACGCTTATTATTGCCAATGTACTCGCAAGCAAATTAAAGAACACGGCGGCTATTATCCGGGAACATGTCGAGATAAAGGCTTGAAAGAAGGCGCGATTCGCCTAAAAATGACCAAACCTATCGCTGATTTTCTCGATAAGAAACAAGGCACCATGACGATTCCAGAAGCTCTAGTAAATGAAGATTTCATTATTAAGCGTCGAGATGGATTATTTGCCTATAATCTTGCGGTAGTATTAGATGACATCGACCAAGGGGTTACCGAAGTCGTTCGTGGTGCGGATTTAATTGAGCCCACAGGTCGTCAAATCAGCTTATACCAAATACTTGGGCAACCAGAAGTAAGCTATTTACACTTACCGTTAGCGATGGATTCAAACGGTAATAAGCTGTCAAAACAAAACCATGCGACGGCTATTGATGTCGACAATCCGAAGCCAGCTCTGCTGCATGCCATGACATTTTTAGGCTTTGATATACCTGACGATGTAAAAGGCGCAAACCTTGAAGAAATACTGCGTTGGGGTTGCGAAAATTGGCACTTAGAACAGCTTCCAGCAGAGATCGAGATCACACCGTGATTCTCAAATGGCACTGCGTAGGCTATCATTAGCCGCAAAATTGGCCCTCGAGGCGTAGAAACTAACCAAAGCAAGATTGGATTAAACCCAGTTATTGCCAGATGCACATGAATACAAACGACTATACACCAAGCGAATCTGCCATGATCCCAGAACTCGCTCTTAATGTAATTACTCGTGAAGAGCACAACATCTCGCGTAAGCATATCAGTGACAATGCACTGAAAGTGCTATACCGACTGAACGGTGCCGGTTTCGATGCTTATCTTGTAGGTGGCGGGGTTCGAGACTTACTGCTTGGACAAAAACCAAAAGACTTTGATATTGCAACGAACGCGACACCAGAGCAGATCAAACAGTTATTTAGAAACTGCCGTTTGATCGGTCGTCGCTTCCGTCTCGCACACATTATGTTTGGTCGAGACATCATCGAAGTTGCAACGTTCCGTGGTCACCACCAAGAGCAACAGAACAAAAGTATCTCCCAGCAATCGAAAGAAGGGATGCTACTTCGCGACAACGTATACGGCACCGTAGATGAAGATGCCGAACGTCGCGACTTCACGATTAACTCGATGTACTACAACATCGCAGACTACTCAATTCACGATTATGCGCGTGGTATTGAAGATCTAGAAGATCGCCTTATTCGCCTGATTGGTGACCCAGAAACCCGTTACCGCGAAGACCCAGTACGTATGCTGCGTGCAGTTCGCTTTGCGGTGAAATTGGACTTCGATATCGAAGAAGATACCGCGGCACCAATCGAAGAGATGGCACCACTACTACGTGATATTCCATCGGCACGTCTGTTCGAGGAATCACTGAAACTGCTTCAGTCTGGGTATGGGCTAGAAACCTACCATTTATTGCGTGAATACAACTTATTCCAACAGTTGTTCCCTGCAATTTCAGAGCACTTCACTGAAGATTATGAATCTCACACTGAGCAAATGCTTGATTTAGTGTTAGATTCAACCGATATGCGCATCGAAGAAGGTAAGCGTATTAACCCTGCCTTTATGTTTGCTGCAATGCTGTGGTACCCACTGTGTGCAATGGCAGACAAACTCATGGAACAGCGTAATCTGTGCCATTACGATGCCATCATGGAAGCAAGCAACATCATTCTTGATGACCAAGTACGTTCAATCGCCATTCCGCGCCGTCATACCGCGACCATACGCGAGATTTGGCAGCTGCAATTACGTCTTCCACGTCGCAATGGTAAACGTGCTTTCCGCCTGATGGAGCTCAATAAATTTAGAGCTGGCTTTGATTTTCTTGAAATGCGCGGTGAAATTGAAGGCGGCGACACTCAGAAGCTTGCTAAGTGGTGGGAAACTTTCCAAAATGCTGGCCGAGAAATGCGCCAAGCCATGGCTGCAGACCTAGATGGCCAAGCACCAAAAACAGGCCAACGACGTCGTAAAACCTATCGCAAGAAAAAGAGTAAACCAAACTCATGATCACAGCGTACATTGCGGTAGGCAGTAACTTGGCTGATCCCGTCAGCCAAGCTAAATTAGCGATTGAAGCACTGAAGACCCTGCCTAAAACAGAGTTTATTCAAGCTTCTTCGCTATACAGCAGCACACCAATGGGTCCGCAAAACCAGCCGGATTACATCAATGCGGTTGTGGCAATTAAAACCAATTTGACGCCACTTGAACTGCTCGATTGCACCCAAGCAATAGAGCAAGAGCAAGGGCGTGTCCGTAAAGACGAGCGTTGGGGACCAAGAACCTTGGATCTCGACATCGTGTTATACGGCAATGAGGTGATTGATTCCGAAAGACTGACAGTTCCACATTATGGAATGAGAGAGCGCGAGTTCGTACTCTACCCTCTTGCGGAAATTGCACCAAGTTTACAACTCCCAGACGGGATCGAGGTGTCGTCACTACTTGAAAAAGTAGATCGCAACGGCCTCAATATTTGGCAGTCATAGCCAACTCCTAGTGAGGATAAAACAATGAAAAAAATGACCATTAACGACCTGATTAAGTGGAAGCAAGAAGGTCGTAAATTTGCTACTTCAACTGCATACGATGCAAGCTTTGCCCAACTTTTCGAAAGCCAAGAAATGCCAGTTTTACTGGTAGGTGACTCTCTAGGCATGGTTCTGCAAGGTAAGACTGACACGTTACCTGTTACTGTTGAAGATATTGCTTATCACACTCGCTGTGTACGCGCTGGTAGCCCGAATTGTCTTTTGATGGCTGATATGCCATTCATGAGCTACGCAACGCCAGAGCAAGCGTGTGAGAACGCAGCAGTACTCATGCGTGCTGGCGCAAATATGGTAAAAATTGAAGGCGGCGACTGGTTAGTAGATACCGTAAAAATGCTAACGGAACGCGCGGTACCAGTCTGTGCACACTTGGGCCTAACACCACAATCTGTAAACATCTTTGGTGGTTACAAAGTGCAAGGTCGCGATCAAGAAAAAGCCGATCGTATGGTAAAAGATGCATTAGCACTGCAAGAAGCCGGCGCTCAAATTGTTTTACTCGAGTGTGTTCCAGCTGAATTGGCAGCTCGTATTACTCAAGTACTTGATGTACCAGTAATTGGCATCGGTGCAGGTAACGTAACGGACGGTCAAATCCTAGTTATGCACGATATGTTCGGAATTTCGGCGAACTACATGCCAAAGTTCTCAAAAAACTTCCTTGCTGAAACAGGCGATATGCGTACAGCTGTGGCAAAATACATGGAAGACGTTGAAAGCGCAGTGTTCCCAGACGACGCTCATACTATTGCCTAGAGGATAAATGCATGCACACTTTTGCAGAAATCTCAGCCATTCGTGAACAGATCAAGACGTTCAAACGTGAAGGTCGTAAAGTTGCGTTTGTCCCAACCATGGGCAACCTACACGAAGGCCATCTAACACTGGTTCGTAAAGCACGCGAGTACGCCGATGTCGTTGTGGTAAGCATCTTTGTCAACCCGATGCAGTTTGAACGTGCAGACGATTTAAATAACTACCCTCGTACACTTGAAGAAGATCTTAGCAAGCTAAGCGGCGAAGGCGTCGAGTTGGTATTCACACCGACACCAGAGACCATTTACCCTGAAGGCTTAGATAAACAGACTTTTGTCGATGTGCCTGGGCTTTCTACGATTCTTGAAGGCGCTTCTCGTCCGGGCCATTTCCGTGGCGTGACGACTATCGTAAATAAGTTATTCAACATCGTTCAACCTGATGTAGCTTGCTTTGGTGAGAAAGATTTCCAACAGCTTGCTGTTATTCGTAAGATGGTTGATGATCTAGCAATGGACATCGAAATCGTAGGTGTCGCAACCGTTCGTGAAATGGACGGCCTTGCAATGAGCTCTCGCAATGGCCTGCTAACGATTGATGAGCGTCAACGCGCACCTGTTTTAGCACGTACTATGCGCTGGATCAGTAGCGCGATGCGTGGTGGTCGTGACGATTACGCTTCAGTGATTGAAGATGCGAATGATCAATTACGCGCTGCCGGTTTGCAGCCAGATGAAATCTTCATTCGTGATGCTCGCACACTTCAAGCAATCACAACAGAGACCACTCAAGCCGTGATCCTGATGTCTGCCTTCTTAGGTAAAGCACGCCTCATCGACAACCAAACTGTTGATATGGCGGTAGAAGCTAAAGAAGAAGAATCTAGCGAAGCGAATTCAGCAAACGCTGAATAAACGAAATTCGCAAATAAAAAGGTCAGCACTAAGCCGACCTTTTTTGTATCCCTCTTACGCATAAACGCCACTCAAACCTTCCGGACGAGTTTTAAACCGCTTATGCAGCCACATCCAAGCTGGCACGTCTCTTCTTATCATGCCTTCAAGTTCTTGATTTAAGATACTTGCCGCTTTGACTGGATTACGGCGCTCGAAACGTCCACTGAGATCTTCACCAATATAGAGCGTGTAGTGAGAATGTTCACTGACCGTAACCCCTGACATCACTGCACATTTTGTCGCATCAATAAGCACACTCGATCCTGCAGTACTCGCGGCTTGCTCAACAGCGAAAAACGGGGCGAAGACCGAATTTTTAACTCCGTAATCATGGTCAGGTAAATACCACAGTCGCTGACCGTTTTTCAGCACTTTAAGCATTGATTTAACGTCTTTCCGATCAATCATTTGATGGCCGCAACGCGTGCGTCCTCGATGCTGAACAAACTCATAAACAGGGTTTGAATTCGGTCGATAAACACCATAGCCTTTGGCAAATTGACTAAAAATACGCGCCGTCATTTCCAAATTTAGGTGATGACTGCAAACCACCAGTACACCACGCCCATTTTTCTCTTGTTCCAGTAAACGCTCTTTTCCAACCACTTTGGCTAGACGCTTCACTCGCCACTCAGGCCAAAACCAAGCCATTCCGGTCTCGATCAGCGCCATCCCTGTGTATTTAAAGTTTGTCTTTACCAGTTCATCGCATTCTTGAGCGCTGTATTCGGGAAAGCAGAGTTTTAAATTTTGCTTTGCAATGCCTTTACGGCGCTTCATGGCCAGCATCGCAAGCGAACCAATGCCCCTACCTAACAAACGTAAGGCTGAGTATGGAAGCAGATTGACAATCAGCGCCAACAGACCAAAGGCGAACCAAACAGACCAATATTTAGGAACAAGCAATTTAAAAGAGAAAGATGGAGAGGGGACAATATTCATGGCTTCACTCATTTACAGCAAATGCATTTACAACAAATGAATCAAACCTAGCATGTTAAAAGTCGAAAAATTGTATGGGAATGTATTGGTGTGCATTAAGAAAGGGCAGCTCTCATGGCTGCCCTTTGAATGTGTTGTTAAGGTTAACTTCTTAACCCAATCCCCTTAGTCACTAGATAGTGAGCCACAGCGTAGAGCGCAACCACAAAGACGATCAATACGCTAAACGACGTAACGATACCCACATCAGACACACCAAGGAAACCATAACGGAAAGCGTTCACCATGTAGACGATTGGATTCAGCTTAGACACCCCTTGCCAAAATTCAGGTAATAGACTGATGGAGTAAAACACACCGCCAAGATAAGTCAGCGGAGTCAGAACGAACGTAGGGATAATCGAGATATCATCAAACGTTTTCGCATAAACCGCATTAATTAAGCCACCAAGTGAAAATACCACTGACGTCATAAAGACGGTCGCAATGATGATGCCCCAGTGATCGACTTGCAAATCAACAAAGAAGAGCGAAACAAACGTGACAATCGTTCCGACTAATAGGCCACGTACGACGCCGCCCATCACAAAGCCGAGAATGATGATGTAGTTCGGCACTGGCGCCACTAACAATTCCTCGATGTTTCTTTGGAATTTGGAACTAAAGAAAGAGGAAGCCACATTCGAGTATGAGTTCGTGATCACCGACATCATGATCAAACCCGGAACAATGTATTCCATATAACTAAAGCCGTTCATGTCACCGATGCGAGAGCCAATCAAGTTACCGAAAATAATGAAATACAACGTCATCGTAATCGCAGGTGGTACCAAAGTTTGCACCCAAATACGCGTAAAACGGTTCACTTCTTTTGTAACTAGGCTACAAAAAGCCGTCCAATACAATTGGTACATTATTGGTTACCTCCACGTACGATACTGACAAACAGCTCTTCCAAACGGTTCGCTTTGTTGCGCATAGACAGCACTTTTACGCCTAGATCAGATAATTGGTTAAACACCGAGTTCAACCCTTGGCTCTTATCTAATTCGATTTCCAATGAACCATTGACCATCGATTGGCTACTTACCCCTTGAAGTGCTGGCACTTCACCGTCGAACTCAATATCTAGGATAAAAGTTTCTACCGTCAATTTACCCAACAACGCCTTCATGGTCGTATTTTCAATCAGTTCACCTTTGTTAATGATACCGATATTACGACACAGCATTTCTGCTTCTTCCAAGTAATGCGTAGTCAATATGATGGTAATGCCCTGCTCTTGGTTGATCTCCTTTAAGAAGTCCCACATTGAACGACGCAGTTCAATATCCACCCCTGCAGTTGGTTCATCAAGGATCAGCAATTGAGGCTCGTGCATTAGAGCTCGCGCAATCATCAAACGACGCTTCATACCACCAGACAAGTTACGCGCACGTTCCTTACGTTTCTCCCATAAGTCGAGTTTGGTCAGGTACTTTTCCGCACGCTCTTTAGCTAGCGCTTTTGAAACCCCATAATAACCCGCTTGCTGCATGACAATCTGTTCAACAGTTTCAAATTGGTTGAAGTTGAATTCTTGAGGAACCAAACCTAGGTTTTGCTTCGCCAATTCAAGATGTGTATCAATGTCATACCCAAACACCTTGGTGGTGCCAGATGTCTTGTTGACTAAAGAAGAGATAATGCCAATGGTGGTTGATTTACCAGCCCCATTCGGCCCAAGAAGTGCGTAAAAGTCACCTTTCTTTACTTGTAAGCTGATGCCCTTCAACGCTTCAAATCCGCCCGCATAGGTCTTGCGAAGCTGTTCAATTTCTAATGCGTACATTGCGTAATACTTGCCATCTGTTGATGAATCGTGAATGCCAATACCAAATGGGGAAACTGCTGTCGGCGTCATAACCGACTATCGGTATTGCACTAAAGTTGAATTAGTTTATCGTTGAATAACGATGAATACAAATAAACCTTTCTATAAAATTAGAAATACCTATCTTTTATGATTCTTAATCACTCAATCTAAAAACAATAAAAAAGCGCTCCCAGAACCCCAGCAGCGCTTAGTTAAAAGAGACTGTTGATTAAAGCGTCAGCATTTGATGCTCATCAGTTTCAACATGCCTGATAGCCGCATTGAGCGCTTCATAGCGGAACTTGTATGTATTCGCATCCGGCACTAAATCAATCACATGGAATTTCTCTAGTTGCTCACGAGTACGTTGGTTAGGACACAACAAGTACACTTCACAGTTCGCGTCTAAAGCATCTTTAATGGCGTTTTCCAAAGCCAAGCCGACCGTCACATCAATCATAGGGACATCTGTTAAGTCGAGGATCATGACTTCATAGTCAGAAATGCTCGAGTGTTGACGAGAGATCGCTTTAGAAACACTAAAGATCATCGGACCGGACAGATAGAAGAACAACACTTTACCATTAGCTCTGTCCAACAAGCCTCTTTCGCTATCGGTCAGTGGTACATCGTCTTCATCAGCATCACTGATGGCTTTAACTTGGCGTGCTTGCTCACGACTCAAGCGTTCAATGATGATGATATTAGAAATAAATACCCCTAGCCCTACAGCCACAATCAAATCGACAAATACTGTCAGCAGCATGACGCCATACATGACCGCCATCCCCGGAAAGCTCACCTTATGGGCACGTTGGATAAAGCTCCAATCCAGAATATTAAAGCCAACATAAACCGCAATACCGGCTAATACAGCCATCGGAATGGGTTCAGTCAAACCGCTAGCGACCAACACCACCAGCGCGAGAATCAGCGCACGAATCACACCGGATAACGGTGAGCGAGCGCCAACTTGGATGTTGGTCACCGTTCCCATCGTCGCCCCCGCACCTGGCAGAGCGCCAAACAGCCCAGAAATCATGTTCGCCAAACCTTGGCCACGCAGTTCCTTGTCTGAATCATGCTCTTTACGCGTGAGTGAGTCACCAATAACCGCTGTCAATAAGGTATCAATACAACCTAACGTACCCAATACCAATGCATCGATGACCATTTCGGTAAACATCGCAGGATCGATATGTGGCACCACCAAAGAAGGTAAACCTGCTGGGATTTCACCAATTCGGCGAATATCATCGGCATCAAAGACAAGGACAGAAAGTAACGTTACCGCCACAAGAGCCACCAGCTGCGCTGGCACGTATCTGCGATATTGCTTAGGGAAGAAGAACAAAATACCCAACGTCAACAAACCTAAAAACAGTTCGCTGAACTTAAGATTAGAAATCGTATCTGGCAGAGCCGATAGTGTCCCTATCACACCGCCAGATGGCGCAGCATGGCCAAGTAAAGGCGACAACTGCAAGATAATGAGAATAACACCAATACCCGACATAAAGCCGGAGATAACACTGTATGGCATTAACGTTACGTATTTACCAAGCTTTAATGTACCGAGCACAATTTGGAACGCGCCCGCCATCATCACCACGGTAAAGGTCATGGCCATGCCCGTTTCTGGGTATTTGGCCATCATACTGGTTAATACCGCTGTCATGATCACCGTCATGGGACCGGTTGGCTCAGAAATAAGTGTATTGGAACCACCAAACAGTGAAGCAAATAACCCCACCATGATCGCGCCCCATAAACCAGCTTCTGCACCAGCTCCTGAAGCCACACCAAATGCTAATGCGAGAGGAAGTGAAATGATGGCCGTTGTGACACCACCAAACAGATCCCCTTTGAGGTTGATATCCTTAAAGCGACTACCGAACACGAATTTGCTCCCTGCATTAAAAAGACAAAATGCCATCAATCTAACAAATATTTCGCTAAAGAAATAAACGAAAAAAAGCCACGACCAAATTGGGCTTATTTGCTTACTGAATGATGGCTGCATATTTTATGATTTTCACAGCGAGAACTAGTCA
The DNA here is from genome assembly GCF_000400365.1 of Vibrio jasicida CAIM 1864 = LMG 25398. Lineage (GTDB taxonomy): Bacteria > Pseudomonadota > Gammaproteobacteria > Enterobacterales > Vibrionaceae > Vibrio > Vibrio jasicida. The sequence goes on along the minus strand of NZ_BAOG01000053.1, from coordinate 34,092 downwards.
GATGAGTCATCTTGAATGAATATTTAACGGGATCGAAATTGTAACATTGTGTATAGTTACAGCGCTGATCGCTTAGTAAGCACTAGGGAGTGGTTGGTTTTTTTAATTTTAGGGAAGTAGATGTCAGATGCCGGAAATTAAACAATTATTCGAAAATAACTCGAAATGGTCAGAAGAAATAAAATCTGATCGTCCAGAATATTTCGCAAAACTAGCGGAAGGTCAGAAACCAGACTTTCTTTGGATTGGTTGTTCAGACAGTCGCGTTCCAGCAGAGCGACTAACGGGACTTTTCTCAGGCGAGTTATTTGTTCACCGAAACGTTGCTAACCAGGTCATCCACACCGACCTAAACTGCCTCTCTGTCGTGCAATACGCCGTTGACGTACTCAAAGTAAAGCACATCATCGTTTGTGGTCATTATGGTTGTGGTGGCGTGAATGCCGCAATTGATAACCCTCAACTCGGCCTTATCAACAACTGGTTACTTCACATCCGTGACCTTTACTTTAAGCACCGCGCTTACCTTGACCAAATGCCTCTTGACGATCGCGCCGATAAACTAGGTGAAATCAACGTAGCCGAGCAAGTATATAACTTGGGTAACTCAACCATCATGCAAAACGCATGGGAACGCGGTCAGGATGTTGAAATTCATGGAGTGGTGTACGGCATTGAAGATGGTCGTCTTGAGTACTTAGGTATTCGTTCAAATTCAAAAGAGACCGTGGAAGCGTCTTACCAAAAAGCGCTCTCGACCATTCTTAACGATGACAACAAATTGTTATGTCGTGATTAATCGTCACAAATAAATCGTCAACAAGATAAATAAAAAACGCCCATTTCAGATGGGCGTTTTTTTTAATTCTAAAACTGGCGACAGAAATTATTCCTGCGGAACCACTTTACCAATAAATGGTAGGTGACGATATTTCTGAGCGTAATCAATACCAACACCAACAACAAACTCATCTGGAATAGAGAAACCAGCCCAATCAACCGGAACTTCTACTTCACGGCGAGATGGCTTATCAAGCAGCGTACAGATAGCGATAGATTTTGGTTCACGTAGAGACAGGATTTCACTGATTTTGTTTAACGTGTTACCTGTATCAATGATGTCTTCTACGATCAGTACATCTTTGCCTTTAATGTCGTCATCAAGGTCTTTCAAGATACGTACATCACGTGAGCTTTCCATCGTGTTACCGTAGCTAGAAGCGGTCATAAAATCGACTTGGTGAGTCAGTTCGATAGCACGTGCTAAGTCAGCCATAAATACAAATGAACCACGTAGCAAACCAACCAATACCAGATCTTCACTGCCTTGGTAATGTTCTGTAATTTGCTTACCTAATTCACGAATTCGATCCTGAACTTCTTGCTCAGAAATCATCACTTCTATTGTATGTTTCATACTGTGCTCAATTTTCTTTGTGGGTTGAGGTTGGTCGTACGCAAACGATCACCTTATCTTGCGGCGTGTAGTGTAACACCCCACTCAGTAGGTGGAAAGTCGCATCCCATTCCATTGAATTCTTGGATGAAAGTCTTAGTTTTCGGATTTATCTAGTTGAATGAATCATCAATAATGACATTACTGTCTATAAATTGGGCATCAGATGTTGACCTTGCACATATGCACCATTACACTCATCAATGCTTTAAGCAACTATTAAAATAATCAATTAGGGGGTTACCCCCAAATAATATCAACTCAATGGCAAGGAAAAGAATATGGACTCAATAGCTAAGAGACCTCGCACTAGGCTTTCCCCTTTAAAACGTAAACAGCAACTAATGGAAATCGCTCTTGAAGTGTTTGCTCGTCGCGGCATTGGCCGTGGTGGTCACGCAGACATTGCTGAGATTGCACAAGTTTCTGTTGCAACAGTATTTAATTACTTCCCAACTCGTGAAGATTTGGTTGATGAAGTACTGAACCACGTTGTACGTCAGTTCTCAAACTTCCTATCGGATAACATCGACTTAGACCTTCACGCACGTGAAAACATCGCCAACATCACAAACGCAATGATCGAACTTGTTAGCCAAGATTGCCACTGGCTAAAAGTATGGTTCGAATGGAGCGCATCAACACGTGATGAAGTATGGCCATTGTTCGTGACAACTAACCGCACTAACCAACTGTTGGTGCAAAACATGTTCATTAAAGCAATTGAACGTGGGGAAGTTTGTGACCAACATGAACCGGAACACTTGGCGAATCTGTTCCACGGTATTTGTTACTCTATTTTCGTTCAAGCAAACCGCTCTAAGAGCGAAGCAGAGCTAACGAACCTAGTAAGCGCATATTTAGATATGCTATGCATCTACAACCGTGAACATCACTAAAAAATAATTAGGCTTAAAAAAGCAAAGGCTGATACTTAGGTATTGGCCTTTTTTCGTTTTCGGGAAACGGGAAATATTTTGTCTTTCTGGGAACAAACTCTGCCAACTCGGTTTAGATACAATTGCCTTCGATTAACCTTCCAACGAACACCTCTCGATTTTTAGAGCGAAGCGTTCGCGACTCTCGAAGCGCAGCGTTACATAGAACAGCCCGTTCTCGCCTCTCAAGCTCCGCGCACAAAAAAACCGCTGACGAATCAGCGGTTTTTATCATTCAGCATTCAAGAAAAATTATTTTTTCTTTTTAACTGCTTTTTTGTTTGGCAGGTCAGTGATTGAACCTTCAAATACTTCAGCAGCTAGACCCACAGACTCGTGTAGAGTTGGGTGAGCGTGGATAGTAAGTGCGATATCTTCCGCATCACAACCCATCTCGATCGCTAGGCCGATTTCACCAAGTAGTTCACCACCGTTAGTACCAACGATAGCACCACCGATTACGCGGTGAGTTTCTTTATCGAAGATTAGCTTAGTCATACCGTCTGCACAGTCAGACGCGATTGCACGACCTGATGCTGCCCATGGGAATGTCGCCACTTCGTAGTTGATGCCTTCTGATTTCGCTTCTTTCTCAGTCTTACCAACCCATGCCACTTCTGGCTCAGTGTAAGCGATTGAAGGAATAACTTTAGGATCGAAGTAGTGCTTCTTACCAGAGATAACTTCTGCGGCTACGTGGCCTTCATGCACACCTTTGTGAGCAAGCATTGGTTGACCAACAACGTCACCGATCGCGTGGATGTGAGGAACGTTAGTACGCATTTGCTTATCAACGTTGATAAAGCCGCGCTCGTCCACTTCAATACCTGCTTTTTCAGCATCGATAAGTGCACCGTTTGGTACACGACCGATAGCCACAAGAACTGCATCGTAACGCTCAGCTTCTGCTGGCGCTTTTTTGCCTTCCATTGAAACGTAGATACCGTCTTCTTTCGCTTCAACTGCGGTTACTTTAGTCTCAAGCATTAGCTTGAACTTGTCTTTAATACGCTTAGTGAAGACTTTAACGATGTCTTTATCCGCCGCTGGGATAACTTGGTCAAACATCTCTACTACATCTACTTTAGAACCTAGAGAGTGGTAAACCGTACCCATTTCTAGACCGATGATACCACCGCCCATGATAAGCAGTTTTTCTGGTACTTCTTTCAGCTCTAGCGCATCCGTTGAATCCCAAATACGTGGGTCTTCATGAGGGATGAATGGCAGTTTGATTGGACGAGAACCCGCAGCGATGATTGCGTTGTCGAAGTTAACTGTTGTTGCTTCACCTTCGCCTTCAACTAGGATGCTGTTAGGACCAGTGAACTTACCGAAACCGTTAACAACCGTTACGTTACGCATCTTAGCCATACCGCTAAGACCACCTGTCAGTTGGTTTACAACTTTCTCTTTCCAGATACGGATTTTGCTGATGTCTGTTTGTGGTTCGCCAAACACAACACCGTGCTCAGCCATCGCTTTCGCTTCTTCGATAACTTTTGAAACGTGAAGAAGTGCTTTAGATGGAATACAACCAACGTTTAGACATACACCGCCAAGAGTGCTGTAACGTTCAACTAGTACTGTTTCTAGACCTAAATCCGCACAACGGAATGCAGCTGAGTAACCAGCAGGACCAGAACCAAGTACAACAACTTGGGCTTTAATTTCTTTGCTCATTGTGACCTCTTGTAGTCATTATCCCTAACAGGCTGAGTAGATGTTCTTAAATTATTAGGCTTTCAAACGGTCAATATTTTACAGAGATGTTAACAGTGTGAAAGCAGCTTTAAGTTAGCCTGTGAGCTAGACAACAATTCATCTTTCAGTTTCTGAACGATGGAAGAAATTGTCGTCTAAAAATAGTCTTTTATATAAAGAATTAAGGTGACCCGAAAGTCACCTTAACTATTACTTTCTCAATTACAGTACTAGACGACGAATGTCTGATAGTGCACCGTTTAAGAAAGTAATGAAGCGTGCACCTTCCGCACCATCGATCACACGGTGGTCGTATGATAGAGACAGTGGAAGCTGTAGACGTGGTTCGAACTCTTTACCGTTCCACACTGGCTTCATTTCAGATTTAGATACACCTAGGATACCAACTTCTGGCGCGTTTACGATTGGTGTAAACGCTGTACCGCCGATACCGCCAAGGCTAGAGATTGTGAAACAACCGCCTTGCATATCAGCTGCAGTTAGCTTACCAGCACGTGCTTTCTTCGATACTACCATCAATTCTTCAGATAGCTCGTAGATGCCTTTCTTGTTCACGTCTTTAAATACAGGAACAACAAGGCCGTTTGGCGTATCGACTGCGATACCTACGTTCACGTACTTCTTAAGAATGATGCTTTCGCCATCTTCAGAAAGTGAAGAGTTAAACGCTGGGAATGCTTCTAGTGCTTTCGCTACCGCTTTCATGATGAACACAAGAGGAGTGATCTTCATACCAGTGTCTTTCTTCGCTTCGATTGCGTTCTGTTCTTTACGGAATGCTTCTAGCTCAGTGATGTCTGCGTTATCCCACTGTGTAACGTGAGGGATCATTACCCAGTTACGGTGTAGGTTTGCACCAGAGATCTTCTTGATCTTAGAAAGCTTCTGAACTTCAGTTTCGCCGAACTTGCTGAAGTCAACTTTTGGCCAAGGAAGTAGACCAAGTGCAGCGCCGTCGCCTTTACCAGATGCTGCTGCACCTGCGCCAGACTCAAGACGCTTAAGCGCATCTTTAACGTAAGCTTGAACGTCTTCTTTCAGGATACGGCTCTTACGACCAGTACCTTTAACCTTAGATAGGTTAACGCCAAATTCACGAGCTAGACGACGAACAACTGGAGATGCGTGTGCGTAGTCACCGTTCTCTTGGAAATCATTTGCTGCAGGAGCTTCAGCTTTTACTGCTGGAGCAGATGCTGCCGCAGGAGCTGCAGCTACAGGTGCCGCCGCTTGAGCAGGAGCAGGTGCTGCGCCTTCAACCGGGGTGCCGGCCACAACGAAAGTCATGATTAGAGAGCCAGTCGTTACTGAATCGCCTTCAGCAATCTTGATCTCTTTAACTGTACCTGCGAATGGTGCAGGTACTTCCATAGAAGCTTTGTCGCCTTCTACAGTAATTAGAGATTGCTCTTCTTCTACTGTATCGCCAACTTTAACCATGATCTCAGTAACTTCTACTTCGTCACCGCCGATATCTGGAACGTTAACTTCTTTGTCCGCTGCTACCGCAGGAGCCGCCGCAGGTGCTGCTGGCGCTTCAACCGCTGCAGGAGCTGGAGCCGCTGCGCCTGAGCCAGCTACCTCAAATACCATCACAAGAGAGCCAGTTGTTACTGAATCGCCTTCAGCAATCTTGATCTCTTTAACCGTACCTGCAAATGGTGCTGGTACTTCCATAGAAGCTTTGTCGCCTTCTACAGTTAGAAGTGATTGCTCTTCTTCTACTGCATCGCCCACTTTAACCATGATCTCAGTAACTTCTACTTCGTCGCCACCGATATCAGGAACGTGAACTTCTTTTAGTTCTGCTGCCGCTGCTGCTGGAGCTGGAGCTGCTGCTGGAGCCGCTTCTGCCGCAGGAGCAGGTGCAGCGTCAGCTGCACCCTCGGCTTCGAAAATCATGATAAGAGAACCAGTTGTTACTGAATCGCCTTCTGCAACTTTGATTTCTTTTACAATACCTGCTTGAGACGCTGGAACTTCCATAGAAGCTTTGTCGCCTTCAACAGTGATCAGAGACTGTTCTTCTTCAACCTTGTCGCCAACGCTTACAAGAATCTCAGTAACTTCAACCTCATCCGCACCGATGTCAGGTACATTAATTTCGATTGCCATTGCTTATTTACCTTCTAGTTAAGCGCTGTATTAAGCGTAAAGTGGGTTTGTTTTTTCAGTGTCGATGTTGAACTTAGCAATTGCTTCAGCAACAACAGACTTCTCAACATCACCACGTTTCGCTAGTTCAGTTAGTGCAGCAACTACTACGTAGCCCGCGTTAACTTCGAAGTGACGACGTAGGTTCTCACGGCTGTCTGAACGACCGAAGCCGTCAGTACCAAGAACTTTGTATGACTCAGTTGGCATGAACGCACGCACTTGCTCAGCGTAGTTCTTCATGTAATCCGTCGCAGCGATTGCTGGTTCGTTACCAAGAACAGTAGTGATGTAAGGTACTTTCGCTTCAGCTTCTGGGTGAAGCATGTTGTAACGCTCTGCATTTTGACCATCACGAGTTAGCTCGTTGAATGAAGTTACAGAGAACACGTCAGATGCTACGCCGTACTCTTCACTTAGGATAGTCGCTGCTTTACGTACTTCGTTCATGATAGTACCAGAGCTCATTAGCTGAACTTTACCCTTAGCACCTTCGTGAGACTCAAGCTTGTAAATACCTTTACGGATGCCTTCTTCAGCGCCTTCTGGCATTGCTGGCATTGCGTAGTTTTCATTCATTACTGTTAGGTAGTAGTAAATGTTTTCTTGCTCAGGACCGTACATACGACGGATACCATCTTGCATGATTACTGCTAGCTCGTAAGCGAATGTTGGGTCGTAAGAGATACAGTTCGGGATAGTGTTCGCTTGAATGTGCGAGTGACCATCTTCGTGCTGTAGACCTTCACCGTTCAGTGTTGTACGACCAGCTGTAGCACCTAGTAGGAAGCCACGAGCTTGTTGGTCACCTGCTAGCCATGCCATGTCACCAATACGTTGGAAACCGAACATTGAGTAGTAGATGTAGAACGGGATCATTGGCAGATCGTTTGTGCTGTAAGAAGTAGCAGCAGCAACCCAAGATGCCATTGAACCTAGTTCGTTGATACCTTCTTGAAGAACTTGACCTGACGTTGCTTCTTTGTAGTAAGAAACGATGCCTTTATCTTCAGGTGTGTATTCTTGACCGTCTGGGTTGTAGATACCCACTTGACGGAATAGACCTTCCATACCGAACGTACGCGCTTCATCACAGATGATAGGAACGATGTTCTTACCGATGTTCTTGTCTTTAAGCAGGATGTTCAACGTACGTACGTAAGCCATAGTCGTTGAGATTTCACGCTTCTGAGCACCAAGTAGAGGAGCAAACTCTTCTAGCTCTGGTACTTTGAACTCTTGTGTGAACTTAGGTAGACGCTGTGGCGTGTAACCTTTCAGTGCTTTACGACGAGCATGTAGGTATTCGTACTCAGCAGAACCTTCTTCCAGTTTTAGGTAAGGCAGTTCAGCTACTTTCTCATCAGAAAGGATGTCTTGTAGACCTAGACGATCACGTAGGTATTGTACGTGAGTCATGTCCATCTTCTTAACACCGTGAGCGATGTTCTTACCTTCAGCCGCTTCACCCATGCCGTAACCTTTAACAGTCTTAGCTAGGATTACCGTTGGCTTACCACCTGTCTCTTTTGCATTGTTGAATGCAGCAAACAGTTTAGAAGAATCGTGACCACCACGCTTCAGTTCGAAGATTTGGTCATCAGTCATGTCTGCAACTAGTGCAGCAGTCTCAGGGTACTTACCAAAGAAGTGCTCACGTACGTATGCGCCATCTTTAGATTTGAATGTTTGGTAGTCGCCATCGATCGTTTCGTTCATAAGCTGTAGTAGCTTACCAGTCGTATCTTTAGCTAGTAGTGCATCCCAGTTGTTACCCCAGATAACTTTAACTACGTTCCAACCTGCGCCTTTGAATAGACCTTCAAGTTCTTGAATGATCTTACCGTTACCCATTACAGGGCCATCTAGACGCTGAAGGTTACAGTTGATTAGGAAACATAGGTTGTCTAGCTTCTCACGCGCAGCGAAAGAAATTGCACCACGTGATTCTGGCTCATCCATCTCACCGTCGCCTAGGAAAGCGTATACACGTTGAGCAGAAGTATCTTTAAGGCCACGGCCGTTCAGGTACTTAAGGAAACGTGCTTGGTAAATAGCAGAGATTGGACCTAGACCCATAGATACTGTTGGGAATTGCCAGAACTCAGGCATCAACTTAGGGTGTGGGTATGAAGGTACACCTTTACCGTCTACTTCTTGACGGAAGTTGTCTAGCTGCTCTTCAGTTAGACGGCCTTCAACGAACGCACGAGAGTAGATGCCCGGTGAGATGTGGCCTTGGTAGTAAACTAGATCGCCACCGTCCGTCTCGTTTGGAGCACGGAAGAAGTGGTTGAAACAAACTTCGTAGAATGCTGCTGCTGACTGGTAAGAAGCCATGTGACCACCAAGGTCTAGGTCTTTCTTAGAAGCACGCAATACGATCATGATTGCGTTCCAGCGAATAATCGAACGAATACGACGCTCAAGAGTTACATCACCAGGGTAAGCTGGTTCTTGTGCTGCTGGAATAGTGTTGATGTAGTTTGTGTTGATGCCAGTTGGCATATCAACGCCGTCTAGACGTGCTTTTTCTAGAACGGTTTCTAGTAGAAACTGTGCACGTTCTACACCTTCTTCACGAACAACTGATTCAAGGGCTTGTAGCCAATCTTGAGTTTCCAGTGCATCTACGTCATGCTTCATGTCAGACATGGCGATCTATCCTTCTGTTGGTTGGATCTACTTATTTAAGTAAGCGGTTCTTGTATTAAGAATCGTTACCTTGCTGAATTCGACGCAGAGAACGCTCTCGTCGAGACTCTTCTCGAGTCAAATCCAACAATGTTTCTTCGATATAAGCTAAATGTGAGTGAGACATTTCACGCGCCTTTTCAGGCTGACCAGAAACAATCGCATCCACGATATTAGCTCTGTGTTTACTTACTTTATCGACCACTTCATCGCGGCGATGTAAGAGCTTTAGATTCTGTAGAACATTCTGCTCAAGCAAAGGCGCAAGGCTACGAACAATATGAAGGAGAACGACGTTATGCGCTGCTTCGGTTAATGCAATCAAAAATTGCATTACTGCTGCCGCTTCTGCTTCAACGTTGCCGCCCTTTTGCTCTTCGCTGATTTGATTCAAGCATGCCTGAATACGAGCAAAATCTTCATCGGTACCACGTAATGCTGCAAAGTACGCTGAAATGCCTTCCATCGCATGGCGCGATTCAAGCAAGTCCAATTGCGTCTCTGAGTGGGTAGATAACAAATTCAGCAAAGGGTCTGAGAAACTCTTCCAGATGTTTTCACTTACGAATGTGCCACCGCCTTGACGACGAGTAAGCAGACGTTTCGCTTCCAAACGCTGAATGGCTTCACGGACAGATGGACGAGACACATCGAACTGCTTTGCGAGTTCGCGCTCTGGTGGCAATTGCTGCCCCGGAGAGAGTGTTCCTTCCACAATCAACCTTTCTAACTCTTGTTCAATAACATCAGAGAGTTTTGGCTGACGAATCCTTTGATAAGCCATAATTTATTGTTCTTCTACTCTTGCAGGTAATTGGTAATACCAATTTTAAGTTGGTGCAGAAATTAACATAATTAAAACGTGACTGTCCAGCCAAAAGTTGACCTAAATCATAGAACGGACTTACAACCAACACTTTGATAACAATCGACCATTAAAACAGCAATAAAATTGGTATGACCAATTACATAAACAAAACAGATGGGAAGTCTTCGTGCCAGTAAATTTGATCAACAAAAACAAAAATGACAAAAAAACCGGGTCATTTTTTCGTCACGAACCGTTTTAACGCCCCAAAATGTCGTTAACTTTTAACAAGCCTTCATATTTCTTGTATCAAAAAAAGGCATACCTGAGTGTATGCCTTATTTATTTCTGTTTTTTGAATTTACACTTTTGCTACAAGTTAACTTTGTACTTGTTGTCTGAACTTGGCCCAGTCAAAGCTTAGCCCAGGATCGGCTTTTCTCAAGGGAGCGATATACTGATGCCCCGTAATTCTCGGCAAGGTAATTTTTGGGTAGGAATGCATAACGGATTGGGTCAATGCAGTAAGTGATTGATATTGCTCTTCTGTGTACGCAACAAACTCGGTGCCTTCCAACTCAATACCAATTGAATAGTCATTACAACGTTCACGGCCAGCGAAGCTAGATTGTCCGGCATGCCAAGCTCTGTCTAAAAAAGAAACAAACTGAACAATCTCGCCATCACGCTTAATTAAACAATGTGCCGAAACGCCCATTTTGTGAATTACTTCAAAAAATGGATGGGCATTGGGGTCAAGATTACCGGTAAAAAAGTCCTCTATATAACATCCACCAAATTGACCCGGAGGCAAGCTGATGTTGTGCACCACCAGCAGAGAGATATCTTCTTTGTCTGAACGAGCATCAAAAAATGGCGAAGGGACATGCTTCGCTTGCGTCAACCAACCATTCTCGATTTTTAGGCACATATCAACCTCTCTACTTTGCAAATTAACTGCTGAAATTATTGACACCGGAGAGTATCATTCGTTGCCATCTCCCTTTCAAGACTAGATTTGCGATGAAGAACACACACAACAGCCAAGAACGCCTAGAATATCTTAAGCAACAACTTCCATTAGAAATCACTCGCGCTGTAGCCGATACCCTAAAAGAAGATCTAGGTGGTACATTGGATGTCGATAAAGACATCACCGCATCGCTTATCCCAGCTGACGCGATTAACACTGCAACCATCATCACTCGTGAACACGGTGTGTTTTGTGGCCAAGCGTGGGCAGATGAAGTATTCAAACAACTGGGTAGCAAAGTGACCATCGAATGGCATGTCAAAGATGGTGACAAGGTAGAACCAAATCAGACACTGTGTACATTGACTGGCCCTGCTCGTGATTTGCTCACTGGCGAGCGCAACGCAATGAACTTTATTCAAACCCTTTCAGGTTGCGCGACCATTACCGCTGAGTACGCAGAAAAAGTTGCTCATACAGAGTGCCGTCTATTAGATACACGTAAAACGATTCCAGGTTTACGTAGCGCGCTTAAATACGCAGTAGCTTGTGGTGGCGGTTTCAACCATCGTATTGGTGTATTCGATGCTTACCTAATTAAAGAAAACCACATCATTGCTTGTGGTGGTATTACTCAAGCGATCACGACAGCAAAAGAGTTGAACCCTGGTAAACCAGTTGAAGTAGAAACCGAAAGCTTGGATGAGCTAAATGAAGCAATTGAAGCAGGTGCCGACATCATCATGCTAGACAACTTCACTACCGACATGATGCGTGAAGCGGTAGACATCAACGCAGGTCGTGCGGCATTAGAAAACTCAGGTAATGTAACCTTAGAAACCATCGCTGAATACGCAGAAACTGGCGTAGATTACATCTCGGTGGGTGCTTTGACTAAGCACCTAAAAGCGATGGACCTTTCGATGCGCTTTAAGTAAATAGAGTACCGACAACAATATTAACTTCCGAAAAGTCAGCATGTTGTAATCTGATTCACTAAATAGAGGGCCGCAAGGCTCTTTATTTTTATCCACTAAAAAAATAACACCCCTCGCAAAACCTTGCATGCAATATGCAACTTCAACCTAAAGATTTTTACCTCACTCGGAAGGCATCCCCTTGCTAGTTTCCACTTGTTTCTACTCTTTTTACTCTTCTGCTCCATGCATAAGCATTAACTAAATTTCTCTTAAGGAAACAAAATGAAAACGAATAAACAGAAGAAGCAGCAAGGTTTTACGCTGATTGAATTGATGATTGTGGTAGCAATTATTGGTGTTTTGTCAGCTGTAGCTATCCCTGCATATAAAGATTATGTAAAGAAAAGCGAAGTCGCATCTGCCGTTGCAACAATGAAGTCTTTAATTACACCAGCAGAGCTTTACTACCAAGAAAATGGGGATATCACAACCTCGACTAACTTAGGAGACTTGGGAATATCCTCTGGCTCAACAAGTTTGGGGACACTTGCACCAAAAGCAGGACAAATTGAGTTGTCATTAACAAACATTAGTGGCGCTAAAATTACAATAACTAGAGACGCGAATGCTGGTTGGATCTGTGATGCTACAGGTGACGCTGCAGACTTAGTAACTGGCTGTAAATAGTGCTAACCAACCTCTCAACGGTTCTTCGTCAAGCGGGAATACTAACCTTCTCCCAAGAAGAATCGTTACTTGAGCAAGCTAAAGCTTCTGGCATTTCAATGCCGGAGGCTTTGCTCAATTCTGGTTTTTTCCAATCTCATGAATTGACGGAGCACCTAAGCTCTGTTTTTGGGCTTTCTTGCACCTCTCTCAATCAATACGAATACGCTTCGTTATGCCAAACGCTGGGCTTACGTGATCTGATCACTCGCCATAATGCTCTGCCACTTAATCGCAGTTCTTCTACTTTGATATTGGCGGTGGCTGATCCGACTAATCTTCAGGCTGAAGATGACTTTCGTTTTGCGACAGGACTACAGGTTGAGCTTGTTCTTGCGGATTTTCGTGAACTCAGTGCGGCAATTAGGCGCTTATATGGTCGAGCACTAGGACAAGAAAAGTCCGGATTAAAAGAGATCAACCAAGATGAACTGGCAGGTCTGGTTGATATTGGTGCAGATGAAATCGACAACATCGAAGACCTCAGCCAAGACGAAGCACCTGTCAGTCGTTACATTAATCAGATTTTGTTGGATGCCGTGCGTAAAGGCGCTTCGGATATTCACTTTGAACCCTACGAAAACATGTATCGCGTGCGCTTACGTTGTGATGGTATTCTCGTTGAAAGCCAACAACCACCGAGTCATTTAAGTCGCCGTTTATCGGCGCGTATTAAAATCTTATCCAAACTCGATATCGCCGAGCGACGCTTACCGCAAGATGGTCGTATCAAGCTTAAGCTAAACCAAGATACTGCAATTGATATGCGCGTATCGACACTACCAACGCTATTCGGCGAAAAAATAGTACTGCGTTTGCTCGACAGCAGCTCCGCCTCACTAAATATTGACCGCTTGGGTTACAGCGATGAGCAGAAGCAACTTTATCTGGATGCGCTAAAACGGCCACAAGGCATGATTTTAATGACAGGCCCGACGGGAAGTGGCAAAACCGTCTCGCTCTATACAGGCTTAAGTCTTCTAAACAAAACAGAGATCAATATCTCTACAGCGGAAGACCCCGTTGAAATTAACCTGCCTGGCATCAACCAAGTGCAAGTCCAGCCCAAAATTGGCTTTGGTTTTTCTGAAGCACTTCGTTCTTTCTTACGTCAGGATCCTGATGTGGTCATGGTGGGTGAGATCCGCGATCTAGACACGGCAGAAATCGCTATTAAAGCCTCACAAACTGGCCACTTAGTTCTGTCTACTCTGCACACCAACTCTGCCGCTGAAACCGTGATTCGCTTATCCAATATGGGGGTTGAGAGCTTTAACCTTGCTTCATCATTGAGCTTGATCATCGCTCAACGCTTGGCAAGAAAGCTATGCCCTCAGTGCAAACAACCTCAAGAGCCGAATGCACAACTGCAACATATTGGCATCCACTCCACGGAAAACATCTTTCAAGCGAACCCAGATGGCTGTAACGAATGTACCCAAGGTTATTCTGGTCGAACCGGCATTTATGAAGTGATGCGCTTTGACGAGACGCTTTCCGAAGCACTAATCAAAGGCGCATCCGTTCATGAATTAGAAAAACTTGCTATCAAAAACGGCATGCACACCTTACAAATGTCCGGTATAGAAAAACTCAAACAAGGCATCACCAGCTTTAGCGAATTGCAACGCGTTCTCTACTTCTGATCTTTACGTTTATTAGGCAATCATCGACTCTATGAAAACTAACGCCCCACAACTTAAAAGTTTCCGCTGGAAAGGCACGAACAGCTCAGGGAAGAAAACCTCCGGACAAGTGTTAGCCATGACAGAAATTGAAGTGCGAGAACGCCTGGATGCTCAACACATTAAAATTAAGAAGCTTAAGAAAGGCAGTATTTCTTTTATCACGAAACTGAGTCATCAAGTCAAAGGCAAAGACATTACGGTATTTACCCGTCAAATCGCTACCATGTTAATGACCGGCGTTCCCATCGTTCAAGCTCTGAAGCTTGTCTCAGAAAACCATAGAAAAGCTGAGATGAAATCAATACTGATGAGCGTAACACGAGCAGTAGAAGCAGGTACGCCAATGTCCAAAGCCATGCGCACCGCCAGCACGCATTTTGACCCACTCTATACTGATTTAATCGCAACCGGTGAGCAGTCAGGTAACTTACCTCAGGTATTTGAACGTCTGGCGACTTACCGAGAAAAAAGCGAACAATTGAAAGCAAAAGTTATCAAAGCACTCATCTATCCGGCGATGGTAGTTTTGGTCGCGCTAGGGGTCTCCTACCTCATGCTCACCAAAGTGATACCTGAGTTCGAAAAGATGTTTGTTGGCTTTGGCGCCGACCTGCCTGCATTTACTCAAATGGTCTTAAATCTTTCGGCATGGACACAAAATTGGGGGCCTTTTATTGGGCTCAGTGCATTAAGCTTATTTATTTCCTCCCGTATCATGGCTAAACGTTCGGATTCTTTCCGATTATTGTTGGCTCGATCGAGCTTAAGATTTCCTATACTCGGCCCCGTCTTATCCAAAGCGGCGATTGCGAAATTCAGCCGTACTCTTGCAACCAGTTTTACCGCCGGTATCCCCATTTTGACAAGCTTAAAAACCACCTCTAAAACATCCGGTAATATGCATTATCAACTTGCCATCGAAGAGGTCTACCGAGATACCGCAGCGGGTATGCCAATGTACATCGCAATGCGCAATTGCAACGTATTCCCAGAATTGGTGCTGCAAATGGTAATGATCGGTGAAGAATCCGGACGTTTAGACGATATGCTCAACAAAATTGCCGCGATCTATGAGTTTGAAGTGGATAACACCGTCGACAATCTGAGTAAAATTTTAGAGCCGTTGATCATTGTTTTTCTTGGGGTCGTCGTTGGCGGATTGGTCACAGCAATGTACTTACCAATCTTTAACTTAATGAGCGTATTGGGATAGAATGTTGCTTTAGCAAATTAATCCCATCAAAACAGCACTTTGCTATTTGATTCATCGTTCAAGAGACAGATATGGAAGTATTCCAGTACTACCCATGGCTATTCGTTGTATTTGCCACAATTTTTGGTTTGATCGTGGGTAGTTTCCTCAACGTGGTTATTTACCGCTTACCCAAGATCATGGAACTAGAATGGCGACGCGAGTGCGCTGAATCATTCCCTGAATACAAAATTGAAGCACCGAAGGAAACACTGACCTTAAGTGTCCCTCGTTCTTCCTGCCAACAGTGCGGAACGCCGATCCGCATTCGTGACAACATTCCTGTCATTAGCTGGCTGCTTCTGAAAGGAAAATGCCATAACTGTAAATCCTCGATTAGTGCTCGCTACCCTCTCATCGAATTGCTTACTGCTTTTGGTTCGGGTTTTATCGCGTTTCACTTCGGTTTTAGTTACTTCACTGTTGCGCTGGTTTTCTTTACCTTTGTATTGATTGCCGCCACGTTTATCGACCTCGATACTATGTTGCTACCAGACCAACTAACGCTGCCATTAATGTGGGCAGGTATTGCACTTGCATTGTCTGGCGTTAGTCCTGTTAACCTGCAAGACGCCATCATTGGCGCGATGGCTGGTTACTTGTGTCTTTGGAGTGTTTACTGGGTATTTAAGCTTCTGACTGGCAAAGAGGGCATGGGCTATGGTGACTTCAAACTGCTTGCTGCCCTTGGTGCATGGTTAGGCTGGCAATCACTGCCGATGATCATTTTACTGTCGTCGGTTGTGGGCGTTATTTTCGGCCTGATACAACTGCGTTTACAAAAACAGGGTATCGAAAAAGCGTTCCCCTTTGGCCCTTACCTTGCGATTGCAGGTTGGGTGAGCCTTATTTGGGGTAACCAGATTCTGAACTGGTACTTCACGTCGATTCTAGGAGTGTAAATGGCTTTTGTTATTGGCCTAACAGGCGGCATTGCAAGCGGTAAAACCACCGTTGCAAACTTATTCAAACAGCAGTTCAAAATTGATATTGTCGATGCTGATATCGTGGCTCGCGAAGTTGTTGAGCCGGGAACTCCCGGACTTAATGCCATCGTTGAACACTTTGGTGCGGATATTGTTCGCGATGATCAGACACTTGATAGAGCAAAATTAAGAGAGCAAATTTTCTCTAATCCGGACGAGAAAGCGTGGCTAAACGCCCTACTACATCCGATGATCCGCGAAAAAATGATCGAAGATTTAGAGCAAGTGGAGTCCGAGTATGCGCTACTGGTTGTTCCGCTCTTAATCGAAAACAAGCTTGATAGCCTGTGTGATCGAGTCCTTGTGGTTGATGTTGAACCGGAAACTCAAATCGCAAGAACGGTAAAACGTGATAATGTAAGTGAAGATCAAGCTCGTGCGATCTTAGCCTCACAAGCAACACAAGCGCAAAGACTCGCGATTGCGAATGATGTGGTGAGAAATAACCCAAACGACCCTGATCTTTTGCTTCAAATCACAGATTTACACGAAAAGTACCTAGCCATGTGTAAGAAAAATCTGCGAAAATAGGAATGAAACTCACCAAGGCTTATGTCGATGACCACGCACAAATTTGAACATCCGTTAAATGAGAAAACTCGCATCTATCTGAGAGTTGAGTCTTTGCTGCGTCAGGCTCACCTAGCCTCTGGTTTTGCCGATAATCACCAATATCAGTTGTTCTTCCGTGCGCTTTTCGACATGGTTGAAATCTTTGAGCAGATTCAATTGAAAAGTGAGTTGGCAAAAGATCTTGAGAAACAACGTTTAGCCTACCGAAATTGGCTGAACGTTGAAGGCGTCGATCAGCAAGCGTTAAGTGAGCTACTAAAAGAGATCGATGTGGTTCATAGCCAACTGATGACTGCTGAACGTTTCGGCCAAGCGTTGAAAGAAGATCGTTTTTTAAGCTCAATTCGCCAGCGCTTTAATCTTCCTGGTGGTTCTTGCTGTTTTGATTTGCCAGCCTTGCATTATTGGTTACACCTTCCTATCGAACGCAAAAAGCACGATGCAGCCCAATGGCAAGAGAGCTTAAAGCCGTTGTCCGATGCACTCGCTTTATGGCTAAAACTGACTCGCGAAACAGGCCACTTCAAAGCACAAATCGCTCGTGCAGGCTTCTTCCAAAGCGACGCTGATGAAGCGAATATCCTTCGTTTACACATCCCTATGGAATATGGCGTCTATCCGATGATTTCAGGCCATAAGAACCGCTTCGCGATTAAGTTTATGTCGTTTGAAAGCGGACAAGCTTGCACGCAAGACGTTGAGTTTGAACTCGCGGTTTGTAGCTAAAACCAACGCACACTATTATTTCTATACCCCCTTTGACACCTCAACATAATGGGACTCTTTAATCATGTCTAAAATTACTATCGTGCCATGCCCACAATGCGGTGCAGACGTAGAATGGGGAGAGCAAAGCCCTCACCGCCCTTTTTGTAGCAAGAAATGCCAAATGATTGATTTTGGCGAATGGGCTGACGAAGAAAACGCCATTGCTGGCGCACCGGATATGTCGGACAGCGATGGATGGTCTGAAGACCAGTACTAAAGAATTGAGAGGCTAGAGTCGAGAAACGAAAACTCTACACTTCGAGAATAGAGAGAGGGGTTGATGTGGAACATCAGCCCTTTTTATTTTTCGGGATTCGGTTCATTTTGTCTTTCTAAGGACAAGCTCTGCCAACAACCTTTCGAGGCCATACTTCTTGCACTAGCTACACCTCTCAGTTCCTAAAGCGAGAAGCTCTCGAATCTCGTAGCGTTCCCGATTCTCGAAGGACAACGTCCACTCCCTAAACCCAGCGTCTTTTTCCTCGCATAAAAAAACGGAGCCCAATTGGGCTCCGTTTACTATGAGAACGCTAGTTATAGCATTACTTCTTAGCAAGTTTCTCTTTGATACGAGCAGACTTACCAGAACGCTCACGTAGGTAGTACAACTTGGCACGACGTACTGCACCACGGCGTTTAACTTCGATGCTATCAACGATTGGAGAGTGTGTTTGGAACGTACGCTCAACACCTTCACCGTTAGAGATCTTACGTACAGTGAAAGCAGAGTGTAGACCACGGTTACGGATTGCGATTACAACGCCTTCGAAAGCCTGTAGACGCTCACGCTCACCTTCTTTAACTTTAACCTGAACTACAACAGTGTCACCTGGTGCAAATTTAGGCAGGTCTGATTTCATTTGCTCTTCTTCAAGAGCTTTGATGATGTTACTCATTTTTTAAATTCCTAGAATAAACTGATACTAAATAAATTAGGTTACTTTGCGTTATGTTCAGTAATGAACTCAGCAAGTAATTGTTCCTGTTCGTCAGTCAGAGCTAGGTTTTCCAGGAGCTCTGGTCTTCTTAGCCAAGTTCGGCCCAGCGACTGTTTTAGTCGCCATTGACGAATATCCTTATGGTTGCCTGACATCAGTACCGCTGGCACTTCTTTATCATCCAACATTTCAGGACGCGTATAGTGAGGGCAATCTAACAAACCATTTGCAAAAGAATCTTCTTCTGCTGACGCAAAATCGCCTAGTACACCCGGAACAAACCGAGAGACTGAATCGATCAGTGTCATGGCTGGTATTTCACCACCCGTCATCACAAAATCTCCAATCGACCATTCTTCGTCGACTTCAGATTGAATGATACGCTCATCTACCCCTTCGTAACGGCCACAAATCAGAAGTAAATTCTCATTCGTTGCCAGTTCTTCCACTCCCTTTTGGTCGAGCTTGCGACCTTGAGGAGAAAGGTAAATGACTTTCGTCTTACCCGGTGAGGCTGCTTTCGCGGTATGAATGGCATCGCGCAAAGGCTGAACCATCATTAACATACCAGGACCACCACCGTAAGGTCGGTCATCGACAGTGCGATGTTTGTCGTGAGTGAAATCGCGAGGATTCCAAGTCTCAATTGACAAAAGACCTTTTTTAACCGCTTGACCTGTTACTCCAAATTCAGTAACAGAACGGAACATTTCAGGAAAAAGGCTAATAACGCCAACCCACATGTTTATCTCGCTCTGTAGTTTTGGAGATTAGAATCCAGGATCCCAGTCAACTTCGATCCGTTGAGCTGTGCGATCAACTTTAATGATCACTTGCTCTTCAAGGAACGGGATTAATCGTTCCTTCTGCCCGAAAGCATCTTTTAGATTTGCTTTAACAACCAGAACATCGTTTGAGCCAGTTTCTAGAATGTCATTAACGACACCCAGATCGTAACCTTTAGTGGTTACCACTTGCATCCCAAACAATTCACGCCAGTAGAATTCTTCTTCTGACAATTCAGGTAGTACCGCAGGGTCAATAGCAATTTCAAAGTTGGTCATCAGCTGCGCGTCTTCGCGAACGTCCAACCCTGCTAGCTTGCATACATAGCCTTGACCATGACGCTTCCAGCTTTCTACTTTGTACTCAACCCACGTACCCTTTTGGTTAACAAACCAAGGGCTGTAATCGAAAATGCTTTCAGCATTGTCTGTGTAGGAAAAAACTTTAAGCCAACCACGAATGCCGTAAGTAGCACCAAACTTGCCTACAACAATCTTCTCGTTGCTCATCGTTTCTTTACCTTTCATCGACATAAACTAGTTTCTACTTCTTAAAAGAATTAAGCCGCTTTTTGAGCGTCTTTAACTAGCTTAGCAACGCGGTCAGATAGAGACGCGCCTTGACCAACCCAATGGTTAACGCGGTCTAGGTCTAGACGTAGACCTTCTTCTTGACCTTTAGCAGTTGGGTTGAAGAAACCAACTTTCTCGATGAAACGGCCAGTTGCAGCGTTGCGGCTGTCCGCTACTACGATTTGATAAAATGGACGCTTTTTAGCGCCGTGACGTGCCAAACGAATGGTTACCATGTCGTCCTCTTTGCTTTCTCAAAAATAAAATTAACCCCAATAATCATCCATAAAACTGAACAATCTGGGGTCTCGTGCCAAAATAAAGCTCCGGAATTTTACTCTTATCCCGAAGCAATGCAAGGTATTTAGTTACTTTTTCACCAACATAAATTGAAATTCAAGTTTGTGATGTAGCTAACACCCTGAAACTAAAGTCTAGGCAATCGTTTAACGACCAAATGGATTGAAGCCACCGCCTCCACCCATACCGCCGCCCATCATGCCTTGCATGTTGCGCATCATGCCTTTCATGCCGCCCTTTTGCATTTTCTTCATCATCTTTTGCATTTGGGTAAACTGCTTAAGCAGACGGTTAACGTCTTGTACCTGAACACCCGAGCCTGCTGCGATACGTTTTTTACGTGAGCCTTTGATGATTTCCGGGCGTTGACGTTCTTTCATTGTCATTGAGCTGATGATCGCTTCCATTTGCTTGAACATCTTGTCATCAACTTTGTCTTTCACGTCTGACGGCAATTGAGACATACCTGGCAATTTGTCTAGCATGCCCATCATGCCACCCATGTTTTGCATTTGACCTAGCTGCTCACGGAAGTCTTCAAGGTCAAAACCTTTCTTCTCTTTGAACTTTTTCGCTAGTTTTTCTGCTTTGTCTTGGTCGACATTGCGTTGTAGGTCTTCAATCAGAGACAGTACATCACCCATGCCTAGAATACGCGATGCAATACGATCTGGGTGGAATGGTTCTAGTGCGTCAGTCTTTTCACCCACACCGAGGAATTTAATTGGCTTACCCGTGATATGACGAACCGATAGCGCCGCACCACCACGTGCATCACCATCCACTTTAGTCAGAATCACACCGGTTAGCGGTAGCGCATCACCGAATGCTTTCGCTGTGTTCGCCGCATCTTGACCTGTCATTGCATCAACAACGAACAGTGTCTCGACCGGGTTAATAGCAGAGTGAAGATCTTTAATCTCACCCATCATTTCTTCATCGATAGCCAAACGACCTGCGGTATCGACAATAAGCACGTCATAGAATTTCTTCTTCGCGTGGTCGATCGCGGCATTCGCAATATCAAGTGGTTTTTGATCTGGTGACGATGGGAAGAAGTCGACGCCGATGTCTGATGCTAGAGTTTCTAGCTGTTTGATTGCCGCAGGACGGTAAACGTCGGCCGACACAACCAAGACTTTCTTCTTATCACGCTCTTTTAGAAGCTTAGAAAGCTTACCTACCGATGTGGTTTTACCCGCACCTTGTAGGCCCGCCATTAAAAGAACGGCTGGCGGCTGCGCTGCTAGATTTAGGGCTTCGTTAGATTCACCCATTACACCTTCAAGCTCTGCTTGAACGATCTTGATGAATTCCTGACCCGGAGTCAGCGATTTAGAAACTTCTACGCCCACCGCTTTTTCTTTAACGCGGTTAACAAACTCACGCACAACAGGAAGGGCAACGTCCGCTTCCAAAAGCGCCATGCGCACTTCACGTAGGGTTTCTTTAATGTTGTCTTCGGTCAGACGACCTTTGCCACTGATATTTTTCAGCGTTTTGGATAATCGATCCGTTAAATTCTCAAACATCTTTGTCTCTTCGCTAAAATGGCGATTAATTAGTGTGAGTATACCTTAGCCAACGTCACAGTCATACCCGAACACTGCTCTTATCATTAACTTGAGGGCTAACTTGTTAATTTCAATATCTCATCTCTCGTGATTGATGAAGGATCTACCGTAGCCCCAAAGAGTAATGCAAGGTATAATTTTTAGCATCGTGCACAATAACTCTTAGGATTCATGGATAGCTTAATTGCCATCGCGGCCGCCATACTTTACGTTTTGGCGATAGCGACCATCATACCTGGACTCTCTCAGCAGTCAGGAATCAAAGTCAAAACCGTATTTGCCAGTGCGGCATGTGCGCTTGTTTTTCATGCTTGGATTCTGAGTGACCTGATATTTGACGGCTCAGGGCAAAACCTCAGTATTCTTAATGTTGCTTCGCTAATAAGTTTTATTATTTCTTTGGTCATGAGTGTGGCAATGCTTAAGAATCGCTTATGGTTCTTGTTGCCTGTGGTATACAGTTTTGCTGCTATCAATTTATCTGCAGCAACGTTTTTACCAAGCACATTTATTAGACATTTAGAAAATGATCCTAAGTTACTTATTCACATATCGTTCGCACTCTTCTCTTACGCCACGTTGACCATTGGTGCACTCTACGCACTCCAGTTAGCTTGGCTTGATCACAAACTTAAAACGAAAAAATCACTCGCAATCAATCCAAACTTACCGCCACTCATGATGGTAGAGCGTCAGCTATTCAAAATTATCTTGATTGGTAACTTGTTGCTCACGGCAACGCTGATTACTGGTTTTGTGTTTGTACAAGATATGTTTGCTCAAGGTAAAGCCCACAAGGGAATCCTTTCTTTCATCGCTTGGATTGTGTACTCAATTCTGCTTTGGGGTCACTACCGTAAAGGGTGGCGAGGCAAAAAAGTGACTTGGTTTGCGGTTGCAGGTGCGACTTTGTTGACCTTGGCGTACTTTGGTAGTCGCTTCGTGAAAGAGATCATCTTAAGTTGATACTTTCCATCGATTAAATGCAATTAATAAGGAGCCTTGTGCTCCTTATCCTTTATATTGCCGAGCAAATAAAATAGAGTACCCCTTATTCCATTGACTTCATGACCTAGCTCGGTCATAAATTAACCAAACACATAAAAGGAACTGCTGCGTTTTGGACGACATATCTACGGGTATCTTATTTGCGCTACTCGCGTGTCTTATCGTCATATCAGGTTATTTCTCCGGTTCAGAAACAGGGATG
Organism: Vibrio jasicida CAIM 1864 = LMG 25398; assembly: GCF_000400365.1. Lineage (GTDB taxonomy): Bacteria > Pseudomonadota > Gammaproteobacteria > Enterobacterales > Vibrionaceae > Vibrio > Vibrio jasicida. Next base: position 11,051 of record NZ_BAOG01000053.1, on the reverse strand, counting down.
ATGTCTTTGAACCGTTACCGCTTAAAGCACTTAGCCAATAATGGGCATAAAGGGGCGAAGCGAGTCGAAAAGCTTCTCGACCGCCCAGATCGCCTTATTGGCCTGATCCTTATCGGCAACAACCTCGTTAATATCCTCGCTTCCGCTATCGCAACCATTTTAGGTATGCGTTTGTATGGCGATTTAGGGGTCGCAATTGCAACTGGTGCTCTCACTATGGTGGTGCTGGTTTTTGCAGAGGTGACACCGAAAACGATCGCATCGCTCTATCCGGAGCGCGTCTCTTATGCGAGCAGCATCCTTCTTACTATTTTAATGAAGGTACTGTCACCACTCGTCATGTTGGTGAACTTTATTACTAACGGCTTTATCCGTTTACTCGGCGTAAAAGCCGATCACACCACAGAAGACCACCTTAGCTCAGAAGAGTTGCGTACCGTGGTAAATGAAGCTGGCGGCCTCATTCCTCGTCGTCACCAAGACATGCTGGTGTCTATTTTGGACCTAGAGCACGTCACAGTGAATGACATCATGGTGCCTCGTAATGAGATCACTGGCATCGACATCAATGACGATTGGAAATCTATCGTTCGTCAGCTGACTCACTCTCCTCATGGCCGTATTGTGCTGTACCGTGACCAGATTGATGAAGTGGTTGGTATGCTGCGTCTGCGTGAAGCTTATCGCTTAATGCTAGAGAAGAACGAGTTCAACAAAGAGACACTGCTACGCGCAGCCGATGAGGTGTACTACATTCCTGAAGGCACGCCACTGAACGTACAGATGTTGAAGTTTCAACGTAATAAACAGCGTATCGGTTTGATTGTCGATGAGTATGGCGACATTAACGGACTAGTGACGTTAGAAGATATTCTGGAAGAGATCGTTGGTGAGTTTACCACATCAATCGCACCGAGCTTGTCCGAAGAGATCACACCGCAAGGTGATGGTAGCTTCTTAATTGAGGGCAGTGCAAATATTCGAGACATCAACAAAGGTTTGAAGTGGAAACTGCCAACTGACGGACCAAGAACCCTCAATGGCTTGATCCTTGAACATCTGGAAGATATTCCTCAAAGCCATTTGAGTGTGCAAGTTTCTGGGCACCCAATGGAAATTGTTCAAGTAGAAGAGAACCGTATCAAGCTTGTAAAAGTGTATCCAAAGCTGAAGAAAAACAGCTAAGTGTGAACAAAATATCACGCCTTAAATCGCAAAGAAAAAGAGCCTGACACTGTCAGGCTCTTATGTTTTCAGCTATCTGAACGAAAAGCTAAGTTAGTCGATACGTAGCTCTTTCAGCATTGATTCTGGTAGTGCCAGCTCATCATTCTTATTCACCGCAACCCCCGCTTCTAGAATGTTCTTTGCAATTTGCTTCGCTTCATCCAGAGAGTGCATTGCCGCTGTACCACATTGGTACTCGTTCAGCTCAGGAATCTTGTTTTGGTTTTCTACTTTCAATACGTCTTCCATTGCTGCAATCCAAGCGTCAGCCACTTGCTGCTCTGAAGGCGTACCGATTAGACTCATGTAAAAACCTGTACGACAGCCCATTGGTGAAATATCAATAATCTCAACACTTTCACCATTTAGATGATTGCGCATAAAGCCCGCATACAAGTGCTCTAGCGTGTGAATTCCTCGCTCAGAAAGGATGTCTTTGTTCGGGGCAGTAAAGCGCAAGTCGAATACCGTGATGGTATCCCCTTTAGGGGTTTGCATCGTTTTAGCCACTCGTACTGCAGGTGCATTCATGCGAGTGTGGTCTACGGTAAAACTGTCTAATAAAGGCATTACATCTCTCCTGATTGTAACGACCAATACTCAAGAGTATTGGCATTGATTTCTATTCATTCCCCCAGTCCAAATGAATTCGTTAGGGGGTTAAAAGAACCAGCTGCTGTTGTCTTCTAGTTCCTGACGACATTGCTTCAGCTGCCAGCCATAAGTCTTTGCGGTTTGCTCAACGCGTCTTGCAACCTTTAACAAGCTTGGCTTGCTATTATAGGTTCCGCGCTTATATCCACCACGTCCTTCATGATAAGCAAGGTACTGCTTGTAAGGATCCCACAATGAGATGCCTAATTGACGACGAGTCTCATGGGTATACCAACCGACAAACATCATTGAGTCGTCGAAGTTAGTACGTGAACCACCTTGACCCGTCGCATCTTGAAAATCTTCCCAAGCAGGGTCTTGAGCTTGAGCATAACCGTAAGCGCTACTTACGCGCCCCCATGGAATAAAGCCGAGAACGTAATCCTTTGGTGGTCGAGCGTCATGACGAAAGCTACTTTCTTGCTTGATGATCGCCATCGCCACGTTTATCGGCGTACCCCACTCTTCTTCCATGTCTTTGGCATCTTCATACCAACCAGATTTTTCTCGGAATATTTCACATAGGTTGTCTTGTTGCTTTGGGGGCGCTGTCGCACAACCGGCTAACATTACGCTTCCAAGCACAGACACCACTAACGGCTTAATGTCCAATCCCTGCCCTTACTGCTGATTATTGTTTTAGATAAGCAAAGTAATCTTCTAAGAAGTCATCAAAGGATAACGTGTCACTTTGCTCTGCTTGTTTTTGTTTCTCTACCGATGTCGCGACTTCAGTTTCCATCGCATCTGCCGAGTATTGCTCATAGCTATGTGCTAGATTTTCTTCGCGGAACTTCATACCAAGCGCACAACCCACTTTACCCAAACCGCCGTGCTCTTTGGTCAGCTCAAGCAATTGACCAGAGATAGTAAGCTCAGGCTCGTCAATCCAAGACTCCAGTTTGTCGCAAACCGCTTGGTACGCATTACCACCAGTCGCGGTGTCCATTTCAACCGCAATCTGACGAAGATCAGCGAATACACTGTGCGCCCAATCTTGCAGAGATAAACGCTCGCCTTGGCAACCGATTTGCAGCATCAAACCTTTCTCACGACCAGAAACAATAACTTTGTTCCAGTTATCACGCCAGCATTCAAGCTCGCAGTTATCCATAGGGTCAGAGTCAGAAAGCGCTGCCCATGTTAGGAATAGGTCCAAGAATCGAACTTGTTCCTCACTCACGCCAACCGCACTGAATGGGTTTACGTCTAAAGAACGGACTTCAATGTATTCAACACCCGCTCGTGTCAGAGCTTCAGATGGTTTTTCACCACTTTGCGTGACACGCTTAGGACGAATTGGAGCGTATAGCTCGTTCTCAATTTGCAGAATGTTTGAGTTCAATTGACGGTATTCGCCATCCACTTTCACACCAATCTCTGCAAACTCATCCGATGGACGACGAATAGCGTCACTTAAGCCTTCAAGATACTGTTCAATGCTGTTAAAGCCAATCTTAAGCACGCTTTGCGCGCTGTTGGTGTAACCGAGATCACTCAGACGCAGAGAGGTTGCTTTTGGTAAGAAAAGCGTCCCGCCAATTTTCTCAAATGGCAGATCAGTTTCACGTCCTTGAATGAACGAGCCACACAATGCTGGTGACGCTCCAAAGAAGTACGGGATCATCCAACCAAAACGGTAGTAGTTACGGATTAGAGCAAAGTACGCTGCGGATTTCGTTTCTTGGCGAGCTTCTTCATCTTGCTCTCCATGTAGTGCATCCCAGAACGATTCAGGGAAAGAGAAGTTGAAGTGCACCCCCGAGATAATTTGCATTAAGCTACCGTAGCGGCGTTTTAAACCTTCACGGTAAAGCGTTTTCATTTTTGCTGAGTTTGATGAGCCATATTGAGCTAGCTGAATATCATCTTCAGTGCCTACATAACATGGCATCGAAAGTGGCCACATTTTCTCTTCACCCATTTTGGTTTGAGTGAAGTGATGGATGTCTTTCAACTGCCCGATCAATTCAGGGATATCATGTGATACAGGCGTAATGAATTCCAGTAGAGATTCTGAAAAGTCTGTCGTGATCCATTTGTTTGTGAACGCTGAGCCCAAACCCTCTGGATGAGGTGTTGTTGCTAGGTGTCCATCCTGACGATAGCGCAAAGTTTCTCGCTCAACACCGCGTCCAAACTGCTTAAATACTTCTGGGTTTGATGCAACTTGTTTTAGTCGCGCAGCAAAATCAGTCAAAATGAGGTTCGCTTATATTGGGAGCAGGACACTCGCCAAGCGTGGCAAGTGAAAGCTAAGTTATTGATATATAATCCATCTAGATAAATAACCCATCAAAAAGTCATTTATCTAGTTAGAAACGAATAGCGGAGAGTCTCCTCTCCGCTATTAAATGTGTACTCTATCGAATGATTTCAAGCTCTTCCACGTCTTTCCCTAACTTTTCTAGTTGAGGGCGAAGGGATTTTGCATCCCCGACAACCACGATTTGATAGTCGTTCGGGTCAAACCATTTTTCGGCTAGAGCGTTGAGAGTCTGCTTATCAACTTTCTCAACAATAGCGTTTCGTTGCTGTAAATAGTCTTTATCCAAGTCGTATTTCAAAATATCACTGATGAGTTTCGCTTTCTGTGTTGGCGTCTCATATTTCAGCGCATCTTTTTGACCGACCGCTTGGCGCATAAATTTCAATTCATCGTCAGTCATGCCCGATTGTGAGAACTCGTTCAACTCATTCTCCATCTCGATAATAGACGCAACCGTTGAATCCGCACGCACTTGTGCAGTGAAAACAACCGAGCCAGTTTCCGCATTACCGGAGAAATAACCATAAGCACCATAAGTGTAGCCTTTGTCTTCACGAAGGTTTTGGTTGATACGGCTATTGAAGTTACCCGCCAAATTAAAGTTCGCTAGCTGACCTAGGTAAAAATCACCAGTCGCATCGTAAGGCATACCTTGGCGTACGAGCATCACGACACTTTGTGGCGCTCCAGGCTTATCCACTAGGTGAATTTGTTGCTTACCCAAAGGGTTTACTTTTTGCGGAGAATACAACGGTGCTGCTTCTGCTTTCCAGTTAGACCAAAACGTCAGTTGTTTTTCTACGTCTGCTTTATCGATATCGCCCACCGCAATGATCTGCGCTCCTTGCGGTGTATAGTGCTTCGCGTAGAAGTCTCGAACATCGTCTAGTGTTAGCGCCTTTACTCCGGCCTTGGTGCCTTCTTTTGGACGAGCAAAAGTTGAATCACCGTACAAAACTTGGCGGCTGGCTTGCGCGGCCATCCAGCTTGGTTTTTGATGTTCGTAAACTAAGCCTTCTAACGCTTGCATTTTCACTCGTTCAAAGTCTTCTTCTTTAAATGCAGGCGACAACAACATCTCTTCAACAATCTTGAGCGTTGGTGCTAGGTTTTTCTCTAGTGTGGACACACTGATGTCAGTCGTATAGCCCGTCGCATCAACAGAGATAACACTACCTAATTTATCAAGCTCAGCTTGAATCTCTTCCACACTGTGTTGCGTTGTGCCTTCTTGCAGCATCGCAGCGGTCAGCTGTGCCAGACCTTCCTTGCCTTCTTCAACAAAACGCGTCCCTGCCGGGAGACTGAACTGCATCATCATAGTTGGCGTTTCATTGCTCACCGTACCAAGTAACTCTGAACCATTATTGAAATGGATGTCGTAAAGCTTGGGCATGGTTGCTTCGACTGGAGCACCAACCGGAGGCTGAACAGAACGATCGAAGTTGTCAGTCGCACGACGGTAGGCTAACTGGTCATCCGTGATCTTTTGGTATTCAGGTAATGTGCGTTTTGGGGTGACAAATGTAGCAGGTTTCACTGCCAATTCTGTTTTCCCTCTTGGCACCACACTCAAAGTAACTTTGTTCTTCCCTTGGATAAAGTCGCTGTAAGCTTTTTCTACTGATTCTGGTGTTACTGCACGGATCTGCTCAAGCTGTTTCTCAATCAAATCAGGCTGGCCAAAGAACGTTTGGTTGGAAGCAAGTTGCGTCACCTTGCCTTTAACGCTTTCCAGTGCAAAGATCGCATTCGCTTCTTCTTGACCTTTTAGTTGGTCAAGACGGTCTTTTGTCACGCCATCTTTCGCAAACTTGTTCAGCGATACCATTAATTCATCATAAAGCTTTGACAGGTCCCCTTTGTCACCAGAATCGCCCATCGCGTAAACATAGAAGTTACAAGACAGCTCAGCACAATCATGGAATGCACCCGCATCCACTGCTTTTTGTGTCTTCACTAAATCTTGGTAGAGCACACTGTTGGTGCCGCTGCCTAATACGCTAGAAAGTGTGTCTAACGAAGTTTGGCTTGCTTCACCGCTGTAAGTGGTTGGCCAAGCAATCATTACCATTGGCTGTTGGATTCGGTCCTCCAGCGTGATGAACTTACTCTCTGCCAGCTTCGCTGGTTGTTTCGGCGCATTATCGACCTCAGGGCCGCGAGGGATAGAGCCAAAGTATTTGTTCACCCACTCAAGCGTCTGTTCAACATCAATATCGCCACCAATCGTCACCACAGCATTGTTTGGACCGTACCAACGCAAGAAGAAGGCTTTCAGATCGTTCACGTCAACACGATCGAGATCTTCCACATAGCCAATGGTTTGCCATGAATATGGATGACCTTCAGGATAAAGCGCTTCAGCCATACGCTCCCAAATCAAACCATACGGACGGTTGTCGTAGCGCTGGGCTCGTTCATTTTTTACTGTTGAGCGCTGGATCTCGAACTTGTGTTGCGAAACGGCATCAAGCAAAAAGCCCATGCGGTCCGATTCTAACCACAGCATTTTCTCAAGTTGGTTAGCTGGGACAGTTTCAAAGTAGTTAGTGCGATCACGGTTAGTTGTACCATTTAAAGTACCACCCGCTTCAGTAATGATCTTAAAGTGTTGCTGGTCACCAACGTTCTCTGAACCTTGAAACATCATGTGTTCGAAGAAGTGAGCAAAACCAGATTTACCAATTTCTTCTCGTGCAGAACCAACATGGTATGTCACATCAACGTGCACAAGTGGATCGGAATCCTCTGGTGCCAGAATCACCGTTAAACCGTTGTCTAGTTGATACTTCTGGTATGGAATTTTAACTTTGCCTTCTTCTGCTTTCGACGCTTCGACGAAAGTAACCCCATCAGGCAATGATGATACTGGGGCGTTTGATGCACAGCCCGTGATCACCAACAGTGAGCACGCGCTTACCCAAAACATTCTCATGCGCTTTCCTTAAAATAAACCGAGATAGATGGCGGCTAACAAGGAGTACCTTGCTGCTTTGCCTAAAAATATCAAAACCATACACGGCAGAAATTTCATCCTTAACCATCCTGCCGCTAAACATAGCGGGTCACCAATCACTGGTAACCAGCTAAAGAACAATCCCCAATATCCATACTTGGACAGCCATTTAAGTGCCGTATGGCCGTGTTTTTCATCTTTTGTCTTATTTGGAATCCAAAGCCCAAGCCAATAGTTGGTCAATCCACCAAGCGTGTTACCAATCGTGGCGACAATAATGATGGAAGTAGCGGAATACTGGTTTAACGAGAGGGTCGCGATCAATCCAGCTTCAGAGCCCCCCGGCAAGAGGGTAGCGCTAAGAAATCCAGTAATGAACAACACCCATAATGCGGAGTCAGAAAACCATAGTGCTAAATTTTCAAAGGCTGCATTAAATGCCTCTAGCATGTCATATCAAGCAATACCTTGCCTCGTGTCCGTCCGGATTCAACTTGTCGGTGGGCATCCACAACCTCGTCCATCGGATAAACATGTTGAATTTCTGTTTTTAGCAGACCAACCCCCACCATATAAAGTAAGGTGTCGAGCTGCTCACGATCCGGCTCCACCAGCATGCCACTAGCATCAAAACCAAGCAGTTTTGCTTTCTCACAAATCAACTCAGCCGTTATGGTCGGAACGGTGATCACTCGGGCGTTATCAGTCAAACATTTCAGAGCATCTAAAGCGGCGTCACCACCGACAAGATCGATCAACACATCCACATCTTCAACACGTTCTGACACTGGCGCAAATTGATAGTTCACTGCATGTGCTCCCAGCGTCGCGAGGTAGTCTAAATTCCGCTCACTGCAGGTGGTAAAGACTTCGGCTTTGGTTGCTACGGCGATTTGTACCGCTATGTGGCCAACACCACCTGCACCAGCGAGAATCAACACTCGGTCGCCTTCAGTAACATTAGCCTTGCTTAATGCTTGAGCCGCCGTTTGCCCTGCCAGAGGAAGTGCAGCCGCAGCTTCTAAAGTCACTGAATTGGGAATACGGCTGAGAGCTGACTCAGGAACACAAAGGTATTGGCTGTAACCACCACCACGAGCTGGAAATCCAATGAAACCAGCAACCTCGTCCCCGACTTCAAAACGTGATGTCCCTTTCCCACAAGACGCCACTTTGCCAGAAACGTCATACCCCGGAACCCAAGGAAGGTTATCTTTATTTTGTGCGGCCGCCCAACCTAACCCCGCGCGCGTTTTCACGTCGATAGGATTAATGCCTGAATAGGCGACTTTTATGAGGATTTCACCCTTTTGAGGTGAGGGTGTTGGTGCGGTTTGAATGGCGAGAACGTCTGCATCGCCAAACTTAGTAATCACTATCTGTTTGTGTTCCATAGCCCATTCCCTGCGAGAAAACAAAAAGGGATGCGAAAGCATCCCTTTGACTATAAACCATTTTGTTTACCGAAGTTAATCGTCAATTTGTAAATTGGTGGATAATTCTATGTCGTAGCGTATCCACCAAAAATCGAACAAGACGATTAGCCTACTAGCGCTAACAAGATACCAGCCGCGACTGCGGAACCAAGTACACCGGCTACGTTTGGCCCCATCGCATGCATCAACAGGAAGTTTTGTGGGTTCGCTTCTAAGCCAACTTTGTTCACAACACGAGCTGCCATTGGTACCGCAGAAACACCCGCAGCACCGATAAGTGGGTTGATGTCTTCTTTCGAGAACTTGTTGAGAAGCTTCGCCATCAGAACACCTGCACCAGTACCTATACTGAATGCCACTGCGCCTAAACCCAGAATGCCAAGTGTTTCTAGATTCAAAAACTGTTCAGCTTGCAGTTTAGAGCCGACACCAAGACCTAAGAAGATGGTCACGATGTTGATCAGCTCGTTTTGAGCGGTTTTGGATAAACGATCCACTACACCCGCTTCGCGCATCAAATTGCCTAAACAGAACATACCAACCAAAGGTGTAGCCGATGGCAGGAATAGAATTGTCATCAGCAACACAGCAAGTGGGAACAGTACTTTTTCCCACTTACCGACATGACGCAGTTGAGCCATTTTAATTTGACGCTCTTCTTTGGTCGTAAGTGCTTTCATGATCGGAGGCTGAATAATCGGCACCAACGCCATGTAGCTGTATGCCGCAACGGCGATCGCACCAAGTAGGTCCGGAGACAGTTTACTTGCTAAGAAAATCGCCGTAGGTCCATCTGCACCACCAATGATGGCGATAGACGATGCATCAGCCATGGAGAATTCCATACCAGGAACGTAGTTAAGTAAAATCGCGCCAAATAGTGTCGCAAAAATACCAAACTGAGCAGCGGCCCCTAACCACAACGTTTTCGGGTTCGCAATTAAGGCACCAAAGTCCGTCATCGCACCGACACCCATGAAGATCAAGAGTGGGAAGACACCTGATTCGATCCCGATGTAATACACGTAGTAAAGCAAGCCACCTGGGTCAGTAAAGCCTGCATTTGGAATGTTAGCCAAGATGGCACCAAAACCAATAGGCAATAGCAACAATGGCTCAAAGCCTTTTTTGATCGCCAAAAACAGCAGTGCACAACCAACCAACATCATACAGATTTGGCCGAACTCAAAGTTCGCGATCCCTGTTTCTGACCATAAGGTCATCAATCCGTCCATGATACTCCCTTATGCTAAGCTCAGAAGCGGTGAACCAACAGTAACGGCATCACCTTCTTTCACATTCAGCTCTTGCACTACGCCACCACGAGCCGCGCGAACTTCGGTTTCCATCTTCATCGCTTCTAAGATAAGCAGAACATCCCCTTCAGAAACTTCAGCGCCTGGCTGAACATTCACTTTAAAGATGTTACCGGCAAGCGGTGCCGGTACTGCTTCCGCAGAAGTATTTACTGGAGCTACGGGAGCACTTGGTTGTACTGGAGCTGCTGAAACATTTGGAGTAACAGACGCCAGCTGTCCTTGTGGGCCGACTTCCACTTCGTACACTTGGCCATCCACACGAACGCTATAAGTCTCAACACCACCGGTTGCTACTGGAGTTACCGGAGCTGCTGGTTTCGCTGACTCTAGCGTTGGAGCAGGTTCAAACGCATCTGGGTTGTCACGGTTCTTAAGGAATTTGAGACCAACTTGAGGGAACAAAGCATACGTCAATACGTCATCCACACGCTCACTTGCCAACTTGATACCATCAGACTGTGCTTTCTCCATCAAATCGACAGTAAGCGTCTCCATTTCAGGTTTCAATAGATCAGCAGGACGACACGTGATCGCCTCTTTTCCATCAAGAACTTTTGCTTGCAGATCGGCGTTCAATGCGGCAGGTGCTGCACCGTATTCACCTTTTAATAAGCCTGCGGTTTCTTTCGTGATGCTCTTATAACGTTCACCTGTCAGCACGTTAATAACGGCTTGGGTGCCGACAATCTGTGAGGTTGGTGTTACTAGGGGAATAAAGCCAAGATCTTCACGCACGCGTGGGATCTCTTCCAGAACTTCATCAAGACGGTCTGCCGCCCCTTGTTCTTTAAGTTGGCCTTCCATGTTGGTTAACATGCCACCAGGAACCTGAGCAATGAGGATACGAGAATCCACCCCTTTCAATTGCCCTTCCCATTTCGCGTACTTCTTGCGCACTTCACGGAAGTAAGCCGCAATAGGCTCAATTTGGTCCAGTTTTAAGTTGGTATCACGCTCTGTACCTTGCAACATCGCTACCACAGTTTCTGTCGGCGTATGGCCATAAGTACAACTCATTGAAGAGATCGCGGTATCAAGGATATCAATTCCGGCTTCTACGGCCTTCACAGCAGTCGCGGTTGATAACCCCGTCGTTGCATGACAGTGAAGCGCTAGTGGCACATCACAGGATGCTTTGATGCGAGTGATCAGCTCTTCTGCTTCATAAGGCTTGAGCAAACCAGACA
>NZ_BAOG01000054.1 GCF_000400365.1 Vibrio jasicida CAIM 1864 = LMG 25398 | reverse complement strand
GAGGGGTTCCCGAGTGGCCAAAGGGAGCAGACTGTAAATCTGCCGGCACTGCCTTCGATGGTTCGAATCCGTCCCCCTCCACCATATTGAAAAAGCCAGCTCATTGAGCTGGCTTTTTTCGTTCTATAGCTCTATTTTTTCAATGGCTTACCTAACTATTTGGCTAAATCTAGCCTCACTCAACGCGCGATTCTTAGTGATCTTTCGTTAAGTAGTACGACACCTAGGTACTTTTAACTAGCTCTGCTTGAGAGGGAATCCAAGTGTTAGTTGGTTTATTTAGGTCAATGGAATCAAGCCATTGATCATCTCCGTTAGCGTTAGCTTTACCTTCACCATTCCCTACTGTGCGACTCATCGCTGCCTCATAACAACCCTATTAAAGTCGACTTCAACCACTCGTATTGTCTCGATAGATTTAGAGTCTCTGATCTTCAGGCATAAAAAATCCCGCACGAAAGCGGGATTTTATTAAGACTAAATTGAATACTTAAGATAATTAACCTTGAATACCGACGATCAACCACGGTGCATTTGGCACAGTTAGGTCACGCTCTAGGTGCCAGATATCTTCGATTTCTTCTTCGACACCTTCTTCAGCATCACGGTAACGACCACTGAACTGTAAGCTGAGCTGTGCCTTACTTGCGTCATAATCTGCACGAACAATTTCAGCATCAACGTACATCACATCTGTGTGCTGCTCACCATCTAACTTCGCACGTTCTGCTTTCAAGTCTTCAAACAGGCTTGCCGAAACGTATTCTTCAATCGTGTGCAGCTGATTGTGGTTCCAAGCACCTTGCAGGATTCGGTAGTGCTCACGAGAGCCGTTGATGAATGCCGATTGGTCAAAACCCGGTGGGTAGTTATGCGGGATATCAGTTTGTGCGCCGAAACCACCAAAGCCACCAGCATTTGTGTTTGGTTGTTGTTCAAAATTCTGCATGTTTGGCTGCTCGAACTTAGTGTTGTTACCACCAAAGGCTGGCTGCTGACGATGCTGATTCATACTGCCCTGCTTAGCACCAAGCATGCCTCGCATCAGTTTGAAGATAACGAATGCGATCAAACCAATAATTAGGATATCCATAAACTGGATACCTTCAAACGCACCACCAAAGAATGCTGCCAGAAGACCACCAGCAAGAAGACCACCAAGTAAGCCGCCCATCAAACCTTTTTTGCTTGATGATTTAGCACCTTGTTCTTTACCAATGGTGTTTGTGTTTTGTTGCTGCTGTTTAGGAGCAGGCGCGGTTTTGTAACTCTTACCAAAAGACTTACCACCACCAAATTTCTTCGCTTCTGCGATAGGCGTTACGGCAACAGTAAACATCAGTAGGGCGACAATCGAAAATAAACGTTTCATCGTTATCCTTAAAATTGACGATATGTACTTAATCATGCTGATTGATGATGAAGCAAACAAGCATCCATATCAGTAGCACGCTAAATATGAGATGTAACCATCATACTCCGTCAGATACAACAATGAAACATTCCATAATAGAAGACATGTATCAGAATATTGCCAAGCAATAGGTTTCTGACTGGTTTGTGTTATTGACGGTGATTCAGTAGCTGTCTATCATATTGAACGTTGTTCAATAAGTAGTTTTAGATTATGGCGCGCAGAAACGATCACACCAGAGAAGAGTTAGTCAACTTGACCCTTACTACGGTCAAAGACTTTTTAGACGAAAACTCTTACCACGAGCTCAGTCTTCGTAAGATTGCTAACATGATTGGTTACGTGCCAAGCACTTTAGTAAACATTTTCGGCAACTATAACTTGTTGCTTTTACACGCGGTTGCTCAAACGTTAGATGAGCTACAACAAGAAGCAGTGAAAGCGACCAAGAACAGTAAAGATGCCCACCAGGCCTTATTTGAACTGGCTTATTGTTATCACGATTTCGCGCAAAAACACCCACATCGTTGGCAGTTAGTTTTTGAGCACAATATGAATGGCGCAGAACTTCCTGAATGGCATGCAAAACGCATCGACGGTATGACTGGCATGCTAGAATCCTTACTTGCTCAAATCGCACCGCACCGTACTGAGTCTGAAGTACTTCAAGCGAGTCGCGTATTGTGGTCCGGAGTACATGGAATCACGCTACTAAGCGTTGATGATAAGTTTTTCTCTAGTGAACCTATTGATGGTAAAGAGCTTATTGATAACCTGATTTCAAACTATCTGATCAGCTGGTAATAAAGGATTATTCATGTCATCAGACAGCCAGTCGTCCTTGCTTAGGCAACGAAAGTTCCTTCCCTATTTTATTACCCAGTTTTTTGGTGCTTTCAACGACAATATCTTCAAAAATGTGCTGTTGCTGTTTGTCGCCTTTGCGGGGTCTAGTGCACTGCCCGTTTCTAGCAACTTATTTATCAACTTAGCCGCTGGCTTGTTCATCCTCCCGTTCTTTCTATTTTCCGCATCAGCAGGGGTGCTGGCCGATAAGTATGAAAAATCTTGGTTTATCCGCAAGGTAAAACTGTTCGAGATAGGCATAATGTTGCTTGGGGCTATAGGTTTCATTACCGAGAGCTACGGTGTTTTACTCCTACTGTTATTCCTGATGGGCACGCAGTCAGCATTCTTCGGCCCAGTCAAATATGCATTGCTACCACAACAACTTAACGAGAAAGAACTCGTTCCGGGCAATGCACTAGTAGAAGCTGGTACCTTTATTGCTATTTTGATCGGTACACTAGGCGCAGGGCTGATTGCTTCCGCAGATAACGCTAAATACCTTGCTGCATTTTGTGTGGTTATCTTTGCCCTTCTTGGCTACTTATCAAGCCGTTCAATTCCCTTTGCTTCCGCTAGCGCTCCCGATATTCAATTTAAATGGCAGCCATACAAACAAACCAAACACACGCTTTCTATTGCCAAGTCTGACCGCATCGTCTTCCAATGCATCATGGCAATCAGCTGGTTCTGGTTCTTAGGCGCGGCTTACCTCACCCAGTTCCCTAATTTCACGAAAGAGTATTTGAATGGTACAGAGAGCGCGGTTTCATTTCTGTTAGCTTTGTTCTCGGTCGGTATTGCTGTTGGCTCAATGGCCTGTAACTGGCTCTCAAACCACAGAATTGAAGTAGGAATCGTACCGATTGGTGCTCTAGGTATCACCATATTCGGCTTCTTGATGGCGACATCTATTCCTACAGACTTACCTCGATTTCATACCTTTGTTGAGTTTGTAAGCTTCGACGCTTTTTGGCCGCTGTTCTTCTATCTACTAATGATCGGAATCTCTGGCGGCTTGTTCATCGTACCGCTGTACGCGCTTATGCAACACAGAGCAAAAGAGGCAGAGCGAGCACAAGTCATTGCGGGGCTAAACATCTTTAACTCGTTGTTTATGGTGGGTAGCGCAATATTGGGTATCGTCTGCCTAAGCGTGCTTGAAATGACCATCCCTCAATTGTTCGCTCTATTGGCTGTTTTAAATTTCTTAGTTGCGGCATACATTTTCCTGCAAATCCCAATTTTCGTTGTGCGCTTTGCTATGTGGGTAGTCACTCACACGATTTACCGCGTGAAACACAAGAATTTGCACCACCTTCCTGAGCATGGTGGTGCATTAATCGTATGTAATCATGTGAGTTATATGGACTCGCTACTATTAAGTGCGGTTTGCCCACGCTTGATTCGCTTTGTGATGGAAGAAGATTACGCCAACCTTCCACCTCTACGACGTTTTCTTCGCCGAGCTGGTGTGATTCCGATCTCGGCCAGCAATCGCACTTCTATTCGTCGTGCATTCAGTGATGTTGAGGCGGCACTAAGTGAGGGGCATATTGTGTGTATTTTCCCTGAAGGTCGTTTGACATCAGATGGTGAGATGAACGAGTTTATGCGCGGTATAGACATCATCCTTCGTCGTAGCCCTGTTCCAGTGATACCAATGGCGTTGAAAGGCTTATGGGGCAGCTACTTCAGTCGCGCAAAAGGCCGAGCATGTAAGGGCTTACCAACGCGTTTCTGGTCTAGACTGGAAATCGAAGCTGGTACACCTGTCGATCCAAAACATGCCACAGCACAAGCTATGTTTGAGAAAGTAAAAGCACTTCGCGGCGACTGGCGCTAAACTCAAACAGAACAATTCTTAATTTTTGAACATGCGTTTAGTTTTTCTGAACGCACGTTCAATTCATTAAGACTTTCTGACCATAGGCGTTACGATATACTCTGCGCTTTAACTCACTACAACGAAGACACCCTTGAATACAAAGAATATCCCCTTTGGATTGGCACTGCTGTTTTGTTTAACCCCTTTTGTGTCCTCTCCTATCGCGCTTGTGATCGGTTTTCTTTTGGCGAGTTTTAGCCTAGTACCGACAGAGCTTCCTATTGCTTCATTTACCAAGAAGCTGCTTTCTTATTCCATTATTGGTTTGGGCTTTGGGATTCACTTTGACCAAGCGCTCGCGGTCACGTCTGATGGAATAGGTCTAATCATCGCGACCATCCTTGGCACACTTGTGATCGGCATGATGATTGCCAAAGCAATAAAACTTGAACGCACAACGGCGTATTTGATTGCTTCTGGTACTGCCATTTGTGGTGGTAGTGCGATTGCTGCTGTCGCTCCAGCGATCAAAGCAAAGGACGAACAAATCGGTCTTGCACTTGCAACGGTTTTCGTTCTGAACTCACTGGCGCTGTTTATCTTCCCTGTAATTGGTCACGCTATTGGTTTGGATCAGCATACGTTCGGAACGTGGGCTGCGATTGCAATTCACGATACCTCTTCCGTTGTGGGTGCGGCATCTGCTTACGGTGAAGAAGCATTGACTACCGCAACCACATTGAAGCTTGCTCGCGCATTGTGGATCATTCCTGTCGCACTAGTTAGTGCCGTGATCTTTTCTCGTGGAAACGGTAAAGAAGGTAAAAGCAAGTTAGTGATTCCTTACTTCATTTTCTGGTACTGCGCTGCTATTGCATTCAGCGACTTCTTCCCGCAATTTGAAGTGGTGTATCAAGGCATCTTTGCTATTGCTAAGCAAGCTCTTGTGGTGTGTCTGTTCTTGATTGGTTGCAGTATTTCAGTATCGAAGCTGAAGTCGGCAGGGGCAAAACCATTATTGTTTGGTGTCACACTGTGGGTGCTGATTTCTACAACATCACTCGGTTGGCTACTGCTGAGCTAAACCTTAATTAACTTTCTGTGGCTGGGTGAGCTCTGCTTTTTTCGCGCTCTGGTTTTTGTGTACCAACACTAAAGCTATCGCGACCAGAAAGGCGGTTAGCTCAGCCAATGAGCGCGTTAGTCCCTCAGTGCTCATCGCAAGGCCAATTTGTAGCAACACCGCTGCCACCAAAGCTAATTTTATCATCCTGAACCTTATGCTTTATTTCTTAATCTTTAAGCATAATTATGATTCAGAGTTATAAGGATTCGAAATTCCCTTTTCGACTAATTCATTGCTAAATCAACTAAGTTGGCTCTCCACCCATGAAATGAAAGTCTTCACTTTAGGGCGGTGCTCATACCCAGATGGACAGAGTAAATCATACCCCTGCTGAGTATCCATCGTAGGGTAAGGGCTCACTAGTTCTCCTTTGTCTAAGAGATCTTTGACAAACCGATAGCGTCCCATCGCAACACCAACATTGTTTCTCGCGGCTAACACAGCCATATCACGGTGACTAACACAATAAAAGTTTTGGAAAACATCCACATCTAATGCCATGTGAGACACCCACCTCTGCCATACGTCAGAGCCTAATGCATGAATAAAATTAATACGGTGTAGAGAGGCGAGCCCATCTTCTAAAATATTCATCTCTTTCATGTACTGTGGTGTGCAAACAGGAATGTACTTTTCACCAAACAATCGCTGACGATAAACATCAACAAGGTGCTCAGTATCATAAAAAATAGCCACATCGATCTGATTTGTTACAAGATCTAACTGACTTTCTTGCGCAAATAGATTGAGATTGAAACCTGAGTAATGGCGCTTAAAGTCCGCAACCCTTGGCATTAACCAACCGTTTAAGAATCCAGGAGAGGCGGCAATGTTTATCTCGCCCACTAAATCCGTCGACTTTATTTCTTCAATCTCATTAAAAATGGTACTGAGCGATGTAGATAACGTCTTTTGAAAACGACGCCCTTCCTCTGTCAGCTCAAGCTTTCTCGTACCGCGAACGAACAAGGTAAAACCCAGCTCTTGCTCGAGTACTTTAATGCGATGACTAACCGCACCTTGGGTTAAATGCAACTCCTTCGCTGCATGAGTAAAACTAAGGTGCTTCGCTGCGATACTAAAGGTATGAAGATTCCTAAGCAGTAATTGTTGGTTAGCCATGACACACCATGCATTAAAAATATTAATTCATGATAGTAGTGAATTCGTTTGTTTGCGTCGATAATTAAGTTTCAAATAGTCCCTAGAAACTTAATAAAAACGCCAATTTCCAGCATAGATCATATTCTGGGAGGCATTAAAAATTATAGGGGCAAATATGAATATACTCGGCTACATGCAAAAAGTCGGTAAGGCGTTGATGGTTCCCGTAGCGACACTACCCGCTGCGGCAATCTTGATGGGCATAGGATACTGGATTGACCCTGTTGGGTGGGGCTCAGAAAGCGTACTGGCCGCATTTCTAATCAAATCTGGTGGTGCCATCATCGATAACATGGCAGTGCTATTTGCCGTCGGTGTTGCTTTTGGTCTAAGCAGAGACAAGAATGGCTCTGCCGCACTTTCCGGCTTTATTTGTTTTATGGTTTTAACCACATTGCTTGCGCCAGGAGCGGTCACTCAACTGATGGGCATCACAGCAGATGAGGTGCCTGATGCGTTCAACAAGATTAATAACCAGTTTATCGGTATCTTAGTCGGCATAATCTCAGCGGAGATTTACAACCGTTACTCTGGAGTCGAGTTACCTAAGGCATTAGCGTTCTTCAGTGGAAAACGCCTAGTTCCGATCCTAACTTCCATTGCTGGTATGGCATTGGCCTTCGTTCTGCTTTACGTTTGGCCTGTGATTTACGATGCACTGATCATTTTCGGCACTAAGTTGGAAGCAATGGGCGCTGTCGGTGCCGGTCTTTTTGGTTTCTTCAACCGCCTGATGCTGACCATCGGCATGCACCACGCGCTTTACCCAGTGTTCTGGTTTGATGTAGTTGGGATTAATGACATTCCAAACTTCCTCGGTGGTGCACAATCTATTGCGAATGGCACTGCGGTTGTTGGCCAAACTGGTATGTACCAAGCAGGCTTCTTCCCTATCATGATGTTTGGTCTGCCGGGCGCTGCGCTTGCGATGTACCACTGCGCAGATAAAGAGAACAAAAACAAAGTATTTTCTATCATGCTTGCCGCTGCAATGGCGTCTTTCTTCACAGGCATCACCGAGCCACTAGAGTTCAGCTTTATGTTCCTAGCGCCTGTGCTTTACCTAATCCACGCAGTACTAACGGGCATTTCTATGTACATTGCTGCAAGCATGCAATGGATGGCAGGCTTCGGTTTCTCCGCTGGGTTCGTAGACTTTGTGCTTTCAAGCCAAAATCCACTAGCAACCAAATGGTACATGTTGATCCCACAAGGTTTAGTGTTCTTCGCTCTGTACTACACGATATTCCGCTTCGCGATCGTTAAGTTCAACCTGCGCACTCCGGGTCGTGGCGAAGACATGGAGAAGGAAGTAACAGAAAACGTTGGCGAACTTGCAAAAGATTACATTGCCGCTATCGGTGGTGCAGATAACCTCCTAGAGGTAGACAACTGTATTACCCGCCTACGCTTAACCGTAAAAGATTCCTCACTGGCTGACGAAGCAAAACTAAAACAGCTCGGGGCAGCAGGTGTAGTTTGTATTGGTAAAGGTGGCCTGCAAGTCATCATCGGCCTAGGTAAAGTAGATAAAGTAGCGGAGCAAATGAAAGTCGCCCTCGCTAACTAAAGAATTGTGGTGACTCACCATCACCACATCCCCCTGAAGTGCAATAACGCTTAGTCACCGTTTTGCACTTCATTTTTTAACCAGTCTTTTACCGCTTTGCGCGATACTTTAATTCCTCCAGCCAATAAGGTTTGAGGCATTACATAATACGCGACCGGCCATTTGAATTTTTCTAGCTTAGTTTGCAGGTGTTGCTCGTATTGAGCTTTGTCCAGTAATGAATCCGTCTGCATCACTGCTACTGGTCGATGTCCAAATTCCACATCTTCTACCGGTACAACGATGCTCTGCGAAATACTCTCTATTTGGTTCAGTGCCGCTTCTATCTCTTCACAATGAACGTTTTCTCCACCAGAGATAAATTGGTTGTCTGCTCGACCAATAATCTTGAGTTCATCCCCTTGCCACTCTCCGAGATCCTTACTGTCGAACCAACCGTTTTCATTCAGAAGTGAGGTAACTGAGCCTTGTTTGAAATAGCCTGCTGCTAGCGTTTGCCCACCGATATAAATACGTTGTTCCACCAGCTTAATATCGCGGTTTTGCAACAGATGCCCCGCATTGCTGATGCTATCGATTCGCTTAGCTGTTACGGTAGACGCAGCTTCTGTCATGCCATAGCCTAGCCAAGTTTCAATACCCTGCTGTGTTGCTCGCAGTGCCAACTCATGGGCAACATGACTGCCGCCGAGTAAGACATGCGTGAGAGACAATTCGACTTGTTCATCCAGTAAACGCTTAAGCTGCGTCGCAACGAGAGAGGCATGAGAGACACCAAGAATATCATCAGCAAGATTCCCGTTTCCTACTTTGAGCGTTGCGCCTGCAAACAACCAACGGTAGACAATCGCTAAGCCTGAAACGTGGTAAAGCGGCAAGGAAAGCAGCCAGATTTCTTTATGGTTGAATCGAAACTCGGCTAATAAACCTTGAGCTGAAGAAAGGTGCTGACGATGAGTATGTACCACGGCTTTAGGGGTGCCTGTTGAGCCAGAGGTAAACACAATAGACGCTAAAGCATCATGTGCGTAGCCTTCGTTTGAAGTACTAACGTCACTTTGCGATTCGAAATCCAGAGTAGACAGTTGAATGATACAAAGTTGCGATAACTGCTGTTCAGAGTAGCCACTGGCAACACCATCAGCAAACCACACAAAACGTTGTTGGGTTGGCTTATATAGCGTCGTTAACTTACCTGAAAGTGCATCAAATGGCTGCGGCATGGTCAACGCAGCAATTGCGCCTATCTGCTGCGCAGCAAGATAAAACCACAGGGTTTCAACTTGGTTCTTACCGACTAACGTCACCACGTCTCCACTCGTGACACCCAGTTGTTGAAGGTTGCGAGCGTACAAGTCGACACGAGCAGTCAATTGTTGCCAGTTAACTTGTTCTTTGGTTGTTTCCAGCGCAATAGAAAAAGGGCTCATTTGAGCCCAATATTTCCATGGTGCAATCGCAATCGTCTCTATGCTGAATGCCACACTAACTCCTGCTCTGATAGCGGAATAATTGGAAGTTCACATTTAGGCCAACCCTGTTCCAATTGCGCTTTGTACAAGCCAATTGTATCCAAGCCAGGGATTTCATTCGGCAGTTGCCATTGAGCTAAACGTGCTAACTGGTTCAGACCCAAGCTGGATTCAATACTTGAGCTTATCACAGCTTTGATACCCAGAGTTTTAGCCTTCTCAATCAGCTTAATACAAAACTCAACCGAGCCGATCAACGTTGGCTTAATAATGATGGTCTTCACACCGGTAAGATCTTCTAGGCGGAAGTCTTCACGACGAACCGCATCCTGTAGCGTTTCATCCCACGCGATAGCAATCCCCGTGTTGATAGCAAACGACAGACTGTCACCCGGAGAGCGGCATGGTTCTTCCAAGAAGGTGATACGCTGACGCAGTGATGGGGCAATATACTTAGCAAACTGCTGCGCTTTTTCTGGCGTCCAAGCACGGTTTGCATCAAGGCGAAGTGTCAGCTGCGGTATCGACTCAAGAAATAAGTTCACTAGCATGCCGTCGCGAATCGGTTCGTATAGACCCACTTTTACCTTCGCAACTTTCTCGCCTTCCATCTCGTTCAGTTTAGGAATCAGCTCATCAGGGTCACCATTACACAGGGGCGCAGCTTGATACTGCCCTTGTACCGGTAGACCGCCTTCTAGCTCAAGTTGAGCCATCGATAAGCCAAACGCCACAGACGGATACATGTGGTTGTAATCCACGGGTAAATCCGCAACCCAACGCTCCGCTTGAGCTTGCAGTTGAACACCAGCGTCTTCGGTACCTTCAAGGCTAAAGCCCGTTAAAGGTGCAACTTCACCACGACCAATTTTGTCGCCATCCGTTAATTCAAGAATGAAGCCAACACGCTCAGTCAGTTTGTTGTCACGTAATATAACGCCACTGTCCATTGGTAGAGAGTAACGATAAATCTTCGCTTTACGCATAATTCGAATC
This sequence comes from Vibrio jasicida CAIM 1864 = LMG 25398, assembly GCF_000400365.1. Lineage (GTDB taxonomy): Bacteria > Pseudomonadota > Gammaproteobacteria > Enterobacterales > Vibrionaceae > Vibrio > Vibrio jasicida. The sequence goes on along the minus strand of NZ_BAOG01000054.1, from coordinate 114,512 downwards.
CTATGTAATACCATATATTCTGAACTTTTTAGCGAGAGAACCCGCTAACCTCCCAGAGGGCGAGGCGCTCAGGACGAAAAACGAAACAGAGGAGCACAAAGGCTCCTCTTCTATACGGATTATGGGTTACGAGGGAACTTATCGAAGTCTGGGCGACGTTTCTCGTTGAATGCGTTACGACCTTCTTGGCCTTCATCTGTCATGTAGAACATCATGGTTGCGTTACCAGCCAGTTCTTGCAAGCCCGCTTGACCATCACAGTCCGCGTTCAATGCGGCTTTCAAGCAACGCAGTGCCATTGGGCTGTGTTGCAGTACTTCACGACACCAACGAACGGTTTCTTTCTCTAGATCCGCTAGTGGCACTACTGTGTTTACTAGACCCATGTCTACCGCTTCTTGAGCGTTGTAGAAACGACATAGGAACCAGATTTCGCGAGCTTTCTTCTGACCTACGATACGAGCCATGTAAGACGCGCCCCAACCGCCATCAAAAGAGCCCACCTTAGGACCAGTTTGACCAAATTGTGCATTCTCCGCCGCAATCGTCAGGTCACACATCATGTGCAACACGTGACCACCACCGACAGCCCAACCTGCGACCGATGCGATCACTGGTTTTGGACAAGTACGAATATCGCGTTGGAAGTCTAATACGTTTAGGTGGTGCGTACCTTGGTCGTCTTTGTAGCCGCCGTAGTCGCCACGGATCTTCTGGTCACCGCCAGAACAGAACGCATCTTCACCTAGACCTGTCAGGATGATCACACCAACAGTCGAGTCATAACGCGCATCTGCCAGTGCATCAATCATCTCTTTTACAGTTTGAGGACGGAAAGCATTACGTACCTGTGGACGTGCAATGGTAATTTTCGCGATACCATCAACAGACTTGTGATAGTGGATATCCTCGTATTTCTCGCTGCAATCTTTCCATTGAACCGGAGCGTAAAGTTCTTCTTCAGAAATGCCTACTGTTTTAGCCATGGTGATTCCCATTGTTCTCGTTGCTCTCACTGAAAGTGAGAATGAATTATTTGATTAATCTGTATCGCAAACTTTTGGGGTTGCTCTTGATGAGCGTTATGCCCTGCCCCCTCAATTTGTCGATATGCCAACCCGCTCATTTCTGCCAGTTGACTGAATTTTTTGTCTTTAGCACCGCACACGTAATACAGCGGAACCGCTTGTTGTTGCAGTGCTGGTAGCAAATAACCTTGCTTAGCCAAAGAAGTCGCAAGCAACATATCTGCGACTGACGAGCCAAGATTAGCACTTCGTTTTGTCACTAATGTTTGTCTTTGCTCATGGTTTAGTGAAGAAAAGACCAACTGTTGGTACCAATCGTTCAAAACACAAGCAAGAGGCTCAATTTTGAAACGCTTTGCCCAGCGAGTGTCATTCTTTAATCTGGCCTGCTTATCTGACTCGTTTTGTAGACCGAAGTTTCCTCCTTCAACAATGGCACCACAAATATTGAGATCTGAAAAACACTGGTGCGCAAGGCCATGCATAGCAATGCGTCCCCCCATTGAGTAACCAATCAAAATAAGCGGCTGTTGTGAAGGAAATAGTAAAGATAGTGTGGAATTGAGCAATTTGCAGCAATCATCTAGATCACGGCAAGAAATAGATTGGCTTTGACCATGACCAGGAAGGTCAATCGTCACACGTTCGAATTGAGGTAACGCGTTTGAGCATAGATGCCAATCCGCTCCGCTACCTAACAAGCCATGCAAAAACACCAGAGTAGGCAAAGTGCTACCTTGGTGCTTTTCCGTTGCTGAAAAGTGCTCAGAATAGAGCATGCAAATTCTTGTTGAACGATTTTAAATGCTCAACAGCTTGGTTAGACGGCGTTTGCACTTCAATCACCAATGCGCCTTGCCCTGAAGCAAAATGCTCAGAAACCAAAGATTGGTATTCTGCTAATGAGCTTGGTTGACGATACTCTAAACCAAACTGCTTCGCGGCGTGCTCAAAGTCGTAACCATGAGGCATTTGGTAGAACGACTCACGATGTTCCTGCGGCACCGGCAGTAAATCAAAAATCGCGCCGCCATCATTGTTCGTAATCACCAACACTGACGGTAACTTACTGTGCGTAAACAACGCCAGTGAATTCAACCCATACAATGCCGACGTATCACCAATAAACATTAACATCGGGTTCTGGCGCGCGCGTTGCACCCCGCTTGCCGTTGCAAACAGACCATCAATGCCTGAAGCACCACGGTTGGTAAACACTTCAGTATTGTCGAGCTTCCCAAACATATCAATTAAGCGAACAAACAAGCTGTTACCCACAAACAGGTCAACACCTTTTGCGCGCTCTGCAACATCAATGGCTAATGCAATCTCGCTTAGCTCACTCTTAGGATCAGAAACGAACAAACCTTTTGCATGCTGAGTCACTTGCTTAATGTCAGTCGCAAGGTCGTCTGCCCAACCAGTATATTCCGATTCAAACTCTGTGGTACGTTCTACCCAAGAGCTCGGTTGTTCAGCCCAATGCCATTGTGGCAAGTGGCTTTGATTATCACGGTCTAAACGTGGAGAAACATACCAGTATTGAATATCTCTACCATGTTGGCTACGCGAAACATGTTTATCGAGCCAGTGGTTAAAACGCTTGGAGATGATTCGGCTACCAAATTGAACCACTAAATCACAGCTATCTAACTGGCTCGCCAATCTTGGATGCTGCAACCACATATCAAAATGGGCCCAATCCGAACTCACACCACTTTGAGGATCAGCCAAAACAGGCCACCCCATTTGCTCAGCAAACGAACGTGCGGCCTGTGCTTGGGCTAAAGGCAAACTCCCAATGACCACGATACCTTTGTTGTCACCACAGCTTGGAATCGCACTGTTCGTTTTCGGGTTGAATCGTTGACAATAAGTCACGCGACTTTCTTTCCAACCAGCAACCGTATCGAGGTAATCTTGGTGAGTACTTTTTTCTACGTTTGAGTATAACGGCTCAGGGAAGGCACAGTTGATGTGTACCGCACTGCCTTTTAGCCGCTGCGTGAACATCACTTCATCCACAGAGGTCAAAAGCCAGTTGAGTGGCGTAGACAATGTCGGGCTTGGCAAATTCAGACTGTCAGAAACATGCTGTGAGAAAATACCAAGTTGATTGATGGCTTGATTTGCACCACACCCTACCAACTCGACTGGTCTATCGGCAGTCAATACCACCAGCTTTTCACCAGTGAGTTTTGCCTCTGCAATAGCGGGCAACAGATTGGCGACGGCAGTACCAGAGGTCACGATCAATGCCACAGGCTCTCTACTGGCTTTCGCTAGCCCTAATGCCATAAAGCCCAAACCACGCTCATCAAAGTGCGTGTGAATGGTAAAATTTGGATTATCCGCCGCCTCCACCGTTAAAGGGGTAGAGCGAGAACCTGGTGCAATACAGATATGATTTACACCAAAGCGGTTTAATTCTGTCAGGATGGTTTCAGACCAAATTCGATTTAAAACAGCTTGATCAGCATTCATGATGCAACCCCAAGCGGTGGGTGGTCTGAAATAAGAGAAAGTAACGTTGACATTTTTTTATCTAACTCGGCCCATTCATGCTCTGCAATGGAACCTGGAACAATACCCGCGCCAGCAAACAGTTGAACTTGTTCTTCAAGGATCAACGCACTTCTGATTGCGACACAAAACTCTGCACGCTCATGGCTGATATAACCCATGGAGCCTGCATACCAGCCGCGTGCAAACGGCTCATTATCTAAAATAAACTGCATCGACTCTTTACGGGGCAACCCAGCAACGGCGGCTGTCGGCTGTAAAGCAGAGAGTAACTGAACGCCATTAATGCCCGTTTTAAGATCCGCATGGATATTACGCTTTAAATGCTGCACTTTTCTCAGGCGAACCAAACGAGGATCAGTTTCAACTTCAACGCTTTCTGAGTGGGGTGAAAGACGTTCAATAATGTCGTCCACCACATACTGGTTCTCATTGAGGTTCTTAGAATCTTGAGATAGCCAGTTCGCCAACTCCATATCTTGAGTCGCATTCTCGCCACGGCCTATCGTACCGGCCAATGCTTCTGTATGTAGCTCGTGTCCGATACGCGAATACAAACGCTCTGGTGTGGATCCCATAAAGCTGTGTTTACTGTCTAAGCTCAACAGAAAATGAAAACTATGATGGTTGTTGAGGTAGCTCGCTTTCAATAGCTGCGCAGCAGAAAGTGTCGAATCTAAATGAACAGTCGATTTGCGAGCCAACACCACTTTTTTAAACTCGTCATTGTCGATACCAGTGAGCACCTTCTCTACCAAATTATTCCATTGTGGCTCTGTCGGAGCGTGATCAATCGAACGGATATGAGAAGAGATTGGTGCTAAGCTAGGCACATCAGAGACCAGCTTTTTCAAGCCTGCTAATGTACGAGTTTTATCTTCTGCGATATTCACCGCAAGTGACCATTGCTGGTCAAACCGAATCAACTCAATTTGCGGAAGAAAAAAGAAGGATGGCATACAGCGACGATTTTTCTCGTGCTGACCGTCAAATGAACGACCGCCCCATACGCGTTGGCCTTCACCAAGGATCGTATAGGCAGGTCCAGGCTCGACAAAGGAGTGGAGTTGGCCTAGAGCAACAACTTCTTCACGAGTATCACGGGACTGCCAGTAAAACTTGGGAAAAAGTGGTTGTGCTTCAAGCCAGTCTATAAACGCGAAATTGGGTTTCTCGCTGAGTGGCTCGATTAAACGTGTTTGATTGCCTTCCGTTTGCTGAACTCGCTCGATAATTCTATTTACGGCTTGATGGAACTGTGACAAATCAACCTCGAAACGTGTGAGGATAAAGGATAACTGACGGCTACTCTAAGTTTAGACCCAAAGCAAATCAAGGTCGTATACGATCTTTTGCAAATTCCTGTGATACCAACAGAACAAAACTTAATCACCAAACGGATAATTTACAGATTTTTATTCTAATAAAAAACAAATTATTGTATTTTAATAAAGAAATTAACGATTTTTTAGGAATTAAGCAATGCAAAATATCGGGATGTCGTCAAAACTCGACAATGTCTGCTACGACATTAGGGGTCCTGTACTCAAACATGCTAAACGCATGGAGGAAGAGGGGCATAAAATCCTAAAGCTAAACATTGGTAACCCCGCCCCATTTGGTTTTGACGCCCCTGATGAGATTCTAGTAGATGTCATTCGTAATCTGCCAACTTCTCAAGGCTATTGTGATTCCAAAGGCATTTATTCGGCGCGCAAAGCTGTCGTGCAGCACTATCAGCGCAAAGGCATCCGATCGTTAGATGTTGAAGATGTATACGTTGGTAACGGTGTATCAGAGCTGATCGTGATGGCGATGCAAGCATTACTGAACAATGGCGACGAAATGCTGATCCCTGCGCCAGACTACCCGCTTTGGACGGCATCTGTTGCTTTGTCTGGCGGTAAACCTGTGCATTATATCTGTGATGAAGGGGCAGACTGGTACCCAGACCTTGAAGACATCAAAAAGAAAATCACGCCAAAAACCCGTGGTATTGTTCTTATCAACCCGAACAACCCAACAGGTGCGGTATACAGTCGTGATTTCCTATTAGAAGTTATCGAGATTGCGCGCCAACACAACCTGATCATCTTCGCTGATGAAATCTACGACAAAGTCCTTTACGACGGCGCGACACACACCTCGGTTGCAACGCTAACAGAAGATGTATTGGTGATGACGTTCAACGGTCTTTCAAAAGCGTATCGCGTTTGTGGTTTCCGTGGTGGTTGGATGTTCCTAACGGGTCCTAAACATCTAGCACAAGGTTACATCAATGGCTTAGAACTGCTTTCTTCGATGCGTTTATGTGCCAACGTACCAATGCAACATGCGATTCAAACCGCATTGGGTGGCTACCAGAGTATTAATGAGCTGATCTTGCCGGGTGGTCGTTTGCTTGAGCAACGTAACCGAGCTTACGAACTGATCAACCAGATCCCTGGTGTTTCATGTGTGAAGCCGAAAGGTGCGATGTATTTATTCCCGAAAATCGACACCAAGATGTACAACATTAAGAATGACCAACAAATGGTGCTCGACTTCTTGAAGCAAGAAAAAGTACTTCTGGTACAAGGTTCTGGCTTTAACTGGCCGAAACCGGATCACTTCCGTATTGTTACACTGCCGCACGTAGAAGATCTCGAAACCGCGATTGGCCGCTTTGAGCGTTTCCTATCAACGTATAGCCAGTAGTAATTACTGCTGATCTCTCATATGCTTAGAGGAGCTCCTAGTGAGCTCCTTTTTCGTATCAAATACCAATGTCACTTACGAACGGTTTGTGGGATCGGTACATAGGAGAGTGCAATGAAAGAAAGCCATTTTTTCGCCCACTTGGCCCGAATGAAGCTCATCCAACGCTGGCCACTGATGCGCTCAGTCTCGCCAGAAAATGTCTCTGAACACAGCTTACAAGTTGCCTTCGTAGCGCATGCCCTAGCATTAATTAAAAACAAAAAATTCGGCGGTACACTAAACCCTGAACGTATCGCTATACTCGCCATGTACCATGATTCGAGTGAAGTACTCACTGGGGATCTACCGACCCCCGTTAAGTACTACAACCCTGAAATTTCTAAAGAATATAAGAAGATTGAAGCAGCGGCAGAACAAAAACTGCTCTCAATGTTACCTGAAGAGTTTCAAGATGATTTCGCACCCTACTTGCTCTCGCATTCCGCTCATGAAGAAGACGCGAAAATCGTTAAGCAAGCAGATTCTATCTGTGCGTACCTTAAATGCTTGGAAGAACTCAGTGCAGGTAATCACGAATTTGCCTTGGCAAAGAAACGCTTAGATATCACATTGCAAGAACGCAAAACACCGGAAATGGAATACTTCCTTCATACCTTTGCCCCAAGTTTTGAATTATCGCTGGATGAAATTAGCTAGTTGATGGAGAGAAATGTGTCATTTGAATTAAACGCTTTATGGCAAGAACGCCATGATGATGAACATAAAATCCGCCGCGATGACCATCGTAGCCCGTATCAACGTGATCGTGCACGCATTCTGCATTCTGCAGCATTTCGACGCTTACAAGCGAAGACCCAAGTGCATGGCAACAGCTTGGAAGATTTTCACCGAACTCGACTCACCCACTCTCTAGAAGCAGCGCAGCTTGGAACAGGTATTGTTGCCCAACTAAAAAAGAAGCAACCTGAATTTCGAGATCTACTGCCGTCTGACAGCTTGATCGATTCATTGTGTCTCGCACACGACATTGGTCATCCCCCTTATGGGCATGGTGGTGAAGTCGCCTTAAACTACATGATGCGTGATCACGGCGGCTTTGAAGGCAATGCTCAAACCTTCCGTATCGTCACCAAGCTTGAACCTTATACCGAGCACTTCGGCATGAACCTATCACGTCGCGCTTTACTCGGTTTAATAAAGTACCCAGCTCTGCTTAGTCAAACACGCTCCACGCGCCTACCGGACCCGGTTGAGCATCAACGCAAACTCAAAGCCAAAGATTGGAGCCCTGCCAAAGGCATTTATGATTGCGATAAGGATTTATTCGATTGGGTCATTGCGCCCCTGACCGAAAACGACAAAGCACTACTAAGCCAAATGCGTTGCCGCCCTGAATCAGACTTGGAGCACTGTAAAACTCGGTTTAAGTCTTTGGACTGCTCAATAATGGAGCTAGCGGACGACATCGCCTATGGCGTACATGATTTAGAAGATGCCATTGTGCTTGGTATGGTAACTCGACAGCAGTGGCAAGAAGGGGCAGCAAGCCAGCTTGCAGATTGCGGAGACCCTTGGTTTGAAGAACACATCGGTTCCATCGGTCAAATGTTGTTTAGTGGTAAACATCATCGACGTAAAGACGCGATTGGTGGCATGGTTAACGCCCTATTGACGAGTATTTCAATCAAAGTAGTTGATGAGCCATTCAATAACCACTTACTGGCTTGGAACGCCTGTTTAGAACCTCATATGGCAAAAGCACTAGAAGTATTGAAACACTTCGTGAGCCAATATGTGATTCAAATTCATCAAGTACAGATTGTTGAATACAAAGGCCAGCAAATCATCATGGATTTATTTGAAGCGCTCAGTGCAGATCCTGAACGCTTGCTACCCAAACACACTCAAGAACTTTGGAAAGAAGCAATGGATGAGAGTGCAAAAATGCGCGTCATTGCAGATTACATCTCAGCGATGACCGACGGCCATGCACAGAAGCTGCACCGTCAGTTGTTTTCTTCAATTGTCTTATAGAGAATGCTCTATAGATTCGCTACTCACCTTTCAGATAGTTCTTCTCAAATACGCCCGGAGGCATCTGGGCGATTTGAAATTCAATCATCTTCTCAAAAGCAATCAACAAAGGAGTAAGATCCTCGCTAGGTTGAAGTAACGAGAGCGCATGAAACCCCGCTTCTACCGTCGACAAGCTGTTATCAGAAGGCGCTTTACGAATCGTATAATGACCTTGTAAGTCTTCCGGTAGTTTAACCGTCTGGATAGTATGAAGGTTCGTCGACAGTTGCCACATCTTGTAGGCTTTCTTCCAAGTACCGTCGAGTAAGATTAAACGTGTTTTCTTATCGGGCACTTCTGCAACCGTCGCCAATTCTGAAAGGCACAACGATTGCTCTGAAGGGTAAAGAATGAAATGTTGGTAGGTTTCATCTTCAAGCAACGCATTCAAGGCCGCACTGTCAGAAAAGTCTTCTCCAATCAGGCAAGTACAATGATTTAGGCTCAAATTGAGAATCCGTGCCGTACCAAGAGGACGATGTTCTTCACTCGTATGCTGAAGAATGATAAGTTCAACCTCGCTTGCTAGCGGTACAATCCATTGGCAAATACAGGCTTTGCGCGATTTTCCACACTGAGAACAATAACGAGACATAGAGTGAACCTTTATACATTGCTGAGCATCATCAGCGTTATCTGTTTAATTCTTCAATTCGAACCCATGGCAAGTCTGACTGAATGGCATGCTTACAATATACGCCATGGCGAATGGTGGCGAATCGTAACAGGAAATCTCACGCATACCAACTTTGCTCATCTCGGCATGAATCTCGCTGGATTATGGGTTATTGGTTTTATCTTTCGACCGACAGCACGTAACTTCACCATCGTATTTTTGATTCTTTGTTCATTTGTCGGTGCGATGAATCTTTTTACCAATATGTCAGTTTATGTCGGGTTGTCAGGTGTATTGCATGGACTCTTTGGTTTCTGGGCGCTCAGTGAGGTTTTCGACGGCAGAAGAAGCAGTTTGGTGTTGGTAGGTGGCTTAATTGCAAAAGTCGCGTGGGAGCAATTCTACGGCCCCTCCACTAGTACTGCAGCTATGATTGGCGCACGTGTTGCGGTTGACGCTCATTTATTTGGTGCAATTGGTGGTTTAGGCATGGCTTGGTTGGAAAAGTTAATGCATCGCCGGATCTTTGGTTAAACCAGCTAAGCGATCTTTGGCCTTCCTCAAATTTAAATCTGACCAAATAAAAAATCCCGAACCGGTAATGAGGATTGGTTCGGGAAAGCAGTAATAGGAAACAGAAACTTCGCTTTTCAATGGCCAAAATGTATTTACAGCAAAATTCGCTCTTGGTTTTTCTTCACCGTTGCTTCCCCAATGCCTTTCACTTTGCTTAGGTCCGCTGCCGTTTTGAATGGACCGTGCTCTTCACGATACTCTACTATCTGTTCGGCTTTCTTCTCGCCAATACCATTAAGTAATGTCGCGATCTCTTCCGCTGAAGCGGTATTCACATTAACAGTAATCTCAATACCTTCGTATTTCGACGATTTCGACTTTGTTGTCTCACCGCCGGCCGCCCATCCCACTGGTGCCAATAGCATTAAGCACAGCGTTAACATCCATTTCATATTGAGTGCTCCTCCTGAGTTATCTTGTCAAAGTACTGACTACTCTAGATAAACCGAGCACGGCATTGAAGTGACTTCAGATAAAAATAAAACGGGCCGCTAATGCGACCCGTTTTAGTTAACATGCAAATTACATTCGTAGTGCTTAGTTGCTCACAACAAAGTACTCGATGTCAGTGTTTGCGCGTAGTACTGCGATAACAGAAGTAAGATCTTGTTGTGAAGAAGCACGTTGCATCTGCATTGCTACTTGCTCTTCTAAAGAAGCATCTAGTTCAGCTTTCACAGCATCAAGCTCGATAACCACGATGTTACCAGCAAGGTCTTTTGACTGACCGTAAACAGGCTTGTCATCAACTGGTTTCGCCATAGCAAATACTGTGCTCGCCAGTGAAGAACGACGGTCTACGGTTTCTTGCTCACCAAACGTTAGATTGTTTTCAGCAAGGATAGCCGTGTTGCCTTCTTTAAGCGCCGCAACCACTTTCGTACCTAGCTCGATGGCACCCTGTTCGCCTTTTACGCGAGACAATTCAGCAACAACTTGGTCTTTCACTTCTGCAAGAGGAAGTACGGTCTCGTCACGAGCATCTTCAACGCGAACAACAATGATGTGCTCAGGTGCGACTTCGATTGCTTCAGAGTTTAGACCATCTTCTTTCACTTCTGGGCTTAGAATCGCTTGCATTACTGCTTGGTTCTTAAGCACTTCAGGCGCGTCAACTTGAGAAATGAAGTCTGTCGTTTTCACTTCTTGGCCAACCGCTTTAGAAGCGTCGTCTAGAGAGTCAGGGAATTCAAACGCTACTTTCTCTAGCTCGTTTTGTAGCTCGTAGAATTGATCAACTGCTTTTTGGTCAACCATCTCTTGTTTGATTTCAGCTGCGACTTCAGAGAAAGGCTTAGCAACAGAGTCTTTAAGCTCTTCAAGCTTGATGATGTGGTAGCCAAAGTCAGACTTCACTAGACCAGTCACGTCACCAGGGTTCTTAAGTGCGAACGCCGCTTCTTCGAATGCAGGGTCCATTACATCGCGCTCAATCCAACCTAGGTCGCCGCCGTTTTCAGCACTGCCAAAGTCGTCAGATTTTTCTTCTGCTAGCTTAGCGAAATCTGCACCACCGTTAAGTTCATCAAGAATGGCTTGTGCTTTCGCTTCATCATCACCTTCAACTAGGATATGTGCGACGCGACGTTGCTCTTCTGAAGAGTATTTATCTAGGTGATCATCGTAGTATTTCTTAACTTCTTCGTCAGAAACTTGGATTTGCTTTTTCAGTGCTTCAGCTGATAGTTCAATGTAAGCGACTTTTACTTGCTCTGGGCGAGTAAACATATCTGGATTTGCTTTGTAGTACTCTTGAATTTCTTCATCAGTAAGATCTACTTTTTTAGCAAACTCAGCTAAGTCGATAGTCACAGTACGAACGTCACGAGTTTGTGTGAACAGCTTACCTTCTGACTGAACTTCACCTGGTAGAGTGAACTCACTGGTTTGTAGAGCGTTAAGCAGTTGCTCACGAACCAATTCACGACGCATGTACTCTGCAAATGAATCTGGAGAGAAACCAGCACGGCGCAAAGAAGCTTGGTAGATATCTTGGTCAAATTGGCCGTTAGACTGGAACTGAGGCATGTCTAGAATCATGCTACGTACTTGAGCATCGCTGATGCGTAGACCTAGTGCTTCAGCTTGTTGATCAAGCAACACATCGTTGATCATACGATCTAGAACTGATTTGCGGAAAGATTCAACGTATGCAGGGTCTGCTAGCAACTGAGAGAAGTTGTCACCCAATTGAGCTTGCATGCGGTTACGCTCATTTTGGTAAGCCATTTCGAACTCACCACGAGCGATCTCGGTATTACCTACTTTCGCCGCAGAGTTGTTGTTACCACCAACAATGTAGCTACCTACACCTGCAAATACGAAAGATAGAATGATAAGTCCAAGGATAATTTTGACCGCGATGCTATTCACGCCTTCGCGTAGTCGATCCATCATAATTTAACTGCTCTCCACAATTGAAGCCGACTGCTTCTAATAGAAAATGTAATGTCGCGATAATATCAGAAAAAGAAATGCGCATCAGTAGGATGCGCATAATTTAAGAAAGTTCGGCTCTTAGTTTGTAAATTTTTGTACAAATCTGACTGTTTGAACAAAAACTATGCAATGGCCGTTCGCTGAACCAGCTCTGCGTCATCGACGCAAAGAATTAGTTACAAGCGTCTTTTAGAGCTTTACCAGCTTTGAAAGAAGGTACTTTAGCTTCTGCGATTTGGATTTCTTCACCAGTTTTTGGGTTACGGCCTGTGCGTGCTGCACGAGTGCGAACACTGAAAGTACCGAAGCCAACAAGCGCAACTTGGTCACCAGACTGAAGCGTACCACTTACTGCTTCGATGAATGCATCTAGAGCGCGACCAGCTGATGCTTTAGAGATGTCTGCGTTTTCTGCGATTTGTTCTACTAGTTGAGTTTTATTCACTGTGATTTCCCCTTTGTGTCATCTGTGATTATTTTTGTGATGACGTTTCGTTCCATAATTAAAAAATATGCCCCACCCCTTATCCTTCAAGGGCTGGAAGCTATCGAACTTAACTTAGCTTCCAAAAAAAACGCTGACAAGCCTTTTTGAGCCTATCAGCGTAAAGTTTTACTTATTTTTGCTGCACATCACTATTTTTGAGACGGAAACTCAACGCCTGTCGGGTCTTGCTCTAGTGCAACTTTAAGAACTTCGTCGATCCACTGTACAGGGATAACCTTCAGATCAGCGATAACATTTTCTGGAATCTCTTCCAAATCACGCTCATTGTCCTTTGGAATCAGTACCGTTTTGATGCCACCGCGGTGTGCCGCAAGTAACTTCTCTTTTAGGCCACCGATAGGTAAAACTTCACCGCGAAGCGTAATTTCACCCGTCATACCCACTTCTGCTTTTACAGGATTACCCGTCAAGCTAGAAACAAGTGCAGTACACATTGCGATACCCGCACTTGGGCCATCTTTTGGTGTTGCACCTTCAGGTACGTGAACGTGGATATCTCGTTTTTCGTAGAAGTCAGAGTTAATACCCAGTTTCTCGGCACGTGAACGCACAACGGTCATTGCAGCTTGGATCGACTCTTTCATTACGTCGCCAAGTGAACCCGTTTGCGTCAGCTTACCTTTACCCGGCATTGATTCAGTTTCGATGGTCAGTAGGTCGCCGCCAACTTGTGTCCAAGCTAGACCCGTTACTTGACCGATACGGTTGCTATCGTCCGCTTTACCGAAGTCATGACGCTGAACACCTAGGTACTCTTTTAGGTTTTCCATTGTCACGGTAACTGATTTCAAGCTGCTATCAAGCAGGATGTTCTTCACTGCTTTACGACAGATCTTAGAAATCTCACGCTCTAGGCTACGCACACCCGCTTCACGCGTGTAGTAACGAATGATGCCAATGATCGCTGAATCTTCGATAACAATTTCGCTTGGTTTCAAGCCATTACGTTGAACTTGCTTATCAACAAGGTGACGTTTCGCGATGTTCAGCTTTTCGTCTTCTGTGTAGCCAGACAGACGAATCACTTCCATACGGTCTAACAAAGGACCAGGAATATCCATCGAGTTCGACGTTGCAACGAACATCACATCTGATAAGTCGTAATCGACTTCTAGGTAGTGATCGTTAAACGCGTTATTTTGCTCTGGGTCTAGTACTTCAAGCAGTGCTGAAGACGGATCGCCACGCATGTCTGAAGACATTTTGTCGATCTCATCCAGAAGGAATAGTGGGTTTTTCACCCCAACTTTCGACATTTTCTGAATGAGCTTACCCGGCAATGAACCAATGTACGTACGACGGTGACCGCGAATTTCCGCTTCATCACGTACACCACCCAGTGCCATACGCGTGTATTTACGACCCGTTGCAGCAGCAATAGAGCGGCCTAGGGATGTTTTACCAACACCAGGAGGACCAACAAGACAAAGGATAGGGCCTTTCAGTTTGTTGATACGGTTTTGTACCGCCAAGTATTCAAGAATACGCTCTTTAACACGCTCTAGACCGTAATGGTCTTCGTTTAGAATCTCCTCTGCTTTCGCAAGGTTCTTCTTAACTTTTGAACGCTTCGCCCATGGAACACTCACCATCCAATCGATGTAGCTACGCACCACTGTCGCTTCTGCTGACATTGGAGACATCATCTTAAGCTTTTGCAGCTCTTGTTCTGTCTTTTCACGCGCTTCCTGAGGCATTTTCGATTCATCGATCTTTTGCTTCAGGGTCTCGAACTCGTCAGGAGCATCTTCCATCTCGCCAAGTTCTTTCTGAATCGCTTTCATTTGCTCATTCAGGTAGTACTCACGCTGAGATTTTTCCATCTGCTTTTTAACGCGACCACGGATGCGTTTTTCGACTTGAAGAAGATCGATTTCTGATTCCATCTGACCCATAAGGAATTCAAGACGCTCAGTCACATCAACAATTTCAAGTACTTGCTGTTTGTCCACCAGCTTTAGAGGCATGTGCGCAGCAATGGTGTCTGCAAGACGAGCTGCTTCATCAATACCATTTAGTGAGGTAAGCACCTCTGGTGGGATCTTTTTGTTTAGCTTAATAAAGCCTTCGAATTGGTTGATCGCACTGCGAACAATCACTTCTTGCTCACGCTCTTCAAGCTCAGGCGTAACCACAAACTCTGCCTCTGCTAGGAAGAATTCGCTTTCTTTAAAGTGGTTAATTTTCGCGCGCTGTTGACCTTCAACCAACACTTTAACTGTGCCGTCAGGTAGCTTAAGAAGCTGGAGAATGGTTGCAACCGTACCTACTTCAAATAGGTCATCAACCGTCGGCTCGTCAGTATCAGCTTGCTTTTGTGCCACAAGCAGAACTTGTTTGTTTGTTTCCATTGCCGTTTCTAGACAACTAATCGATTTCTCACGACCAACAAACAATGGAATAACCATGTGTGGGTAGACCACTACGTCACGTAGAGGTAATACCGGGATCTCGATACGCTCGGAACGTTCCAAGTTCATATAATTCTCTCTTCCGCTTTCACGTTTAACGTATTACTTAACGAAGTATATGGGGTCTAATTATTTGGATTCAATAAGAGAAATAAAAAAAGGAGGTAATTACTTACCTCCTTTTTATTCATGGTTGAATTTATTCTGCTCCAGCTGCCTGGCTGTCGGCGTTGCTGTAAATAAGCAGTGGTTCTGATTCACCATTAATGACTGATTCATCAATCACGACTTTACTTACGTCCGTCGCTGATGGCAGTTCATACATGGTTTCCAGCAGAACGCTTTCTAGAATTGAACGTAGACCACGAGCACCTGTCTTACGCTCCATTGCTTTCTTAGCGATAGCACGTAGTGCGTCTTCACGGAACTCAAGCTCAGCGTCTTCTAGCTCGAACAATGCTGCGTATTGCTTGGTTAGTGCGTTCTTCGGCTCACATAGGATCTGAATTAACGCTTCTTCATCTAACTCAGTTAACGTTGTCGTTACTGGTAGACGACCAATAAACTCAGGAATCAAACCGTATTTCACTAGATCTTCAGGCTCTACCTGAGTAAATAGTTCACCGACGGTTTTGGTTTCGTTCTTAGAGCGCACTTCTGCGCCAAAGCCGATACCAGTACCTGTTGCTACACGTTGCTCAATCACTTTATCTAGGCCAGCAAATGCACCGCCACAGATGAACAGGATCTTAGACGTGTCCACTTGTAGGAATTCTTGCTGTGGATGCTTACGACCACCTTGTGGTGGAACCGATGCAACCGTACCTTCAATAAGTTTTAGTAGCGCCTGCTGAACACCTTCACCAGATACGTCACGCGTAATTGATGGGTTTTCAGCTTTACGAGAAATCTTGTCAATTTCGTCAATGTATACAATGCCGCGTTCAGCCTTAGCTACATCGTAATCACATTTTTGCAGAAGCTTCTGGATGATGTTTTCAACGTCTTCACCTACGTAACCAGCTTCGGTTAGTGTGGTAGCGTCAGCCATTGTAAATGGCACATCCAGGAATCGAGCTAGCGTCTCAGCAAGCAGTGTTTTACCACTACCCGTTGGACCAATTAGAAGGATGTTACTCTTACCAAGCTCCACACCTTCGCTCGTTGTATCACCATTGCGTAAACGCTTGTAGTGGTTATATACCGCAACTGCGAGCACTTTTTTCGCGTAATCTTGTCCGATCACATAGTCATCAAGGTGTTCACGGATCTGTTTTGGCGTTGGTAACGCCTCAGATTCTTTCTTAGGGAGAACATCCTTGATTTCTTCGCGAATGATATCGTTACATAAGTCGACACACTCGTCGCAAATGTAAACTGACGGACCTGCGATTAGCTTGCGAACTTCGTGCTGACTTTTGCCACAGAAAGAGCAGTACAGCAATTTGCCGCTGCCACTTTCTTTGCTTTTATCTGTCATTCGCTAACCTCTTAGCCTTTACTCTTTATGAATTGAGTGTATATCAAATTTAGCCAAAATGCGCTGGCTAAATTACTCGCCGCGATGGCTCAACACTGCATCCACAATACCGTATTCTACTGCCTGATCTGCCGACATGAAGTTATCACGATCAGTATCACGTTCAATCACTTCAAGAGGCTGACCAGTATGCTCTGCCAACAAGTTATTTAGCTTCTGCTTGATAGTCAGGATTTCCTGAGCATGGATTTGGATATCAGAAGCTTGACCTTGGAAACCACCAAGTGGTTGGTGGATCATCACACGTGAATTAGGTAGAACGTAACGCTTACCTGGCGCACCACCTGCAAGCAGGAACGCACCCATTGAGCAAGCTTGACCCATACATACTGTGCTCACATTTGGCTTGATGAACTGCATAGTGTCGTAAATAGACATACCCGCAGTCACGCTGCCGCCTGGAGAGTTGATGTATAGGAAAATATCTTTATCTGGATTTTCAGATTCTAGGAAAAGTAGCTGAGCCACGACAAGGTTTGCCATGTGGTCTTCCACTTGACCGGTTAAAAAGATCACGCGCTCTTTAAGCAAACGTGAGTAAATGTCGTAAGAGCGTTCGCCGCGGGAAGTTTGTTCAACCACCATTGGCACTAGCGCGTCAATAATTGGCGACATTGCATTTTTTTCTTGGTAGCTCATATTCTTATGTCCCTAAAATAAATGGCCCGGATGATGACTATCATACGGACCATTGTTAGCAGAATAGTCGACGTTAAGTCAACCTTCTACGCAAGATATTGCTTATTAAGCAGCAGGTTGTTGTTGGTTAAGTAGCTCGTTGAAGCTTACTTCTTTCTCAGTAACCTGTGCTTTAGCGATGATCGCGTCGATTGCTTGCTCTTCTAGAGCAACGTTACGCATGTTGTTCATCATTTGCTCGTTTTGCTCGTAGTAAGCAATAACTTCTGTTGGATCTTCGTAAGCTGTTGCCATCTCTTCGATAAGAGACTTCACTTTCTCGTCGTCAGCTTTTAGCTCTTCAGACTTGATTACTTCACCTAGTAGAAGACCAACAACTACGCGACGCTTAGCTTGCTCTTCGAACAGTTCACGTGGAAGCTGTGCAGCTGCTTCTGGGTTACCACCGAAGCGTTGTGCAGCTTGTTGACGTAGAACTTGGATTTCTTGGTCGATAAGTGCAGCTGGTACGTCGATTTCGTTTTGCTCAACTAGGCCGTCGATAGCTTGCTCTTTGATGCGGTTCTTAATAGCTTGCTTAAGTTCGCGCTCCATGTTCTTACGAACTTCAGCTTTAAGTGCGTCAACGCCACCTTCAGCAACACCGAACTTAGAAACGAATTCGTCGTTTAGTTCTGGTAGTTCGCGAGCTTCAACTTTGTTCACTTTGATTGCGAACTTAGCAGCTTTACCTTTTAGGTTTTCAGCGTGGTAATCTTCTGGGAAGTTTACGTCGATCTCGAATTCCATACCTTTAGTTTTACCTTCGATACCGTCTTCGAAACCTGGGATCATGCGACCTGCGCCCATCTCTAGTGGGAAGTTCTCAGCTTTACCGCCTTCGAACTCTTCACCATCGATAGAACCAACGAAGTCGATGCTTACACGCTTACCAGCTTCAGCAGCTTCTTCTACTTCAGCCCAAGTAGCTTGTTGCTTACGTAGAGTTTCGATCATCTCTTCTACGTCTGCATCGTTAACTTCAGTTGTTGGTTTTTCAACTGTGATGCTGTCTAGGCCTTTTAGCTCAACTTCTGGGTAAACTTCGAAAGTTGCAGCGAAAACTAGGTCAGCGCCTTCGTTGTTTTCAACTGGTGCGAAAGTTGGAGCGCCTGCTGGGTTGATTTTCTCTTTTACGATCGCTTCGATGAAGTGGCGTTGCATAACTTCACCAAGAACGTCTTGACGTACTGCTTTGCCGTACATCTTAGCAACCATTTTTAGAGGCACTTTACCTTTACGGAAACCATCGAAACGACGGTTTTTAGCGATGTTGCGTAGTTCAGCTGTTACAGCGTCTTCGATGTTTGCAGCTGGAACAGTAATGTTTAGACGGCGCTCTAGGCCCTCTAGCGTTTCAACAGTAACTTGCATTATATATAAACCTCTAAAGTGGCTCGGTCTTCCCGAGCTTATGAGCGAGACTCTGTGAGTTCACGCTTCATCCTTGTGTAGTGTTCTGTCCGAACACCTAAGTTAAAACCGAGTATCGATGCTGGAAACCAACACCGGACTAATCAGTGATATCCTCAGCAAACGCAAAAGGTATCTCCTATTAGCCTCAGGACAGAATTTTTAGACGCGACATTCTAGCGATCTGTCGCAATCCTGTCGAGCCAATAGCCACTATGTGGACATTGTCTGCGCTAAATTCTCGAATACGGGCTCAATTTTTGCGAAAAATGCCCTTTTAGCATCGCTTCGCCTTAGCCAGCATATCTAGAATGGGGACAATAGCGACTTTTTCAAGAGAATCGACTGCTTTTTTTATTGAAAAGCCTAAAAAGAGATCTTGCTCTTGTTTTACTCCACAGAGTTGAAAACTAAATCCCTATTCATCACTACAAACTATTAACATTTTCTTACGTCACCAAAGGAAGGGGCAAGGAGCGTAATGATGTCGCAGAAAAACCGTATTCTACTGATTTTTTTTGCCTTCTATTTACTTTGCGCTTTCATCGGTGGGCATTGGGTTTGGAGTCACAGCTACCAATCTTTGCTCGAAAAACACCAGTCTCAGCTGGAACGTTTTTCCAGTCATATCCAAAACAAATTAGACAAATACGCGCACATTCCCCATTTACTATCTAAAGATGAACCTTTGGTACAAGCACTACTAACTCCGAATAACAGTGCGCAGCTCGAAATCACCAATCGCTATCTAGAATCGGTTAATCACGTGATTGAAGCGGCAGACACCTATTTGATCGACAAATGGGGGACGACGATCGCCGCCAGTAATTGGCGCAAAGAGCGTTCATTTGTGGGGCGCAACTTCGCTTTTCGCCCTTATTTCAAGCAAGCCATTGTCGGTGAGAGAAGTGAATATTACGCCCTCGGCTCCACTTCGGGTAAACGCGGCTATTACTATTCCTACCCTATCGTCTATGCCGGTGGCGTAATTGGTGTCGTGGTGGTCAAAATGGATTTGAACAAGATAGAAGACAATTGGCAGCAGCCTAAAAGTGTTTTCGTCGCCAGTGACCCAAATGGCATAGTGTTTATGAGCAGCCGTAACGACTGGTTGTTCAAAAGCCTACAATCACTTGATGAAATAAAAGAAGCCGAAGTTCGGGCAAGCCGACAGTATTTAGACACTCAAATTGAGTCACTTGGTTTTGTCGGTGACATGTTGCCGAAACATTCTGAGGTAAAGCAGGGCTACCCTTACAATAAAGGAACCTTGGTGATCTCTTCCCTCCCCCTTGACGAACTCAAACTGACGATCCGGGTACTCTCGCCTAAGCAAACGGTAGTTTGGTTCACCATGGGCTATTTGCTCGTTTTGACTCTAGCTTTTACCGTTTTATTCCTTCTAGGCCAACTGGTTTATCACCGCCAGCAGCGCCATCGTCAACTTGATCGAATTCAGCAAGAAGCCAATCAGAAACTTGAATATCAAGTCATGGCGCGTACCGCTGAGCTGCAAGCCGAAGTTGCCCAGCGTACCGAAACCGAGCAGACCTTACGCTTGACGCAAGATGAGTTGATACAAGCCGCAAAACTGGCGGTACTTGGGCAAATGTCAGCAAGCATCAGCCATGAGCTTAATAACCCGCTCGCCGCCATTCGCAGTTTTGCTGAGAACGGGAAGCTATTTCTTCAAAAAGAAAAATGGGAACGAGTTGAAGATAACCTCACCCGCATTTCCACACTCACCGACCGAATGGCAAACATCAGCCAACAATTGCGTTCTTTTGCCAAGAAAACCAGTGGGAGTGAACTACTTCAAACCCGCCTATTACCCGTCGTTGCGTCGGCACAAGAGTTGATGAAGCCCGCGTTCAAATCGACGCGAGTGACATTAGAAACGAATGTTCCAGAGCATGATATCGATGTGTACATCAATACTATCCAGCTTGAGCAAGTATTAGTAAATCTGCTAACCAACGCGATTGAAGCAATGAAAGCCCAAGAGCAGAAACGAGTGGCGTTGTCTGTGGAACGTGATGAGACAACGAAAACTGTCTGGGTTCATGTCGATGACAACGGCTCAGGTTTGGGTGCATTCACACTTTCAGAATTGTGCGAACCGTTTTTGACCACCAAACAAAACGGTTTGGGGTTAGGGCTTTCAATCTCCCAACAAATCTTAGCCGGGATGAACGGTAGATTGAGTGCTCAGAATAGAAAACAAGGTGGTGCTCGATTCTCACTCTGTTTACCTATTGCTTCACCAAACGCCAAACCATAGAAGGATGAGACCATGTGTCAGGTATTTTTTATTGATGACGAAGCCGATCTCAGACTGGCGATAGAACAAACCTTCGAACTTGCCGATATTGACGCCAAGTTTTTCTCCGATGCAGAATCGGCTTTAATTGAGATGCAGCAATGCGAAGAGGCTGGCGTCGTTGTCACTGATATCTGTTTGCCGGGCATTTCCGGAATGGATTTGCTGACCACACTCACTCAGCGCGATGCAAACCTCCCCGTCATCATGATCACCGGACATGGCGATATATCCATGGCTGTACAAGCTCTCCATCAGGGCGCTTACGATTTTATCGAGAAACCTTTTGCGCCAGAGCATCTAGTAGAAACCGTTAAGCGGGCTATTGAGAAGCGAAAGCTCACCGACGAAAATGAAAAACTGCGACAGTCACTCAAAGCCAGCAAAACCCTTGGGCCAAGAATTATCGGCGAAACTCCTAGCATCCAAATACTGCGCGAAACCATCAGTCACATCGCGGATACGAACGCCGATATTTTACTATTTGGCGAAACAGGAACAGGCAAAGAACTGATTGCTCGTTCGCTGCATGAGCAAAGTGCTCGCCGCAATCAAAACTTTGTCGCAGTAAATTGCGGCGCAGTACCGGAAAACCTAATTGAGAGCGAGTTGTACGGTCACGAAAAAGGCGCATTTACCGGCGCAGAAACCCGTCGTATCGGCAAATTTGAATTCGCTCAGGGCGGCACTCTGTTTTTAGATGAAATCGAATCTATGCCAATTCAGGCACAAATTCGATTACTACGTGTTCTTCAAGAAAGAGTGATTGAACGAGTAGGATCAAATGAATTACTGCCATTGGACATCAGAGTCATTGCCGCAACTAAGGTCGACTTAAAGCAAGCCGCTGAAGAAGGCTACTTTAGACAAGACCTGTATTATCGTCTCAATGTAGTCACGCTCGACTTACCACCCATGCGCGAACGAAAAGAGGACATTCCTGCGCTGTTCCACCACTTTCTGTTAGTCGCTGCATCACGTTATGGTAAAACCTCACCTAGCCTTTCGTCACAAGATCTCGCTCAATTAATGGCCCATGATTGGCCCGGTAATGTTCGTGAACTGCGCAACGCAGCCGAACGCTTTGTCTTACTGGGTAAACTGATACAACTTGGAGAGACACCCTCTCATCCAACGACGGCATCAAGCCTTGCAGAACAAGTGGCAGAATTTGAGAAAGCAGCAATAGAGAGTGTTTTACTAGAAAGCCGCGGCAGTATTAAGCAAACCATGGAACAATTGAATGTGCCTCGAAAAACCCTGTATGACAAAATGCAACGCTATCAGATAGATAAAGATCTATATAAATAAAACGCAGTTTGCGGTTTGTTGTTATATCCAACTTGAATCATACTTTTTATAACAACGAAAAGATGGCTCATACGGATATGACAGAAAAAATTAAAATACCGGTGATCACTGATACAGTAATGGTCGACGGGCATTATCAAGAAGAAAGGCGTTCTGGCGAAGATAGGCGCAAAAACAAAAAGAAGTGGCTTGGCTACGAGCGGAGGATCAAACCCGATCCGAGAAGGCCAACCTATAAATCCATAAACGAAGAGGTGTGAACAGTCACACCTCTTTTGCTTTTGTGGCTAAAAACCATTACTTAGTGATAATTTCTGGTCCCATCAGCGTGGTTGGTAGCCAAGTCGAAACCCAAGGTACATACGTTACGATAATGAGGAATAAGAACATCACCGCCACCCAAGGCAAAGCCGCTTTCACCACGTTCATCATCGACATTTTCGCCACCCCGGCGGTTACAAACAAATTAAGCCCCACAGGTGGCGTTATCATGCCTATCTCCATATTCACCACCATCATAATACCAAGGTGAATAGGGTCGATACCTAGTGCGATTGCAATTGGAAAAACCAAAGGTGCGACGATAATCAACAACCCTGAAGGCTCCATAAACTGACCGCCAATCAGCAGCAACACGTTGACCACAATTAAGAAGGTGATCGGGCCGAGCCCCGCAGACAGCATAGATTCAGTGATCATTTGCGGGATGCGTTCTTCTGTCAGTACATGTTTAAGAATCAAAGCATTGGCAATGATGAACAACAGCATGATGGTCAGTTTGCCAGCTTCATAGAGCGTGTGCTTGGTGTCTTTATGGACAAACGTTTGGAAGATCTTCACCAACGCTGGTTTGGTATTATGTTTATCCGCAAATGGTCCCATATATTTATAGATAAAGTTGGCAATCAAAAACGAATAAACTGCTGCCACCGCCGCGGCTTCTGTTGGCGTGAAGATACCACCGTAAATACCACCAAGAATGATCACCACCAACAACAATCCCCAACTGGCGTCTTTGGCGGCAGCGAACGTTTCCTTCCAACCAACAAAAGGTTGTTTGGGTAAGTTCTTAATCCTCGCGGCGATGTAGATAGCAATCATCAACATCACACCCGCAAGCAAGCCCGGTATCACACCGCCAAGAAACATACGCCCCACCGATACATCCGTCGCAGCGGCATACACAACCATCACAATTGAAGGTGGAATCAAAATGCCCAATGTCCCCGCATTACAGATAACACCCGCCGCAAACTCCTTCGAGTAGCCGTTTTTGATCATACCGGCGATAACGATGCTACCAATCGCGACTACCGTTGCTGGAGATGACCCCGAAAGCGCGGCAAACATCATACACGCCACAACCGACGCCATCGCTAAGCCACCACGGAACCAGCCGACAATGGCGATCGCGAAGCGGATAATACGTTTGGCTACACCACCGGTAGACATAAAGCTTGAGGCTAAAATAAAGAAGGGAATCGCTAAAAGGGTGTAGTGACCAGCAAACGCATTAAACAGAGTTTGAGCAACAGAGGCCAAAGACGCATCCGAGTGCATCAATAAGAACAGAATACTAGAAAGGCCCAACGAGACAGCAATTGGCACACCAATCAGCATGAAGCCAATCACCATCAAGAATAAAAACAGAATATCCATGGTTTATTGCTCCTTGCGATCTGATGAAGAAGAACTATTTGGAATGGCATCCGCCGCTTCACTCAGCTCTTCCTTTAACGCTTCTAACTCTTCTTCCGCTTCATGACCTGCAATTAGACGGTCGAGTTTACCTGTCGCAATTTGCCATGTAATTTGTACAAAACGGAACGTCAGCAGCGCCATACCAAGTGGCAGCGCAAAGTAAGGAATAAATCTTGGTAGCTTTTCGTAGCGTTCACCTTCATTAAGCCAATCGGCCAAGAATTGAAACATCTCTGGCATTGGAATGTCATCCGTCTCATACCATGCACGCTCCGTCGCAAATGGGTACCAGTAATTCCAAGAACCAATCAGTAGTAGAACCGAAAACGCTAGGCAGCAAACAGCGGCAAGCAACGCGAGTATTTTACGTTTAGGCTCAGAAACCATATTGATGATGACATCGACACCAATGTGAAAATGTTTCTTTACTCCATAAGACGCACCAACCAACACCATCCATGCGAACATGAATACGGTCAGCTCCAGCGCCCAAAGTATATTGTCGTTAAAGACATAGCGAAAAATCACATTGGCAAACGTCAGCAACGTCATTGCACCGAGAAAAAATGCAATCAGCGTTTCTTCTAAGGCGTCAGTGATTCGCCCTGCCTTGGCAAAAAAAGTCTGTTCCATAATTACATCACATCATTATTGGGAGAAAAGGGCCCTCTTCCTCAGAACGCTGAGTACATGAGGGCCAATCGTAGTGCTCGTGTAATATTTATTGTTGGTTAGACGCTATTGCGGCATCAATAAGATCGGTACCGATGTCTTTCTCAAACTTTTTCCACACAGGTTGAAGTGCAGTCACCCATTCTTGGCGTTGCTCAGGCGTTAGAGTTCGAACTACCCCACCCGCTTCAATGATATTGTTCTTATTCGCAAGGTTAACTTGTGTCGATTCTGCATTGCGCTGAGTCGTTACCTCTTGAATGATGGTATTAAGCTGCTCGCGTTGATCATCTGGGAGTTTTTTCCAGAAGTCGTTTGACGTTACAACAAGGTAATCCAGAATGCCGTGGTTGGTTTCAGTGATGCCATCTTGTACTTCGAAGAACTTCTTACCGTAAATGTTCGACCACGTATTTTCTTGACCATCTATAACTTTGGTTTGAAGACCGCCGTACACTTCTTTAAATGACATTTTTTGCGGGTTCGCACCAAGTTGCTCGAACTGAGCGACCAAAACGTCTGATGCTTGCACGCGGAACTTCAGCCCCTCGGCATCGCTTGGCAGCATTAATGGCTTGTTGGCAGACATCTGCTTCATACCGTTGTGCCAGAAAGCGAGACCTTGTAAGCCACGACGCTTCATTGCGTTCTTTAGCTTCTCGCCAGATTCTGAGTTTTGGAAACGGTCAACAGCCGCCACGTCTTCGAATAGAAAAGGAAGGTCAAAGATGCGGTACTTTTTGGTGAATTTCTCAAACTTTGAAAGAGAAGGGGCAGCGAGTTGAACATCACCATTAAGGAGCGCTTCAAGCACCTTGTTATCATCGTACAGTGTCGAGTTAGGGAAAACCTGCATACAGACTTTGCCGTTCATCTCTTCGTTCACGCGCTTTTCTAGCAGCGAAGCTGCAATGCCTTTCGGGTGTTTATCAGTGTTAGTTACGTGGCTGAACTTGATGACGGTTTCACCAGGGTCACAATTTGCGGCAGCGTTAAAACTAGTGACAGCAAGAGCAGAGACAGACAGAAGGGTTAGAGGTTTAAACATTATTATTCTCCTTGTTGAATCACATCCCATCCTTTCCATGAGTACCTAAATGGGTAGAGGGTAATGGGTACGGATGTTCAACAAGGGGCAAGTTGCAGGCCAAGTTAATTAATCCCTATTATTCAGCAACTTAAATAATAAAGAATAATCAATGGTGAAGATAAGGGGTTAAATCCACCCACGAGAACAGGCTCTATGGGTGGGAAATGACACATTTTAGGAAGAGCAGCTGATTTCCATCGTCTTACCCCACTCAGGAGGTAACTTGGCATAATCATCAAACTCTGGCTGTTCATCAAATGGGTGCTTTAGCAACTCAGCGAGACGATTTACTTCACTGAAATCTCCCTCCTCTGCCTTATCAATGGCAAGCTGCGCAAGGTAGTTACGTAAGATGTATTTCGGATTCACTTGACGCATGCATCCACATCGTGTGGCTGCGTTAACACACTCACCTCGTTCATCAACCTCTAATTCGCAGCGAGCAAGATACAAATCCACCCATGCATTAGCGGCTTCGCGATCAAGGAACAAATCGATCACAGCTTGAGGCGACTTAACATCGAGATTAGACAACTCACGGAAGAAGCGAGTGTAGTCAGCTTTGTTTTGGTTCAACAGCTCAAACATAGCTTCGAACAAACGTCCATCTTCGTCCACCTTAGTATGGAGACCGAGTTTGGCTCGCATCAGTGCACTGAATTTCTGGCTCAGGCGAACTTCAAATTTACCAAGCGCCGCTTCAAGATCTTCTCGCACCACCAACGGCGATAATGCATGCGCTAAGGCAGATAAGTTCCACAGCGCGATGCGTGGCTGCTGCTCAAACGCATAACGACCTTGGTAGTCTGAATGGTTACAAATGTAATTTGGATCATAATCGTCGAGGAAGCCAAACGGGCCATAGTCGAAAGTTTGTCCGAGTATCGACATGTTATCGGTGTTCATCACGCCATGCGCAAAACCGTAAGCTTGCCAGTAGGCAATCATCTCTGCGGTTTTCTCCACAATAGACTCGAACATAGCTGCGTATGGCTTCTCCGTTTGGGAGCACGCAGGGAAGTGCCATTCAATCACTTTGTCAGCGAGCAGCTTTTGCTCAGCAAGTTGATTGGTATAAAAGAAGTGCTCGAAGTGACCAAAACGGATGTGCGTTTCTGCTACGCGAATCAACAACGCACCATATTCCATCTTCTCGCGATAAACGGGGGTATCGCTGTCCATCATACCCAGTGCTCTGGTGGTCGGAATGCCTAACCCAGCCATCGCTTCACTGCACAGATATTCACGAATAGTAGAACGTAGTACCGCGCGACCATCCCCCATTCGCGAGTACGGGGTAAGCCCTGCTCCTTTGAGGTGAATATCAAACCAAGTGCCATCATTGTGCTGCATTTCAGCGAACAACAAGCCGCGACCGTCCCCCAAGTCTGGGTTATAAACCCCAAACTGATGACCAGCGTACTTCATTGCTAAAGGCGCGAAAGGCACAAAATCCGTTTGCCCAGAAAATACCTCCAAAAGCTCGTCACTCTCTTTCACTGGTAAACCAAACTGTTGAGCAAACTCGCCATTCCACACTACCCAACGCGTATTGTCTAAGAGCTGCGGAGTAACATAGGTGAAAAACGCAGATGGTAGTTCACTAAATCGATGGGTGAAATTGACACCTTCTAAGATAGGCATGATGGTTCCTCAAATACGGCTTCCTGTTAGAAAGTATACGCCCTGTATGCCATAGCTTTCAGCCACGAATTATTCATGGGTATTTCAGAAAGAGCAGATCAAAGAAACCACTTTAGAGAAAGGAGTAAAAATAAGCGGCCCCGCTTTACAGCATCGTTAACGGGGCTGCCATGATGGCTTACCCTCGAAACTCGTATGCATCGCTCTGAGAATCTGGAACACCCTTAAACCGAGCGCGTTCGATATCCAGAATCGTTCGATAACTCAAAGATAGAAGTGCGATTTGGAAGGCTCCAAAAATACCGAAAAT
Organism: Vibrio jasicida CAIM 1864 = LMG 25398; assembly: GCF_000400365.1. Lineage (GTDB taxonomy): Bacteria > Pseudomonadota > Gammaproteobacteria > Enterobacterales > Vibrionaceae > Vibrio > Vibrio jasicida. The sequence continues at coordinate 86,956 of NZ_BAOG01000054.1, read as the reverse complement.
AACGCCAGACACGATCAATGCGAAAAGATGGGTGAACTCAGCGAACACAAATTGACTAACCGATCCCACAACCAAAGGAATTAGCCCCATCAAAATAAAAATCTGCTTGTTGAAAGGACGACTTTGTCGCCATGCATTACCAAGGCTTCTCGGTTCACGATCTAACGCCGTTGCAGGTAACACTAAGGACCAACGGGAAAGAACCCAGTATCCCGGAACACTCAGCAGCAAGGTAACAAGGTTCATTGTGAACTCACTGATCTCTCCGCCTTCAAAGACGATAAAAAACGTCACGAGAAATATCGGTAACGCGATGATCAAGCCCATTGATAAACCGAACAAAATCCACCAACCAATAAACCGTAACTCTCGCATGGATAAGCGCATCACATCGAGAACAGAACGCATGTATTCATGAGCAAGATAAATACGGTGGATGCGAACCGCCGCCATTGCCGCAACCAGCGGGTACAAAAGGAAAGTCGTAATAAAGAAACCAGCACCAAAGTTAGAAAAGTCAGGCTCTTGCGATCCTTGAACTAGGGCTTCTTGGTATTGGGTAATAAAGATCGTGTGAACCACGATCAAAGGAATACAAGCGACAACTATCGCGAGCAGATTTGCTCTGACCATTACTACTGCTTCTTGGCAAATAGCCGCAACAGAAAACCGATTATCAGACATAAAAATATCCTTACTTTTATAAATACCTAGCCATAGATTACGCCTCAAGAATAGAAAGCGTACAAAAATAAAGGTGAAACTCATCTCATAGTAAAAAGATCGATGAATACATTGTTGGAATAAGAATGAACAGAAAAAAGCCACTCAAAAGAGTGGCTTTGAAACATAAATTAAGTACGGCGACGCCAACCAAGTAGCGCCAGTAACATTAATGCCCAATAAGAGACACTACCGCCACTGTCAGATTTTTTGAAATCGACACTCTTAACTGAAGCCACGACGGAAACATTGATGGATCCTTTGGTAGTACCACCCATGCCATCAGAAACAGTGTATTCCAACTGAACGTTCGCGACTTCATCATCTGGTGCTTGATATTCGACTTTACCGTTAAGGACTCTCGCAGAGCCGTCTCCAGACAAGTTATTTACACTTTGCAATATGAGTGTGTCTCCATTGAAATCCGAATCATTACTCAACACATCAATCACAATACTCTTACCCGCTTCAACACTGGCAGAGTCTGGTTGCGTCACCGGCGCAGTATTCTCAACTTCAACATCGACTGTTGCACTTGAAGACAATCCGCTTGGATCGGTGACCGTCACTTGGAACGTTAGAACCTCACCGGCTTTCGTACCTTGAACGACACTAAAACTTGCGTCTGCGCTGCTTGTATTCGTCAATGTTGCTGCCGTACCGGAGGTTTGTACCCACGTATATTCAAGCGTATCGCCATCTGGGTCCGTACTCGATGCCGCTGACAAGCTTACTTTGCCATCAACACTCATGCTGCTGGTATCAACGTCAATACTCGCGGTTGGCGCTTCATTTTGACCATTCACTGTCACTTGAACGGTGACTGATGCCGAGTTCAATGCACCATCAGAAGAAACAAGACGATATTGGAAACGATCAGTCCCTACAAAGCCCATTTGTGGTTGGTATTTATTCCCACTAATAGATCCATGTGTCGGTTGCTGCGTGTATTCAACATTAAATTGATAACCTGGAGCAACAAAGTCATTGTCCATTAAGTTCAGATCAACAGAAACATTCTTATCGGTTTCAATGATATCGGCTTTTGCTTCAACAAGGCTGTTTGTGTCGATATCAAATAAGGCGGCGAAAGGAATGAAAGAAAAGCTTTGTCTCGTTAAACCATTTGCGTAAATCGCGTTGCTGCGACCAGCCCACATCGTTGGTTGAGATTGCAATTCTGTCGCTAACGCACTTTCAAAATTGAAATTAGTTTCAAAACGCCCACCTTCAAGCTCAACGACTAGCAAGTGATGACCCGCACTTAGCTGACTAGGTTGATCAAAAAGAATACGTGAGGAACCTTGCAAAGAACCTTCTTGTAGCAACTGAGCTTCACTTTCCTCTAACCACAGGCTGTAAGTTTCTAAACCTGTTGATGGAAAACGCCACACCTTATAATTCATCGAATTCTCAAAGCTGTCTAACGTGGCGTAAACCTGAAGGCCATCAAGTTGCGATGCGGCTTTGAGGTCAATAGCAATGCCCAACGCATTATCCGTTCCCGACATCACATAGCCTTGATAGAACGAATTTTTCCAAGCCGATTTATTTGGCTCATTTGGCATCGTTAATGAGAAGGTCGCGCTACTGGCGTTACTCGTAATATTCGAAATAGTGACGTCAGTGTTGTATCCCGTAATACTACTCAAGCTAGGAATAGAGAAATCAGAGATAGCCGTAGCACCATTTGGGTACAAATCGCCACTGTCACTTGGGAATCCCCACTCAAGCTCACGCTCACCATCGGCTTGCAAGATTTGCACCTGCATATCGCCAGCACCATTGAAAGGATTCAAGATATTCACCGACGTAGCGAGAACACCTTCTCCTGCCAATGCACGGTCGTAATCAACATGGGTACGATTTTCAAGGTAAACGCGAGGGCCATGTTCTTTTAAGTAAGGATCAAGGTAAACCAGCTCTACCTCGCCATTCGATACCGAGGAAGATTCGTCCGTTTGGGCAATTTCTGGTACGACAAACCCAGCGGCATGCTTGCTCCACGCACTCATATTAACGGGAGTATCGCCAGCATAGCTGTCCCCTGGTTTCATCGCCCATGAACCAGCGCCCATCACTCCCCACTGACCAATAGAGGCCAAACCGTTGTAGGAGTATAGGTCCGGTAAACCAAGCATAAGATGACCGAGTTCGTGAACGATCACTCCCAATGTCGATTGGTGCGTCACTTGGAAATCAGCAAACACGCAATACTCTGTGATCGTTTTACCGTCGATGGTTACATCATCATGAGAGAATTTGTGCGGCCAAATTGATGGACGATCAAGATAGTCTGTCGAACGGTCACCACCAGCAAAAATAAACATCACTGACAGTTCTGTCGGGTCAATACGCCCGTTGTCATTGACATCGTATTGGGCCAAGTTTAAGTACGGGTCCAATTTTTGATAGGCCTCCGCAAAAACGGCCTTGGTCTTTACATCACACGCATCACCACCAAAACTGCTGTTACAATCTGGGTGGTTTTGGTTAACGCTAACACCGATCACACCATCATTTTCCGTCCCGTATGTTTCAACGGCTGGAACAACACGATATTGCCCTTTCGAGTTCTTGTCGTAGTAATCCACCACACTTTGACGATTTTCACCAAACACCAAAGGTTGGAAATCATGCACCATCGCTTGATCATTAAAGGACACTTCGACAACCAATAGTGGTTGCTGCTTAACACTCGCCCCACTCATCGCTTGAATTCCCTGAGCTTGGCGCATCATATTGGCGCGCGCTCTTGGTTCTATGCCTTTCAATGAAGACATCGACTGCTTGAGCAAGACGCTTGGGCGATTTTTTGCAATGGCAGGTGCAGTGGCTGCTTGTGTCTTTTCAACACCCGTTGAAACCAAAATAGGGCGATCGGATTTACGTTCAATTTGGGCGTAAAACCAAGTCTCACCCTGTTTGATCAGCGCATTACCTTGTTTATCTTCGTGCCAGTGAAAACTTGCGCTACCACGCAGAATCACATCACTAGAAGTACCATCGCTTAGGGCGACTACTCGCCAATTGGGGGAAGGAGGGGTGGTTGCCATGCTTTGACCAGATACGAAAGCGGCCAGCATGGTGAGTGCTAGTGTCTTGAACTTCAAACTACGGCTCCATGAGTTCGATGCGCGAATTACGCATTCCATACGCAAATAAAACAACAAGTTGTATATGAAAGAACTATGGGATAGTACAGAAATCGTTAAGGATTGAAATACTACTAATGCAAATAAATCGAAATTATTCTCATTTCTGCAGCGTATTTATAAAAAACGCGAGCGCAGTTAAACCGCCATACTCGCGTAATCGTTTGCTGATAACAGATCTATTACTAACCAGTTAAGACATTGTCTTCTGGGTATTTGATTAGCGTTGGTTCTGGACGCGCTAGCATATAAGCCAGCGTCAGTGGACCAATACGACCAATGATCATCACTACTATCATGATGTACTTGCCTGGTTCAGAAAGATCAGCCGTCAAACCAGCAGTTAATCCAACAGTCGCAAAAGCAGAAATCGTCTCGAACATCACCTTATCAAAGTCGGCTTTCTCGGTGAGCATGAGCAAAAACATTGCCGTCGTGAGAATAGCCCCGCTCACAACAATAATCGCAAGCGACTTAGTAACGGTTTGCCAATTGACGGTACGTTTGAAAATGACGACATGCTTTTTCTGACGAAGGAACGCCCATGTCGCCATAAACGCGACAGCAAAGGTAGACACCTTAATACCACCGCCAGTTGAGGTAGAACCCGCACCGATAAGCATCAATACAATCATCACCAGCAGAGCTGGTTGAGTAAATTGTGCTAGATCGACACTATTAAAACCCGCTGTACGTGCGCTGGCAGATTGGAAGAACGCCGCTAACCACTGCCCCGCCACAGGCAAAGATTCCATTGTGTTCGGATTGTGTCTTTCCAATAACCAGAACATGATGGTCCCAACGGCAAGCAATACGGGGGTCGCAATCAACATGATCTTGGTATGCAAGTGCAAAAAGTGAAAACCTTTTCGCCAATGCAACCACAAGTCACCAATAACAGTGAAACCCAAACCACCGAATATGAACAATGCCGCCAACGTAAAGATCACCACTGGGTCATTCACAAAGCTCATCATGCTATCTGAGAACAATGCAAATCCGGCGTTGTTGAACGCAGAGATAGAATGGAACAGTGCGTAGAACATCCCCGTTTGCCAACCCATTTCAGGCACCCAACGGAAAGAAAGGAAAATAAAACCTATCGTTTCTGCGATCAGGGCAAACACCACGATTTTCTTAACCAGCTTACGCAAGTTAACCTGACGGTCTTGTCCTAAGGCATCTTTTGCCAAGGCTTGTTGGCGCAAGCTAAGGCGAACACCAAACATATAAAGCAATACCGCAGATAACGTCATTTGCCCTAGCCCACCGATTTGCATCAAGCACATCAGCAAAATCTTACCGGCCAAGGTGAAGTGTTGCCCCGTATCAACGACCCCAAGCCCCGTCACACTGATGGCAGAAGTCGCAGTAAATAGCGCATCGGTAATCGACAGACCGGTCACCGAAAACATAGGTAAGGTTAGCAAAACAGCAGAAGGCAATAACACACCGAGAAAGCTCAGCAATATAATGCGCGGCTCGCCACCTTTCGCTTTATCTCGTATGCCGTCTTCTGCTTGAAAAAAAACACTCTGGTGAAATTGGCTCATAATGATTTCAGCTTGCTTGCTAATTTATCTTGAGGGCCGACAACAATAATAAGGTCACCAATTTCTAATGTCGTAGTGAGCTCGGGCGCTTTGATGATTTCGGGACCACGCTTAAAGCCCAGCACTTGAACACCTTCCACTTTGCACAAAGCCAGTTCGCCCAAAGTTTTGCCCATCCAACGAGAGCCAATGACAAACTCAGTCATTGCCAAGCCACTGCCCAGAGGGTGGAACTCCAACACACGCTTATCCAACATCTTACGTGCAACGCGGATACCCATGTCTCGCTCTGGCATGATCACGTGGTCTGCACCAATTTTTTGCAGTACGCGAGCTTGGAAGCGGTCGTTTGCCTTCACCCAAACGGATTTCACGCCGGCTTCCTTCGCGATCAAAGTGGCGAGGATGCTGGCATTAACATCAGCACCGATGGCGATCATGACCATGTCATAGTCATCGAGCTTAAGTTCGGTCACCGTCTCTTCATGAGTGCAGTTTGCAACAATGGCTTGGCTAACAAAACTCGCCGCTTCTTTTACACGATCTTCATTAACGTCTACCGCCAAAACTTGTGAGCCAGAATCTTGCAGTTCTTTACACACGGCTAAGCCGAAACGACCTAGACCAATTACAGCAAATTGCTTATCACCCGTTTTCATTTGTGCCTCATTTATGCGTTGAATAGCAAGCGCGAAAGTCTGCGCCTATTCCCTATCATCTGCAAACTAGACGACAGAAAATTGACAGAAGATTAACTGAAACATTCGCACAAAAACTTTTTAAAGCGTAGACGCAACTAGCGAGTTTTCCTACTTATTGTCAATTAAATCAGAACAATAGCTAACTGACTCACACTCATGCTATTCACACAGTTATCAATATATATTTTTGACAGATGCTTTATTTGTAAAGACTATCAATCCCGAAAATTATTTCGTGTTCTTTGCTTTTTGCACGTATAAAAACCAACCAAGTTGATCTTTTCATCAACAAATTAGCCATTTACTCTGACGTTTGTTATAGTGCGCGCCGACAAATTAGTTTGTACTCTAAGTAGTTTTGAGAGGGATGATGTCTACAACTAAGGATAAGTACAGTATTGATAATACTGACTACACGGTCGGCCAAGACAACGTTCAAAAGTGGGGATTTGATGTTCATAACCCTGTTTTTGGCACCAGCGCTGGCTTGATCATTATTTTTTTAATCGCACTTCTGCTCGTCGACCCAGCCACTGCAAAAGCAAGCCTTGATGGTGTCAAATGGCAGATCATAGGCAGCTTTGATGATCTCTTCATGTGGGCTGGCAATATCTTTTTAATCTTCTGTATTGGTTTGATCTTTTCTCCTTTTGGCAAGATCCGCATTGGCGGTGAGAACGCAAAGCCGGAACATTCCAACATTTCTTGGATTGCGATGTTGTTTGCTGCTGGCATGGGCATCGGTCTCATGTTTTGGGGCGTTGCCGAACCTGTCGCATACTTTACAGGTTGGTACGAGACTCCACTTGGCGTAACGCCATTTACAGAAGAAGCCAAACAAGTCGCACTTGGGGCAACCATGTTCCACTGGGGTCTGCACCCTTGGGCAATCTACGCCGTTGTTGCACTGTCTATGGCTTTCTTTGCCTTTAATAAAGGCCTACCACTTTCAATCCGTTCCGTCTTTTACCCACTGCTTGGTGATCGCACGTGGGGTTGGTTTGGCCATGTGATTGATGTTCTGGCCGTGCTCGCAACACTCTTTGGTCTAGCAACCTCGTTAGGTCTAGGCGCGCAGCAAGCTGCAAGCGGTATCGCGCATGTGATGGGCATTGAAAGTGGCATTGGAATGCAACTTGGGGTGATCGCTTTCGTTACTACACTTGCGGTTGTGTCGGTCATTCGAGGAATCGATGGCGGCGTAAAAGTGCTGAGCAACATCAACCTTACTATGGCTTTTGCTCTATTGGTCTTTGTTATCCTAGCGGGTCTTGCCGTCGCGTTGAGTACTATCCCGACTACGCTAATGGGTTACGTTGAGAACATTATTCCTCTTAGCAACCCGTATGGCCGAGAAGATGAAGCGTGGATGCACGGTTGGACGGTGTTCTACTGGGCTTGGTGGATTTCATGGTCACCATGTGTGGGTATGTTCATTGCACGAGTATCAAAAGGACGTACGGTTCGCGAATTCCTTACTGCTGTGATTTTAATTCCGACGCTCATAACGCTAATTTGGATGTCCGCATTTGGTGGCATTGCGATAGACCAAGTAATGAACAAAGTGGGAGAGCTTGGTACGAATGGGCTTACCGACCTAACACTGTCACTATTCTATGCTTATGAAGCAATGCCAATGAGCTCGATTTTGTCTGTCATTTCGATTGTTCTGATCATGGTGTTCTTTATTACCTCGTCAGACTCTGCATCACTGGTTGTCGATAGTATTACCGCTGGTGGTAAAGTGGATGCGCCAGTACCACAACGTATCTTCTGGGCAACCATAGAAGGTGCTATTGCGGCTGTTCTACTGTGGATTGGTGGTACAGAAGCAATTCAAGCCCTGCAAGCCGGTACGATTTCAACTGGTCTGCCATTCACCATCATTCTATTGGTTATGTGTGTCAGTCTGGTGATGGGTATGCGCACAGAACCTCAGTTCATTCAGCGACGTTTAGCGAAAGCGAACTAGACAGACAGAACCTGACCCCACCTAGCTTGAACAGGGTTGTAAAAAGCAAAGAAGCCGCATCGAAATGCGGCTTCTTTTTTTAGTTCTGCGTCTTTAACAAGGATTATTTTTAATCGCGCTTGTCAGCGTTGTCTCGACGAGGACGATCATTGTCTTGTGGTTTACGTTTGTTCTTTGGTACGTAGTTCAAGATAGAAATTGGCACAGGCTTTCTTGGTGTGAAACCTTCGATTTCCAAACGTTCAAGCAAGTGACCCAGACGGCTTTCAATCATGCATAGGTTTTTGAAGTCATCTTTTGATACCAGTGAAATCGCTTCACCTTGTGCACCAGCACGGCCAGTACGACCAATACGGTGAACGTATTCATCCGCTGGGAATGGCAAGTCGTAGTTAATAACAACAGGTAGGTTGTCGATATCAATACCACGCGCCGCAACACCCGTTGCCACTAAGTACTGGATTTCACCCGCTTTAAACTGCTCAATCAACTCTTGGCGAACGCGTTGGTTACGACCACTGTGGAACGCCTCTGCCACGATACCACGCTTCTCTAGTTGAGAAACCAACTTCGCCGCGCCGTGTTTTGTCTCGATAAACACCAACACTTGCGACCAGTCGTTTTCCGTCAGCATATGGCTCAGTAGTGACGACTTCATGTCTTTATCGACGGTAGTGATCCACTGCTTGATGTTCGACTTAGATGCGCTGTGCTTCGCAATGGTGATCTCTTCAGGGTCAACGATAGCGTTTTTCGCCAAGTCACGAACTGGGTTTGATAGCGTCGCTGAGAACAACAAGCTTTGAATGTCTTCTGGCATGCAATCGACGATCTTATCAATCGAATCGATAAAGCCCATATCCAACATCTTATCGGCTTCATCCAGAACCAGCATTTCCACTTCATCAAAGTGAATGGCACGTTGGCCGTAAAGGTCAATCAAACGGCCTGGCGTGCTTACGACAATATCCACGCCTTCAATCAGCGCTTGTTTCTGTGGCGCATAATCCACACCACCAAACATCGCCATAGAACGAAGCGATAAGTTTTTGCCGTATGCCTCGATGCTCTGGTGTACTTGAAGTGCTAACTCACGTGTCGGGGTCAAAATGATCGCACGAGCGCGCTTCTTACGCTGAGTTTCCCCTTTGCTGAGTTTTTCTAAGATTGGTAGTACAAAGCCAGCAGTCTTACCGGTACCAGTTTGTGCTGCGGCAATCAAATTGCTGCCACGCAAAACAATCGGAATGGCTTTTTGTTGGATAGAAGTCGGTTTTTCATAACCCAGCGCCTTCACTGCATCAGTGATAGGTGCGCTTAAACCAAGCTTAGAAAATGGCATAGAAAAGTCTCAACAGAGGAAATGGGCGCGTAGTGTATCAGAATCCGAACTAAGTAACAGAATCATTCATACCTGAACAAGCCGGAGACGATAAGCAAATTCTATCCTTTTAATAAGGCATCTGATTGTTACAGCGTGATGATTTATTGACCACCTCACATTTCTTCCCCTTGAACCTCGTTATGCTGCAAGAGTGTGCATCACTGGAAAACTTCATGGATATTTTATTACTGGTTGGATTAATCGCGCTTAATGGTGTTTTTGCCATGTCTGAGATAGCGTTAGTCACAGCCAAAAGCGGCCGACTGAAAAAGTTTGCCCAACACAGCGCTTCTGCCCGCCTCGCTCTGCAATTAAAAAACAACCCAACGCAATTCCTCTCCACAATCCAAATCGGCATCACCGTGATTGGTATCCTCAGCGGTATTTTTGGTGAAGCCACCCTTTCAGTTCCCTTTGAGCATTGGCTTGTCGCACAAGGCCTAGAACGAGAGGTCGCCACCATCCTTGCCACCGCTATTGTCGTCGTCATGATCACCTACTTTGCAATCGTAGTGGGTGAGCTAGTTCCGAAACGCTTCGCTCAAAACAACGCAGAGCGTATTGCTGTTCTTGTGGCCTACCCTATTCATTGGTTGGCCAAGTTAACGACTCCGTTTGTCATGTTACTGACGCTATCGACAGAATCTTTACTGAGATTGCTACGCCAAAACCACACCGGTGAAATCGTAACAGAAGAAGATATATTTGCTGTGGTCAGTGAAGGTTCTGAATGTGGTGCAATCGAGCCTCAGGAACAGCTGATGATCCGTAACCTTCTGCACTTGAATGACCGCTTGGCGCTCTCTTTAATGACACCACGCTGTGACATTCACTATCTCGATCTGGATTTACCACTCGATGCAATACTGAAGAATTTACGTCAAACTCAGCATTCCGTTTGGCCGGTATGTAAAGGCGGCTTGGATAACATCATTGGGACCATTTCTTCTAAAGCGTTGCTCGATGAGTATGACGAGCTATCAATATCGCGGTTAGCAAAATTACTCAAACGTTCACGTTTTGTTCCTGAGTCCATGAAAGGGCTACCGTTGCTCAACTACATGCAGCAAACCAGCACCGAAATGGTCTTTATCGTTGACGAATATGGCGACGTGCAGGGCCTAGTGACACACTACGATTTGCTCAAATCTATCGCTGGTGAGTTAGGCATGGCACCGCAACAAATCTGGGCGAAAAAGCAGAAAGACGGCAGTTGGATAATGGACGCCTTGATTCCGATGAATGAGCTGAAATACAAACTTGAGCTCAGCAGCGTTGAGGGAGAAGAAAGCGAGGGCTTCCAAACCTTAAATGGTTTTCTGACTTGGTTAATTGGCCGCGTGCCTGCTCAAGGAGAAACCGTTGAATATCAACAGTGGCAATTTGACGTGTTGCAGGTCAAGAGCAATCGGATCACACAAGTTAAAGTAACGGAAATGGTGAGATAATTCGAAGCTGAGCAATAAGGCTAATTACGAATTTACGAGTGTTTGACTCAAACAAAAAACAGCCTCTCGATAGAGGCTGTTTTGCTAAATGAGATTCACGATCTTCGTTTCGATTAGAACAAGTACGTTGCGCTTACATACGCACTACGGCCTTTTTCAGAGTAGCCGTAGTAATCGTCTTCATCGTCCAACTCGACATCAAAAATGTTGTTTAAACCCGCTTTAAGGTTCAACTGTTGGAAATCGTAACCCACACCAAGACCGACTAGCGTGTAACCATCCACCGTTTTGTTTTCACGGCTTAGGTTCGTGATCACTTGTTCACCGATGTAATTCACACGAGCAAACGTTGTGAATGAATCAAACACTTCCCAATTGACGTCCAGGTTCGCTAGATGCTCAGGTGTTTGCATGAGCGTATCACCTGTACTCTTGTCTTTAGCGTCCGTGTAAGTGTAGTTACCTTTCAGGTTGATGCTGTCTGTAATGTCATACCAACCTTCAAGCTCAATACCTTTGATCTCCGCTTTACCGATGTTTTGGTAAGTGAAGATTGGCATAGGGCCATCCATACCAACAACCTTGGTTAGGTCACGTTCGATCTTGTTCTTCAAGTCCGTGTAGTAGTACATCAGACCTACGCCCATTGATGTTGATTCGTACGCAAGACCTGCTTCGTAGCTTTCTGATTCTTCCGGTTTAAGATCATCATTACCCGTTAACCAACAACGGTTACCACAACTGATTACGCGAACTTGGTCGCTGCTTTCCATCATGCCAGGAGCTCGGAAGCCACCACCAGCACCGCCTTTCAAAACAAACTCATCGGTGATGCTGTAAACGGCATAAGCACGCGGGCTAAAGTGACTGCCATAGACCTCATGAAAATCTTGACGGCCACCCAATGTCAGCGCCAGTTTGTCGAGATCAAATTCACCTTGAACAAATACCGCACCTTGGTAGTTATCGATATCACCAGATGGAACATCACGGCTGTTTTTCAGCTCAGAAGTACGGTATTCACCACCGAATACCCACTCATGCGAATCTCGCCACAAACCAGAAAGTTTGAAATCGAGAGTATTATTTTGTAAGTCGACATCCGCAGCGCCGTTAGTGTAAGCCGTACTTGCATCGTCAAGTTGCATGCTCTCACCGTAGAGACGTACTTGTGAATCTACCGTGTCCCAAGCGCCTTCATGCGTTAAACCGTAGTTCCAGCGCGTCGAGTCTTGTGTGTTCGTTTGAGGGCCTGAACGAGGGTGAACCCAATCTGCTTCACGCTCATCTTTGGTGTAGATAACATCCGCAATCAAACGCTGTTCTTCGGTTAATTGCCATGCGAGCTCACCAAACACATTGGTCGTGTCTTTCTGCTCTAGCGCATCAAAATTAGGATTTGTGTCTGTGCGCCAAGGGTCACGTGTAGAGCTTTCAACAATGATGCTGCCCTCTACATTTTGCGTCAGTTCGCCGCTCGCGTAAGCATGACCTTTCAGACCATCACCACCGTCACCTTCAAGAATGCTCTCGTATTCAAGACCAACCGAGCCGGATAACTCTTCCGTTGGTGATTTCAAGATCACGTTCACCACACCACCCATGGCCTCAGAACCATAAAGGGAAGAAACCGGGCCACGAACCACTTCAATACGCTGAATCGCCGTTAAAGGGATACTCGATAGGTCAAAGTCATTACCTCGAATAAGCGCATCTTGTGAGTTAATTCGACGACCATTGATCAAGATTAGCGTGTGCTTGGAATCCAAACTACGAATACGGATAGTATTACGACCATAAGCGGTGCTGCTCAAAACACTCACACCCGTCGCACTACGAATCGCTTCTGAGATATCTTTCACTGGCATCTTTGAGATGTCTTCTGCGGTGATAACCGAAACAGAAGCTGGTGCGGTCAATTCTGAGTGTTGGGTAAGGGTTGCAGTAACAACCATACGTTCCATTTCCAACACTTCATCTTGATCATCAGCAACAGCATAACCACTTAGCGCCGTCAAAAGTGCTCCTGCGAGCATAGAAGGCATAAATGTGGGCTTTTTAACTAAACTTTTCACTGCATATCCTTATATCTATTTTATAAATAAATTGAGCTCGCAAACTCTAATAAACGAATGTATAAATGACAATTATTATTACTCGCATTAGCATTTACATTTGAGCTGTATTGTATTTTTGAACTGCAACAGGTTGAAAAGTGACACTATTGAAAAACGACAAGCTAGTTAACATTCTTGCCCCTCTCTGTCTTCACTTAGAAAGTGCCAGTCCAACGGTTCACATCGTGAAAGCCACACCCGATATGTACGATAAAGTGGGCCTTCTCGAGGAAGAGCAACAAATTCATAAAGCCGTTAAAAAGCGTCAACGAGAATTCCGAGCCGGACGTCAATCCGCTCGAGAAGCCATAAAGCGATTGGTATCAAACGATTCTGAATTAGCTCAGGTACCCATTCTTTCAGGCAAAGCTAGAGAGCCCTTATTCCCGAGCCTCATCAGCGGCAGCATCAGTCACACCGACAGCCTATGCCTCGCAGCGTGTGCGTTAAAAAGTGAAGTACCGAGTTTGGGTATTGATGTGGAAAACAATACCCCTCTCGCCTCGCACCTTTTTTCTAGCATCTACACCCAGAGCGAAAAGGCATTAATGGAGACGTCCAACACCCTCCCAGATACACTGATATTCAGCATTAAAGAGAGCCTGTTTAAATGTCTCTACCCGTTTGTTCAGGTGTACTTCGACTTTCTAGATGCACAAATCACCCTGCAGCCGGACGCTGAAAACACCGGTCAATTTCACTTCGAACTGATTGGAGAGAATCGAACTTTATTGCAGGCTAACTTGCCGAATCTCTCCTTTCATGGCCGCTATTGCTTTACCGAGCAATACGTTTTCTCGTTGTGCTTTTTTTCCTCATGAATGTGTCATTATTTTTGTTCAATAACCTTTTTGATCACCATTTGTTGTCGAGCATTAACCAGCGGCAACCGTTGTTCTAAAAGCGCTTTCCACATTGGTGGTACTGTGACGCCCTTGGCATCGAACTGACGCGTTTGTGGACCTAAATACCAATAGGCATCCACCAGCTGCTCAAGGGAAGTAAACGCGTAAGGGTTCACCGGTGGCTTTTTCGGAATAATGTCGAGAAACGATTTCTTTTTAAGATGATGCTGCGTCGTTGTATAAATACCCCGCTCAGTGCAGCCCCATTCACTTGGTAAAATGTGTGGCCAAACTGATACATATTGTTCGCCAAACTTCTGTTTCGCTAGGTCACCAAAAGTTTTATGTTTGGACATGAACCCTAAGGTTGGGGAACGCTTAAGAATGTGTCTTGCTCCAACAAGCACCACCACACTCTGTGCCTGTTTCTGTTGCAGCTTTTCAACGCCGTCCACTAAGGCTTGGTCACGTTGAGCATTCAACTTACTCAGTTCAGAAGGATGTTGAATGGCTTGCCAATTGAACGACGGCTCCGTCAGCACGACTTTGATCGGCACGTTGCGCTCAGCATTCGCTGCTCGCAATCGATGAAAAAATTGGCCGTAACACGGATGCATCCATGCAGGAAAGGCGATTGAATCTAACCATACGGCAGACAATTCAGTGTCGGTGACCGCCTCTCCCAATAAGTAGTTGTTAAGCAGCGCTTGATGCTTAGCGTTACCAAACTCGATGAACAAATGCGTGAATGCCCCATCCAATTGAGGATCGAGCAACACCTCGGTCATTTGCTCAAATAAATCGGCATACCAATGTGCCTCGCCAAGCGCCAAAATAGCGCCTGATTCCAACTTATTTTTGAAGAAAGTCAGAGGGGAAATCATCCCCTCCAACATCGCACTTGGCTTAAATTGAGCTGTCGAATCAAACATCGAAATTCTCTCTCAACTCTTTCACCATATGCGTACCGATTTCACGCAGCATATCTGGGCGCATCATGTCACGGTGAATACAGGCCACATCAATCACTTTCAAGTCACCGTCCATGTATTTGAACCATCCATTGCGATCCAAAAAGGCCTCTTCTGGTGGCTTCTCAGCATTAAAGAACAGCACATCGCCTTGATATTGATAGTCAATGGCATCACGGACACGTTGGTTGTTGTTGATTACGACGTCGATCATCGCCGTGATAGTTTCAGTACTTAAGTGCGCCATAGACGAGCCCGCATCCTGTAAGATATCGATCACTTCTGGCTTCGTAATACTGGAATGCGCGGCTTCATCAAACTCAACGCCGGCCATACGAATCAGTGCGCCGAGCGCTTGCTCTTCTCCTGGTGGATGGATGGTTTGCCACTGCTCTGCAGGGTAAGAATCTAACAGCGTAACCAAACCAACTTCTTGGCCTTGTTCTTGTAAGATGCCCGCCATTAGGTGAACAATCATGCCACCAATTGACCAGCCCAGAAGATGATAAGGACCAAAAGGTTGCTCTTCACGAATCGCGGCAACGTAGTCTTCTGCCATTTCTTTCATGCTCTTTGGCAATGGCGCAGAAGGGTCACCCAGATTACGAGCTTGCACGCCATAGAGAGGAACATTGGATGGAATGATCGGCGTTAAAGCCGCGTAGCACCAACTTAAGCCACCCGCAGGGTGTACACAGAAAATGGCCGCTTTCCCTTCACGTTTACGCAGTGGTAATAACATGTTCAGGGCATCATCACTTTCACTGCCATTCAACTTGGCGGCAATCCCAGAGACAGTCGGCGATTCAAATACGGCTGCCAATGACAGTTCAATTCCCATGATTTCTTTCACATGAGCAATCAACTGTGCGGCAAGCAAAGAGTGACCACCTAGTTCAAAGAAGTTGTCGTCAACGCCTACCGCAGGTAAATCAAGCAGTTGGCAGAACAGCTTACACAAACGTTCTTCAACAAGGTTGCTTGGCCCTTTTGTACCGACCTGACCAGACAAATCTGGCTTCGGCAACGCGTTGCGATCCAGCTTACCGTTTGGCGTTAACGGGAAAGTATCCAACGTCACAAAGTAACTTGGAACCATGTACTCTGGCAGCGGTTCGGCAAGGAATCGCTGCAGCAAGTTGCTATCAACACCCTGTTCTGGATCTTCTGCCGTAACATACGCTACGAGGCGTTTGTCACCATCGGCATATTCCTGCGCCAATACCGCAACTTGCGCGACACTTGGGTGATTTGCTAAGGCGTTTTCAATTTCTTCAAGCTCAATACGGAAACCTCGAATCTTGACCTGAAAATCACTACGCCCACAGTATTCAATCGCCCCGTCTTTTCGCCAACGAGCCAAATCACCAGATAAGTACATTCGGCTGCCTTTTGGTCCGAATGGGCTTTCAATGAAACGCTCTGCGGTCAGTTCTGGCTGGCCGTGATAACCCAACGCTAATTGTCGACCCGCAATATAAAGATGACCGACGACACCCGGCGGTACTGGATTTAATGCATCATCCAAAATGTAAATTTGGGTGTTCCACACAGGGCGGCCTATTGGTGTCGAATTACCTTGCGCATTCGCCTCACTTGGCCAATAAGTCACATCAACAGCCGCTTCTGTCGGACCGTACAAGTTGTGCAATGGCGCACTAAAGTCTTGGTAATAATGATTCACCAATTCCATCGGTAGCGCTTCACCACTACAAAAAACTTGGCGTAAACTCTGGCACAAATTGGCATCGGCTTGTTGGACGAAGATTTGCAGCATTGAAGGCACAAAGTGCAAGGTCGTGATTTTCTCTCGATGGATAAGATCTTGCAGATAAATAGGATCTTTATGCCCCTCCGGTTTTGCGACCACCAAGCATGAACCGACGATCATTGGCCAGAAAAATTCCCAAATAGAGACATCAAAACCTGCAGGCGTTTTTTGTAATACTCGGTCTTTGGCATCAATTGGGTATTGGTCGTGCATCCAAAGTAGTCGGTTGACGATAGCATCGTGAGTAACCACAACACCTTTTGGTTTGCCCGTAGAACCAGAGGTATAAATCATGTAAGCCGGAGAGTGAGGTTCCGGACGCACTTGTGGTGGTAATGCCTCAACCACCTTATAAATAGTTGGCAACGTCGCGTCATCAACCAACTTCACCTCCACACCTTGCGGCAATTTGCTTTGTAGCTCGGTCGTCGAGAATACAAACTTCGGTGCAGAAGATTCCAACATGTAGTGGATTCGGCCTTCTGGGTAATCTGGATCGATCGGTACGTAAACCGCACCAGCAGCAAGAATCGCCTGTTGTACAACAATCAGTTCTTCACTTCTTGGGATGCAAACCGCAATGCGATCTCCCAGCTCAACCCCTTGCGCGGTTAACCAGTTAGTCAAGGAGTACACTTTTTTCGCTAACTGCTCATAGCTGAGCTTTTGTCCTTCAAAAATGAGGGCGGGAGCATGAGGCGTCAGAATACGTTGCCTTGCCAACAAGGCAGCTAGGGTCGTTTCTGGCACCTCGTGGTCAGTATCATTCCAAGTTTCGATGACCTTTTCTTTCTCCCCAGAGAGAAGAATATTCACGTCACTGATTTGGCATAACGATGGATCTTGAGCTTGCGCGCTTGCAAAAAAGTCGCTCATAAAGTGGAACAAGCGCTGCTGGTGCTCTTTAATGTCTTGGCCAGAATACAGCTCTGGATTGGCATCCATATCTATGTGAAGTTGACCGTCAAGCTCATAACAATAGAAGGAAATATCATCCACGGGCCCCGCTGACAGGTTATGTGCTTTCGAAGCCAACTCGCCAAATTTATGTTCATACTCAAACGGCATGATATTGACCAAAGGGCCAAATAGATTGCGGTTGTCTTTTACTAGATTCAATTCGCGGTGCAGTTCTTCATAGCGGTACCCTTGGTGACGACGAACAGATGAGAATTCTTGGTTTACCTGCTTAACTAGCGTTTTGATGTCCGTACCTTGAGTAAAACTCACTCGCACTGGCAAGATATTCACTCGCATCGCCGGCGTTTGAATTGCCACTGAACCTAAGCGCCCCATCAACGGCACACCAAGCACCACCTCGTTGGAACGCGTCATACGATGAACATACGCAGCAATGGAAGCGATCAGCACACTGTACCAGTGCGTTCGGCATTGCTTCGCCAACGATTCCATATGCTGGAAGTCTTCTACTGGCATCGCGCCTTTCAAGCGTAAGAAGTGATCAGATGTCACTGTCGGTTTACCCGCTAAGTTAACCGTATCAGAGTGGTCGGCATAACGTTGTAAGTAGAAGGTACGGTCTTTTTGGTATTTTTCCGACGCTTTATAGTCGTTGTCTTCTTTAAGCAACGCGTGTTGATCCACCAATTGGATCTCGTCAAACTGCTCTCCCTTCGTAAGTTGGCCATAGATATGAGCAATACGCGAAGCGATCAACGACATGCTGTAGCCATCAATAGCAATGTGGTGAAGTGACAGGAACCAAACAAACTTATCTTCTGCAAGCTTAAGCAGCGCCATAATAAACAGTGGGCCTTGCTCCAAATCAACGGGCTGCTTCAACTCTTTCTTCATCCAATCGACTGCAGACTCGAGTGGCACATCATGTTGCGAGAAGTCGATTCGCTCTACCTGCCAGTTTTGTCTATCAATCACCATGCGAGGGCCTTCGGTGGTAGTGACAAACTTCGCGTGTAACGAGTCAACTTCATCAATGGCGGTTTTTACCGCTTCAACAAAACAAGGCTCATCCACCTTGCCATCAATCACTAAGTATTCGCCAGTCTTGTAAATTGGATTATCCGGGTCGCGCAACTGAGCAAACCAAATCCCTGCTTGGGCATCCGTAAGCGGCAGCAATTGCTCCGCTGTATAAGGTAAATCGTACATGTCCATTCCTTTGTTACTCTTCCTCGTAGGCTGTTAAGTCAGCTTCTTCTCAATCAGTTGCCACCAATCTTGCACACTGGGCTTGGCGGCAAGTTCCATAAAACTCACGTCTAGACCAGCTTGCTGCCAGTCACCGACCAGTGACATCATACGAACCGAATCTAAACCGAAATCCAGCAGGCTATCTTCCGGCGTCATTTCATCGACTGGCACTTCTAGCAATGCCGCTAACTGCTGAGTTAAATGTTGCTGAGATTGAGGAATGGAAAAGTCATCACCGACAAATTCATCTGCACTGCTGATTTGAGATAGCAATTGCTGCTTATCCAACACATAGCCACAGCGACCTGCGACATAATTGAGAGCCATTTCATGATCGTTCGCTGAGAAATCTGCGACAGCATCAGAAACCATAAAAGCTTTAATATCGGTCATGAACGCTTCGGCAGCGGTTTGCAAACAACCAATGTGGGCATAAATACCTACGATGATCAGCTGGTCACGACCCGTTTCATCCATCATGGATTTAAGCGGAGTACGCTGAAACGCACTGTAACGCCACTTGGTGTAAACAATGTCTTGTTCAGAAGGCGCAAGCGCAGGGAAAATACGCGTAATATCATCATCCGCTTTCAGACCTGGTCCCCAAAAGTCCGTTAGTAAGGCACGGTCTTCTTGGCGTTGGTCACCCGGTTGAGCGGTGTAAACCACAGGGATACCCGCATCGATACACGCTTGTTTAATTTGCTTAATATGATGAGTGAGCGTTTGGATCATCTCACTATCGACATCATAGAAATTGAGAAAATACTGCTGCATATCGTGAATCAATAACACAGCGCGCTTTGGCTCTACAGACCAATTTACGCGGTTTTCTGGCATCGGCTTAGATAGTGAATAACCAGAGATAGATGGAATGGCCATGGGGCTAATCTCCAAAATTTTATTTATACACACAACACCGTTGATATCGTGGTGTGGTGGTTCGATTAAATCAGTTCTAGAAGTTTGTTTTTGTTGATCTTTCCTACTGGCGTTTTGGGTAGAACATCAACAAAGATCACGCGATCTGGAATTTTGAAATCCGCCAATCCTCGACCTCGCAAGAATCGCTTGATTTCAATAGGCTTGGGATTTTGCGCTCTACACACCAATGCCGCGCAACTGCGCTCACCAAGGTATTCATCTGGGATCGCAATCACCGCCGCATCGTGAACGGAGTCATGAGCAAGAAGGTGATTCTCCACCTCTTCGGCCGCAATTTTTTCACCACCACGATTGATTTGGTCCTTATCCCGCCCCACAACTTGCAAATTGCCGGCTTCAGTCATGACGACGATATCCCCAGTACGGTAATAACCAAGATCGGTGAAAGAACGCTGATTGTGTTCCGGTGCATGGTAATAACCCTGAATGGTATAAGGACCACGCACGAACAAAATCCCCGCAGTCCCTTTCGGAACCGGATTACCTGCTTCGTCTAGTACCAAAAGCTCATCTGCAGGTGACATAGGACGGCCTTGCGTAGTGACAATTTCTGACTCTGGATCATCCAAACGGGTGTAATTTACCAGCCCTTCAGCCATGCCAAACACTTGTTGCAAAGTACAACCAAGCTCTGGCTTCACTCGTTTTGCCGCCTCTTCACTAAAACGAGCGCCACCGACTTGCAGTAACTGAAGTGACGTAATGTTTTGCTGGGTTCTTGCTGCTTCATCTAGCCATAACAACGCCAATGGAGGAACCAAAGCCGCGACAGTGATTTGGTGTTTTTCAATCAAAGAAAAGGCCGTTTGAGGGCTGGCATCTGGCGCTAGTACGACCATGCCACCAGCCATAAAGCAGCCCAACGCACCAGGCGAACTTAATGGGAAATTGTGCGCAGCAGGTAAAACGCATAAGTAACGAGTGCAAGCAGAGAACTGACAAACGTCATTGCTCGCACTAACGCTATAAAGGTAATCAATGTGGGTTCTTGGGATGAGCTTTGGCGTACCCGTTGTCCCACCAGAAAGTTGGAAAAAAGCAAAGTCTTCGGCGACATCAGATTGAGCATCAACCTCTTCCAAAAACAGTGTGTTTAGCGCTTGAGCACCGGTAGGCATTAAGCTCTCTTCACCAGCCCACACTACCGTTTTTAAACTCGGTAAATCTGCGGCCACTTGTTGAGCTATCTCAGCGGTTTTGACGCCTAATTGAGGTGCGGTAATCAATACTTTCGCTTCAGTAAAATGACAAAAGTATCGAATCTCCGAATAGCGATGCGCAGGTAACGCTAAAACGGGTTGAACCCCAATTTTAAGCAAGGCAAAGAAACTCAAATAAAACTCACCAACGTTGGGCAAATGCAAAACCGCTTTATCACCGGATTTTAGATTGAGCTTGTGCTGGAACCCGGCAGCAAGCTTGTCAACTTGTTCGACTAACGTTTGGTAAGTCCATTGCTGATCGCCCGCAACCAAAGCTACGCATTCTGAATAACGCTGTGCGCTCGCCTCAAGCATCTCTGGGATGGTTTGCTGCGTCCAAAACCCTGCATCGCGATACTTTTGAGTCATCTCTTGCGGCCATGGGGTAAATCCTGATGCCTTCATGCACGGGCGGTTCATTGAACCACCTCCATGTTCTCACGGATTTCAATACCCAATGCGTTAAGCACGGTTCGCATCTTGTTGCCGGTTTCTTCCAGTTCACTTTGTGGCTCTGAGCCAGCAACAATGCCAGCACCCGCGTAAACGCGAAGACGTTTTTTCTCGACCTCTGCACAACGGATCACGACAACCCATTCTCCATTGCCGCGGGCATCCACCCAGCCAACCAGTCCGGTAAAGTAACCACGGTCAAAGGGCTCTACATTGCTGATAAAATCATAAGCCTGCGCTGTAGGGTAACCGCATACCGCAGGTGTCGGGTGCAATGCACTCGCGAGTTTTAATACGCTGGTATTGGCATCTGAAACCATGCCCTCGATACGAGTCGAAAGGTGTAACATCGCTTTGGTTTCAATCACCGATGGCACCATCGGCACATACAAATTATGGCACCAAGGTTGGAGCGCTTTCTCGACGGCATCTACAACCACCGCATGCTCGTGAAGATCCTTGCTGCTTTCCATCATCAACTCACCTTGTTGTTGGTTCATTGATTCGTTGTCACTGCGACGACGGGAGCCTGCTAGCGGGTTGGAGCAAACATGAGGGCCTTTGCGCGAAACAAGAAGCTCAGGGCTAGAGCCCATTAAATATGCATCGGAATGGCTTCCTCCAATGCGAGTCGAAAAGGTGTAGCCACCGGGATTCTGTTTGAGTAACGTTTTTAGGAAACGAGCGCGGTCAATATCCTCTTCCGTCTCGACTTGCATGGTGCGAGATAAGACGACTTTGTCGAGTTCCACATCCTCTCGACAGCAACTCCTTACGGCTTGTTCAACGCTACGCATGTAATCACTAGGATCGGGAATGGGTTGAATAGAAGATGGATGACAATCCGCTAACCCATCCACATCCGACACTTTATCCGGTCGAATTGGTGATGTCGTAATCAGACGTTCAGGGACAATAAAATGTACTGGGTTGTGTTCAGAAAATGGGATCACACCTACAGCGATAGGGTTTTCATTGCCCTCTTCCTTCGCCGATTCCAATAATTGGCTGATGTGAGTATCTAATTCTGAGAACCTGACTTGTTGGGAAAATTCGGCAGCAATCCCTTGAGTCAATAACGTCACTGTCGGAGAGCTAAAGAAGAACGAAGCATCATCCGTATGGGCATTAAGAAACTCTGTGAGCATAGTGCTGCTTCCCGTTGAGTTACGAAGCATAATCATCTCTCAAACTGTATTAAACATGGCGTTCCAAATGAGATTCCTTCTCATTTAAGAGGTGAGACTACACACACAAAACCATTTATTCAAACACTTTTGATAATAATTATCATTCGTATTATTTATAGTTTTATAAATTAATCCCATAGTATTAATATGGAAAAACGCAAATAATTCTTTAGTCTTATCAGTAAAATAGCCTCAAAATGACGCATAAAAAATGGCTGACACCTTATGCTGTCAGCCATTGATTGTTGTGATAGTTCTTACTTAGAAATGCTTATTAGCCATATTACCCGTTATCAGAAAAACCATATTTCTCATCACTCAGCGATCGTATCTCGTTGAAGCGATCTTGCATCTTGCCTCCGATCAAATCGACACGCCTTTGCATCTCATTCACCCATTCACGATCTGCCATCACTTCACGTGGAAATAAGGTGGAGCGCGCATTCTCACCAAGGTACAGAAACGCATCAAACAGTTCCCCGACTGGGGCATCCATCTTATCCATTGCCGCCAGTTTATAGCGCGCTTTAGGTAATAAATCGATGAATCGAAGTGGCTCAATAGGACTATTCGTCACCTCGAGTAGCGCTGGCGATTTTACATTGTGGAAGGTTTGCACGACTTCGGGCTCTGTCATCGGCCAAATTAAATACGTACTATCAGGAAACGCTTGCTCTAATCGAGTCGCAAGCGGCCAAGCGCTGGCTTGCGTTTTCGCGACATAGTCCTTCGGTGCATTCACCAGATGGAAAGCCCCGAAAATCAACAGTGCTTTTTCATTGTGCTCAATTCGCTCTTGAGCAATTTGGTAAAAGTAATCCGTTTTACTCTGCGCCGCTTGTTTCCAAACTTTTGCATCCGCGACACCACCCCATTCAAAGGGCGCTTCCGCGAGATGCACCTGAATTTTTTTGCCTTCAGGTAACAACAAATTACGCGCCCTGATCGCCTTGAAGAAGTTGATATACGCATCTGGCATCCAAGCCATAAAGTAAATCGAACCACGTAGCACCTCATTCAGCTGTGATTCGCTGACCTCACCGCCTGCCAGATATTTATCCAATACAGGTTGATATTTCGCATTACCAAATTCGACCACAACATGGGTAACTTGGTCAGAGAAAGCATCGGTCGAAACCAGTTCCGTTGCGTAACGTAAAAAAGCGTCATTCCAATGGTAATCGCCAATCCCAACAAAACTGTGTTGCTCGAATGCCTTCAGAATTGCAGCATCAGCGGGCTTAGCTTGCTCAACCACTTGTTCAATTTTTTGCTCCGGCAAATCGACCTTTGCAAAGTGCGGTAAATACTCACACCCTGAGATCCCAACCAACCCTAAAACCAGTATCAAGGGCTTGATTTTCCAGCCTAATATTTTCATTGAATTCTATACCTCCTTGTTAATATAATGACAACGATAACAAAAATCATTATCATCTATCCAACTTAGATTTCATATTTGTATCGCGAAAGGGAGAAGGTGATGCGTGAAAACCGCTCAGAATTCTACGGCAAACTGTGCTTGGTCACTGGTGCCGGACAAGGGATTGGCCTAGCATGTACTAAAAGCTTATTAGACCAAGGGGCGCATGTTATTGCTTGCGATGTGACTCAAGCAACATTGGATGGACTACAACAAAGCTTGTCGACCAACCAACAACAATGCACCACATTGCTCCCGTTTGATCTATCCGAACCACATGCGATCCTCAATGCCTGCCAGAGCCTCCAGCAGGATAACCTCATCCCAGAGCTCATCATCACTTGTGCTGGCACATTACACCTCGCCTCTATTATCGAACTGCCGTATGAAGCGCTCAATAAAACCCTAGATATCAACTTAAAAGGCACCATGCTACTCACCCAAAAGCTTGCAAAAATGTTGGTCGAAAACGGCAGAAAAGGCGCGATTGTCGCAGTAGGATCAAATGCCGCAGACACACCACGCGTGAAGATGTCCGCCTACTGCACATCTAAAGCTGGCCTGCACATGTGGATGCAATGTTTGGGATTAGAACTGGCAGAGCATGGCATTCGCTGCAATATTGTTAGCCCCGGTTCAACCAGAACACCAATGCAAGAGCAAATGTGGAATGAATCTTATGGCGAGCGAGAAACGGTTCAAGGCAACTTAGCGTCGCATCGAATTGGCATTCCGTTAAACAAGATTGCCGAAACCAAAGACATCACCAATGCGATTGAATTTTTGCTCAGTGATAAATCTGGCCATATCACCATGCATGATTTGAGAGTGGATGGCGGAGCAACCTTCTGATCCCCCGCCAAAATATCGGAAAGTTTAACCGTAAAATTTGGGGTGCATGCCCTTCTCTAACTTGCGCCTCACTTTATAGGACACATCAGCTAATGTGATTTTGCCTGAGTTCTTGCGGTCAATCCCCGCGTTTTGGCGATAAGCGATCGAGCCTTTCTTGAAAAGCACATGTGTTGGCGGTTGGCCGATTGCAGCAGGATAAAGGATCGCCATATACACATCCTCAAGACACGCCATGTCATTTCGGTATGGCATAAAGTACGCTTTGACATAATCCAGCTGATCCACAGCACTCATTTTGGCCAACTTCTTTGTGCTTGTTCCTAAAGCTTCTGCGGTTGAAGGCATAAATTGAATTAACCCTGTCGCACCGCTTCCCGATCCATTTTTAATACTTGGGCTAAATGTCTCAGCCGTTTCAAACGCCATGCAAGCCATCAAATGATTAGGATCGATATTGAGCTCTTTAGAAATGTTGTAAACCTTGATTTTGAACTCTACCGAGACGCGATTTCCCCAAGCAAGGGCATCGGTAGTTGGAACCGATAAAGACGCTGAAGAAACATCACTTTTTTTAAGGAATAAAGATGAAGGTGAAAAAATGTTCAGGCTTTTCGAATTATTATCTATCAACCTGTTTTGAAAGGAAAAAACCTTATCTTTTTTGTGCTTAAGCTTTTCAATTTTTAATAGCTGATACAATCGCTTAGAAACCGTTTTCACGATACAACCACATTTGGAAAACATGTCCCAAACTGTAATCCATTTCTCACTCTTTTAATATCTGTATCAGTTATGAGGCACAAAAATGTGAGGTAGATCTGTGAGCTTTATAAGAAATGGAAAGTTTATAAATAAGGTTGTTTGAAAAGTATACTCAGCGTTTTTCTGTACGTTGAAAACAATGAGAAATTTGTTTATGAGTTCAAGCTAAAATGAGTAGTGTTCATTCCTAGTCTAGTGCCCCTTAAACAGCACCCCTCTATGATGGCCAAGGTAATACTTATGGCTATTATGGACGTGAAAAGACATGTCTTCGCGTAGACCAAGAACTTCTGGTTTTTCTAGGTAGCGTGATATTAAAACTTTTCCTTTATCATCAAATGATATGAAACCGAGATCGAATGCTTTATCCAGATTAGGAAGTAGCAATAATCCGTTGAACTTATCTAATCGTTCTTCGTTGTTGGAATCTCGCCACGGTTTAATATGCGATGCTAACAGTAATTGGGTATTCTTAAACCCTGTAACAGCGCAACCTCCCCACATATCAATGAGCTTGTTTCTAAAGTGACCTTGTCCCATTCTGGTGTTTACTAAAATTGTCTTTTCAGTTGTGCTTAGTTGCTTATTATTCATTACATGCCGGATATCTGCATTCACATCAATCTGGGCTAAGTCAGCGAGAAAGGTGTCGTAGTGAGACAATGCTGCACTATACATACCCTTGCCTTTTATATCGCGCACTTGAAACTCTGGTAACTGCACCGCTTGTTTCTTATAACTCTTAAAGTCTGAGTAAGATTTTATTTCTGTGATAGATGCTTCTATTTTTCCGGCATCCATCAACCAGTTAGAAATTGAACCACGGACTGCTCCTAAGTAGTTCTTTGCCGTTTTCTCTGATTTGCCCAAATCAAGTAACCATTGATAAAACAATGAAGATAAGTCTGATAAGTTGGAAACAAGCGCTTCTTTCAATTCATTCGAGACTATGTAGCTATTCATATATTCGAATAGCTCATCATCAACGTAAGCGTATGAAATGGCCTTTGATGAGTACCTTTTTGTATTTTCTATGGAATAGCCTTCATTATAAGAGTGATGCCAGAACCCCTCACTTCTCAAAAAGAAAAAAGGGTTCTCAGGTGTGTTTCGATCATTTCCTATTGCTAAGTTTTCGAAGTGATGTGTGAATCGCTCTTTAAGAACAGAATTAAGTTCAATCTTGTTTGAAACGATATGTCCAGCCTGCATCAAATCCATAACGGCAAGAAGCATACACACTTTGTGAGGACTCTTTTTTCCGTTTGAACTATTCACGTTCAAATTACTGAATTTATCAGCATAATGTTGGAGAGACACAACTAATCCTTCTCTTGCTTTGAAATAACAACCGTCTGCCAATGAACATCATCACGCTTGAGTTGGTCGTCACTGTCCGAGACATTCCTAACCATAAGCGCACTGTTCTTTGCCAGTTGTTCTAACTCTTGAACGGAGACAGGATAAGCTTTGCGCCCATCAGTAAACTCTCCATGGCGAAGGCTTATGACCAAGCGGCCATTAGGCGCAAGCAGATTAGAGAGTTTACGAAAAGCACGCTCACGATGAGAAGTCGCAAGATGCATCCAAACCGCACTCACCAATATCAGATCAAAGCGAAGTCCCAAGTTGGTGGTTTTCTCAAGAGCAGGCAAGGCATCATCAAGCCAAGTAACCAAATCACCCGTCTTAACTTTACCAAGCTCTAGTAGAGATGCCGCTGGTTCAAGAGCAATCACCTCACAGCCTTGCTCCGACATCCATTTCGCATCTCGCCCAGACCCCGCTCCCACATCCAAGATCCGATCGCCTGCATGAGGCCAAAAAGCCTGCCAGCTCGCATGAACGTTCTCAAACGTCGTCGAGTTGTATTGCTCCGCTAATGAGCTCGCATTTTGGTTATAGAAATTGAAGGTAGAGGACATAAAGGTAAGGCTGCAATTGAACTGAACACATATTAAGTGCTATTGATTGCAAAGACTAGAAGGTAGTGCAAAAGTTGTAGGAGACGTTGCGTTAGAGGTACTGTCGCCTAAAACGACAAAACCCCGATAACTCGAGTAGCTATCGGGATAAGTGATACGTAAAAGTAAACCGAGTGGGTTAAAAGTGGCTTTAGCCTCTTAACACCTCTATCATTTGTGTTTCATGACTCTGGATGTTAGCTCTTCCTTTACCATCAGGTCCCCAATCGTCATAACTCATCATGATGGCTTGCTTTAAACTCTCTGCACGATTGTTCTCTTGATAGAACTTCTTCTTATCTTGAGGAGAGTAATTACTAAGCCTTGAGTTGCTGCTTGGCGAAATAAGACAAAGGTTACCGAAGCGATCTACGTCCTGCATCTTACTTGCACCAGATGGGTCGGTTTGTGGGAAGTAGTGCTCAACAGAGGTCCTGAACGCAAACTGAAAGCTTGTGAAGTGGGCTCCTAGAGTCTCTTTAGTAATGTCGCCAACTGGCTTCCCGTCTGATAGATTGCGCCAAAGTAGGTAATCCAAACGGTTAAAAACAAAGTTTTGTACACCAGTTCCCTGATGTAACACACCGACATTGTTCTCTGTAAACTCAAGCTGAGAACCACCACAAATCTCATCAAAATACTTGTCACTCTGCTTTTCAAGTGCAGCTAAGTACGAACTATCATCAACTTCCAACCGCTCATGTGTAGCGAGATCGTTCAATACCCGCAAAGCGTCATTCAACCAACGCTTATATACCAAAGCAGGGTTCGAAACATGGAACATTGCCAAGATCATACGAATCTTTTCGTTGTTATCGCTACTGAAGGTATTTGGGTACTCTGGACTCAAACTATTTTTGTTTATGTAAGAGTTAAGCCTTAACAAGCTCCACTTACGCTTTTCATCGTACTGGTCAGGCTTGATTACATAACTATCAAACAGAATTCGACATTTAAGCAGTTCATAGACAAAAGCTTTAGCGCCAACCCTCAAGCCATCGTCTTTAGAGATAAATGCATCGATCAACTTCTTATCATCAAGCGAAACGTTCTCTTCCGTCTTCATCAGTTTTAAGACATGAAGTAAGAAGTTTGAGAAGTCGATAACCGAACCAAAGCGTTCTTCTTTCTCTCGATCATCATCGTCAGTATTTGAGCTAGATGCCTTGTTACTGATGATTTCTCGCAGAGTCATTGCATCTTCTTTTTGCTGCTTGCTCGTGTGCTTTTCTTGAATCGCTTCAAAGCTTATTGGCATTGTCTGCCAATCTGAGCCGAATACCTCTTTTCGTAAGTCCGATTGGAAGCCCATTTGGGTATAGCGCGTCATATTCGAACAAGCGTCCCAAACAGTGGAAAAGCAGCCTCTCTCCTCATCATTATCGAGCGTAGCCATAAACTTCGCTTTCAAAACTTCATGCTTTTCTAACTGCTCACCACGGTTATTCATGATCTCAAAGTAGTGGTTAAGATCGGTTTGTGGTGGCACGACGACTCTAAGGATGGTGACGCTTTCTAATAAATAATCAAAGAATTGCTTAGTCTTCGCCTGTGTATCTAATCCTTTGGTTTTGAAGTAACGCTTGATGATGTTGAAGGCAGCATGAATGTTAGGCTCTTCTGACTCGCCATTGGTTCTGCCTGTATAGATGTCATCTAATGCTCTGGAGGATTTTGGACGACTAT
This sequence comes from Vibrio jasicida CAIM 1864 = LMG 25398, assembly GCF_000400365.1. Taxonomy (GTDB): domain Bacteria; phylum Pseudomonadota; class Gammaproteobacteria; order Enterobacterales; family Vibrionaceae; genus Vibrio; species Vibrio jasicida. The sequence goes on along the minus strand of NZ_BAOG01000054.1, from coordinate 57,664 downwards.
CAAAGGTGAGATTAATGTCTAGCCCTTCTAGCTCATTCTCTTCGAGCACATTACGATGTTTGAGGTACGCCAACAAGATAGAGAGCGTGGTATGCCTTTGCTGTCCATCAATGGTTTCGTATACGATATTAGATTGGTGTGAATGCGTTGTGCGCTGATAAACCACAAGACTACCCAGATAGTACTGTGCTTGTTCAGCTATAGTGGCTTCACCTGACTGAGTAATCAGCCCTGCAGCATCACTGATATCTTGGATAAGCTGCTCAATTTCTGTCGCACCCCAAGCGTAATTACGCTGATAGATAGGAATCACATATTGGGTTTTGCTGTCGAAAAGTGCTCTTACGGATAACTGCTCTACTTGGTTCGAATCACTCATTTACACTTCCCGATTTCATAGCTTCAATAGATGCCTGCACGTCCTTCGCGTTCTTGAACTTAGGCTCTTGAATGTAAGGAGGCTGAAAGTTCAACACCTGTTGAGGGTGAACAGCTTTGCTGATTGCTCTAAACAGCCCACTACGATCCTTAGCGTGGTTATCTACCGACTCCATACCGATACGTTGTAGCTCAAGGCGAAGGAAATAACTCCAGCGATAACAAACCTGTGCGGCTTTCTCTAACTCCACATCACCAAACTTGTCGTAGTAGTACATCACTGCACACAAAAATAGGTTTCGTACATAGCTATCCCCTTTTCGGCTACTGCCTTTGTACTTAGCATGCTTATCTACAAATGAAGATAGCCTTGCATCTTTAACAATAAATAGAGTTGAGTGAATTGCCATATAGTGCTGAATGTACTCAAAGAAACGCTTACCGTTGATCATCACCTGATCCACTTGGAACGGATAGCCTTTGGTTTGCTTGTCCCATTTACGGGCGGGATCAGCATTAAAGGTTTCAATCGCATAATCGAGCGCAAGCATCGAGTCCACATAGGCGTACTGAGTGCTTTCTAGGTTGATGCCTTTGAATACATCGATGTTATGGCGACTGAACTGTATGCCGTAGTCACCATCAACCCAACGGCGCATACGGAACAAGAACTCACCCATGATGGTGTGTAAATTCGCAGAGTTGTCATCTGGGTTTACGCCCTGCTCCCACAAGCTAACATGGTGTAAACGTTCGGTTTGCTCTGTTGAGTCCATCATTTCACGAAGATGGTAAGCCTTTAGCAGATCGTGAGGAGCAAGGGCTTTACCACGAGCGTTTTGTGAGTCGAAGAACTGGAAGGCTTCACTTAGGTCATCAAGCGTAACTTGGATAAGCTCGCACTTGTTAAGAACGAAATCGAGTAGCTCTTGCTTTTCTGTAGATAAAAGACTCGCTACTCGCTCAGAGATGACTTGCGCATTATTCTTAAGATTTTCGATACTGACTGATGACTCAAATTTGTGCTCAAGAAGAGTCGATGAGATACGTTTCTGTTCAGTATCCAGAATGGTGCAAATTAACGTTAGGGTAAGAAGACGCTGTTGACCATCAACTATATTGAGAGCACCATTTTCTTCCTTGTTTTGATGTAGCACCACCGTACCTAGCCGATAGCATGGCTTAGTGCGGTGGTTAAAGATGTCATCAATCAGTTGATTAACGTGCTTAGGCTGCCATTTGTATGGGCGTTGGTACTCAGGAATGGTGAGTTTTTGTTCCAACAACTGTGCAATGGTTTGAGGCTGATTGAAGACAATTGCCATGGTTATAGCGCCTGTTCGACAATAGCGTCAGTGAGGTGTAAGTGAGTAGTTTGGATGCCTTTTAAGCGAAACTTTAGCTGATCGCAGATTGTAAACAACTCATACACTGCCGTAACAACCCTAACTTGTTCAGCAAAAGGTGGTATGGGAACAGGCAACGCCTTGCATTTACTGAGGTTAATTCTCTGCCTAGTCATCCCGCGATTGTCTTCAGAAGCAAACTGTTTTGCGACATAGGAATTTAGGTAGTGGGTGATATATTTTTTTTCTATCAGGGCGTGCATTCGAAGCCTAAAGCAATCCGCTTTATTAACCGCAGGGCCAAGGTTTGGCGGAACTTCACAGGTTCGAATAAGAGGCTCAGCCATACCTGCAATAATAAGGTCACCGCTTTGAATATGATTGTTAGGTAGAGTGGCGTAGTGCTCTTGACTTATATAGCCCTCTTTTCCCCATAAAAATTTTCCAACGCCAATATTTCCTAATCGGATGACCGCGTAACCCTTATCAGAAATATAATGCTCAGTCTTAAGCTTGCTTCCGAATGGGCCATCACACATCGCATTATCTTCAGAAGCTGTTAGCTCTCCAAGTTGCGCCCACTTCCACCCATTCGGCAGTTCAAACGGCTTTTCGTCATCAGCAATCGGCGGCAGTGCTTTCTGCTTTTTGATTTTCTTCTCTTTGATTAGCTGTGCTTTTTCTTCCGCAATACGCTCAAGCAGCTTTGCAGCTGATTCATCATTTGGGTCTTGTGGGACAAGCTTACCCATTACTGCCAATTGTAGGATGGTTTGTTTTAGCTGATCAATGCTCTCTTCGGTGGTGAACAGGATATCGAAGTGCTCCGCAACCATTTGCCAGTTTTGCATTAGTTCAGCGGCATCTGCTGAATTGGTTAGGGTGTCTAGCAAGGTTGTGACTAACACCTGATGCGCTTCAATACTGGCTTCAGCTTGTTGCTCTAGTTGGTCGCATAGGGTCATTAGTTCGTTGACTTTAGCGACGATGCGGTGTTGTTCGGCCAGCGGAGGAGTTGGCATAACAAAACCTCTTAGCTTGCCTAACGATACAAATGGCTGAACACCGCCTGCCGACTGCTTCTTCATGATTTCCGCAGCATACTTCAAAAAATGATTTAGATAGTTTGGTGATGAGTCTTTAGGGTTGTAATACTTGAATAGCCCTACGTTCTTGATACTAAATTCAATCTCAGTATCTACTATCACTGGGTTACCGATGCTACCGATCATAGCAAACAAGATGTCATTCCTATCAACTCTAGAGCGCTCGATCACCTTCATATGATCTTCTTTAGAAATCAGTTTTACTTCTGAAAGATCTAGCTTACCTGAAGATAAGTTCTTACTAGTGACTAATGGATAACCCTCACTAGTTGGCTTAGGACTATCATGAGTACCATCCCGAACATCATATACATCTTCTAAACGAGCATATGCCCAGCTTTTAGGCGCAGAGAAATAAATTTCCTCTTGAGTAATCACTGGTTGTTTACGATTTTTCTTTATCTTTTTGTCTTTGATTAGCTGCGCTTTTTGTGCCGCAATTCGCTCAAGCAACACAGAAGCTGGCTCATCATTCGGATCTTGCGGCACCAACTTACCTCGCACAGCTAACTCTAAAATCAGCTCACGCAGTTTTTTAACGCCATACAGCTCTCGTTTTTTACTACTGCCACGACCTGTTGTTGCTTTGGTTTTTACCGTTGAAGTCCAAGTATCAATATTGTTTGTAATCAACTGATTGATAGATGATTGGTCAGCACTCATTATTCAGCACCACCCACAGACGATTTCAGGGCTTCACCTAGAATGCCTTTAAGTTGATTACGAAGTTGTGAGATATCTTGTTGCTGCTGTTGGTAGTTCTCTAATAGCTCGTTTGGATCGTTACTTACCACTTCTTCTTGATACGGGTTTTTAATATCCAGGTTGAAGTTGCGCTCGATGATATCTTCAATCGAGACTTTCCATGCGTGCTTGTTCTCAACACGAGAAGCAAAACCGTCTTCTTCGCTGCCCCACCACTCTTGTTCTTGTTTGAACTCTTCAAATTTCATTGGCTTGGTTTTGCTATAGTTCTTTACGCCCTCTGGGTATGGGTGCTCGTAGAACCACACTTCTTTTGTCGGTTTACCTTTGGTGAAGAACAAAATGTTGGTTTTGATGCCTGTGTATGGGTTAAACACGCCATTAGGTAAGCGAACGATGGTGTGCAAGTTACACTCTTCGGTCAGCATTTTTTTTATTTTGGTTTTAACACCTTCACCAAACAATGTGCCATCTGGCAGTACCACACCTGCTCGACCGTTATTTTCATCTAAAACTTCGATGATTAGTTGTAAGAACAGATCGGCAGTTTCACGCGTCTGCATCTCGGCAGGGAAGTTTTTCTCAATACCGTCTTCTTCGGTGCCACCAAACGGTGGGTTGGTCGCAATCACGTTAATGGTGCTATCCCAGCTTGAAAGCGGCTTGTTTAGTGTATTGCCATGCTTGATTTGTACGGGTACTTCAATGCCATGCAGCATCATGTTGGTGATACACAGTAGATGCGGAAGCTGTTTCTTCTCTACACCGTGGATTTGCTTTTGTAGGGTTTGGTGATCAGCACCCGTCTTCACGTAGTTGTTTTTAACGTGATCGAATGAACAAGCAAGGAAGCCGCCCGTACCCGTAGCTGGGTCCATGATAGATTCACCGAGCTTAGGATCTAGACGGTCAACAATAAAGCGAGTCACGGCACGAGGGGTATAGAATTCACCTGCATTACCTGCACTTTGTAGGTCCTTCAGGATTTGCTCGTAGATATCACCAAACAAGTGACGTTCATCAGAATCGGTAAAGTCAATTTCATTAAGCTTGTTGATGACTTGGCGTAGCAACGTACCGTTCTTCATGTAGTTAAACGCGTCGCTGAATGCTTCTTTTACCACAAAGCCACGCGGGTTCTTATCTACCGGCGCCGTCATGTTCTTTAGATGAAAAAACAGGTCATCGTTTACAAATTCCAGCAGTTTGTCGCCCGTAATACCTTCTGCATCTACTGCCCAATTACGCCACAGATATTTTTCATCAATCGGTGTTTTGTAATCGTCCATTTCTAGCTCTAACTCTTCTTCCTGAGCATCGAATACTTTTAGGAATAGAAGCCATGACATTTGACCAAGGCGTTGAGCATCACCATCAACACCTGCATCTTTACGCATAATGTCTTGAATGGATTTAATTACAGAACTGATAGACATGTTTTACTACTTTAGCTAACTGAAAATTGGGGCGAATTATAGCAGAACATCGCTCGAAAAAATCGATTTATGTCTATGAATGTAGGCGTATAATCACGCTAGAATTATAGATTCAATAAATACTTATAAATCAATCATGTTAGTTGCTAATGAAAATAGAATGCCCCCATTGCCAAGCCGATAATGACATCGAGTTTGCTGAGAATATCTCTTGTAAAGAGTGCGAGAAGAGTTTTAAAGGCTTTAGCTTTAGTAAGCGAAAATGGATATCAGCAAGTACCACATTGCTTATTGGTGCTTTTGGTGGTTACCAAGTGAATAATGCTTTCGATGAAGAACGCTATCCCCTGGAAGTGGAGTACGCGATCATAGATACCTGCGTGAATTCTTCCCAAAATATGGTCGATGTAAGCTGGTATGAAAACAAGCGAGATACTTGTTTATGCGCGATGAGTAAAACTGAAAAAGCCATCCCGTATTCGGAATATAAAGCTGACAACAAGCCGTTTATCGCAGCATTCATCCACAACTCTAAAAGCTGTTGAGTAAACAAACGAAAAAGAGGCGCTAGTACGCCTCTGGGTATATACAGCTATTTGTTTTTAGGGGTATTTCCGCGACCGCCGCCCGACGGTTTGCCCGTCGTGCTTGGGTAATTTGGATTCGGCTTAGCACCACCTTTTGGTGTACTTGAAGCTGGTTTATTCATGATGAACTCCTATTTCCCTTGTTTTTGGTTGTGAGCAGCCGCGCGTTGAGCTCGGCCAGCAAAGTCACCTTTAGGAACTTGCCCACCATTTTGTTTTGCGGCATTACCTTGGATGCGAGCAGCGGCTTCTGGTGTCATTGGTGTTTTTGATTTAGTCATGATTTTATCCTTTAAAATTGATTATTTACGTGTCTTCGCTAAGACAATTGCATATTAACGAACGGACTTGGGACAAATGGGGACAAGAAAAAAACAAACAGAGATACGAGACCTTATTGCGTCTTTGGGATGGAGCATTCGTCAGTTGGCTGATGTGCTATATGAAGAACTTTATTGCGATGATTACGAGGATCTTCAAGATGTAACCCCAGAGGCAGTCTCAAACTTTTATGAGAAGCTAAAGAAACATTTGAAAAGAGAAACGACATCGGAAAAGCGCCTTGATGCGTATCTAAAAGTCATTACTGAACACCCAGACTACCTTTCTTTAAAGCTAAATATGGTGCCTACAAAGTACATAAATCATTCTTGCTTAGACGATGAGTTCACTAAGCTTCTTTCAGAGTTTTCTTCAGAGTTAGATCGAGTGGGTGAGTCAAAATAAAAAGGTCGCTAAATTTAGCGACCTTTGCGAAGGGAGTTTATGCGGTTTGTTCAAATGAAGTTTGATAGATTGCCGCTTCTAGTTCATTTACCGCTTCGAGATACTGCGGCTTACCACCAAAGCCTTTCTTGATGATTTCAATCGGTCGCCCCATTTCATCGAAAGGTTTTACTTTCAATACATGAATATTTTCAATCTCTTGAACGCCTTCATCCGCGTACTTATCCAGTAGATTATTCAGTACCTGCTGTGCTGTTTCACCGTACTTAGTGAAGTAGTTGCGCTTTTTCACGTTCTCCGCTCGCTCTTTTCGAGTCAATGGCGGTTGGTCATATACAACGTGACAAATCATATCAAATGGGTCCATGTCTTTGCCCACTTCCTGCTCCAGCGCTTCCCATATAATGCCGAGCTCAGCAAGTTCATCAATAATGGCTTGCTTGCGATCTGCATCATTCCATTTCTTGGTGAAATCATCCATTGACGCAAACTGCGTTGCCATTGCTTTGCGGGTATAGTCTTTAAATGATTCCGTTACCAATTTACCGTCACTGTCATAGTACTGGACACGCTCAGCGACCTTAGTTACCGAAACACCAGACACATAAAACTTGCGCACTTCTTCTTGAATCGGTTCATCTCCACCTTCAGGGATGTTACCTCCATCCGTTGGGGTATCTGTTGGCGTCGTCGGTTCAGAAATTGTAGTGGGGTCTATATCATCCTCGAAAAACGAGTCATCTATCCCTTCATCACCTGTGCCATCGACAATATCGTTGAGATCATCTGGGTTTTCAAAATCTTCTGGTTTAGTGACTTTTACCCTTTCTGGTGTACCGTCAAAACGTTCATCGGCAAAGAGCTCTGTCGCCTTTTTAAAGTCAAGAATAGAGAACCACAGCTTACCAAATCGGTCATCAATACGCGTGCCCCGACCAATGATCTGCTTGAATTTGGTCATGGATTTGATCGTCGAATCAAGTACGACCAATTTACATGTCTTTGCGTCGACCCCTGTCGTCATCAATTCAGATGTTGTTGCAATCACCGGATATGCTTTTTTCGGGTTAATGAAGTTATCAAGCTGAGCTTTGCCGATTTCATCATCCCCTGTAATCTTCATTACGTATTTTTCGTTTTTTGCCATTTGCTCTGGGTTGCAGTTAGCAATGGCACGTCGCATACGCTCTGCATGGTCGACGTCGTTACAAAATACGATGGTTTTCGCCATCGGATCTGTACGTTTTAAATATTTAGTAATGGTGTGAGCAACTAATGCTGTTCGCTCATCTATCACCATTGTTCGGTCGAAATCTTTTTGGTTGTAGATGCGATCAGTGATGGTTTCCCCATGCTTGTCTTTCTGACCTTTGGTTGGACGCCAACCTTGTAAGTCTACATCGAGATCGACACGAACCACTTTATAAGGAGCGAGGAATCCATCTTCGATCCCTTGCTTTAGAGAATAGGTATAAGCAGGCTCACCAAAATATTCAATATTAGAAACTTCGTCTGTTTCTTTTGGCGTAGCAGTCAAACCAATTTGAGTAGCGGAACTAAAATATTCCAGAATTTCTCGCCAAGCGCTGTCTTCAGACGCACTACCGCGGTGACACTCGTCAACAACAATTAAGTCAAAGAAGTCAGGGCTCACGTTCTTAAAGATTTTCTTCTGCTCTTCCTGCCCCGTCATCGCTTGGTAGAGACCTAGGTGAATTTCAAAAGCAGGATCGATATTACGGTTTCCAATTTTGGTCATGGCAGTACCAAATGGCTGGAAATCGTTGTTCTTCGTTTGGTCAACTAAGATATTACGATCTGCCAAGAACAAAATTCGCTTTTTCGTCCCAGACTTCCATAACCGCCAAATGATCTGAAATGCTGTGTAGGTTTTCCCCGTACCCGTTGCCATCACCAGCAACACTCTGTTCTTTCCTTCAGAGACGGCTTCTATGGTTTTGTTAATCGCATTTAATTGATAGTAACGCGGAGATTTACCGCTTCCATCATCGTAGTAAGCTTGTGTAATTAGCGGCAGTTGCTCGTCTGAGTAACCTTTCCATTGACAGTATTTTTCCCACAGCATTTGAGGTGATGGGAAGTCTTCGAGTCTGATTTCTGTTTCTAGTTGCTCAGGGTTCGTTTTATCATGAAATATAAACCCATCACCATTACTCGCAAACACAAACGGAACATCCAGAAGTGACGCATAATCCAAGCCTTGCTGCATTCCCTTACCAATTTCGTGCTTGTTCGCTTTCGCTTCCACTACAGCAAGCGGCATACTCGGTTTGTGATACAGCACAATATCAGCAGACTTCACTTTCTTACGCGCGGCAATCTGACCACGAACTACAACTTTACCGTCACGCAGTTTTACTTCTTGGCGAATTTGGTTCATGTCATCCCAGCCGTTTTCTTTAATAGCGGGAAGAATGAACTTGGAGATGATGTCGGCTTCAGACAGCTGAGACTTGGAGAACTTTTCGACCATACAACTTTGATTCCATACTGAATTGCGACGGATTATATAACAAAGTTCATATGGGTGAAAAATAAGAACGCAACAATAGTATGGTTAATGGGTAATCCGATCACAAATTGCAGGCTTGAGAGATTATGTTGAAAATGAAAGCAGCGAAAACAACAAAGCCCCGAAAACTCATAAAGTTATCGGGGCTTTGATATTAAATTACTATCACTCAGTTTCGGCTCTGAGCCTTAACGCTTTTCGCTTCTTACCAGTTCCGCTAATGTAGATAAGCGTTGCTCGCTTTGTTTGACGTATGGGTTTGCTTCATCCCATGCGTAACCAGCGAGGATCGCGCTGATCATTTGTTTGATACGTGGATTCGGTTCTTGGTAGAAGATGACATCTTGTAGCTTACCGTTGTACCAACCTTCTACATAGGTGCGGAAGGTGTTCACTCCAACCATCAGGCGATCGGCGTAGTCTGCTTGCCAATCCACGGCTTCACCGTTGAGCTGACGCTCAATACAGTCTGCTGCAAATTGAGCCGACTTCATCGCGATGGTCACGCCAGATGAAAAGACAGGATCAAGGAATTCACCGGCATTGCCAAGCAACGCATAGTGCGATGTTGCAAGGTGTTTTACATTGGCCGAGTATCCACCGAGCTCACCGGCTGGGTTCGGGTAGTTGGCTTGATTAAGCAACTCAGCCAAACCAGGCTCTTCACTTGCTAGCCGTTTAATGGCTGCGATTTTGTCTTCTGGGTAGTTTTCAAAAAACGCTGGCTCACCCACCACACCAAATGAACAGGTGCCGTTGGAGAATGGGATCAACCAATACCAAACATCGTGGTTATCTGGATGCACAGAGATCAGGATCTTGTTGCGATCGTATTCGATGTTCTCGGCAGTGATGTTGTCTTCAATGTGGGTAAAGATCGCCTTTCTTGGTGGCAAGCAAGACGGCTCTTCCAGCTCTAACAATCTTGGAAGCACACGTCCAAAGCCGCTGGCGTCTAATACATAATCGGCTTCAATTTGATACGCTAATTCGTTTTCATCGATAACAGAAAGAACCGACTTTGAGCCTTCAAATTCGATGCTTTTCAGTTCGTGCTGGTAACGAATTTCAACCCCTTGCTGCGCGGCACTGTCTGCCAATACTTTATCGAAGTGACCACGCTGGACTTGGTAGGTTGTACCCGGACCTGAGGTGAACTTATCGGTAAAATCAAATTGGGTGTAAACGCCGTTGCGACGAAATGCAGCCCCGTCTTTGTATTGGAAACCAGTTTGGTTGACTGCCTCTAACATGCCCGCTTGCTCTACAACTTCCATGCACGCTGGAAGTAGGCTTTCACCGATAGAGAAACGTGGAAAGGTGGCTTTTTCAATCACAACAACATCGATATTTCGTGCGTTGAGCAATGCTGATACGGTAGAACCTGACGGGCCCGCACCAATAACGACGACTTGCTTTTGCTCTGTTTTCATTCTGTTTTCTAGTTTGCTTGTAGTTTTAATAGTGTGTGACCAAGGCCAATGTTGTCTGTTCTTTCTGCCACGGTTAAGCCTGCAGCTTCAACAATCTCTAGGAAGTCATCACTGCGGTAGAAGCGGCTGTTACCATTTGCAAGGCAAGTAAAGTACAGCGACGTGGCATTCAAACTGTAAGAGGCACCGGCATATTTTTGCGCGTCCCAGAACAATTCGAGAATGTATACGGTATCGCCTTGTCGTAGTTGCGCTTTGACTTTCTTTAAAATATTGAGAATTTCGATTGGAGAGAAACAATCGAGGAACTGGCTCATCCACCAAATGTCGGCATGCTCAGGCAAGGTTTGAGCTTTGTCCAGCATGTTAGCAGGGAATGGTTTGATGCGATCACTTAGCTGGTTATCCGCTGCGTTCGACATCGCCACTTCAAGCTGCTGTGGTAAATCGACAATCGTCACTTGAACGTCTTGATTGTGGTTACAACACTGCATCGCCCACTTACCTGTGTTACCACCGATATCGACAATGTGGCTTGGTTTGTTGGCAAACACTTCTTTTAGTAGCAATGGGAAGGAACGGTCTGAGTAGAAATGATCAAACTTGAACCAGCTCTGCTTCGCTTGCTCTGGTAAGGTCGATAGCCCTTGGTAAATGGTTTCCCAATCACCCAATTCTTTTAAGCCTGACGGTTTGCCCTCTTTGATCGCATCGGTTAGGTGCATCATTGCGGCATAACAAACGTCTGCTGTAAAATCCATGTTGGCTTGCGTCATGCCATCATAAAGCAAATAGAAGCCAAGGTTTGCCAATGAGTAGTTAGGTTTTTCCCACAGCACGATATGCGCGCTAATGGCCATGTCTAACAGCACTTTGACGCCATATTCAGATACGCCCGTTTTCTCTGCGATCTCTACGGCATTCATGCCTTTTGAGCCCGCACTATCCAACGCAGCTAAAATGCCAAGATCTCGAAGTGTTCTCGCGGTCTGGAAAACAATAGGGGCGAAAGATAATTTTTGAGCTTCTGTTTTTGCTTCAAAAGCGTTGAATGGATCAATATTTTGATTTAACACGAAAAAACCTAACTACTATTAATAAAATTATTGTTGAGACTCAGCACCTAAAAGTGCGATGGCTCTCTGAATATCAACATTCAGGTTGTTAACCCAACGATTGTAATTACGGTGAATTTTGCCATCACTCGCTTTTAGATTTACTGAGTTGAGATAAATAATTGAATAATATTTGTTGTTATATGGAATTTTTACTTCAGCAAAATGGCTACGAACGTGAATTTTGGCAATTAATACACCTGGGCTTACTTCTTCTATCGTCCAACCACGATTTGTTGCTGATTGCACAATCGCAGCTTTTACTTGTTTATTTTGAAGATCATAAGCAACTGGAGTATCCTCCACATTCATTACAGGTTGTACTCTTCCACAACCGACAAGAAGCACTGTTAATAACACAGAGATAAGCAGCTTTAAGCGAGACATGGTCGTTTCCTTTTATTGTGACTCTGGTGAAACCCAGATTCTATCGAGCTGTAAAATAAACAATTTAAACAAATATGCCAAACTCGAAGATCAAAATTTCGTTTAATATCGATGCATTATCCGCCAATTCATTGGGTTTAAATCAACCAGAAGAATGGGAGCAGTGGGCATCGGACTATATATGGCCTGAAGAGGGCAAATTACACGTCGCAGATATCCCACCAATGATGCGCCGACGTATGAGCGCATTAAGCAAACTTGCGGTACAAACCGCGATTGGTTTACTCAAACAGTACGATGTGGATTACTTGGTTTTTGCGAGTCGCCATGGCGAGTTACATCGCAGCGCAGCGTTGATTGAAGACATTATCCAAGGCGAAGAAGCTTCCCCAATGGCGTTTTCTCAGTCGGTGCACAATACCGCAGCGGGCTTGGCAACCATTGCGACTAAGCAACCTATCCCATTGACATCGATTGCGGCATCAGAGAACACTTTTCAAAGCGCATTGATTGAAGCGTGGTTGTTTCTCGCAGAAAACCCAGACAAAAAAGTACTGTTTATCGACTTTGATGAACCCTTGCCTGATGCTTACTCGGAGTTTGAGACCCAGCAGTATCAAGGTTATGCCGTCGGTATGGTGTTGTCTGCTGGTGACGATTTTAAGATAGAGCAAGTCGCAACAAAAAGAAGCGGACACACGTCCCAACCTTGCCCGCTCCCACAAGGATTAGCTTTCTTAAAACACTATCTTTGTGAAGATCCCAGCTGGTTGATTCATTCGCCACAGCAAACGTGGGAATGGCATCGTCGATGAGGGTTTTGAATCAATATTGGCGTGTCTTTGCTACTGGCTTTTGTTTTTCCGTATTTGGGCTTGGCGGTCTAGTACTCAGTTTTATCGTCATTCCACTCATTGGTTTAACCACCTCCGATCAAACCGCCAAGGAATATAAAGTCCAAGGTGCGATACAGTTTGCTTTTAATACCTTCTGTAAATTGATGAAATTTACTGGCGCAATCGATTATAAGATCATCGGCGCAGATATTATTCAACAAGATCAAAATTGCCTTATTGTTGGCAACCACCCAAGTTTAATTGATTACGTTCTTATCGCATCTCAATTAAAGCGTTGCGATTGTTTAGTAAAGTCAGCGATTTGGGCCAACCCATTTATGAAACACATTGTGAAAGCTGCGGGTTATATTCCTAATGAAGCTCCTGATGATTTATTAACAATGTGTGAAGAACGTTTTGATAATGGCAATGTATTGCTCATTTTTCCGGAAGGCACAAGAACCACTCCTGGGGTAAAATCAAAATTACAGCGTGGTGCTGCACAAATAGCAGTAAGAACGCAGCGAGATTTAAGAGTTGTACATATTACGGTGACGCCTAGCTTCTTAACAAAAGAGAAAAAGTGGTATCAAGTTCCGGCGACAAAACCCTTTTTCAAAGTGGAAGTGAAGGATAAAGTTGAGATTGAGCCTTTTATAAAGCAAACTACGTCCCCAACAATAGCGGCTCGTCGCTTACAGCAGCATTTAGCTGATACTATTTTTCCAGAATTATAAGCAGGTCCCAGTGGAACAATTACACAACAATATCAAGCAACTTATTATTGACGCATTGAACCTAGAAGATTTAACCGTCGACGATATTGAAACCGAAGCGCCGCTGTTTGGTGATGGTCTAGGCTTGGATTCTATTGATGCACTTGAGCTTGGCTTAGCGATTAAAAAGCAATACAACATTGTCATTGATGCTGACGATTCAAATACACGTGAGCACTTTGCTTCAGTAGCTAACCTTGCGAAGTACATTTCTTCTCAAACTTCTTCCCAAGATAATGAATAGTTTTTAGGTATATTCATGACAGATGTAAATAAAGATCAAGTATTTGAACAAGTTAAAGATGCACTGGTAGAACTGTTTGAAATCGACGCTGCAGATATCCAGCCAGAAGCACACCTTTACACCGATCTCGACCTAGACAGCATTGACGCGGTAGACCTTGTGGTTCACCTGCAAAATGTCACTGGTAAGAAAATCAAGCCAGCTGAATTCAGCACCGTTCGTACGGTGGATGACGTGGTAACGGCTGTCGCTGAACTTCTTAAGGAAAGTTAATGCGCCAATTGCTGACTGGTCTGTCTGCAATTGTCCTGTTTGCCTACCCTTTTGCTGTTTACTTCGGCATTGATCGATTTGGCTTAAACCTCGTTGGGGGCTTGTTAATTGCAGCGTTGCTCTTGCGATTATTGGTTGCAAACAAGACCCCGCTGAAAGAATTTAAGTTTCTTGCTTTCACCACTGGCATTGTTGGTATCGTTCTGGTCACCCTTGGGGTTGTATTTAAGCAACACGGGTGGCTAAAGTTCTATCCTGTCGTGGTGAACCTTTGCATGCTTGGGGTGTTCGCCCTCAGCTTAAGACAGCCTCAAACCATCATTGAGCGATTGGCTCGGCTTCAAGAACCAGATTTGCCTGAAAGCGGCGTACTCTACACACGTAAAGTCACTCTGGTATGGTGCACATTTTTTATTATGAATGCGGCAACTGCACTGTATACCTGCTTTGAATCCATCGAGATTTGGACGTTATACAACGGCCTGATCAGCTACCTACTTGCAGGCAGTTTATTTGCCGGTGAATGGATAGTGCGCCAATTTGTACGAAAGGAACACTAGATCGTATGAACACCCGTTCTTCTGACTTCTCTTCTATTGCGATGTTAATGCGCGCTCAACGTCCTGAACCATCGGTCGTCGCCTTCGAGTCCGCTCAAGAAAAAACATGGGATGAATTTCAGCGCAGTGTTTCCGCTCTTAAAAGACAACTCGACGCCAATCCATCACAGCGTATTGCTCTTTGCTTTGCCAATAGCTACCTGTTTGCCATCAGTTTTCTTGCTTGTTGCCATGCCAATAAAGCCATCGTTTTGCCAGGGAACTACCAACCAGAAGCATTAAAAGAACTTGATGAACATTACGACCTCGTCCTTCATGATGCTGACGTTTCGGTACCAGACAGCTTGGCCACACGTTGCGTGACGGAAGAAGCAGATGACCGCTCGATGGAGTGGCACTCGCTTAACGCCAGCGCTCTGAGCATCACTTTGTTTACGTCCGGTTCTAGCGGTAAACCTAAAGCCATTGCGAAAACACTTAAACAACTGGATGTCGAAATTGCGATTCTTCAATCCTTATGGGGAGAGAAAATCGCTGGCTGTCAGATTGAAAGTACGGTCTCTCATCAGCATATTTATGGCTTACTTTTCCGTGTGCTTTGGCCACTTTGTGCTGGTCGCGCTTTTGCTACCCACAATCTGGAGTTTCCAGAGCAAATTGTGAATCATGCCACCAGTAATACCGCTTTAATTAGCAGCCCTGCTCTGCTCAAGCGTCTCACCGAGGAGCATAAACCGACGGCATTGCGCTGCGTTTTCTCCTCTGGTGGCCCGTTACCGAATGACGCCGCACAACACAGTGCTGAGATTTTTGGTGACTATCCAGTCGAAGTATTTGGTAGTACAGAAACTGGCGGTATTGCTTATCGTCAACAGCTTACTGCGACACAACCTTGGACGCTGTTCCCTGGAGTTGAAGCGGCATTAAACCATGAAAATTGTTTAAAGCTTCGCTCACCGCACATCGATGAAAACGCTTGGTATCAAACCGCAGATGAATGCTATTTCCATGATAGTATTTCTTTCGAATTACGCGGCCGCACAGACCGAATCGTTAAGGTCGAAGAAAAACGTGTGTCTTTGGTTGAAGTAGAAAAACGTTTAGAACAGCTGCCTTGGATTAAGGAAAGTGCTGTTATTCCTATGGAGCAAGCAGGACGATTGTCGCTTTTTGCTGTCATAGTATTGAACGAGCAAGGCCAGCAGACATTAAGTGAACTGGGCAAAGGCAAGTTTTGGCTTGCACTGAGAAAAGCGCTACGTAACTGGTTAGAGCCGATTGCGATACCACGCAAATTCCGAGTGCTGGATGAAGTACCACTTAACAGCCAAGGTAAGCGACAAGTCGCTGAAATAGAAAAACTATTCCAAGAATAATTAAGCATCGAACATGGACAAAAGAAAACCAACGCTCAAGAACATAGACGTGTTAGATCAGACAGCGACCATTGAGATGCTTGTCGACGCTGACATCATGGATTTCCAAGGGCACTTTACGCATTTCCCCCTACTGCCGGGCGTAACTCAAATCGATTGGGCGCTGTTTTATGCCGTCGAATACCTCAATACGCCTGCAGTATTTAAAGGGATGGAAGTGATCAAATTCCAAGAACCTATCCTGCCAGATATGCAGGTTAGCTTATCGCTGTCTTGGGATTCTGAACGTGAAAAGCTGGCGTTCAAATATACTTCTCAATCCGCTGAACAGACGATTGTTCACTCATCTGGCAAAATGAAATTGGGTAGCTAGTGTGAGCGGCGCAAACCCCTATCAACCGTGCTTTCTGATCCCTTGCTATAACCATGGCAGCACCATCGCTGCCGTTGTAGATTCTCTCGCGTCATTTTCCATGCCCATTTTGGTCGTGGATGACGGCAGTGAAGAGGCGACAAAGCAAACACTGGATGCGTTAGCAAACGAAGAGAAAATCACCTTAATTCGTCTGACCGAAAACCAAGGGAAAGGCGGAGCGGTAATGGCTGGTATTCAACAAGCCTACGCGGATGGCTTTAGTCATGCGATTCAAATCGACGCTGACGGTCAACATGATCTTGATGCTCTACCTAATCTGCTTCAAGCTTCACAAGATAAGCCAGATAACTTGATTTCAGGTCAACCGATTTACGACGACAGCGTACCAAAATCGCGTCTGTATGGCCGATACGCGACCCATATCTGGGTATGGATTGAAACCTTGTCTCTGTCGATTAAAGACAGCATGTGCGGCTTTCGTGCCTATCCTCTCGAAGCTACGGCCAACGTCCTCAATAAGAATGAGATTGGTAAACGCATGGACTTCGATATCGAGATCCTTGTTCGCATGTATTGGGATGGCACTGATATCGACTTTGTTCCGACTCGGGTGATTTACCCTGAAGGCGGTATTTCTCACTTTGACGCGTTGTGGGACAACGTCAAAATCAGTTGGATGCATACTCGCTTGTTCTTTGGCATGTTGCCACGCATTCCATCTTTGTTAGCTCGAAAACGTCAATTTAAAGACATCGAACAAAAGCACAATCAAAGCGATGCGCATTGGTCGAAACGCAAAGAGCAAGGCACCGTTTTAGGCATCAAGACGCTTCTGGCGATCTACCGTCTGTTTGGCCGCAAAGCGTTCGACTTCATCCTGAAGTTAGTGATGCGCTATTACCACCTTACTGGTAAGTCTTCACGTCAAGCATCTGAGCTTTATCTCAACCAATTACAGACTTACGCGAAACAGCAAAGTTTAGTGTTACCACAGCCACTCGATAGCTATCATCATCTTTTGTCATTTGGCCGCACCATGCTGGATAAGCTGGCCGCGTGGCAAGGTGACTTTGACGTGAGTAATCTCACCATTCACGGTCAGCACCACTTCGAAGCAATGGCAGAGAAACAACAAGGTGTGGTCATTCTGGGCTCACACCTAGGCAACATCGAACTGTGCCGCGCACTGGGTCGTCGCCATTCTCATGTCAAAATTAATGCTTTGGTGTTCACCGAACACGCTGAGCAGTTCAATGCGGTCATGAAAGCCGTAAACCCGAGCTCAGAACTCAACGTGATTCAAGTCAGCTCAATGGGGCCAGACACCGCCATTTTGCTACAACAAAAAATTGAGCAAGGTGAATGGGTTGTGATTGTGGGAGATCGCACTTCAACCAGCGTTGAAAGCCGTGTGGTTTGGGCAGACTTTTTAGGTAAACCCGCCCCCTTCCCTCAAGGCCCATTTATGTTGGCCTCGGTACTGAAAGCGCCGGTTTATTTGCTGTTTGGCCTACGAGACGACAATGCCATCACCCCGCACTTCAATGTGTACTTCGAACATTTTAGTGACCAAATCGTCCTACCACGCAAAACGCGCCAAGCAGCGTTAGATACTGTGGTACAGCAATACGCACAACGATTGGAGCACCATACTCTGCAAGCACCGTTGCAGTGGTATAACTTTTTCAACTTCTGGACTTTAAGTAATCAGCAACATGACAACGAACACTAATCAAAACATTACCTTCGGCGCACAAGCTCTTTCTATCGAAGATGTGGTTGCGATTGCACAAGGCGCAAACGCAAGCATGAATGCGTCACCAGAATTTACGTCCAAGATCGATCGTGGCGTCGCTTTTCTAGAGAAATTGCTGAAAGAAGAAGGCGTCATTTACGGCGTGACCACAGGTTACGGTGACTCGTGTACCGTCGCGATTCCACCAGCATTGGTTGATGAGTTACCGCTGCACTTAACTCGCTTTCATGGTTGTGGCTTAGGTGAAATCCTTTCTCACGAGCAAGCAAGAGCCGTTCTTGCGACGCGTCTGTGTTCATTATCGCAAGGTGTATCGGGTGTTTCTCACGATCTACTTAACCAGATCGTAAACCTAATCAACCATGATGTTGCTCCACGTATTCCGCAAGAAGGCTCCGTAGGCGCAAGTGGTGACCTAACGCCGCTTTCTTACCTTGCTGCAACATTGATTGGTGAACGCGATGTGCTTTACAAAGGTGAAGTACGTCCAACCCAAGAAGTGTTTGCCGAATTAGGTATTAACCCAATTACGCTTAAGCCAAAAGAAGGGTTGGCGCTAATGAATGGCACATCGGTCATGACGGCGCTGGCTTGTATCGCTTATAAACGCGCAGAATATCTTGCGCAGTTGTGTACCAAGATAACGGCAATGGTATCGGTGGGCATGCAAGGGAATGATTTCCACTTTGATGAAGCCTTGTTCGCCGTGAAGCCGCACCCAGGCCAACAACAAGTTGCCGCTTGGCTACGTAACGACCTTAAAGCCGAGCGCCCACCACGCAATAGCGACCGTCTTCAAGACCGTTACTCTCTGCGTTGTGCTCCGCATGTGATTGGTATGGTGCAAGATTCTCTGCCTTGGTTACGTCAGTTGATCGAAAACGAACTCAACAGTGCTAACGACAACCCAATCATTGATGGTGACAACGAACGTGTACTGCATGGCGGTCACTTCTATGGCGGCCACATCGCAATGGCCATGGATACCTTAAAAGCGAACATTGCTAACCTTGCTGATTTGTTGGATCGTCAAATGGCACAGCTGATGGATTACAAGTTCAACAACGGCCTTCCGTTTAACCTGACCGGTGCAGAGGGCGAACGTAAACCAATCAACCACGGTTTCAAAGCAGTACAAATCGGCATCTCCGCATGGACAGCAGAGGCGCTGAAACACACCATGCCTGCAAGCGTGTTCTCTCGTTCAACAGAGTGCCACAACCAAGACAAAGTCAGCATGGGCACCATTGCTGCACGCGATTGTATGCGTGTACTGGAACTAACCGAACAAGTTGCAGCCGCGTCATTGCTGGCAAGTGTGCAAGCGGTAGAAATTCGTCGTCGCCATAATGAGCTTGATGAGCACCACATGAGCAGTAACTTGAAGATGATTCGCGATGCGGTACTGGAAGAGTTTGAGTTTGTTGTCGAAGATCGTCCTTTAGAGCATGATCTGCGTAACTTCATTGCTAAAATTCAGCAACGTCAATGGTCGTTGTACGCGGAGGCGTAATGCAAGAACAAGTCCTTTACCCTTTGGAAGCTGAGGTGACGATGATCACCTCATTTCAAGATGCAGATCCAATGGGTGTGATTTATCACGGAAACTTCTTTCGCTATTTTGAAGAAGCACGTCGTGTCCTAATGGAAAAGATTGAATACAGCTACCGCGATATGAATGAGTCTGGCTACATGTGGCCAATCATTGATACGCGAGTGAAGTACGTAAAAGCGATTCCGTTCAATCATGAAATTCGTATTACCGCAAAGCTGACAGAGTGGGAGAACCGCTTGCGCGTCGACTACGTGATCTACGATGCCAACACTGACCAACGTATGTGTAAAGCGCACACGACCCAAGTCGCGGTATCGATTGAGAAACAAGAGATGTGCTTTGCTTCACCTGCCGTATTCATGGACAAAATCGAACAATGGCACAAGCATGGGAGCCTTGCTTAATGCGCAAATGGTTATGCTCTTTATTGATGCTGTTCTCTGTTTCTGCTTGGGCTCAAGTGACTGATTTAGAATCCCTTCAACAGCAGTTATCTCAGAACGAGATAGTACGTGGTGACTTTAAACAAAGCCGCCACCTTGAAATGTTCAATCAACCGCTAACATCAACCGGTAAATTTACGCTCAGTAAATCGCATGGCTTATTGTGGCAACAACAAGTGCCATTTGCTGTGAACTTAGTGCTTACTCAAAACAAGTTGCGTCAAACGTTTGGGGATCAAGTTTCAAAGATCATTACGGCCCAAGAAAACCCAATGGCGTTTTACTTCAGCCATGTGTTTCTTTCGGTATTCCATGGCGATACAGCAGCACTAAAAGCGCAATTTACGCTTAATTTCTCTGCTCAAGAAAACGGTAAATGGCAACTGGCTCTAACGCCTAAACAAGCGCCCCTCAATGCGGTATTTAAAGTGATTACCCTTTCTGGTGAACAACATATCGACCAATTAATGCTAGAAGAACTGCGTGGTGACAAAACAGAAATCGAGTTCACTCAACAGACTTCACTACCACTGGAAATGACGGATGCTGAAAAGGCTCAATTTGACTTCTAAATTCCGGCTAGGTTCGCACTCACTGGCTTTGGTTTGGTTGGGGGTTGTAGTGCTTGCAAGTTCGCTGTTGCTGACGCAATGGCTTGGTAGCGAGCACTCACCAATTGAAACTAACATTCTGAAGCTATTGCCAGAAAATCAGCAAAACCCAATTGCTGAGCAAGCCTTCGACGCGGTTTCTAGCAGCATGAGTGATAAGGTTATTTTTGTTTTGTCGGCACCAGATAAAGCCAAACTTTTTCAGGCTGCAGCAGCATTTGAGCAAGGCTTACAACAAACTCAGCACTTTACTGAAGTTGTCGGCAAAATCTCACCAGACAAGCAAAAAGCATGGGCAAGTTACTATTTCAACCATCGCTTTCAGCAGCTCACTCCTGAACAACGCGTACGATTAACAACAAATCCTCAAGCGCAAGTTCAGCATGTGATTCAATCTCTCTACAATCCCTTTTCTGGCGTGACTGGACAAGAGTTACAAACCGACCCGTTCTTACTCTTCCGTGATTATTTAGGTCAGGTAACTCAACAAACCTCAGCGTTTCATTTAGAAAATGGGTATTTGTTTACCGAGAAGAACGGCCAACCTTATTTGTTGATCACGGCGACATTAGGTGGCTCACCTTACGCATTATCAACCCAATTGGCGGTGCCTGAAATTGACCAATTGGAACACACCATTGCTAACAAATATGGCGTACAAACGGCACATACTGGTGTGCTGTTTTATGCCGATTTTGGAACTCAAAGCGCGAAGTCAGAAATCAGTACCATCGGCGTATTCTCTCTGCTAGGAATTGTAGTGCTGTTTCTCGTAGTCTTCCGTAGTGTAACGCCATTGGCTTTAGCACTATTGTCTATCTCGGTTGGACTTGCCATCGCACTAGGTATCACGACATGGATTTTTGGCAGAGTTCACCTGTTTAGCTTGGTTTTTGGCGCGAGTCTGATTGGCGTTTCCATTGACTACGCTTTCCATTATCTAACAGAACGATTAGCCGCTGGTAATCAATGGGACAGCCGCTTGGGGCTGAAACACATCTTTGCTGCAATCACACTTGGGCTTGTCACCAGTTTGATTGGCTATTTAGGTATGCTGGTCGCGCCTTTTCCTGGGCTGCAGCAGTTGGCTCTGTTCTCATCGATTGGTTTGATTGCCGCCTATGCGACCGTCGTGGCTTGGTATCCGATATTGGCGACAAAGCCCTCTCAATCGGCCGCAATTTTACCGAGTAAGCGCTTGCTCTCAGTTTGGTTAAACTTATGGCAGCACCCTGCTTTCAAATTCGGTTTGCCTGTGTTGTGTTTAGCCATCAGCGGATACTATCTTGCTCAACTCAAATACGATGATGATATTCGCCAACTGCAAGCCATGCCAGCGACGTTAAAGCAACAAGAAGCCTTGATAACACAAGTGAGTGGCATACAGGCATCACAACAAATGTTGGTCGTTACTGCTGACTCAGATGAAGCCTTAATGCAGCGCTTGGAAAGCCTTGAGCTGATTTTAGTTAACTGGCAAAAAGAGCGCCTTATCAAAGGCCATCAGAGTTTGGCTCAATACTTAGGTTCGAATCAGCGCCAACAACAAGATTTCAGCTTAATCAGCCACTTGTACCAAACTCAGGGGCCAGCATTAGCAGCAGGATTACAACTGACTAAAGTGCCAGAGTTACAAGCTGAATTTGCGCCAATCACGCTATCACAGTACCTCAGTAACCCGGTATCAGAACCGATTCGCTTTCTGCATTTAGGTGAGATTGCAGGTAAATCAGCCGCCGTGATTACACTGAATGAAGTTAAGAATCTCGGTCTGGTGCAAGCGTTCGCTCAATCACAAGCTGACGTGACTTACCTAAACAAAGCAGAAGAAATTTCGACCCTGTTTGGCGAATACCGAATCAAAATCATGGAGCTATTGCTGGCAGCGACAGCCTTAATTTTTGCAGTATTAGTCAAACGCTACGGCTTTAAACACGCTTGGCGAATCTTGTTACCGTCTGCCATTGCTTGTGCCGGGGGCCTGGCAGCAGCCGTGGCCGCGGGTTCAACGCTCAATCTGTTTAACTTACTTGGCCTGATTTTGATTCTTGGTATTGGTATCGACTACACCTTGTTCTTTGCCGAGAAGGCTCGCAGTCTCAGCACCTTGCTTGCAATTACGTTGTCAGCCATTACCACAGTCTTATCTTTTGGCCTGCTCTCGTTGAGCCAAACGCATGCCATCCATAGCTTTGGTATCACGGTATTAAGCGGTATTTTTATCGCTTGGCTGCTCTCTCCTATCGCCATCATGACGGAAGATAAATCACAATGAAGCTCAGAACGATGAAGATAACCACGATGCTCCGAGTTACTGTTGGCCTCACGCTAAGCATTCTGCTCAGTGCGTGTAGCTTAGTTCCTCAGCAGTCAACGCCAACGGTGGAAATAGCCAAAGGCACCCAAGTCTCTCTTCCAGCCCCGAACGCACTAGGCTACCAGCTCACAGCAAGCCAATTGATCACCGCGACTTGGTCGATTGATGGCAAAGACAAGCAAGAACAATTACCCGTACAATTGCAAGTCAGCGACGCTGATGTGGTCTTGGCTGGTTTTTCCTCATGGGGAACTCGCGTCTTGTCACTGCAATACGATGGCACGCAAATCAATACTGAAATTTTAAACGGGCTACAAGGCACCTTACCGGAACCAGAGCAGGTACTATTCAATCTAATGATCACGCTGTGGCCGAGTTCCGCTTGGGAAGCGCCGCTAAATAAGGTAAGGTGGCGAATGATTGATGATGGATATTCCCGAACCGTATTTGATAGCGACGGTGAAAAGGTCATAGCGATACGCTATGCAAACGCTGACAAGTTAAAAGGTCAGATTGATTTTCACCACCTCAAACATGGGTTTTCAATCTCCATTCAAACACTGCAATATCAATTAAATTAGAACGACCTTAGTAAATCTATATGCCAACTCGCTCTCCTCAACCTTTGTATATTCAGGCCTGTGGTTTTCATTCCGCATTGGGCAAAGATGAAAACGTTATTCATCGGTGCCTAGCTGGAATCCAACCATCTAACATGGTCATTGATGCGGATATTCTGAACTCTGGCCGCCAAACAGTGATTGGCCGAGTGGCAGAGTCGTTACCAGAGATACCGCCTGAGTTAGTCCCATTTGATACTCGCAACAATCGTCTGGCACTATCTGCTTTTCGTCAGATTGAAGGGCCTGTGCGCGACGCCATAGAACAGTATGGCGCAGAACGTGTTGCCGTTGTTATCGGTAGCAGCACGTCAGGCATCACCGATGGCGAGGTGGCATTTGCAGAAAAACTCTCCGAAGGAGACTTCCCTGCAAGCTACCACTATCGCAAGCAAGAACTTGGCAATTGCAGTGACTTTGTCGCCGCTTACTTTGGTTTAACCGGACCGTGTTATGCAGTTTCCACAGCTTGCTCTTCGAGTGGCCGCGTATTTATTACTGCTCAACGCCTGATTCGAACCGGGCTTGTAGATGCGGTGATTGTCGGTGGTGTCGATACGATTTGTCGCCTAACACTTAACGGCTTCAACGGATTAGAAGCTCTTTCAGAACGGCACTGCGCACCTTTCAGTGCTGACCGTAATGGCATCAACATTGGCGAATCGGCTTCTGTTATGTTGCTAAGTACATCTCCAACCAAAGTGGCCTTACTTGGCACAGGTGACAGCTCTGACGCGCATCATATCTCCGCCCCTCACCCTGAAGGTGTTGGCGCAGAACAAGCGATGATGAAGGCACTCGAAAATGCGGGCTTATCACCAAGTGACATTGGTTACATCAACGCCCATGGCACAGCAACACCACTGAATGATTCGATGGAAAGCAAAGCCATCCATCGTTGCTTTGGCGATGCAGTCCCTGTCAGCTCAACCAAACCGTTAACAGGTCACACGTTGGGTGCAGCCAGCGCCACAGAAGCGGCCATTGCGTGGCATATTTTAAATTACGACCTCGACCTTCCGATTCAGTCTTGTGAAAATAAAGCCGAAGACATCGAGATTTCGTTGGTAGAAACAGCAACGAAACTGAATAGTAAGGCCATTTTAAGCAACTCTTTTGCTTTTGGTGGTAATAACGTTAGTCTCATTTTTGGTTACGCTCATGACTAAACTTCCCCCTATTGAACAACTGCTTCCGCACGATAAACCGATGATTCTGGTTGATCGTGCTTTAGACGTTCAGCAAGACACCATTCATTGCCAAGTTGATATCGGTGACCACAATCCATTCTTCAACCAAGAAAGCCTCTCGGTGCCTGCTTATGTCGGTATCGAGTTCATGGCTCAATCTGTCGCCGCTTGGTCCGGCTATCACGCGCTTACTCAAGGTGAAGAACCGCCCATCGGTTTTTTGCTTGGCAGCCGACGCTACGTGGCAGATTGCGATGCGTTTATGCAGGGGCAAATACTCGACGTATACGCAGAAAAAATGATGGAAGACAATGGTATGGCAGTATTTTCGGCTCGAATTGAGTGGCAAGAAAAGACCATTGCGACCTGCCAACTGAACGTTTACGTCCCATCAGAAGAAAAATTAAAAGAAATGAAAATCAGGAGTCAACAATGACCCGACAAGTCCTCGTAACAGGTGCTAGTAAAGGCATCGGTAAAGCCATCGCCGTTCAACTTGCGAAAGACGGTTTTGACATCGTCGTGCATTACATGGGCGATCAACAAGGCGCACAAGATACTTTAGATACTATTCAACAAAATGGTGGCAACGGCCGCCTAATTCAGTTTGATATCAGTAACCGTGAAGAATGCCGCAACAAGCTAGAAGCGGACATTGCCGAGCATGGCGCGTACTACGGCGTAGTTAACAATGCTGGGATTACTCGCGACACCGCCTTCCCTGCAATGACAGAAGAAGAGTGGGACGGTGTGATTCATACTAACCTAGATAGCTTCTACAATGTCTTGCACCCTTGTGTGATGCCAATGGTACAAAAACGCAAAGGCGGCCGCATTGTAACGCTGGCTTCGGTATCTGGCTTGATGGGCAACCGCGGCCAAACCAACTACAGCGCAGCAAAAGCAGGCGTGATTGGTGCAACTAAGTCATTGGCTCTTGAGCTAGCAAAACGCAAGATCACCGTAAACTGCGTGGCGCCCGGTCTTATCGATACTGGCATGGTTGACGAGCACGTAAAAGAGCACGCGATGCCACAAATCCCTCTGCGCCGGATGGGTGAACCAGAGGAGGTCGCTGGCCTTGTGAGTTACTTAATGTCAGACATCGCGGGCTACGTGACTCGCCAAGTCATTTCAGTAAACGGAGGCTTAGTATGAGTCGTCGAGTCGTTGTAACAGGCATGTCCGGCGTTACTGCTTTTGGTAACGATTGGTCTGCAGTAGAACCTAAACTACGCGATTGTCAAAACGCCACTCAATACATGCCCTCTTACGAGCAATATGATGGTTTGAATACCAAACTGGCAGCCCCAGTCATGGATTTTGAACTGCCTAAGCACTACAAGCGCAAACAAGTTCGCGGCATGGGTCGTGTTTCTAAACTGGCTACCGTAGCCACCGAAAACGCATTAAACCAAGCTGGCTTAATTGGCAACGAAGTGCTGACAAACGGCCAAACTGGCATTGCTTACGGCTCTTCAACAGGCAGTACCGATGCGATTGGTGCCTTTGGCGTCATGCTTAACGAGAAAACCACCAAAGCCATCACTGCAACCACCTACGTACAAATGATGCCGCACACGACTGCAGTTAACGTTGGGCTGTTCTTCGGCTTACGTGGTCGAGTGATTCCGACCAGCAGCGCCTGTACTTCTGGCAGTCAAGCGATTGGTTACGCCTACGAAGCTATCAAACACGGCTACCAAACCGTTATGGTTGCAGGTGGCGCTGAAGAGCTTTGTCCGACAGAGTCGGCTGTCTTCGATACCCTTTTTGCGACCAGTCTAAAAAATGAAGAGCCGAAAAGCACACCGAGGCCTTATGACACTGACCGCGACGGCCTAGTGATCGGTGAAGGTGCGGGTACGTTGGTTTTAGAAGAATACGAACACGCCGTTGCACGTGGTGCGACAATCTATGCAGAGATTATCGGCTTTGCAAGTAACTGCGATGCGGCACACGTGACGCAACCTCAAATGGAAACCATGCAGATCTGTATGGAAATGGCGTTACAGAATGCAGGTATTCCTGCGGATAAAATCGATTATGTTTCGGCTCACGGAACGGCAACCGACCGAGGAGATATCGCAGAAAGTAACGCGACTGCCAATGCACTCGGTAAGGTGCCAATCAGTTCTTTAAAGAGCTACTTTGGCCATACTCTAGGCGCTTGCGGCGCTATCGAAGCCTGGTTAAGTCTTGAGATGATGCATACAGGTTGGTTTAGCCCGACCCTCAACTTGGATAAACTCGATCCACAATGTGGTGATCTCGATTACTTATCCGGTCAAGGCCGTGAACTGAAAGTGGAATACTTAATGAGTAACAACTTCGCGTTCGGTGGCATCAACACTTCGATCATTTTTAAGAAGATTTAACCCGTTAAAAAAGCGCTAGTAGAGACTAGCGCTTTTTTATTAAATTGGCTAAAACGACAAAGCCCCGATAACTCGAGGAGTTATCGGGGCTTTTGAATAAATGGCACGCCCTATAGGATTCGAACCTATGACCACATCCTTAGAAGGGACGTGCTCTATCCAGCTGAGCTAAGGGCGCGCTACAGGGACAGGATTATACGAGTTCAAGCGCTTAAATCAACGTGTTTTCATAACATTCTGACCTGAATGCCTAAAAAAAGGGCATTGAAACGAGAAATGTTCAAAAACACCACAAAGCAAACGTTTGCGTATGGATGTTAAATAGATTTTCTGCGACAATGCGCCGCAAATAATTTCCCTTCTCAATTTAAAAGGAAAGTCATGACTGCTCAAAATATAGATGGAACTCTCATTTCCCAAACTGTTCGATCCGAAGTTGCAGCACGAGTGAAAGCTCGCGTTGAAGCGGGCCTACGTGCACCAGGTCTTGCAGTTGTTCTAGTTGGTGAAGATCCAGCTTCTCAAGTTTACGTTGGCAGCAAACGCCGTGCGTGCGAAGAAGTTGGCTTTGTCTCTAAGTCTTTTGACCTTCCTGCGACTACGTCGGAAGAAGAGTTGCTATCTCTCATTGACGAGTTGAACAATGATGCAGAAATCGACGGTATTCTTGTTCAGTTGCCACTTCCTGCTGGCATCGATGCAACGCATGTTCTTGAGCGTATTCACCCAGAGAAAGACGTGGATGGCTTCCACCCTTATAACGTGGGCCGTCTAGCGCAGCGTATTCCTAAGCTTCGCTCTTGCACGCCAAAAGGCATCATTACTCTTCTTGATCGTTACAACATCGAACTACGTGGCAAGCACGCGGTTGTGGTTGGCGCATCAAACATCGTTGGTCGTCCTATGACACTTGAGCTGCTACTTGCAGGCTGTACAACGACAACTTGTCACCGCTTTACGAAAGATCTAGAAGGCCACGTTCGCCAAGCAGACCTTGTTGTGGTTGCGGTTGGTAAGCCAAACTTCATTCCTGGCGAGTGGATTAAGAAAGGGGCTGTTGTGGTCGATGTGGGCATCAACCGTCTTGAGTCTGGCAAGCTAGTCGGCGACGTGGAATACGATAAAGCACGTGAGAACGCGAGCTTTATTACTCCTGTACCGGGCGGCGTAGGTCCTATGACGGTAGCAAGCCTAATTGAGAACACGATGCTCGCTTGCGAGCAGTTTCATACGAAGAAATAAAGAATTACGATACTGAAAGGGCTCCGCAAGGAGCCCTTTCAGTTTGGAGCAGCAACCCCCTCTAACTCCCCCTTAAAAATGGGGAGGACCTGACTGAGATCGCTACTCGTTTGTTAACTTATTCAAATGCAGCGACCGGATTTAGTTTGGAGTAACAAACCCCTCTAACTCCCCCTTGAAAATGGGGAGGACTGGACTGAGCTCGCTATTCGTTCACTAACTTATTCAAATGCAGCGACCGGATTTAGTTCGGATTAATAACCCCTTCTAACTCCCCCTTAAAAATGGGGAGGACCTGACTGAGATCGCTACTCGTTTGTTAACTTATTCAAATACAGCGACCGGATTTAGTTTGGAGTAACAACCCCCTCTAACTCCCCCTTGAAAATGGGGAGGACTGGACTGAGCTAGCTACTCGTTTGTTAACTTATTCAAATGCAGCTACCGGATTTAGCTCGGAGTAATAATCCCCTCTAGCTCCCCCCTGAAAATGGGGAGGACTGGATCGCTCTAACAGATGCAATCAAAGCAAACATTATATGAATTCTCGATTATCGCTTCACACTAAGCGCACTCCGCTCTAGTCCCCTCCCCTTTTTAAGGGGAGGGTTAGGGAGGGGTTGAGAACGCAAAGGAAGCACAAGTGCAACAACGAACGTTTAACTTGAAGTATCAAAAGAAAATCAGAAGCAAGCTACGCTCGAATATGCCAAAACCTGAAGAAGTACTTTGGCAAAAAATTAGACGAAAACAACTCGGTGTAAAGTTTCGTAGGCAACACGGTATTGGTCGCTACATCGTTGACTTCTATTGTGCAGAATTGAGTCTCGTAATAGAAATTGATGGCGATAGCCATTTCTCTACCGAGGGAAAAGAGAAAGATACAAAGAGGGATGCATTCATAGAAGCGTTGGGGATTAAGGTTCTGCGATTTACCAACGAAGAAGTGATGAAGCAAACCGAGTCTGTTTTGGAAAGGATTATTCAATTTAGTTCGGAGTAATAACCCCCTCTAGCTCCCCCTTAAAAATGGGGAGGACTGGACTGAGCTCGCTACTCGTTTGTTAACTTATTCAAATGCAGCGACCGGATTTAGTTCGGATTAATAACCCCTTCTAACTCCCCCTTAAAAATGGGGAGGACTGGACTGAGCTCGCTACTCGTTTGTTAACTTATTCAAATGCAGCGACCGGATTTAGTTCGGAGTAATAACCTCCTCTAACTCCCCCTTGAAAATGGGGAGGACCGGAAAGAGATCGATTCAACTAATGCAATCGCTACAGACATTATATTAACTGTCGATTGGCGCTCCATACTCAGCGCACTCAGGCCTAGTCCCCTCCCCTTTTTAAGGGGAGGGTTAGGGAGGGGTTCTGTTACAAACTCAAAATCACGCCAGCGATTGATGCACTCATCAAGTTCGCCATTACACCTGCAGCGATTGCGCGGAAGCCGTATTTCGAGATGAATGAACGCTTCTCTGGTACGAGTGAGCCTAGACCACCAATCAGCATCGCCATGGTTGAGATGTTTGCGAAACCACACAGTGCGAAGGTTACGATAGCTTGTGAGTGTGCGCTTAGCTGAGACTTCACTTCCATCAGTTGGATGAAGGCTACGAACTCGTTTACCACGATCTTATTACCGATCAGAGAACCGGCCACGATAGCTTCGTTCCAAGGAATACCTAGCAACCATGCGATTGGTGCGAATAGGTAACCAAGCACTAGCTCGAAGCTCAGTTCCATACCGAATAGACCGCCGAACCAGCCTAGAATGCCGTTTAGCATCGCAATAACACTCACGAACGCCAATAGAGTTGCACCTACCGCTACTGCGATACGTAGACCAGACATTGCGCCGTCTGCCATTGCTTCAACCACGTTGGTTGCTCGTGGCATTTCTACTTGGTCTAGATCCATATCCTGAGTTGTGGTGTCTGTCTCTGGCATCATAATTTTTGCCATTAGAAGACCCGCTGGCGCAGACATAAATGCCGCTGCGATTAGGAAGTTCAGATCCACACCCAGTGATGCGTAACCTACTAGTGTGCCACCAGCAACCGATGCCAAACCACCAGTCATTACTGCGAAGAACTGAGAGTCTGTCATGTGCTTAAGATATGGCTTAACGACTAGTGGTGCTTCAATCATGCCCACAAAGATGTTCGCTGTAGCAGACAGTGATTCTGCTCGGCCAGTGCCTAACAAGCGCTGTAGACCACCACCGATTAGGTTGATCACTTTAGGCATCAGACCGATGTGGTACAAACCTGAAATCAGTGCTGAAAAGAAGATAATAATGCCAAGTACGTTGATCGCGAAGGTAAAGCCACCTGTTGCTAGGTTGCCAAATAGGAACGCGATGCCCTCTTGACCGTAGTTGATCAGATTAGAAACCGCGCCAGTTACTGCGTTAAGCGCTTCTTTACCCGCTGGTACATACAATACCAAAAGCGCGAAGATAACTTGCAGAGCAAAAGCCAAAGACACCGTTCGTAGACGAATGTTCTTACGGTTAGTCGAAAGCAGCCATGCTACGAATAGGATGGCTACGATACCAAGAATTGAGTTCATAAAATGAATCCGACAAAGGGGGAACAGGAAAGGCGTCGGATTGTATAGAGCATAATAAATGCTGCAAGTTGGAGATGTTAACAGGCTGAATAAGTCAGCTGGTTGCAATTTAACCAGCCAAATAACCCATTGAATTAAATGAAGATAAACGTTTGCCTAAAATCATCATTTCCAAATGGAAAAGATGTTTCTGAATTTGGAAAAATTTTGTGATTCAAATCACCTTATGTACTCGCTACTTAGGAATCGAGATATAAGGAGCTAATCGCTGATCCCAATGGCAAGGCGATCCGATCTTCTGTTTGATGAAATCGATCACTGCAGAGATCTTTTTTGGCATATGCTGACGACTTGGGTACACCGCATAAAACGGCATAGATTGGCTGGCTCTCCAATCTGGTAGAAGCTGAATCAGTTTGCCTGAGCGAAATTCATCCCCTAGCAAGTAAGTGGCTAAGTAAGCAATCCCCCACCCTGCGATCGCAGCATCACGTACCGCTTCTGCCAAATCGACTGAGTAGTTGCCAGAGACTTTCACGTTGAGCTCTTGCTCGCGATTGGTGAACGCCCAACTGGTGTAGTCACGCTCCCAACTGCGGTAGATAAGACAGTTGTGTTGCGACAAGTCATTCGGTTCGGTTGGTGTATCGTACTTGAGTAAGTAATCCGGCGATGCCGCAACCACGAATTGGCAATCTGCTAAGCGCTGAGCAATGTAGCCTTCTGGCAAATGTTCATTATTGGTGATCCACAGATCCAAGCCTTCTTCGAGCATATCGACTTTGTAATCGAACAAATGCACTTCAACTTGCAGTTGTGGGTACTGCTCGCGAAGTTCTTGGATAGCAGGAATGATGTGGAGTGTGCCAAAAGATTGCGACAACCCAAGACGAACCAAGCCGGCGACTTCATCGCGTTGGCTTTCCATCTCTAACGTGGCACTGCTAACGGCTTGTACCACTTGCTCACAGTGGTGGTAGAAGGTTTGCCCCGCTTCGGTTGGCGTGAAGCTGCGCGTGGTACGTTGCACAAGCTTGATGCCTAATGAAGCTTCTAATTGGCTAAGCTGTTTACTGACGTGAGAAACAGACACACCAAGGCTTTTTGCCGCAGCGGTAAAATTCTTATGTTTGATCAACGCCGAGAAGATCACCATTTGTGCAGCACGTTCAGATAACACGCAAACCTCGTTTAAAATAGAGAAAACAAAGGGCTCCGAAGAGCCCTTTTTATTCGTTTATACATTCAACCTAGAATGTGATGCGGTCAGCTAAATGACTTACCGCCAGTGCGAAGTAGTAAGAGCGGTTCCACTTCATCAGCACATTGTAGTTGTTGTACACCAAGTAAGTACGACCGTTCTCATCGTCTGGCATGATCAGCCAAGCTTTAATGTCTTCGTCCAGCTTAGGAAGCGGGCTGCCATCGTATTTGGTGATACCAAGCTTGCTCCACTCTTGAAGGTACTTACCTTTTTCTGCTTCGCGACCTTGCAGGTTGTGGTCAATGCCGTGCGGCACTTTAACCTGACGCCCCCAAGTGAACTTATCATCCCAGCCAGATTTGCTTAGGTAGTTCGCAGTAGAAGCAAACACGTCTGCTTCTGATTGCCAGATGTCCTTCTTACCGTCACCGTTACCATCCGCGGCAAAGCGCAGGAATGAGCTTGGCATAAACTGACATTGACCCATCGCGCCAGCCCAAGAACCTTTGAAGTTCTCTAGCTCGATATGACCTTCATCTAGGATTTGTAGCGCCGCCATGGTTTCTTTACGGAAGAACTCTTCACGACGACCTTCAAATGCCATGGTCGACAACGCGTCGATCACGCGGAAGTTACCGGTGAACTTACCGAAGTTACTTTCCACGCCCCAAAGTGCAACGATAAAGCGCGGCTGCA
The DNA here is from genome assembly GCF_000400365.1 of Vibrio jasicida CAIM 1864 = LMG 25398. Lineage (GTDB taxonomy): Bacteria > Pseudomonadota > Gammaproteobacteria > Enterobacterales > Vibrionaceae > Vibrio > Vibrio jasicida. Next base: position 24,883 of record NZ_BAOG01000054.1, on the reverse strand, counting down.
CGCCAAACTCATCGCCAATGCGTTTTAGTTCAGCGTAGTGTTCTTTATACAGTTGCTTCGCTTGCTTGACCTTCCACTCAGGAACCGCACGCGGAATGTATTCGTCTAACGTCAGTTTCTTCTCTGGCTGGTTACGGTCTGCTTTTACTGCTCGTGGTTTGTATTCCACATCAGAAAAAGCGGCACTGATCACCTGCTCAGAAATACCTTTATCACGCGCTTCTGCACGCAATTTATTTAGGTATTCATCAAAGCCGTCGCTGCTTGCAAAGGCTGAAGTACACATACCAACGCTGAGCATGGCTGCCAGTAATTTTTTCATATCGCCCTCCTTTATGAGCGAGGCAGAATTCCCAGATGAAAAGTTACGAGTTTATTCGCCTTTCTGCTGGGCTTTTTGTTCTTTGTATTTATCGAGTAGGTTTTCCGGCGGAGGCGGAACCTGTAGGAAGAAACCGTCATTAATTAATGAAGCTTTCACTTTCTCGACATCAACTTGTGCCAAAGTACGGCCATCAAGTTTGATTGTCATCACCGGCATAGGCTTACCGAACATTTGCATAAGCATGTCAGGAACCTGTGAGAAATCATCCTTTTTCGGAATATAGAGATAAGTGCCTTCTTTTTTAGAACTTTTATAAATAGAACAAAGCATGACGAGCCTTTTGTGCTGATTTACCCGCTTTGAGTGCGGATTTTGTTGAAAACGTAAAATTCTCGCAAACTTGATTGCAAATTTGAGATTAATTCACTTATTTGCTCGCTTGAGAACTTGCTGCGCTAAAGGATGAAATATAACATGACAGACCTAGTTTAAGGCAACGCTCTTTCAATAAAGGCAAGAAGTCCACGATGACCCATTCACCTGACCTTAAAGGTAGCAGTTTTACATTGTCAGTTTTACACCTTTCTGACAATGAGATCGCTACGACTGTCGAATTTTTGCAAGAAAAGGTTTCTCAAGCGCCTTCTTTCTTCGCATCCGCACCTCTGGTTATCAATATAGCAAAAGTAGAAGGTGATATTGATTTCCTCGCACTTAAACAAGGCATCGCTGACGCAGGTTTTATTCCGGTTGGTGTGACTGGCTGTAAAGATAAACGCGTTCAAAACCTTGCTTCAGAAGCGGGCTTCGCCATCATGTCTGCGAGCAAATCTCCAACTCAAGCACCAGCCAAAATGGCTCCAACGAAGATCGTGCGCACGCCAGTTCGTTCTGGCCAGCAGATTTACGCCAAAGATGGTGACTTGGTTGTACTGGCACACGTAAGCGCTGGTGCAGAAGTGATTGCTGATGGCTCTATTCACATTCATGGCACCCTACGCGGACGTGCTATTGCCGGGGCGAGTGGCCAACAAGAAGCACGAATTATTTGTCACGATTTACAAGCTGAACTGGTTTCCATTGCAGGAGATTACTGGTTGAGCGATCAAATTGAGAGTGAGTGTTGGCAAAAGAAAGTAATGATCAGTAAAGCCGAAGAATCATTACATCTAGAAACACTCACGATTTAGTCTAAAAAGGAAATAAAATGGCACGCATTATTGTAGTAACGTCTGGCAAAGGTGGCGTTGGTAAAACCACTTCAAGCGCAGCCATCGCCTCGGGTCTGGCTCTAAAGGGTAAAAAGACTGCGGTGATCGATTTTGATATCGGCTTGCGTAACCTCGATCTTATCATGGGCTGTGAACGCCGCGTGGTGTATGACTTTGTTAACGTCATCAACGGCGAAGCAACGCTTAACCAAGCGATGATCAAAGACAAGCGCACAGATAACCTATTCATTCTTCCAGCTTCTCAAACACGTGATAAAGACGCGCTAACGAAAGATGGCGTACAACGTGTGTTCACTGAGTTGGATGAGATGGGCTTCGACTTCATCATCTGTGACTCGCCAGCAGGTATCGAGCAAGGTGCTCTGATGGCGCTGTACTACGCAGATGAAGCGATCGTAACGACGAACCCGGAAGTATCTTCGGTACGTGACTCCGACCGTATCCTAGGTATTTTGGATTCGAAGTCGCTACGCGCAGAGCAAGGTCTTGAGCCAGTTAAGCAGCACCTACTACTGACGCGTTACAACCCTTCTCGCGTAACACAGGGTGAGATGCTAAGCGTTGAAGACGTGGAAGAGATCCTACACATTTCTCTATTGGGTGTGATTCCAGAGAGCCAAGCGGTACTGAATGCATCAAACAAAGGTGTACCTGTGATCTTTGACGAGAACACCGACGCGGGTATGGCTTACTCTGATACGGTAGACCGCCTACTGGGCAATCAGGTTGAATTTCGTTTCCTTACTGAGGAGAAGAAAGGACTCTTTAAACGACTATTCGGAGGCTAGACATGTCACTACTAGAATTTTTCCGCCCACAAAAGAAAACTTCTGCGAATCTAGCCAAAGAGCGTTTGCAGATCATCGTTGCTGAGCGTCGTAGCCAGAACGATCCTGCACCTTCTTACCTACCTCAATTGAAAGAGGACATCTTGAAGGTAATTAGCAAGTACGTTGCGATTGATCCAAACATGGTGGATTTGACGTTTGAACACAAGGACGATGATATTTCGGTTCTTGAGCTAAACGTGAAGTTGCCAGAAGACGAGAAGTAATTACTTTTCGACTTTGCTTGAGCGCTCTAAACACTTGAGTACTCAAAACAAAAACAAATGCGTGTTACAAAAAAGGTTGGCGATAATGCCAACCTTTTTTATTTGCTCCTATTTCAGAAGCTTATCCATGTTCTTTCCGAGAAGTTCAAGGCGCCAGCCTTGCATGACATCTGGTAGGCGCGCTGGGTCGCGATCTTTCTTCCATACCCAACTAATGATTTGATTGATCTGCTTTTTAGAAGCCAAAAACTCGGTCGCCAAACCTGACTTCTGCGATGCTACCTTCACTACATCTTTCATATTCTTGAAGATTTGCTTGTAGCCTGGGTAATCCATCAAACGTTCAATTTTCGCTGGGTAATCATCGGCAGGTATTTGCTTTGCACTTTTCACGATACCCGCAATCCTCGCACCGTGGCGGTTAATCGCGCGGATGTCGATACCTTCCGCTTCCATCTTCTTAAAGCCAGTCAAACCAAGACGAGCAACCGTCAGTAAGTCACCTTCTTTGAAGATGAAATTTAATGCGAGGTCGCGCTTAATTGCTTCTTTATAACGCCAAGTTGCTAACGGCTTAAGGATCGCAAGTTCAGCCGGTCTTAACTGCCATGCGCCTTTAATGTCTAGGTACGCGTTTTCTTCGTTCACGTTGCGAATACGCTTTGAAACAAGCAGATCACTCTCTTGCTGAACCGCTTCCCACCAGCCAGCTTCATTGACTTTATCGAGTAGCTTCTCGTAAAGAGGCATTAGGTAATGAACGTCAGCTGCGGCGTAATCAAGCTGCTTTTGAGTCAATGGACGTGCCATCCAGTCAGTGCGAGACTCGCTCTTGTCGAGCTCAACGCCTAGGTATTCTTCCACCAGCGTAGCAAAGCCCGTCGATAAGCCGTGACCTAGGAATGCCGCCATAAGTTGAGTATCAACCATTGGGAATGGTGTGCAGCCAAAGGCATTTTGGAAGACTTCTAAATCTTCACCACACGCGTGCAGTACTTTGAGTACTGAGGTGTCTTTTAGCAACTCGACGAACGACGTCATGTCCGTCAGTTCAGTCGGGTCGATAAGGGAAAGTTGTTTGCCATCGAAAAGCTGAATCAAACCTAGTTGCGGATAGTAAGTTCTGATTCGGACGAATTCGGTATCCAGCATAACTACGTCGGCTTCTCTTGCTAGAGCGCAGACTTCTTCTAGGTCTTTGTTTTTCGTAATGATCTGATAGTTCACATGCTTCTCGCTATAAAAAAATGCCAGCAAAACGCTGGCATTCTAACACTATTTGGCAATAAATGATTGTTGCACAAAGAAATCCGCTTATGCGCTCTTCTTCGCGAGCTCTGCGTCGTTCTCTTCGCGCAATACGCGACGAAGGATCTTACCTACGTTGGTCTTAGGTAGATCTTCACGGAACTCAACCAACTTCGGTACTTTGTAGCCCGTTAGGTGTTGGCGACAGTGTGCAATCACTTCGTCTTTGGTCAGGCTTGGATCGCGTTTTACAACGTAGATCTTCACCAACTCGCCAGACACTTCGTGAGGCTGACCGATAGCCGCGACTTCCAGTACTTTGCCGTGCAGTGCAACTACGTCTTCAATTTCGTTCGGGTAAACGTTGAAGCCTGATACAAGAATCATGTCTTTCTTACGATCAACAATGTGCAAGAAGCCTTCATCATCAAACTTAACTATGTCACCCGTCGATAGCCAACCGTCTTCGTTGATCACTTCTTTGGTCGCTTCTGGGCGCTGCCAGTAACCTTGCATCACTTGAGGACCGCGAACTTGAAGCTCACCTGTCTCTGTGTTTGCAAGTGCATTACCTTCTTCATCAACAATACGTACTTCAGTTGATGGTACAGGCAGACCGATAGAGCCGTTATATTCCACTAGGTCGTGCGGGTAAGCCGCCACCAATGGAGAGCATTCTGTTAGACCGTAACCTTCTAGTAGGTAACAGCCGGTGGTCTTTTGCCATTTTTCAGCCACGGCACGTTGTACTGCCATACCACCACCTACAGCTAGGCGAAGGTTGCTGAAATCTAGCTCATGGAAATCTTCGTTGTTCACTAGCGCGTTAAACAGGGTGTTAACACCAGTAATTGCAGTGAACTGGTATTTTTGCAGCTCTTTCACAAAGCCCGGAATATCACGCGGGTTAGTGATAAGCAAGTTGTTGCCACCCATTTCAACGAACAGTAGACAGTTCACTGTCAGCGCGAATACGTGGTAAAGCGGCAGTGCCGTAACAACAAGCTCGCGACCTGGAGACAGTACTGGACCGTATGCACCTTTCGCCTGCATAACGTTAGCAATCATGTTGCGGTGCGTCAGGATTGCGCCTTTCGCTACGCCCGTTGTACCACCGGTATACTGCAGGAATGCGATATCATCACCAGACATGAATGGCTTCACGTACTGAAGGCGACGACCTCTGTGCAGTGCTTTGCGCATTGAGATTGCGCCAGGTAAGTCGTACTTAGGTACCATGCCTTTCACGTACTTAACGACGAAGTCGACAAGTGTACCTTTCGCGCGTGGTAGCATTTGGCCAAGACTGGTCAAGACTACGTGTTTCACTGGTGTATTTTCTACAACCTGCTCAAGTGTGTTCGCGAAGTTAGAAACGATAACGATCGCCGTTGCACCAGCATCGTTTAGCTGATGCTCAAGCTCACGTGGAGTATAAAGTGGGTTCACGTTCACAGCGATACAGCCAGCACGCAAAACACCAAATAGCGCGACAGGGTATTGCAGCAGGTTTGGCATCATAAGCGCGACACGGTCGCCCTTCTTCAGCTTAAGTTCGTTTTGTAGGTATGCGGCGAATGCGCGGCTACGCTCTTCCAATTTGCGGAAGGTCATGACCGAGCCCATGTTCATGAATGCCGGTTGGTCTGCGTACTTTTGAACAGACTGTTCGAACATTTCTACCAAAGACTCATATTGCTCTGGATTAATGGTTTCAGGTACGTCACTTGGATAACGTGAAAGCCATGGTTTATCCACGATGTTACTCCTCGTTTATAACTGGCTAAAAAATAGCGTCCTTTTTATTTTGAACACTATTACAGCACAGCAAACGTGCTTGAGCACGTAACTCTCAAACACTTGTTTAAATTTTGTTAACTACACCAAGAATTCGCTTTGCGACCTCGAGTGTTTGCTCTAAATGGCAATGGTGCCCACCCGCGACAGAAACCACATTTGGTGGATTTTCGCCCCAATCGACTTGGTTAGACTGTAAATGCTGAAATCCTTTGTCACCCAATATGATCAGGTGCGGACAGCGTATTTGGCTGGTGATCGAGTTCGCGTGGTCCTGTGCCATACGATAAAGAGAATTGCACTTTAATTTGGCATCGTGTCGCCAAAACCACTGGTTCTCACGACATTCAGTTCCGCGCTTTACGATTGGCATCAACTGCTCGGCGGTCAGGTGATTCGCTTGTATGCGTAGCTTTAACGCCAGATCGAAAGAAGCGATAGCTCGCTCCGGTTTATTGCGTTGACGTTGTCGGCCAAGGACACCATCTCGCAGTCGTTTAACACTATTGGAAGGTTGTTCAGCGAGTGGACCCGCTCCTTCAATTTGCACTAACGCTTCGACCTGTTCAGGAAAGGCAGCACTATAGCAACTTGCGATTAAGGCGCCTAGTGAATGCCCTACTAACATCAGTCTGTTTGGTGATAATTCATCCAATAGTTGGTGTAAATCAGCAATGTAGTCGTGGAAGGGGTAGTAATTGTCCGAGGATTTATGACTGGATAAGCCATGACCAAATAGGTCAATCGCCAATAAATGAAGGTCAGGGTTTCGCTGATGGATGGCATTCATCAAACTTTTGAAGCTGCCCGCGTTATCCATCCACCCATGAAGAAAAACGACTGAACAAGCAGTCGTTTTTTCGTTTCCGATCTCTAAGGCAGCCATACTCCCATTTGGGAGTTCGAAACGGCGCTCATTCATCACAGATTATTTAACCTTCTTGATCACCTTGCCATCTTGCGGGAAGTCATTTCGCCACATGCGGCAGTTAATAGAGTAACAAGGGTAGTAATAGGTTGGTGTGTCGTACATACGTACGCGCTCTTCAATCTTCCATAAGCGGTAGCCATCGCCTTTGATGACTGGGAAGATGTATTGGTGCTCACCAATTTTGCCTTCTTCTTCGCCCGAACCTTTACCAACAACGGTAATGATTCGACCTTTACTAAAAGAAACTGGCTCTAAGTAACCATCAAAATACACCGCAAAGCGACCCGTTGGTTCTTGGTCGATATCTGGCTTGCCAGATTTGCTGATTGGAAGGTTTACGATCTCAAGACGCGTTTGGTCTTTCAAGTTATCCACTTTCGCGATAACACCACCAAGGCGAACATCGTTTGCAGCCTGTCCTTGGTCTTCGGCAAAGGTTTTGTAATCCGTCAGAACCTGCTCGGTGCTTGCATTTAACTCTTCAGGAAGAGAGCTACAGGCAGAAAGCCCGAATGCTGCGATAATAACCAGAAAAATACGTCCAGAAAGTTTCATAAACCCCTACTATCATTTCGTTGTTTTACACATAGATATCGACACCGAGTAACTGAGCAAGTTCCTCTTTTTTCGCTCGATTCATGACATCCATATACTGTTCCATTGCTTTGCGAGCATGACCCTCAGGCAAATCGTATTGCACTTGAGCACGATGAATCTGAGACTCATCCACTTGCTTAATGGAATGCGCGACGGCGTTCGCCACCTTAGAAGGTTGACCAACGGACTGCTTATCTTGAGTTTTCTTTACCTGCCCTTTTTTACCGACTTTATTGGTGCGATTTGCACCCGGTATTAACGCAGGAGGTAAACCATTGATAGACGCCATAACGTTCCATAAAAATACAGGGCAAACGCAAACGCCCCGTATATTCTAGTAGTGATGAATTATTCGCGACCCGGAAGTTTCTTCCACGTCACATTATCACGCAGATAAACCGGGCTCGATTCTTCTACTGGGACTGTGTTACCTTTCTTAAGCTCCTGCTCAGCAAGAATCACGATGTCTTGCGAATCAGGGTAAAGCACATCACCGCTCGTTAAGTTGAATGGCAGTTTGCCAAGATCGTCTTGGTAAGCATCCCAACCAGTACCCGCTTTAGTCCACGTTTTGTCGTCTGCTTGCGCTTCTTCCGCTAGACGCGCTGGTGGAATAACGCATTCTGCATCCACACCGGCCCATTCACCGTTTTCTTGGCGAGTGTAACGTGCCCAGTAAACTTCACTCATGCGTGCATCAATCGCAACAGCTACATCCGTTGCGCCGTGTAGACGGTAGCTTGCTTGCGCCATCGCAGCCAGCGTTGAAACGCCGATCATTGGCAGATCAGCACCAAACGCTAAACCTTGTGCAATACCAATCCCGATACGAACGCCAGTAAAACTGCCCGGACCACGACCAAACGCCAATGCGTCTAAATCTTGTAGAGTCAGGCCCGCTTCTTTCAGTACTTCATCTACCATAGGCAGCACTTTCTTAGTGTGGTCACGAGGAGCCACTTCACTGCGTGAAATCACTTGGTCATTAACCAGTAGCGCAACTGAACAGTTTTCAGTTGCCGTATCGATAGCAAGAATTTTTGCGCTCATGTAACTCTCTACAATTCTTCTTTAATTTATTGATGCCACAGCGTATTAATCTGCGGCAGGTTGTTCTGTTTTTAGGAATGTTTTGATTCGTTCCAAATCCCGTGTTCTTGGGATTGGCGGTAAACTGCCGAGGAAGATGCCACCGTAATCACGCGTTACCAAACGGTTGTCGCAAATGATCAAGGCACCATGGTCTTTTTGGTCTCGAATCAAACGTCCTACACCCTGCTTTAACGTGATAACCGCATCTGGGATTTGCACTTCTGCAAACGGCTCACCGCCACGTAATCGACAATCTTCGATTCGGGCTTTGAGCAGCGGGTCATCAGGGGCAGTAAACGGTAATTTGTCGATGATAACACAGCTCAGCGCATCACCTCTAACATCGATCCCCTCCCAGAATGCCCCCGTCGCCACCAGCAATGCATTACCTAGCTCCATAAACTCGGCAAGGGTCTTTTGTTTACTCATTTCGCCTTGCATTAGCACTGGCAAATCCAGCACTTCACGAAAGCGTTCACCAAGCTCACGCATCATGCTGTGCGAAGTACACAGAAAGAAACAACGCCCATCGTTTTCTTCAATTACAGGCGCAAGCATTCGCACCAGTTTGTCGGCTAAGCCAGGGCTGTTTGGCTCTGGTAGATAACGAGGCACACATAAGCGTGCTTGCTTCTCGTAATCAAACGGAGATGGCAACGAAAACTGTTGCTTCGGCTTTAATCCAAGACGGTCGGTAAAGTGTTTAAAGTCACCCGAAACCGCTAGGGTTGCTGAGGTAAAAATCCACGCGCCTTGTTTGATTTCGATTTGCTCATGGAATTTATCCGCCACAGAAAGCGGCGTAATGTGCAGAGCAAAATGACGTGGCGATGTATCAAACCAATAGGAATAACCTGTGATGTCGACATCGCAAACACGGTCAATTCGACCTTTTATTAGATTGGCACGTTCAAACGCAGTATCCAGCAACTGGCTTCGACCCAGTGCCAGTTTCAACACATCAATCGCCAGATCTAAGCTATCAGTTAAACGCACCAATTCACGTTTAATGGACTCAGATTGCATCGCTTCACGCCAGTTACCACGAAAGCCCGGCTCACCCAGCACGATGCGCATGTCCATCGCACTTTGCATCAGCTTATCACCCACTTTTTGCAGCTGGCGCATGTCTTTTGCTTCTGTACGGTAGGCAATCTCAATGTCTTTGGCGAGCTCTTGGATCTGACGGCTAGAGATCGATTGACCGAAGTATTCGCTGGCAATATCTGGAAGCTGGTGAGCTTCGTCGAAGATAAACACGTCAGCTTCTGGGATCAATTCACCAAAGCCAGTTTCTTTGATCGCAAGGTCCGCAAGGAATAAGTGGTGGTTGACTACAACAATGTCTGAATCCATCGCACGTTTACGTGCTTTCAAGACGAAACAATCGGTGTAACTCGGACAGTCTTTACCGAGACAGTTATCATTCGTTGACGTAATCGTCGGAATAATCATGCTGTCTTCTGGCAGATCATCGCAATCACCCAAGTCACCCGTTTTAGTTTCAGACGACCAACTACGAACCTTAACCAATTGGGTAAGCAGTGTTGGGTCAGCTTGATTCGTATGGCTTTCAACCATTTGACGACTTAAACGATCCAAACAAAGGTAGTTAGAACGACCTTTTAAAAGTGCCACTTGACCATAGAAGCCCAGCGAATTCACCATCAAAGGCAAATCACGGTGATATAGCTGTTCTTGTAGGTTCTTTGACCCGGTACTGATGATGACTTTCTTGCCACTTAATAACGCAGGCACAAGGTAAGCGAAGGTTTTGCCGGTCCCCGTTCCCGCTTCAACCACCAACTGAGTTTGGTCTTTGATCGCATTGCTGACAGCTTCTGCCATATCAATTTGTGGCTGGCGAGCTTGGAAGCCCGGAATGGCTTTACCTAACGCGCCCTCAGAGGAGAATGTTTTTGCGATCATGCCTGACATCTGGTTGGAAAAATTGTCGAGAGTATATCAGGAGTTGAGCGTAAACATCAGCCAACAAAAGCACTAGGTTTTAGCATCATGCGGATAATTTGTTGAAACCACGCCAAGAATAGATTATTTATGAAGTCAGATTGCCGTACGATTCACGCTTCTAAAGTGAGTACTTTATTCGTACGCTAGAAAAATAATGCATGGAAGTATCTGATTTATGGAAAAGAAAACACTGTTGACTCATTGCAGCGACGCACCGGGTCTAATCTCAAAAATCACCAATATCTGTTATAAGCATCAGCTGAATATCGTTCATAATAACGAGTTTGTTGATAACACCAGTGGGCACTTTTTCATGAGAACTGAGTTGGAGGGGTACTTCAACGATCAAACGCTTCTCGCTGATTTAGATCAAGCACTGCCGCAAGGAGCAAAGCGCACGTTGATCAGCTCTCGCCGCAAACGCATCGTTATCCTAGTGACGAAAGAAGCGCACTGTTTGGGTGATATTCTGATGAAGACTTATGACGGCAGCTTAGATGTTGAAATTGCTGCGGTTGTTGGTAACTACGACAAACTGCAAACGCTGACCGAACGTTTTGATATCCCTTATCACCACGTGACACACGAAGATCTTAGCCGTGAAGAGCACGAGCAGAAGATGCTTGAAGTGATTGATCAATATGATGCCGATTATCTTGTGCTAGCGAAATACATGCGTGTTCTCACTCCAACTTTCGTAGAGAAATACCGTCACAAGATCATCAATATCCACCACAGCTTCTTACCCGCGTTTATCGGCGCAAAACCGTACCAACAAGCTTACGACCGCGGTGTGAAGATCATCGGTGCAACAGCGCACTTCGTGACGAATGACTTGGATGAAGGCCCAATCATCAAGCAGGACGTTATTCCAGTGGATCACACGTTTAGCGCACAAGATATGGCGCAAGCGGGTCGCGATGTCGAGAAGAACGTATTGAGCAAGGCTTTGAATAAAGTGATCAATGATCACGTTTTTGTTTACGGCAATAAGACGGTTATTCTTTAAGTTTATCGAATTTCAATAAAAGAAAGGGTTGCTCATTGGGCAACCCTTTCTTCTTTCTAATCGTTAAAAGCTAACTTATTCAGCCTGCTCTGACTCCACAATACGCTTGAGTGAATGTGGGTGCAACTTGATACAAATACCTTGATACTTAAACGCCACGGTTGGGTTGTTCAAGCGTTCGCCTTCCCCTTTTGGGCTCGACAGTTTGATCTTCACGCCCAGCTCTCCTAACTCATCAAAACGCGCACCAAACGCAGGATAAGTGTGTTTCAAATCCGCTAAAAACTCATCGGCGGTTTCAGCATGAGACGGAATCACAAACTCCACATGTTCCCAGCTTTCAGTTGAGTAGATTTTGCCTTCCGCTGGGTATGGTAGCTCCAAACACTCTATCTTCCAGCCACGGCTTTCCAGTGCTTTATCAAATTCAATGACGATAATTGGGCGACCGTTGATTTTCGCTTGTGAAATCACCTTACCGTATTGGCTCCATGCTTCATGCGCTGCTTTCGCTGTTTCAGTATCATTAATACGCAATGCAATATGATCTGCTTGAGCAAAGCTCAGATCCAGTTTTAACAGGGATGCAAGCTCTTCAATCTTCGCCATAAATGCATCCAGATCTTGGATCATCAATTCAGGCGCTAGGCGTTTTTCAACTAGTTGAGTCGTCATTGTGGCTCTCTTATAGGGCGATTTATCTCATTACTCTGAGCGCAATAGTAAACGCAAACTAAGCCACATTTCCATTCAATCGAAAAAGTATAAATTTCCCCAATTCCTCTCTGTATGAAAAGCAATAAAGTTGTTATCATTAGCCCCATTTTTGTGAACTCCAACAGAACTCGGCACTTACTTCGCCGAGTTCTTCGTCCTTGAATTGAAGGAAACGCGTGTGAATATCCAAGCACTTATTAATGACAAAGTATCTCAGGCTCTAGAAGCCGCTGGCGCACCTGCAGGCAGCCCTGCGGCAGTACGCCAATCAGCAAAGCCACAATTTGGTGACTACCAAGCAAACGGCGTAATGGGCGTTGCTAAAAAACTGGGTACTAACCCACGAGAATTTGCACAGAAAGTACTGGATGTTCTAGACCTAGATGGTATTGCGAGCAAGACAGAAATCGCTGGTCCTGGTTTCATCAACATTTTCCTAAGCGAAGAGTTCCTAGCAAAACAAGCGGAAGCAGCACTGGCTGACTCACGTCTTGGCGTTGCAGCAGACGAAGCTCAAACTATCGTTGCTGACTACTCTGCACCAAACGTTGCTAAAGAAATGCACGTTGGTCACCTACGTTCAACCATCATCGGTGATGCAGTAGTACGTACTCTTGAGTTCCTAGGTCACAAAGTGATCCGTGCGAACCACATCGGTGACTGGGGTACTCAGTTCGGCATGCTTATCGCAAACCTTGAGCGTGTACAACAAGAGTCTGGCGAAGTTTCTATGGAACTGGCGGATCTTGAAGGTTTCTACCGTGAATCGAAAAAGCTGTACGATGAAGACGAAGAGTTTGCAGTAAAAGCTCGTGGCTACGTTGTAAAACTGCAAAGCGGTGACGAGTTCTGCGCAGAAATGTGGAAGAAGCTAGTTGACGTTACCATGATCCAAAACCAACGCAACTACGATCGTCTAAACGTATCTCTATCTCGTGATGACGTAATGGGCGAGAGCATGTACAACGACATGCTACCTAAGATCGTAGCAGACCTTAAAGCACAAGGTCTTGCGGTTGAAGATGATGGCGCGCAAGTTGTGTTCCTTGAAGAATTCAAGAACAAAGACGGCGAAGCGATGGGCGTTATCGTTCAGAAACGCGACGGCGGCTTCCTATACACAACAACGGACATCGCATGTGCGAAATACCGTTACGAGGAACTAGGCGCGGATCGCGTACTTTACTTCATCGACTCTCGTCAGCACCAACACCTAATGCAAGCTTGGACTATCGTTCGTAAAGCGGGTTACATTCCAGAATCTGTTTCTCTTGAACACCATGCATTCGGCATGATGCTAGGTAAAGACGGTAAACCATTCAAGACTCGTGCTGGTGGTACTGTTCGTCTAGCAGACCTTCTTGATGAAGCAGAAGTTCGTGCAGCACAGCTGATCGAATCTAAGAACCCTGAGCTAGCTGAAGACGAGAAGAAAGCGATCGCAAATACTGTTGCAATGGCAGCGGTTAAATACGCAGACCTTTCTAAGCACCGTACAACGGACTACGTGTTCGATTGGGACAACATGCTAGCGTTCGAAGGTAACACTGCACCGTACATGCAATACGCTTACACTCGTGTAGCATCTGTATTCGCTAAAGCTGGCGTTTCTATGGATGATCTACAAGGTGAAATCAAAATCACTGACGAGAAAGAAAAAGCGCTTATTGCAAAACTCATGCAGTTCGAAGAAGCGGTTCAATCTGTTGCTCGCGAAGGTCAACCACACATCATGTGTAGCTACCTATTCGAATTAGCAGGTCAGTTCTCTAGCTTCTACGAAGCGTGCCCTATCCTAGTTGCAGAAGACGAAGCAGTGAAACAAAGCCGTCTGAAACTAGCAGCGCTAACAGCGAAGACTATCAAGCAGGGGCTGTCTCTACTAGGTATCGATACTCTAGAGCGCATGTAAGCGAATTGAGAATCGAGATGATTTAGAAAGGTTGGCGTGAAAGCGCCAACCTTTTGTTTTATCTGGCGTATACTGATGTCATTCAATTCAAATCGGATAATATAATGAGTTTTGAACTGCACCCTCAACTGGCAAAAGACACCACCGTTATCGGTCACTTCCCACTGTGTGTGGCGCTTCTGCATAAAGACAATGCCGTGCCATGGGTTATCTTGGTACCTAAACGTGCAAACCTAAAAGAGCTTCACCACTTGCCAATGCAAGAACAGCAACAATTTTTGCTAGAGTCTCAAGCGGTAAGCCAAGCACTGGAAGCCACATTCCGTCCAGACAAGTTAAACCTTGGTGCGCTAGGTAATATGGTGCCACAGCTGCACATTCACCATATCGCTCGCTTCAAAGATGACGTCGCATGGCCTGGACCGGTTTGGGGTAACACCAAAGGTAAATTCCGTACAGAAGAAGAGCAAAACGAGCTACTTGGGCGCATTAAGAACGTACTGTCACTGAGCTCTATTTTCCAAAAGGCATAAGCACCGCGAGTAAAAATCATCCGCCTTTGAATACACACGAGATAAGTAGAGGAAGATTAATACATATTTGTAACAATCTTTCTCATTTTTCTGGGATTATCACTTAAATCAAACTTGTTTAGACTGCCAGCTCAATTAGAGAGGGTCATCATGAAACAAGTCTTCAACACATTCCGATACGTCAGCTGGATCGCCATCATCTGTTCTATGGCTGCTTCGTTCTTGCTTTTTGTTATGGGCGCAGCGAAAACCTATTCGGCGTTTGCAGTCTTCATTCTTAATCAAACACCTCCGGAAGCACTCGCACATTTAGATAAAGCAGATATCGCGATCGCTTATTTGATTAAGTCGCTGGATACATTTCTTGTTGCGCTAGTTTTGTTCATCTTTGCTCACGGCATCTACACACTATTTATTTCCAACAAAGCTAAAGCGAAAACACAAGAACAGTCGGTTTTACATTGGATCAGAACCCCAAACATCGGCCACCTGAAAAATATCTTGGCTGAAGTCATCATTGTGATTTTGTTTGTGAAGTTCTTGGAGCTCGTACTGATTAACTTCGACAGCTTAAATTGGACGATCTTGACCTTACCTATTTCGATTTTAGTTTTAAGTCTAGGGTTGAAGTTCCTCGGGTTAGGTGCGACTAAACACTCTGAAGAGCATTGATTCCGCTGTATTCACAATACAATAACTAGCAAAAGAAAAGCCGCATCGTTACTGATGCGGCTTTGTCGTCTTTACATGATAATTTTAATTGCTACATGGTCACTGTCAGTGATAAACCATCTTGCTTAGTTACTGAGTAACGTACTCGAGTCACATCATGAGCTTTATTGGTGTCGACTAGACGGTTAATTTTTCCCTTCTTGATCCACACGCTTAACATCGCGTCGGCGCCATCTTCACTCATCCCAAACTGCTTAGCCAGATCTGATTGAGAGACGATTCCTTTGTCTGCAATGTATTGATAAAGCTCTTTTAAAATCATGCTACTTGCGCCTCTAATGCACCGTTTTGCTTCTTACCAACTCGTTTGAACACACGGTATGTACCAAAGAAGATTGCTACAATTACCGCAATCCAAATACCACTGGTCACTGGGCTATCTGCGAAATGTGTCAGTTGGTTGTAGAACGTCGCACATAGGTAAGCCAATCCCATTGTCCATACTGCTATAAATCGAGCGAACTTATGGCCAAACTCACGTACGTAAGCACCCATTGCTGCAACACATGGTGTGTACAGTAAGATAAAGATTAGGTAAGCAAACGCTGCATTGCCAGAAGCAAACTGCGATTTGATGTTACCGAAGATAGAAGCATCGACTTCTTGTTCTTCTGCAACCGCATTTGAGTCAGTTAAGTCACCCACTTCAATACCTAGTGGATCTGAGTAGCTCAAACCGGCTAGGTTTTCTGGGATACTCATTACTGCCTCTTCTAGGCTGCCCATTAGGTCAAATTCTGCGTCTTCGCCGTCGCTTGGCGTAGTGTATAGACTGTTCAGCGTACCAACTACCGCCTCTTTTGCGAAGATACCGGTAATGATACCTACCGTCGCTGGCCAGTTGTCTTCTTGAACACCGATTGGTGAGAATACTGGAGTCACAACTTGCGCTGCTTTAGAAAGCACAGAGTTTTCGCTGTCTTCGTTACCAAAACTGCCATCAGTACCCAATGAGTTGAAGAAACTCAGAATAGCAACAACGATTACGATGGTTTTACCGGCACCTAGAACAAAGCGCTTCAGTTTTTGCCAAGTTTTGATCACGACGTTTTGTAGCGTAGGAAGCTCATAGTCTGGCATTTCCATCACTAGGCTATCACTGCTACCTGGGTAAAGCGTGTGCTTAAGGAAAAGACCCGTGAAGATCGCTGCCACAATACCAAGTAGGTAAAGTGCGAATACAATGTTCTGACCAGAACCTGGGAAGAATGCCGCAGCGAATAACGCGTATACAGGCAGACGAGCACCACATGACATAAATGGCGCCATAGATGCAGCCAGTTTGCGCTCACGTTCTTGGTCTAGAGTACGAGTCGCCATGATTGACGGTACGTTACAACCAAAGCCCAGCACGAGCGGAACGAATGCTTTACCCGGTAAGCCAATCTTCTGCATCACTTTATCTAGTACGAATGCTGCACGAGCCATGTAACCTGAGCTCTCAAGTACCGCTAGGAACAGGTACAAACAAGCGATAACCGGAATGAAGGTTGCAACCGTCTGGATACCGCCGCCGATACCATCAGCAAGCACCGTCACTAACCACACAGGCAAATGACCGTCTAACAAGTGGTGACCACCATCAACCAACAGAGCACCAACACCGATATCGAAGAAGTCGATGAACGCACTACCAATGTTGATAGAGAACATGAACATTAGGTACATCACAACGAAGAAGAATGGGATGCCCACCCACTTGTTCAAAATGAATTGGTCTAGCTTTTCAGTCACGCTGCGGCTTAACTTACCTTCGCTACGGCGTACTTTCTTACACTCTTCGTGAAGATGTGTGTATTTGGTGTCAGCCACATGCAGGTCAACATCAAGATCTAGCTCGGCAATCGTATTTTCAACACCATTGCGGTCTGCATCCGACATGCTATTAAGAACCAGTGCATCTTTTTCTAGTGCGCGAATCGCCAATGCTCGGTGAGAAACGGTTTGATCATTGAAAAGAGCCGAAACTTTGCCGATCGCCGCTTCCATTTGTTCGCCGTAATTCAAAGCGACTTCTTTTAACGCGACACCTTGAACCACAGACTTGTGCAGCTTCTCTTTAAATTCTGCTACTTGTGCTTTGTTTGTCGCTGAAAGGCTAACTACCGGGCAACCCAACGTTTTTTCTAGTTCTGCAACGTTGATGATTTGGCGTTCACGCTTAAGTGCGTCCATTTTGTTTAATACAACAATCATCGGACGACCAAGTTCGCGCAACTGCAGTGTCATATATAAGCTACGTTCAAGACTTGTTGCATCGACTACGTTGATGATCAGATCAGCAGGGTGCGTCAGAACCGCACGAGAGGCAATGGATTCATCAATACTGTTGCTGTCATTACCACTGTCTAAAGAGTAAATGCCCGGCAGGTCAGTTAAAGCAAAGTCGTCACCGGCATGTTTGAACTGACCGGTTTTCTTCTCGACGGTGACACCTGCCCAGTTACCTACTTGCTGCTTTGCACCAGTAAGACCATTAAAAAGCGTCGTTTTACCGCTGTTTGGGTTACCGACTGTAAGAATTTGGTATTGCATTATACGCGCTCCACTTCGATGCTTTGAGCAATAGCTTCTCGTAGTGCCACAGAAACACCACGTACTTCTACTTGCAGTGGGTCACCCATTGGAGCTCGTCGAATGACTTTCACTTCAGTATTGGGAAGTAAACCCATCACCATAAGCTTTTTTCTGACATCCGATGTAAGACCTTCCAATAAACGAATAGTCACCGTTTCGCCGGGTTTAATCTCTGATAACTTCATAATGGCCCTTAAGGGTAGTGCTAATGAGAAATATTATTATTAATAGTATACAGGAAGCAGATGATACTCCGCCATTCCCTTGCATTCATTGTGTGAAATCAAAGATTTCATTAATGCTTTTGACGAAATACAACGTCAACTCCGTTAATCAATCTCTCGTCATTTTCGTCAAAATTGAATATTTTCAGCAATACAGCAATTAACACAATCGCAACAAGCCAATACTAGTCAAACAAAATAACAAACAAAAACATGAGCTTAGGTTAAACTTGGCATTTTGTCGCTTTTCTCACATTAACCTGTCGTTATTTTTATAAGAAAAATAAGTAAGGTCTCGTATAGTTAATCCATCGAGAGGCAACAGCCACTCAAAAGAATTCCAGAGGTGACATGGCAACATGTCACTCCGGCAGCAAGCGAAGGTGTCATTGACACCCGTGGTATAGTCCCCCCGGCTATACCACGATATTTTTTTCTTCTCTTTCTTTATCCACTTAACGCTTTACTCCCCTTAATACTCAATACATCAACACTCCATTGTTCACTGTTAGTTTCCCGAACTTAATTGCACTACCTCGAGCACGCTCAACCCCACACAACCAAAAGATCATGTGATAAATAGTCATAACTCGCATCTCAAAGCATGCCTCTAACAAGCCGCGTCAAACCAAGTCGATTCGATGCTTGGCGTAATAAAAAGCCCAGCATCAAAACGAGCCGGGCTTAACAATTTAATAGCAGAGCATCAAAAGCTAATGAATCTAGCTAACTTGATTCTCTTGCGTCATAGCAAACTTAGACGGAGGTAAACCGAAGTGGTGCTTAAACTTTTGACTGAAGTAGGAAGGGTCATTAAATCCGCAATTAAATGCAACCTCACTGATTTTTTCACCCGCTAATAGTTGCTCACATGCTGTTTCTAAGCGCACCTCTGTAAGATAATCTTTGAAAGTTCTCGATGACGCGGATTTGAAACGACGCTGTAAGCTACGTTCAGACATAAACAGCAACTTCGCCGCAGAGGCGGTACCGAATTCCGCATCATGATAATTTTCTGCAACTAATTGATAAACTTTCATCAGCCACTCTTGCTCCGGTGACACTTTCTCCGATATTGGTTCTGATTGGGTAAATTCCGGTAATGATTCCTCAACATGGCTCAGCTCTTGCGCACATGGCCAAGTGATTTCGATTTTATTCTGAGCATCAGAGGCGAACATTGATAAATGTCCTCCACTCACCGATACCAGTTGAGGCAGGTTGTCCATACTTAAGTCTACATTTGTAGTATTAGAAGGACGCATCGTCGACACTTTACTAGGCAGTTGAGTTCCGTAATCGATAAAGCTGAGCGAAACAATGTCATTTCCCTCCTCTAAGACCAGCTTAACTGACTGACCTCGGAATGAACGCTTTATCGCATTAGCAAAGATGCTATTGAAGATAACATCGAGATTAAAACTCTCAAGTGCGATTCGACTGGATTTATAAGCATCTTCCAACTCGACAACAATGCCAGCTTTCGAGAAATCCTCTCGCCATACGTCAACGACAGACTGCGTTATTTGGCTTAGGTTGTAATTTTGGCTGCCACCGCTGCTATCTTCTGGCGAACTCTTTAATTCGTTAAGTTGCCAGTAGGTTTTCGAAAGATGGTCTTGGGTTGCTGAGTCCAGATCTATAGGCAACCTATTGGCAATGGAATCGACGCTTGTCTTAATCGATTGGGCAACATGGTCGACTAATAAGTTTCTTACCTGTATTTGCTTTCTCAACTGCTGATTACTGGTGAGTAATACACGACTTTGATGGCGTAATTGGTTTGTTTTCAATGTAACTTGAGCAGCGAGGTCACGGTTGGCCTGTAGTACATAGCGAGAACGCCAGTAAATAATCAAAGCAAGAATGACAATAACCACCATGGTAAAACCCGTGATCGCGAGTTTAGATAAATACCACGGTTCCAAGACAGTAAATTTCGAATCAAGCCCTATCATTCCAGAGGCTAATTGTGAGTCATTACTCACTTGTAAGTGATAC
Source organism: Vibrio jasicida CAIM 1864 = LMG 25398 (assembly GCF_000400365.1). Taxonomy (GTDB): domain Bacteria; phylum Pseudomonadota; class Gammaproteobacteria; order Enterobacterales; family Vibrionaceae; genus Vibrio; species Vibrio jasicida. Next base: position 4,931 of record NZ_BAOG01000054.1, on the reverse strand, counting down.
TCTCCTGAATTCAGGTGCTCTAGAGTCAGTTGTCCACCTTCTAAAGTTTGCCACTTCTCATTTTCGTGCAAGCGATAATACAAATTCTGATTGTCAGGTTTAGGCATGACACCAAAAAGGAAACTTAAAGAAGACCCATACGGTAGCTTCATCTCCAAAAGATCGGCGCTTCCGACTTGAACCACATCATTTTCTAACATGACTTGGCTAACAATAAGCTTGGATTCTGGCGTATTAGACACCAGAAGCTTAGAAGCATCAGCCTTGACCAACCCATATTGCGAACCAAAGATAAGTTGGCGGTCACTATCCTCAGCACGCCTGATCGTATTACATACACCAGGCAAGAACTCATTATTTATCAAGCCGGATGAAGAGGAATAATGTTTCATTAACTGACCAGACAAATGGTAATAACTCAGGCCAACAGACGATGCGAGCCAGACGCCTTCAGAGTCACTGATCATACATGCAGGACGAGAGTTGGAAACACTCATTTCCATGACTTGCTTTGAATCACTACCTGGCACCGTTTTAAACACGCCGTATGCAGAGGCAAACCACTGAGAACCGTCGATTGCTGTAATCATGTCTAAGGATTCACCGTATTTTTCTGAGAAACGGTTAAATCGGATTCGTTCTCCATCGTACTCGTACACACCGTGGTCAGTACCAATCAATAACAGTTCTTCTTTGTCGTAGAGACGGGTGATCTTAGCAGGTAGGTATTGGCTGACTAACCAATCACTACCAAAGTTCCTAACTTCTTGGCTAGAAACATCAATATTAAATAATTGATACCCACTTGAAGCCCACAGTCTTGTTGAACCATCAGCAACGATATGTTCGATAGGTCGACCAGCCATAACCCTTAAATAGGGATAACTAACACGTTCTAAATCATTTAAATTGTAGATCTCTAATCCTGAAGACGTCGCCAGCCATAATCTGTCGCCTTGGAAAGCAAACTCATTGATTTGTGATGCTAAATTCATCACTTTCATGACACCTTTAGAGCCAGAACGATATAAGTTGTGGTCATCGACAAACCATAACACGCCATCTGGGCCAGTTAATGTCTGTCGAATACGGCCAGAAAGTGTTTGTGAGTCATAACTGCTGAAAGTAATACGTTCAAACTTTTTGCTGAATAGTGAGTAATAGCGAATCCCTTGATTCGTCGCGATCCACATTCCTCCCATATTATCGTTCAACAAAGAGTAAATTTTGGTACTCGCTAATTCGATCTCCAAGAAACTTGCAGGCGTCACCTGAGTCACAGCACCAGTCAAAAAAGAGTACAGATATAACCCTTGTTCTGTACCAACCCAATACTCTTGGTTCGTCTCTGCAAACGTCAAAACATGGGAGGCTCCGATTCTGATCACGGGTTTGTTAGGCTCGTAAATATTGAAAATCAGCGCACCTTTCAACGTTCCGATGAGTATTTCCCTTCGGGTATGCGAATAATAGACTTTTTCTATGTAGTGCTTACCTGAGGAAACGACGTGGTTAAACGAATTGCCTTCAGAAAGGTAGACACCTGATGTCGTCGCCAAGGCCCATTTTGTTTCAACAAATATGGCATCGTTGATGTATACATAACTATTGTTGCTGTGCTGATAAAGCTGGAGCAATGAGAAGGAATTCAGCTCGCTGGTGTCGATGTTATACGTATAGAAATGCGCACCATCACTGACCCAAATATATTGACCCGAAGAACCAATTTTACGTATTTGGGAGCCTGGATTGAGGCTAAAGACTAGCCGACGATCTCGATTTGGGTAGGTTTGATAAACTTCATTTTCAACAAAGGTCCAAAATGACCCTTTGTGATAGGCTAATTGTTCTTCTCTCGCTGGCAGGAAACTGCCTGATTTGGGAAGCGTCGTTTGACCGTCATAGAACAATACTCTGCCGTGAACATCATGGATCCATAGCCCGCCCTGTTCACCAGGAAACAATTTTTTCGCCGCAATAAAAGTGCCCTTAACCTGATTTGGCAAAGGGTAGAAGATCGCATTCGCTTCACTTGAAGCAAACGTTTGAAATGAGAGGATAAAAACCCCAAAAAATAGGGCTAATGGGCGCAGCAAGTTGAAATCCTTACATGTATCAATACGTGCGTGCTCTTGTACATTCATGCCTTCCATAGCTAAGTGTCAATATGGTTATTTCGAGCCGCTAATTATTGATAATGATACTTCAAATCCTTTAATAGGAAAGACTCACTGCGCCAAAGGTTGCAATTCTTACTGTTGGATCACGTTAAAAACGAATTCAGTGTAAGGAGTAACAACACATTTGTTACTTTTCGCTCAAACATTGACTAAAGCTATTCGACATTTGTTTCAGAAATGCAAAGTAACTGCCTGACTGTACATCAATTTCACTGCCTAGCGGATCAAGTACGCCAGTGTTCACGTCATTACCACGCATAACACTTTCGATCACTGCAGGAGTAAACTGTGGCTCAGAAAAGACACATGCTACATCGCCCGTCCCTAGTGTTTTACGGATATGAATCAATGTTTTTGCGCCAGGCTTGCGATCAGGAGAGACAGTAAAGTGGCCCATTTGGTTTAGCCCATAACGCGCTTCAAAGTAACCATAGGCATCATGGAAAACGAAGTACCCCTTGTCTTTAACTGGCGTAAGCTCTTGCTTAATTTCTGCGTCTGTCGTTTTCAGATGTTCATCAAATTTTTTCAGGTTTGCTGCATAAGTGCTGGCATTAGCAGGATCGATTTCAGCGAGTTTATGGGCGATCGCGTTAGCGACTTGTTGAACGGTTTCAATACCAAGCCAAAAATGAGGATCATGGGTACCGTGATCGTGCCCATCATGGTCGTGAGCATGCTCGCTACCAAATTCACGCAATTTAAGGTCTGGGATTTTACTTACGGTAAGCGTGTTGTCTTTGTCTGCTACCACTTTTTCAAGGAAGGGTTCTAAATCATGCCCATACCAAATAACAAGATCAGCCGCAGCCGCTTTTTTTACATCCGAAGGACGCAAAGCATAATCATGAGGAGAGGCATTATTCTGAAGTAACACATCCGGTGTTGTTACACCTTCCGTTAGCTCAGTTGTGATCATTTGAATAGGTTTGATGCTAGTTAACACGGTCACTGCGTGTGCAGGTAAAGTTAGTATTGCTGAAGCAACAAGAATTAGTGCTCTTTTCATAGTTTTACTTGGGATATGGCGTTGAAAGTGAGATAATGTTACATTATAACATCATCAGTTTGCAAATGAGTTTCATTCATGTCTTCATTAGTCCGTCTTGAACAGCTGTGCGTCGAATTCGATGGTCGTAGAGTTCTTGATAACATCAGCATGGAATTAGAAAAGGGTAAAATCACTACTCTTATCGGTCCCAACGGAGCGGGAAAATCCACTTTAGTTCGAGTCATTTTAGGGTTACAAAAACCGACAAGTGGCAAACTTACGAACAAACGAAAGCTGAAGATTGGATATGTTCCTCAGAAACTGAAACTCAACGACTCTCTGCCTCTCAATGTCGTTCGATTCCTTAATCTTGCTGGGAAATACAGCAAACAAGAATGCCTAGATGCTTTGAGATTAGTTGGAGCGGAACACTTACTAAATAGCAATATGCATCGCTTGTCTGGTGGTGAGAACCAGCGGGTATTGCTCGCTCGTGCTCTACTCCAGCGACCAGAACTCTTAGTACTTGATGAACCAGCTCAAGGCGTTGATATTCAAGGTCAGATTGACTTATACGATTTAATCGAAAGCATTCGTCATCGCTTCGATTGTGGTGTATTCATGGTATCGCACGACCTGCATCTGGTAATGGCGAAAACAGATGATGTCATATGTTTGCACCATCATGTTTGTTGCTCTGGCTCACCAGCGACGATTACTCAGCATCCGTCGTACATCGCTCTATTTGGTAACGCGACTCGTGAATCGCTTGCTTTTTATCATCATGATCATGAACACCATCATCACGATCTTGCTGGCTCTCCTGTAACAGGCGATGCGACATCTTGCTCACAACATAACCACGGACATCACCACCATGATTGAGTTTTTACTGCCTTCTATTCTTGCTGGCATTGGTATTGCCATTATTGCAGGACCATTAGGCTCTTTCGTCGTGTGGCGGAAAATGGCTTACTTTGGTGATACGTTAGCGCATGCTTCCCTAATGGGACTCGCCCTTGGCTTTCTGCTTAATGTAAATTTGTATCTGGCTCTTTTAGTGTGCTGTTTAGCCCTTGCGGTATTGCTCGTAACGCTACAAAAACAGCAACTCGTTGCCACCGATACCCTACTTGGTATTTTAGCTCATAGCGCCCTTTCCATCGGCTTAGTTTCTGTGAGCTTCTTGGATAATGTTCGCATTGACTTGATGAGCTACCTATTTGGTGATTTACTCGCCGTTTCTCCACAAGACTTAATGTTCATTTACGCTGGTGTTGTGGCTGTAAGTGCATGTTTGTACTTTTTCTGGCGTCCATTGTTATCGAGCACCGTAAGTGAAGAGTTAGCTGCTGTCGAAGGCGTAAATACAGATTTAGTGCGCTTAGTATTAATGCTGATGGTCGGTATTGTTATCGCAGTAGGTATGAAGTTTGTTGGTGCACTGATTATGACTTCCCTATTGATCATCCCTGCAGCAACCGCACGTAAAGTCTCTTCATCGCCGGAACAAATGGCCTTTTTCGCCTCAATCATTGGCTCTGTTGCTGTATTAATGGGACTCAGTCTGTCTTGGCATTTTGATACACCCGCAGGTCCTTCTGTTGTGATTAGCGCGACATCCCTATTTATGCTTAGCCAACTGATTAGGCGCAAAGCGTAAGACAAAAAGAAAAGCCTGCGAAATGAACTGACCCCCAATAGTTGGACACTAATTATTGGGGGTCTTTTTATGTCCAAATATAGCCGCGAGCTAAAAT